>NZ_JAPHPW010000010.1 GCF_026241515.1 Vibrio sp. 14G-20
CGGCCTGTCACGCCGGGGGTCGCGGGTTCGAGTCCCGTCCACTCCGCCACTTATTCAGAGTTTCAGCTCTTTAAAACTGAAAATAGGGGTGTAGCTCCAATTGGCAGAGCAGCGGATTCCAAATCCGCGTGTTGGGAGTTCGAATCTCTCCACCCCTGCCATATTTAAGGCTCTAGCAGAAATGCTAGAGCCTTTTTGCTTTCTGAATCTAATATACGCAATTAGCAAAGCAGCGGATTCCCCGACTTACCAAAACAGCGCGTGTTGGGAGTTCGAATCTCTCCACCCCTGCCATATTTAAGGCTCTAGACTGCGCGTCCCGGCAGAAATGCTAGAGCCTTTTTGCTTTCTGAATCTAATATACGCAATTAGCAAAGCAGCGGATTCCCCGACTTACCAAAACAGCGCGTGTTGGGAGTTCGAATCTCCGGGGTGCCGGCTCAGTCCACCCCTGCCATATTTAAGGCTCTAGACTGCGCGTCCCGGCAGAAATGCTCGAGCTTTTTGCTTTCTGGAGCTTGATAAATTATAGAAAGTAACCTGGTCTAAATAGCTCATTACGCTTCAAAATTCATCTATACCGAGATTTTTCTGTTTTCTCTTTTCCTACTTTATAGCTTTAACCCGTCTCATTCACTGGCTAGCGCCAAAAACTTAAATACGATATGCACCTAATCCTAAATGACGACTAATATAATGAGTAAGCGTCAGTAATTTAGGATTATTATGAGGTTTTTTTTCGCACTGTTTGTATTCTTTTGTTCCTTTTCTCTATCAGCAACTTCTTGGGAGAAAGAGAGTCACCCTACTAACAACTCACCTTCATCAATTGGAAGTTATGCTAATGGCTGTCTAGATGGTGCGCAGGCTTTGCCTATTAATGGTTTGGGATATCAGATCATTCGTCCTCAAAGAGGGCGCTATTATGGCCATATAGAAGCTATAAGGTTTATTGAAAGGTTAGGTGGAACGACTAGCGAGAAACTCAATACTAATTTATTAGTCGGTGATATTTCTCTTCCTAGAGGAGGGCGCTTTTCTTCGGGTCATTCAAGTCACCAAACTGGATTAGATATTGATATCTGGTTAAGGTTGACGAATAAAAGGCTATCTGAGAATGAACTTGCTGTCCCCAAGCCAATGAGCGTTGTGGATCTTACCAACTACAAATTGCGTCAATCGAATTGGACCGATGATCATTTTCAAGTTATTCGTTATGCAGCGAAAGACGAAAAAGTAGTGCGTATTTTTGTTCATCCTGTAATCAAGCAAACCCTTTGTGAACAAGAAAACTCTGATGCTAATGATAGAGCTTGGTTAGGTAAAATAAGACCTTGGTGGGGACATCATTCTCACTTCCACGTTCGTCTAAAGTGTCCTGAAGGCAGTTCAAACTGCATAGCTCAAGCAAGCCCTCCTAAGGGGGATGGCTGTGGGGATGAACTTGCAAGTTGGGCTCCAAAGACTGTTCCAGTTTCACCTCCCAAAAAAGTAGCGAAAAATAAGAAAAAGAAAAAAGTTAAAGTGATGCCAAGTCAGTGTTTGGCCTTGATATCGAATAAGTAATCCTGTTCATCTAGGTATCTCACAGTGGTAATGCCACTGGTTTTCTTGACTCTAAAACTGGAGAAATATCACACTTTTGTCTAGAGTTTATAAACACGAGATTAAGAACATCGTTTGATATTAATAAAACCTATAATGATATCAGTAAGGGCGATGGCGAATTTGACAAGGTTTGGTCAGGGATTGAGTGTTTTTGGGGTGAAAGATGCGGCTTATATGCAGTATGCGAAATCAGAGTCTGATACCCGTCGATAGATAATTCAAGGATAAGACTATGACTATGATTTGTGCAAAGGAATTTTCAGAATGGTTAAGACATAGATTCAGTGCAGAAAATTCAGGTATTTCTATTTCAAGAGACGATATTAATCACCTGACTGGTAGACAACGCTTAGACCCTAGTTTTGTTAATGATGTCCATTATGAGTTGATGCAGTATGGAATGGCATTTGTGACAGATACCAGTAGGGAAAATTTCTATCTTATTCCCATCGCGCAATCGATAAATTGGCGAGAGAGACTTGAATATCAATTTGAAAAGGAGCTCTTTTGCAATATTTATCCAATCGGAAAATCAGGTTAAAAAAAAGGTTCAGCTTATAATAAGTTGAACCTTTTCTTTATTAGGTCAAGCCTTGAATAATGACAAATTTTTCTAGTAGCTCGTCATCAGATTCAATATGGTTTGGGTCAGTGATTATGCATTTTGTAATGGGGCACACTGACTGACATGTTGGCTTCTCATAGTGACCTTTACACTCAGTACATAAATCAGGATCGATTTCAAAGATACTGTCGCCCATCGTAATTGCGCCATTTGGGCATTCTGGGTCACACATATCGCAGTTTATGCACTTGTCAGTTATTAACAGAGCCATTGCTTTCTTCTCAGTAGAGTTTCTAAGTAAAGTTACTTACCTGAAGCGTTACGTGTATCTTGGCCTGCGCTCAAGTTTCTCATCAACAAGCCAAATTCTAGGTCAAGATCAGCAGGTACTGGAATAAATACAAAGTGACCGTTACCTTTTGCGTCATCTACTGGCTGAGATTTACGGTTCTCCATAACTTCCAGTTTGAAAACAACGTTACCTTTCGGTGTCATCATCTCTAAGCTGTCGCCGACTAGGAACTTGTTCTTCACTTCTACTTCCGCTAGGTCACCGCGGCGCTTGCCTGTGAACTCACCAACAAACTGTTGAGTATCAGAAATAGAGTAACCGTACTCGTAGTTTTGGTATGAGTCATGAGTATGACGACGAAGGAAGCCTTCAGTGTAGCCTCGGTGAGCTAGGCTCTCTAGCGTACCCATTAGGCTCTCATCAAATGGCTTACCTGCAACAGCATCATCGATAGCTTTACGGTAAACCTGTGCTGTACGTGCACAGTAGTAGAAAGACTTAGTACGACCTTCAATTTTCAGAGAGTGAACACCCATCTTCGTTAGGCGCTCAACGTGTTGGATTGCACGAAGGTCTTTTGAGTTCATGATGTAAGTACCATGCTCATCTTCAAACGCTGCCATTTTCTCTTCAGGTTTGTGTGATTCAGAAAGTAGAACGACTTCATCAGTTGGTTTACCAAGACCTAATGTGTTGTCTGGACGTTCGTCTTGAACTTCAATACCCTGAGTTTCGACTTCTTGAATAGCGACACCTGTAGGGTTAGCTTCAACGATCTGACCGTTCTCGTCTTCTTTTGCAGCTTCTGTCTTGTATTCCCAACGACAAGCGTTAGTACAAGTACCTTGGTTTGGATCGCGTTTGTTCATGTAACCAGAAAGTAGGCAACGACCAGAGTAAGCCATGCATAGTGCACCGTGAACAAAGATCTCTAGTTCTGTTTCTGGGCAGTGTTCGCGAATCTCTTCGATCTCTTCAAGTGAAAGTTCACGAGATAGGATCACACGCTCAACGCCTTGGGTTGACCAGAATTTAACGGTTGCCCAGTTTACTGCGTTTGCTTGAACAGAAAGGTGAATTGGCATTTCAGGGAATGCTTCTCGGACCATCATAATAAGACCTGGATCTGACATGATAAGCGCGTCAGGGCCCATCTCAACAACAGGTTTAAGGTCGCGAATGAATGTTTTTAATTTAGAGTTGTGTGGCTGAATGTTACATACAACATATAACTTTTTGCCTTGAGCATGAGCTTCATCGATACCGATTTGTAGGTTTTCGTGATTGAACTCGTTGTTACGAACACGAAGGCTGTAACGTGGCTGGCCTGCGTAAACTGCATCTGCGCCGTAGGCGAATGCGTAACGCATGTTTTTAAGGCTTCCTGCCGGTGATAATAGTTCAGGTACAAATGGTTTTTGTGTAGTCATTGCTTCGTTCTCTAATCTGATCTCAAGTCAGGTTGATACCACCAAGTGATATCAAAGGGGCGCAAATTTTACGCTAAAACGAGTTTGGTTGATAGCCCTAAAGATAGCAATGACATTAAGAAGAGGGTAGAGAGGCAGATATAATTGATCACTTAGTGATAAATAAGCTCAGATACTGTTAGTACCTGAGCTTACATTTTGACTGATTAAGCGTTAGGTTGAGTTAACCCGCCCAATGATTCAAATAGGTTTGGAAGGAAAACGCTGAACTCACCACAAAGTAGAGAGAAGTCTGCATCAAAACGCGCAGCTTGATCTTCACGAGGAATATCGTCATTTTCGTCTTTTAGTTCATCACTAAATTTCAGGCGCTTGATGCTGCCATCTTCAGCAAGGATGAACTCAATGCGATCTTGCCAGTTGATCAGAAGCTTAGTTACAACTTTGTTGGCTTCGATGTGGTTTTTAATCTCATCAGCTTCTAGTTCTTGTTTCTTAACTCGGACAATACCGCCGTCTTCTTGGATTGATTTAAGCTCGGCTTCATCAAGCATCGTAATACCTTGAGGCGTATCACCTGATTTCACCCACTCTGTCAGAGTTGTCTCAATTGCTTGCTCTGGAATAGCAGGCACTACTGGCAAGCTACCCATTGTTTTACGTAGTAATGCCAATACGTCTTCTGCTTTTTTGTAGCTGCTAGCGTCAACCACAATAAAGCCTTCTTTCGGCATGATCAGCGCGTAAGTGAAGTTACTACGGCTGAAAGCTCTAGGAAGAAGATCAATGATGATGTCTTCTTTTAGGCTATCTTTCTCTTTCTTTTTCAGAGGAGTACCAGACTCCGCTTCAAGTGTTTCTACTTTTGCATTCAATGAATCTTTGATCACAGAAGCTGGAAGCATTTTTTCTTCTTTCTTTGCACAGATTAGAATGCGGTTTTCTGATACGTGCGTCATCATATCGCCGTGTCTACCCATCGCATTTACCCAGCCAAACTTCTGTTTGTCTTGGCTACCACAAGGGGTAAAACGGAACTCTTCAAGTTGTTTCTCTAGCTGATCTGCATTGAAATCAATATCACGGTTGAAGCGATAGACTAGGCAATTTTTAAACCACATAAATTTTTCTCATACCTTTTTAGAAGTGCCTCATGATATGAGATCTAAGTTGATTTGTCCCTAGCTCTGTATCAAAAGTTATAAAGTGAATTGTTTGAGACAGTTATATGAAAATTTGTTTTCAAAGGTCACAAAAGTGTCATAATTAACTCAGATAATGCAATGCGTTGATTAAATACAAAGGCTATTCAATTATGTCGAGAAGGATTCTGGTCGTTGAAGATGAAGCACCTATTCGTGAGATGCTGTGTTTTGTCCTTGAACAAAAAGGCTACCAAGCAGTAGAGGCTGAAGATTACGATACAGCGGTAAACAAGCTATGTGAACCTTTCCCAGATCTAGTATTACTAGATTGGATGCTACCTGGCGGTAGCGGGATAAACTTTATCAAGCACATGAAGCGTGAAGAGTTAACTCGCAACATCCCAGTGGTGATGCTGACGGCTCGTGGCGAAGAAGAAGATAAGGTTCGTGGTTTAGAAGTGGGCGCTGATGACTACATCACTAAACCATTTTCACCAAAAGAGCTTGTCGCTCGCTTAAAAGCGGTTATTCGCCGTGTAACGCCTACTGCACTGGAAGACGTGATTGATGTGCAAGGTCTTAAGTTAGACCCTGTATCTCACCGCGTTACCGCTAGTGAAGGTCCAGTTGATATGGGACCAACAGAGTTCAAAATGTTGCACTTCTTTATGACGCACCAAGAGCGTGTGTACAGCCGTGAGCAGCTACTGAATAACGTTTGGGGCACCAACGTTTACGTTGAAGACCGTACCGTTGACGTACATATTCGACGCCTGCGTAAAGCACTTGAATCTGCAGGTCACGACAAGTTAATCCAAACGGTTCGCGGCGCGGGCTACCGTTTTTCTACAAAGGCTTAGTGTGGCTTCGCTACTCAGTTTACGGAGTCCTGAATGGTTGAAAAGTTAACCTGGAAAAAGCTGGCTTGGGAGCTGGCTTTTTTTTACGCACCTTGGGTTTTAGTCGGTTGGATATTCGGCTACCTACCTTGGTTACTGCTGGCTGCTACGGTATTGCAGCTCGGCTGGCATTTACATAATCAAATGCGTTTGTCCGCATGGTTGTGGGATGAGAAGCGTCTAACGCCACCATCAGGTTCTGGGAATTGGGAGTCTCTGTTCAACGGTATTTATCGAATGCAACAGAGACAGCGTCGCAAACGTAAAGAGCTGACCAACCTAATCCGTCGTTTCAGAAATGGTGCAGAATCTCTTCCCGATGCCGTTGTGGTATTTCGTGGTGAAGGCAATATCGTTTGGTGTAACAAGCTAGCTCAGTACTTACTTGGGTTTCGCTGGCCAGACGATTCAGGTCAACCGATTTCTAACTTAATCCGCACGCCGGACTTCATCAAGTATCTTAATAAACAAGACTTTTCAGAACCGTTAGAGATGCCTTCGCCACTTAACGTGGAGCGCATGCTTGAGCTTCGTATCGTGCCGTATACCGAGGGTGAACACCTAATGGTGGTACGTGATGTTACTCAGTTAAAACAGCTAGAAGGCATGCGTCGTAACTTCTTTGCTAACGTTTCTCACGAGCTACGTACTCCAATGACCGTACTTCAGGGCTACCTTGAAATGACGGAAGATCCAGACATGATCGTTGGGCCTATGTGGCCTAAGGCTCATGGTGTGATGACCGAGCAATTGAATCGCATGAACAGTCTGGTGAACCAGCTATTAACACTTTCAAAAATTGAAGCGGCGCCAATGCATGAATTGGATGAAGTGGTGAACGTTCCGGCGATGTTGGAGGTTCTTGAAAAAGAAGCCGCTAGCCTCAGTGGAGAGCGAGAACACAAGCTGGAATTTGATATTGATAAGAGCTTACGCGTATTAGCGGATGAAGATCAGTTAAGAAGTGCGATATCGAACCTGGTTTACAATGCAGTGAAATACACGCCGCCTGGTGCGACCGTAAAGGTTCGTTGGTATCAAACCAGTCAAGGCGCGTGTTTGGATGTGTCAGACACTGGAGACGGTATCGAACCACAACACTTGCATCGACTTACCGAGCGCTTCTATCGAGTTGATAAAGCGCGTTCACGAGACACGGGCGGTAGTGGTCTTGGATTGGCGATTGTGAAGCATGCGCTTAGTCACCATGACTCACATTTAGAAATTCAAAGTGAAGTGGGTGTTGGTAGTCGATTCCATTTCACATTACCAAACCGACTGACAGTGTCATGAATTGTTTGACACGCAGGATGCGTTTGCCAGTCTGCTCATTATTAGCGTTAACTTTGGCCAACCCTGTTAATGCCGAACAAGGTGTCGATTCTCTTCCTGATTATTCTAAGGTTCCGGGCATTTCTGGGAGCTTATTATCGGTAGGTTCGGATACCTTAGCAGGCATGACGACGTTATGGGTAGAGGAGTTTAAATCTTACTACCCGAACGTGAATGCTCAAGTCCAAGCATCAGGTTCTTCTACTGCACCTCCTGCATTGACTGAAGGGACAGCACATCTAGGGCCTATGAGCCGTCCTATGCGCTTGCGAGAAATTGAAGCGTTTGAAAGAGAACATGGTTATAAGCCGACAGCACTGCGAGTTGCCATTGATGCGATCGGTCTTTTTGTGCACCGAGATAACCCTATTGAGGGGCTCAATTTTCGCCAGATGGATGGTGTCTTTTCAGAAACATTACGCTGTGGTGCGACGAAACCGCTGAACGATTGGCAAGATCTAGGCGTAAACCAAGCATGGGCAAAACATAGATTCCAGCTGTTTGGACGTAATTCAGTTTCGGGAACCTACGGTTATTTTAAACAAAACGCATTATGCGGTGGTGACTTTAAGAACCGAGTTAATGAGCAGCCAGGCTCCGCATCAGTTGTACAGTCGGTCGCTTCATCAATCAGTGGGATAGGTTACTCAGGTATTGGCTATCGTGTAGCTGGCGTTAAGCTAATTCCTATTGCTGAGTATGGTTCTGATTATGTAGAACCGACCCGAGCGAATATCTTGAGTGGTGATTACCCTCTATCACGCTTTCTTTATGTATACGTGAACAAACATCCAGATAAACCGCTTTCTCCTGTTGAGAGAGAGTTCCTTACTTTTGTTTTTTCAAAACAAGGGCAAGAGTTGGTGGAAAAAGATGGTTACTTGGCAATACCGTCTGAGTTTGCAGAGCAAGAATTGGCAAAAGTCGGGCTCTGACTGAGGCTCTAATTCAGGCTAAGATAAACTTAGAAAAGAAACGTATGAACAGCTTGCGATGTCGCAGGCTGTTTTTATTTTGACTGTTCGTTATTTTAACTTCAACGACCATCCTGCATTTTTCCAACGTTGTTGCTCTTCTCTGAGTTCATAGTCAAGCAGTTGGTTTTGACCCAACCAATCGCTTTTAGATCCTTTCAATTCCCAGCTATCCTGTTGTTCAATCGTTAGCGACACGTCTGGGGCCAGTGCTTGATTTCGCTGACGGTTGAGTAAGATAGCGAATCTCAATATACGAATCAGCAGGGTGATTTGTTGTGGGGTAAATAGAGAAAGTTCCGGCAAGTCTTGTAGCTTGAGCGCTTTTCTTTGATAGCGAACCAATGCTGATATAAGACGTTGCTGCTCAGTATTGAAGCCTGGCATTGTTGTGTGCTTAAGCAGATAAGCCGAATGGCGGTGATAGCCTTGGAATGCAATGCTTTGTCCTACCTCATGAAGCAACGCAGCCCAACCGAGCAGATCATACAGCTCATTAGTGACCGCAGTTGTCACTTGAGGCTGCACTTGTTTCAGCAATGAAAGAGCGAGTACTTTCACTTTCTTGCCATGAGTTACGTCTACATGGTATCGAGAGACGAGCGTTTCGGCGGTTCTTGTTCGAACATCAATATCTTTAAACCGATCTTCCATGTCATAAAGCACCCCTTCTCTTAAGGCACTATCGGAGAAATGCAATTCATTGATGTTTAGCATATCCATAGCTGCTGAAAGAATAGTGACGCCAGCAGCAAACACTGGCTTTCTCTCATCACTTAAGCCTGAAAGATTTAAGGCTTTGGATGATGAAAATTCACATATGTGATTCTTCAAATAAGACAGGCGTTGGGCTGTAATGAGACCATCGATGAACCCTAAGCCAATGAGCACCTCTTTTATTGATTTAGTTGTCCCTGATGAGCCAAAGGTGATTTCCCAGGTGGCTTTTTTGTATTCTTCAATTAATGGCATTAATAGACGAGTAGCTGCGGTATAAGCATCTGAGAAGTGTTGTGAAGTTAGCCCTCCGTCAGCAAAAAAACGTTGAGTGAAGTTGACGCATCCCATCGGTAAACTGCGCATAATTAGGGGGGTAAAGCCTTGTCCGGAGACGAGTTCGGTACTCCCTCCACCGATATCAATAACCAATTTAGATTCAGAAGCGGTTTGAGTGTGTTCTACACCGTTATAGATTATTCGAGCTTCTTCTTGGCCGGAAATGATCTCTATTGGAAAAGGAAACAGTGGCTTGGCTTGCTCTAAGAAGTCTTTAGCGTTTTTGGCTTTTCTTAGGGTATGAGTCGCAACCACTCTGACATTATCAAGTTCAAAATCCGCTAGTCGTTCTGCGAACACCTTGAGGCATTCTAGGCCTCGCTCGATAGCGTTTTCGGATAGGAAGTTATGTTCATCCAATCCATCACCTAACCTCACTTTCTGTTTGTGTCTGCTGACTAATTGCAGGTGTTGATCGAATACTCGGGCAACTACCATGTGGAAGCTGTTCGAACCCAAGTCGATAGCGGCAATACATCGAGAATGTTTGTTATCGATTAGCGGCATGATTTCTTCTCTTGTTTGTATTTCTTGCGAGCAAGTTTCTCCATACGTTTAATATAGTGGTAAGTGGAGAGTTGTGACGTTGGGTAATCAAGTGGGTTTGCTGGTGGTTGTATGTAAGGGTTGCTCATCGATTGGTTTAGTACTCGAGCTTTGTTGCTGTCATCGAAATGAAGCTCGGTGATATCGAGAATGGTTTGCTTGATCTTTGGATCTAAAATTGGGGCTGCAACTTCAATGCGGTGATCAAAGTTTCGTGTCATCCAGTCAGCAGAAGATATATAGACTTTCGGCTTTCCAGCGTTACCAAATATCATCACTCTCGGATGTTCGAGGAAACGATCGACCACACTGACAATCTCAATATGGTCACTGATGTTGGGTATGCCAGGGACAATAGAGCACATGCCACGAATGACCATTCTCACTTTTACATTGACTTGGCTGGCCTGATAGAGCTTCTCAATGATCTCTCGGTCGACCAAATTGTTGAGTTTTAGAGTGATGCTTGCAGGCTTGCTCTCCATCGCGTTTTGTATTTCATTATCTATCAACTGATACAGACGTTTTCTTGTATTCTTCGGTGACACAATCAGTTGTTTGAACTGTGATTTTTGATAAGGGTTTTCAATATATTTAAAGACTTGTCTCACCTCTTGGGTCAAATCTTCATTCGCAGTGAGCAGAGAAAAATCGGTATACACGCGCGCTGTTACTTCATGAAAGTTACCGGTGCCAATATGGGCGTAATGCGCCGTATGCTTGCCTTCTTTCCGTTTAATGAGCAGCAGTTTGGAGTGGACTTTCAAACTTGGGATGCCATGGATGACTTTTATACCGGCTTCTTGAAGTTTCTTTGTCCACTGAATATTGGCTTGTTCATCAAAGCGAGCTTGCAGCTCGACAACCACAGTGACCTTTTTTCCATTGTGTGCCGCATCGATGATTGAGCTAAGGAGTTTGGAGCCTTCTGCAACACGGTAAACGTTTATTTTTATGGAGGTTACTTTCGGGTCAAAGGAAGCCTGCCTCACGAGCTCAGTGATGTGATTAAAGGTGTGATAAGGGTAATGCAACAAGATGTCACGAGCTTTGATCGCTTCAAAATAGTTTGGATGGTGGCTAAAATGCGCGCACTTAATCGCGGGTAACGGGCGATTAACTAAATCACGTCGGTTAAGGCTTGGGAACTCAGAGAAATGTTTGAAGTTGTGGTAGCGACCTCCGGCGATAACACTGTCGTAGTCAGATAGTTTTAGTCTGACTTGTAAGAAACTGAGCATTTCAGCTGGCATTTCTGACTCATAGATAAGGCGTATCGGTAGTGCCGTTAAGCGCTGTTCTAAACCTAAAGACATCGATTCTAATAGGCTGCTTTCATTGTTCTCTTGAAGGTCATAATCGGCGTCGCGAGTCATTTTTATAGCAAAGCTACGCACTGAGTCATACTCAAAGAAACCTTTAAGTAAGTCATCTAAACAAAATCGAACTATATTATCTAATAAGATCAAAGTAGTACGCTGAGAACCTGAGGTGTCTGGTAACTTAACAAATCGAGGGAGTGCTTCTGATGGGATTTCGAGTAATACGTATTGAGAAGATGCCTCACGCTCGATGTCGATGGCTAAGTAACTTTGCTCGTCTTTCATAATATTGAGTAACTGGCGATCTTCGTTCAAGAGAAACGGAGTTAAATGTGGCAGCACTTTTTTCTTAAAGTACTTTTTGATCCACTCACTTTGCTCTTCGCTGATTTGCTGTTCGTTGACCAAAAAAATACGATTGCGCGCCAGTTCCAACAATAGGTCGTTATACAACTCGTGGAATCGAGCATCGAGCTTACTTGCTTTGCTCTGCATTTGAGTGAGTAATGTTTTCTGCGGGTCGGCAGGTAACTGAGGATCTTGAAGTAAGATCTTTCGTTTCACGTCAGCAAATCGGACTTTGTAAAACTCATCGAGGTTTTTTGAGTAAATACCTAAAAAACGAACTCTTTCGATTAAGGGAACTGACTTGTCGGCTGCTTCTTGGAGCACTCTTTCGTTGAAGGATAACCAGCTAAGTTCTTTTGTGACATAGTCTTTTTCCATCGAGATGATAATCCTTGAGTGCTGGTTATAGAGCTGATTACTTTAATTTAGAATGACAAAATTCACAAAATCTATGATCTTACTTTAAGAAATATGGTCAACAAACTTGTTATTAGTTTCAGTTGTTTAACGCAACTTGTAATATAATTGTCATCTAACGTACATATTATGTCAGTAGCTAAAAAAAGGTAGATAAACAGATGGCTTCAGCCCAATTTTCATTGAAAGAGCGTGACAAAAAAAGATGGTTGAAAGATCGTCTCGTCCGTTTTTCAGTGACATGTGGTGCCGTCAGCGTTCTAGCTGCTCTGGTATTGATCTTTGTTTACTTGGCGATGGTCATTTTACCGGTGTTTTCTGATACTGGTTTAGAGACAGACCAAGCCGTAAAGACCGTTGCTGTAGAAAAGCCTATCGCCTTATCTGTTGATGAATACGGTCAGCATGCATTTACTATCGAAAAATCTGGCTTGGTGCAGTTTTGGGATTTAGAGTCTCAAAATACACACTCTTACTTTGAGCGAAATGTTTTAGCCAATCCTGTTGCCTTCTCTCGAAATACCCCATCAGAAAACTGGTTTGCCTTTGCCGATAGTGCAAGCAACCTTACTTTTTTCTATCCTGAGTATAGTGCGCCTGTGCTGCAAAAGGGCAGTGAAGCCGATCCTAAAATTGAGCAAATCGATCTCCCTGAACCATTTTTAAATGATGAATCGTCAAATGGGACGACAATCGAAAAATTCGCGTTCTCTAAGAATGGACGTGGTATCACGGTTGCAGCTCAGCTAAGTGACCAACGAGTCTTAGTGAAGTGGTACCAAAGTGATGTTACGGGTCAGTATGTTTTTCAGAAGAGACAATGGTTGTCGGATAAGTTGGGTTTACAACAACAGTTGTTAGTCACGCCTGATGGCCAAACCTTATATCTCCGAGCACAATCGGATTTAGTGATATTAAAGCTATCAGATAGCGGCTTCAATGTTCGTGAAGTGATTGATCTTAGCTTGAATGATGCAAAGCACTCGGTGAAAAGTATCGATTTACTGTCTGGAGCTTATTCACTGTTGGTTACGCATGAGGACGGACAGGTTTCTCAGTGGTTTGATGTACTCAAAGATGAAAAGCGTAGCCTGACCCATATTCGAGACTTCCAACTTGCTGAACAAGTGCAATTTATTCTGCCCGATACTTATAGAAAAGGTTTTTATAGTTTCTATAAGAACGGCACATTACAAAGCCACTATACGACCAGTGAAAAGCTGTCGCTGTTCGAGCGCGCATTTGATAAGTCACCACAATTAGCGGCTATGTCTGCCAACGAACTGCATCTGGCGACGCTGATTGATGGCACCATCAGTGTGGCTAAGGTCGATAACGAATATCCGCAAATATCATTCTCATCGCTTTGGCAAAAAGTCTGGTACGAAAGCTACCCAGAGCCGCAATACGTTTGGCAATCAACGTCGGCGAACGATGACTTTGAAGAAAAATTCAGTTTAGTCCCTATCACGTTTGGTACCATCAAGGCCGCTCTGTTTGCGATGATGTTTGCCGTGCCAGTTGCTGTGCTCGGAGCCATTTACACCGCATACTTTATGTCTCCAAGAATGCGAAGAGTCGTGAAGCCGTCGATAGAACTGATGGAAGCTCTTCCGACCGTTATCATAGGGTTCTTGGCTGGGCTTTGGTTTGCTCCAATTGTCGAAACGCATCTAACGGCAGTCTTCTCATTAATGGTGTTGTTACCACTGAGCACATTGTTGACTGGACTTGTTTGGTACTGTTTGCCGAAGATGGTGACGAGCCGCTTCGCTAATGGTTGGCACGCCTTGATATTGATTCCGGTATTGATGATTACCGTGGTCGCTGTATTTGCTGGTGGAAACAGCATTGAAGCCTTGTTGTTTGACGGTGATATTCGTACCTTCTTAGCTAGCTATGGCATCGACTTTGATCAACGTAATGCGCTGGTGGTTGGTTTCGCTATGGGCTTCGCTGTCATCCCTACCATTTTCACGATTGCAGAAGACGCTATTTTCTCTGTGCCAAAACATTTATCCGATGGCTCACTGGCTTTGGGAGCGACGGCGTGGCAGACACTTATCTATGTGGTGTTATTGACGGCTAGCCCAGGTATCTTTTCAGCGGTCATGATGGGACTAGGTAGAGCGGTGGGCGAAACCATGATTGTCTTGATGGCGACAGGTAACACCCCAATTCTCGATTGGAATATTTTGGAAGGGATGAGGACGCTATCGGCAACGATTGCTGTCGAACTGCCAGAATCCGAGGTAGGTGGTTCTCACTTCCGTTTGTTGTTCTTAGCTGCACTCTTGCTGTTCATTTTCACGTTCGCGGTGAACTCAGTCGCAGAGTGGGTTAGACAAAGACTGAGAGATAAATATCGTGCGCTGTAGTTTTAAAGGTTCACCTCAATCTCTATCAATGGCTGTTAGTTGTTTGATTAGCGTATCTCACGAACTTGGCTCTTTCTTGGGTTCAGCACGTCAGAGCAAGGTCGTCCATGATGAATAAACTGAAGTCATTATTGTCTTGGATTAAATCAGGCTCTCCGTGGATTTGGCTTACGGGCGGTGCGGTGAGCATCAGTATGCTTTCTGTTCTTGGCCTAATGCTGTTGATTGGCTGGAAGGGTTTAACCTATTTTTGGCCTGCTCCTTTGTATCAATGGCAAGTCGACTCCAAAGACTTGTCGTTAGTGGTCGATCTTGACGAAACGGTATCAAAGCAAGATGTATTGATTGGTCAGTTATATGAACGTAAATACATCCCGATAGAGCAAGTGCCTCAAGCCCACGACCTCTTGTCACCTCAAAACTTGTCGACCGGGCTAATCCAACGCTTAAGTATCAAAGTTGCAAACAGAGAGCTTTACCCAGCCGATTTTGTTTCAATTTTGGATGTTAACTTACGTGAGCCAACAACACCGTCTGAATGGGCGGTGATCGAGCGAAGCCGTGGGGGGTATTTCTTTGGTAAGCCGGTAGGGTTTAAAACAGCTTCGGGTTCTTATCAAACTAATATCGACCAGAAACTTGAGGATGGTTTGGCGTTTGCAGACACGTTAAGAGAAGAAACGTCACGTGTTGTGAACCAAGAAATACGCAATATCAGTTGGCAGTTGGAAAACTTGCGTTTAGAAAAGCGTAAGCTTGAACTCAATGAGTCAGTGAGTGATGAATACCTTAAAACTTATACTCAAACTAAGCTGAAATTAAACAGCCAACTTGATGAAGCGGAAGTAAAGCTAGAGCACCTCAGAACACAGCTGAACGTGGAAAGCTTGCTGGTGGAAGATATGACAGGTGAACGAGTTGAAATACCGCTCAGTCATATTCTTGATTATTGGTATCCCAACAAGATGTCCTATCCAGAAAAAGTTGGGCATTGGGGCAAGCAAGTTTGGAAGTTCTTATCAGAGAATCCACGAGACTCAAACTCTGAAGGTGGGGTGTTTCCTGCGATCTTCGGCACTGTGTTGCTGGTTATTCTCATGTCGATCGTAGTGATGCCACTTGGTGTCGTTGCTGCTATTTATCTCCATGAATATGCAAAAAACAACGCACTGACACGTTTGATCCGTATTGCTGTAATTAACTTAGCGGGTGTACCGTCGATTGTGTATGGCGTATTCGGCTTAGGTTTCTTCGTTTATACCATCGGTGGTTCTATCGATTCTTTGTTTTATGCAGAGCGATTGCCAGCACCGACATTTGGTACTCCAGGTCTTTTATGGTCAGCATTGACCTTGGCGGTATTAACATTGCCCGTTGTTATTGTAACAACGGAAGAGGGCTTAACGCGTATCCCTAGCTCGGTGAGGCATGGTTCATTGGCGCTTGGTGCTACTCAGTTTGAGACCCTTTGGCGTATTGTTTTACCGATGGCAAGCCCTGCGATTATCACGGGGTTGATATTGGCCATCGCGAGAGCTGCGGGGGAAGTGGCTCCATTAATGCTGGTAGGGGTTGTGAAGCTAGCATCAAGCCTGCCTGTAGATGGTCAGTTCCCATATCTACACTTAGAGAGAAAGTTCATGCACTTAGGCTTTCATATCTATGATGTTGGTTTTCAAACCTCTAATATCGAAGCGGCACGACCTTTAGTGTATGCGACTTCATTTTTATTGGTTACGGTGATTGTTGGGTTGAATTTAACAGCCATCAATATCCGTAATAACTTGCGTGAAAAATACCGAACCTTAGGACAAGATTAGATGTTCTCGATTAATGAAACCTTGGGTTACCAAGCACCACTTGATGTTCACAACCTGAAGGATGAGCAAATTGCTATCTCGATTGAAGGGCTAAATCTTTACTATAAAGAGAGCCAAGCACTTGATGATATCTCGATGCAGATCCCGAAGGGGCAGGTGACGGCGTTTATCGGCCCTTCTGGCTGTGGTAAGTCGACTCTGCTGCGCTGCATTAATCGCATGAACGATCTTGTTGAAGGCTGTAAGGTTTCCGGGAAAGTGAAGCTTCATGGTAAGAACGTCTATCACCCTAAGGTGGATGTCGCGACCTTACGACGTCGTGTTGGTATGGTATTCCAGCGTCCCAATCCTTTTCCTAAATCTATCTATGAGAATGTGGTTTATGGCTTGAGGCTACAAGGCGTTAGCAACAGCCGAGATCTTGATGATGCGGTTGAACGCTCTCTGCGCGCTGCTGCGCTATGGGATGAAGTGAAAGATCGGTTGCATGAGAATGCTTTTGGTTTATCTGGCGGCCAACAGCAGCGTTTGGTTATCGCTCGTGCGGTTGCGATTGAACCTGAAGTGCTGTTGTTAGATGAGCCGACATCGGCACTGGATCCTATTTCTACTTTGACGATTGAAGAGCTGATCAACGATCTCAAAACCCAATACACAGTGGTGATTGTTACCCACAACATGCAACAAGCCGCGCGCGTAAGTGACCATACTGCCTTTATTCATATGGGAAAATTGGTCGAGTACTCAGATACGGACTCAATTTTTACGTCTCCATTGAAAAACCAGACGGAAGACTACATTACTGGTAGATATGGCTAACCTCTGCAAAGGTGTCATCTAGAGCTAAGTCACTCTACAAAAATGGCTTTCTTCATTTCTTTCAAGGAGCAAGTATGCATTTCGGTCGCCACATTTCAGGGCAATTCAATGTCGAGTTAGAATCGATCCGTACTCATGTATTGACCATGGGCGGGTTAGTGGAGCAGCAACTCTCGTTTGCAATGCAGGCGCTTCATAAAGACGATGTTGAACTGGCTAAAAAAGTGATTCGTGATGACCATAAAGTGAATGCGATGGAAGTGTCGATTGATGAGGCTTGTACTCGAATCATTGCAAAACGTCAGCCGACAGCGAAGGATCTGCGTTTGATTATGGCGATCATCAAAACGATTACCGATCTAGAACGTATTGGCGATGTTGCTTCTAAAATTGCGCAAGGTGCTATTGAGATCCCTTCGACCAAAGAGCAGAAATTCCATGTTTCGTTAGAGCCTCTTTGCCGTCAGGCAATCACCATGCTTCACCAAGTATTAGATGCTTTTGCTCGTATGGATGTTGATGCGGCAGCAGAAGTTCACAAGCTTGATGATAAGTTGGATGCGGAGTACGAGGCCGTTATTCGTCAGTTAATGACCTATATGATGGAAGACCCTAAGAACATTCCTAATATTTTGCAGGTGATGTGGTCAGCGCGTGCGATTGAGCGAGTGGGAGACCGCTGCCAAAATATCTGCGAATACATTATCTATTTTGTGAAGGGTAAAGATGTACGTCACTTAGGCGATCAAAGCCTTGATGACGCACTAAAATAGAGCTTATCTTTAGAAGCTAATAATGGCACCAAGATTGAAATTGACCGTTGTGTCGTAAGGCACAAAGGTTTTGTTGTGATCAAAAATATTCATATCAACACCAGCACGTAATCCAAGCATTGGTGTCGCTTGGTAAACGTAGGCACCACCTAGGCTTATACCATGTGTTGTTTTCTCTTCTACTTCGCCTGAGCGCGTTTTTGTACCGTCATAACTTGCCACACCAATCTCAGCCTGAAAGCCGTGGATTTGGTTTCTTCCAAACATGTTTTGGATACCAACGCGATACGCATCAACCGTTTCATCATATCGATCGCTTTCATACCAAATATGAGAGTAGCTTAGGTAAACGGCACCTAAACTGGCCACATCAGTAATACCCGCCTGTACTCCAAATCCATGATAAGAACCAATCTTTAGTTCTGGGGATAAATGAATAGCACTTGCTGAAACGGAAGTGGAGAGGACAGAAAGTAAAAGCAGGGAAGTTTTTATCTTCATAAAAATACCTAAAGCAATTAGCCGTCCGTGGCTGCAATGAATTTTGATTTGAGAATTGTTCAAAAGTGAGTCAACTTTGATGAGGTGTTAAAACCCAGCAATTGACTGATTGTAAAAAGCCAGCTTAGACGCTGGCTTTTTCAATCTCTTAGAAGCGGTAACCGACAGTCCATGAGAATGTGTCGTAACCTACGTCATCGTAGCTCGCGAATTCAAAGCGCATGTCGGTGTATAGGTGTAGCCCGAATTCAGCTCGACCACCTAGGCCAACAACGAAGCTGGTATCGTTGTATGATTCAGTCCACTTCTTGTCTAGAATGCTAATTGAATTATCTTCACTTTGACGAGCTAGGCCCAGAACACCATAAGGTTTCAAAGAGAAGCCATCTAATTCAAATTTATAACCGATATCAGCATCAACTTGGAATTTGTAACCATCGATCTCGGCTTTTATACCTTCAACGTTTTCGTCATCGCTATTCGTTGCGTAAGAAACGTTGATACCTACGATACGGTTAAATTCATAACCATATTCAAGTTTGATACCGTTACCCCAATCAACTGTGTCATCGGTTAGCCAATCGTCTACTTGAGTTTGGTTGTAACCGATACCCACACGGTGTTGGCTGTCAAAGTTGTTTGCAAGAACTGGAACAGAAAGTAGTGAAGCTGAAATTAGGGTAGTAAGTGCAATTTTCATATTAGTCTCTATTTAGGGTTAACTTAACTGCACGATCCTTCGTAGTTCAGTATCCGTTTTGATAGGGCTAATATTAAACAGTGTTTTATTTTTCGGCTAAGTAGATATTGGTATCTCTATAATAAGCATTACTTATTAATCTGAGTTGATAGTGCTTTTTGTATTAACTCAAATAGCCAATTGGTAATAGGGGAGTTTCTGTTTTTAGTATGTAAATGGCAGTAAACAGGAGTTTTGGGAGGCTCGCCATCTATCACAACATCGATTCCGCGTAGGGTTGGGTAATTATCAACGAGGAAAAGGTTCGAGTGTGGCATGTACATATCTGTGTGTTGAATGACATCAATGACCGCCATAATTAGCTCACTACGGAAACCAACATTATGTTCAACGGAGAGATTAGTTAGGATATCCGATGCCAAACTATGGTTGTCGTTCCAACCGGGTGTGATTAGTGAAGCGATATCGTAGCCTGCCACATCGTAAGGTGTAACGATTTCTTGCTTTAAAGGGTGGTCTTTTCTTACAAAAATACGCCCTGTTAGTTCAATTAACTTTTTCGTATAAACTTCTTTACTCGTTTTACTACCAAGGTAACTGATCCCCATCAACACCTCATCTTTTTGAATGTCAGAAACAGAAGTATTGGTCCAAGAGACTAATTCTAGATTCACATTCGGTGCTTGCTCTCTTATCATTTTAAATAAAGAACCAGATAAACAAGATAGCACGATAGGTGATAGCGCTATTTTGAGTGTGTAATCGATCTCTTTTGGATCAAAAGTGTTTGATGCATTGATCGCGACAGATAGACCGTCCATGAACGGCTTTATTTCATTGGTGAGTTGTTCTGAGAAAGCGGTAGGCTGAAAACCTCCATGAACTTTAACGAAAAGGTCATCGTTGAAGTGGTGTCTTAGCTTTTGCAGGGCTTGGCTAACCGCTGGCTGAGAAACGAATAAACGCTCCGCAGCCTTTCTGGTGTTTTGTTCTTGATAAACAATCAGAAATGTTCGTAACAGGTTTAAATCAAGAGAGCTGAATAAGTCTTTAGCCATATCTATCCATGAAAATTTTCTGCGCTATTAAATCTAATATACGTCAGTCAGTTAGATTAGTCAGCGAGGTTCTCTGGATTTATGCTGGCGACTATTGCCCTAAGCGGTGAGGGCGGCTCTCACATCAGATATCTTACTCGCATCTGTCACTGGGATCTGATAATCATCAATATCATCACTGCCCATTTGAGCACTTGAGCTGTTTTCCATTAGGCTCGGTCTTGTCGATTTACCTGAAAGGTGAAGAGCAGGTACCTGGGTAGCGCTTTGAAGCATTTTAGCATTCGCAGCGTTAACGCCAGCCCCCGCCATGATATCAATTCGTCCATCGGCTTGTTTGACCATTTCTGCCAAAACATCGATGCCATGCTCAGCATTAACAGCAAGCCCTGATGTCAGAACTCTTTCGCATCCAAGTGTAATGACCTGCTCTAATGCTGCTTGGAAATCAGAGCTTTGATCGATGGCTCTGTGGAAGGTAATCCCAAGCTTTAACGAGTGCGCTTTTTCAGCCAGTTGCTGCATTTTTGGCATATCGATACTTCCGTTCGGCGCTAACACACCAAGTACGACCCCATCCAATCCTGCATTTGCACAAGCTTCAATATCTTCAAGCATACAGAGCATATCGTCATCATCGAAAATGAAGTCGCCCTGTCTTGGTCTAATCATAGCGTAGACCGGAACCGACGAAATTTTTGCCGCTTGCTTCATCATTCCGAAGCTTGGAGTTAATCCGCCAAGTGCTAATGAAGAGCAAAGCTCAATTCGATTCGCACCACCAGATAGTGCGTTATGAAGAGACTCTAAGTTATCGATACAGACTTCAATTTCGGTGTTCATCATGTTTATCCGTTCAAAAAGATACTGATGAAATCATAGCAACCTAGATACGGATATGAATAGGTGGTAGCAGAGGGAAATAGGGGTAAAGTTTGTTCTTATAACTGCCTCTATTAAATGTTGAAGAGGGAGTTTAGGGGAAATGAAAGGCCGTCGAATAGATATGAAAAAAGCCCGAAGCGTTAACTTCGGG
The DNA here is from genome assembly GCF_026241515.1 of Vibrio sp. 14G-20. Taxonomy (GTDB): domain Bacteria; phylum Pseudomonadota; class Gammaproteobacteria; order Enterobacterales; family Vibrionaceae; genus Vibrio. Next base: position 21,020 of record NZ_JAPHPW010000010.1, read on the forward strand.
CTTTTAATAGGACTTTACTTCTTAACTGATTGGCGGTGCGCTTTGCGCTATTAGCTTATGCTTTATGTCTCTTTTAGAGAGTCTTCCAACCATTAACCCGCGTTGAGTTCGGGCTTAAGAGGTAATTACTTGCTTAGGTCGTCAGCGTGCTCAGATAGGAATGCTGCAACACCTTGTGGAGATGCGTCCATACCTGATTTACCTTCTTCCCATTGTGCAGGACAAACTTCACCGTTCTTCTCGTGGAAGTTTAGTGCGTCTACCATGCGTAGCATTTCGTCGATGTTACGACCTAGTGGAAGATCGTTAACTACTTGGTGACGTACAAGGCCGTCAGCATCGATTAGGAAAGAACCACGGAAAGCAACACCTGCTTCTGGGTGCTCAACATCGTATGCTTTGCAGATCTCGTGCTTAACGTCAGCAATTAGAGGGTATTTAACTTGACCGATACCGCCATCAGCGATAGCAGTGTTACGCCATGCGTTGTGAGAGAATTGTGAATCGATAGAAACACCGATTACTTCAACGCCTTTAGCTTGGAAATCTTCTAGACGGTTGTCGAAAGCGATTAGCTCTGAAGGACAAACGAAAGTGAAGTCTAGTGGGTAGAAGAAAACTACAGCTTTCTTACCTTTAGTGAATTCTGCGAAGTTGAAGTTATCAACGATCTCACCGTTACCTAGAACAGCTGCTGCAGTAAAATCAGGGGCTTGACGACCTACTAGTACCATTTGGAATCTCCTAAAAAATTAGTTGGCCCAACACATGTTTGTTTGGGCTCCGTTTCTACGGGACAAACTATAGTACAATCGGTACTATAGAAAAAAGCGAATTAAATAGATTAAGTTAATCGAAAAAAGCGATGAGCTTAATGTTTGCCCAGTCCTTAGGTCTGCTGACCTTTACGTAACTTATCCTACTAATATTACAAAGTAATTTCATGAATAAATGGCCAAGTCTTAAGCAGCTTCACTATCTTGTTACCCTTCACGAAACTCGTCACTTTAGCGATGCAGCGGATCGCTGTTTCGTTAGCCAATCGACGCTAAGTAAAGGTATCCAAAATCTGGAAGAACTCATCGGTTGCCCGCTTTATGAGAAGAAAGATAAAAAGAGCCCGTTGGTTTTCACGCAAGCCGGTGAGCTGGTGGTAAAGCACGGTCGAGAGCTACTAGCGAAAGGGCAAGATCTGGTTGAACTTGGAAATCTATGTAATGGCGATGCGATGCAAGGACAGCTGCGAGTCGGATGTATCCCCACTATCGCGCCGTTCCTTTTATGTGATTTGGTACAAGAGGCCAACCAACGCTTTCCTCAGCTTAATTTATTGTTACGTGAAGATACAACGACCAACCTATTGGCTGCGCTGCGACATGGAGACCTAGATGTACTGATTCTGGCTTTGCCTGTCGATATAGACAATATGGAAAGTCAAGTTGTTGGGCAAGACCCTTTCCGGATGGTGATCAGTCGTAATCAAGCTGATGGTATCCGTGTTCCGATTAAATACGATGATCTGCCAGACGAATCTGTATTCTTGTTGGAGAACGAACACTGCTTAACTGAGCATGCAGTGTCGGCTTGTAAGTTAACGGATAAAGAGAAGATCAACCCGTTCACAGCGACGAGCCTTCACACATTGGTTCAAATGGTCGCGAATGGCTTAGGTACTACCTTTATTCCGCAAATGGCGATCGACCACGGTTTATTGGAAAACCAAAATCTGGTGGTTATCGATCCTCCTGGGCAGCAGGCGTACCGAGATATTGGCCTGGTTTGGCGACCAAGCTCTTCACGTCGTGAGACATTCCATCAGTTAGCGGATGTGGTGTCTGAGCTTTTATAATAACTCGCTTCGACAACAATCCCTCTGAGCGGCTGAATTGGCCGCTCTTCATATCTCTTCTGAGCGTTACTCTACTTCCGCTTCTTCTGGCTCGACTTCTTCTTGCAGCTCCAGCAAATTGATCGCTATCGTGACAAAATCGCTGTCTGTAATAATGCCTACTAGTTCGTGGTTTTCTACGACAGGTAAACAGCCCACTTTATGTTTCTGCATATAGATAGCCGATTCTTTTAATCCTGCACGTGGCTCTACCGACATAACACTTTTGTGCATGATGTCGTTGAGGGGAGTAGCAAGAGTAAAAGATTGAGCTTGTGGGATGTTTTGTAGGCTGGATTCTTGAGCGGCTAAAACGTCTCGTTGTGTGACGACACCTAGTAGATGCCTATCGGAATCAACGACCGGTATATGGCGGATATCAAGCGCTTCCATCATGTGCTTAGCATCGGCCAGTGAGTGTGAGCGCAATAGGGTATGAGGGTTGCGAGTCATCATATCTTCAACCTTGATCATACGAACCTCCTTCTTTTTTATTTGTTGCTATTACTATAGTTTTTTATCCAAAAAATAACTGAGATCTGACGCATTCTTGGGTGAGTTTTATGCAACTAATTCTTTAGTTTGAGGAGGTGAATCAGTAGCATTATTTTACGCCTCTTTACAATAATCCAGTGCTGTAAACCTTGCTATTGCGGCTCGTGTGCCTATACTAGCCCACTGCGAAATTTTTAGTCGTGTTTGCGATGTGTTTCTGGTAACGATTTACTTACCGTAACGAATATCCAGCAACTACGATTTATGATTCGCCAACGGCACAAATCTCATCAACTAAGACAAGACTAGACACATGCAAGTTTCAGATTTTCACTTTGATCTACCAGATGAACTCATTGCTCGCTACCCTCAAGAGGAGCGTACAGCAAGCCGCCTGCTTAAATTAGATGGCAACAGCGGTAACCTAGCTGATGGTTCGTTTAAAGACGTTTTAGACTTGGTTGAGCCTGGTGATCTTGTTGTTTTCAATAACACTCGAGTGATTCCAGCTCGTGTATTCGGTCGTAAGGCATCAGGCGGTAAGCTTGAAGTGCTAGTGGAGCGTATGCTCGATGAGAAAAGCATTCTTGCGCATGTTCGTTGTTCTAAATCACCTAAGCCGGGCACCAAGTTGTTCCTTGGTGAGAACGATGAGTATGAAGCTGAAATGGTGGCGCGTCATGATGCGTTATTCGAAATCCATTTCACATCCGATCAAAGCGTTTTAGAGATTCTTAACAGTGTTGGTCACATGCCACTACCTCCTTACATCGATCGTCCTGATGAAGATGCAGATAAAGAGCGCTACCAGACTGTCTATAATGAAAAGCCGGGTGCGGTTGCAGCGCCAACAGCAGGCCTGCACTTTGATGACAAGCTAATGGCTGGCATGAAAGAAAAAGGTGTCGAGTTTGCTTACGTGACGCTTCACGTTGGTGCTGGCACGTTCCAGCCGGTAAAAGTAGATAATATCAACGATCACCACATGCACGCAGAGTACGTTGAAGTACCGCAAGAAGTGGTTGATGCCGTTGCAGCAGCAAAAGCTCGCGGCGGACGCATTATCGCTGTCGGTACAACCTCTGTGCGTTCACTAGAAAGTGCGGCTCAAGATGCATTGAAAAATGGCACTGAGTTAGTTCCTTTCTTTGGTGACACAGAAATCTTCATCTTCCCTGGTTATGAATACCAGTTGGTGGATTGCTTGATTACCAATTTCCACTTACCAGAATCAACACTGATCATGTTGGTAAGTGCATTTGCTGGTTATGACAATGTGATGGGCGCATACGATCACGCAGTGAAGAGCGAATACCGTTTCTTCAGCTACGGTGATGCGATGTTCATTAATAAGAAAACGAGCTAATTTTAGCTGGTTATAAACGATATAAGCAGAATTTACGGGTGCTAGCAGTAAGCTAGGAGTCGGGCAGGGTGTCTGTCTAATCTCTCGCAAGGAATACGCGACCGCTCCTCATAGAACTCGCTAGATTGAACTTATGTTTAGCTTAAGGTTCTGAATTATCAGTCAGATTGTTTCTCTGGCATATTGGAGGCTTCGTGAAATTAAAATACGAACTTAAAAAAACAAACAGCGGCGCACGTCGTGGTCAACTTCAGTTTGAACGTGGCAGCGTTGAAACACCAGCATTCATGCCTGTAGGTACTTACGGTACGGTTAAAGGCATGACACCTGAAGAAGTGAAAGACACAGGTGCTGAAATTTTGCTAGGTAATACGTTCCACCTATGGTTACGCCCTGGTCAAGAAATCATGAAACTGCACGGTGACTTGCACGATTTCATGAACTGGAAAGGACCTATCCTGACTGATTCAGGCGGTTTCCAAGTATTCAGCCTAGGTGCGACGCGTAAAATCACTGAAGAGGGTGTTCACTTCCGTAACCCTGTAAACGGTGACAAGATCTTCATGGACGCTGAAAAGTCGATGGAAATCCAAAAGGATCTAGGCTCAGACATCGTAATGATCTTTGACGAATGTACGCCTTACCCTGCGACGCATAAAGAAGCTAAAGACTCAATGGAGATGTCTCTTCGTTGGGCTCAGCGTTCACGCAATCACTTTGACAAGCAAGAAAACCCGAACTCACTATTCGGTATCGTTCAAGGTGGCGTATACGAAGACCTTCGTGACGTGTCCGTTAAAGGCCTGACAGAAATTGGTTTTGACGGTTACGCTGTTGGCGGCCTAGCAGTAGGCGAACCAAAAGAAGACATGCACCGCATTCTTGAGCACACATGCCCTCAACTGCCGGAAGATAAGCCACGTTACCTAATGGGCGTAGGCAAACCTGAAGACTTAGTTGAAGGTGTTCGTCGCGGTATCGACATGTTTGACTGTGTAATGCCAACGCGAAATGCACGTAACGGCCACCTGTTTGTGACTGAAGGTGTGATCAAGATCCGTAATGCGAAGCATAAAACCGATACAACACCACTAGATTCAGAGTGTGACTGTTACACTTGTAAGAACTACAGCAAGTCGTACTTACACCATTTGGATCGTTGTAACGAAATCCTAGGTGCTCGACTTAACACGATTCATAACCTGCGTTTTTACCAACGAATCATGTCAGACATTCGTCAGTCTATCGATGAAGACCGCTTTGAAGAGTTCGTTGCAGAGTTCTACGCAAGAATGGGGCGTGAAGTGCCACCACTAGGTAAAGAATCTTAGTATTTCTTTTTTGCGAGCCCTATCTCTCTTCCGAGTTATGGGGCTTGAAAATAAAAGGATGCGACCCAATTAGACAAACAATTACGAAAATATAATAGAGGATGTTTTAAATGTTTATTTCTCAAGCTCACGCAGCAGCAGAAGGTGCACCAGCAGGCGGCGGTTTCGAAATGCTAATCATGCTAGGTATGTTCGCTGTGATCTTCTACTTCATGATCTACCGTCCACAAGCTAAGCGTGTTAAAGAGCACAAGAACCTTATGTCTTCTATGGGCAAAGGCGATGAAGTTCTTACTAGCGGCGGCCTAATTGGCAAGATCACTAAGATTGCTGAAGACAGCGACTACGTTGCTATCGAACTGAACGCAAACAACGAAGTAGTTATCAAGAAAGACTTCGTTACAGCAGTGCTACCAAAAGGTACTCTGAAATCTCTATAAACAGCTAGAGGATCCTCGCTGTGCTAAACCGTTACCCGTTATGGAAGTATTTGATGGTGGTGTTTGCCATCGCTATCGCTGCGTTGTACGCACTTCCAAATATATACGGTGAAGATCCGGCAGTTCAAGTTACAGGGGCGCGCGGCGCCTCTGTAGATATGTCTACGCTGGATGCTGTCACCAATGCTCTTGAAGCAGAAAACCTTTCTACTAAATCCGTTGCTCTCGAAAACGGTTCCATTCTTGTTCGCTTTAACGACACAGATACGCAAATTAGTGCCCGTGATATCATCACAGAAGCACTAGGCGATGACGTTATCGTTGCTTTAAACCTAGCGGCTTCAACTCCTGATTGGCTTGAATCTATTGGTGCTGCACCAATGAAACTTGGTCTTGACCTACGTGGTGGTGTTCACTTCTTGATGGAAGTGGATATGGACGCTGCGATGCAAAAGCTAGTTGGCCAACAAGAAGAAGCATTCCGTAGTGAACTTCGTGAAGAGAAAATCCGTTACCGTGCGATCCGCCCATCTGGTAAAGATGCGGTTGAAGTGATTCTGCGCAACGAAGAGCAGCTTGCTGAAGCGAAATCGCTACTGCAATCTAAGCACCAAGATATGACGTTTGTAGACTCTGCATCTAACGGTCGTTTTTCTTTGGTTGCAAGCTTTACAGAGACTCGTCTTCAAGAAATCCGCAACTATGCGGTAGAGCAGAACATTACCATTCTACGTAACCGTGTGAACGAACTTGGTGTTGCTGAGCCTTTGGTTCAACGTCAAGGTTCTAGCCGTATCGTAGTGGAATTGCCGGGTGTTCAAGACACGGCTCGCGCTAAAGAGATTCTTGGTGCGACGGCGACACTTGAGTTCCGTGAAGTAGATAGCAGTGCTGATTTAGCCGCTGCCGCTTCTGGTCGTGCCCCTGCAGGTAGTGAAATCAAGCAAGATCGTGATGGTCGTCCTGTGGTACTTAAGAAGCGCGTTATTCTAGGCGGTTCAAGTATTACTGATGCAAGCTCAAGTGTTGATGAATATGGTCGTCCTCAAGTTAATATCTCGCTAGACAGCGAAGGTGGTAGCAAGATGTCAGCGTTCTCTCGTCAGAATATCGGTAAGCTAATGGCTACGGTATTTGCAGAGTACAAAGACAGCGGTCGTAAAACACCGGAAGGTCGAGTTATCTTAAGTAAGCACGAAGAAGTGATCAACCAAGCGACGATTCAATCTGCGCTAGGCCGTAACTTCCGTATTACTGGTATCGACTCAACGGCTGAAGCTCATAACTTGGCACTTCTTCTGCGTGCAGGTGCATTGATTGCGCCTATCTCGATTGTAGAAGAACGTACGATTGGTCCATCTATGGGTCAGCAAAACATCGATATGGGTATCATGGCGATGGTTTGGGGTATGGCTGCAGTTATGCTATTTACGCTGCTTTACTACCGTAGCTTTGGTTTGATTGCGAACGTTGCACTAATGGCGAACTTGGTGTTAATTATCGGTGTGATGTCTATGATTCCGGGGGCAACCATGACCCTGCCAGGTATTGCCGGTATCGTATTAACGGTCGGTATGGCGGTCGATGCCAACGTATTGATCTTTGAGCGTATACGTGAAGAGCTTCGAGATGGACGCAGTCCACAACAAGCAATTCACCAAGGTTACGCGAACGCATTCAGCACAATCGCCGATGCCAACATCACCACACTACTAACAGCAATCATTCTATTTGCTGTGGGTACAGGTGCGATTAAAGGCTTCGCGGTAACACTGTCTATCGGTATCTTGACTTCAATGTTTACAGCTATTATCGGAACACGTTGTATCGTGAACCTGATGTATGGCGGCAAACGCGTTAAAAAACTGTCGATCTAAGGCTAGGAATTAATATGTTTCAGATTCTAAAAGCAGACAAAATGATCGACTTTATGCGTTGGTCAAAGGTTGCCTTTGTTTTTTCTATCTTGATGATTGGTACTGCTATCTTCACCCTAACAACGAAATCGTTGAACTGGGGTCTAGATTTTACCGGCGGTACTTTGATTGAAGTTGGTTTTGAACAACCGGCACACCTTCCTGATATTCGTAGTGCACTGGAAGCCGAAGGCTTTGGTGATGCGACGGTACAGAATTTCGGTTCAGCTCGTGATGTAATGGTTCGTCTACGTCCACGTGATGGAGTAGCGGGCGAGACACTTGGTAACCAGATCCTTTCTGCGATTGAGAGCGGTACTGGTGAGCAAGTCGAAATGCGTCGTATCGAGTTCGTTGGTCCTAACGTGGGTGACGAATTAACAGAAGCGGGTGGCCTTGCTATCCTAGTTTCTCTTATCTGTATCTTGATCTACGTATCCGTGCGATTTGAATGGCGTTTGGCAGCGGGTGCGGTATTAGCACTTGCGCACGACGTTATCATCACGCTGGGTGTATTCTCTCTAATGCAAATTGAGGTCGACCTTACCATCGTGGCAGCCTTGCTAACGGTAGTCGGTTACTCCCTCAACGATACCATCGTTGTATTCGACCGTATCCGTGAGAACTTCCGTAAGATGCGTAAGGGTGAAGCACCTGAAGTACTGAACAGCTCAATCACACAAACATTGAGCCGTACATTGATCACTTCTGGTACAACGTTATTCGTAGTTATCGCACTGTTTGTCCAGGGCGGCGCTATGATTCACGGCTTCGCAACCGCACTTCTACTGGGTATTACGGTTGGTACTTACTCTTCTATCTACGTTGCATCTGCACTGGCTATGAAGTTGGGTATTACGCGTGAACACTTAATGCCACCACAAGTGGAAAAAGAAGGTGAAGAGTTTGACGAAATGCCTTAGGCCTTGGCTTAACCATTTTCGCTAAACCAAAAAAACCGCTAGGTAACTAGCGGTTTTTTTACGTCAGTATTCTAGGGAAACTCAAGACAATTTAGCGTTGATGTATGCTGAACTTCAGTTAACTAAGAGACATCCTGATCGTATCTCGTTATCGCAGATACAAAAAAGCCCCGCGATTGCGGGGCTTTGGAATTTCTACTCTCCCTTGAAGCAGGGGGCTTTAACGTAAGGCCTGAATTACTTCAGCATACCTTCGTTAGCGTTCTCACGAACGTGCTTAAGAATAGACTTAACACCACGTGCGCTTGAAGCAACAACATTACCAGAAGTCATGTAATCAGTACCGCCAGCAAAGTCAGTCATGATAGCACCAGCTTCACGAGCGATTAGGTCGCCAGCTGCTAGATCCCATGGCTTAAGGCCTAGTTCTAGGTAACCATCAACACGGCCTGCTGCTAGGTAACATAGGTCAAGAGCAGGAGAACCAGTACGACGGAAATCAGCACAGTCGATGAATAGACCAGAGACGATCTTCATGAAAGATTCAGAGTGTTGTTTTTGCTTGAATGGGAAACCAGTCGCTAGAACAGTACCTTGAAGGTCTTTAAGTTGAGTAACACGCATACGAGCGTTGTTAAGTTGAGCGCCAGCGCCACGTTGAGCTGTGAATAGCTCGTTTAGCATTGGGTCATAAACACAAGCAACTTCTGTACGACCGTTCATGCGAACAGCGATAGATACAGAGAAGTGAGGGAAACCTTTTACAAAGTTGTTGGTGCCATCTAGTGGGTCAACGATCCATTGTACGTCAGAGTCTTTACCTTCAGTCAGGCCTTTCTCTTCAGAAATAATGCTGTGCTCTGGGTAAGATGCTTTGATTGTCTCAATGATCATGTACTCAGCTTCTTGAGCAATGTTAGTAACGTAATCGTTGTTACCTTTTAGAGACGTTTCGATCTTATCAGTTGTTTCTAGAGATTTAGCAATATGGTTGCCAGCTTTACGCGCAGCGCGTATCGCAATGTTTAGCATTGGATGCATATGGTTTTTCCCACAAGATGTTAAAGAACAATTTAAAGCGGCGGCGAGTATACCAAAGTTTTACCAAAAGGGAAGTGGTTATTTTTTGAACTCTTGGTTTCACATTCCGCGAAGGGTCTGACCATTTTACTTTGCTATGTGTTAATATCTCGCGATTATTTTTAAAGTGGTGTCATATAGCATGTTAGACAATGTAAAAGTCGTTCTGGTTGGTACGTCTCATTCGGGAAATATCGGTTCAGCAGCTCGCGCAATGAAAGTGATGGGTTTGAGTCAATTAGTTCTTGTAGACCCTCAATGTGAAGTTGACGAGCAGACCTTAGCACTGGCTGCTGGTGCAGGTGACATCGCAGAAAACGCCGCGATTGTTTCTACTCTTGAAGAAGCAGTAAGAGACTGCGGTTTGGTTGTGGGTTCAAGTGCTCGTTCTCGCACGCTTGAATGGCCAATGCTTGAGCCTCGCGAGTGTGGTGAAAAGTTTGCGGTTGAAGGTCAGAAGCACCCTGTAGCATTAGTCTTTGGTCGTGAACGTACTGGTTTGACTAACGATGAACTGCAGAAGTGCCACTTCCATGTATGTATCCCAGCTAACCCTGAATACAGCTCGCTAAACCTAGCAATGGCAGTGCAGACTCTGAGCTACGAAGTGCGTGTAGCTCATCTTGATATGGTGGCTAGCCAATATCAGCCACAGCAACAAGATGAGTATCCACGCCACGACGAACTAGAAATGTTCTATGAACACCTTGAAAAAGTGATCATCGATACCCAATTTATCTCTAAGGATAAGCCAGGTCAGGTGATGAATAAGCTACGTCGTCTATTTAGCCGTGCTCGTCCAGAACTGCAAGAAATCAACACGCTTCGCGGTATTTTGACTTCGATTGAGAAGAGCAAAAACGACAAATAAAGCCCATACAATAGCTAAGGGTGAATACCTGACTAAAATAGTCAACTAAATACTTGACCAATTTAGTCGGGTATGGGAAGATTCCAACCACATAAACAATGTGGATACGGTGTGATATGAAACTTACATCTAAAGGAAGATATGCGGTAACAGCTATGCTAGATGTAGCACTGCATTCGCAAAAAAGCCCAGTTCCTCTGGCTGATATTTCAGAGCGACAAGGCATCTCGTTATCTTACTTAGAGCAACTTTTTTCTAAGTTACGTAAAGCTGGCTTAGTTGCTAGTGTTCGCGGCCCTGGTGGTGGTTACCGTTTAGGTGCTGAAGCGAGCGACATCGCTGTCGGAACTGTGATTGCAGCAGTAGACGAATCAGTGGATGCGACTAAGTGTCACGGTCGAGCAGATTGCCAAGGTGGTAGTCGTTGTTTAACTCACACTCTATGGCGTGATTTAAGCTCCCGAATCAGCAGCTTCTTAAACGACATTACGCTCGGTGAGCTGATGAAAGATAACGAAGTTTTAGAAATTTCTGATCGTCAAGATATAGATCTTGCGGTTAATAATGGTTTTGCACATAAAAATACGAGCACTACAACGATTAGTGCAGCACCTCACGGTGTTAATGCCCGCTCTTAGCGGTCAGTTTTTACATTGGAGTAGAAAATGAAACTGCCTATTTACTTTGACTATTCAGCTACATGCCCAGTCGATCCACGAGTTGCTGAGAAAATGGTTCAGTGCATGACGATGGACGGTAACTTCGGTAACCCTGCATCTCGTTCACACCGTTACGGCTGGCAGGCAGAAGAAGCAGTAGATAATGCTCGTGAGCAAATTGCTGACCTACTAAATGCAGACCCACGTGAAATTGTTTTCACTTCAGGTGCTACAGAGTCAGATAACCTTGCGATTAAAGGTGCAGCGCACTTTTACGAGAAGAAAGGTAAGCACGTAATCACGTGCAAAACAGAACACAAAGCGGTTCTTGATCCATGTCGCCAACTAGAGCGTGAAGGTTTTGAGGTAACTTACCTTGAGCCAGAAGCAAACGGCATCATCGATCTAGACAAGCTACAAGCTGCAATGCGTGAAGACACTGTTCTAGTTTCTATCATGCACGTTAACAACGAGATTGGTGTAATCCAAGATATCTCTGCAATCGGCGAACTATGTCGTTCACGCAAGATCATCTTCCACGTTGATGCGGCTCAGTCTGCGGGTAAAATCCCACTAGACGTACAAGAGATGAAAGTTGACCTAATCTCACTTTCAGCTCACAAAATGTATGGCCCTAAAGGTATCGGTGCACTTTACGTTCGTCGTAAGCCACGTATCCGTCTTGAAGCGCAAATGCACGGCGGCGGTCATGAGCGTGGTTTCCGTTCAGGTACGCTTGCTACTCACCAAATCGTGGGTATGGGCGAAGCATGTGCTGTTGCTAAGCAAGACATGCAGAAAGATTACGATCACGCACTAGCACTTCGTGAGCGCCTATTGAAAGGTGTTCAAGATCTAGAAGCGGTAACGGTAAACGGTGACTTAGACCAACGTGTACCACACAACCTAAACGTGAGCTTTGCTTTCGTTGAAGGTGAATCTCTGCTTATGTCTTTAAAAGACCTAGCGGTATCATCAGGTTCTGCATGTACATCAGCAAGCCTAGAGCCTTCATACGTTCTACGTGCTCTTGGTCTAAACGATGAACTGGCACACAGCTCAGTACGTTTCTCATTCGGCCGTTCCACAACGGAAGAAGAAATCGACTACGCGATTGCACAAATCCGTGTAGCGGTAAACAAATTACGCGACATGTCTCCTCTATGGGATATGTATAAAGAAGGGATTGATTTGAATACTGTTGAGTGGGCTCATCACTAATCTCACGGAAATAGAGGATTCGAGGTAACTATCATGGCATATAGCGAAAAAGTAATTGATCACTACGAAAACCCACGTAACGTAGGTTCGTTTGATAAAGAAGACCCAAGTGTAGGTAGCGGCATGGTTGGCGCACCAGCTTGTGGTGATGTAATGAAACTGCAAATCAAAGTATCTGCAGAAGGTATTATTGAAGACGCAAAATTCAAGACTTACGGTTGCGGTAGTGCAATCGCTTCTAGCTCACTAGTAACTGAGTGGGTTAAAGGTAAAAGCATTGATGAAGCAGCGGCTATCAAAAACTCTGAAATTGCAGAAGAGCTAGAATTACCACCAGTGAAAGTTCACTGTTCAATTCTTGCTGAAGATGCAATCAAAGCAGCGGTTGCGGATTACAAAAAGAAGCACTAACCGCTTCTACAAAGTAATCACTTCAAAAAAGTAATATTTGGGAGCATCCTTTGTGCTCCCCTGAGTTCTCAATTCATATAAAACACAAGGTTGTAGTATGGCCATCACCATGACAGATACGGCAGCAAGCCGAGTTCAAGCTTTCCTAGATAACCGTGGTAAAGGTCTCGGGTTACGCTTAGCAGTAAAAACTACTGGCTGTTCGGGTATGGCGTATGTACTGGAATTCGTTGACGAGCTCAACGAAGAAGACGAAGTGTTCGAGCATTCAGGTGTTAAGGTCATCATTGATCCAAAGAGCCTAGTTTACCTAGACGGTACTGAGCTTGATTATGTAAAAGAAGGCCTAAACGAAGGTTTTGAATTCAACAACCCGAACGCGAAAGGCGAATGTGGTTGTGGTGAGAGCTTCAATGTTTAAACGCTTGAATCGTTAAGCGTTGTAAGCGAAGAATAAAATTAGGCTCTGAACAAAGAGCCTAAACTTAGGACCACCTTTACATGAATCATTTCGAATTATTTGGGCTACCACTTCAGTTTCAACTGGATGGTAGCCTTCTTTCTTCTCAGTTTAGAGATCTGCAACGCCAATTCCATCCTGATAAATTTGCGATAGCTTCTGAGCGTGACCGCTTATTAGCCGTGCAAAAAGCGGCACAAATCAACGATGCGTACCAGGTATTGAAGAATCCAATCAGCCGAGCCGAATACCTGTTGGTTCAACACGGAGAAGACATTCGTGGCGAACAACAAACCATGCAAGATCCTATGTTCCTGATGGAGCAGATGGAATTGCGTGAAGAGCTGGAAGATATCGCAGACAGTTCTGAACCTGAAGATGCGCTATTTGCATTTGAAGGCAAGGTTAGCAAAATGTATAAACAACAATTAAGTGCTATCCAACAAGAACTCGAAAGCGAAGCTTGGCTAGAAGCTGCAGACCGAGTAAGAAAGCTTAAGTTTATTGCAAAATTAAAGAATGAAATCGAATTAGTTGAAGATCGTTTGATCGGCTAGTTTGTATAACAAGGACACATCCATGGCACTACTTCAGATTGCAGAACCAGGGCAAAGCGCCGCTCCTCACCAGCATAAGCTTGCAGTGGGTATTGATTTAGGTACAACAAACTCGTTGGTTGCTGCAGTACGCAGTGGCGAGGCGAGCACACTCGTTGATCAACAAGGTCGAAGCATTTTACCTTCAGTTGTTCACTACCAGTCGGAATCTTATACGACTGGCGATGAAGCTCGTGCTAACGCGCAGACTGACCCTAAAAATACCATTATCTCAGTAAAGCGATTGATTGGTCGCTCACTGTCGGATATTCAACAGCGATACCCGTCTCTGCCATATCAGTTTGAAGAAAGTGATAATGGTCTACCTGTGATCCGTACAGAACAAGGCAACAAGAACCCAATTCAGGTTTCTGCTGATATTCTACGAGCGCTTGGCCAACGTGCTGAGTCTACGCTAGGCGGTGAGCTATCTGGTGCTGTTATTACCGTTCCTGCTTACTTTGATGATGCACAACGTGCTGGTACGAAAGACGCGGCGCAACTTGCTGGTCTTCACGTGTTACGTCTTCTTAATGAACCCACTGCCGCTGCGATTGCTTACGGCTTGGATTCGGGTAAAGAAGGGGTAATTGCTGTTTATGACTTAGGTGGTGGTACGTTTGATATCTCTATTCTACGCCTATCTAAAGGTGTCTTCGAAGTTTTAGCAACAGGCGGTGACTCAGCGTTAGGCGGCGACGACTTTGACCATTTAGTTGCGGATCATTTCCAAGAGCAAATGGGCTTATCAGCGCTAACAGCAGAACAGAACCGTATTCTTCTAGACGCTGCAACAGAAGCTAAGATTGGCTTATCTGAAGCGGAAAGCGTTGATGTTGACGTACTAGGTTGGTCTGGTTCATTAACTCGTGAAGAGTTTGAAGAGATCATCAAGCCACTTGTGAAGAAAACATTGCTTTCATGCCGTCGTGCTTTGAAAGATGCGGAAGTTGACGCGGATGAAGTTCTCGAAGTCGTGATGGTCGGCGGTTCAACTCGCACATTACTTGTACGTGAAATGGTCGGTGATTTCTTTGGTCGTCTGCCACTAACCAGCATTAACCCCGATGAAGTGGTTGCGATTGGTGCATCGATTCAAGCGGATATCCTAGTCGGTAATAAGCCTGACTCTGAAATGCTACTTCTGGACGTAATTCCTTTATCGCTTGGTATTGAAACTATGGGCGGCTTGGTCGAAAAGATCATCCCTCGTAATACCACGATCCCTGTAGCTCGCGCACAAGAATTTACCACATTCAAAGACGGTCAAACGGCAATGACAGTACACACCGTTCAAGGTGAACGTGAGATGGTTGATGACTGCCGTTCACTGGCTCGATTTGCTTTGAAAGGCATCCCGCCGATGACTGCAGGTGCTGCGCATATTCGTGTAACTTACCAAGTGGATGCTGATGGCCTGCTTTCGGTTACCGCGATGGAGAAGAGCACTGGAGTTCAAGCTGAAATCCAAGTTAAGCCTTCTTACGGTCTAAGTGACAACGAAGTGGCTAGCATGTTGAAAGATTCGATGACGTTTGCAAAAGAAGACATGCAAGCGCGTGCTCTTGCTGAGCAACGCGTAGAAGCGGATCGCGTTATCGAAGGCCTTATTGCTGCAATGCAAGCCGATGGTGATGAGCTTCTGGATGAGCAAGGCAAGCAACAACTTGTTCAAGCGATTGAAGCACTGATTGAAGTACGCAATGGCGACAGCGCTGATGCCATTGAAGTAGAAATTAAGAATACCGACAAAGCGAGCCAAGACTTTGCTTCTCGTCGTATGGATAAATCAATTCGTGCTGCACTGTCAGGTCAGTCAGTCGATAATATTTAATAGTTAGAGAATAGATAAACATGCCAAAGATTATTGTTTTACCTCACGAAGATCTATGTCCAGAAGGCGCTGTTTTAGAAGCAAAAACTGGTGAGACGGTTCTTGATGTTGCACTGAAGGCCGGTATTGGTATTGAACACGCATGTGAAAAATCGTGTGCATGTACGACATGTCACGTTGTGATTCGTGAAGGTTTTGATTCTTTAGAAGAGAGTGATGATCTAGAAGATGACATGCTAGATAAAGCATGGGGCTTAGAGATGGAATCTCGCCTTGGTTGCCAAGCAAAAGTGGCTAATGAAGATCTTGTAGTAGAGATTCCAAAGTACACATTGAACCTAGCGTCTGAAGATCACTAAGAACTTCTCTATGGTCATGGTGGTTTCGCCATGACTGATATTACGGTTTAACAAAACTGGCCTAAAATATAGATCATAAAGGCGACCAAGCGTCGCTAATAAATATAAGGAAGTGTTATGAGCTTGAAGTGGATTGATTCGCGAGATATCGCAATTGAGCTATGTGATTTGTACCCTGATACTGATCCTAAAACGGTACGTTTTACCGATTTACACCAATGGGTATTAGACCTTGAAGAGTTCGATGACGAGCCTAACCACTCGAATGAGAAAATCTTAGAGGCTATTATTTTATGCTGGATGGATGAGATGGATTAATCCTCTTGTCTAATTACTTGGTCGCGGGTTGGTATCAGTCAAATATAAAACGCAGCCAAGTTAACAATTCTTACCAAAAAAAGCGGACCTTATGGTCCGTTTTTTTATCAAAATGACATTTTCCTCCTACATAATGCTAACATCAGTGCGCTAATAAAAAATAATCAGAATCACACACTCAAAGTGGTTCATGACAAGGAGAAATCATGTCTACACAGATGTCAGTATTTTTAAGTCAAGAAGCTGCCCAGCCTCAGTGGGGAGCAAGAGCTATTTTATCGTTCTCAGAAGCAGGAGCGACCATTCACATTGGTGAAGGCCACGATCTAGGCGCAGTTCAACGTGCTGGTCGTGCGCTTGACGGACAAGGTATCGCATTCGTTTCACTTCGTGGTGAAGGTTGGGATCTAGAAAGCGTTTGGGCTTTCTACCAAGGCTACCGTGGACCAAAGAAAAAGAATGCATTGGAATGGGATGCTCTTTCAGAAGCTGATCAAACTGAGCTTGAAGCTCGTATTCGTGCAACTGACTGGACGCGTGACATTATCAACAAAACCGCTGAAGAAGTGGCGCCTCGTCAATTAGCGACGATGGCAGCTGAATACATCAAATCAGTGGCGCCAGCGGGCACAGTAAAAGCAAAAATCGTTAAAGACAAAGATCTCCTAACTGAAGGTTGGGAAGGCATCTACGCGGTAGGCCGTGGCTCTGAGCGTACATCAGCAATGCTGCAACTGGACTTCAACCCAACAGGCGATGAAAACGCACCTGTATTTGCTTGCTTAGTGGGTAAAGGTATTACGTTCGATTCGGGCGGCTACAGCATTAAACCAGGTCAATTCATGACAGCGATGAAGGCTGACATGGGCGGCGCAGCAACGATTACTGGTGGTTTAGGTCTAGCGATTGAACGTGGTCTGAATAAGCGTATCAAGCTTATTCTATGTTGCGCAGAGAACATGATCTCTGGTCGCGCATTGAAGCTTGGCGACATCATTACTTACAAAAATGGTAAGACAGTTGAGATCATGAATACCGATGCGGAAGGTCGCTTGGTACTTGCTGATGGTCTGATGTACGCAAGTGCACAAAATCCTGAGCTGATCATCGACTGTGCAACGCTAACAGGCGCTGCTAAAAATGCATTAGGTAACGACTACCACGCACTATTGAGTTTTGATGATGAGTTATCTCACCAAGCGCTAACGGCGGCAAACCAAGAGAAAGAAGGCCTATGGCCACTGCCTCTTGCTGACTTCCACCGTGGTATGTTGCCTTCAAACTTTGCTGATCTGTCAAACATCAGCACGGGCGATTACACACCGGGTGCAAGTACAGCGGCTGCGTTCCTTTCTTACTTTGTAGATGACTACAAAAAAGGTTGGATTCATATGGATTGCGCAGGTACTTACCGTAAGTCAGCAAGTGACAAGTGGGCGGCAGGCGCAACGGGTATGGGCGTTCGCACACTGGCTCGTCTTCTTATCGACCAAGCAAAATAATAATAAGGGTGAGCGGTATTTTGTGCTGCTCATTCATAAAGCTAAGATCGAAAGATCTCAGTAATTTCAGTATTTAATAACAAAAAAATGAAGTGAAGGAATCCCTATGGCTCTAGAAAGAACGTTCTCAATTGTTAAGCCGGATGCAGTTAAGCGTAACCTTGTTGGTGAAATCTACCACCGTATCGAAAAAGCAGGCCTAGAAATTATTGCTGCTAAGATGGTTCGTCTTACTGAAGAGCAAGCGAGTGGCTTCTATGCTGAACACGAAGGTAAAGAGTTTTTCCCAGCTCTTAAAGAGTTTATGACTTCTGGACCTATCATGGTTCAAGTGCTTGAAGGCGAAAACGCGATCGCTCGTTACCGTGAACTAATGGGTAAAACTAACCCAGAAGAAGCGGCGTGCGGCACTATCCGTGCTGATTACGCAATCAGCATGCGTTACAACTCAGTACACGGCAGCGATAGCCCTGAGTCTGCAGCTCGCGAAATCGAATTCTTCTTCCCAGAATCTGAAATTTGCCCACGCCCAGCTCAATAATCAGTACAGCAAATAATTCTAAAGGCTTCACTTCGGTGAGGCTTTTTTCGTTTCTGATGGGTAGTGGGAAAAGATGTGTAGTGAAAAGCGAGATTCCAGATACCTCGCCCCTCGGTTCTGGAATGACGGGGAGCTTTGGAGAAAAAATATCGTAATAAATATTGCGAGCTGTCGGTGATTGTCTACGTCATTCCCGAAAGCGACGAAGGAGTGTAATCGGGAATCTTTTCTTTAAATGGGGTAATCTCAGGCTAATAAATATATTTGTGTAAATTTTAATCACTTAAGTTTGAACGTCTTAGTAAACACAAGGTTTTACAATGCTTGTTGAAGTTGCGTAAAGCCTGTACAATTCGCGCCCTTAATTATTGTTCCGTCATTGAGAGGCATCATGACCACAGCTAAAGTCAATCTACTCGATTTTGATCGTAAAGGTCTTCGTAAATTTTTCACAGAAGAACTGAATGAGAAAGCGTTTCGAGCAGAGCAAGTGATGAAGTGGATTTATCACTTCGGTGTCGATGACTTCGAACAAATGAACAACATCAACAAAAAATTACGTGAGAAACTGTTGCATCGCTGTGAGATTGTTGCACCTATTGTTTCTGAAGCTCAGCACTCTGCGGATGGCACCATTAAATGGGCGATGAGCGTTGGTGACCAAGACGTTGAAACGGTATACATCCCAGATGGTGACCGTGCGACGCTATGTGTATCTTCGCAAGTAGGTTGTGCGCTTGAATGTAAATTCTGCTCTACGGCTCAACAAGGCTTCAACCGTAACCTGAAAGTTTCAGAGATCGTTGGCCAAATCTGGCGTGCTGCACGTGAAATCGGTTTAGAGAAAGAAACGGGTCGTCGTCCAATTACTAACGTCGTAATGATGGGTATGGGTGAGCCTCTGTTGAACATGAAGAACCTAATTCCATCATTGGAGCTGATGCTTGATGATCTAGGTTTCTCACTGTCTAAGCGTCGTGTAACAGTATCAACTTCTGGTGTTGTTTCTGGTCTTGATCAGATGACAGACAACATTGATGTAGCTCTGGCAATTTCTCTACACGCACCAAACGATGCATTACGTAGCCAAATCATGCCAATCAATGACCGTTGGGATATCCAAGACTTCCTAGCATCGGTTCGTCGTTACATTGCTTCTTCAAATGCTAACCGCGGTAAAGTAACGGTTGAGTACGTTCTGTTGGATCATGTGAATGATGATATGGACCACGCTCGTGAACTTGCTGAGTTAATGAAAGATACGCCTTGTAAGATCAACTTGATTCCATTCAACCCTTATCCGGGTTCGCCTTACAAGAAGCCAAGCAACTCTCGTATTGATCGCTTCCAAAAAACGCTGATGGAATACAACTACACAGTAACGGTTCGTAAAACACGTGGTGATGATATTGATGCCGCATGTGGTCAGCTGGTTGGTGATGTTATTGATAGAACCAAGCGTACTAAAATGCTGAAAGCCGCCTCTGAAGCTAACTTAATCGCAGGTGATGTGATTCAAGTAAAAGCGGTTTAAATACCATTTAGAACTAAACAAGCCAGAAGGATTCCTTCTGGCTTGTTGCTTTTCTGGAAGGTGAATTTCCAAGAATTGGATTTTTTCCCCACGCTTTCTTACATTTTTCGTTAAATTTTGGACAAAACCATGAGCTGACGGTAAATTTTGTCGAAAGTGTTTTTGCCTTGTAATGGCATTAGCTTATGATTAAATAATCTTAAATTAATTTAAGTGCTCGCTTGTTACCCGATAATCGTCAATATGTCTATTTAGGTTGGCTACTTGATAAACTAGCTTCCTGAGAAAATCGCTCACCAACAGCGTGTGATTTTCTACTTTAAGGGTTGATGAACTGGGTTGCAGGAAAAATTCCACATAGTAGGTTGTAAGATTGAGCTTAAACGAAAATAAAAAATGCTCTCATCAACCTGCGATAATTATTTAGAAGTTCACTCTCTATGAACACAGAACACGAAACACAAACGAAAGAAACTGTCGCTCCAGCAATTGAAGCGGGAACGCTGCTCAAAAATAAACGAGAATCTCTGGGTTTAACACAAAAGCAGATCTCTGATCGTTTGAAGCTGCGCGTTACGTTGATCCAACAAATTGAAGAAAACCAATTTGAGTCCGATCAAGTCGCCACCTTTATGCGTGGTTACATTCGTTCATACGCGAAATACGTTAATCTTGATGAAAAAGTTGTGTTGAACGCGCTTCATCATTCTGGTGATGCTCAACATCAAGAACAAGAAATGCTGAGCTTTTCTCGTAAGACTAAAACCGAAAAGCACAATAGCCGTATTATGTTCCTAACTTGGAGCATCTTTGCGGTGATTGTAGGTATGTCGTCATTGTGGTGGTGGCAGAACCAACAGCAAGACACCTTGTCTCAATCTCTGGTGAATACCGAAAGCTCAGAAGAGCTAATGGTAGAAGAGTCGCTAGACCCTGAATTGACGTCATTAGAAGTGATTGAAGCTGAGCAAAATACTGCGGAGCATTCAGCGACTGAAAGTACGGATGAACTTGCAGTGGTTAGCGCGGCTGAGGCTTCAGAGAATATCGAGCAAGCAGAACAGACACAAGACGTTGCAGAGGTTACCCCTGTAGCTGCTGAAGCAGAGACAGTGACGCCTGAACCTGTAGCCAACGAGCTAGTGATGCAATTCTCTGCCGATTGCTGGATCCAAGTGAAAGATGCAACGGGTAAAACCTTGTCGACTGGCATCAAAAAAGCAGGTCAGTCGTTGAATCTATCAGGAACTGCGCCATATAAAGTGATTCTGGGTGCGCCAGAAGGCGTATCAATGACATTTGCAAGTGAACCTGTCGACCTTTCTGGGTATACTTCAGGCAAAGTAGCTAGAATAACCTTACCTTAGAGTTAATATGCAACACGAATCTCCTATTATTCGTCGCAAATCAACCCGTATTTATGTGGGTGATGTGCCGATCGGTGATGGTGCACCAATTGCTGTGCAATCCATGACCAACACAAGAACAACAGATGTAGCCGCGACCGTTGCTCAAATTAGAGCTTTGGAAAAAGTGGGGGCTGATATCGTTCGCGTATCTGTACCGACTATGGATGCTGCTGAAGCCTTTAAGCTAATCAAGCAGCAGGTCTCTGTTCCTTTGGTTGCTGATATTCACTTTGACTACCGTATCGCACTTAAAGTGGCTGAATACGGCGTTGACTGTCTGCGTATCAACCCAGGTAACATCGGTAACGAAAGCCGTATCCGCTCAGTTGTTGATTGTGCCCGTGATATGAATATTCCGATTCGTATTGGTGTTAACGGCGGCTCTCTTGAGAAAGAGATCCAAGAGAAATACACAGAACCTACAGCAGAAGCGCTGGTTGAATCAGCAATGCGTCACGTAGATATCCTAGACCGTCTGAATTTTGATCAATTCAAAGTCAGCGTTAAGGCGTCTGATGTATTTCTTGCTGTCGGCTCTTACCGTTTGCTGGCTAAGCAGATTGATCAGCCTCTGCACCTTGGCATTACCGAAGCGGGTGGTGCGCGTGCAGGCTCTGTGAAGTCAGCGGTAGGTTTAGGTATGCTTCTTTCTGAAGGTATCGGCGATACGCTGCGTATTTCGCTAGCGGCTGATCCTGTTGAAGAGATCAAAGTTGGCTTTGATATTATTAAATCTCTGCGTATTCGTTCGCGTGGCATCAACTTTATTGCGTGCCCGAGCTGTTCTCGTCAAGAATTCGATGTTATTAACACCGTTAATGCCCTTGAAGAACGCCTAGAAGACGTAATTACTCCAATGGATGTCTCAATTATCGGTTGTGTGGTTAACGGACCTGGTGAAGCTGAAGTGTCTCACTTAGGCTTAGCCGGTAGTGCACGTAAAAGTGCTTTCTATGAAGACGGTAAGCGTCAGAAAGAGCGCTTCGACAACGATGATCTTGTCGACAAACTTGAAGCTAAGATTCGTGCAAAAGCGTCAGTGCTTGATAAAGCAAATCGCATTGATGTAGAAAACTTAGAAGATTAATACAACGCGATGGGGTGTGATTGTCTATTCGCACTAACACCTGGTCGTGAGAAATTACGGAATAAATACTGTGGCTAAAAATATCCAAGCAATTCGAGGCATGAACGACTGCCTTCCAACTCAATCACCACTGTGGCAGAAAGTAGAAAGCGCAGTTAAAAGCGTGGTGAGTGCATACGGTTACAATGAAGTACGTATGCCTATCGTTGAAGAAACAAACCTATTTAGCCGTGCAGTTGGCGAAGAGACAGACGTTGTTTCTAAAGAGATGTACACCTTTGACGACCGCAATGGCGATAGCCTAACGCTGCGTCCTGAAGGTACAGCTGGTTGTGTACGTTCATGTATTCAAAACAGCCTTATCAACCGTGATGAACAGCGCCTATGGTACATGGGCCCGATGTTCCGTCACGAGCGTCCTCAAAAAGGTCGTTACCGTCAATTCCACCAATGTGGTGTTGAAGTGTTTGGCCTAGATGGTCCAGACGTTGACGCAGAACTTATCATGATGACAGCTCGCCTATGGCGTGAGCTAGGTATCGATAAGCACGTTCGCCTAGAGCTGAACTCAATCGGTTCTCAAGAAGATCGCGTAAGCTACCGCACTGCGTTAGTGGCTTTCCTTGAGCAACACATTGATGTGCTTGATGAAGACTGCAAACGTCGTATGCACACTAACCCTCTACGTGTACTTGATACTAAGAACCCTGATGTTCAAGCTATCTTAGGTGACGCACCTCGACTATCTGAATATCTAGGTGAAGAATCGAAGCAACATTTTGCTGGTTTGTGTGAACTTCTTGACGCAGTTGGTATCGAATACCAAGTTAATGAGCGTCTAGTGCGCGGCCTAGATTACTACAACCGTACCGTATTTGAGTGGATCACTGATAGTCTTGGTGCTCAAGGTACAGTATGTGGCGGCGGCCGTTACGATGGTCTTGTTGAGCAACTGGGCGGAAAAGCAACCAATGCTGTTGGTTTTGCTATGGGTCTAGAGCGTCTGGTTCTGATGATGGAAACGCTAGAGCTAACAGAAGTTCGTCGTAGCGTTGATGTATACGTAGTTGCTGCCGGCGAAGGAACTATGATCGCAGGCATGCAGTTAGCAAATCAATTACGCGACACCGTTGAAGGCGTGCGTGTAATGAACCACTTCGGTGGTGGTAACTTCAAGAAGCAATTCAAACGTGCTGACAAAGTTGGTGCCGTTGTGGCGCTGGTGCTTGGTGAGAACGAAGTTGCTGACAATACGGTTGTGCTAAAAGATCTGGTTGGCGGCGAGCAAGAAACCGTGTCTCAAACGGAAGTTGCAGAGAAAGTTGCTGCGCTAATCTAATTAGCCATTGAGCAAACGCTCATCATGAATACTAACGTCAGCACTATGCTGGCGTTTAAAGAATTAAAGAGGACAGGAAGTGGAACTTTACGATAGCGAAGAGCAACAAGTTGAAGCCATTAAAGATTGGTGGAAAGAGAACGGTAAGGCCGTAATCTTTGGTGCGGTTATTGGTTTAGGTGGTCTATTTGGCTGGCGTTATTACCAAGATTCAGTCGTTGAAGCGCGTGAAGCAGCTTCAGAAAGCTACACCTCTGTAATTTCAGCTCTTGATACTAAGGGCGTTGATGCTCAATCTGATATTCAAGCTTTCATCGACGCAAACCAAGACGCTGAGTACTCAGTACTTGCTGCTATGCAATTAGCAAAAGTACAAGTACAAGCGGGTGAGCTAGCAGCAGCACTTGAACAGCTAGAGTGGGCAAAATCGGCAACTAAGGACGCGGCACTTGCGCCACTACTTACTTACCGTGTTGCACGCATCAAAGCTGAGCAAGGTGAATTTGACGCAGCACTGACTGATCTTGCTGCTATGACAGATGAATCTTGGAAAGGCCGTGTTGCTGAACTGCGTGGTGATATTTCACTTCGTAAAGGCGACACTGACGCAGCATACAGTGCTTACACAGAAGCACAGCAAGCTGTTGACGCTAGCCAAACGCTTCAAATCAAACTTGACGACCTAGCTAAATAAGGCGCTTTGAATGAAGAAGATGTTTCCAAAAGCGGCGTTGTGTGCGATTGCTCTTGGCCTACTAGCTGGCTGTGCGGGTGAAGAAGACACCGTAATCATGGCTCCAGTACCAACGGTAAATAGTGAGTTCACTCCTAGTCAGGAGTGGTCTACGTCGGTTGGTGATGGTGTTGGTCACTACTTTTCAAAACTAACGCCAGAATTGGCTTACGACAAAGTGTTTGTTGCAAGCCGTGAAGGTATGGTTAAAGCGCTTGATCCTGATACAGGTAAAGAGCTGTGGAAAGTCGATCTTGAGAAAGACGTACTGGCTCGTTTATCGGGTGGCTTAACGGCGGCTTACGGCAAAGTATTTGTTGGTTCTGAAAATGGCGAAGTGATCGCACTGGAAGAATCGACCGGTGAAGAGCTGTGGCGTGTATCAGTGAATGGCGAGGTGCTTGCATCCCCAGCAACTGATAGCAACATGGTCATTGTTCATACCAGTCGCGGTATGTTGATCGCGTTAGATCAAGCAAGCGGAGAACAAAAATGGACCATCAGTACGGAAGTACCAAGCTTAACACTTCGTGGCGATAGCTCGCCTGTTGCGGTTTCTGGTGGTGTATTCTGGGGTACAGCAAATGGTCGTCTAGCTGCGGCTATCGTTGACCGTGGTCAGCTTATTTGGCAACAGCCAGTAGGCACACCAAAAGGTGCAACGGAAATTGATCGTTTGGTTGATGTTGATGCATCTCCAATTGTTCTTGGTGGCACCCTGTATACCGTAGGTATCAATGGTCAGCTGATTGCTATCGATCTTCGTTCTGGTAAGCCAATTTGGAAACGTAACTACTCATCAGCGATTGATTTAGCAAGTGATGGTAGCCGTTTGTTCGTTGTTACCGACAAAGACCATGTGGTTGCGGTTGATGCGCGTAGTGGTACTGAACTATGGAGCACTCCATTGTTAGAAAACCGCTTACTGACAGCACCTGCTATTATTAATGGTTATGTAGTCGTGGGTGATACAGAAGGTTATCTGCACTGGTTAGATCGTTCATCGGGTGAGTTTGTTGCTCAACAGCTTGTCGATGATAGCGGCTTTGCGGTTGCACCAATCGAACTGCCTGAAGGCTACTTAGTGACGACTCGCAATGGCGATGTAAAGAAACTGACGATTAGCCAATAAAAGCGTGATATAATTCACAGTCGGCTCCTGGTTGGTAACAGCCAGGAGCCGTTTTGTTGTTAAAAATTAATAAACCGTGTGGTTATAGGTAAGAGTTTAAACTTGCGAACAAGTGCTTACCTATAACTACATTTAGAGAAGAAATTGTAGAGGTTGTTATGGTACCTGTTGTTGCTCTAGTAGGGCGTCCGAACGTAGGTAAATCTACGTTATTTAACCGATTGACTCGAACTCGTGATGCATTGGTTGCGGATTTCCCTGGCTTAACGCGTGACCGTAAATACGGTCATGCTCATTTTAGCGAGCATGACTTTATTGTTATTGACACTGGCGGTATCGACGGTACTGAAGAAGGTGTTGAAACAAAAATGGCTGAACAGTCGCTAGCGGCGATTGATGAAGCTGATGTCGTTCTATTTATGGTAGATGGTCGTGCAGGTCTAACACCTTCAGATGTGGCGATTGCTAAGCACCTACGTCAACTAGAAAAGCCTTCAATGCTAGTAGTAAACAAGGTTGATGGTATCGACCCTGATGCTGCAAGTGCTGACTTCTGGCAACTAGGTGTAGAAGACATGTACCAAATCGCTGCGGCGCACGGTCGTGGTGTTACTGCACTTATTGACCTTGCTCTTAACCCATTCGCAGAAGCGCTAAAAGCTGAGAATGGCGAAGTAAGCGATTTAACTGAGTTTGAAGACGAAGAAGAAGAGCAGGTTGAATTTACAGAAGAAGAAGCCGAAGCAGAATTCAAGCGTCTTCAAGATCAACCGATCAAGCTAGCGATCATTGGTCGTCCTAACGTAGGTAAATCAACACTAACTAACCGTATTCTTGGTGAAGAGCGTGTGGTTGTTTACGATATGCCTGGTACAACTCGTGACTCTATTTACATCCCAATGCAGCGTGATGAGCGTGAATACGTTCTAATCGATACTGCGGGTGTTCGTCGTCGTAAGAACATCAACGAAACAGTAGAGAAGTTCTCAGTAGTTAAAACACTGAAAGCGATTGAAGATGCGAACGTTGTACTGTTGCTTATCGATGCTCGCGAAAACATCTCTGATCAAGATCTAAGCTTGTTAGGCTTTGCGTTGAACGCTGGTCGTTCAATTGTTATTGCAGTAAACAAGTGGGATGGCCTAGATAACGACGTTAAAGAACGTGTTAAGAAAGAGCTAGACCGTCGCTTAGGTTTCGTTGATTTCGCACGTATTCACTTTATTTCTGCACTTCACGGTACTGGTGTTGGTCACTTGTTTGAGTCTGTTCAAGAAGCTTACAAGTCAGCAACGACTCGTGTTGGTACTTCTGTGCTAACTCGTATCATGAAGATGGCGACTGATGATCACCAACCGCCTATGGTTCGTGGCCGTCGTGTGAAACTGAAGTACGCGCACGCTGGTGGCTACAACCCACCTATTATCGTTATCCACGGTAACCAAGTTCGTAACTTGCCAGATTCATACAAACGATTCTTGATGAACTACTACCGTCGTTCATTAGAAATTATGGGTACACCTATTCGCATTCAATTCCAGAACAGCGAGAACCCATTTGAAGCTAAGACAAACAAGCTGACAATCTCTCAAGAACGTAAACGTAAGCGCATGATGAGCATGGTTAAAGGTCGTAAGTAAACCTTTCCAATAGATTTGATACCCGAGCCTGTCTCGGGTATTTTTTTAAGCAAAATTCACGTTAAGCCATAACAATATATTTTTATCATCATGGTTTAACGAATCAGACTAGATTCCAAAAGAAGAACGATATGACTACGAGCGATTTGATTACACCTGCGTCAGAAATCACACCAACCATTACTCAATTTTGTCACCAGGCTTGGCAGCTCAATGCAAAAGCGCTGCACGTTGAAAGTAACGACAGCAAAACCTACCTGCTCACCGACGTGACGCCTTTTCACCCAGTGAGTCATATTTGGCCAGACCACCCAGCAGACCAAGGCTTTGTGAATGTTGGTGACGTGCAATATCCCGTTGAAGACTGTCTTGTTGGTGCAATAGAACAATCTACTGGCAAGCTTCATATCGCAGCAGATATCCCTGTTAAGCGTGATACGGAAGGGTGGGCGTTTGTGGTTGTCCACCAGCTACCCGCATCTGGTTCTATGATTAAGGTTGACCACGAAGTTGTGTTGTCGGTTGATAGAGAGTATCAAGCCAGTTTGAGCCGTGGTCACAGCGCTGGCCACATTGCTTTCCTAGCCTTGAATAAAGTATTGGCTGAAAGCTACTGGCGTAAAGATGCCGACAGAAAAGATCCACTTGGCAGCTACGATTTCAATAGTTATGCGCAGGTGACCAGCTTTGTGACTCCTGAACTGTGTACTGATAAGTATCGTTTAGGCAAAACTCTGAAGAAGCGCGGTTTGAACGTTGCAGATATGCTAGCAAACCTTGATGACATTGAAGCCGACATCAACCAGATGATTGCGGGCTGGCTTGCTGATCCGACACCAGTTGCGATGCGACTAGAAGGTGAAGCATTAACAGACTCTCGCTATTGGGAATGGCAGTTGGATGCCGACACTTTAGTGTCTATTCCGTGTGGTGGTACTCACATTGAGAACACCTCAGAGCTTAAGGCATTGTCCGTTAAGTTAACCCAGTTAGATGACCAGCATATTGAAATGCTGACGCATGTAATTCGATGATTTAGACTTCAGAACAAAATGACTTGTGCTGTTTATTTTGTCTTTGTATGTGATTTTTAATATAAATGACTATTTAAAATTGAAATGCAGCACATGTAACTTATGCTTTCGGTGTGTGGTGATATAAATATTCTTTTTGGGGTAGATCGCTGATCAAAATAGATAAAGCGAAAGATCAACCTATGATCTTCGATTGTGTGTCGTACTAATTTAGTGTGTTATTATTAACCAATAACAAGCTTGCATAAGTACAGGCTGTACCCGATTACACAATTGAAAGCCTTAGTGAATGGAACAACAATTTTTATTAGAAGGTCATCGAGCCGTCAATAGTTTGCTGCGAAAGCTTGCGCTTGGGATGGATCGCAAAGATTTAAATCACAAGATTATTCAGCTTACCGAGCAGCTTTTTGGGCAGCGCATGGCTTCAATTCTACTGCTCAACTCAGAGTCTAAAACTTTACACCTTGAATATGCCCCAAACCTGCCTGATTTTTACAATCAACAGATAGAAGGGGTAGAAATTGGTGCGGGGATAGGTTCATGTGGCGAGGCAGCTGCGCTTAAGAAAGCAGTGATGGTCTCCAACATAAATGCACACCCAAACTGGGCACCTTTTTTAGCCTTAACCAATCAAGCGAATCTGCATGCCTGTTGGTCGGTGCCCATTATCTCTTCGCATGGCCACGTGCTAGGTACATTTGCGATTTACAGCCGATGCATTTCAGAGCCTCATGAATTTGAACTCGAGATCTTGGAGCTGCTTGCTTCTTTGTATTCAGTAGCGCTCGAGAAATACGAGCTAGAGAATCAACTTAACTTTTTTGCCAGTCATGACTCCCTGACGCATTGCTTGAACCGCCGAGCATTGTTAAGTGAAGCTAAGAAGGTTTTAGTTAAACGATGTTTTGCGGACAAAGTGATGGCCTGTCTATTTGTTGATGTTGATAAATTCAAGTCAATCAACGATACGTATGGCCATAGCTTTGGCGATGATGTTCTGTTAGCCGTTGCAAAAGTTCTCGATGAAGCGACCACAGCATGTGCCAAGGTAGGTCGTTACGGCGGTGACGAGTTTGTGGTGTTTTCTTGCTTTGATACTGAAAAAAAAGTGTCAGACTTTTATCACAGCTTAGAAAAAGCGTTGGATAAAGCCCTCTATATTAATGGAGTTCAGTTTTCTGTGAGTGTAGGGCTTTCTTGCGAGAAAGATCCTCAAGGATTAGACCCGTTGATCGCACAAGCTGATAAGAACATGTACCAAATCAAGCAAGCTAAGTCTCAGCAGTAGTAGATTGTAAAAATAGTAGTAAATTAGGAAATGCTAATGAGTGAAAATATCTGCCCTAAGTGCCAATCTGAGCTAACTTGGGATGGCAAGTATCACTGTGAAAGTTGTCAGGCTCACTTTACTAAAATTGGGTTTTGTCCTGAGTGCAGCTGCCAATTAGAGAAGCTTCAAGCTTGTGGGGCTGCGAGCTATTTCTGTAATGGTGATTGCAACGAGCTTAAATCTAAGTCGAGAGTGAAATTCGAGTTTCAACAAGCCGAATAGTCTTATCCCTTAATGGTAAGACGACAATCTGAGATGTTTTTTGGAGGTCTAATATGAAGATATTGGGCCTTTTTTGTATTTAGCGAATATGCGTGTGTCATCTTGGTTCATTCTTATCGTCACTGCACCAGCATGAAACATAGTAACCTTGTCGCAATGCACTACATTGGTGTTAAATTAGTTAAAGTGCTATTAAATACAAGCACTTAAAACTTTGTTAGTTATGTTTTAAGTTTGGCACTCTTCTTGTAACTCTGTAATTGAATAACAAAAATACAATTATGGAGTAACAATCATGAACAAGGTGTTCAATTTATCGCTAGCTGCACTGTGTACAACACTTTCATTTTCTTCTGCAACAGTACTTGCCGCTGACGATACCATTAAAGTCGGCGTTCTACATTCATTGTCAGGCACTATGGCGATCAGTGAAACAACGCTAAAAGATACCGTTCTTATGCTCATCGACGAGCAAAACAAAAAGGGCGGCTTACTTGGTAAGAAGCTTGAGCCTGTAGTTGTTGACCCTGCGTCAAACTGGCCGCTGTTTGCTGAGAAAGCACGTGAGCTTATCGAGAAAGAGAAAGTGGATGTGGTATTTGGTGGTTGGACATCGGTATCACGTAAATCCATGCTGCCAGTTTTTGAAGAGCTAAACAGCATCCTTTTCTACCCAGTACAGTATGAAGGTGAAGAGTCTTCTAAAAACGTTTTCTATACGGGTGCTGCGCCAAACCAACAAGCGATTCCTGCTGTTGATTACTTGATGGAAGAGCTTGAAGTGGAACGTTGGGTACTAGCAGGCACCGATTACGTTTACCCACGCACGACCAACAAGATCCTTGAAGCCTACCTAAAAGATAAAGGTGTCGCAGAAGAAGACATCATGATCAACTACACGCCATTTGGCCACTCTGATTGGCAGTCTATTGTTTCAGACATCAAAAAGTTCGGTGAAGCAGGTAAGAAAACCGCAGTGGTTTCTACTGTGAACGGCGATGCGAACGTACCTTTCTACAAAGAGCTTGGCGCTCAAGGCATTTCATCTGAAGACATTCCAGTTATTGCATTTTCTGTTGGTGAAGAAGAACTGTCAGGTATGGACACAGAACCACTGGTTGGTCATCTAGCGGCTTGGAACTACTTCATGAGTGTTGATACCGAAGCCAATGAAGAGTTTGTTGAAACGTGGCAGTCGTTCATCAAGAGTGAAAAGCGTGTCACCAACGATCCAATGGAAGCGCACTATGTTGGCTTCAACATGTGGGCGCAAGCGGTAACCAACGCGGGCACAACTGATCCTGAATCTGTACAAGATGCCTTGATTGGCGTGTCTGTTCCTAACCTTTCTGGCGGCTACTCCACCATGCTGCCAAACCATCACATCACTAAACCTGTCCTGATCGGTGAAATCCAAGACGATGGTCAATTCGATATCGTTTGGGAAACCACAGGCCTTGTTGCGGGTGATGCTTGGTCTAGTTACTTACCTGAATCAGCGAAACTTTTCTCTAGCTGGTCTAAGCCATTCTCATGTGGTGCGTTTAACGTCGAAACCAAGAAGTGTTCTGGCGGTAACTAGAGCGTTAATTTAGGAACATTGAGCCTTCTTGTTTGGGAAGAACGCCTCTGTTTAAGAGGTGAAGCAAGCGGAAGGCTCATCGTTTCAACTAACAATAATTCTCCACATGTCCACTGAGCAAAAATAACAATATCTAGCTAGGTGGATTAAGGAAGCAGGGATGAAAAACGTATTGAACGTATTTAAGGCGCTATTGCTTATGGCAGTCAGTGCTCAGTTGGCTTTTGCGGGAATAACGGATGAAGCTAGCTTTACCAAGGCGCTAGTTGGTAAGAAAACATCGGATAAAGAATTAGCTATTGATTGGGTGATTGAGACGCAAACGGAAGATGTGTCGAAACCTATTCTGGATGGTTGGTTAAACGGAAACCTTTACTATTTTGGTGATAAACAGAGCGAGCAGTATAAACAGCTCTACTTCATTCAAAGCATCAAAACAGCGACGTCGGCTCAGTCAGTATGGGATGATTCAACGCTGAATATCGAGAATGCGAGACAGTTTAAAAAGGTTCGCGTGAATAACAAACTTCGCGGGATCTTGCGCGGGGAAATTGCTTCTATTGGACTCAACAGCGGTAATCCTGATGTGCGTTATAAAGCTGTTTTGGATCTGTTAGGGACTAAAGACGCTGACATCATCGAACGCATAGCTGAACTCAGAGCCAACGAATCAGAGGGCAAAGTGGCAGATCTGATGGACCTCTCATTGGCTATTTATAGCTCCCTTGATAAAAGCGCAACCATTGAAGATCGAGTCACGTCGATTGAGCGAGTCGGTGACTTCAAACATTCGGTCGTTCTGAAAACACTAAATCAACTACTGAACAGTGAGCAAGATCCAAGTATTGCCGCTGCAGCAGAACGTGCGATGGACGACTATCAACAAAGCCAAGCACTTTATTCTGGCGTAGAAACAGTATTCTTCGGTTTAAGCTTGGGTTCCGTGTTAGTGCTTGCTGGTATAGGCTTAGCGATCACCTTTGGTGTGATGGGCGTTATCAACATGGCTCATGGTGAGCTGATCATGATTGGCGCTTACACCACCTATGTACTTCAGTTGCTAATGCCGAACCACATTGGTTTAGCGTTGATTCTCTCTATTCCGGCAGCGTTTATTGTTTCTGGTCTGGTCGGTATTGCGATAGAGCGAAGCGTGATTCGTCACCTTTACGGTCGCCCACTGGAAACCTTGCTCGCGACCTTTGGTATCAGCTTGATCTTGCAACAAGCCGTTCGTTCTATTTTCTCTCCACTTAACCGCTCAGTGAGCACGCCTGAATGGATGTCTGGCGCACTTCAATTGAACCCAATGTTGTCTCTGACCTACAACCGCTTATACATCATCTTGTTCTGTGGTTTGGTGTTTATGGGCTTGTTAATGGTTCTGAAAAAGACACCGCTAGGTCTACAGGTTCGTGCCGTTTCTCAAAACCGTGGTATGGCGCGTGCGATGGGTATTCGATCTGAACGAGTTGATGCGATGACCTTTGGCTTAGGTTCTGGCGTGGCGGGTGTCGCAGGTGTAGCACTGTCTCAATTGACTAACGTTGGCCCGAATATGGGGCAAGCGTACATCATTGATTCTTTCATGGTGGTGGTGTTCGGCGGAGTCGGCAACTTGTGGGGAACATTAGTCGCAGGTCTGAGTCTTGGCTTGTTCAATAAGATTTTAGAGCCATGGGCTGGCGCAGTACTCGCTAAGATTCTAGTACTGGTTTTCATCATTCTATTTATTCAAAAACGCCCACGCGGATTGTTCCCGCAACGTGGTCGTGCGGCTGAAGGTTAAGGACAACATCATGCAGTCTAAATCATTTGTACTTTCGGCTATGCGTGGTGATAAAGGTGGCCAACTGACCATCCTTGCCATTCTTGCGGCCGTGATTCTTATTCCACTGGCTAACACCATGTTGCCAAGTGGGCACCCACTTCATGTTGAGACCTTCACCATCTCACTGATGGGCAAATACCTGAGCTACGCAATGTTGGCGCTGGCGCTGGATCTAGTGTGGGGCTACCTTGGAATACTGAGCCTAGGCCACGGCGCTTTCTTCGCGCTTGGCGGTTATGCGATGGGCATGTATCTGATGCGTCAGATTGGTGACCGTGGGGTTTATGGTGATCCAATCTTACCTGACTTTATGGTGTTCCTTGATTGGTCGGTGTTGCCGTGGTTTTGGCAGGGTTTTGATCAGTTCTGGTTTGCTTGCCTGATGGTGGTGTTGGTGCCGGGCGCATTGGCTTATTTGTTCGGTTATTTGGCTTTCCGTTCTCGCGTGTCTGGTGTTTATCTTTCGATCATGACTCAAGCGTTAACTTACGCCTTGATGCTGGCGTTCTTTCGTAACGAGATGGGCTTTGGTGGCAACAACGGACTGACAGATTTCAAAGATATCATCGGCCTGAGTTTACAGAGTGATGCGGTCAAGATTGGTTTGTTTGTCGCGACGGGCATCTCCCTCATTCTAAGTTACATCGCGTGTCGCATGGTAGTGACCAGTCGATTAGGGCGTGTGGCACTGGCGATTCGAGATACAGAGTCTCGCACTCGCTTTATGGGTTACGACGTCGATGGCATCAAGCTATGGGTCTTCGTTTTGTCTGCGGTTATCGCGGGTATTGCTGGTGCTTTATATGTTCCTCAAGTCGGCATCATCAACCCGGGAGAGTTTGCACCGCTTAACTCGATTGAGATTGTGGTTTGGGTTGCCTTGGGCGGTCGTGCCACTCTGTTTGGTGCCATCGTTGGTGCGCTGATCATCAACTACGCAAAGAGCTGGTTTACGGTTGAATTCCCTGAAGTGTGGTTATTTGCTCTCGGTGGTCTATTCGTTCTCTCGACCATGTACTTCCCACAAGGTGTGATTGGCTTTGTCAGTGAAAAGTGGCAACAGCTACGCAAGGCATCGAACTCAAAAGGCGAAGGACAAGATAAGGATGACCAACATAAAGGCAAGGAGGCAATCGCATGACCACATTTAACAGCGTAAAGGAGTCCGTTCAGGCGTTCACTCGTCGAGACGAAGTTTTTGATTACCTTAAACCCGATGTTCATCCTGCCATCGATACCCGCCACAACGTGTTGTTGTACGTGGAAGGCGTTAATAAAAGCTTCGATGGTTTCCAAGCGATAAATGACCTCAATCTCTATATCAAAGAGGGCGAACTGCGCTGCATCATCGGTCCTAATGGCGCAGGTAAAACCACCATGATGGACATCATCACAGGTAAAACTAAGCCGGACACTGGCGAGGTATGGTTGGGTTCGAACATCAATTTGTTGAAGATGAACGAAGCTGAAATTGCCAATGCAGGCGTTGGGCGAAAGTTCCAAAAGCCGACCGTGATTGAGTGTTTAACCGTGTGGCAGAACCTTGAGTTAGCCATGGCCGGTGACCGTTCAGTGTGGGCGACTTTCACTGCCGTGATGTCTGGTGAGCAGAAAGACAAACTGACCTCGGTGCTTGAGCTGATTCATCTCAAAGACGAAGCGGCCAACTTAGCGGGCAACCTGTCTCACGGACAAAAACAGTGGTTAGAGATCGGTATGTTGCTGATGCAAAACCCTAAGTTACTCTTAGTCGATGAACCCGTGGCAGGTATGACTCATCAAGAGATGGATCGAACTTCTGAACTACTCAACTCATTGGCGGGTAAGCACTCAGTGGTTGTGGTTGAACACGATATGGATTTCGTTCGTTCGATTGCTAGCCATGTCACCGTGCTTCATCAAGGTCACGTGTTGGCTGAAGGCACCATGGATCAAGTGCAGGCTCACCCGGAAGTTAAACAAGTTTATCTCGGAGAATAGGATGTTAGAGGTTAAATCAGTTAATCAATATTACGGTGAGAGCCACACCTTGTGGGATTTAGATATGCAGATCCCAGAGGGTAAATGCACGGTGTTAATGGGGCGCAATGGCGTCGGAAAAACCACCTTGCTGCAATGCATCATGGGGCTGGTTAAGGTTGAAAGCGGCGACATCTCTTTATCGGGCGAGTCGCTACTGAAAACCGATGCCGAGGATCGTTCTCGCCAAGGAATAGGATATGTACCGCAAGGTCGTCAGATATTCCCGATGCTCACTGTTCAAGAAAACCTAGAGGTCGGTTTACCGATTCGTGAAAAGGGTGATCGTAAGATCCCAGAGTTCATCTTCGATATTTTCCCTGTCTTGAAAGAGATGCTGCATCGCCGCGGTGGTGATTTATCAGGTGGTCAGCAGCAACAGCTTGCGATTGGTCGTGCGCTGGTGGTTAATCCCAAGCTATTGATCTTGGATGAGCCGACGGAAGGTATTCAACCCAATATTGTGCAAGAGATTGGCGACATCATTCGCATGCTCAACGAGAAAATGGGACTCACGGTTCTGTTGGTTGAGCAGAAGCTGCCATTTGCGAGAAAGGTCGGCGACCGTTTTTGTATTCTCGACCGTGGGCGTCAGGTGGCTGAAGGTGAAATGACAGGGCTTGATGAGTCCTTGATTAAGGAGTATCTAACCGTATGAATTCTCTCTTTTCTCCGAATGAAGTAAAGAAGGCTTCTTTAGTTGAAGCTTTATCTTTGAATGACACCATCGAACAAGATATTCGTGATGGTTGGCAAGCGAGCTTAAATCTCACCTTTGTCGACCGCGGTGATAAAACCGTATTAAAGAATCGTCAGCAGTCTGGTCCGCTTGCGGTGCAACGCCCCCTGTATCCTGATGGGGAAACGTGTCACACCTACTTACTCCATCCCCCCGGCGGAGTGGTGGGTGGTGACACTCTCAATATTGAGGCAACCGTAGAAAGCGGTGCTCATACGCTGATCACCACACCCGGTGCGACCAAGTTCTATCGTTCTAACAACAAGTACGCCAAGCAAAAGCAGACCCTTCGAGTGAAGAAAGGTGCGCGCTTGGAATGGATGCCGCAAGAGAACATCTTTTTCCCCAATGCACACGTTCGTCTAGACACTGAAATTCGCCTAGAAAAGGGTGCACAGTTTTGGGGGTGGGAGATGCACTGTTTTGGACGGCCTGCACAGAATGAGGGATTTGAGCGTGGTCACCTTGTTGGGAAAACGGAAATCTATCTTGATAATCAAAGGCTTCTGACTGAAGGTTTTAATTTTCATGGTGGCGATAAGTTAATGATAAATATGGGGTTACTTGATTTTTCAATGATGGGTACCTTTTATATCACCTCAAATGAGAAGCAAGATTTAGAGTTGGTACAGAGCTTGCTCTTATCTATTACACAGCAAGCTTCACAGCAATCAGTTACATCAAAAACATCGAGTGAACCCACATTAATATTGGGTGCGACGCAGATAGAAGGATTGATTGTGGTGCGAGCCTTGGGTTATTGGAGTGAAGACATCCTCCAGGCCTTTGGTCAGATATGGCAAGCAACTCGCTCTCATTTATGTGGTACGACTCCTGATTTACCAAGGATTTGGGCGACTTAGCGATTAGCCCTATTTGTACCGAGGGCGACTTCCGGCCCTCGGTACATTTTTTCAAGCTTGCTGTGATTGAATCCCACTTACTGCTCATGCGTTTCTGAGCAATAAGAAAACAACACTAACAGCGGGCGGCTAAATGGAATTAACACCAAGAGAAAAAGATAAGCTACTTATCTTCTGCGCAGGAATGCTGGCACAGCAGCGCAAACAAAAAGGCTTAAAACTCAACTACCCAGAATCTATTGCGCTGATCAGCAGTGCCATTCTTGAAGGTGCCCGTGAGGGTAAAACCGTTTCGGAATTGATGGATTTTGGACGAACACTGCTTACCGTCGATGACGTTATGGAGGGGATCCCTTCCATGATCCCAGATGTACAAGTCGAAGCTACTTTTCCTGATGGCACCAAGTTGGTGACCGTTCATGAACCTATCGTGTAGGGAGAAGAAATATGGCTGGTTCCACCAAACAATATTCAGGCTTAGTTCCCGGAAAAGTAGAAACCGCTCCCGGTGACATTACTCTAAATGAAGGTCGAGATACGACGTCTGTTAAGGTTCAAAACATTGGCGATCGTCCCGTGCAAATTGGCTCTCATTACCACTTCTATGAAGCAAACCCTTCACTGATCTTTGACCGAGAAGCCACTAAAGGCTTTCGACTTAATATCCCCGCAGGTACCGCTACCCGTTTTGAACCGGGTCAGTCTCGCAGCGTCGAGTTAGTGCGTTACGCCGGTAAGTTAGAGATCTACGGCTTCCAAGGGAAAGTGATGGGTAAGCTTTAAGCGCTCTCACGAAAATAATGAAAACAACAAAGGATTGATCATGGCGAAGATATCCAAACAGGCTTACGCCGAAATGTTTGGGCCAACAATCGGAGACCGAGTGCGTCTTGCTGACACCGATTTATGGCTAGAAGTTGAAAAGGATTACACCGTGTACGGCGACGAAGTGAAGTTCGGCGGCGGTAAAGTGATTCGTGATGGGCAAGGGCAAAGCCAACGTCCAAGTGCCGAAACGCCAGACTTGGTGATCACCAACGCGATTGTGTTGGACTACTGGGGCATCGTAAAAGCCGATGTCGCTATCAAAGACGGCCGAGTTCAAGCTTTAGGTAAAGCAGGCAACCCAGATGTTCAACCGGGCGTTGATATTGTTATTGGTCCGGGTACGGAAATTTTGGCCGGCGAAGGTTCTATCCTCACAGCGGGTGGCATCGACTCACATATTCACTTCATCTGTCCGCAACAGATTGAAGAAGCGTTGGCATCGGGTGTGACGACCATGATCGGTGGTGGCACGGGGCCAAACACAGGGACCAACGCAACCACATGTACACCGGGTCCGTGGAACATGCACCGAATGTTGGAATCACTCGATCAATTCCCAATGAACTTTGGTTTGTTAGGTAAGGGCAATGCCAGCCAACCGGAAGCACTGCGTGAACAAGTAGCAGCAGGTGCTGTTGGCTTGAAGTTGCACGAAGACTGGGGAACCACGCCCGCGTCAATTGATACTTGCTTGAGTGTTGCCGATGAAATGGACGTACAAGTTGCGATTCACACCGATACTTTGAACGAATCTGGCTTTGTTGAATCGACCCTTGGCGCCATCGGTGATCGCGTTATTCATACCTACCACACGGAAGGGGCGGGTGGTGGTCATGCTCCCGATATTATCCGTGCTGCAGGTGAGCCGAACGTTCTGCCTTCTTCTACCAACCCAACCCGACCTTACACCGTCAATACGGTCGATGAACACTTGGATATGTTGATGGTGTGTCACCACTTGTCACCATCGATTGCTGAAGATGTCGCGTTCGCTGAATCACGTATTCGCCGTGAAACCATTGCCGCAGAAGACATTCTTCATGACTTAGGTGCGTTCTCGATGATCGCTTCGGATTCTCAGGCAATGGGGCGAGTGGGCGAGGTGGTCACTCGAACATGGCAAACCGCACATAAGATGAAAGTGCAGCGTGGCAGCCTAAAAGAAGATTCCGACTACAGCGATAACTTCCGCCTAAGACGTTATGTCGCTAAGTACACCATTAACCCTGCGATCACTCACGGCATGGCACATGAGATCGGCTCTATCGAAGCTGGAAAGCTCGCAGACCTAGTGTTGTGGAAACCAGCCTTCTTTGGTGTGAAACCAAGTGTGATTTTGAAAGGCGGCATGATCGCGATGGCACCAATGGGTGACCCAAACGCTTCAATTCCAACACCTCAGCCAGTCCACTATCGCTCTATGTTTGGTAGCTATGGCAAGGCATGTCAGAACACATCAATGCTGTTTGTTTCCAAAGAAGCCAAGGCACAAAACATCGACAAGCAGTTGGGGTTACAGAGCCTGATTGGCGTAGTCAGTAACTGCCGAAACATCAGCAAGGCAGACATGAAGCTTAACGATTGGATGCCGAAGATCGAAGTCGACTCTCAGACTTATCAAGTGCGCGCTGATGGTGAACTGCTGACGTGTGAGCCTGCTGAAGAGTTACCAATGGCTCAAAGATATTTTCTATTTTAATAGCTCGGCTGAAGGCTCTTATTTTGAACGTTATAAATCTCACAAGGAGATTGAGGTAATAGCATGATTGAACTTACTCAACTGAATACTCAAATACAAAATGCGCCGGACGGCTATTTAAGCCTGCCGATCGATAGCCGCATCAAAAGCCGTCTTAAAGTGATACTCGATGATGGGCGCAATGCTGGATTGTTTCTACCACGCGGTCATATCTTGCGTGGCGGAGAGCAATTAACTAGTGAGTGTGGTTTAACTGTCGAAGTGAAAGCGGCGCCGGAAACCGTGTCGACCGTTTACTGTGAGGACTCGCATCTATTAACTCGTGTTGCTTACCACCTTGGCAACCGACATGTTCCGCTGCAAGTGGAAGCGGGTTGGGTGCGTTATCAACACGACCATGTTTTGGATGAAATGGTTGAAGGCTTGGGCGCGACAGTGACGACTGAAAAACAACCTTTTGAACCCGAAGGTGGCGCATATGGTGGCCGCTCAGGCGGTCATCATCACCATCATTAATCGAGTCATTGATGGCTCACTAAACGATTTATATAACAACGATATTAATAACTATAAACGCAAGGAACTCGCGATGAACTTTAAAACAGCTGCTGGCTTATGTACTTTCACACTGGCTTCTCTAACAACATCAACGATGGCTTTGGCTCACCCAGGACACGGTTCGCATTCGGTTCATGAGTCTCACTCATTTATGTCTGGCTTAACTCACCCTGTGACAGGTATGGATCACCTGATCATGCTGATCGCTTTTGGTCTGTTAATTGGCGCACTGTCGTTTTCAACCAAGATAAAAGCCGCTTTGATTGGTGGTGGATTGGCTTCACTAGCCGTTGGGCTTATCGCTGGCCAAGCCTTAGGCTTCTCTGTGATTGTTGAACCAGCAATCATCGCTTCTCTGTTCGTCGTCAGCCTATGTCTATGGCACGTATTCTCACCATCAACCAAGCGTGTAAACAGCGTATTAGTCGCTTCCATTGCGATGTTGTTTTTCCATGGTTACGCACACGGCGTTGAAGCTGCGAGCAACTTAACTCAATTCGCAACAGGCATGAGTATTACTGCTTTGGCATTAATGGTTATCGGTACGTTTGTTGGGCGCGCAGTTTACTCTAAGTGGCTTTCAGTTGGCGTGGCTTCAGCAAGCGCACTATTACTATTAGGCGCGTAAGCTCTCGAACTTTTCGATTTTAGAAGATAGAGAGCAGAGTATGAGCACAACAGAAAATGTCGCGATTTATCGTCTGTTCCAATTGATCAGTCCGTCGTTGCCGATTGGTGGTTTCACTTATTCGCAAGGGTTAGAGCTAGCGGTTGAAGCGGGGTGGGTGACCAATCGCGATAGCATGGAACAGTGGCTTAATACCATCGTTAGTTCTAGTGTCGCGACCTTGGAGTTACCTATCTTAGAGCGTCTTTATCATGCTCTAGAAAAAGGTGAACTCGATGAGATTGAGCACTGGTGTAACTACTTGTACTCAAGCCGCGAAACCAGTGAATTACGAGCAGAAGAAAAGCAGCGCGGGCATGCATTGAATACCTTGCTAAAGCGCTTAGAGATAGATATTTCGCTGGTGGACTCTGTTGATAGCCACCCAAACCAACTGTTGGGCATGTGTATCGCCGCTCAACATTGGGATATTGATTTAGAAAGCCTCAAGCAAGGTTACTTATGGAGCTGGCTTGAAAATATCGTTACGGCAGGCGTCAAACTGGTGCCTTTAGGCCAAACCGATGGGCAGTTGGCTCTGATTAATATCACTAACACCTTTCCTGAGGTGATTGAGAAAGCACGCACGATAGAGGATTGGATGATAGGTAGCTTTTCGCCTTCGATGGCACTAGCGAGTTCACTGCACGAAACACAATACACGAGGCTATTTCGTTCGTAGCAGTCAGCGCTAACGAGGTAGTAAGAAAAGAATATAAGGAAGTAGATTATGGAAAGTTATAAGCAACCACTTCGAATTGGTATTGGCGGCCCAGTTGGGTCTGGTAAAACTGCACTGTTGGAAGTGCTGTGTAAGGCGATTCGCGACAAGCTCAACATTGCCGTAGTAACCAACGACATCTATACCCAAGAAGATGCAAAGATACTGACACGAGCTGAAGCTCTAGAACCTGATCGTATTATTGGCGTGGAAACAGGCGGTTGTCCGCACACTGCGATCCGTGAAGATGCGTCGATGAACCTCGCGGCAGTCGAAGAGCTGGCTAAGCTACATAAGAACCTTGATGTGGTATTTGTAGAGAGTGGTGGCGACAACCTCAGTGCGACGTTCAGCCCTGAGTTAGCCGACCTGACTATCTACGTGATTGATGTAGCGGAAGGGGAAAAGATCCCACGTAAAGGTGGTCCGGGCATCACACGCTCTGATCTGTTGGTTATCAACAAGATCGATTTGGCACCGTATGTTGGTGCGTCACTTGAAGTCATGGAGCAAGACACACAACGTATGCGTCCAACCAAGCCTTACGTGTTCACCAACCTCAAAGAGAGCCAAGGGTTAGATTTCATCATCAACTTTATCGTGACCGAAGGGATGCTAACCATGAAGGAACCTTCTACTACTGAGTAGGGGGGAATCAGTTAGTTTTTTTAAGCCGTTAGATACTAAAAAGCCCTGTCGATTATCGATAGGGCTTTCTGGTTTCAAACGCGTTCAAGTCGAACTTAAAGCTCGCTCTTGGTGACTCTAGTAGTCACTTGCGACTCAATCACACCGTCTTCAACTTGAGTGGTGATCACTTCACCCACCTCGACATCGTTAATCGATGATACCGTCTTGCTCGATGCTGAATGAGTAATGCTGTAGCCACGCTTTAGGGTTGCCAGCGGACTTACGGTTTCTAACTTCTCTGCGGCCATAGCGAGCTGGTGCCGAGTCGTTAGTAACGTCTTATCCATCGCATCTAATAGCTTTTGCTCTGAACGTTGCAGATGCAGTTTCTGTTCGCCAAGGCGCTTCACTGGCGAGTTCAATTGAAGCTGGTGTTGTTTACGTTCAACACGCTGTGCATGCTGCTTTAGGTATTGAGTCATACCTCGACGCAAACGCATGTCTAGGTCATCAAGCTGCTGACTCTGCTTTTGCAGTTGGTAGCTCGGATGTTGTTTCTCTAAGCGGTATTTCAACGTTTGAGTGGATTGCGCTTGTTTGATTAACACATGACGAATCGCACTGACTAAGCGAGCACGTTTAGACGCGAAAGCTTGTTCTTTATGACTGTTATCACGGCTAACTAATTCAGCAGCTGCTGATGGTGTTGGAGCGCGCATATCTGCAACGAAATCGGCGATAGTGACATCAACTTCGTGGCCAACTGCACTGATAATCGGGATTTGGCT
The DNA here is from genome assembly GCF_026241515.1 of Vibrio sp. 14G-20. Classification (GTDB taxonomy): domain Bacteria; phylum Pseudomonadota; class Gammaproteobacteria; order Enterobacterales; family Vibrionaceae; genus Vibrio. Next base: position 63,619 of record NZ_JAPHPW010000010.1, read on the forward strand.
TGCTGCGATTGTGCGAGCTACGATCTCGTTATTGAAGCACCATAGGTCTTCTAATGAACCACCGCCACGACCCACGATCAACACATCACACTCATTGCGCTCATTGGCACGTCCAATCGCTTGTGCAATCTGAATAGCTGCCTCTTCGCCTTGAACCATGGTTGGGTAAACCACAACAGGCAATGAAGGATCACGCCTCTTCAAGACATCAAGAATATCAAATAGTGCCGCACCGGTTTTCGATGTGATAACGCCAACACGTTTTGGGTGTTCAGGAAGAGCTTGCTTACTTGATTGAGCGAACAGTCCTTCTGCGGCGAGGTTCATCTTGAGTTTTTCAAACTCTTGCTGAAGCTTACCGTCACCTTCTGGCTGCATGCTTTCGATGATCAGTTGATAGTCACCGCGTGGCTCATAAAGAGATAGGCGAGCTTTGACTAAAACTTGATTGCCGTTTTGAGGCTTAAAGGTGACTCGGCGGTTATTGCCACGAAACATGGCACACTTAACTTGAGCGCGAGAGTCTTTAAGCGTGAGGTACCAGTGACCAGAGACAGGTGCAGAGAAGTTCGAGATTTCACCAACGAGCCAGACTATTCCCATTTCGTTTTCTAATAGGAGACGAACCTCTGAGTTGAGGCGAGAAACAGTAAAGATGTTTGGATTAGTCATAGAAGCACTATCTTTCCTTGAAGGAAGGTCTTTCTTGGAATCTCACAGGGCGTGAGTATGGAAGATAGCGGCAATATAATACATAGCAAGGGGGTAAATGCAAATTAAAAATACAAAAATGTGTAGCCAAGCGATTTCGCCGTGCGTATAATCCGTCTGCAATATCAAATCCAAATCACTTTATTATGCGAAACGATAAAGTTGGGTTTACTCCTTTTAACACCTTTGTTGTGAGATATTGCAAATGCTACGAATCGCAAAAGAAGCTTTAACTTTTGATGACGTTTTACTCGTCCCAGCACACTCAACCGTTCTTCCGAACACAGCTGATCTTCGCACTCAGTTAACGAAAAACATTTCTTTAAACATCCCAATGATCTCTGCATCGATGGATACTGTTACGGAAGCACGCCTAGCAATTGCCCTTGCGCAAGAAGGTGGTATTGGCTTTATTCATAAGAATATGTCAATCGAGCAGCAAGCTGAAATGGTTCGCCAGGTTAAAATTTACGAAGCTGGTGTGGTTTCTCACCCAGTAACTGTAAGCCCTGACGCGACAATCGCTGATGTTGTAGCCCTTACTCAAAAACACGGCTTCGCCGGTTTCCCTGTTGTTACTGAAACAAACGAATTGGTTGGTATCATTACTGGCCGTGACGTTCGCTTTGTTACTGACCTTTCTAAGAAAGTTGATGTAGTAATGACGCCTAAAGCTCGCCTTGCTTCTGTTAAAGAAGGTGCAACTCGTGAAGAAGTTCAAGAGAAAATGCACGAAGCGCGTGTTGAAAAAGTTCTTGTTGTAAATGATGACTTCCAACTGACTGGAATGATCACTGCAAAAGATTTCCACAAAGCAGAACGTAAACCAAACGCTTGTAAAGATGAGCGCGGCAGCCTACGTGTAGGTGCAGCTGTTGGTGCTGGTGCTGGTAACGAAGAGCGCGTTGCTGCGCTTGTTGAAGCTGGCGTAGACGTTCTACTTATCGACTCTTCACACGGTCACTCTGAAGGCGTACTTAACCGTATCCGTGATACGCGCGCTGCATACCCTGATCTACAAATTATCGGTGGTAACGTAGCAACTGGCGCTGGTGCTCGTGCTCTTATCGAAGCTGGTGTTAGTGCGGTTAAAGTAGGTATCGGCCCTGGTTCAATCTGTACGACTCGTATCGTTACTGGCGTTGGTGTTCCTCAAGTAACAGCAATCGCAGACGCAGCTGAAGTGGCAAACGAATACGGTATTCCAGTAATCGCAGATGGCGGCATCCGCTTCTCTGGCGATATCTGTAAAGCTATCGTTGCTGGCGCATCTTGTGTGATGGTTGGTTCAATGTTCGCTGGTACTGAAGAAGCACCGGGTGAAGTTATCCTTTACAACGGTCGTTCTTACAAGTCTTACCGTGGTATGGGTTCTCTTGGCGCTATGTCTCAAGGTTCTTCTGACCGTTACTTCCAATCTGACAACGCTGCAGACAAGCTTGTTCCAGAAGGTATTGAAGGTCGTATCGCATACAAAGGTCGTCTAAAAGAGATCGTTCACCAACAGATGGGCGGTCTACGCTCAAGCATGGGCCTAACAGGTTCTGCAACTGTTGAAGACATGCGTACTAAAGCTGAGTTTGTTCGTATCTCTGGTGCGGGCATGAAAGAATCTCACGTACACGATGTTCAAATCACGAAAGAAGCACCTAACTACCGTTTAGGTTAATAATACGTCCAAACGTTTGAATAATGTGCTGATTTAGTCGGCACATGATTATACCAATCGTAGTAAATAACTGGTCATCCTAGCTTGTTAAAAAACTCGACAACTTTGTTAGAATTTTTGATTGTAGAATAACTACTTATCAGAACTCTTTGTCGAATAGAGCAGCCTTGTTCTCAAGCTTTTTTCCAACGCTATTCCTGAACACTTACTTACTGTGATTGGTATTATATCTAAAGCCTGTTTTGTTGAACGTATGATTTTTTCAAAACATTGCCTTACAGATAACCTACGAAAACGTTTGCTTTATTTCTTGAAGAGTTAATCAGAGGTGAGTAAACTCGCCTCCGTTTTATCACATAGCCAATAAGACTGCTTACAATGACTAAAAATATTCATGACCAACGTATTCTAATTCTGGACTTCGGTTCTCAATACACACAGCTAGTAGCTCGTCGTATTCGTGAGATCGGTGTTTACTGTGAACTTTGGAGCTGGGACGTAGAAGAAGCGGATATTCGTGAATTCAATCCAGACGGCATCATCCTATCTGGTGGCCCTGAAAGTGTAACGGAAGAGAACTCACCACGTGCACCTCAGTACGTATTTGATTCAGGTGTTCCTGTCTTCGGTATCTGCTACGGCATGCAAACGATGGCTGAGCAACTTGGCGGTAAAGTAGCAACGTCTACTGAGCGTGAGTTCGGCTACGCAGCGGTTCAAGTGACTGGCGAATCTGCACTTTTCGCTGACCTTGAGTCTACTCAAGATGTTTGGATGAGCCACGGTGACAAAGTGGTTGAGATCCCTGCTGATTTCACAAAGATCGCTGAAACAGACACTTGCCCATACGCTGCTATGGCAAACGAAGAGAAGAAGTACTACGGCGTACAATTCCACCCAGAAGTAACACACACTAAGAACGGCCTAAAAATGCTTGAGAACTTCGTTCTTAACGCATGTGGTTGTGAAGGTCTGTGGACTTCAGCTTCAATCATTGAAGATGCAGTTGCACGTATTAAAGAGCAAGTAGGTGACGACGAAGTTATCCTTGGTCTTTCTGGTGGTGTTGATTCATCTGTAGTTGCGATGCTTGCTCACCGCGCTATCGGCGACAAACTAACATGTGTATTTGTAGATAACGGCCTTCTTCGTTTAAACGAAGCAGAGCAGGTTATGGAGATGTTCGGCAACAAATTTGGCCTAAACATCATCAAAGTAGATGCTGAGCAACGTTTCCTTGACGCACTTGAAGGCGAAGCTGAACCAGAAGCTAAGCGTAAGATCATCGGTCACGTATTCGTAGATATCTTCGATGAAGAGTCTAAGAAACTGAAGAATGCTAAATGGCTTGCTCAGGGTACTATCTACCCAGACGTAATTGAGTCTGCAGCATCTAAGACAGGTAAAGCACACGTAATCAAATCTCACCACAACGTTGGTGGTCTTCCTGATGATATGGAAATGGGCCTTGTTGAGCCTCTACGTGAGCTGTTTAAAGATGAAGTACGTAAGATCGGTCTAGAGCTTGGTCTTCCATACAACATGCTTTACCGCCACCCATTCCCGGGTCCTGGTTTAGGTGTTCGTGTACTTGGCGAAGTGAAGAAAGAGTACTGTGATTTGCTGCGTCGTGCTGATGCTATCTTCATTGAAGAGCTTCACGCTGCTGACCTTTACCACAAAGTATCTCAAGCATTCACGGTATTCCTACCAGTACGTTCAGTTGGCGTAATGGGCGATGGCCGTAAGTACGATTGGGTTGTATCTCTACGTGCTGTAGAAACTATCGACTTCATGACTGCTCACTGGGCACACCTACCATACGACTTCCTAGGTAAGGTTTCTAACCGTATTATCAACGAAGTTAACGGCATTTCACGTGTTGTTTACGATATTTCTGGTAAGCCACCAGCAACTATCGAGTGGGAATAATCTCTTAGAGATTTAACCAGTTTTGATTAAGATCTTAAGCCTCGAACTCAGTTCGGGGCTTTTTTTTTGTCGATTCATTATATTAATTCATTATATTAATTCATTGTATTAAAGGCTTATGAGCAATACCTCGAAACCAAATGAGTTGGAAACTAGATATCAGCTCAAGAAACCATGAGACGCTTTGTTGTATTGAGCCATGTATCAAAAAGATCACTCGCACTTTTTATAAATTCACACAGCTACAGCTAGGCCATTTCACATGTGAAGCATACTCTTTGATGGACTTATTAAGGACAGATAAGAGAATCCATCATGTTAAAAATCAAATATTTGACGACAGTACTGGGCTGCACATTAGCAGCGCAAAGTCATGCGTCTTTGAACATTCAACCTGATCCGCAAAATCCGAATGGTTACCTTGTTGAAAAGTCGGCTCTACAAGCTGCTGAACAAGCGAAAACATCCGATCCTATGTATGCGATCTGGTCACAAGCACTTCAAACTCGCCCGAACACCATCGTTGAAGCGATTGAACCCGGTTCCCCCTCTAACCCTGAAAACGTAAAGCGTGTAGAGCGCGTGTTCCCTCAATCTGAATGGGACTTTCTCACTCAGATGGCAGCGCCAGAATACACCTACACTCGCTTCTTACGTGCGATTGGTAAATTCCCAGCCTTCTGTGGAGAGTACACCGATGGCCGTGACTCCGACGCCATCTGTAAGAAATCCATCATCACGGCCTTTGCTCATTTCTCACAAGAGACGGGTGGTCACATCGCGATCGATAACACCTCCGATAATCCATTAGCTCTCGAAGAGTGGCAGCAAGCGCTGGTGCATGTTCGTGAAATGGGTTGGTCTGAAGGCCAAGAAGGTTACACCACAGGTTGTGGTCAGAACGATTGGCAGAATGCCCGTTGGCCATGTGCTGCAGGGCAGGGTTACTTCGGACGTGGTGCCAAACAGCTTTCTTACCATTTTAACTACGGCGCTTTCTCTGAAGTGATGTTTGATGGTGATGCGACTGTGCTTCTAAATAATCCGGGCTTAGTGGCGGATTCTTGGTTGAACTTAGCTTCTGCTATTTGGTTCTTCCTTACCCCTCAAGCCCCTAAACCAGCCATGCTGCATGTTATTGACCGTACTTGGACGCCATCTCAGCGCGAATTGGATGCGGGTATTGGTTATGGCTTTGGTACCACAATCAACGTGATCAATGGTGGTATTGAATGTGGAGAGCAGAACAAAGATAAAGGCCAACCCGTTAACCGTATTCGTTACTGGGAAGGGCTAGCGGCGCACTATGAAATTCCTGTAGAAGCCGATGAAGCCAATACATGTTGGCAGCAAACGCCTTACGGAAGCTTGAATCTCAACGGCGCAACGGATGTGTTGTACACCAACTGGGATGGTAACTGGAAATACTACGCAGACCGCCCAGAAGGGTATTCATTTGAATGTGAGTTGGTTGGTTTCCAAACTGCTTACTCCGCGCTGGTGGATGGCGATTACGAGAAGTGTGTGACCAACTTTTATGGGTCACATGCGAGTTGGCCTGAAGTGAAAGTGGTCGATAAGCTTGATCCGGTAGACCCTGGTACAGATCCGGGTGGTAATGGTTGGAGTGCGACCAAGGTTTACAATGCGGGCGACCAAGTGACTCATAATGGCGCAACCTACGAAGCGAAATGGTGGACACAAGGGGATGACCCTGCCAATGGCGGCCCTTGGAAATTGGTTGCTGGAGAGCCTACACCGCCAGTCGTCACCGATCCTGCGCCTGTTGATCCTGCTCCGGTTGACCCTGCTCCGGTTGACCCTGCTCCGGTTGACCCAACACCAGTTGAACCACCTGTTATCGAGCCGCCTGTCGTCGTTGACCCATCGGTATTTATCACATGGCAAGCGGGTGTTAGCCAAGTGAGTAACGGTGATAAAGTGACGCATAACGGCAAGTGTTTCGTGGCTAAAAACGGCCCAGGTGTATGGGAAAGCCCTGTTCAGTCGAATTGGTTCTGGGATGAAATTAGCTGTAATTGATCGTCTGAATACTGAAAAGCGGTCTAACCGACGAGTTCAGTAGTACGACCATAATGATATAAATAATCAAAAGCCGAAAGTGCCTACTTTCGGTTTTTTTTTCGTTTCGAACTTGGTTATCTAAGAAGTTCGACTTGTCTATTTGGCTATGTTGAAGCGCAACTAAAGACTAATTATCCAGTTAGAGGATAAAGTTCTGTACAAATGGTGGTTGTGAATTTATATTCAAATTTAATTTATATTTATTCTTTTTATTTTAGGGTTAAGGTGTACCTATGGAACAGACAGATATCACGTCACTCATCCCCATTGTGATTACTTTGGTGTTGTCGTTGGCGACAAGGAATGTGGTGATAGGCCTTTTTGCTGGTGTGCTGAGTGGTGTGGCAATGCTGACTGGCATGTTTAGCGAACTTAACCCGCTTGATACGTTTGGTACCATGGTGAAAGGTTACCTAGTCCCTCAACTTACCGACAGTTACAACGCAGGTGTGATCATGCTGTTGGTGTTCATCGGTGGCTTTGTTGCTCTAATGGAGAAGTCGGGTGGTGGCGTTGCGTTTGCCAAGCGTGTTACCCAATGGGTAAGCAATAAATGCCAAGCTCAATTGTCAGCATGGTTGGGTGGAATCGTTATATTTTTCTCAGATTTAGGCACCCCTTTAATTGTTGGTCCTGTTTTTCGTCCTCTTTTCGATAAACTAAAACTTTCAAGGCAGAAGCTAGCATTCATCATCGACTCAACCTCGTCGCCTGTCGCTATTCTTATCCCTTTCATTGGGTGGGGCGTTTACATCATGAGTCTGATCCAAAAAGAGTTTACGGCGCTGAATGTCAATATGTCTGATTGGGATGCGTTCATCGGTGCGATTCCTTTTCAGTTCTACGCATTTCTCGCGATTTTCATCGTCCCTTTAGTGTCCGTTAAAGGTTTAGACTTTGGGCCAATGGCAAAAGCCGAGCGTGATTGCCAAGCGGGAATTAACTCTGGCGTGAATAACGAATCACTCAATGCGTTCTCGCATAAAAATGCAAAGGCATCTTTTGTTTGGGCACCGTTGTTAGTGATGCTGGTGGTGTTGTGTGCCATGTTGGTTCCTCAAGGCTTCCCATTCCAAAAGGTCGCGGGTTCATCGTTCAGAGCTGCTTTATCATCGGCTTACTTCTTTGCGGCGATTACCTTAATCTCGCTAATGGCTTACTACGGTGTAAGAAAGCTTTCAGATGGTGTTTCTGTGTACTTAAAAGGTATGGGAAACATGATGCCAGTCGCGATCATCTTGGTATTGGCTTGGGCATTAAGCACCGTTGGTAAAGAGTTGGGTGCAGCGGCTTATATTGCTGAGCAAGCACAGAGCGGCTTTCCATACTGGTTAGTGCCTGCGGTCGCGTTCTTGCTGTCTGCCATTATTTCATTCGCTACGGGCTCATCGTGGGGAACCTTCGCGATAATGATGCCATTGGTTATCCCAACCGCGATTGCGATAGATGCTCCACTACTCGTCGCAATTGGCGCAGTGTTGTCTGGTGGTTTGTTTGGTGATCACTGCTCACCGATCTCTGAAACCACGATTCTTTCTTCAACCGGGGCAGGGTGTGATCAGTTTGAACACTTTAAGACACAGCTTCCTTATGCGTTGATGAACGGTTCGATTGCTCTGATTAGTTTTGTAGTCGCAGGCTTTACGGGAAGTGCATTGGTTGTGTTGGGTGCTCTTGTTGCTCAGTTGATTGTCGTGACGTTGTTAGCCAAGCGCGATGCGAGTAAAAACGCTTCTTCAGAAGTTCAATCTCAAGTGTCTGAATCTAAAACACAACAAGCGTAATTTAATATGTCCAAGTAGGGACGAGATTCCAGATATCTCGCCCCTCAATTCTGGAATGACGATCCAATGAGTCGATACGGGATGCGAGTAAACGAGTAACGAAAAGCTCGCTCTATTATTACTCGTGTTTGCTATTTAGTTTCTCGCTTACTCAATCTAAACACGCTCTTCGTATCCCGCTTACTCGAATCTAAAGACTTTTTTCGCATCTCGTATCTCGTTACTCGCATCTTTTTTATAGCGTGATAGGGAATCTGTTTATTGATAGTTTCGGTGAATTAAATAAGCTGCTTATGAAACTGATTTTCCATAAGATCATTTGTACAATCTTAGTTTGCGATAACTGGATTACCTAGTTGTACGGTTTATAGATTAAAATTTTCTGATAACTTTTATTGTTTTTTTTTAATCAACCACTTTAATAAGGTAAATTCGCAATGTCGACCAAACTAGCTAACCCAGCGCCACTAGGCTTAATGGGTTTCGGTATGACCACTATTCTTCTTAATATCCACAACGCAGGTTTCTTTCCAATCGATTCAATGATTCTTGCTATGGGTATTTTTTACGGTGGTTTGAGCCAAGTTATCGTGGGCACAATGTGTTTCAAACGTGGTGACACGTTCGGTACAACTGCATTTACTTCTTACGGCCTATTCTGGTTGTCTTTGGTTGGTTTAATCGTGATGCCTTACATGGGCCTACCTGCAAGCCCTGCTGCATTCATGGGTTGGTACCTATTACTATGGGGTATCTTCACAGGCTTCATGTTCATCGGTTCTCTATGTTACCCAGTTGCGAAGCAAGTAGTATTCGGTTCACTAACTATCTTGTTCTTCCTGCTAGCCGCTCGTGATTTCACAGGCAGCGAACTAATCGGCACTATCGCTGGTTTTGAAGGTATTTTCTGTGGCGCTTCAGCTATCTACTTTGCAATGGCACAAGTAATCAACAACGAATACGGCCGCACAGTACTGCCTATCGGTGAGAAGAAAGCACCTCAAATGGCAACACAAGAAATCGCTGCTTAATACTCTAACTCGGGAACAGTTAGTTTGTTATAAGCCGTTTATTGGTTATGAATAAAACAAAAGGGGTTAGCCGAAATGGCTAACCCCTTTTTTATGCGTTACTAATAGCGTTATTTGTTAAAGCAATCCATTTTTTAAGGCACAAGCTTAAGCTGAAGGTTGCTCTACAGGTTTAGTGTCTGCAGCTTCTGCTTCAGGAGACTTGCCTGTTTTACGCTTGTACTTCTCTTCCCAGTAAGTAGCACCTTTAATGCCTAGTTTTACAGGGTTGAACGTGTACTCAGTCACACCTTGCTTTTGCTGTTCTTCGTAGTCAGCTAGAGCTTTAAGCGCAGGCTTAGACATGAAGAAGATGATCAGAATACCGACGATGTTTAACCATGCCATCAAGCCAACACCAACATCACCCATTGCCCATGCAAGGTTCGCTGTTTTAACTGTGCCATAGAAAACCGCAGTGATAAGAACAAGCTTAAGTACGAACATCATGCCAGGGATCTTGATGGTACGACGTAGGTAAGCAATATTCGTTTCTGCGATGTAGTAGTAAGCAAGAATCGTTGTAAATGCAAAGAAGAACAGAGCAAATGCGATGAATGGCTTACCAATGCCTGGTAGTGCACTTTCAATAGCAAGCTGTGTAAATACAGGACCATTCGCACCGATGTTTGCTGCTAGGTTCTGAACAAGGAACACACCCTCAGCGCCACCGTGAACGTTGTAAGCACCAGTGATGATGATCATGAACGCTGTAGCAGAACATACTAGAAGAGTATCGATGTAGATAGAGAACGCTTGTACCAAACCTTGCTGAGCTGGGTGATCAACACTTGCAGCCGCTGCCGCGTGAGGACCAGTACCTTGACCCGCTTCGTTTGAGTAAACACCACGCTTAACACCCCAACCAATTGCAGCACCGAAGCCTGCCATAGGTGTGAATGCATCACCAACAATCATTGCGAAAACCGTTGGCACTTGGCTGATGTTTAGCAAAATGATAACGAACGCGATGATGATGTAAGCCAATGCCATGAAAGGAACAACGATCTGTGTGAAGTTCGCAATACGTTTAACACCACCAAAGATGATGAAAGCAAGAATGATAGCAACAACAGTACCGGTGAAAATTTTAGCGAAACTGAATGTACCGACAGCTGTTTCAATCATATCACCTGAGCCAAATGCAGCTTCTACAGCATTACCGATACTGTTTGACTGAACACCTGGAAGCAAAATACCACATGCAAAAATAGTCGCGATAGCGAAGATCCATGCGTACCACTTCTGACCCATTGCTTTTTCAATGTAGTAAGCCGGACCACCACGGAACTGGCCTTCGTCTTCTTCTTTGTAGATTTGCGCTAGCGTTGATTCTGCGTAAGCAGTTGCGGCGCCAAAGAAGGCTACAACCCACATCCAGAATACTGCACCTGGGCCACCGAAACCGATAGCGGCAGCAACACCAGCAATGTTACCTGTACCTACACGGCCAGATAGCGAAACGGCTAGAGCTTGGAAAGACGAGATGCCTTTTGATGAGCTTTTACCCGATAGTAGCAAGCGCCACATTTCAAAGAAGTGACGGATTTGAACAAATCGAGTCATGATGGAGTAGAACAAACCTGCACCTAAACATAGGTAGATAAGTACTGGGCTCCAGATTATTCCATTCAAAAAATCAACGAATGACTGCATGAGTATTTTCCCTGTTAGTTTTGCTTATGATTGTTTTTCGAACAACACAATACTTCACTTGTAACCCGAGTGTTAAATTATTTAACTGCGTATTAGGATTACTGTGACATAAAGCAAGTTATTGAGGGTGTTTGTTAATGCTTAGTGCTAATTCGATAATCGTTCCATTTAACTTCATATGCAACTATGCCAATTTGTTGGTGATTTTCAGAGTGAATAAATATTGCGTAGAGTTAATTGACTGTTTTCACATGGAATTGTTACGGAATATTTCCTAATCCCCGTTCGTGAAATGGATCGAAATTCGCTTTTACTTGTATTGAGTAAATTCTATTCGCCTTCAGAATGTTAATGTTTTTTTATATACTTATGGAGCATTTATGAAGATATTTTATTATTTAATAATGGGGTGTTTACTGTTAACTGGCTGTGGAGGTGGCAGCGGAGGTGGTAGTGATGGCAGTACTGGTTCTGATGGGGGGAGTTTTAGTGGGCTGCCCGACCCAGGTGGAACATTAAGTGAAGATTATGATGTGAGCCAACTTCGAGCGCAAGCAACGTTTTCTAATAATACTGTTACAGATACAAGTATTGTTGTGACATTAAGCTATGAGAAGGATGCAACCCGTCTTATGTCTCTTACTGGGCTTGATGAAATCGAAGTTTTGGTCGACGGAACGCTAGTTGCCTTAACCAATATCTACGGCTCGCTATACTCTTACGATATGCCAACTTACGCCGCTACTTATGAAGTTATTTGGAAGCGTGATGGTGAGGTAGTTGCTGCAACTAGTTTTGATGGACAACCCTCTGCAATTCCATTGACTAGTACTTATGATGGCAGTGGTTATAATTACGCTTGGACTGAAGATTCTGAGGTTGTATACCGATTCGTGATCCCCTCGCTTTCTTGTCTTAATTCTGAAGGTGTTTACGAAACTTTCCATCATTGGGAAAATGATGATTTAAGTAAAAATGTAGTAACCGGAGGAGCATATTACGTGCCGCTTAGTTTGTTTAACAACTTTACTGAGGAAGAATTAAGAAGTAATTACCAGACATGTGATATATCGATTGATATCACTGGTGAGCACAAAGAAATTAATATTAATGACTCCAATAGCTTAATTAAGGGGATTGCTATGGGAGCTGGAGTGTCGTTAGAAACGATATTTTAACTAGTTTCGTGGCATAAGGAGTAAGCTCACAAATTACTTACTCCTTTTTTACTTAGGGGGAGTGATATCTAATCATCGGTACTATGTATCTTGTGAATCCAACTCTGGGTTTTGTTGCGCTTCCATACGAGCGACTTCAGCATCTAACTGTGCAATTTTTTCGGCCATCAATGCATGACAGCGATTCGCTAACTCTCTTGCGTCGCTGAGCTTGTACCCAGTCACATCGATAGGTTCCAGCATCTCGGTGATCACAATGCCATTATTAATTCGGTTGAGGTCAATCTTATTGTGCGTGGTGCTGGTACACATTGGGGTAATAGGTACGCCGGCTTCAATCGCCATCCGGAAAGCGCCCGTTTTGAATGGCAGTAGTCCACGCCCTTTACTTCGGGTTCCTTCAGGGTAAACCCAAACAGACAGATTTCTCTGATGGATCGCTTCTGCCACTTGCTTGATGGTATCGCGTGCTTTGGATTTATCTTCACGATTAATCAGAATGTTACCGGTGACCCAATACAGCAGCCCAAAGAAAGGCACATACAACAAATCACGTTTGCCTAAAGAAACGGTACGAGGCCTTAGCATTCCTGGGTCAGTCACAAAATCCAATATGCTTTGGTGGTTAGAAATGTAGACGCTTTTTTCTGATGTCGGTGCATTGCATAGGCCGCGCTGCACCAGTTTTACACCGACGATCTTTTGTAGCTGGTTGAACCAACGACAGAAAACGTACACATGCTTGGGGTTCTTGGGGCTAAACAAGCAGTAAACAAAAGCACATAGAGTGGTGAAAATAATAAACACCGTAGCCAAAATAATACGAAGAACAGCAAGCACAATTCACTCCTTACTCACCGCAGGTGGCAGTGATTAAATAGTTTTAGATGCTTGAAGTTTTCACTCTATTTAACCGAATTGCAACAATTAACTGTGATAGGGGGCTATTTTTAGATCTTTATATAAAACAAGGACTAACAATAGGTGTTTGACACAGTTATCGAGCTTACACGTGTTCACCAGTAATGGCTAATGATCACCAATATTGTTTATTTGGATCCGACTTTTCTACCCATTCAGGATCTTGGCGTGATTCCAAATAGAGCTGTAGGCCGTTATAAGACATGAAAGCCGCAGGGCCACCTAAGTGTTCGAAATAGTCAAAATAATCATCTTCGAGTGAACAAAGGTGAGCTAAATCTTTAACGTTATTCATCATTGCCCATTGAATAGCGAACACTGGAGCCGTCGAACCTGAAATGCTGACTTCTTCAACATTTGGGTTAAACAGTGAGTTAGCTTGTTCAAGCAATATCTCTTGTTGCTCAGACTCTTGCTGCAGCACCTCGTCGATGATCGCCAAGCGCTTGGTATTCGAGACATTCTTATTCAGCTTCGCAATTCTCAGTGCGTAGCTAAATCTTTCTGATGAAACAATATTGACCAGCTCCGAGAGCAGTTCTTTGTCTACGCCTGCTGCCTTGGTGAAATAGTCGATACAAGAATGGATTGAAGCATAACGAGTGCCTTCAAATTCAAAGCCACTGGTTTCGTCGTAGACCTCGATTACAATCTCATCAACCGATAAAGGCCAACCTTGATAGTCGACTCGTTGCTTGGCGATTTGATACATCTTCCAAGCACTGCGCCCAAACCCGCCAAGTGTCGAACCTGAAAAATCAGAATCAATAAGCTCTTGCTCCGTCCAGTTCTCACCTATGCCTAAGTGCTTAGCGTACTTGTCGATGAGTGCGTGTTTTATCTGATCGCGCACCGCCCAAATCGAAGTTAGATCTTTTGCATACCTAACACTCGCACACTCATTACAAGCCGGCAGTGCTATCGGTGAATGGCCAATCTTGGCAACAGCCTGAGCTGTCTTAGGGAATTCAACAAGGTTACTGGAAGGTTCACCACAAAACCAACAGGTGTGGCGCAGGTTGAATGGGATGTCTATGTGCGAGTATGTGTTCATTAGTCTTTATCGGCTAGGTGCTTGAGGCGAGTTAATCATCTTCAAACAATTATCTCTGTTCGCACGTCATCTTGCACCTTGTTTGTTTTTGTTTTTGTTTTTCTGATGAGACTGATTCGAGATGTGACTCTCCTGATGAGCTCATTAGGTGGATATTAATATAAAACAGTCACTAACGATAAATATTGCTCGGTGTGGCTGAACTTGCATGAGCTGCTAGCAATCGCCTAAGCTCCCCATTACTATTGAGATAGACTCCTTACCCCAATAGCGCATATGTCCTCATCGATTCCTTTTTACGATAAAAATGCTCACATACTTTGTGAACAGTACAATTCAGTGGCGTTCGAGACAGTGCATAAAAGCTGGAAGGCTTATTGGCCTCTAGAGGGCGATAAAGTACTAGATGTCGGTGCTGGATGCGGTCGTGATGCGCTGTGGATGCACAAGGCCGGAGCTGATGTTATTGCGATGGAACCAAGTGTTTCATTACGCGAACAAGGCTCGAAATATACAGGCCCAAGTGTTACCTGGATTGATGATTCACTTCCCTCGCTTAGCCGCACTGAAAACCTCGGAATGCGTTTTGACTTGATATTGGTCAGTGCGGTTTGGATGCATCTCGCTCCGTCTCATCGAGAGCGTGCATTTAGAAAGTTGTCTAACTTACTAGCTCCAAATGGCAAGTTGGTGATCACTCTGCGTCATGGGGAGTTTCAAGACAGTCGACAAGGCTATGAAGTCTCGATTGAAGAGCTCGAGCGTTTATCAAAAAACAGCGCCTTGTTGGTTCGTCATGTCGATGATAGCCAAGACACATTGAACCGCAGTGAAGTGTGGTGGCAAACCGTGGTGATGACATTGCCAGACGATGGCTCCGGTGATTTGAACAAGGTGCGCCACATTATTGTGAATGACAACAAGTCGGCCACATACAAGTTGGCTTTGTTGAGAACTCTACTGAGAATTGCTGATGCTCATTCAGGCGCTGTGATTGATCGAACTGATGGGAAAATTTCTCTACCAGTGGGCTTGGTTGCTCTGTATTGGGTAAGACAGTTTAAGCGTTTGATTGATATCGACATAGAAGGCGTCGGGATTCAGCAAAATAGCAACACAACGAAGGGACTTGGGTTTGTAAAAGAGGATGGGTGGAATAAACTCAAACACTTAAGTGCTGATGATCTAGCGATAGGCGCTATGTTTCTCGGCGATGAAGCTAAGGCTCTACAAAAGCTATTTTCACAAACGATCAGCACCATTAAATCAGGACCTGTGACTTTCATTTATCAAGGCTCGAAAGACAACCGACTATTCGATATATACCCACCTCACAAACGACGGAAGAGCCGAGAATCACTGGTCATTGATAGTGAGTTCTTAGAAAGCTTTGGTTATTTCACTCTCGATGAAAGCTTATGGGAGTGCTTTAGAATCTACCACTCTTGGATTGAACCACTGGTGGTGAATCAATGGGTCATGGAGATGCAGCGTTTCGAGTTGAACCGACAGCGAAGTATCTCACTACAGACTTATCACGACTGCTTGGTATGGATAGATCAAAACCATGATACTCGCGATGTGCGTAAACGTGTCGAGCAACTTAGATCTTATCGTGCCGACATTGTTAGCGTATGGAGTGGAAAATCATTAAAAAATGAGTATCACGTTGATCACTGTTTGCCTTTCGCTTACTGGCCAAACAACGATAAGTGGAACCTCTTTCCTACTACAAGCAAAGAGAACTTAAGTAAAAGTGACAAAGTTCCTACGGCTGAAAAGCTGCGCTCGTCTAAGTCGAGGATTCTAGAGTGGTGGCAACTCGCTTGGAACGATTCGGCTTATTTTGAACAACAATTCTTTTCAGAAGCCGCGCTTTCGTTACCTAACATACCAGCGCAGTGTCGAGACTTTGAAGAGGTGTTCGATGCAATGGGCTTGCAGGTACGTGGTGTAAAAAGCAGACTGCTGATTAGTGAGTGGCACTGATCATTAAGTGGGCTAGTTATCCCAAATAACCCTCAACAAAATAATCATCGAGAACATAATGAAATACACCGGAATTGATGGCTGCAAGGCGGGTTGGATCGCTTGGATTGTCTCTGGCAATGAGCCACCTACGTTCAAAGTGGTAAACACGCTCGATGAGTTAGTCGATGAACTTGCAGGTTCGACGACGTTAATCGATATGCCGATTGGTTTTAGCGATTCACTGACTCCAGATAGACTATGCGATAAAGCGGCAAGACGTTTTCTAACCAGCAAGCGTGGTTCCTCCGTGTTTCCTGTTCCGTGTCGAGAGGCGGTTTACCAAACCGATTACGTTGCGGCGTGCAGTGCCAATGTGGAGCAGCTTGATAAGAAGTTTTCTAAACAGACTTGGGGAATTGTGCCCAAGATCCGTGAGCTTGATGAGCTCATTGAAACTCATCCCAATCTTTCTATCAGGGAATCACATCCTGAGGTGGTGTTTGCAGCTTTGAAAGGCGAACCATTGACGTTTTCTAAAAGAACTCAAGAAGGCAAAGAGGAACGGCTTTCTATTATTCAGCAACTCGCCCCTCAATGGTGTGAAGGCTTGTCGTTGGCCATTTCAAACACTAAACGTAAAGAGGTCGCGATAGACGATATCTATGATGCGTTCGTACTTATGTTAGTTGCCTATTACGCTCCGCAATTATCGACCTTACCAGAGCCTTTTGATGTTGGTGGAGAAGCGGATGTCGACCAGAATGGACGAGTTCGAGAGATTGTTTATTGGAACAAAACGCGCTAACAAAGCGTGCGCTCCACTTGGCTTAATATGTTACTTTCCAACTCCTGCTACTTTTCACTCTTACTATTTTTGAGTCTTTGATATGAAACGTTTTATTGTCGGCTTGCTGGCCACTGTGCTTAGTGCTGCGAGTTATGCCCAAGTTGCCCCTATATCTCAATGGCAATGCGACATGATGAAAAAGAATAATGTCTTGAGCAGTGGGGCGCCTATTGGTTGTGAGCGACTATCCAAAGTAGATTTCGATTTCATTAATTTCAAAGGGGAAACGCAACAGGGCAATATGATCGTGCTTGATGTGGTTGCACCTGCTGTTGAACAAATCTTTTCAGAGCTCAAACTGCGCTATTTTCCTCTTCATTCTGCTCGCCTTATGCGTGAATTCAGAGGTGACGATAACGCCTCAATGGACGCGAACAACAGCAGTGCGTTTAACGCTCGTCCTATTACAGGCGGAGGAGGTTGGTCGAAACATGCGTATGGTGTGGCGATAGACATCAACCCAGTTCAAAACCCTTTCTTAGAGTTCGATAGCACCGGAAAAATCACGGTAAAGCCTTCACAATCTGCAACAAGCTATGTGAACCGTACTCGCTTTCGCGCTCGTGATGAAATTGAACGCCGCGGCATGGCAGAAGATGTGGTGGAGCTGTTTGCCCATCACGGATTTATGATCTGGGGAGGGGATTGGAATAGCCCGATCGATACTCAGCATTTTGAGGTCGGCTCAAGAAAGTTTGTTAACCAACTGCTCTCTAAACCACAACCTGAAGCCAAGGTGTTATTTGAGCGCTACGTCGAATCTTATCGACAGTGCTATCTCAAAAATAAAGGTGAGGACGCAGAAAAAGCTCGGGCTGTCTGCGCAAAGAAAACAGTAGGGACTTTTTAGTGCTATGTTTATCTAGAACCGTTTGTGTTTTAGCAAGTTAAACTCGCTTCAGGTGTGTTTTGAATAGCTAAGGTCAGCGCTCGTAGTTGGCCTTTTTTGTATTCATTTCTTCAATAGAACACCGAGCATTGAAAAGGTTATTGGGTATCCATTAGTCAATAATCGATAAGCGAATGCAGCGCAAAGTCATCGGTTTGTCATTAAAAAACTCATAGCGTTAACGTTATGTGAGAACCATTGCTGGTGGGGGAACTCTTCGCTGAAACGCCAGTATTATTAGTGAACTGATCATAACGGACCAACTAATGAAAAAGATACCTTTGGCTCTAACTCTTTTAAGCACTCTACTTTTTTCACAATACACTTTGGCTATTGATACTTCACATACCACTCAAAATCCGACTTACGAACTCGATGGTAAGGCGGTATTAGGCCGCACTGAGAACGTGTACCTATCTAGCGTTCAAGGGTTAAAAGACGTTCCTTTCATTGGTAAAATTGATACTGGTGCGGAAACCACTTCTATGCATGCTGAAGACATTCATGTGAAGAGCTCTAATGCTGACTACCAAAACCTCAAAGACAGAGAGTTGATGGCGGCGTTAACCGAAGACCTGTTGAATAATTCCGATGTTGATTACGATGATTGGGATGGCAGCACTTTTGCGAAATATGAGGCTGTGGTGTCTTTTAAGGTTCAAAACCCACGCACGGGAGACATGGTATTAATCGAAGCGCCTTTAGAGCGTGTCAGCATGATACGCAGCCGCACTAGCAGCACGCCTTTACTTCGTCCTACCGTAAAAATGTCGCTCACCATTGCGGATCAAGAATTAAAAACCGATGTTAACCTGACTGACAGAAGTCACTTCTCTGCGCCAGTATTGATCGGCAAAACCTTCCTTGCGGATAACGCACTGGTGTTTGCGGGCTACGACTACTTACAAGAGCAAGAGAACGCAACGGTGGTTGGCCGTAAAGAAGTGGTTTCTATCTCTGGAATGGCGATGAATGCGACTTTCTCTTTAAAGAACCGCTACAGCATTTTGCATGCAAAAGACATCGACATAGACAAAAAGAACAAAGAAGTGACGTTTGATATGTTCGACAACGATGGTAAGCAGAAAGAGATGACACTGCCATTAGTTCGTATGTTAAGCGTGAGTGGTAAAAAGAGACCTCTGGTATATGTACCAGTCCAACTCGATGAAAACACAACCAAAGACGTTCTGGTGTATTTACGTGACCGTTCTAGCAGTGAGTCACAGTTGAGGTTTGGTACAAGCACCGCCAGCGAACTCTTCATGATTGACACCAGTGCTGAGAATATTTTATCAGAAGGTTCAGAGAACTTTAGTGATGTGGCTGAGTCTGGTGAGCCTATGATTATCTCGCCGGAAGAGGACATCACCCTAGATGACTTCCCGCTTAAGGCCGTGGCTTCCTTCACTGTCAATACGCCTTTGTTGAAGGTCGACAGTTTTGAAATGACAGGTAAAGGCAAAGATGCTTCCGTTGAATTTTATCTTACGGATGTAAATGGTGAGAAGCAGAAGGT
Source organism: Vibrio sp. 14G-20 (assembly GCF_026241515.1). Taxonomy (GTDB): domain Bacteria; phylum Pseudomonadota; class Gammaproteobacteria; order Enterobacterales; family Vibrionaceae; genus Vibrio. The sequence continues at coordinate 82,905 of NZ_JAPHPW010000010.1, forward strand.
GACCAAGCCAATTATTAAGAAGCTTAAAGTCGGGGATGATACTCGTCCGGTTGTAAGTGGTGAGTTTGCGGTGTCTGGAAAAGTGCGTACGCAAGAGTTTGCCATCGACGTGCTCAATACGAATGAGAAAGAAGCGTACTTTATTTTAGGTAAGAAGATGGCAAAAGAAGGCGTTTACGTTAATACACGTTCTGATTACCTTCTGAAAGCCGAACCACTGTTTAAAGTTGGGCACATCGAAGTCGTTGAAGTGAACGGCATGAAGTTTCCGGCCAAGCTCGACACTGGCGCGGATGTAAGCTCAATGAACGCAGTCAACATCAAACGATTTAAGAAAGACGGCCAAGACATGGTGAGCTTTACTTATCAAAACAACCAAGGTGATAAGCAAGATTTCACCAAGCCAGTGATTGATGTAATGCGCATTAAAGCCAAGAAAGGCGAGAAGGTGAACATTCGCCCTGTAGTAGAAATGAAGGTTAAGCTCGGAGACCTAGAGAAAGAGGTGAGGGTAAACCTTCAAGACCGCTCTCGCTTCGAATACAGCATGATCCTAGGCAAGAACTTCCTGAAACATGGTGCGGTAGTGAGTAGTGATGAAGATTACTTGTTAGGTGATATGGAGTAACCCCTAAACTTATCTAAGTTCGTATCAGAACAGTTCTAAACAGCCACACATTTCATTAATGGGATGCGTGGCTTTTTGTTGAGAGTCTGTTTTTGATGTTGATGTTGTTAGGTAAGTGTTTGTTATAAAGAGCTTTATCTTCTAATGTGTAAGGTTCAGACAAACAAAAAGGGCCAACTCTTTCCTAACATTTGGCGGGAGTTGGGCATATGTCCATCCCATACCAGCAAGGCTCTTGGAGTGTTAACTCTAATTTTATGTTACTTAGCATGTTACATAAAAATCCTGCTTAAAAGGGAACTGAACAGCCGTCCTTTATGTATTCTGGTTCGACTTTAAAGGCTTTATATATTCAAAATATTCTAAGTGATTTATGTTAGAGGAGCTTTTATACGTGATTGATAAAAGCAGCACATAGAATTGTCAAAAACAAGTTATGTAACCAAAACTATTCACCCGATCTGTTTTTGGTTGTTAATGTAACAGAAAGTACTCATACAGCCTTACTGAATAGTAATATCAAAACGTTAAGCTTTGCTTCTATCTCAACATTTCCTCATCATGACTGTTAAGTGCGGAATTTAGTAGACTAGTCGACACTGGTACTAGCCCTACTTTTAGCCCGAAAGGTTTGAAAGCCTTATCTAGAATATCCGTTTTGAAAGTACCTCGGTCGTTCTCGATCTCAGATATGGTTTTTCTAGAAACACCAACCATTTTGGCAAAAGTATCCTGTTTGACTCCTAATACGTTTATTCTAAGTTCTTTAAGAGCCTGACCTTGTGTTCTTTCGCCTATGAGCAACGATCTAATAACTCTATTTATCTTATATTTTCTTTCTGATACTGATATTGGTTGTACGTTTTTAGGCGTACGCTTTGCCACTTTTTCAATCTGATCAATCGAGGTTTGAGCATGCTCTTTTTGTATTGTAATTGCTGTACTTAAGTGTTCTTTATTCAAACGAAGTCGGGAGATTGCATCATGCACAGATTCTGCCGAAGTGTTTAGATAAAGCCGATCTAATCGGTTTAAACTGTCGGTGTTAGAACTCATATCAGCCCCCATTTACCAAGTTTTGTCGCAATGAAATCCATACCTATACCAGGCATATCCAAAATCTGCTTTGGTGTTCCTCTTTCTTCTAACCTTTCTTTTAAAGTAAGACAGTTTTGTGCAAGTGCTTTAAGTTCTTTTAATAGGGTCTCTTTGGGAACTAAATCTGACAGTGAAGTTGCGATACCGTCAAAATCATACTCACCTCCTACCTCTAAAGGTGATTTCCACTTGGTAGCTCTAGGTATCCCTTCAGGGTCTGCTTTCATTGGAGCAAAATCATAGACGGGAGCAAGTTTGATAAAACCTTCTTTTTTGATGAAAGAAGTGTTTCTTCCATGGTTATCGCTGTTGCCAAATATGATATTGAGCAAGTCCCTTTTTACCCATTCAATAACAAATTCTTGGATGTTAAACTGATAGCCCTGTTCAGTAACCATATGACTATTTATGATTTTATCAATCAGTTGTCTAATAGTATCTTCATGATCAAGAAGACTACCTGGTCCTTTATTCAAAATTGAGTAAACCGACTCCATGGAATAGCGCTGCATATTTTGCTTGTCATCTAAATAGATATCAAACCTTGGTAACCAGAGAGAAGGGTAATTTTCACCTTCTTCTAATCGCATCGATTCTATTGGAATAGTATCGACTCCCATGCTAGTTAACTCATAATAGTAATAATATTCAGCTCGTAAAATATTGCTGTCCGTTCTCCCTTTAGAGCCTCGCGGATATTTTACTAGATAATGTAAATCTTGATTAGTAACGTCATCTTGATAGCTGTCAATCCAGATCCGCCCCTTCTTGGAGTAACGCAGTAGTAGTTTTGGAGCTTCCCCTCCAGCACCAGTGGCACCTCCAGCAGCAGCTCCCCTTTCTTGTGCGTAATCTAAGAAATCACTAGCTCTATCTATTACATCATCAAGGGCAAAGGACAGTGAATCTGATTTTTGAGTCCGCTTTGGTAATGATTCCTTTATTCTCAAATTACCAACTGGAGAGATAGTTCCATACTTCAAAAGGATGAAATCTTGCTGGTCAATAGCTAGATCTCCAATATCAAGTTGCTTGACCCAGTAACGTCTGCTCGCTCCACTCGGCATTATGTCATCGAGAAACCTCAGCCACCCCGAGCGCCCTTTATCGTCAAAGTAGAAATTAACAGGGTGATTAAGTGAAACGGCATGGTTGTCATCTTTCTCGAAGTTTTCTACAGCGTATTCGTTTAGGTAATGAACTTCTGTGATTATGAAGTTGCCTTCATTACTCTTAGGGAAGGTAACGTGAGCTATATCAATCCATTGCTCCAGTATGCAAGCTTGTATAGTGAGTGATTCCATAACTATCTCCAGATATTTATGCGTACTATTTTACTCATAAAGGTGCCAAATTTCAAACTGTGTAACTGTAACTACTCACAAATCTAAGTTTTAGATGTTCTTGTAACCTAAAGTAATCATTATTATTTTAGCGATTTGGAAAGGTGATGATTTGAATAGGTTTTGAAGATTTTCGAACTGATTTTGGTATAAAGACATCACACTATTTTCCCACTCTAAAGTGCGGTACTAAAGCTTTATGTTCCTATAAGATTGATTGTTTTATGTGGAGACTTAGTTTGTAGAACTAGCTCATAGAGTACAGGTTTAGTGAGTATCACCAATCTTCTTCATCGATAATGTTTTTATATTTATCAAAGTTTTTCGTTTCAACATAAAGCGTTTGATCTAGAGCTTGAATGATTTAAACATGGTAGAGAGCGTGGCTTTATCTGGTCTATTTTCAAAGTTAGAAATGGTAGCTTGCTTTATGCCGACTCTCTTTGCCACTTCGGACTGAGTCCATTTATTTTTTTGTCGTATTAGCAGTAAACTATTAGCGAGTTGCTGTGGACTATAAATCACAATTCGTTATTCCTTACGGTTATTGATGCTTACTTTTCACAAGGGATTCAAGCAGCACTATCCCTACTAGGGTATATTATTAACATTATACCTTTATTGGGATAAAACCAAGAGTCGCTCTACTAGGGAATAAAGTAGAACAATCAAAGCCCTTGGCTTTGATTTATCTATATACAGGATGATATTTAGCATGGATGAGCTTGAGTCAGTAAATCAAAGAATTGAACAGTTGAAATCCGAGCTATCTCAGCTTGAGAAAAGACGAAATGAGTTACTGTCTAGTACTGTGAATCCAGAGCAAACCCTGTTAACTCCAGGACAGAAAATCGAACTATTTCAAAGTTACTTCCGAGGAAATCACCACTGTTACGCTATTCGTTGGCAAAACTCGGCAGGTCGAAATGGTTACTCAATAGCTTGCTCCAATGAATGGCAGCAAGGGGTATGTGAAAAGCCGAAGGTAAAGTGTTTAGAGTGCTTGAATCAGGCTTTTAAACCTCTGGATAGAGATGCGATCTATCGTCACTTAACTGGCGCTGAGGTCATTGGATTATATCCGATACAGCCTGACAATTCATGTTTCTTATTAGCCATAGATTTTGATAAAAGCGACTGGCTTCAGGCATCTCAAGAGTATGTTGAAGCGTGTGAGCTTTATGATCTGGATTGTTTGTGGGAGCGTTCTCGTTCAGGTAAAGGAGCGCATGTCTGGGTTTTCTTTGAATCAGCAACATCAGCAAAGGACGCAAGAGAATTAGGTTTTCTTCTCTTAGACAAAGCGATGCAAATCCATAGTGCATTAGCTTTTGATTCTTATGACCGACTCTTCCCTAATCAGGATGTTCTGCCTACTGGCGGTATCGGCAATCTAATAGCCTTACCTTTACAAAAACAAGCAAGGGCTAATCAAAACTCAGTGTTTTTGGATCGTTTTGGTCAACCCTATGCCGATCAATGGTTGGCACTAAAATCAGTTCAGAAAGTACCAGTATCTAAACTTGAAAAGCTGATATCGGCTATAGAGAAAAAAGCTAAACAACCAGACGTTAGTGACTTGAAGCCATGGGAACGTAACGTATTGCCAACATCGGGCATTGATGGGTGTCCGTCAAACGTAACCGTAGTATTGGCAAACCGCATTTATTTACCTCTCTCAGAGCTTCCTAATCCATTAGTCGCTAGACTCAAAAAGTTAGCATCATTTTCTAACCCCAAGTTTTTTAAAGCGCAGGGCATGCGTCTTTCAACTAATGGTATAGCTCGCTTTATATGCTTAGCGGAGTTAGATAATGGCTATTTAAGCTTACCTAGAGGCAGCCTTGATGATGTACAGGAAATCTTGGCGGATCTGCATATCAAGGTACATCTCGTTGATAAAAGAATGGATGGGCTGAAGTTGGAGTTAGCTAACTTTCAAGGTGAGTTACGACAATCACAGCAAAAAGCAGTGGACTCCTTGCTTAAGTTTGATTGTGGTGTGCTACATGCTCCAACTGCTTTCGGTAAGACGGTGACGGCTATCGGTCTGATAGCTCAACGCAAAGTTAATACACTGATTTTAGTGCATAGCAAGCAACTCGCTGACCAATGGAAGGATCGTCTAACAGCCTTCTCTGACGGCATTGATATCGGTATTTATACTGGAGCAAGGAAAAAGCCAACAACTCAAGTCGATATTGCTACCTATCAAAGCCTGATAAGCCGAAGTGATAATACTGTAAACCCAATAATTCAGGAGTATGGTCAGATTATTGTTGATGAATGCCATCATTTATCTGCACCGCAATATGAACGCGTGTTGTCAGAGGCTCATGCGAAATATGTCTATGGGGTAAGCGCGACTTTAGAACGTAGAGATGGGCATCAACCCATTATTTTTATGCAATTGGGTAGGGTGAGACACACGATCAAGGTTGATAAAGCATTTCAATTCCAACATATACTGCATTGTAGAAAGCTAGCGTATGTCCCACCGCTTGCTCTCACTAATGATGAATCAAAGCCACATATATCAGAAGTCTATCGTTGGCTTATGGAGAACCCAGAGAGAAACAAGCAAATCTTATCTGATACTCAATCTGAAATCTTGAAAGGTCGAGTTCCTATCATTTTGACTGAACGAAGAGAGCATGCTGGCACTATCTATAATGCTTTGGTTGAGGAGGGGGTTCAAGCTCAGCTACTCGTTGGAGCTATGAAGAAAAAGTCTCTGAGACAAGTAATGGATCAGCTCGATTCAGCTCAGGTACTTGTTGCCACAGGAAAATTTGTCGGTGAAGGGTTTGATTTATCGAGACTAGATACATTGATTTTAGCGTTACCTGTATCGTGGAAAGGCTCGTTAATACAGTATGTAGGGCGAATTCAAAGGCAATATCAAGGTAAAACCGAAGTTAAGGTGATTGACTACGTAGATACTAAATTGCCAATGCTACAACGAATGTTTAAAAAGCGAGAGAAAGGCTATAAAGCCCTTGGTTTTGAAGATGGAGTCCAAGGACATGGGTATCAGCCTTCATTAGACTGCCTGTAGATACTGCATCCGAGTAGTTGAGTGAGACTAAAACTACATAAGGGTGGATGCTGTCCATTGTTTGCTTATGAGATCAAAGATCAAATGTAGGTAAGCCTTCGGACATGGTTTATCTGGTTTCTAACTCTAACTCTAACTCTCATGATAATGCACTTACTTTAGCATTATTCAAGTCGGATGTGCGGAGGCTACGTTTGATTTATTTACTGTTTTGACGGTGTGTTGAAAGCGAGAAGGGGCTTGAAAGCGAAAGTGCCAGGTACCTTTTACCGAGAGTGAAAGATAGCGCGTTTAGTACCTACGTTCAGTACAAAACGGCTAAAATTAGATGTATAAATACAAAAAGGGCGATAACTCAATGAGTTACCGCCCTTTCCAAACGTTTGGTGGAGCTGGCGGGAGCGTCCATCAAAAGTAACTAAATACTTGTAGTAACAGCAATTTTGTTGGGTTGTTGAAGCTTGAATTCTGTTGTTTAGTACCTCATTTTAGTACATCTACACTTGAGCTTCAAATTTGGAAACTACACCTAAATTAGTCTGGTTTTAAGAAAATAGTCAAAGGAAAAATCAGCTCAGTTCAACTCCCTATTTGGACGCCTGTTCAACTCCCATTAGGAGTTGAACAGGTAAGCCTTAACTAGTTTTTGTAAGGTTGTATGTTGGAAACATGTGCATCACTTATTTTAGTAATGGCAGTCAATAACATTTGCGGTCTGTAAGAGCGACTGTAAACATTCGTAGTTACAGTGTTGCTACTGTGCCCCACTAGCTCTTGGATTAGCTCAATTGCCACTCCATTCTGTTTTAAATCATCAACGAATGTGTGTCGAAATGAATGCGCATCTCTCCCTTTGCCAAGCCCTAACTGACTACGTCTACGTGCAAACCACTTGGAAGCATTGTGCGAGTAGTATCCATTGACCAATGGCAGCTCTGAAAAAACACGATCAGAATTTCTAGATTGAACGAACTCAACAAAGCCTCTAGATAATAAAGCTGGATGCAGTGGAACGAACCTAATTGAATTGCAGTTTTTGATGCGCTGTTCATCACTGCGAGTAGTAAATGATAAGCCCCATATATCGTCCTGAAGAACCAAATCTGCCTTATAAAGCTGACACAGCTCGTTTAGTCTTGCCCCAGTAAATCTTAGCAGCAGTGGTAACCAGTAATAGTAGGAATGAAGAAAGCTGCCTTTTTGATAGTCTTTCATATTGAAGACTAGAGTCAAATCATCGCTGCTTAGTTGGTATCTTTTGTCTGTAGATAGAGCCTTGCGCACCTTTAGACGATAGAAAGGGTTTTCGCTTACGTAGCCGCGAGACTTCACCCAATTAAAAAAGGTAGATAGCAGGCTGATAATCTTCTGAACAGTTCTACGGCTAATTACTTCACCGCCAACTATATTATTTTGTTTTAAAAGATCAATTCCCTTATAGCGCGCCAGAGCTCGGTTCTTACTAGGGTTTTTGGGCATCTTGTACAGTAGGCGAAGCACCATCTCAGCATTTTCACGATCCAATTCGTTTAAATCATCCAATGGCCAGATATCCAAGAATAACTGTAAATGACTTCGGTATTGCATCAGTGTCTTTGGTGATAGCTGCTCGTGCTGCTCTGCTATTTCAAGAAACTCCATTACGAGTTCAGTAGCAGTATTAGTTCTACCTTTCTTTGCACTTCTTGGGATGAAAGAAAAGTCGTGAACCAAAAAGCTTCTGCTTTGTTCATGAACTGCTGGGTTAAAGGTTTTGCTGACAGGTACAGCTGTCTGTTGAATCTCGTTGTAATACATAGGTGCTCCATAATAATCGTTAAAATAATGATTACGGAGAGAGGGGCCCGCCTCAACGTTTGTGTAGGCACTATAGCTATTTTTTCTAATAGGGAAAGAGCCACTATGCCTGACTGTTTATTATTTGAACTGGATTGGTGGGTTTTGGGTGGGCAATGTGATTTGCATCACCAAAACACCTAAATATTTGTATTGACAAGTTGAATTAACACGCTTGACCTGTGGTCTAGTTCTCAATTTAAATTTACCAATGTTTAATAAAAATCGGAGTTATCTATGTTTTAGTATCAATTGATTGCTCATTAATTGAGCTGTATTTTATCGTCCTTAGATGCGTAGTTTAAGTGTATTCATTTGACTAGTACCTAATGATCACATCCACCAGCATCATGGTTGTGTTTAATGGTGTGTTCTTTAGGTTGGTAATTTGATTTTGAATATCTTAATTTGAATACACAAACTAAAAGAATACAGTTATGAGAGAATTTGCTTACTTAAGAGTATCGACTAAAGACCAACATATCGCTTCACAACAAATCGATATCAAAAAGCATTACCCTGATGCTCAAATTATGCCAGAAGAACATGGTATTAGCGGTACTGTGCCCGCAGCAGAAAGAACAGTGCTTTCTAGGTTGATAGATCCAGTTTTAGGGCTTCGTGAAGGTGATACTCTTATTGTCTGGTGGGTAGACCGTATAGGGCGTAATTATGAGGATGCAGAGAGTGTAATGCGTATACTGCTCAGTCGAGGAGTAATCATTAAAACACTTAATCAATCACTAACATTCGAGTATGTAAGTGACACGATGAAGGACATGATAACTAATGTTCAAATCACAATGATAACGGCTATGGCAGCGGCAGAGCGTGAAACTCGCTTGGCTTCTGCAGAAGCAGGCAGAAGAGCATTACGAGAATCAGGTGGTTGGAATCAAGCTTTCAGTGGTCGTAGAGCTAACTCTGGGAAGATGGAAGGGAAGCATGAACAGATACTTGCATTTCTTGCTGATGGTCACTCTATCCGCAAAACAGCTAATCTAGCGGAAGTCTCGGCATCGACAGTACAGCGTGTGAAAGCTCAGTATGATTTGGTCGCCAAATAGCTATTGTAAACCGTATTTGGGTACCTTTAGTTAATAACGTCAGCAACCTGCGCAAGAAATCGATAAGTTATTGCGAGCTATGTAGCTCGCAAAGTCTATGATTCGTAGAAGGTATTAAGCAATAACTACAATAAGTGACCTTATTTTTTATCTTTGATAATACGTTTAGCAGGGACTTCAAGCGCATCAGTATTTGCTTTTGGCATCTGTAACTCTAGTTTTTCAAGTTCTTTATCTGCCTTGTTGACCTTTATTCGCTCCAAGATTACATCACGAATCTTGTGGCGTGTATCCAAGTCAAGAAGGCCATCAATACCCATTAACTTATTACCAAAGATCATGCTATAAGCTACAAATGTAGGAGCTATCCATTGGTATTGCTCTACTGCACTAGACATAACTGTCCAGATGTCACCCGGAGAGTGAAACTGTGCCTTGGTAGTAACGGTAAGTTCATCGTTCTCTCGATACTTTTCGAACGTTTCATCAAACTTTTCAACATCAAAGTCATCATTGAACTCTTTACCGATGACTTCTATTTCGTTCATTAACCTAAGCAGGCTCATGACAGAATAGTTGTTGATGGCCTTTTCTGAGGCAATCTTAATTGATAAGTATAAGTCTCCATTAGCTTTGAATGCAGGGTATATAGAGTGATGAAGAGCCTGCCAATGATCATCTAGGCTAATTACTGTTTGTCGCGCACGTAATGCTTGAGAAAGTCCAAATGGTAGGTTTTTTCTACGGATACTAGGGCCCCAATTCATATCTCGACGAAGGTGTTTAGTCATTTTTACTTCGCGCTCGCCATCATCATATTCAATGACTAATGGTTCATGATTGATGTATGGAGCGCTAGTAATAACGCCATAGCGGATCCCAACCTTACCTACAGTAATAACCCAGTCACCCACTTCCATCTCATAGATGAAGCGTTTAGCCTGATTGAGTTGTGTATAAGCTTTCGTTTTAGCTCGTTTATTTTTTTGGTCAACGAGCTTTAAATAGCTATCCCTAAGTTCGTTTACATCAGGGGTAAACTCCCCAATATCACACTCATCAAGATTCAACTTATTTAGATGAGCTAATGCAACTATGCCATGTCTTGTAAAGTGGTCATAGTACTTACCTGAATCTGAACGTATTAACCAGTACCGTCTATTTTCTGGTACTTCAAAAATACCTTTTAAGTCTTGTGGGTCAGGTTTCGCATCTTGCTCCGGTGCTTGGTCGTTCGCCATTCAGCCTCCTCGTGAGGTTAATCAATTAGTCTCGCATACCAATTACTTACAATTAGTATGGTTTATAGTATTCGCGCATTATAACAGCAGCTTACAATCTAAATACTATCTAACATCTCATTTGCGCACTGAATCTGTATGCATTTATTTTAGTGGTTGGAGGTACTTTAACCACATCAACATCACGGTGGAGAGAGGTGTTGATGTTGAGTGTTTGTCTGGTTAATACTGAAGTAGAATCCAGCTAGATAAATACTATTAGATAAAGCACAACCAATAATTAACTCATCACATATCTACTTGAACAGGATACCCTAGAGCTCTTAGAGCTTTATTTGTGCGCCCATTTCTTGGGGGTGTGTGTTCAGGCATTGCCCAACCTGCAACTTCTGCAATAGAGTAAATTCCGTAGTGTTCTATTTTTAGCTCTGGATTTGTAGCAGCCTCATAGATTCTTTCCCAAAGATTCTCAGGCTTACCACTGTACAAAACATAGTAGAGAAGCTCCGGTATCGATTGACCTTTCTTATTGGTCATATTACTCATTTTCTCAGTGAATAGAGGTAAGCGCTCAGCCATTGTTAAACTTTTATTGTTGGTACTACCTAGCGCTGAAGGACTAAGTTTTGAGTAATGGTTTCGCGTTGCATGGGTAGCTGAAAGGACCCCTCCGAGATCATGCTTATCTAATGAACGAATCTTAGATCTAGCTAAGCTTTGGCGAATTAGAACTGCGTTTACTTCGAGGTTTATATTTTCATCAGAAGGTGGTGTTTTTAATGCTTGCCACCACCGTAACATTTCCATTAAACGTGCTTGTGGGTTTGCTTTGTAACAATAGTGCATTTGTTCAAAAGGATACGAAGAGCCTTCTCGGACTTGGTTGTAATAGTATGCGTGCAGAAATTGATCAACTTGCCAAAATGTCGGGGTTTCTATATCAATCCAGTTAGGACGAAAGTCATTAATATGAGACTCAATGTATCTCATATATTCGATTGCAGCGCTCCATTCTCTACCGAATGACTCCTTACGTTTGTCTACTGCTGATTTTGCGTCGATAAACGATAGCCCCCCCCATTTGGGCTGACTACGTTTTGTTTCTAAATCGTTGTCTAATGCGTTTAGCTCTCGGTGTCGCTTTGAATTTAATGAACGTTGTTCTTTGATAATTTCTTTAGTAAGAGAGAAGGATTGTTCCAAGTTTTCTAAATTTCTAAAGAATTCTTCAAGCTGTTCATACATTCCAGAACTGTATAAATCTTCCTCTGTGAGAAAAACACCAGCTTCAATGTTAGTGTGCCATGCTCGATCTGTAAGATTTGCTGAGCCGATGTAGGCACCATGCCCCTTGAACCATAGTACTTTTGAGTGGAGTGCATCTGGGATGAGTTGACAGTAAATTCCATCCTTTAGGTGGTTGAGCATTTTTTCAAGAAATCGTGGATTTACGGGTACAGTGTGGTCATACCGCATCCAAATCTTCAGCTGATATTTGTTTTCTAAACAAGTATTAAGTAAGCGTTCCCCGCCGCTAAGATCACCGTATGCTATAGCGGCTAGCACCTCCTCAACTTCTACCTCATGAGGAGGGAGTACGTTTAAGATATATTCGTTATTTATGCCATTTGCAATTAGCTTCACCGTAAGGCCCTTATAGAACAAAGATATAATCTTATAATACGGCGACCTATACAGTGTTGATATGATGCAAGCTAATACATCTTGTTATATATGAATCTGCTTGTGTTTGGTATGAAGTGAATTTAGTTGGAATGTTGGGGATAAGTAGAGAAAAGGAGGTATGTCAAAGCTGTATTACAGTCATATATTTCTGGTTTTTGGCAATAACTGCGAGGTGAAATCATAGAATTGCTCCCTAGGTTGCCCTAGATTACTATGATCATTTTATTGTGTTTGAGGAGGCTTCATGCCTTTAAGAGCTGTTATTAATGATGTACAAGTTCAAGCTTTTAACTTAGATAGTCAGGAGTGGCTTCAGCTTAAGAGTAACTACAAGAATTCTAGATTGGTTATGGATTGCTGCGGTTACAATGCTATACCGAAAACCAGCAAGTTAGGTACTCAGTATTTTGCACACGCTAGGCGAGGTGAGTGTTGCAGCGCTCCAGAAACAGCAGAACATTTAAAGCTTAAGACGATAGTTGCCCAAGCTGCCTCTAAAGCTGGTTGGAATGTTGTAACTGAATTTAAAGGTAATACACCTAGCGGAGAAGCTTGGGTTGCTGATGTATATTGTCAAAAAGGCCAGTCTCAAATAGTGTTTGAGATACAGTGGTCACATCAAGCTTATAGTGAGTATGAGCGACGTACTAGAAAGTACATTGCATCAGGTATTGACCGTTGTGCATGGTTATATCGTGGATACAAGAATAGTGATAATCAAATTTTAGAATCAATGGAAATCCCCTGCTTCGCAATATCTGTTGAGGACGATGCTTACAAAATAAAGAAGTTCGATCTAGATGTAGGTACCTTTGTAGAAGGTATGTTTAACCGAAAACTGAAGTGGCAGCCCTTGAAAGGTCAACTATTGACTGGTTATGGATATTATAACGAGAGTCGTTGCCCGAAATGTGGGGGGGTAAATAACTACTTCTGTTCTATGGAAGCTAATTCAAAAGAAGGTCAGTTTTTGGGTGGTGGTCTTTATTTTGGCGATGCAGTTCAAGAGATCATTGAAATGAACATACCCCCTCCTATTTTGCGAGAACACTTGATTGGTTCGCTTGACCACATCTACAACAAACGAGGTAACTATGCGTACATGGCTCACGGCTGTTTGCATTGCAATGAAGTTCAATGTAACCATACCTATCGATACGACTATCATAGTGATAAATCGAGGTCCATTAAGTTTAGTTTTCCCTATGACCCTGAGTTGTTGTATTTAAAACCCGAGTGGTACTTCATTAAATAACTCTACTTAATACATTTGCTTCATTTTTCCTACAATTAACAAGGTCTCTGTGTGTAGCCTGTCGCAGCAATTAAGCGGGGTTAATGTTGAATATGCAAAACCTTGACGGATTTCGATATGACTTATTACGATCAAAAAGCACAAGAGTTTTTCGACGGTACAATCAACGTCGATATGACAAGTCTATACAGTCACTTTATTCCCTTGATTCCCGAAGGTGGGCTAGTTCTTGATGCTGGTTGCGGTTCTGGTAGAGATAGCAAAGCATTTAAGCAACGAGGATTCAAAGTTCATGCTATTGATGCTAGTGAAGTGCTTGGAAGACTTGCAGAAGATAAAATAAACCAAAAAGTGGAAATCACCACATTTCAGCAATTTACTTCATCAGAGAGATTTGATGCAATTTGGGCGTGTGCTTCATTACTACATGTACCGATGAGTGAATTACCATCTGCGTTCAATAATCTATCGAATTATCTAAAGCCTAAAGGAGCGTTCTACTGTTCTTTTAAGTATGGGAATGATGAGGTGGAACGTAACGGAAGGCAGTTTACCAATCTTAATGAATCTTTATTGGATAACGTGATTTCTGACTCAGGTTTCACTGTCATGAAAATATGGTGTACATCGGATTTACGAAAAGGTCGTGATACAGAGAAATGGTTGAATGCTATTTTACTTAAGGATTAAGTGTGGAGTTCGATAACGAAGACTTCTTTAAAGGTATCATTCTGTTTGGCTTGAATGCTGCGACCTACAAAATGGGGTTGGCGAAAACTCTATTAAATGCCTCAAGGAATCAACAAAATGAAATTCTTTGGGGAGATTTGGCCGAGAACTACTTTGATGCTTATCTTAACCGATTAGAACATAACTCAATGCCACAACAGGGAAACCCTAATCGATTGACCAAGATGGAGCGCATTGTTAAAGAGTTCCAGCTTAATGTAATTAATAGGCAAGAAGCGATTAAAAAAGTTGCTGAGACTGCTTTTGAAGACGTAGTACCAAGGTTTCAGACTATCGGTACGGATAAAAAAATCGTAGCTGATTACTTCTATGAGGTCGATATTGGCAATAGGCTTATCCTCAAAGATACTTTGCTTGATTTCGATGCTGCGCAACTAGATACGTTAGAAAGTGAAGTTGCCGCAAGGTGGGGATTGCTGGAAGGTGCTTTCAGTATCAATCAAACTGATTTCGTACTCGCAAATGACATTCGAGAAATCTATCTAAAGAACGGTTATGACAGAAAGGCTCTAACCAACAACATCCCTTTTCTTTCAGGCTATCAAGGAAACTCCTGTTTCTATTGTGGTGAGCCATTGATGAGAGATATCCATGTTGATCATGTTTTACCTCGGCAAGTAATAAATCATGATGAAATATGGAATTTAGTTCTGGCTCATGGTGATTGTAATTTGCTGAAGTCAGATAGATTGGTGGGTAAGCATTTCATAGAGAAGCTTGTTAAACGTAATGAAAACATTATGGGAAGTAATCACCCATGGAAAGCACAAATTGCCAACGCTTTGGGTACTACGCCACGAAGAAGAGTAATGTCTCTTCAGACTCACTACGATAATGTAAAAACTGTATTAGGTAGTTACTACTGGGGTGGTGCTGAATCATATAATCCAGCTACCGACCCTTTCTACAGGCGTCTTATTACAGTCTTGAACAATAAATAGGACTTTACGAGTTATTGATTGAGAATGCTGCTTATTCGAGAAGATAGTGCAGAGTTTTCAAGCTCTCCATCTAACTCTGAAAATGTTTTTTCGATACGGTTTCTCTGGCGATGCATTTGCTTAGTATCAAAGTTATTCTTTGCCTGCTCCCACTTTTCAATCTGGTTCTCTAATTTCTTCAGGAGGTTGTCATTTTTTTTCCGATTTTTTTCTAAATTACGAGATTCATATTGCCATTTTTCTAGCCGTCTGCCTCTGTTTAGCTCGTATGGTTTATAGTCACTAATAGCAATTCCAATATGTGTGCTTACACTAGCTGTGAAGGCTTGTTTCAATAGGATAGTTACGGCCTTTCGCTGGAGATCTCTAAGTACCCTACCACCAACGATTTTCGATACCAGTAGGTGGCAATGGTCATTTGATGTTTTCTGCTGGTGACATACTCCACGAACCAATGAAAAAAATTCTTTCCTCTCTTCACCAACCAATTTGAGATGTTCTGCCAGAGCTATACAGCAGTCTCCTATAATGGCACGCCATTGTTCACGAGTAGGGCTATAGGGCTTTGGAAGAGTAAGGCAGAATTCCATCGCAAAGGAAGTTAGTGGGCGTCCTCTACTGTTGCTACTTAGCATCTTATTGAGTTTATATTGTTCGCCTGCAACTATGATGCGCTTTGAGGTTGCTTCGTTGCCAACAACGTCAAATATTGCGTTGGTATTAGTGTGATTGGGGTGTGATTCGCTTTTTAGGTATCTCTCGCGCGCAACGATCCCTGTTGAACTATTTTTTACGGGCTTGGTAATTACAACAAATGTTTTCATTAGTTTATTACAAGGTTAATAACTTATATTAGTGAAAACAAATTCGGTATTATTTGGTTGAGTTCAAGATAGGCAAATTCGTCACTGCGTTGTAATTTACCTCCTTGTTGGAGGGTTCCCCTCCAAACCGCCCTTGCAAATCTAATTCTCTTATTCCTATAGTTTGAATAAACGTTATGAGTACTATGGAAAAAAGCCTCCACTTAAACGCCTTAGAGAAACAAGTTTCCTTAAAGGTAGAAAAATTGTGTTCAGAACTTGAAACGGTTGAGCGCACTGATATAAAAGAAAAAGATCTAAATGCTTACATTAAGCAAGCAACTCATGCTGCATGGCTAGATTATCAATCTGAGGCAAAGGATATGAGCATTACTTTCTCAGAGAAGGAAGAGGATCTGATAGACCATGTAATCTCTGATGTGACTACGTATATCAGAAGAAATGCGCTCATCAAGTTAAAATAAATCAAGCCCCTGATTCAGGGGCTTTGTTTATTATGGTAGGGATAAATCTAACTCCAACTGTATTGGAATATCGAGTAAATCATTTGGGGCGCTCTCTGAGGAGGCTCCTGTATCAACTTTCTGAAGTGGGGTTATTGCTTCATCTTTCTTAGGTGTTTCATCATCGATTAACTCTAACTCTAACTCTAACTCTAATTGGTGCATCTGGTTTTATTATTGTTTCTACAACGTTTGTTGTCTTCACTATAGTAATAGAACTTTTTACACTACCAATACAACAGCTGCAGATAAAAATATGATTGCCTAGGCGGGTTTGATGCTGGTGGATGTTTCTGACACAAGTACATGTCAATCGTTTTAGCACCGTTTTTTTTGTGAGACATAGCTTAACATCATAATATGATGGCCAACTGAATTGCTGGTTATATAAATATTATAGATCGGTATATTTTTTAGCTATTCCGTAGCTGCGTTCTATTGGGTATTTTTTTTCGTTAACTATTAGCTTTTTGTTGGCCGCTTCTACTAGGTCAATATTAAGCTTGTCAGATAGGCGAAGTAAGTAAAGAAAAACGTCAGCTAGCTCCTCCTCTGCGCGGTCTTTTTGTTTAATGGTCAGGTTTTTACTTTCTTCTTCAGTTAGCCACTGAAAAACTTCCACTAGCTCACCAGCTTCACCTGAAAGAGCCATAGATAGGTTCTTCGGTGAGTGAAATTTATCCCAATCACGGTCTTGTGCAAATGATGCGAGTTTGCTCGTTAGAGTCTTAAGCTCTTTGCTTTTCATAAATATCCTTTAGTGCTTCAATTTTTAACCAAGGTCGTTTTCTATGAAGCATACGGTGGCAGTTAGAGCACACAATAGCTAGGTCGGAGAGTTTTGTTTCTTTGTTTTCCTCTCGGAGGCTAAGAGGATTTTTATGATGGCATTCTGCGAAACCATTACCTAGTTCGCCGTAGGTAGCCTCAAAGTCCATAGAACATATTTCACATTCCAGCTTGCCTGTTTCTTTAATTACTTGCTTTTTCTTTTGCTTAACGAGCTTTGCGCTTCTTTCTCTGGATTTATGAAGCCTCAGTATCGGTTTTCCTTCATAGCCAATCTCTAGTTCTTCAGCTTCTTGCTCTTCATCAAAGTCGTTAGTTATCTGTTCTAGCTTTTCAATAGAACTGGCTCTGGTGACTGAGCCTTGTGTACATGCTGAGTATCGAACTGCTTCGACAAACTCTTCGTTGAAAAACTCTGTACCGAAGTACACATTACCATCATGAACTTCGATGATGTCGAATTCAAAACGATGAGGGTAAATGTCATCAGGCCAAACTTCTGAAGATGATTGGAAGTAGCCTCTAGATACTTTACCTATAGTTATACTTTGAACTACACCGCGAAAGTTATGTAGCTGTTCTTTGCCAACACGTGAGAAGCCTTTTGGAGCTTTACCTTCAGCTTTAAGCCATGAGATAGAATATACAAAAGCAACAAAGTCACCTTCTTTGATCTCTGTAACGGTATCTTTTTTGCTTTCTTTTACCCCCCAAGTACCCTGATTTATACCAATAGGGAAATTAATTCGCGAATGTGGTTTATCTGATACGTATATAGCCCAGATCATATCTTAGCCTTATGAAAATAAAGAATTATCTCATAATAACGATAGAGGTAATAATTGGATATCTAATCGGTCACATAAGAACACATAGACTTGAGATGTCGATTGTTGAGATAGAATCAAATTTTGTTTTCAAATTAAGTTCCTTACCATAACGTTCATATGTGATGGTGTCTTGGGAGTGACCAAGAAGTTCCGCAGCAATGAGGCTTGGGATTAGTGCATTCTTTAACTCATTAGCAAATGTATGTCTGAATGAATGAAAGTCGTGACCTTTTTTAAATCCAAGAGTTGTCTTAAATCGTCCAAACCATTTTGAAGCCGCTGTAGCATAACCGTCGCGCTCTAGATTTAACTCAGGAAACACTCTCTGTGATGCTAAGGATTTCACGTGAGCCACAAACCCCAACTCAATAAGCTTTGGATGTATAGGAATAGTTCTTGCCGCATTTGGTGTCTTGAGGCGCTTATCTGGTGTGCTTTTGTTAATCGAGAGGCACCAAATATCATCAACAAGCTTTATATCGCCTTTATACAGCTGACATAGCTCGTTAAGCCTAGCTCCTGTAAGTACTGCCAAAATCGGAAGCCAGTATTGGTAGGAATGATTAAACTTCCGGTGAGTGAATATTTGGTTATCAAAAATTTGCTTCAATTGCTGTGGACTATAAGCATTCTTCGCTGCACTTACTTTTACTTCTGCTTTAAACCTAAAGCCCTTAAAGGGGTTAACATCGGTGTATTCCATCTGAACGCACCATTCAAAAAATGATGAGCACTTTTGGATGTAGTCTTTAACACTGTTTGGTGAAATCACGGGTAGCTTCAGTGTTTGATTAAGTTTGATAGCTTGTATAGGGGAAAGGTCTTTAAATTGTTGATGCTTTTTTATGTTAGCAGGCAATTGTATTAGCAATTGTCTGATGTCCTCTGCATCACTTCTCCGAATTGATGAGAGCTTCTGTCTATTCAGTAGGCGGAGTACTAAATGGCATTTTGCCACGGCACCAGTGATTGTTTTTTCTGAAACATAAGATGATTTGTACAGTTGATAACTAGATAGACATTGAAAGGGGGAGTCTTTACATGTGCTTTTCTGCTTTCTCGTAGAGTTAACAAGTTTGATTCTACGCTCTTCAAGGGTGAGTTTTGACTTGGTGATTTTCTGTCGGATCTCTAGCTCTAATTGTAATGCTAAGATTTTAGCTTCTTGAAGACAGGAAGTTTTTAGACACCTCTTTATCTCAAAGCGATGTTCAAAAAGTGGCCTGTGGATAGCGGGGATCTGGAATCTAAATGACCAAATTCCGTTTTTACTTAGAGTTAAATAGCGCATGTCTTAGTACCTACGTTCAGTACAAAACGGCTAAAACTAGATGTATAAATACAAAAAGGGCGATAACTCAATGAGTTACCGCCCTTTCCAAACGTTTGGTGGAGCTGGCGGGAGTTGAACCCGCGTCCAAAAATCATTCATCATTGGTACTACATGCTTAGTCGATCTTTAATTTCACCAGCAACCTGCGAACCGACACGCTAGTTAAAGGCTAACCTGAATTATAATTCGCGCTTTTCCTCTCAGGTGGGAGAATCCGCGCTAGCTAGTTTGGGTTTGATCTCTTATTGGTCCCCGTCTTACGAGCGGAAGCTAGGGTAAGAGAGCTCTGAGCAGGTTATTAAGCTGCTAGTGCGTAGTTTTCGTCGTTTGCGACTATTTTTTTGCGGCTTTTAACGTGGCCAACCGCCCCACGGCATGCACCTCAGACTTCAAAATTCCTGTCGAATCCTAAATCAGCCCCAAGTGTTATTTGCATAGTACCAGAAAAGCTTTGCCTGTCTAGCACTGTGCGTTTAAGTGCTTAAAATTAACGCAAATTACTCTTCATAATTCGTGCTTTATCTCTCGCCCAATCTTTTTCTTTCATATCAGTACGTTTATCGTGCAGCTTTTTACCTTTCGCTACGCCAACTTTAATCTTCGCCCAAGAGCGAGACCAGTAAAGTGCGGTTGCGACAAGTGTCATGCCTTCACGGTTAATACGACCGATAAGGTTATCGAGTTCTTTTCTCGACATCAGGAGTTTACGGATACGCGTTGGGTTCGCCACGATATGAGTACTCGCTTGAGTAAGCGGAGTGATCGTCATACCACTAATGAATGCTTCGCCGTCTCGGATGTAGACGTAGCTTTCTGCGATATTGGTTTTGCCTTCACGTAGGGATTTTACTTCCCAGCCTTGTAGCTCAAGCCCCGCTTCTATCTCATCATCGATGAAATATTCGTGGCGAGCTTTCTTATTAAGCGCAATGGTATTACTACCGGCTTTTGATTTTGATTTATTCTTTGCCATAATGGCCTCATTATACGGATTGCACCCTAGTTGGGGAATCCTTTTTATTTGCGCTCTGGCCCAATACAATTAAAATTGCAGTTTGTGTTAATGTAACGCTGTCTTTAACAGGAGTCTATATGCCAAAGGTTACTCGTTCAGCATTAGTGTCGTTTAGTGCCGACCAGATGTTCAGCTTGGTCAATGATGTTGCTCGTTATCACGAGTTTTTGCCAGGGTGTTCTGGTTCACGTGTGATCGAATCTTCAGATTCAACTATGGTGGCTTCGGTTGATGTCTCTAAAGCTGGTATCAGCAAAACATTTACTACGTCGAACCGTTTAGCGGAAGGCGCTGAAATTTTGATGGAGCTGGTGGACGGCCCGTTCAAGAAGCTGCAAGGCGGTTGGTATTTTACTCCGCTTGACGATCAAGCGTGCAAGGTTGAGCTTAAGTTGGAGTTTGAATTTTCTAGCCGAATGATTGAAATGGCTTTTGGTAAGATTTTCAATGAACTGACAAGCAATATGGTCAGTGCTTTTACTCAACGAGCGAAACAGGTTTACTAAGCCATGACTATTGAATCAGATATGATCCACGTAGAAGTTGTGTTCGCGCTTCCGCACGAGCAGCGTGTGTTTACCTTAGTGATAAATAAGAACGCGACCGTTGAAGAAATTATTGCGCAGTCTGGTGTTTTAGAGTTGTATCCAGAAATCGACTTGGCGAAAAATAAAGTTGGCGTATACAGCCGCAACGTTAAGTTAGATGCAACCGTTCGAGATAAAGATCGTATCGAAATTTATCGAGCACTATTGGCTGATCCAAAAGAGATTCGCCGTAAGCGTGCTGAACAAGCAAAAGCGGCTGCTGCTAAGTCGTAATACCAAACAAATTTAAGTAATAAGAGAGCTCGCCACATTGGCGAGTTTTTTGTGCCTGTTGGTTAGGCAACGCAGATAATTTGTTAGCAGATATTAAAAAGCCTGCTCGTGTGAAGTGAGCAGGCTTTTGCGATTCTTGCTTTGTCGACGGGAAAGCTTCGTTGGTTGAAAGCTAGCGAAGGCTTTCGAAGAACTCATCACTGGCTTCAAAATCACCGTTGATCGTTACTAGAGTGCCTGTGGCATCAAAGTTAACGACTAGGTTTTTCTGAATAGGGTCTTCATGGCCTTTTTGGTGGTGGTAAATGTAATACCACGTATCTGGGTAGCCGTTTTCGATAAGCATTGGTGAGCCCATAACGTAACGAACTTGTGTTTTTGTCATGCCAAACTTGAGCTGATCGACAGCTTCTTGTTCAACATAGTTACCCTGATTGATGTCAATTCGATAAACCAACTTCTCTAGTAGAGAGCAACCGGTCAACATTGTTAGTGCAAGTGGAACTGCAACTAACCACTTTTTAATTCGCATAGTTTGAGATCTTTCTTCGCTAAAATACTGCCTGATAATAAACAAGCTCCAGCAAGAAGTAAAAAGCTCCTTGCGCTTTGAGCTTGTTATGACTGGCAATTTTGAATTAAGTTGCAAAATTGCCAAGAATTTTCGGTAAATTATCAGAAAGTTGCCGAATATGTAACCTAAGCTGCGATTAATAACTCTTTTGCGTTGGCAAGCGTCGATTCGGTAATCTGGCTGCCACCAAGCAGTCGAGCAAGCTCTGAGACGCGTTGTTGCTCATCAAGCGTGTGCATTTGGGTCTCAGTCTTACCTGATTTCGTGTTCTTCGCGACAAATAGCTGTTGGTGACCGCAACCGGCAACTTGAGGTAAGTGCGTCACACACATTACTTGTGTCGATTCGCCCAGCTTACGTAGCATTTTTCCGACAACCGCTGCTGTTGGCCCACTGATACCCACATCGACTTCATCGAAAATCAGGCTTGGTGTATCCACTTTTTGCGCTGTGATGACCTGAATCGCTAACGAGATTCGTGATAGCTCACCACCTGAGGCCACTTTAGCAATCGGCTGCATTGGTTGACCTGGGTTGGTCGAAACAATGAAGGTCACGTTATCCATACCCAATGGAGAAGGGTGTGTATTGGTGTTATTCACCTCAATGGCAAACTGCGCTTTTTCCATGCTGAGTTCGTGCATGCTTTGCGTGATCAGCTTGTTTAGCTCTTTTGCGTAACGAGTTCGAGATTTATGAAGCTTCTCTGATTTAGCAACGAACGATTGGTATTGGTTTTCTACCTCGTTTGCTAATTCTTCCAACTTTTCATCGGAACAATCAAGTGCTTCAACTTGTTGTAGTAAGTCTTGATGGTGCTTATAAAGCTCTTCAGGTAACACGTGGTGTTTACGAGAAATCGACATCACTTTAGAGAAACGCTCTTCAACGTAAGCCATACGACCCGGATCGACATCAATGCTGTCTAGGTATGTTCTTAATTCGTTATTGGTCTCTTCAATCTGAATAATGGCTTCAGACAGTAAACTCGGTAATTCAGCCAATCTTTCATCAAGCTCAGCTAACTGAATCAGGGAGTTATTGGCCGATTGCAGAATACCAAGCGCATTAACTTCTTCGCCTTCATAAATAAGCTCGATAGCTTGCTGACAGGTTGTGGCCAGTTCTCCGCTATTGGAGAGGCGCTTATGCTCTTGTTCGAGGTCTTCATATTCTTCCTCCCCAATAGACAGCTCATTTAACTCTTTGATTTGGTATTCAAGAAGTTGTTTTTGAGCTTGGTTTTGCTGGCTATTTTCACGTAACTCTTTTAAGTGGTTATCGGCTTGTCGCCATGACTGGTAAGCATTACGTGTCGATTTCAATAGGTTCAAGTGGCCTGCATATTGATCAAGCATCGCCATTTGGTAATCGCTTTTCATCAACTGGTGATGCGCGTGTTGACCATGGATGTTGATCAGCAGTTGTCCTAGTGATTTCAATTGCGAAAGAGGGACAGGGCTACCGTTGATGAATGCACGAGAACGACCTTCTTTTGAGATGGTTCTGCGCAGGATGCACTCACTGCCATCAAGTAGTTCGTTGTCTTCTAACCAGCGGGTAGCATGCAGATTGTTCTCAAGTAAAAAAGCGGCACTGACCTCGGTTTTCTCTTCACCTTGTCGAACCATTCCTGCATCGGATCTTCCTCCAAGGCATAAGCCTAAAGCATCGATCGCGATAGATTTACCCGCACCAGTTTCCCCGGTGATTGTTGTCATGCCTTTAGAGAGTTCTAGCTGTAAAGACTTAACAATAGCGAAATTATTAACACTTAGATGAGCCAGCATTTTTATTTACCTGTATAACTGAACAATACTGTATATAAGCTCAGTATATACTGTTTCTTTATACAGTAAAGTCGGCAGGTGAAATTTTTTTGTGATAGCTCTCAGAATTGAGGTTGTCTGTAGATCACTGAAACTGCTATAGATTCCCAATTCAGTCGTTCCTCCCTCTTGGGAATGACGATGTGATGGATTGGCGTGAAGATAGAGGTGGCGGGCTTTTGTTAGGCAATAAAAAAGGCTGACGAATACGTCAGCCTTTCAAGTTTTCGGTTATTACTGGAGCTTTTATTTTTTAGAACAGCTTACTCGACCAGCCTAGTTTGTTACGTAGAACGTGGTAGTAGTTGTAGTCTTTAGGGTGAATCAGCTTGAGCACATTAGGGCTTTGGTAAATATGGATCTCGTCGCCAGGAGAAACCGGTAGAGAGATTTGGCCATCGCAGCTAACTTCCTGTGTACCGCGGTTATCAGGCGATACGATCAGCTTGATACGACGCTTTCCATCTACCACAAGTGGGCGGCTTGAAAGGGTGTGCGGAAACATTGGCACTAGTGAGATAGCATTTAGGCTAGATGACAAGATAGGGCCGCCGCCAGAAAGCGAGTAGGCGGTAGAACCTGTCGGTGTTGAGACGATCAAGCCATCAGAGCGCTGTGAGAACGCAAAGCTGTCATCGATATACACTTCAAACTCGATCATGTGCGCGACTTGACCTGGGTGAAGTACGGCTTCATTGAGTGCGGCGTTGTGGCTTTTTATTTGGCCATGACGATGAATCTCTGTTTCGAGTAGGAATCGTTCTTCTTCCATGAACTCACCTTTGAGTACATCGATAAGTGCACTTTGGAAGTTTTCAGGGTTAAGATCGGTTAGGAAGCCAAGGTTTCCTCGGTTCACACCGATGACTGAAATATTGAAACGCGACAATATTCTAGCCGCACCGAGCATATTTCCGTCACCACCCACAACAATTGCGAGATCGGCGCGTTTACCTAACTCAATCAGGCTAGAAAAATGTTCTTGTGGGATATCGTCCAAAATACTGGAGAGCCTATCATCAACAAACACTTGATAACCCTCAGTACTTAACCACTGATAGAGCTCTCTATGAGTCTGAATTGCTTGCTGATCTCGAGGTTTACCAATAATAGCGATGACTTCAAATGGCTTTTTCATAACGTTTCCAAACGAATTAGGCTTGAATCAAAATTCTTCATCCCCATAATAAAGGCAAGTTGAACGTCTATGCGAGTGTTTTATATCAATTTGAGGCGCAAACACGCCTGTCACTGGCATTGAAAACGAATTCTGGAGATATCATGAGCAACGAAGAAAACAAAGTAACCGAAGAAGAACTAGATCAGATCATTGCTGAAGCTGAGAAAGTTGAAGAAGCTGAACTGAATGAAGACGCGGCTGATGAGCAGGAATCAAAAATTGCTCAACTGGAAGCGGCACTGCTTTCTAGTGAATCTAAAGTGAAAGAGCAGCAAGATACTGTTCTTCGCGCGAAAGCTGAAGTTGAAAACATGCGTCGCCGTAGTGAACAAGAAATTGATAAAGCGCGTAAATTCGCGCTAAACAAATTCGCTGAAGGCCTACTGCCTGTCATCGACAACCTAGAGCGTGCAATGCAAGCGGCAGACGCAGAAAACGAAGTGGTTAAGCCATTGTTTGAAGGTGTTGAGCTAACGCATAAAACATTCGTAGACACTGTTGCTAAGTTTGGTCTTAAAGAGATCAACCCTGAAGGTGAAGTGTTCAACCCTGAATTCCACCAAGCGATGTCTATCCAAGAAAGCCCAGATCACGAATCAAACACGGTTATGTTTGTGATGCAAAAAGGCTACGAACTAAACGGTCGTGTGGTTCGCCCAGCGATGGTTATGGTTGCTAAGTAATGACGTATTACGTTACCAAGTGATTGACTGGCGCATTGACTGACTCAGTCGCGGCGACAAAATAAATCACTGGTTTGCGTAAAATAAAAAAGAGAGGCATAGGCCTCTCTTTTTTTGTGCCTATAACTTGAGACTCCACGTAAATAAGCATCAAAACCACATTAAGAATGTCGTTCTTTTTATTTTATCTAGAACAATGATTTAGAGTTTTGTGTTATGAAACTTGTTGTGATTGAGTGAATGTTTTGATGTCACATTTGTGATGTTTTTGTAAATAAATACTTTTAATTGTTATCTTTGTATGTAAAATCCACTGCCATATAGCGATTTTGGTCGCATATATAACTATAAAAGTACAAATTTTAAACACAACAAACTGGAGAAGAACGATGGATAAATCGCTCTCAAGTAAAATTTTTGTAGGCTTGTTCGCCGGTCTACTTATTGGTACTGCTATTCAGTACCTATTCAGCGGTATTGCTATTTTTGATACGTATCTACTTGGCGCTGCCGAGGGTGCTGGTGGTATGTTCGTATCACTTATCAAGTTGCTGGTAGTTCCTCTTGTATACGTATCTATTGTTTGCGGTATTGTTGAGCTAAAAGATATTCGTTCATTTGGTCGTCTTGGTGGTAAAACCTTTGGTCTTTACATTATTAACACCATCATTGCGATTTCAGCAGCGCTAACGATTGGTCTTATTTTCCAACCGGGTGCTGGTGCGAATCTAGCGGGTACAGTTTCTGAGACAATTGCGCTTACAACAACTGAAACGCCAGATATCTTCTCTCTTGTTGTTAACATCGTTCCTAGCAACCCTGTAGAAGCATTTGCAAGTGGCGACATGCTACAAATCATCTTCATGGCTATTCTGACTGGTCTTGCTATTCAAGCGCTTGATTCTCGTGGTGGTCCAGCTATCAAGACGTTCAAGATGGCTAACGAAATCATGATGAAGCTTATCGGCCTAGTAATGAGCCTTGCGCCATACGGTGTATTTGCTCTGATGATTCAACTGGGCGCAACACTGGATGCAGACACGCTAATGTCAGTTGCTGGCTATGTGGCGCTTGTGGTTGCAATGCTTGTGTTCTGGATTTTCTTCTTCTACCCAATGATGGTTGGTTCATTTACTGGTATTTCTCCAAAGCAGTTCCTACGTGCAACTCGTGAGCAAGTTCTATTCTCACTATCTACGGCAAGTTCGAATGCAACAATCCCAGTAACAATGCGTACTCTTACTGACAAACTAAACGTATCTAAGTCAGTAGCAGGTTTCGGTGTACCACTAGGTGCAACCATGAACATGTCTGGTGTATCTATCTACATCGCACTAGCAACTATGTTTGTAGCAAACGCGTTTGGTCAGCCAATCAACACTGCTGATATCTTCACTCTAGGTCTAACTATCTTGCTACTGTCTATCGGTGCTGGCGGTGTTCCTGGTGGCGGTGTCGTAATGGTCGGTGTTCTATTGCACCAACTAGGTTTGCCACCAGAAGGTCTAGCGATTGTTGCTGCTGTTGACCGTATCTGTGACATGTTCTGTACTTCTTCAAACGTAGTCGGTGATACAGCGGTTAACACTATCGTTGCTAAGTCTGAAAACGAAATTGGCGTTGAAGCTAACGAAGAAGCTGAGCTACAAAAAGCAGAAGCTTAATTCTTAATTAAGACTTGATAATTAGGGGCTGTTGACCTTTCGTGGTTAAGTTTTGTTCGAGATAAAATCGTTTTAGGCGCGGCGAAGAGTATGTAGCCTAGTCATTCTAAGCAAATATTCTTTAACAAAGCATAAAACGATTTTAGCCGAACCCTTCGGGCAGCCCTTGTGGTTCATTTCTACTGCGTTATCGGCTTTTCATGTAGGCCAGCTACACGCCAAAGCCTCTTTCTTGTATAAATTTCCCACAAGATGCTGCAAAACCCAGCTCGAAAGGTCAACAGCCTCTGAAGCCCTGCTCAATGAGAGCGGGGCTTTTTTGTTTCAGCTGGTCGATGCTTTGGGCTATCTGTCTTGTGGCTCAAAAGAGGGGCTTGTGTTGGGGCGAAGTCTCATTTTTTCTTTTTACTCGCGTTGAATTGGTCATCAGTTTTCAATATTTAATATAGATCACATATAATAATACAATATTATTTTATTGTTCTGACAACCTATATTCTGACGACATAAAGGAAACCAAATAATGAAGTTGTCCTACCTTAGCCTACTCACTGCTGGTATTTTAGCAGCGCCTGTTCTTGCTTCTAATCACGATGTTGGTCAACAATTTGATCTTGACCCTGCAAAAGCACCAGCACAAAACTTTGATCTATCTAAATGGAAAATTAACTTGCCTGAGTTAACGACCGAAGGATCTAGAAAAGGCAAAACGCTAGAAATCGGTAAGAAAGAATTGTCGAATGTAGAGACGCCTTACGTTCACCCTCAGTGGTTCTACACTGATGCAGAATCTGGCGCGATGGTGTTTGTGGCTCCGAATACGGCACCAACGACACCAAACAGTAAAAACACGCGCAGTGAGCTAAGAGCGATGCTGGCAGACAGCTACTCGGCGCCGAGCAACAACTTCGCGATTTCAAGCCACAAGAATGCAGAAGAATTTGGTTCTATCGGTGGTCAAATGACGGCGACACTTTCTGTTGATCAGGTGAGTACCAGCGGTAGCTACAAAAAAACAGGCGCATTCTCGGTAGTGATTGGCCAAATTCATGGTTCAGACAATGAGCCTCTGAAAATTGTTTACCGTAAATTGCCAGAGCATGAGCATGGTTCGTTAACGTGGAACTATGAATTGAATCCGCCGACAGAGATGAAAGATGCGAAGGATGAAAACGGAAAGAAACTTCGTAAAGACATTCGCCATGATGTATTTGGTCAATACAATCTGAAAAAAGGCAGCTCTGACCCTACTGATGGTATCAAGCTAGGTGAAGTGTTCTCATATGATGTGAATATCAAAGATAACATCATGCACTTAACCTTTACTAAGAATCCAAGCTCAGCCGATCCTATTGTGAAGACGTATGATGTCGATTTGGCTAAGGGTAAATATCAGGGGCATGATATCGACCTTGGTTATGGACAAGACTGGATGTACTTCAAGGCGGGCGCATACAATCAATGCAACACTAAGAAGTCGAGCTCTGCCTGTGAATGGCGTGGTATGGAAGCGGGTGATTACACTCAAGCGAGCTTCTACCAGTTAGTGCTAAATCAATAACATGGCTGAATCAGCCACTATTTGAATAATATTTAACTGATTAACATCTATTTGAAAAAGACCTTCAACATGAAGGTCTTTTTTATGGAATCAGGAATAGTGTTGAGGTTTCAATATAGCGACAAATGCGAGAGCTTCTCAACATTGGAGCCTTAATTGGCAAGGGATCGGTCACTTTTTACCTTTATGTAAAAAGATACGGGAAAAAATAGATTTTTTTTACTTATTCCCTTGAAAACCAGTTTGCAGCCCTTATCTATGGTGCATACGAAAGCAAATTACATTTGCACTTAAATTTTGTGTATTAGGGTTGAATCCCTGATTACCGCCCCCCACATATGTGGGTATAGCAAAAAACTAATATAGATTATATTTCGGAGATAGCCTGATGGGTCGAATCATTGGTATTGATTTAGGTACTACTAACTCTTGTGTTGCTGTTTTAGACGGCGACAAACCACGCGTACTAGAAAATGCTGAAGGCGAACGCACAACAGCATCGGTAATCGCATACACTGACGGCGAGACGCTAGTTGGTCAACCTGCGAAACGTCAAGCAGTTACTAACCCTCAAAACACGCTATACGCAATTAAGCGTCTAATCGGTCGTCGTTTTGAAGATGAAGAAGTTCAACGCGATATCGAAATCATGCCTTTTAACATTGTTAAAGCTGATAACGGTGATGCATGGGTTGAAGCGCAAGGCCAAAAAATGGCTGCTCCTCAAGTATCTGCTGAAGTTCTTAAGAAAATGAAGAAAACAGCTGAAGACTTCCTAGGCGAAGAAGTGACTGGCGCAGTAGTAACTGTTCCTGCTTACTTCAACGATGCTCAACGTCAAGCAACGAAAGATGCTGGCCGTATCGCTGGTCTAGATGTTAAACGTATTATCAACGAACCTACTGCAGCTGCTCTGGCTTACGGCCTAGACAAGCAAGGTGGTGATCGCACTATCGCTGTATACGACCTTGGTGGTGGTACATTCGATATCTCTATCATCGAAATCGATGAAGTAGAAGGCGAGAAGACTTTCGAAGTTCTTTCAACTAACGGTGATACTCACCTTGGTGGTGAAGATTTCGATAACCGCATGATCAACTACCTAGTAGATGAGTTCAAGAAAGAGCAAGGCATCGACCTTAAAGCTGATCCACTAGCAATGCAGCGTGTTAAAGAAGCAGCAGAAAAAGCGAAAATCGAGCTTTCTTCTACTACTCAAACTGACGTAAACCTACCTTACGTTACTGCTGATGCGACTGGTCCTAAGCACATGAACATCAAAGTGACTCGTGCGAAGCTTGAGTCTCTAGTTGAAGACCTAGTTCAACGTTCTCTAGAGCCACTAAAAGTTGCTCTAGCAGATGCTGACCTATCTGTAGGCGAAATCACTGACGTTATCCTAGTTGGTGGTCAAACTCGTATGCCTATGGTTCAAGCTAAAGTAACTGAATTCTTCGGTAAAGAGCCACGTAAAGACGTGAACCCTGACGAAGCTGTTGCAATGGGTGCTGCTGTTCAAGGTGGTGTACTAGCTGGTGACGTTAAAGACGTTCTACTACTAGACGTTACTCCTCTATCTTTCGGTATCGAAACGATGGGCGGCGTGATGACTAAGCTTATCGAGAAAAACACAACTATCCCTACTAAAGCGGATCAAGTGTTCTCTACAGCTGAAGACAACCAAAACGCAGTAACTATCCACGTTCTTCAAGGTGAGCGTAAGCAAGCGACTTACAACAAGTCTCTTGGTCAGTTCAACCTAGAAGGTATCCAACCAGCACCACGTGGCATGCCACAAATCGAAGTAACATTCGACCTAGATGCTGATGGTATCCTGAACGTATCTGCTAAAGATAAAGCAACAGGTAAAGAGCAGAAGATCACTATCCAAGCATCAGGCGGCCTGTCTGAGGAAGAGATCGAAGCAATGGTACAAGAAGCAGAAGCTAACAAAGAAGCGGACAAAAAGTTCGAAGAGCTAGTAACTGCACGTAACCAAGCTGACCAAATGATTCACGGCACTAAGAAGCAAGTAGAAGAAGCTGGTGAAGCTCTACCTGCAGACGAGAAAGCTAAAATCGAAGCGGCTATCACGGCACTAGAAGAAGTTAAGTCTGGTAACGATAAAGAAGCTATCGACGCTAAAGTTCAAGAACTTATGCAAGCAGCTCAAAAGCTAATGGAAATTGCTCAACAGAAAGCTCAAGCTGAACAAGCTGGTGCTGACGCTGGTGAACAACCTAAGCAAGACGACGATGTGGTAGACGCGGAGTTTGAAGAAGTTAAAGACGACAAAAAATAATTTTTCGTCGCTATAACACGTGATTTCTGCGTCGAAGGTACTCACTTACACTTGTAAGTTCCGTGCCTTCTCCTTGAACTAACGTGTTTTAGCTTAGAAAAAGTCGTTTTTCGATTTCTAAATATACGGGCGTCAGAGGTAACTCTCACGCCCGTAAATTTGTATTTAGACTTGTCGATCTAGATAATAGCTTTATTCGGCGTTTCAGCCGGCAGAACTTTTATCTAGATTGATACACAGACTACTGAAGTGATCATTCGGTAGTAGCAATTATTTTGGTGACCTAGAACATGTCAAAACGTGATTTTTACGAAGTATTAGGCGTAAGCCGCGATGCATCAGAGCGCGATATTAAAAAAGCGTACAAACGCTTAGCGATGAAATTCCACCCGGACCGTAACCAGGGTGACGAGACCGCAGCAGATAAGTTTAAAGAAGTAAAAGTAGCGTACGAGATCCTAACCGATTCTCAAAAGAAAGCAGCTTACGACCAATACGGTCACGCAGCTTTTGAACAAGGTGGCATGGGCGGCGGCGGCGGTTTCGGCGGCGGTGGCCAAGGTGACTTCGGCGATATCTTCGGTGACGTATTTGGCGACATCTTCGGCGGCGGTCGTCGTGGTGGCGGTCAACAGCGTGCACAACGCGGTTCAGATCTACGTTACAACATGGAACTTTCTCTAGAAGAAGCGGTTCGTGGCGTTTCTAAAGAGATTGAAGTTCCGACTCTTGTAGAGTGTGATACTTGTGACGGCAGCGGCGCGAAAGCGGGTTCTTCTGCACAAACGTGTGGCACTTGTCATGGCCACGGCCAAGTGCAAATGCGCCAAGGTTTCTTTGCGGTTCAACAGACTTGTCCTACTTGTAATGGTAAAGGCAAGATCATCAAAGACCCATGTAACTCATGTCATGGTCAAGGTCGCAAACAAAAAACGAAAACACTTAACGTTAAGATCCCTGCTGGTGTTGATACTGGCGATCGTATTCGTCTATCAGGCGAAGGCGAAGCGGGAGAGCAAGGCGCTCCAGCTGGCGACTTGTACGTACAAGTACACGTAAAAGAGCACAACATCTTTGAGCGTGACGGCAACAACCTTTACTGTGAAGTGCCAGTAAGCTTCTCTATGGCTGCTCTAGGTGGTGAAGTTGAAGTTCCAACACTGGATGGTCGTGTAAACCTTAAAGTGCCAGAAGAAACACAAACGGGCCGTATGTTCCGTATGCGTGGCAAAGGCGTGAAAGGCGTTCGTGGCGGCGGTGTGGGTGACCTAATTGTTAAGCTAGTGGTAGAAACACCAGTTAAGCTAAGCTCTCGTCAGAAAGAATTACTACGTGAATTCGAAGAAACATGTTGTGGCGAAGCGGCAAGCAAGCACAAGCCAAAGTCTGAAGGTTTCTTCAGCGGCGTTAAAAACTTCTTCGATGACCTAACTAAGTAATTCTTTACTTAGCAACTTAGGTTGTTGATACCTTAGGTTATTGATACTTAAGGTTTTGAAAACAATAGATAAGCCTGCTCATTTAGCAGGCTTTTTTGTGTCTGTAGGTTAGAGGAAAGAACTGAGTTGTACGGGTAAGTTCTAGTTCCTGCTGGGGTATCTTGCTATTTCCAACACGCTTCTGGTTCTGAGATACCTGAGTGGTGCAATTCCAAAATATCGGTCGTTGAATCTAAGCAATCATCGTTCGTTTGTGTTGAAAGAGGTTCAGCCTGAATCGAATAGGTGGTGCTGCTAGCCGAAACTGCTAGCGTGTATCGACTGGTATCCGTATCGCAAAACAAGCATGTCCCTCCAGAAATAACACTCTCCGCTGCCGACGCGTAGTTTCCCGTATACAGAGTCTCCATCTCCAGTTGAATCTTGGTCATGTCGGCCATTGCAGTGACTCGATGCGCTTTAATTACATGGCTCGTATAACTTGGATAGGCAATTGCACCGAGTATCCCCACGATGGCGACAGCGATCAATAATTCGATCAATGTCATCCCTCTAATGCTTAAGTTGTTGTTGTTGCATATATTTCTTCGAATCATCGCGAGTAGTTTCCTTTCATACCTCTATCTATTTTTCTCCGGTGGTAGCATCGGCGCAAGATTAAATATGGTTACGCATCAGATTACATAGGAATTTGGGAAATGACTCGCGGGTTTACCTTCTTAGAACTACTCATAACCATATCAGTGCTCTCTATATTATTGGCTGTTGCCGCTCCAAGTTTTAGTTCTGTCTCGGAAACAGTGAAGATGCAACGATTAGCTGCCGAGCTGAATGGTTTTATGATGCAGGCGAAATCTGAGGCAGTTATGAGAAATACCGATCTTTGGGCTCATTTTTTAATGAATGGTAACTCAAATGACACCGGTGATTGGAAAATTGAGTTGACTGAATTCGATGTTCCGAATACTGGTACGGCAATTCTCACAATGGAAGGGGGTTCATTTCGAAACGTAGATTTCACCGTGAACTACAGTTCTGAACAAATTAAATTTAGTGGAGTAAACGGTAAAGCTAAAGATGGGCATCTCTTATTTGATATGAACTCTAAGCCTTTAAAGCTTATAACATATAGTGCTTCTGGAAGAATGAGAATCTGTGGTGTGGAAGGAGACTTTTATGGTTATCAGCCCTGCACTTAAGAGGCAGCAATTCGGTTCAACATTAGTCGAATTTATGATCTCTTCCATTTTGGGAATTGTAGTTATTGGAAGTGTGGGGTCGGTATTTATATCGGGACAAAACATCGCATCCGAGAGAAGTAAAGAATTACTATTATTACAACAAGTCTCAGGCACTCTTCAATACTTTAAAGAGGATATCCAGCGAGCAGGCTACGATGGAGGGACAGGTGTGTCTCTAAAATTATCAGGAGCCACAAATACTTTATATATATCACCAGACTCCAAAATGGTCGCATTTGCATATGCTCATCAATCAGAGATTCGAAATGTTGCTTTTGTATTTTATTCCGGCTTAGTCAAAATTTGTGATAGCCCCTCCAGTATCGTGAAAACGGTATCAGCGGCTACTAGTGGATGTTCTTCAATTTTTGAGCCGAATCAAATACGAGTGATTGATTTCAATGTCAATCAATCAAGCATTGAAGCTCAAGGTGTTAGTTCAGGCATGGCAACCATTACTATTTCTGCTGAATTAGTAGGAGATACTTCCGTTAATTATTCATCAAGTGTGATTGTAAAAAATAGGAATTGGCGATGAATAAAAATCAACAAGGTGCGGTTGTTTTACTTACAACAAGTGTATTACTAGTTACGGCGTTAATGTTGACTTTTGGTAGTTATCGTTCAGTTTTTTATCAAATAAAAAGATCTCAAAATGAGGTCGAAGCGCGCAAGCAGCAATGGGAGGCTGAAGGTGGTCTAGAGTGTGGTTTCACTCAGTTTAAAAATGAAGGGAACCTTCCTCCTACAATTTCAGTGTGCTCAATGAAGAATCAAATCACCCCTGTTTTCAATGTTATTCTAACAGGTTATCAAATATCGTCTGCGAGTGGGCATTCTCATTTGAAGAAAAATATCGTATTTGGAGGTTCACTTAGTTCTGGTGCTATACTGTCGAGTGCCGATGTTTATTTTCATTCAAGTACCACATTTTCAACACCAGATCCTGGTGTTTTAAGTAGTGATGGTTGGGAGTGTGTGGCGCTACGATATCGTAGCCGCTATCACTATTCATCTATGGATAATAAAGGAGTGGTACATGGTGTACCTCCATATGCCGGTTTTCAAAATCCATCAGGGGCTGATTGCTCTAATGTTACAGGTAATGATCATTTGTCTAATGGGGATGGCAATGATTTTGTCTTAGATTCAAGCGTACAACCTTTTGAGTCTTTTTTCGGTGTTCCGGTTGAAAAGCATAACGATATAAGAGATGAAGGGACATTTTCGGTGATTCATGGGAGTGGGACACCAAAAATACTAGCTAATTGTGGGCAAGTTCTGGCAACACTGATTAATGCAGGTAATCATCATTTATGGGTTGAAGGAGGCTGTGAAATCACTAAAGCGCAATACAATGATTTAGTTAATGCTACAGCCTCAACTAATGGAGTTACAATTTTAATTCATGATGGGCTGATGTCTGTTATGGGAAAACCTTCTACAGGGGCGACTTCAAATCATCTTAGAGGTGTATTATTTCACCTTAATGTTGATTATTCACCCACACCTGCCGATTGGGCGTCTTATGATGCCAATAATCATCTAAATCATGTCCTGAGTGTTATTGAAGAAAGCTACCGAACTATCACCTCTTACTATCAACACGGTGCATTTACGGTATCTGGCGGACAGTACTTTGATGCACCGAACCAAGCTGCTGTGTTCTTTGATTCACTGGATTTTAGATTTAATAAAGATGTGATCGATAATTCAAGAAAAGAATTTATGCAAATTCAATGGCAAAAAGGTTCATGGAATGATTTGTAAACAGAAAGGTTTTAGCCTAATTGAAGTGCTTATTTCGTTTTTGTTGATCGGTGTTGGTTCTCTAGGGCTAATTAAATTACAAACGTATGTTGAGCAAAAATCTGACTTTGCTATTCATAGTGTAGAAGCTCTGCATTTGGCTGAAAACAAGCTGGAATGGTTCAGAACTCGTGGTGCATCTGCCGCTTTATCGAGTATAACGCCTGCGGATTTTGCTACGGATATTGTTGATGGTATGGATCACTCGCATATTAAATATCAACTTGATTGGACTGTGACGAACAGTTTATCTGGAGCGCTGAAGACCGTTCAGATAACAAGTTCATGGGAAGACCGGTTTGGTAATAATCAAGTTATCGAATTACATACCATGATTTCCAAGTACAGTGAGTTTGATTGACTCTCAAGTAAACGTTTACTGTATGCCAAGGCTCATGCCACTCCTTTTACTGATAATTTTCACTTCTCGGACATTGTTTGCGTGCTAGTTAAAACTCTGTATATGGAATGGTGTTTTTTGTGTTTTTATATTGTTGTGGTTGTATGGTATTTTTGCAAAATATGTCTCCATTTATGGAAAATTAGGTGGAATCTTGTGCTTTTTGATGGCGACTTTAATAGAATATGTGCTGCACCAATAGGCCATGGTCAAAACTTATATTAGGCCTAAACAAAACAACATCACATATGGAGTTACAATGAGTAACCAAGCCGTAAAAAAAGCACCATCGACTGAGAAAATCAGTGGAATGGACCGCTTTCTAAACTTCATTGAACGCGCCGGCAACAAAATTCCAGACCCAGCAATCCTGTTCTTCTGGGCTCTAGTTATCGTATGGGTAGCATCTGCACTTTTGTCGAACCTTTCATTCGACCTAATCAACCCTCAAACGGGTGCTGCTCTAGAAGTTAACAACCTACTGACTGGTGAAGCACTTGCTAGCTTCCTAGC
Organism: Vibrio sp. 14G-20; assembly: GCF_026241515.1. Taxonomy (GTDB): domain Bacteria; phylum Pseudomonadota; class Gammaproteobacteria; order Enterobacterales; family Vibrionaceae; genus Vibrio. Next base: position 119,118 of record NZ_JAPHPW010000010.1, read on the forward strand.
GAATATGGTTACCACGTTCACAGGCTTCGCACCGCTAGGCATCGTACTTGTTGCTATGCTAGGTGTTGGCGTTGCAGATTCTTCAGGCTTCATTACGACTGGCCTTAAGAAGATGCTTAATTTCACGCCAGCTAAGCTACTAACGCCAATGCTAATCCTTGTTGCTATCGTGTCTCACACAGCAGCAGATGCAGGTTACGTTCTAGTAATCCCTCTTGGCGGTATCATCTTCCACGCTGCGGGTCGTCACCCTCTAGCGGGTATTGCAGCAGCGTTTGCTGGTGTATCAGGTGGTTTCTCAGCGAACTTCATTCCTTCAGGTATTGACCCGCTACTTGCTGGTTTCACTCAAACAGCGGCAAACGTTCTTGACCCTGAATACGTGATTAACCCTCTAGCGAACATCTTCTTTACTGGCCTGTCTTCAGTTCTTATTGTTGCTATCGGTTGGTACGTAACTGAGAAGATCATCGAGCCTCGCCTAGCGAACACGCCAGTTGATGAAGACGCTGAAGAAGCACCAGATCTTGGTACGTTCACTGCAATCGAATCTAAAGCATTCAAGTTTGCAGGTTGGGCAATGGTTGCAGGTATTGGTCTGCTTATCGCGGCTCTTATTCCTGAAAACTCAGCGCTTCGTTCGCCTGAAGGTGAGCTAACAGCGTTCTCAGCACCAGTGATGAAGTCTATCGTTCCTCTGATCTTCATCCTGTTTATCATTCCGGGTATCGTCTACGGCCGTGTAGCGGGTACTTTCAAGAATAGTAATGATGTTATCAAAGCAATGTCTGAGACGATGGCAACGATGGGCGCATACATTGTAATGTCGTTCTTCTGTGCTCAGTTCCTATCTGCATTTGCTCAATCAAACATCGGTACTATGCTGGCACTTTACGGTGCTGAAGGTTTGAAAGCGATGGACCTTCCAGGTGAAGCAACGGTTGTTGGTATGATTCTACTAACGGCTGCAGTTAACCTTCTTGTTGGTTCAGCTTCTGCTAAGTGGGCACTGATTGGTCCTATCCTAGTTCCTATGCTAATGGTTGTGGGTATCTCTCCAGAGCTATCTCAAGCGGCTTACCGTGTAGGCGATTCAGTGTCTAACATCATCTCTCCACTGATGGTGTTCTTCCCACTGGTTGTTGTTTACTGTCAACGTTACGTTAAGTCGACAGGTATCGGTACTCTAGCTTCTCTAATGATGCCATTCTCGATTGCTATGCTAATCGGTTGGTCTATCTTCTTGCTCGCTTACTGGGCTCTTGGTATCCCACTAGGTATCCAAGCTCCTTACACTTACACAATGTAAGATTGAACTAAGCAAAATTAAGCTTTATTCATTACTAAGCCCGCACCGAAATGTGCGGGCTTTTTTTCGCTATCTTTTTCCTACTTTTTATATCCAAGATTTTTTATATCCAAGACTTTTTATATTCAAAACTTTCTATATCCAAAATAAACGCACTCAGCTTATACTCCGGATTACGGCTAATTGTTGGCCGGTAAAATTAGGAAATCCAATCCACATGAAGATTCTGCTTTTAGTAGGGTTAATTGTTTTAAATGGTCTGTTTGCCATGTCAGAGATTGCATTGGTAGCAGCAAAGAATAGTCGGCTGAAACGCTTAGCCGAAAAACATCGTTCCGCTCAGGTTGCGCTTGAGCTTAAAGAAAACCCAACCCGCTTCCTCTCAACCATTCAAATCGGTATCACCGTAATCGGCCTGCTCAGCGGTATTGTGGGTGAGGCGACGTTATCGGCTCCATTGGCCGTTCAACTTGAACTGTGGGGATTAGACCCAACACAAGCGAATATCTTGTCTACCGCGGTTGTGGTGGTCGGTATTACTTACTTCGCGATTGTTGTGGGAGAGCTAGTACCAAAACGTTTCGCTCAATCTCAAGCTGAAAACATCGCCGTGTTAGTAGCGCTACCTATCTTCTGGTTATCTAAAATCGCGACGCCGTTTGTGTTTGCGCTATCGGCTTCAACCGAAGGCATTCTTAAGCTGATGGGGCGTGGCGATGAAGAAGACAGCGTGACTGAAGATGATATTCATGCGCTCGTGAAAGAAGGCTCTGAGTCTGGTGTTATAGAGCGTGGTGAGCAAGAGATGATTCGTAATATCTTGCAGCTTGATGATCGTCTTGTAAGCTCATTGATGACTCCTCGTAGAGACATCGATTTTCTTGATATCGACCAGCCTGTGGAGAACATCTTTAAGCAATTGCGTTCATCAAAGCACAGTGTGTTTCCATTGTGCCAAGATCACTTGAATAAAGTGGTCGGTACGGTGTCAGCCAAAGCCTTGCTGAATCAGGCGGGCAATCTAAGCATTCAAGTTATCATGGGGCTATCTAAATCTCCGATCTACGTGCCTGAATCGATGAAGGCATTACGTCTACTTGGCTACTTTAAAGAGTCGGGCACTGAGATGGCATTTATTGTCGATGAGTATGGCGATGTACAAGGCTTGGTGACTCACTACGATATTCTTGAGGCGATTGCCGGAGAGCTATCGAACAACCCGAAAGACCTTTGGACTGAGCAAGTCGAAGACGGACTGTTAGTTGATGGGTTAATCCCCCTTAGTGAGCTGAAAAACCGCTTAGAACTTTCGGAATTAGAAGGTGAAAACGAGGGCTTCCAAACACTGAATGGCCTTATCACATGGCTACTAGGCCGCTTACCGGAAACAGGCGAATTCGTTGAGTGTCAGCAGTGGCAGTTTGAAATTATCTCGGTTGAGAACAACCGTATTGTGAGAGTTAAAGCGACGAAAATCGTTAATGATGTCGTTGAAGCTGCAAGCTAAATAGAGAGCTAATCATCTAGATGGTGGCTATTGTTCATTATCTCTTTGTTGTTCATAGCCACCAAGATTAGGTATGCTTCACCGCATACCTTTTTTGTTTCTATCGTTTGTTTTTCTGGAGTTCCCTTTGTCAGACCATCAATTCACCCCTCAAGATGAAATCTTCATGCGACGCGCCATTGAGGTAGCCAAGCAAGCTGAGAGTGAGGGAGAGGTCCCCGTGGGTGCTGTGTTGGTAAAAGATGGTGAGATTATCTCTGAAGGGTGGAACCGTTCGATTGGTAGCCACGATGCCACGGCACACGCAGAAATCGAAACCTTGCGTAAAGCAGGGCAAGCTCTGGAAAATTACCGACTGCTCGATACCACCTTGTACGTCACGCTAGAGCCATGCCCTATGTGTGCGGGCGCTTTGTTACATAGCCGAGTAAAACGTATCGTCTTTGGTGCTCCTGACTTAAAAGCGGGTGCGGCAGGTACAGTCTTGAACTTGTTTGAAAGCCAAGCTTCGTACCACTATGCAGATGTTGAATATGGGCTATTAGAAGAAGAGTGTCGTGAGCAGTTGCAGGCGTTTTTCAAGCGCCGTAGGAAAGAGATAAAAGAGAAGCGAAAGCAAGAGCGCCTGTTGGAAGAGCAGAGTTTAGAAGCTGACAAGGTCGGTAGCGATAAAAAGGTCAGTAATAAGAAATAGCAGCGAGCTTTAGGCACTCTCAGTATCAAGAGTGCCAGTGCCAAATGACTTGGTTATCGTATTTACTCAGCAATCATCTGCATGAAAGCACGGTTGCGCCAAATGACCTTCTTTTTGTTATTTGAAAGCATACGCTTACGACGGTTTGCAGCAACGGTCTTATCAAGGCGCTTCGATTTCAGTTTCTTCATCATTTCAATGATTTCCTATTTGTCGTCTGACTTTGTAGTTTGGACTAACGATTTAATTATAGTGTTATTCGTTTATTTGGCCTGTCGCGCGCTTGGCTTACCCAGAAGAGCAGTTCTAGCGAAAACTCAGCACTGAAGTGCAACAGAGCGTAATTTTGATTATGGTGTGCCGTTATAAAGTTCGATTGTTACTGCAATATGACACATCGATTTTCACGGCCTTTTGTCGAGCTTATTCTTTTACGCAGTTATAAAAAGCACAATAAAAAAGAGCAATGCTTAATGGCATTGCTCTTTTAGTATCTATTGCGAAGGTTCCGAACTGCTTACTGTCGATTCGGCAGCGCTAATGCTTGATTCGGCACCAGAAGTCTCTAGAGGTGGGATGACGATCAACCCTTCAAGACTCTCTTCTTGTTCCTTATTACGCTTATTTACATGGCCGATGATGCTTTGGTAATAACGGCGAATGTTCTCAACGTAATTTCTAGCTTCATCACCACGCGCATAGCCGTAGCGAGTTTGGCTGTAGTACTTCTTCTGTCTCAATAGAGGTAATCGGTCTTTCACATCCCCCCAAGCATCAGGGTCACCACCTTGTGCTTTGGTTAAGCGGCGTGCGTCCATCATGTGTCCGTAACCGACGTTGTATGAAGCAAGCGCAAACCAGATCTTCTCATGTTGTGTGATTGAATCTGGTACTCGATTCACGATGCGGCGTAGGTACTCAACGCCACCTTGTACCGACTGTTTCGGGTCGAGACGGTTAGTCACACCAACGCTCTTCGCGGTAGGTAGTGTCAGCATCATCATGCCACGTACACCCGTTGGCGAGCGTGCGACAGGGTTCCAGTGTGACTCTTGGTATGCCAATGCAGCAATCAAGCGCCAATCAAATTCTTGTGAGTACTTCTGAAACAGCGGTGACCATTTTGGTAACTTACTGTCCAGTGCGCGGATAAAGGCACGAGTATCAACGTAGTCAAAGGTGCCGATATGACCGATGTATTTCTCTTCCAGTGAAGCCAGTTCACCAGATTGTTTTAGGTTACCGAAGAACTCAATCAGCAAAGCGTACAGGCTTTCATCTTCTGATCTATTTAGGTACCAAGAGATCGGTTGGTCTTCTGTCAGCTCAAATGCCAAGGCAACGTCTGGATACAAACGCTGCGCCAGTGATAGCTCGATAGAGTCTGCCACTGTGAATAAACGTTCGCCTGTTGATACCTCTTTTAGCAGGTCATTGATGTCTGCATTGCCAACTGCGTCGTAGATAAAGTCATCGTGTGTGTTTTGGAGTTGTTTGAGTGTTGGCTCAAAATGTGAGTCCTTCACTACAACCAAAGACGGCGTCAACGTTTCACTTGATGGAGACTCTTTTGATTCAGTTTGAGCTTTCACAAACTCTTCCTGACGTTCATTCTCAAACGCGATCAGCTGTTCTAGATTTCTTGGACGCCATTGTCCCTTTTTATACACCACTTGCTGGCTTACATAGTAATAAGCAGGCGCAGCGCGATAAGCGCGTGTTAGGTTGCTGTTTTGCGTTAGTCCAGTCGCGATCAGATCGATCTCGCCTTTCTTTAACGCAGGGAATAGGCCGGATAAGCGGTAAGCGGGTTTGATCTCAAGCTTTACACCAAGCTCTTCTGCAAACTCACGAGCTAACTCGTAATCCAAACCAGCAGGGCCATCAGGACCAATATAATAAGAGAGTTGGTTATTCAAGGTACCGACACGAAGAACGCCGCGATCTCGTATCTGCTCAAGAACACTTTTAGGTTCAGATTCAATCTGGCACCCAGTTAACCCAAACAGAGCGATAGCGAGCAGAAGAAATTTAGACGAAAAGATGAGCGTAAATTTAGGCATCAAAATGAAATCTCGAAAAGTGGAAGCCCCTTTATACCAAACCCCGCAAGGCTGGCAAAGCAGGTTTAATTAAACAGTTGTAAAAGTGGTGATAAATGCAGCAAAAGTACCATTTACGCAGAAAGATTAAAAAAATCACGCAAACGGTTGCTTTTGGTGTTACGTCACAAAAAGAAATGCTTTATAATGCGCTCGCATTGAAGAGGTGGAATCGGCATAGGTTTGGCAACCTTCGGGAATAGCTTCGAAGAAAACAGTTAGGTTGTTCCTATAACCCACTGAATTTATTCCAATACTACCTTAATCAACTGCATAAGAGACCTAAGCACATGAGAATTTTGCGTGGCTCCCCAGCTCTATCTGAGTTTCGTGTTAACAAGCTTTTAGAGCTTTGTCGTGAATTAAGCTTACCTGTAACAGGTATTTACGCTGAGTTTGCCCACTTTGCTGATTTAACGGCAGACCTAGATGAGTCTGAAGTTGAGAAGCTAGAAAAGCTACTGACTTACGGTCCAACGATTGAAGAGCATGAACCTGAAGGTTTATTGCTGCTTGCAACGCCACGCCCGGGCACTATCTCGCCTTGGTCTTCAAAATCAACAGATATCGCACACAACTGCGGACTGGCTAAAGTGTCACGTCTAGAGCGCGGTACTGCTTTCTACATTGAAACTTCTTCTGAACTTTCTGAGCTTCAACTTGTTGAGCTGAAAGCGATTCTACACGATCGTATGATGGAAGTGGTTTTCACTGACTTCGAATCGGCAGCGGCACTATTCAAAGTTGCTGAGCCAGCTCCTTATGCGGAAGTTGACCTATTAACTGGCGGACGTAAAGCGCTTGAAGAAGCAAACGTTACCCTAGGTCTTGCACTTGCAGAAGATGAGATTGATTACCTTCTTGAAAGCTTCACTGAAAAGCTAGGTCGTAACCCGACTGACATCGAGCTAATGATGTTTGCACAAGCGAACTCAGAGCACTGTCGTCACAAGATCTTTAACGCTGATTGGACTATCGATGGCGTTAAGCAAGAAAAATCATTGTTCAAGATGATTAAGAACACCTTTGAAACAACACCAGAACACGTTCTGTCTGCTTATAAAGATAACGCAGCGGTAATGACAGGTTCTGAAGTCGGTCGTTTCTTCCCAGATCCAAAAACTCGCCAGTACAACTACCACCAAGAGAAAACACACATCTTGATGAAGGTTGAGACGCACAACCACCCAACGGCAATCTCTCCATGGCCGGGCGCATCAACAGGTTCAGGCGGTGAAATCCGTGATGAAGGCGCTACTGGTATTGGTGGCAAGCCGAAAGCTGGTCTGGTTGCGTTCTCTGTATCTAACCTTAAGATCCCGAACTTTGTTCAACCTTGGGAAACAGACTTTGGTAAGCCAAGCCGTATCGTTACTGCTCTGGATATCATGCTTGAAGGTCCTCTTGGTGGCGCAGCATTCAACAACGAATTTGGTCGTCCAAACCTACTAGGTTACTTCCGTACTTACGAAGAGAAAGTAGACTCTCACGCAGGTGAAGAAGTACGTGGTTACCACAAACCAATCATGCTAGCTGGTGGTCTTGGTAACATCCGTGATGAGCACGTTCAGAAGAAAGAGATCCCAGTAGGTGCAAGCCTAATCGTTCTTGGTGGTCCTGCGATGAACATCGGCCTTGGTGGCGGTGCGGCATCTTCAATGGATTCGGGTTCTTCTTCTGAAGATCTAGACTTTGCTTCTGTACAACGTGAAAACCCAGAAATGGAGCGTCGTTGTCAGGAAGTGATCGACCGTTGTTGGCAGCTTGGTGATGCGAACCCAATCGCTTTCATCCACGATGTGGGCGCGGGCGGTATCTCTAATGCTCTTCCTGAGCTAGTAGACGATGGCGAGCGTGGCGGTATCTTTAACCTACGTGATGTGCCAAACGATGAGCCGGGCATGAGCCCACTTGAGATCTGGTGTAACGAATCTCAAGAGCGTTACGTAATGGCGGTTGCTGACGAAGACATGGCAACGTTCGACGCTATTTGTAAGCGTGAACGCGCGCCTTACGCAGTGGTTGGTAAAGCAACGGAAGAGCGTGAGCTTAAGCTTGAAGATTCACACTTCGACAACACGCCAATCGACATGCCAATGGACATCCTTTTAGGTAAAACACCTAAGATGCACCGTGACGCGAAAACGCTAAAAGCAAATAACCCAGCGATTGACCGTTCTGGTATCGAAATGCATGAAGCGGTTGACCGTGTTCTTCGCCTACCAACAGTCGCTGAGAAAACATTCCTTATCACTATCGGTGACCGCTCGGTAACAGGCCTTGTGGCTCGTGACCAAATGGTTGGCCCATGGCAGGTTCCTGTTGCTAACTGCGCAGTAACTGCAGCAAGTTACGACTCTTATCACGGTGAGGCGATGTCTCTTGGTGAGCGTACCCCAGTGGCACTACTAGACTTCGGAGCATCGGCTCGTCTAGCGGTTGGTGAAGCAATCACAAACATCGCTGCGACGAACATCGGCGATATCAAACACATTAAACTGTCGGCTAACTGGATGTCTCCAGCGGGTCACCCAGGTGAAGATGCAGGTCTTTACGAAGCGGTGAAAGCGGTCGGTGAAGAGCTGTGTCCAGCACTGGGTCTAACTATCCCTGTTGGTAAAGACTCAATGTCTATGAAGACTAAGTGGGAAGAGAACGGCGAGCAGAAAGAAGTAACTTCTCCGCTATCTCTTGTTATCACTGCATTTGCTCGTGTTGAAGATGTTCGTAAGACGATTACGCCTCAGCTTCGCACCCCGAATAACCTTGAAAGCTTAGGCGCTACAAGCCTAGTACTTATCGACCTAGGTAACGGCAAAAACCGTCTAGGTGCTACGGCACTAGCGCAAGTTTACAAGCAGCTTGGTGACAAGCCAGCAGACGTAGACAACGCAGCACAGCTAAAAGGTTTCTACGAAGGCGTTCAAGATCTTGTGGCTAACGACCAAGTTGTGGCTTACCACGATAAAGGCGATGGCGGTCTATTCGTAACGCTAGCTGAGATGGCGTTCGCAGGTCACTGTGGTGTTAATGTTGATATTGCGGCGCTAGGCGAAGATACGCTTGCAGCACTCTTCAACGAAGAGCTAGGTGCGGTAATCCAAGTTCGCAACGACGACCTAGACACAGTACTTTCTACTCTTGCAGCAAACGGCCTAGAAGCATGTTCACACGTAATCGGTTCTGTTGAAGCATCTGATGAGCTAGTGATTAAGTCTGGCGAGTCTGTAGTGATTGAGCGTAATCGTACTGAACTACGTACTATTTGGGCTGAGACGACGCACAAGATGCAAGGTCTACGCGATAACCCAGTATGTGCAGACCAAGAGCACGAAGCGAAGAAAGATAACTCAGACCCGGGTCTAAACGTGAAACTAAGCTTCGACGTAAACGAAGATATTGCAGCGCCATTCATCAACGCTCCTATGATAAATAAGGGCGCTAAGCCTAAGATGGCAATTCTGCGTGAGCAGGGTGTTAACTCTCATGTTGAAATGGCGGCTGCATTTGACCGTGCAGGCTTCGAAGCTACAGATATTCACATGAGTGATATCCTGACGGGTCAGGCGGTACTAGAAGAGTACAACGGCCTTGTGGCTTGTGGTGGCTTCTCTTACGGTGACGTACTAGGCGCTGGTGAAGGTTGGGCTAAGTCAGTTCTGTTTAACGACTCTACGCGTGACCAATTTGAAAACTTCTTCAAGCGTGAAGATACGTTCTCTCTAGGTGTGTGTAACGGTTGTCAGATGCTGTCTAACTTACGTGAACTCATCCCTGGTGCTGAATACTGGCCACGTTTCGTTCGCAACGAATCTGAGCGCTTTGAAGCACGTTTCAGCTTAGTTGAAGTTCAGAAGTCTGATTCTGTATTCTTCAACGGCATGGAAGGTTCTCGTATGCCAATCGCTGTTTCTCACGGTGAAGGCCGCGTAGAAGTACGTGATAACGACCACCTAAACGCGATTGAAAATTCAGGTACGGTTGCTCTACGTTACGTTGATAACAACGGTAACCAAACGCAGCAATACCCGAATAACCCGAACGGTTCGCCAAACGCTATCACAGGTCTAACAACGACCGATGGCCGCGTGACTATCATGATGCCGCACCCAGAGCGTGTATTCCGCACGGTTGCAAACTCTTGGTCTCCAGAAGGTTGGGGCGAGAATGGTGCTTGGATGCGCATGTTCCAAAACGCACGTAAGAATGTGGGTTAATCACTTTCTTACTGGCCGCATTAATCTAGGCTAGGTTAAGCAAAAATGAAAAGCGCAGATCGAAAGGTCTGCGCTTTTTTATTACACAAATTTTAGGATCCAACGCGAAACAAATTAGGTTTGCAGTTTGCTGTTCTAAAAATCTCCACTACGCTAAATGTTATGGAATCAATTTGTTAGACGAATAATTCTTGCACTCGAGCAAGGAAAGCTTCGTTCGGCTATGCAAAAACTGAATCAATCATCGTGGCATAAGAGGGATCTATGAAAACAACAATTACAAAAGCCGTTGCAGTGGCAGCGATTGTCATGTCGTTAGCTGGGTGTGTAGGTAGTAACGCGGTTACTGGGAAATTAATGAAGTTCAACGTCGAGGTAGTGGATAACCGTTACGCTCGTGCGGGCGTCAACTTCTTGCTTGCTCCGGTTTACGCACTTACCACCGCAGCCGATTACATTGTCTTTAACTCAATCGAATTCTGGGCGGGTAAAAACCCACTCACAGGCGCACCTCACATCTTTGATAGCAAAGTCGATACCATGATTGATGTGAACGACAGCCTTGATGATTCACTAAAAGAAGCCCCACTTGGTTTCAATAATCGTCAGATCGAATGGGGTGAGATGCAGCAGATCGATGAGAACACGATCCGCATGGACATCACCTACAACGATGGCCAAAAAGCCGTTCTTACGGGTGTTCGTGATGGCGACAAGGTCAGCTATTACATGGATGGTACGTTGGTGTCAGAAACCTCTATTCAAGCGCTTGAGCAGCTAGCCGCAGAGAAAGCGTAACCCTTTCCGTTCTCGACAGATAAAAGAAAAGCCGCTGGATTTAACCCCAGCGGCTTCGTATTTTCTAGCATCTAGCATCTAGCATCTAGCATCTAGCATCTAGCATCTAGCATCTAGCGCTTAGATTAGTTGTTGCTGTGTAGCTCGCTGTTTAGTTCTACAGCAGACTTGTTCGCAAGACATTCAATTTGGCCAGTAATCGAGTTACGACGGAATAGAAGATCAGAAACACCAGCTAGGTCACGAGCTTTAATGATTTCTACTTCGTTGCCTTCTTTATCTAACATGCGAACCTTAGTACCTGCTGTCACATAAAGACCAGACTCAACCGTACAACGGTCGCCCATTGGGAAGCCAAGACCAGCGTTTGCGCCTAGTAGGCAGTTTTCGCCGATAGAGATAACCATAGTACCGCCACCAGACAGAGTACCCATGATAGAAGCGCCGCCGCCGATGTCAGAACCGTTACCCACTACAACACCCGCAGAGATACGACCTTCAACCATGCTTACGCCAGTAGTACCTGCATTGAAGTTGATGAAACCTTCGTGCATTACTGTTGTGCCTTCACCCACATGTGCGCCAAGACGAACACGAGAAGTATCAGCAATACGAATACCTGTTGGTACCACGTAATCCACCATTTTAGGGAACTTGTCTACGCAATCTACAGATAGAGCGCGACCAGCTAGGCGAGCTTCGATTTGACGCTCAGCCAGTTCAGGAAGATCGATTGGACCTTCATTAGTCCATGCGATGTTGTGCAGTAGACCGAAGATGCCGTCTAGTACCGTACCGTGTGGCTGTACTAGGCGGTTAGAGATAAGTTGTAGCTTTAGGAAGCCTTCAGCAACAGATGCTGGCTTCTCGTCAGTCGCAAGAACAACAAGAACAAGTGGTTGCTCAGACGCTGCCGCTTTTTCTGCGAAAGATGCGTTAGCTGCATCGTCATTTGCTGCGAATGCTTTCGCCAGTTCTGCGCTTTGTGCTGCAGAGATTTCGATAGCTTGGTTGCCTTCAGTGTAACCTGCGACTTCACCAACAGCCGCTACTAGAGCGTCGCTTGGGTTTAGAAGTGGGTTAGGGAAGAACGCTTCAATGATTTTATTGTCGCGATTTTTGGTTGCCGTACCGAAGGCTAGTGAAAAGTAAGCCATGTTGAATCTCCATGTGTTGAGTCTTGATTTTGCTATTCAATAACAACGGCTCGAATAACAAGCGCTGCCGTTAGCAAAGTTAATTTAATTGCGTTCATCATAAAGAGAGCGCCCCCGTTATGAAAGGGCGTATCGGGATAAAGTCTGTAAAATGATATTGCTTGTCTTTTTAGCGATAGTTTTCATTATCCGGATATTACTCTTAGCGCTTAATGTTTCGCTGATTGGTTGAGTTGCGCCGCGCAGCTTCATTTTCATTTCCGATACTGCTCTATAGCTGCCCCTCTTGTTCTCCGTATCAATAGAGTCAGTCACACTTCCTTTATAAATCCATGTTTATTATCACAATTAATCGAGTTCTGTTGATTTATCGTTTGTGCTTACAGTCCGAGTAAATACTCAAGTTTTCAGCTGTGTAATTAAGAGAACGATCACTAAAACCCTTCAATATATAAGTATATTTCCAGCCATAACGACATTAAAACGATTAATAAAGGATCTTCTATGAATTTTACTAAGTCTTTACTGGTGCTTTCTATCGGCGTAGCGATGGTTGGCTGTGGCTCGGACAATGATACGACAGTGACATGTGACACAGCTGCTTCTTGTACCAAGTTTACTGTGTTACATACCAACGATAATCACGGTCGTTTTTGGGAGAACAGTAAGGGTGAGTACGGAATGGCGGCTCGCAAGACTTTGATCGATAGCATTCGTGCAGAAGTCACCCAAAACGGTGGTGAGACGATACTATTGTCTGGTGGTGATATTAACACCGGTGTGCCTGAGTCTGACATGCAGGATGCGGTTCCCGATTTTGTTGGTATGAACCTTCTTGGTTACGACGCGATGGCATTAGGTAACCATGAATTCGACAACACCTTGGATGTGCTTGAGATGCAATCTGAGCTAGCTGACTTTCCGATGCTTGCGGCGAATATTTATATCAAAGATGGAGACACAGTTACTGATGAACGCCTTTTCTCTCCATATAAAGTATTCACCATCAATGGCTTAAAAGTTGCTGTTATTGGCCTGACAACTAAAGATACGGCGAAATTAGTTAACCCTGACAATGTCGCGACGATTCACTTTGCCGACCCACAAGTCGAAATCAAAAAAGCCATAAAAGAGATCGAGGCCAATGAAACGGTTGACCTGATTTTTGCTACCACTCATATGGGGCATTACGCTAATGGTCAACACGGCAGTGAAGCGCCTGGTGATGTGCTACTAGCACGCTCTCTGGAAGAAGGTCAGCTAGATGCGATTATTGGCGGGCACTCTCAAAATCCGGTTTGTATGGAAGGTAACGAATATGCTGATTTCAACCCAGGAGATGATTGTAAGCCGGATCAGCAAAACGGTACCTACATCATGCAAGCTCACGAGTGGGGTAAGTATGTAGGTCGAGCTGACTTTGAGTTTTACGATGGTAAATTGCATTTAGCGAAATATGCTCTGGTCCCTGTGAACTTAAAAGAGAAGGATGAAAATGGTGATTATCAGTTTATCCAAACTGAGATTGAACCTGACTCAACAGTGATTGCGACGCTTTCTGCGTATCAACAACAAGGCCAAGAGTTGCTTGATGAAGTGATCTCAAATACAGATGTGAAGCTTGAAGGTGATCGTAATGTGGTTCGCTCTGAACAGACTAACCTTGGTCACTTATTAGGCCATGCTTACCGAACTTACGACTTAGTGAATGCTGATTTCGGTGTGATGAATTCTGGTGGTGTCCGTGATTCGATTCAAATGGGGGATGTGACGTATCGTGATGTGTTGACGGTTCAACCTTTTGGTAATTTCGTAACTAAAGCTACGATGACAGGGGCTGAGGTGAAAGCGTATTTAGATGTAGTGGCGACGATGACGGCGGGTTCAGGCGCTTATGCTCAACTCGACAACATCAGCTTAACCGTCGACTGTGATTTGAGTGATGTGACCATTCGAGATATCAATGGCAAAGGTTTTGACTTGGCAGATACTTACACCTTCTCTGTGATCAGTTTCAGCGCAGCTGGTGGTGATGACTATCCTGTCATTGATGTTGAATCGACTCAAATGACAGACGCATCCGTATTACGAGAGTTTTTTGTCAAGAACCCGGATGTAACCGCTGCAAATTACGCTCCCGTGGATGGTGACCTAATTTATATGAGCAAAGGCGTGGAAGTGAAGGGTTGTCCTGCGAACTGATTTTCAATTAAACAGTAAAAGAAAATAGCCAGCGAATCGCTGGCTATTTTTGTATGAGATTTAGTGGAACTAGACGCTAGATAAACAGTGCCTTATAAGCTTGCTCAATCCCTTCAATTAACATCTGCATACCGATAACTGCGAGTATCAAACCCATCATTCGAGTAATCACATTCAGTGCGCTTGGCCCTACGGCTTTCACGAAGCGTTCGCCGAATACAAACAACACATAGGTTAAGGTACACAGTAGACCAAAGGCTACGATGGTAATGATTGTTTCGTAAATTCCTTCTGTGCTGGCGAAGTTCATCGCGGTGGCTATGGTGCCTGGGCCTGCCAGTATTGGCATGGCTAGAGGTGATACTGCGATGCTTAGCGCTGCGTCTCGTTGAGCGTCTGAGTTGACTTTCTCTTTCGCTTTAGCGTGTGTTGAGTCGCCTTGTAGCATGTGAAAGCCAATCAAAAAGACCAGAATACCGCCTGTGATGCGCAGGGCATACAGTGTGATACCAAAGAGATCAAAGATCAGTTTGCCAGAGAGCGCAAAAGTACTGACGATGACGAATGCGATAAACACTGAACGGAAGGCGATGGATTTGACCGTTTCCCTATCGTTATCACCGGTTAATCCAAGAAAGATCGGGGTATTGGCGATTGGGTTCATGATGGCAAAAAAGCCCATGAACACGGTAATGGTATGAATGATGAGCTCTTTCATATTATTCCTTTGAAAAGATGCAGTTAAATACAAATGGTTTGTGTATTTAATCTTAGATACAAATAATTATTAGAAATAGATAGTAGAGCAAGTGTGAATAAAAAACAGCCAGCATAAGGCTGGCTGTTTGGTTTTAGTGATAGGTGTAGAGTTTTGGTTGTCTGTAATTGCTTGTTTCTCAGTTAACAGACTCTACTCTATGGATAAATCGTGCGCTCAACGTTGTCATTATGCGTTTTGAGATTCGCTCACTGCCACAGCCAATGCAACCGTTGCACCGACCATTGGGTTGTTACCCATACCGATGAAGCCCATCATTGCCACGTGAGCCGGAACAGAAGAGCTACCGGCAAACTGAGCGTCAGCGTGCATTCTGCCCATGGTATCTGTCATGCCGTAAGACGCTGGGCCAGCTGCCACGTTGTCTGGGTGTAATGTACGGCCTGTACCGCCGCCTGAAGCGACCGAGAAGTAAGGTTGACCTTGGCGAGTACGTTCTGCTTTGTAGATACCCGCAACAGGGTGTTGGAAACGCGTTGGGTTGGTAGAGTTACCCGTGATGCTTACATCCACCTCTTCTCTGTGCATGATTGCCACACCTTCACGAACATCATCAGCACCGTAGCATAGAATCTCTCCGCGAGGGCCATTTGAGAAACGGCGACGTTCTGTTTCAACAAGCTCACCCGTTTGGTAATCAAATTGAGTGCGAACATAAGTAAAGCCATTGATGCGAGAGATTAAGTAAGCGGCATCTTTACCTAAACCGTTCAAGATAACTTTCAATGGTGTTTTGCGTGATTTGTTCACGTTCAGTGCAATCTTGATTGCGCCTTCTGCTGCTGCAAAAGATTCATGACCCGCAAGGAACGCAAAGCAGTGGCTCTCTTCATTTAGAAGACGTGCAGCCAGTGCGCCATGGCCGATACCGACTTGACGTTGCTCCGCAACACTGCCGGGTTTTGTAAATGCTTGAAGGCCTTCACCAATGATGTTTGCCGCTTGTTCAGCGTTGTCCGCTTTACGGAACAACGCCAATGCAGCACCAAGAGTATAAGCGTCAGCTGCGCTTTCAAAAGCGATAGGTTGAGTGTCCATCACTAATGTTTTTGGATCGACATTGTGCGATAGACAGTATTGGTTTGCTTGCTCTAAAGAGTCGAAGTTCATTTCTGCCAATACGCGAGTTACTGATTCATTAAATTGAGTGTTCATCATATCTTTCCTCTTAATTGGCAAAAATTATTGTTGGCGTGGGTTAATGGTGGTCACGGCTTCGTCGAAGCGACCATAAGTCCCTGTCGCAAGGTCAGCAGCTTCGTTCGCTGGTACACCTTGATTAATCGCCTTCATCATTTTGCCGAGGTTGAGATATTCGTAGCCAATCACTTCGCTGTGATCATCAAGTGCAAGCTTAGTTACGTAACCTTCTGCAAGCTCTAGGTAACGAACGCCTTTCGCTGAGGTTGAATAGCTGGTGCCGACTTGGCTGCGCTGTGTTTGACCTAAGTCTTCCAACGCTGCGCCGATTTCTAGGCCACCTTCAGAGAAAGCAGACTGAGTTCGACCGTAAACAAACTGCAGGAAGATTTCGCGCATCGCTACGTTGATAGCGTCACATACTAAGTCAGTATTCAGCGCTTCAAGGATGGTTTTTCCGGTGAGGATTTCGGCTGCCATCGCGGCAGATTGCGTCATGCCTGAACAACCAATGGTTTCGATTAATGCTTCTTCGATGATGCCGTTTTTGACGTTAAGCGTTAGTTTTGCAGCACCTTGTTGTGGTGCACAAGTGCCTACGCCATGGCTTAAGCCAGAAATAGCGATGACATCTTTTGGGCTAACCATTGCGCCTTCAACTGGAATTGGAGCTGAATTGTGAAGATCACCCCTTTGAATAGGACACATTGATTGAATTTCTGAAGAGTAGTGCATAATGTTTTCTCACTTATAGAGCCATTTAAGACCTAGGGCGTTGAGAAAACAGGACGTGTTGGAAGAGGTGCGGCTAATTCACTACAGATCTTGAGTATCGATAATCCAAAGGTGTCATAGATCTTGGTCTTGATAGACTAAGTCCATTTCAAAATGGAGGAATAGCGATACGTCCAACAGTATTACCTGTTTTCGATTCTGTAGGAGTCATTAGCACTGTTCGGAAAGAACGGGCGGTTGAAGCAAAAGCTTAGGTGGAACCCCATCACCTGATGGCTATAGGTTAGATCTTTATCACACTTTTGTGCAAGCGAATGTTTAGAGCAATTTCGACTATAAACAAGCTTCATTATATTTCGATAAGTATAAAAAAACGCCAATAGCGAACTCTGATTAGAGGCGTCATTGACGTTTTTTAGAAAGCGATCAGCTAGTTATGCTGCATCTTCTTCTGCGTCTTCAACAGCTTCAAGCTTCTTAGCTTTTTTCGGAGCTGGCTTACGCTTAGCACCTAATGCGTAAAGAACTTCTTCTTTGTTCTTCGCTAGGTACATTGCAAGTTCTTCTTGCTTGCCTTCATCTTCAACTAAATCGCTTTTGCCTAACAGTTCAAAAAGCTCATCAGCCATATCCAGCATTTTGTCGTATGCGTCAGCTTCGGCTTTAGAGGTAAAAGTCATTTTCTCTTCTCCGTTGCGTTCCACCACGTACTTGACGATAACAGCCATGGTTAATCCTCTAAGTTTGATAAATTTTACTGGCTTTTTATACAGTTTCTGATGCTAAAAGTCCAGTTGGAGCCCGAACTATGCGGCCTCAATCTTGATGTGTAGCCCAGTCTTCACAATAACCCATGAAAGATTTCAGCAGTGGGCTTTGATATTTGTCTTTATGGACCAGCATCCAGAATCGACGTTTCATATCCAGTGGTACATCAAGTGCTTTCACTCGGCCTGAATCAATCGCGCGTTGTGCCGCTAATCGCGATAAACAAGCAAAGCCCAGACCTGCAGAAACAGAGTTGATGATCGCTTCCGTGGTATTTAGCTCAAATGATTCGTACCAGTGCTCGATTCGCGGTGCAACGGCACGCAAGAAAAACTCACGTGTACCTGAGCCTGACTCTCGTAGTATCCAATGACTGTCTTCTAAATCATGCAGGGCAACTTTGTCTTGTGAAACGAGAGGGTGTTGATTACTAACGATAATACACATCTCATCGCTACTGAATTGGCTAGATATCAATTCAGGATGGAGTGTTTTTCCTTCAATTAGCGCGATATCCAGTTCATAATCCACCAACTTTTGGCAGATCAGTGCACTGTTCGAAATGAACAAGCTCTGGTCTTGATGCTGAGTTCGTTCGCGAAAGCCTGAGAGAATAAAGGGTGCGACCTGATTACCAATCGTGTCACTCGCACCAACCTTGAGATTACCACTTAATGGCTGGTCATCACGGAACAAAACATCGATGCCTGCAGCTCGGTGAAGAATCTCATCAGCCAAGGGAAGTAATTTTTGTCCCTCTTGATTGAGAATTAATCGGTTGTTAACCCGGTCAAATAGAGAGTGACCTAACTGTTTCTCCATTTCGCCCAGTGCCATGCTGACCGCGGCTTTAGACAAAAACAGCGCTTCGGATGCGGCGGTAAGCGTCGAATGCTGGGTAATGGTGACAAACACTTTGAGTTGTTTGATTGAGATATTAGCCATCAGGGTCCTAGTTTTACGCTGCTGGTGGAATAGGTTGTTCAGTATTGGTGAACACTTGTTATATATAATTGGATATTGTTTAACTAAGCGCAAGCGTATTATGGCTTCAACAAGCTGATGAGTTCACAAGTTTAGTGAATTAAGTTTAAGAGAGGCTGACATGATTCAACGTATTAAATATAGATTAACAGGAGCTCCAACACCCATGGCAGGGTTAGCACTAGCAATCGCAAGCTTAGGCTGGTGCTGGGATGGCGTTTTAGTCGCACAAGGTATTTTGCATACTCCAGGCTTAGTGCAGTGGATCAGTGCAGGTATTGCAGCGGTATTACTTCTTGTTTTAGCTGTGAAGTTTTTGATTCATGGCCATCTATTGCGTGAAGATCTTGCTCACCCTGTTGTCGGCAGTGTGGTACCAACATTTGCGATGGGCTGCATGGTGGTATCAGCGTCTTTGGCGCCAATCTCTCAATTTTTACAAGAAGCTATGTGGTTGGCCTCTGTGGCTTTACACGTTGTGTTTCTAGTGAGCTTTTTGTACCACAGAGCTAAAAACTTTGAGATTCACCACATGGTGCCAAGTTGGTTTGTGCCACCAATCGGTATTATCGTAGCTGACGTGTCTTTCTCTGGTAATCCAGTTTTAGAGCCAGTAGCGAATGCGACTTTGGTATTCGGTTTATTGGTTTACGCTGTGATGCTACCACTGATGGTTTACCGTTTGATCTTCTCTCACGAAGTGCCAGATGCAGCAAAACCAACGATTGCGATTATGGCAGCACCAGCTAGTCTATCTTTGGCGGGTTACTTAACCGTTACTGCTAGCCCTTCACCAGTGATCATTGGTTTATTATTTGGTATTGCAGTGTTGATGACGTTTATTATCTACATCGCGTTTTTCAAACTACTTCGTCTGCCATTCAGTCCAGGCTATGCAGCGTTTACTTTCCCAATCGTGATTGGTGCAACAGCGTTATTTAAATTGGCGGCTTGGATGCAAGTACAAGGTGTTGAAGCGCACTACATCAGCCAAGTGTTCAACCTAGCGTACCTAGAACTGATTGTAGCAACCTTCGTCGTCGGTTATGTCGCGATTCGTTACTACATGAACTACAAACCTCATCGTGTTTTAAGTGCGGTAGCCGGCAGATTGTAAAGGGCAATAGTTCAAAAGATAAACGGACCTTAAGCTTTCGATATTTCATAAGCTTATATTCCTAATCCAAACTCAGCACTTATGCTAATCTGGCAGTATATTGTGGCAAGATTAGCGTGAGTGCACTTTGTTTACTGTTTACCATTCCAATAAAGTTGATACTTTAAAAATTCTTCTCGTTCACTTGATCAAAAGTGACCCTTTAGCCAATCCTTTCGAAAAAGAGCAGATCTTGGTTCAGAGCCCGGGTATGTCTCAATGGCTTAAGATGGAACTCGCCAAAGAGTTTGGTGTAGCAGCAAATATCGATTTTCCTCTTCCAGCAACCTTCATTTGGGATATGTTTACCCAAGTGCTTCCTGATGTACCTAAACGCAGTGCTTTTAACAAAGAAGCGATGACGTGGAAGCTAATGAGTTTGTTACCCGCGAAACTTGACCACCCTGATTTCTTACCCCTACAGCGCTATCTTGAAAACGACGAAGATGATTCAAAGCTGTATCAATTAGCCGAGAAAATTGCCGATATCTTCGATGGCTACTTAGTATATCGTCCTGAGTGGATGGCGATGTGGGAAGCGGGCGAGCCCGTTACAGAATTGATTGATAGTGAAGGGCAGCAAGAGCACCCTTGGCAGCCCATTTTGTGGAAAGCTCTCTATGATCAAACGCTGTCTCAAGGCCAATCGAAATATCACCGTGGTAACTTGTATCACGACTTTATTGAAGCGTTGGCTAATCAACAAGGGCAGTTACAACATCTGCCGAAACGTCTGTTTGTATTTGGTATTTCGTCGCTGCCTCCTCGCTACATGGATGCCTTGAAAGCGCTTGGCGAACAGATTGATGTCCACCTAATGTTTACTAATCCTTGTCAGCATTACTGGGGCGATATTCGCGACCGCAAGTACTTAGCGAGAGTTGAAGCGCAGCGTCGCAAGCAGTTTGCATTGGTTGATGGTTTACCTCAGCTAGAAGGTGAAGTATCACCATTGAAAGATGGCATTGAAGCCAATGTCGAAGATGAGCTGCATACCAGCCAAGCGGTTGGCAATAGCTTGCTTGCGTCTATGGGTAAGCTGGGCAGAGATAACCTGTTCTTACTGTCTCAATCAGACAGTGAAGAGCACGAGTTCTTTATTGATGTCGAGAGAGACAGTCTGCTGCATCAGCTACAAGCCGATATTCTTCAGTTAGAAGAACACCAAGATGATCACATCTTAGACTCCAGCAACCACAAACAGGTGGTTGAGCTGGGTGATCGCTCGTTGACTGTGCATGCTTGCCACAGCCCAATGCGCGAGGTGGAGGTTCTCCATGACCAGTTATTGGCGATGTTTGATGCCGACCCAAGCCTAAAACCACGCGATATCATCGTGATGGTGGCAGACATCAATGCTTACAGCCCTGCGATTCAGGCGGTATTTGGTAATGCTCCGGGTGAGCGCTATATCCCTTACTCGATCTCGGATAGAACGGCCGATCAAGAGAGCCCAATTTTGACCGCGTTCATGCAGTTGGTCGCGCTACCAAACACGCGCTGTCTAGCTTCTGAACTTCTAGAGTTATTAGAAATCCCAGCGATGATGGCACGCTTCGGTATTGATGAGTTTCAATTCGAGCAAGCTAAGCAGTGGGTTGAAGAAGCGGGTATCCGCTGGGGCGTCGACTCGTCTACCGCAACCGAGTTTGACTTGCCTGCTACGGAGCAAAATACCTGGCTATTTGGTATCCAGCGAATGCTACTGGGCTATGCGATGTCTGACTCGGCAGGTTTGTTTGAGACTGAACACTCTCCAATTGCAGCTTATAACGAAGTTCAGGGCATTAACGCCGAACTTGCCGGTAAGTTAGCACACTTTATCGATCGCATCGCACATTCCCGTCAACGCCTTGCTGAGACGCAATCTATCGACATGTGGCGTGAAACCTTGCTGCAAATGATTGATGACTTCTTCGCCGTTGAATTAGAAGGCGAGGTGGTACTTAAGTCGATTCGCGATGCACTTTCTCAACTGAATGAACAGCTTGATGATGCCTTGTACGAACAAGAGCTATCGCCAAGCATCATCTATCAGTACTTAAACAATAAACTGTCGGGCGCACGTATCAGTCAGCGTTTCTTAGCGGGGCAAGTGAACTTCTGTACCCTGATGCCGATGCGTTCCATCCCGTTCAAAACCGTTTGTCTATTAGGCATGAATGATGGGGTTTACCCTCGCTCAATGCCGCCGGAAGGTTTTGATTTGATGAACGGACGCACTCGTCCCGGTGACCGTTCTCGTCGTGATGATGACCGTTACCTATTCTTAGAGGCGATGTTGTCGGCGCAAGAGTGTTTGTACATCAGTTATGTCGGCCGCTCGATTCAAGACAATACTGAGCGAGTACCGTCGGTATTGGTTTCAGAGTTGATTGAGTACTGCCAGCAGAACTACTGCTTAAGTGAAGACCAATCATTACCAAGTGATGATTCAGGCATCAACTTGACTCAAGCAATCAGCTTTGAACACACCATGACGCCGTTCAGCCCGGCAGCCTTTACACAAGGTGATGAAAGTCATGTATTGAGTTACGCCAAAGAGTGGCTTCCTGCGGCTAACCGTTCCGGTGAACGCAGTGGTGAATTCAATCGTGCGTTGGATGACTATTTGCTTGGTGCGACTTATCCATTGGAACTCGATTTGGTTGAGCTGCAGCGTTTCTGGCGCTTGCCGGTGCAATACTTCTTTAATCGTCGCTTAAAGGTAGTGTTTGAGCCGCCACTTCCTGTAATGGAAGACGATGAGCCGTTCGTGCTTAATGGCTTAGAAAGCTTCCAACTTAAAGATGCTCTGCTGCAAGTATTGCTGGATAACCCAGAAGGGGCAGATGAAGCGGTTCACTTGTTTGTTTCTGAGCAAAAAGCCCAAGGTCGATTACCGGTTGGCGCTTTTGGTGATATCGAGTTTGAAACCAACCGTGTTCAAGCGGAAGACTTAGCCAAAGAGATTCGATTTGTAAGTGGGCAGCCACAGCAAGATCTTGAGGTAAATATTGAGTTTGACGTACTAGGTGAGGGGAAACCAGTTCGTTTGATGGGTTGGCTTACTCAAAACTATCAATCGGGCTTGGTGCGCTTCCGTAGCGGTAAAATTCGCTCGCAAGATTATTTGGCCGCGTGGATTGATCATCTATGTTGTGCGGTGATGGGGCACGGCAAAACGACTCATATTATTGGCTATGACAGAAAAGAAGGCGTGGTTCACCAAACGCTACAACCGATTGGCGATACACAGCAGGCAAAGAGTCTATTAGCTGAGTTAGTTCGACTGTTTTATCAAGGTATGACTGCACCACTGCCTTACTTCCCCAAAACCGCATTGGCTGGCGTTGAAGCGGGTTTTAGCCGTGGTAAATGGATCGATGATGAAGAGAAGTCGCTCAAGAAAATGGCCGATACCTTTAATGACAGCTTCGCCTTTACGGGCGAGGGCAGAGATACCTACATCTCGCGTATTTGGCCTAAGTGGGACGATGAGCTGGCTGCAGAGTCGCGTATGTATTCAACGCTTGTGTTACAGGCGGCAAGGTTGGCTGCTGCCGATCTGGAAGATCAGGAGTAAGCGGCTGTGATCGACACGATCAATCGCGGGTGCGCTGAACTAATGAAAGACGAAAGAGAGTTGCTGGTCAGTATTTGGGATGCTTGCTTTCCAAGTGAAGGGAATCAAGGTACAAGAAATAAAGTGGCCGCCAGTAAATCATTATTAGTGTAGGGCGTTCGCTGTACGGCCACAGGTCAGAGGGACCATTATTCTGTGGTTCAAAGTAGGCAATGAGCATAAAACTCGAATCGCGCTCCTGAACTCGTGGGCGCATAGTAGCGAGGCGATCCGAATTGATCCGTGAGAGAGATCGCACTAACTATTAACAAATCAGCGTAGGACGTAAATTGAATGACGTTTTCCACACTAGGTCACATTTGTAACAACATATTTATCAGAAGGCAGTAAAGCATGACGACCACAAGCAGTGTTCAGGTAATTGCTCCACAGACACTCAATACCATGACGTTTCCACTTCATGGCGCGCGTTTAATTGAAGCGTCGGCGGGTACAGGTAAAACATTTACCATTGCTGGCTTGTACTTACGCCTACTGCTTGGGCACGGCACGGCTGCACCACAAGGTGAGCTTACAGAAGCTACCCGACACCATGAGCCACTGACCGTAGACCAAATTCTGGTGGTGACCTTTACCGAAGCGGCAACTGCAGAGCTGCGGGATCGTATTCGTGCCCGAATCCATGATGCACGCATTGCGTTTGCTCGTGGACAAAGTGACGACCCAGTGATTGCTCCTTTGTTACAAGCCATCGAGGATCACGCGGGCGCAGCGAAAACACTGCTCAATGCGGAAAGGCAAATGGATGAAGCTGCGGTCTACACCATTCACGGCTTCTGTCAGCGCATGTTGACCCAAAATGCCTTTGAGTCTGGCAGTCGATTTGATAATGAATTTGTGACCGATGAAAGTCACCTGAAAGCGCAAGTGGTTGCTGACTATTGGCGTAAGCAGTTTTACCCACTACCTATTCAACTAGCAGGTGAGGTTCGTAATATTTGGGGCTCACCGGCTGCATTATTAGCAGACGTAAATCGCTATTTGACGGGTTCTCCACTAAAGCTAACCGTGGAAGCGATGTCGGGTGACTTGCAAGCTCTGCACGACCAAAACCTAGATAAAGTGAAGCAACTTAAGGCGTTGTGGTGCGAATCCGAAGCGGACTTTTTGGCTTTGATTTCAGGTTCAGATGTGAACAAACGCAGCTACACCAAGAAGTCGTTGCCGACATGGTTAGAAGCGGTGACGGCATGGGCGCAGAGCGACACTCATGATTACCAGTTTCCAGATAAAC
The DNA here is from genome assembly GCF_026241515.1 of Vibrio sp. 14G-20. Classification (GTDB taxonomy): domain Bacteria; phylum Pseudomonadota; class Gammaproteobacteria; order Enterobacterales; family Vibrionaceae; genus Vibrio. The sequence goes on from NZ_JAPHPW010000010.1 coordinate 143,524, forward strand.
TAGAGAAGTTCTCACAAGCAACATTAATTGAGAAAACACCTAAAGGTACAGCTCCTCAACACGCGGTGTTTGAGGCTATTGAGAACTTCTTAAACTCTCCTGCCGACCTGAAAGCCCCATTGTTGGCACATGCGATTACTCATTGTCGGACCATGTTAGCCAAAGCTAAACAGCAGAAGCAATGGCTATCGTTTGATGATTTGCTGACTCAGTTATCTGCGTCGATTGATGTGGATGAGCAATCACTGCTGGTGGAAAGAATTCGTACCTTATACCCAGTGGCGATGATCGATGAATTCCAAGATACCGATCCGCTGCAGTACAGTATTTTCAGCCGAATTTATCTCGATAACCCGCAGTGTGGTCTGTTTATGATCGGTGACCCGAAGCAGGCTATTTATGGCTTCCGTGGCGCGGATATCTTTACCTACATTAAGGCAAGAAACCAAGTTAGTGCACACTATACGTTAGGCACTAACTGGCGTTCGAGTGCTGATATGGTCAGCGCGGTAAACCAAGTGTTTATGAATTCGGATAGCCCGTTTATCTACGACCAAGACATTCCATTTTTGCCCGTCGCAGCCAGCCCATCGGCTGATAAACGCCAATGGGTAATGAACGGAGAAACTCAGCACGCACTTACCTTTTGGCTGCAAGATGCTGAAGATAAGCCATTACCAAAAGGCGAATATCACAAAGCCATGGCCGAGGCGACGGCGAGTCAAGTTCAAACCATTCTGACGGCTTCTCAAAACGAACAAGCCTATTTTGATAACGGCAAAAAACAACATGCTGTGAATGCGGGTGATATTGCTGTCTTGGTTCGAACCGGTAGTGAAGGTCGTCTGATTAAGAACGCGCTGTCTGAGCAAGGCATTGCAAGCGTGTATTTGTCTAACCGAGATAGCGTGTTCACCAGCTTGGTCGCACAAGATATTCAGCGTTTATTACAGGCGGTGCTGACTCCTGAAAATGACCGTGCATTACGCGCCAGTTTAGCGTCGGAGTTGTTTGCTTTGGATGCCGCATCATTGGATGAACTCAACAACGATGAAGTGGTGTGGGAAAACGTCGTTAACGAATTTCGAGAATACCGTAAGTTATGGCTGCAGCGTGGTGTGTTACCAATGCTGCGTAGCGTGATCAGCAAGCGACATTTAGCGGAACGCTTACTGGAAGAAGAAAATGGTGAGCGCTCACTCACCGACTTGATGCACATAGGCGAATTGCTGCAACAAGCAAGACAAGAGCTCGACAGCGACTACGGTTTGTTGCGTTGGCTAGCTGAAGCGATTTCCGATGCACAAAATGGTTTAGGCGGTAGTGAAGACGATATTCAACGTCTTGAATCAGAAAGAAACTTGGTTCAAATCGTTACCATTCACAAGTCGAAAGGTTTGGAATATGACCTAGTATTCCTACCATTTGTCGCGAGTTACCGAGAAGCGAGTGAAGGCAAATTCTACGACCATGATTCAGATACCACGGTGCTTGATATCACTGGTAGTGACAGCGCATTGGCACAAGCCGATAAAGAGCGACTAGCGGAAGACTTGCGCTTGATTTATGTAGCGCTGACTCGTGCGGTTTATGGTTGTTTCATTGGTATGGCGCCACTGCGTAAAGGGCGTTCAACCAAAGAACCGACAGGCGTGCATTTGAGTGCCATGGGCTACTTGGTTCAAAACGGACAAGAGCAGGGTATTGCAGAATTGCATCAAGCTCTAGCGGCAATTAAAGGCAAAAATTCAAGTGTGCTGTTAGCCGAAACACCAACTGCTCATGAGCAAGTGTTTGTACAAACAGAGCAAGTGAGTGAAGAGTTACATGCTAATGAACTCAAGGCTTCAATCGACAGGGCTTGGCGTATAACCAGTTACTCGGGGCTTGTAAAGCAAGGCAGTCACGGTGCTAGTCATGACGCGACCATTGAGGTGTCTGGCTTTGATATTGACTCGGCTGATGAACAGGATGAGTCTGAGTTGATTGAACCTGAACGCTCTATCTTTACGTTCCCTCGTGGTGCTCGCCCAGGTACTTTCTTGCACACCTTGTTTGAGGAGGTTGAGTTTACCGAGCCAGCAACCAGCGAACATAACACGCAAGTAATCACTCACTTATTAGAATCAGAACAATACGAATTAGAGTGGCTACCTGTGCTTCAACAACTGGTCGATGCGGTGTTGAACACCGCGTTGGATGGCAAGAACTTAAAACTAAGCGAGAAAGACTCAACACAACGATTAGTCGAGATGGAGTTCTTACTACCAATCGAAGTATTGGCTGCATCTGAACTGAATCAAACCATCCAGTATCACGATCCATTGTCAGCAAAAGCGGGTGATTTAGGCTTTCAAACGGTGCGAGGCATGTTGAAAGGCTTCATCGATTTGGTGTTTGAGCATCAAGGTAAATACTATGTACTCGACTGGAAATCGAACCATCTAGGTGATGACGTTGCCGTCTACCATGGTGAAGCATTGAAATCGGCGATGGCCGACCACCGCTACGATCTGCAATATCAAATCTATGCGTTGGCATTGCACCGCTTCCTACGCAGTCGCGTAGCAGATTACAGTTATGAGCAACATTTTGGTGGGGCTTATTACTTGTTCCTACGAGGAATGGACGGCCAATCTCAACAAGGTATTTTCTCGGCTAAACCAACCTTGGCTGTGCTCGATGAAATGGATCAATTGATTGACGGTAAAGTGATAGACAGACGTTCAGCACAATTGAATGACGATGAAACTGGACAGATGGGGCTTTTATAATGACAACAACGACCACTAATACCAGCATAGAAGCTGCGAACACGCTAAAGCCAGTTTCACTTATTCCTGAGCAACTTATGGATGTACTCAAGTTTCTTGCGGATAAGGGTTCTATTCGTCAGTTGGATTATCAATTTGCCCGTTTTATTGCTCAGCAAGCGACGAGTCACTCTCAAGAGATCAGTTTTCTCGCTGGGGTAGTAAGCCATGAATTAGGCAAAGGGCACATTTGTACTCAGCTTATACAGCAACATACGACAGGCCCTGACCAAACGGCAGATCTAGCTCAGTTACTTGGGTTGTACGGTGAAACTGCCCTGCAATTGAATCAAAAGTTGTTGGGTATTGATTGGGTGACTGTTCTGCAATCATCTAACCTAGTTGGAACAACGAATGACTGCGTTAAGCCGTTGATGTTTGATGGGCAGCGTGTCTACTTGCAGCGTTATTGGAACTACGAAGTTGTGTTGGCTGAGATCTTAAACCGTTTAAGTAAGCCAGTAGAGTTCAATATTGAGCAGAAAAAAGCGCTAACTGAAACGCTCAATCAACTATTCGCACGCAGTTACCATTTTCTGTTCAATGCCTTAGCAAAGGCTGAAGCAAACCAACAAACCTCTCAAGTGTTGCGTCAGCAGTTAGTGTGTGACCATCTAGATATCGTCGATGAACAGGCTTTGGATTGGGGTTCTATCGATCAAGCGATTGTTCAAGCCAAACAAGTGACCGATTTAGATGTACTGGATAGTCTAGTGCCGTTATCTGTCTGTTTGAACTGGCAAAAGGTCGCGGCAGCGGTGGCGTTAAGCCGTCGTTTCGCGGTGATTTCTGGTGGGCCGGGCACGGGTAAAACCACTACGGTAACCAAATTACTATCGGCGATGGTTGAGCAATCGTTAAGCCAAGGTAAAACACCGACGATCAAGCTGGTGGCTCCGACAGGTAAAGCGGCGGCACGTTTAACTGAGTCGATTGGTAAAGCGATTGAGCAGCTGCCATTAGCACCTGAAGTAAAGGACAACATACCAACAGAATCGAGCACCTTACACAGATTACTCGGCGCGATTCCTAATCGAGCGGAATTTAGACATAACCGACGCAACCCACTCCACCTTGATATCTTGGTAGTGGATGAAGCTTCGATGGTCGACTTATCCATGATGTATAAGCTGGTGGATGCACTTCCTGAACACGCAAGGCTTATCTTGTTGGGAGATAAAGACCAACTGGCTTCCGTTGAGGCTGGCGCAGTGTTAGGTGATATCTGTTCATTCAACTCTGCTGGTTATAGTAGTGCGCAAGGCAACTTGATTGCAGATATGACAGGATTTGATGCGATAGCTAAACCAAGACAAGTCAAAGCTGGATCGGTTAATCCTCCTGCGATTGCAGATAGTTTGTGCATGCTGCAGAAGAGTTACCGCTTCGATGCGCGTTCAGGTATCGGGCAGTTGGCAAAAGCGATCAATAACGGTTCTGCTAATCAGGTCGATCAAGTGTTTGCTAAAGGGTTTGGAGACATTGAAAATCACCCGCTGTCGAGTGATAGCTATAACTTGATGCTGCGAACTCTGGTCAATGAATATGGTGGGTATCTCAATAGAATGAATGTACCGCTTGAAGAGCTAGAGACTCAAGAATCACGCGCAAAATCGGTTCTCGATCTGTTTAGCCAGTGTCGATTACTGTGTTCTATTCGTGAAGGGGATTTTGGTGTTAAAGGCCTTAATCACAGAATCGAAAGGGCGCTTGCAGCAAGACGTTTGGTGAATCCACACAACGATGAATTGTGGTATCACGGGCGACCTGTGATGGTAACGCGTAATGATCATGGTTTGGGTTTGTATAATGGTGATATTGGTATCTGTATGCTTGAGGCTGATGCAACGACTTTAGAGTCAAATAGTGCGAATTCCACACCTAGATTGAAGGTGTATTTTGAGTTACCAGATGGCAGTGTGAAAGCAGTGCTTCCAAGCCGAGTCCCTGATCATGAGACCGCTTATGCGATGACGATACACAAATCTCAAGGCAGTGAATTTGATCTGACCTTAATGATCTTACCGCCAGACTTCAGCCCTATTTTAACGCGCGAGCTTATCTATACAGGGATTACGCGTGCTAAGAAACGACTGATGATGTTCAGCGATACAAATGTATTGAAGCGTGGGATTAAGGTGAAAACAGAGCGAGTGAGTGGTTTAGGCAGTCGCTTAACGAATTAGTCGTTAATGGACGCTAGAAAAGGGCTTGAACTTAGAGCTAGATAAACACAAAGCAACCATCCCTGGTTGCTTTGAACGTTATTAAGACTCTTTGCTTAAAAACGCTCGAGTAAACGATATGTGGTTTATCTTGTACTTTGCTTGGCAATTCAAAATAAACTCTTTTAGATTCTCGCTAACAGGGAACACGCAGTGTACGTCTAGCCCTTCTAAGAATTGGTTATCAGCCATATCCCAAAAACTTTGCAGCGAGTTACAAACAATGGTTCTCATATCAATGTTGCTCTTTTTGCTGTTTATATCAACGGTCAGAACGGCTTCTAGCGTGTTGACCGTTAACGGGTATAGCAATCCGTGCAGTGACCACCTCAATGTTATAGGTTAAACATTGGGGGGTATTCCAATAAAAACGTTTGTTGACATTCATAAAACGTGCAAATTCTATACAATTATTGGTGTGAGTTAAAGTGCATAGTTAATAAAACTCATATAGTAAACGATTACATTTGCAATTAATTTGAAATCAAAGTGAGATTTTGATCCAAAACTTTATTTATACGTTCAATGCTAGGATCTTTGAATTTCGTTGATAGTTATAAAGCCCCTGTTTTTCCATCGGTAATTCATCAACACCTATCTCGTAAAAACCCTGTTCGCGGAACCAATGAAGGCTATGTGTGGTGAGGACAAAAATCTGGTCGATATCACGAGATTTCGATTGATGACGCATGTAATCCAGCAATAATTGCCCACGGTTTCCATCACGGTAATCAGGGTGGATAGCGACGCACGCCATCTCTGCCATGTGATCTTCTGGATACGCATATAGTGCTGCGCAGCCAATAATTAGACCGTCTTTTTCGATAATGGTAAAACGATGGATCTCTTGTTCTAACTGTTCTCTTGAACGACGAACGAGAATACCTTGTTCTTCAAGCGGGCGAATAAGATCAAAGATGCCGCCAATATCGTCGATCTGAGCTTGTCTTACTTGCTCGGCACTCGCCATAACCACTTGGGTTCCAATACCATCGAAAGAGAACAGTTCTTGGATTAGTGCACCATCCACTTTGTAGCTGATTAAGTGACAACGAGGTACGCCTGCACGACACGCTGAGATAGCACCTTTTAGGAATCTAAGTGTGCCAGTGCTCATGTCTTCGGCAGGGTTTTGAGATTGAGTTAAGCGCTCTAGAATGAGTTTGGCGTCTTTTGGGAAAAGTTCGGCGAGTACATTACCGTTTTGATCCGTGACCCCTTGCTCAGAACAAAAGCCAATCAGCTTGTCGGCCTTTAGACGAATAGCAACTTGGGTCGCGACCTCTTCAGAAAGTAGGTTAAAGCTTTCGCCTGTCACGGAGCTGGCAATAGGGCCAAGCAGTACAATTGAACCTTGGTCAAGCGTGCGATTGATCCCTTCGATATCGATTCGACGAATACGCCCGCTGTGGCAATAATCCGTACCGTCATCCACGCCTAGCGGCTGAGCCGTAATGAAGTTACCACTCATCACATTGAGTTGAGTACCTGCCATCGGGGTGTTGTTCAAACTCATCGAAAGTCGAGCTGTGATGGCAAGTTGTAGTTGGCCAGCAGCCTGCATAGCGACGCCCAAAGAGTATTCATCAGTGACCCTAATATTCTTGTGATATGGCGTATGGCAATCTTGCTTGGCGAGCAATTGGTTGATCTGCGGTCTTGCTCCGTGAACGAGAACAATCTTTACCCCAAGGCTGTGGAGCAAGGCTATATCACTAATAATGTTACCAAAGTTCCTATCGGCAACGGCTTCGCCTCCCAGCATAATGACCATGGTTTTGCCACGATGAGCATTTACGTAAGGGGTTGATTGTCTGAAACCTTTTACTAGCGCTGTACTTCTTAATTTCACAGAACAAGTCCATTTTGTTTATTTATTCGATAATTTAGCATTTAAATTCAAATATAAACAACACCTTTTTGGAATAAAGCGCAAACTATTCTTATCTAGGCTTCAATATATAAACTGTCTCAGTGTAGAATGTATACAGCATCTTTATGAGTAGTAACCGAATGCAACAAGCGCCAGCACGAAAGAACAAGATCGATGAAATAACGAAAAACCTTTACAGTGAAGCAGAACAACGCAATCAATCTAAATTGAAGCGTAAGATCATCGAACGTTGCTTGATGGTATTAGCCTTGGTGGGCTCATTTGCTGTGGTTTCTTTATTTAGCGATGTGCTTTCTCGAGTACAAGATGCAGCAACGCCTGACCACTTGTTATACGGTACTTGGGTAGAGCAGGATGTTGCCCATTATGCGACGGATGAGTTCGTACTGAATGCTAATGGTGTGTCAGTTCGTGGGTCTGTTGTTTCGACGAGCTTTGACTTTGACGGTAGCTACTTCGAGTATAAGGCGGGTGATCAAACGTATCGTTTCCGCATGACCAATTCTGACAATACAGAAATGGTGCTCGATTCTGACAGTCACTATAATCCTGTCTTTCGCCTTAAAGGCCATATCGTTCACTCAGTCCGATAGGTTATCTTACTGTAAACTCTTACAATCTAAGATTGTTTTATCTGACTGTTTTTGTCATCCTCGATGCATAGAATTTTTAGGATGACTCTTGTGATTAAAAAATGGCTTCCCCTTGTTGCCGCCTCTGTACTATTTGGCTGTGCTCAACCCACTGATCTTGCTCAACAACATCTTGATGATGAATTTCCTCGAACCTTAAATAAGGTCGATCAGGTTGAATCCAATAAACCAAGAGACTACACCGCATTCGCTGAACAAGCTGAGATGGTGGTATCCAAATCCCCTTCGATGGCGAAAATCTATGAGCCGCTTTATCAGCAACTCAATGAATGGGCGCTGCAAAGTGGTGATCCAAGCCAACTAGCAAACTTTGGCGTTCAAACTGCTCAACTTGGTGGTGGTGATAAGCAAGGCAATGTTTTGTTCACGGGCTACTTCTCTCCTGTGATGGAATTACGCCATGAAGCGAATGAGGAGTATCGATTCCCTGTTTATGGACTTCCAGAGTGCGATAAAGAGTGTCCAACACGCGAAGAGATCTACAACGGTGCATTAGAAGGCCAGGGCCTTGAATTAGGTTACGCTGCAAATCGTATCGACCCGTTTATGATGGAAGTGCAGGGCAGTGGATTCGTGCATTTCGGTGATGACGATACGTTGCAGTATTTCGCATACGCGGGTAAGAACAATAAAGCTTACGTGAGCATTGGCCGTGTTCTGATTGAACGAGGCTTAGTTCCACGCGAAAAAATGTCGCTAAAAGCAATCAAAGAGTGGGTATTGGCAAACGATCCTGAAGTCGTCAAAGAGCTGCTTGAGCAAAACCCATCTTTCGTTTTCTTTAGCGCAAGAGATGACTTGTCGGTAATCGGTAGCGCAGGCATTCCATTGTTACCAATGGCCGCAGTTGCGGGTGATCGCTCTATCTTACCGATGGGAACGCCGATTCTTGCTGAAGTACCACTATTAAATGCAGATGGTACTTGGAGCGGTGCACACCAACTAAGACTGCTATTGGTTTTGGATACCGGTGGCGCGGTTAAGCAGAACCACTTGGATCTCTACCACGGTATGGGGCCAAGAGCGGGTACTGAAGCGGGTCATTACAAGCATTTTGGTCGAGTGTGGAAGCTGGGTCTAGATGGCAGCGCAACCGAAGCGCCTTGGGCTTTACCACCTGAAAAGGTCGAGTAAGCGGCAATAAAATAGGGCATTGAAAGCGAATCGCTAATCCCCTAGACTTTTTATTCAAGAGTGCGTATAAAACGCACTCTTTTCTTTTTCTCAGAAATAAATTGGCGGCAACAATGCGTGAATTGACCACTCCAGCTTCAGAAAACTATGACCAACGATTCGGTGGCACTCGTCGCTTATATGGCAATAGTGAAGTCGACATACTTAGAGCCGCACACGTGTGTGTTATCGGTATTGGTGGCGTTGGTTCATGGGCTGTTGAAGCGCTTGCTCGCACTGGTTTAGGTGAGCTGACTTTGATCGATATGGATGATGTGTGTGTGACCAACATCAACCGTCAGATCCACGCAATGTCGGGTACCGTTGGTAAAAGCAAAATCGAAGTGATGGCTGAGCGCGTTAAACTGATTAACCCTGAGTGTAAAGTTAACCTGATTGACGACTTTATTGGCCCTGATAATCAGGCTGAATACTTATCGAAAGAGTTCGACTTTGTGTTAGATGCGATTGACAGCATGAAAGCTAAGGCTTCACTGTTGGCATATTGTCGTAGTAACAAAATTAAGGTGATCACCACCGGTGGTGCGGGTGGACAAATCGACCCTACTCAAATTAAAGTGGCCGATCTGACTAAGACGATCCAAGATCCGCTCGCGAAGAAGCTAAAAGATACCCTTCGTCGTCATCATAATTTCCCTAAGAACCCTGCGCGTAAGTTTGGTATCGATTGTGTGTTCTCGACTGAGCAACTGAAATACCCTCAAGCCGACGGCAGTGTATGTGCTGCGAAAGCAACAGCGGAAGGTCCAAAACGCATGGACTGTGCGACGGGCTTTGGGGCGGCAACGGTTGTAACCGCGACGTTTGGTTTTGTGGCTGTTTCACGTATCGTAGAAAAGCTGATTCAAAAGCACGCTAAGTAACGTCTTCTACTCAATTAACAATCGACTGGATATTAAAATGACTACATTCCCAAGCTCTCCATTCGGCACTGAAATTACCAGTGATGATATTGTCGCGAAGATGCAGACATTCAGCGGCTGGGAAGACCGTTATCGCCAAGTGATTCAATGGGGTAAGAAACTGCCAACGATGCCTGATGAACTGAAAAGTGAGCAGATGATAGTCTCTGGCTGTGAAAGCCAAGTGTGGTTGGTTTCTCAAAATATCGACGGTGTTTGGCACTTTTGTGCTGATTCTGATGCGCGTATCGTTCGCGGTCTGATTGCATTAGTGATGGCTGCGTATGATGGAAAAACATCAGAGCAGGTTCAAGCGTTCGATATTGATGGTTACTTTGAAAAAATCGGTTTAATTACCCATCTAAGCCCATCTCGCGGTAATGGATTAAAAGCGATTGTTGCTCAAATCCAAGAGCTAAGTGCTTAATATGTCTTAGATACACAGAAACAAAAAGGGTTGACGCTAAACGCCAACCCTACATACTCCCTAAAGCATATCAACGGCTTTTTCTATCGCCGCTACGAGCTTTTCCACATCATCCATGTTGTTGTAAATACCAAATGAAATTCGAACCGTTCCTTTCACATTAAGTGCATCCATTAATGGGTGAGCACAATGATGTCCTGCACGTACTGCGATACCTTGCTGATCCAGTAGAGTCGTTATATCTTGATGGTGAACACCATCCATAACAAAAGTAATCACACTTGCGTTGGGTTGATACCCTAAAATCTGAATATCATCCAGTTTACTGAGCGCAAGATAAGTCTCGTGTTGTAGCTGGTGGATATGATTTTCTACATATTGTTGTGGAAAATCACTTAACCATTCTATTGCGGTGCTTAAGGCTATCGCTCCTGCCACATTTGGCGTGCCCGCTTCGAATTTGCCAGGTAGTTCTGAAAAAGTAGTGCCAGAGAAAGAGACGCGCTCAACCATTTTGCCACCGCCATGCCAAGGTGGCATCGCTTCGAGCAATTCAAGTTTGCCGTAAAGCACACCAATACCTGCAGGGGCATAGAGTTTGTGCCCAGAGAATACGTAGAAATCCGCACCTAAAGTAGCGACATCCATTGGCTCATGAACAATGCCTTGCGCGCCATCGACCACAACAATGGCATCCACCTTATGGGCTTTTTCGATCACTTGCTCAATCGGTTGGCGAGAACCAGTGACATTGGTTATCTGAGCCAGAGCAACAATCTTAGTTCTCTCACTCAATAGATCCTCGAAGGCAATAAGGTCGAATTCGCAGTCTGATGTCATTGGTACTTTGATGACTTTAGCACCGGTTTGTTCAGCCACAATTTGCCAAGGCACGATGTTGGCGTGGTGTTCCATTTCACTCACTAAGATCTCATCGTCAGGCTGAAGGGTACTTCTTGCGTAGGTTTGAGCGATCAGGTTAAGTGCTTCGGTGGCACCGCGAGTCCAAATGATCTCTTTTGAAAATCTTGCACCAATAAACTGAGCGACCTTATCTCTTGCCGCTTCAAACTGACTGGTCGCGTTCGCTGTTAAGCTATGACTACCACGGTGAACATTGGCATTTTGTTTGGAGTAATATTGGCTAATGGCATCAATAACCACCTGAGGTTTTTGTGTCGTTGCCGCGCTGTCTAAGTAAATCAATGGTTGTTGATTGATGGTTTGTGATAGCGCAGGAAACTGCTCTCGGATGTGATTGATATCAAGCATCTATTCTTACCTAAAATCTTGGATATTGGAGCTAGCGTTGTGCTTAGCGGTATTGTTATTTTATCGCGACTTGTTAACCGTTGCTGACTAATCTTGATGATTCCAGCTATTTTCTTGCTCTTTGACCTGAGCGAACAGATTTTGGTTAACGGGAACTTCTATCTGATGCTTAAGCGCTGTTTTTATTAGGTGTCCGGTGATGAAGTCGATCTCTGTCTTACGCTGGTAAAACATATCTTGCTTCATGGATGAGTTATTTTGAGCCGTGGCTTGGATGACCTGTTTGACGCTTGCTTCTAATTCGTCGAATGAACAAGCGATCTCTTCGGCCTGTATAACTTGTGTGAGCTCTTCAACGATAGAACTTAAAATCCCCTCAAACCTTTGGTCTGCAAGTTCGCCGTTCTTGATTTGTTCCAACCCTGTCAGTGGGTTGATAGCGCAATTGATGGCGAGCTTAGTCCACAGCGCTGTTTTTATTTCTGGATTCCAACTGACGGCAGGTAAGGCATGTTCCAATACATCAACTAAAAAAGTGCACTGTTGACCCTTGAGGTTAAAAGCCCCCAATTGAGTTTGGCCTAACCCTGTGTGAGATACACTTTTACGGTCGGGTTTAAAAGCTGCTTGGGTGGTGGTCGCCAATACAATCGGGTGAGCATCAATTCGAGTGGCAATGTTATCGACCGCGCCCATTCCGTTGTGCATGAACATGAGAATGGTGTCGGGATCGAGATGTTGAAGTAGTGGAGTGGTGGCTTCTTCTAATTGCCAAGCCTTGACTGTAAAGATCACTAAGTCACTTGCAGATAGCTTTTCGATATTGTTGTTACTGAAGGAAAGTGAAACTTGCTTATCCAATGATAGGTCAATTGAGGTTTCAGGGGAGCGACTCCATAAAGAGACATTATGACCTGCTTGAAGCAGTTTAATCGCCCATAAAGAGCCGATAGCTCCAGGTCCAACAATAGTGATGTTCACAGCAATACCGAGATAAGAAAGTGATGCTGCAAGGATAGCGAGGCATTAAATGAAAGCAATAAAAAATGGCACCCGAGGGTGCCATTTTTGAAACTTTCTTAGAAGTTCGATTAGAACTTGTAAGTTACTGCTACGTAGTGACCGAAGCCAGTAGTCTTACCTGCTAGGCCGTCATCTTTAAGACCGTAAACATCTTTGTAGCCTTTTAGGCCGTAACCTACAGCGAAACGATCTGAATGCCAGTATAGGCCGTTAAACATAGCACCACCATTTGATGTATTTAGTGCTTTATTGTCATCATCCATACCGAATTGGTAATCGATGTAACCTTGGTACGAGATGAATGAACCGTTCTCGAAGAAGTAGAAAGGTTTGAACCAGTTTGCCGAAACTTGGTAGCCGTTCCAGTCTTTCTTGTTTGAGTCGTATGTACCGTAAAGGTTTAGACCAACTTTACCAAACCAAGGAACCATTACATCAGAACCAAGACCAACTTTTTGGGTGTTTACACCACCGTTTGATCCGTCCCACTCCATAAGAGTAGCAACGTATAGCTCTTGAACTGGACCGAAAGAAAGATCTTTACCAGTTAGGCCATCTAGAGACATACGTGGAGCAAACTTCATAAAGATTTTTGAGTCTGCGTCAGCTTTGTCACTACCTTTGTCTGATGTTAGGTTGAATACGTCAACGTAACCGTACAGATCGAAGATTCCAGAGCGGCCGCCGAATTCCATTTCTAGGTAATCATGAGTTGACTCACCTGGAAGCTCATCAATAGCACCCATAAGGTTGAATTGAAGCCATTTGTAATCGTTCTTGTGGATGTCGCCGTCAGAATAATCCGCTGCCATTACAGGAGCAGAAGTTGCTGCAAGTAGGCCAAGAGTTAAAAGTGATTTACGCATAATGGAACTCTCTATGTTTGAAATAAGTAACCCGCTAATCCGTGCGTGTTTATGATGTCCGAATGCCGAGCATAATAGCGATTTTGTTCTCAAATAAAAGTGAGACGGAGTGAAAACTACAATTATTAATTTGAAGTTGATCACACTAATGATCTAAATGATGGAACTTTAAGGTGGCAATGCATCTTGATGCACCTCTAATTCTATTGATTTTGTGAAATTTGATTATTTTATGGATAAACAGGTGAAATACTGCGCTAAGCAAACGATTCTACTAATTAGAGTGACATGCATATCAAAATCAACAGGATTCTTTTCTAAGTATATTCTCACTAAAAATCACGCATTCAGTCCGCGGATCTACTCAGTCTTTGAATTATTTCTGACCGATAATATGGGGTTCTTTGCTATCGATCCAGCACTAAGAGATATGAAATTCAAAGGTAACGTAGATGGTATTTATATTGCCGCGAGATCGTATTACTTGACCCTTACCGTTGCAAAAGCTTCATCTACTGGCACGATTGACGTTGCGGCCATTACTTTATCTGACGGTGTTGTTTATCAAGTGGTGGCGATTGTTGATTCGATGGGAACTGGGTTTAACTTGACCTTCAGTGGCACAACAGACTAAATCTGACGACAGAACGTAAAAGAGGGTAGCTCAGTGCTACCCTCTTTTGTTTTCTTTTCATCTTACTCTTGGTTGTTTTTGGCTTTTTCTAATAGATCCGTGAAAAAGTGGCGCAACGAATAGAGCATGATCAAACTTGGAATCACCATAAGTGCGGTTAGGATAAAGAAGGTTGACCAATCATTGAGGTAATCAACCAGTTCACCACTGAAAGAAGCTAGCGTTGTCCGACCGAAGTTACCCAAGGATGCGAGTAAGGCATATTGGGTTGCTGAGAAGGCCTGCCCGGTTAGTAGCGTTAAGAAAGAGACAAAGGCTACGGTTGAAAAGGCGGTCGTGAAGTTGTCGACAATGATCGTTGCCAAGAACAGCGTTTCACTAGGGCCGACCTGAGCAATCCATGCAAACATGAGGTTGCTGGCCGCCATTGCAACACCACCGATCATCAGACCACGCACAATTCCGAACTTCACATTAAAGACACTGCCTAGTAAGGTGAAGAATATTGTCGCCCCCCAACCAATTAACTTCGAATAGTGTCCGATCTGTTCGTTACTGAAACCTATCTCTTTATAGAAGGTGATCGACATGCGACCTAAGAAGGCTTCACCTATCTTAAATAGGAACACAAACAGCAATAGAGTAATGGCAACTTGAACGCCGTTTCTTTTGAAGAAATCATAAAACGGTTCAATTACCGTTACACTGAACCAAGCGACAAGCTTTGAGCCGACCACTTTATTGTGTCGCTGCTGTGCTTGTTCTTGTAGGGCTTCGCGTTGTGTATTTGGCTCTCCGACAAAAAGAGTAAACAGCATTAATACAACAACGACACCTGCCATTCCGTAATACACGCCATTCCAACCGATTGAATCTGCATTAATAAAGGCAAGGTAGCCTGGTAGAGAATACCCCGTCCACCAACCAATTACGGCCATTGCAGAAGCTTGCGGCAGTTTTGATGCTTCGGATTTTGGGAAGGTATCAATACGAAATGCATCAATCGCGATGTCTTGCGTGGCTGAGGCAATGGCAATAGCGAGCGCCAACATTGAGGTAAACGCCAAATTCTCTGCGGGATTGACACCTGCGATGAATAAGGTGCCGATTAAAACAATGGTTTGGCAGAAAAAGATCCAACTGCGGCGTTGGCCGAGTATTGCATGAAGCACCGGCAGTTTTACTCGGTCTACCAATGGTGCCCATAAAAAATTAATCGCATAGACGGCAAACACACTACCAAAGTAGCCAATGGCTGCTCGTGTCAAACCTGCATCTTTTAGCCAACCAGACATGTTGGACCCAATAAGAACCCATGGGAAGCCGCTCGAACAACCGAGCATAAACACCCAAAGTAAGCGTTTATCAAGGTAGCTGCGGAAAGTCTGCATCCAAGAAAGAGAGGGAGTGCCTGATGACATAGGGCGTCCTTGTATAGAAAAACGCCCTTAAGAAATAAGGGCGTTACATTGGATTACTTAAGAAGGGTCACTTTAGTGATGATGATTGGGTCGACTGGGATGTCTGACATGCGGCCCATTCGCTTGGTTGGAATCGTTGCCATCTTTTGAACAACATCAAAACCTTCAGTTACTTTGCCGAATACTGCGTAACCTGGGTTACCGCCTTTTGCGTTCAAGAAATCATTATCAGAGAAGTTAATGAAGAACTGGCGAGTTGCAGAATCTGGCGCATTAGTACGAGCCATAGCGATTGTGGCTGTATCGTTGTTCAGGCCGTTGCTACCTTCATTCTTAATAGGAGCATAAGTCGCTTGTTGATTCATGTCTTGATCGAAACCGCCACCTTGTGCCATGAAACCAGGAATAACACGGTGGAAGATAGTACCTTCGTAGCTGCCGTCAGCAACGTACTTGAGAAAGTTCTCAGCACTCACTGGTGCTTGCTCTTGGTTAAGCTCGATAGTGAAGTTGCCTAATGTTGTTTCTACGTTCACTTTAGGACCAGCCCAAACGCTCACGCTCACCAGCATTAATGCAATAGAAGATAAAATGCGACCCATTAGAAACGTTCCTTCATGTAAGTTTTTAGCTCTTGGTCATTGGCAATCTCTTTCAATACCAAGTTGATTACATCGTTAAGCACCATCGCGATATCATCGTTTGAAGCGCTTAATGCGCCTGTGCGAGTTGCAGTACCGTTGAAGGTTTTAACGAGCTTACCTTCCGGTGTCTCAGCTGTTACTTCAAGCGTTACTTTACCGTCCATTTGGTTTTCCATAATGGTGTGTTCTACGGTAACAAGCGCTTCCTGAATCTCTAAAACAATCGAGTTTTCGCTATTTACGCTTGCACGGTAACCTTGAGACTCTAACTGCTGTGCTACCGCGTTCTCTAGAGAAATTCGCATGTTCTGCTTAGCGTGAATTGGCTGAATATTTGAACGGCCACTATCAACCAGTGCAACGTATTGAGCGGCACGAACATCTTTACTTGTTAGTGTGTATGTTTTGCCTTGTACTAGGTTACTTGAGCTTAGTGAAGCTTCTGGCATTACATTGATCTGTTCTTGCTGAGGGGCTGAACATGCTGTCAAAGCCATAATAGAAGCAGCCAAAATCAGTTTTTTCATTCCTTTATCCTTTCTAAATTCACACCAGAAGCTCGGTATCTTAAATTCTTGTGAAGTCGTTTCTGCTTATTTATTAAAATTCGCAGGTTCTCTTGTTGCTTGTAATATCTCAAATTTTTGGTTTAGTTCAAGCGTTTCAACGTTAGCTTCACCAAATAGTCTTGCTAGTTTGACATCGTATCCGAGGTGTCGGTTGCCAATAACAATTAATTTGCCTCCATTGCTTAGAACATGCTTTGCATCACAGAACATTTGCCATGCAATGTGATCAGTAATCGCTTGTTGCTGATGGAACGGAGGATTACACATTACTAAGTAAGTGCTGTTTTTCTTAAAACCATCTAAACAGTTGTTGGCAATGAACTGAAAGTTACCTTCTTCACCAAGGTTATCCTTGACGTTTTGGCGTGCTGATTCCACCGCCATGAAGCTCTCATCAACACAAGTAATACGAGCCTGAGGGTTCAATTGTCCAGCTTTAACACTCAATACACCATTACCACAGCCTAGGTCGATGATATGACGTAGCTCTGGATCTTGAGGGATATGCTCTAGCATATAGCGAGCGCCTTGATCGAGTGCTTCGCCTGAGTAAACATTCGGTAAATTTTTCAAGCGGATATCTTCACCGTCTACATCCCACTCCACAAACGGCTCGACAGTTTGAACTGGTTGGCAATTTGGAGAAGAGAAAACCAAGCGGTGCTTTTTCTTCGCTAGCGAGGTTTTGGTTTCGCCTAGGTGTTTTTCGAACAGGTTAAGCGTAGAGGTGTGAATCTCTTTTACCTTGTTGACACCGATCACTTGGCAGCCTTTAGGCAAAGCTTGGCGTAGCTGACTCAATTGCCAAATGAGGTGACGATTTGTTTTTGGCAGCTGCATGATCACAAGATCGATACCGTGTGGGATATCATCCATTGTGTTCAGGAAGTTCACTCGGTTGCTTTGATTACGTTGCAAGTTTTTCAGGGCACCGCGGTGAGAGATAAATGAGTCGCTCATCATCGTGACATCATGATCTTTCGAAAACCAGGTCGATAGGGCACCGAAGCTGTCGTTCATGATCAGGATGTGTTTGCCAGGTTCAATGTTCATTTCTTCAACGTGGCTAATAATGTATTCGTCGCCTGCATCCCAAGCTTGAAGGGTTTCATTTGAACGTTTAGGGAAACGATGTAAGGTCAAAGTTCTGTCGTGAAGGGTAAGTTCGGTTTTCATTGCTTGAGATACTTATGTAAGAAATAACAAAGATATTGTCTCAAATGCAGGCTGAACAAGATAGAAAAAACTCAACCAAACCCATGTCATTCGCTATGAAATACTCATACATTTGACTTGTTAGGGTTTATACTCACCTAACAGATAATGCCAATACGTTATTAAGGAATCACAATGATCCAAGAAGTTATCGAAACAAAATTGCACAATGAGTTTTCACCAAGTCATTTAAACGTGGTTAATGAGAGCTATATGCACAATGTTCCGGCTGGTTCTGAGAGTCATTTCAAAGTGATTGTTGTCACCGATGTGTTTGAAGGTTTGCGTCTCATTGCTCGTCATCGAGCGGTAAATAAAGCGCTTTCAGAAGAACTAGCGAATAGTATTCACGCATTATCCATTCACACTTATACAAAAGATGAATGGATGAAGCAGCTAGATAACGTGCCAGATAGCCCTATGTGCATGGGTGGCGGCAAGTAAGAAAGCTCTCGAATATAGAATAGGTGGTTATGCCGCCTTTTTTATCGTAAAACCTATGTGTTTTTCGTTGTTACATCACTCAAGCTGATGGCAAATTGAACGGCTAAAAATACCTACAATGAGTAATGTTTTTATTAACAGTGTTTCAACATAAATCGTAAAATATTACTTTGTGACAGAGTATTAATCTCTTGTTTAAAACACGATTCAAAAGCCAATTTATCTGTGCGGCTCGTCAAATTTATACATATTTGAGAGACCATATGCTTCAAATCTCACCAAATAATGACCGTATTCAAGTTATTGATCATGGCATCAAGTTGTCAAAAAATGCTAGAATACCGCACCTGATAAATCTCACATAACATTTGTGATGATTTTATTAATGTGATGTTGCGATTCTGGTGCCTTAAGTTTGCCAGAACCGGACACTGTAATGTCGTGTCTAAGGGCGATTTAAAACGTCCTGAATTTACGCAATTAAAAGAATCTTTTTCCCGATAAAGTAGTGCAAGTGCGTATGATTACAATAAAGAAGGGTTTGGATCTTCCTATCGCAGGAACTCCATCCCAGGTGATTAATGATGGTAAGTCCATCACTAAAGTCGCCTTGCTTGGCGAAGAGTACGTTGGTATGCGTCCTACGATGCATACTCGCGTTGGTGATGAAGTTAAGAAAGGCCAAGTTCTTTTTGCAGATAAAAAGAACCCAGGTGTTGTATTTACTTCTCCAGCAAGCGGTAAAGTTATTGAAGTGAACCGTGGTGCTAAGCGTGTTCTTCAATCAGTAGTGATTGAAGTAGCAGGCAATGAGCAAATCACGTTCAATAGCTATGAAGCTGACCAATTAACAAGTCTTGACCGTGAAACGGTTAAAGCTCAGTTAATTGAGTCTGGCGCATGGACCGCTTTGCGAACTCGTCCGTTCAGCAAGGTTCCAGCAGTTGATTCTGAAACTCAGGCTATTTTCGTTACTGCTATGGATACTAATCCGCTAGCAGCTGAGCCAGAATTAGTCATTAACGAGCAGTCTGATGCTTTCGTTGCTGGTTTAGATCTTCTTTCAACTCTGACTAACGGTAAAGTGTACGTTTGTAAAAAAGGTACTAGCTTACCTCGTTCAGCTCAGTCTAACGTTGAAGAACATGTTTTTGATGGCCCACACCCTGCAGGTCTTGCAGGCACGCATATGCATTACCTATATCCGGTAAATGCACAAAATGTAGCGTGGAGCATTAACTACCAAGATGTTATCGCATTCGGTAAGCTTTTCCTTACTGGTGAGATTTACTCTGAGCGTGTTGTTTCTCTGGCTGGTCCAGTGGTGAACAACCCACGTCTAGTTCGTACTCAAATTGGTGCTAGCCTTGAAGAGTTGACAGACAGCGAGTTAATGCCAGGCGAAGTTCGTGTGATTTCTGGTTCTGTACTTACGGGTACTGAAGCAACAGGTCCACATGCTTTCCTTGGTCGTTACCATCAGCAAGTTTCTGTTCTACGTGAAGGTCGTGATAAAGAGCTATTCGGCTGGGCTATGCCTGGTAAGAACAAGTTCTCTGTTACTCGTTCATTCCTTGGTCACCTGTTTAAAGGTCAGTTGTTCAACATGACAACGACAACAAACGGTAGTGACCGCTCAATGGTTCCAATTGGTAACTACGAGCGCGTAATGCCTCTAGATATGGAACCTACATTGCTGCTTCGTGATCTATGTGCAGGCGACATTGATAGTGCTCAAGCACTTGGTGCGCTAGAGCTAGACGAAGAAGATGTAGCATTGTGTACCTTTGTATGTCCAGGTAAGTACGAGTATGGTCAACTACTTCGTGAATGCCTAGATACGATTGAGAAGGAAGGGTAATTTTCATGGGCCTTAAAAAGTTTCTTGAAGACATCGAGCATCATTTTGAGCCAGGTGGTAAACACGAGAAGTGGTTTGCGCTTTACGAAGCAGCAGCGACAGTGTTCTACACGCCAGGTCTTATTACAAAGAAAAGCTCGCACGTTCGTGATAGCGTTGATTTAAAACGTATCATGATCATGGTTTGGTTCGCGGTATTCCCAGCAATGTTCTGGGGTATGTACAACGCGGGTGGCCAAGCTATCGCAGCACTTAACCATATGTACGCAGGCGCTGAACTAGCATCTGTTATCAGTGGTAACTGGCACTACTGGCTAACCGAAATGCTTGGAGCCTCCTTAGGATCCGATGCAGGTGTTGGCAGCAAGATGCTACTTGGTGCGACATACTTCCTACCTATCTACGCAACGGTATTCATCGTTGGTGGTTTCTGGGAAGTTCTGTTCTGTATGGTGCGTAAGCACGAAGTAAACGAAGGTTTCTTTGTTACTTCTATCTTATTCGCGCTTATCGTTCCGCCAACACTTCCTCTATGGCAAGCGGCACTAGGTATTACCTTCGGTGTTGTAGTCGCTAAAGAGATCTTCGGTGGTACGGGTCGTAACTTCCTGAACCCTGCACTTGCTGGCCGTGCGTTCCTATTCTTTGCATACCCTGCACAGATTTCAGGTGACGTAGTTTGGACTGCTGCAGATGGTTTCTCTGGTGCAACTGCTCTTAGCCAATGGGCTCAAGGCGGCGGTAGCGCACTAATGAACGTAACATCTGGTGAAGCAATCACTTGGATGGACGCATTCATTGGTAACATCCCAGGTTCTATCGGTGAAGTATCGACTCTAGCACTTATGATTGGTGCAGCGATGATCGTTTACATGCGTATCGCTTCATGGCGCATCATTGCTGGTGTAATGATCGGTATGATTGCTGTGTCTACGCTGTTTAACGTGATCGGTTCTGATACTAACGCAATGTTCAGCATGCCTTGGCACTGGCACCTAGTTCTAGGTGGCTTCGCATTCGGTATGTTCTTCATGGCGACTGACCCAGTATCAGCTTCATTTACCAACAAAGGTAAGTGGTGGTACGGCATCCTAATCGGCGCAATGTGTGTAATGATTCGTGTAGTTAACCCTGCATACCCAGAAGGCATGATGCTTGCGATTCTATTCGCAAACCTATTTGCTCCTCTGTTTGACCACGTTGTAATCGAGAAGAACATTAAGCGGAGACTAGCGCGCTATGGCAAGTAATAACGATAGCATTAAAAAGACGCTGTTTGTTGTTATCGCATTGAGCCTAGTGTGCTCAATCATCGTTTCAACAGCTGCAGTTGTTCTTAAACCTAAGCAACAAGCTAACGCGGTTCTGGATCAGCAAACTAAGATCCTTGAAGTTGCGGGCATTGAACTTGCGGGTAATATCCCTGAACTGTACGCAGAGAACATTGAACCTCGTCTAGTTGATTTCGCTACTGGCGATTTCGTTGACGGCGATGCTGCTGCATACGACCAACGTAAAGCGGCAAAAGATCCAGCTCAGTCAGTCAAGCTTTCAGCTGAAGATGACATCGCTAAGATTCTTCGTCGTGCTAACACGGGTACTGTATACCTTGTGAAAGATGGTGCTGAAACTTCTAAAGTTATCATCCCTGTTCACGGTAACGGTCTATGGTCAATGATGTACGCATTCGTTGCGGTAGAAACTGATGGCAACACAGTTTCTGGTATCACTTACTACGAGCAAGGTGAAACTCCTGGACTTGGTGGTGAAGTTGAGAACCCATCTTGGCGAGCTCAATTCGTTGGTAAGAAATTATTCGACGAAAACCACAAACCTGCTATTCAGGTTGTTAAAGGTGGCGCTCCTCAAGGTTCTGAGCACGGTGTAGATGGCCTTTCTGGTGCAACACTGACTAGCGTTGGTGTTCAACATACATTTGACTTCTGGTTAGGTGATATGGGCTTTGGTCCGTTCCTAGCAAAAGTTCGTGACGGAGGTCTGAACTAATGTCTAGTGCAAAAGAAATTAAAAAGAGCATCTTAGCGCCGGTGTTGGACAACAACCCAATCGCGCTACAGGTTCTTGGTGTGTGTTCTGCTCTTGCGGTAACCACTAAGCTAGAAACAGCATTTGTTATGACTATCGCGGTAATGTTTGTTACTGCTCTGTCTAACTTCTTCGTTTCTTTGATCCGTAACCACATTCCTAACAGTGTGCGTATCATCGTTCAGATGGCGATTATCGCATCATTAGTAATCGTGGTAGACCAAGTGCTTAAAGCATACCTATACGATATCTCTAAGCAGCTATCTGTATTCGTAGGCCTAATCATTACTAACTGTATTGTAATGGGTCGTGCTGAAGCATTCGCAATGAAGTCTGCACCAATCCCATCTTTAATCGATGGTCTTGGTAACGGTCTTGGTTACGGTTTCGTTCTTATCACTGTTGGTTTCTTCCGTGAGCTTCTAGGCTCTGGCAAACTATTTGGTATGGAAGTACTACCTCTAGTGAGCAACGGTGGTTGGTATCAGCCAAACGGCTTGATGCTTCTAGCACCTTCTGCATTCTTCCTAATTGGTTTCTTGATTTGGGCAATTCGTGTGTTCAAACCAGAACAAGTAGAAGCGAAGGGGTAAGGTAGTCATGGAACATTATATTAGTCTGCTAGTTAAATCGATTTTCATCGAAAACATGGCGCTTTCTTTCTTCCTAGGTATGTGTACATTCCTAGCGGTATCTAAGAAAGTTAAAACTTCTTTTGGTCTTGGTGTTGCGGTAGTTGTAGTACTTACAATCGCTGTTCCTGTAAACAACCTTGTTTACACACACATCCTGAAAGAAAACGCGCTTGTTGAAGGTGTCGATTTAAGTTTCCTTAACTTCATCGCATTCATCGGTGTTATCGCGGCACTTGTACAAATCCTAGAGATGGTTCTAGACCGTTTCTTCCCACCTTTGTACAACGCACTAGGTATCTTCCTTCCACTGATCACAGTTAACTGTGCAATCTTTGGTGGTGTATCTTTCATGGTAACTCGTGACTACAACTTTGCTGAATCTGTTGTTTACGGCTTCGGTTCTGGTGTGGGTTGGATGTTAGCTATCGTTGCTCTTGCGGGTATCCGTGAGAAGATGAAGTACTCTGACGTACCTCCAGGTCTTCGTGGCCTTGGTATCACGTTCATTACTGTTGGCCTGATGGCGTTAGGCTTTATGTCTTTCTCTGGTGTTCAACTGTAGGGTAAGCACCCAGTAATAAGGAATAACAAATGCAAAGCATTATTCTTGGCGTAGCGATGTTTACCATTATTGTATTGGCTCTAGTACTAGTGATTCTTTTCGCTAAGTCTAAGCTAGTACCATCAGGTGACATCACTATTGCTGTAAACGGCGACCCTGAAAAGGCGATCGTTACTCAACCTGGTAGCAAGCTACTTGGTGCCCTAGCTGGCGCTGGTATCTTCGTATCTTCTGCTTGTGGTGGCGGTGGCTCTTGTGGTCAGTGTCGTGTAAAAGTTAAGTCTGGTGGTGGCGACATCCTTCCAACTGAACTTGATCACATCACAAAAGGTGAAGCTCGCGAAGGCGAACGTCTTGCATGTCAAGTTGCTATGAAAACTGACATGGAGATTGAACTAGACGAAGATATCTTTGGTGTTAAAAAGTGGGAATGTACTGTTATCTCGAATAACAACGAAGCTACTTTCATCAAAGAACTTGCTCTAGCGATCCCTGAAGGTGAAGAAGTTCCGTTCCGCGCGGGTGGTTACATTCAGATTGAAGCTGAACCACATCACGTGAAATACGCAGATTACGATATTCCTGAGGAATACCGTGGTGACTGGGATAAGTTCAACTTGTTCCGTTACGAGTCTATCGTTAAAGAGCATTCGATCCGTGCTTACTCTATGGCTTCATACCCAGAAGAGAAAGGCATCATCAAGCTTAACGTGCGTATCGCAACTCCGCCGCCAAACAACCCTGACGTAGCTCCTGGTGTGATGTCTTCATACATCTGGTCTCTTAAAGAAGGCGACAAATGTACTATTTCTGGTCCATTTGGTGAGTTCTTTGCTAAAGACACAGACAATGAAATGGTATTCATCGGTGGTGGTGCAGGTATGGCGCCAATGCGTTCACATATCTTCGACCAACTTAAGCGTCTTAACTCTACTCGTAAGATGTCTTACTGGTACGGTGCACGTTCTAAGCGTGAGATGTTCTACATTGAAGATTTCGATGGCCTAGCGGCTGCAAACGAGAACTTCGTGTGGCACTGTGCTCTGTCTGATCCTCAACCAGAGGACAACTGGGACGGTTACACAGGTTTCATCCACAACGTATTGTACGAAAACTACCTGAAGGATCACGAAGCTCCTGAAGACTGTGAGTACTACATGTGTGGTCCACCAATGATGAACGCGGCTGTTATCGGCATGCTGAAAGATCTTGGTGTAGAAGATGAAAACATCCTACTAGATGACTTCGGTGGTTAATCCATTTAAGTGATTGATATTATGGCTGACTCTCACGAGTCAGCCATTTGTTTTTCTAAGACTATTTTTGACAACATACTGGCTTATATAAGAAAGAGTAAGGCATTCAAAATACCTATTTTTTACTCTTATTTTTCCTTATATAAATCCTCAACATTAGACAGGAGTAAGCAAGTGAGAATTTGGCTTGTTGCATTAACTTCTTTGATTTTTCTTGCGGGCTGCGAGCAGGCAAGAGAGCAAGTGCATTTAAGTGGCCCGACTATGGGTACCAGTTACAATATTAAATACATCAATGGTGATGAATTTCCTGAGTCTAATGAAGTTCATACTGAGATCGATCGTCTACTTGAAGAAGTGAATGATCAAATGTCGACTTATCGTGAAGATTCAGAGCTGAGCCGTTTCAACCAACACAAAGGCGCTGACGCATTCGAAGTCTCTGAACAAACCGCTATTGTTGTGAAAGAAGCCATTCGTTTGAACGGTCTTACTGAAGGAGCGTTGGATGTTACGGTTGGTCCATTAGTTAATCTTTGGGGTTTTGGTCCTGAAGCTCGTCCGGAAGTAGTTCCATCAGATGAAGAGCTTGCTGCTCGTAAAGCTAAAGTTGGTATTCATCACTTGAGCGTTGAAGGCAACAAGCTAACTAAAGACTTGCCTAATTTGTATGTCGACCTGTCAACCATTGCAAAAGGTTGGGGCGTTGATGTTGTTGCTGATTACCTTGATTCCATTGGTATTCACAACTACATGGTAGAAGTCGGCGGTGAAATCCGTTTGAAAGGCCTAAACCGCGAAAGCGTAGGCTGGCGTATTGCCATCGAAAAGCCAAGTATTGACGAGCGCAACATTCAAGAGATCATCGAACCTGGTGATATGGCGATCGCAACGTCTGGTGACTACCGCAACTATTTTGAGCGTGATGGTGTTCGTTACTCACACATCATCAACCCAGAAACAGGAAAGCCTCTTCATCATAAAGTGGTTTCTGTGACTGTTTTAAACCCGTCTTCAATGACTGCAGACGGCTTATCTACTGGCCTTATGGTCTTAGGTGAGGAAAAAGGAATGGAAGTCGCAAACCAACATAACATCCCAGTGTTCATGGTGGTAAAAACAGCAGATGGCTTTAAAGAAATTGCTTCTGAAGCATTTAAGCCATACTTAGGTAAATAAGGTAAGCGAGATAATTATGAATACATTTCTGATTACATTTGGTGTTTTTCTTGCAGTAATCGCAGCGATGTCAATTGGCTACATTATCCAAAAGAAAGTTGTGAAAGGTAGCTGTGGCGGTTTGGGTGCTGTTGGTATTGATAAAGTATGTAACTGCCCTGAGCCTTGTGACGCGCGTAAGAAGCGTGAAGCACGTGAAGCTTATCGTGAAGAGAAGCTGGCTGAGCGTCAACAAAAAGAATCTGCTTGGAGTAAAGACCGTATCGCTTAATTGGTGACAGTCATAAGGGGTAGAGTTATCTATGCCCTCAAATTGAAAAGCTCAAGATTACCGTCTTGAGCTTTTTTGGTTTTAAGGTCTAGCAATTAATCTTGGTTGATTAACGATGGAAACAGAAGCGAATGACTATTGTTCGATTTGCATGCTGTTACGCGCAAACACTAATTGGTTTCTACCTTGCTCTTTTGCCGTATAAAGAAGCTCATCAGCTGCTTTGATCTGCTCATCTAGCTTCGCGTCTAAATCGGTTACGCCGATACTGATACTGACCTTGATTCTTTGAGAGTCATGCTCAACAACATGGCTTTCAATGGCTTCTCTCATGGACTCTAAGTTGTCAACAAAGCTCTCAAACGCACCGCATGACTGAATACAAAACTCTTCACCACCGAAGCGCACAGCGACATCGTCTTTGAAATGATCTTTGATGATTTTCCCCACATCGATCAGCACAGCATCACCACCATCGTGGCCAAAGGTGTCATTCACTTTCTTAAAGAAGTCGATATCCATCATCGCGATGTTTCGTTGATCGCAGCCCTTACAAGGATGATTGAACAAGTAGCGACGATTCCATAAGCCAGTAAGAGCATCCTCGTTGGCATGTCGAAACAGCTCATTGGCCGCTTCTTTCATATCAAGCAGTTGGTGGATACGGCAGAAAAACTCTTCTTGGTTAAAAGGCTTGTAAAGGAAGTCGTTAGCCCCCGCTTTAAGGAATCGCGCTGTCATGGTGCGATCATCGCTGCCCGATAATCCTAGAATAGCCAACTGGTTTCTGTCGTGATCGCGTCGAATCTCACGGATCATCGCTATACCGTCTTTCTTAGGCATATCATGGTCTGTAACAACGAACGTAATATCGGGATCGTTATGAAGAAGCTTTAATGCTTGTTCGCCATCTTCGGCTTGGATAGTTTGGATATATTGGTGTTCTAGAAGTTGAGCTATGTAACGGCGAACGACCGCTGAATCATCGACAACCAATGCTTTGTGGTGGCGATTATTCGAAATTCTTTGAACCAGAGGAAGTAGGTAGCTTACTGATGACATACTGTCTTTTAGTATGTAATCGATAACGCCTTTGGCTAGGACTTGCTCTCGCAGTTGATTGTCGAACATCCCAGTAAGAACAATTATTTTCTGTTGATAGCCTAAGACGAGATCAATGATCTCACCGTCTTGCCCGTCAGGTAAGCAGTAATCCAATACGGCACACAAGAAATCCGTCTCTTGTTCCAAGATGTTTTTTGCTTCTGCAATCGATTCAGCAACTGCTACCTCATAACCGCTATTTTTCAGCTGTTGGTACAGGTAGTTGCGAAATGCTCGGCTATCTTCCACTACTAGTATTTTTTCACTCACAAGCGATCCCTACTTATAGACTAAATACTCGTTAACAATAGTATCAGAAGAGCTCATGGCTATTGAAGCGAAACCTCTTTAGCTGGACTCGAGATCGTTTTAAATCTGATAATAATTGGATTATACTGTTTATAGATACAGTTGTAAGGTCGAGTAATTCCTAGATGTGTAGC
This sequence comes from Vibrio sp. 14G-20, assembly GCF_026241515.1. GTDB lineage: Bacteria > Pseudomonadota > Gammaproteobacteria > Enterobacterales > Vibrionaceae > Vibrio. The sequence goes on from NZ_JAPHPW010000010.1 coordinate 171,077, forward strand.
GCGGGTGAAGAGAAAGTAAGAAAAATAATTCATGTCGATATGGATTGTTTTTACGCGGCTGTAGAAATGCGTGATAACCCTGCTTACCGAAATCGCCCGTTAGCTGTTGGTGGGCATGAAAAGCAACGCGGCGTTTTGAGCACCTGTAATTATGAAGCCCGCAAGTTTGGTGTTCGCTCTGCAATGCCGACAGGAAAAGCCCTACAGCTTTGTCCTAATCTATTGGTTGTGCCGGGAAGAATGTCGGTCTATGTCGATATATCTAAAAAGATCCGTGAAATCTTCTCTCGATACACATCAGTCATTGAGCCTCTTTCTTTGGATGAAGCTTTCCTTGATGTCACCGATTCTAAGCAATGTCACGGCTCGGCAACACTCATTGCCGAGTCGATTCGCCGTGATATCTGGAATGAGCTTAACCTGACCGCTTCTGCAGGAATTGCGCCGATTAAATTCTTGGCGAAAGTAGCCTCGGATCTGAATAAGCCCAATGGTCAGTTTGTTATCCCTCCACAAGACGTGCAATCAGTGATCGATGAGCTACCACTTGAAAAGATTCCTGGTGTCGGCAAGGTGAGTATTGAAAAGTTGCATCAAGCAGGTTTTTTTACTTGTAAGGATATCAAGGAGTCTGACTATCGAGACCTGCTACTCAAGTTTGGCCGTCAAGGTGCATCACTCTGGAAGCGCAGTCATGGCATTGATGATCGAGAAGTTATCATCGAGCGCGAGCGAAAATCGGTAGGCGTAGAGCGCACCTTCACCCAAAACATTTCAACCTACGCAGAATGTTGGCAGGTAATCGAAGACAAGCTGTTTCCTGAACTCGAAACTCGCTTAGAAAAAGCCAGCCCAAGCAAAGCGATCATCAAACAGGGCATTAAGCTCAAGTTCGCCGACTTTCAACAAACCACGATTGAACACATCCACACCTCTCTCGATCGTGAACACTTCAAAGAACTGCTAAGTGAAATACTGAAAAGACAACAGGGGCGAGAGATACGCCTGCTTGGTTTAAGCGTAATGCTGCAACCCAAAGACCAAATGCGTCAGTTGAGTTTCTTTTAGGGGAAGAGGCTGAGAGGTTAGACTTAGAGATGTTGTTGAAAGTGTTGGTGTTTGAATACCGACTAGATTTGATAACCTAGTCGGTTTTTTCTAAACAAGGAAGTTGGGTTACCTAGGAAGTTGCTTAACTCGCGCTAAGGTATCACTGAATGGTTGCTGTTCTAGCTTACCGTAACCGACCATTTTACTGGCTTTAAGCTTGGTTGAAAGCGGGGTGGCGATTCCGCATAAGAAGCGAGTAATTGCCTCGTCGGTAATCAGTTGTTGGCTAGCAGAAACAAACTCATGTATCCATGTCATCACCTTATCATCATCGACAGGGTCAACATCAACGGTTGGTAAGATAGCCACTTCTCCCCGACATACAGAGCAATGACCGCAGTTTGTTGGTGCCTTATCATCAGCAAAGTAACTCGCAAGACGTGAGCTTAGGCAAGTATCCGCCTCAAAAAAATTCAGCATTTGGTTAAGACGGTTTATCTCGCTGTGCTCTTTTGCTTTAAACAACTCTGTAAGGCGCTCTGACAGTTGCATCATATCTTCAGAGGTGTTGTGGATCGCGTAGACATCGGTGATCTGCTTGCTTTCCAGTTCAATCCAGCCTTGTTCATTGAAGTAGTCGATAGCCGTAATCACGCGCTGACGATCGGCTTGGAAGTGAGTCCAAAGCGCATCGAAATCGACTTGGCACCACACTCTTGCTTGAGGAGAGCATTGGAAAATCGCTTCGACAAATTGACGGCGTTCATTTTGGAACTGTTCGGTGATTTGTTGTTTCGGACGAATGAACTTAAATTTGTAATCAGCAAAGTAGCTGTACTTCGGCTCAATCACGCCTTCAATTTCAAGATACACCAGTAGTGTTTTTAGCGGTAACTGACGAATGTTGGACTCACGTGATAGCTGGTTAAGCATGATCTCCCATTGATTCGAGCCAGAAGCGCCAATGTTTTGATTTTCGTAGATCTCTTTTAATACCGCTTGGATCGATATGTTGTCTGGCGTATCACCAAAAACGAAGTTCTCGAGTGTGCTTAAACCATGTTTGTTAGCCAGTAAAATACATTCAGACGCTTGCCCATCTCGACCAGCCCTGCCGATCTCTTGCGAGTAGTTCTCTATCGATTTGGGTAAGTCAAAGTGAATCACTCGGCGAATGTTGGACTTATCCACGCCCATACCAAAAGCAATCGTTGCCACGATACAGTTGACGTCATCACTCATGAACTGATGTTGAATGGCGTCTCTGTTTTCAGGTTTAAGACCTGCATGATAAGCCACGGCATTTACGCCAGCGTTACGAAGTTGCTGAGCCACCATCTCTGCTGTTTGCTGAAGGGTGACATAAACAATAGTCGGAGCGAGAGAAGCTTGGTTGACGACATTGCACAATGTTTCTAGTTTACTGGCTTGTTCGCAAGGTTGAATTGAAAGGTCTAGGTTTTGACGATAGAAGCCAGTAACCACAACACGTTCCTCATCGATATCAAACTTAGACTTCATATCTTGGATAACAGAGGTTGTCGCGGTTGCCGTGAGCAGTAGTACCTGAGGAATATTGAGCTGTTTTTGGTATTGAGGAAGCTTCAGGTAGTCTGGTCTAAAGTTATGTCCCCACTCAGAAATACAGTGCGCTTCGTCGACCACAAGCAGTGAGATCGGTACTTGGGAGATAAATTGGCGAAAGCGCTCGTTCTTCAAGCGTTCAACCGAGATCATGAGGATCTTGGTGTCTCCGTTACGCACAGATTGCATCACCTGTTGTGTGGTTTGTCTGTCTTGGCTAGATTCGATGGCGGCCGCGCTAATGCCTTTACTGTGCAGAAAAGCGAGTTGGTCTTTCATTAAAGCTAACAGCGGTGATATCACCAAGGTTAAGTGCGGCAACTCTAACGCGGGTAATTGATAGCACAGTGATTTACCTGAGCCCGTCGGGAATATGGCCGCGGTAGAGTGACCAGATAGAACATTATCAATGACTTGCTTTTGCCCATTACGCAGTGAATCGAATCCGAATACTTGTTTTAGCTTCTGCTCAATCATTTGTGTTCTACCTGAGTTGTTAAGTGTCGTATTGATGCTAAAGCGTTCGCCTGTCTATGATCGCGTCGCTTGATGAATCAAATGTCTTGCACCTGATTGTACCTAATTCTATTCTGTAGCTCCTATAGAAAAGCACTCCAAAAGTATGAATAAGTCTGAGCTTCGCCAAATAATCATAGAGCAACTCGAATCCCGATTGCGTATCGCACAGTCCGCTACCCAGCGTGCTATTGACGCCGCGACAGATGAAGAGACAGTGCCTGAGCATAAGTACGATACATTGGCGCTAGAAGCTTCATATCTCGCCCATGGCCAAGCGGTGAGGGTGCAAGAATGTGAGGACGACATTCAGTATTATCGTAACTTAGTGCTGCGTGATAGTGAGAAGATTACGGTGAGCAGCTATGTTGTGGTCATCGACGAGTGTGATCAATATAAACATTTCTTTATGGGGCCGAGAGTCGGGGGGCTTTCTGTCACATGGAATGAAAATGAAGTTGCCATTGTGACGGCAAATGCACCTTTTGGTCAGGCTCTAATGGGTAAAGAAGTCGGTGATGAGGTTGAATTTAAAGTCGCAGATAAACAGTTTTACTACGAAGTTATCTCTATCGACTAACTAACTGACTAATAGATATAAAACGTTTCTCTGACAAAGAAGCATAATCCAAGGGTATAGTAATCTGTCAGATTGATGAGAGGATGTTATGAAAAGCAATGTATTTATGAAAAACAGTGTATTAATTGCATCGTTAACAGCGGCAATCTCTGTTGTGAGTCTGCCAACGTTTGCAGCGCAGTGTCGAGTTGATTTGAAGAATGAATTACGAATCGATGACCAAAAAGTCGAAATCCATCAGGTGAATGGCGATACTGCGGTCTTCGATGAAAACAATGACCTCTATATCCATGGCGAGAAAGTTGAGCTCGATGCTGACCAACAAGCTGCGATAGAGAAGTATCGTGACAGCATGAGTGAGTATTTACCTCGTGCAAAGCAAATGGCTAACGAGAGCTTAGCATTAGCCAATGACGTGATTGATGATATTGCCGCTAGCCTAGATTCGCCTGAGTCATTTGATAATGTAAAAGAATCAATGAAAACCTACTTTGCAGAACTGGAAGCTCGTTACTACAAAGATGGCGAGTTGGTGTTACCAGCAGAAAGCTTTGATTCGATGGCCAATGGCTGGTCTGAAGATTTCGAGAAGGCGAAAGAAATCTTTAACCAAGAATTTATCTCTAGCGCTTTTAATGCGATGTCAGAAAAAATGAAACAAGACGGCGGACTAAATCTGACCGAAATGGCTGATAGCATGGCTGAATTAAAGCTTAAAGTTGAAGAGCGAATGAAAGAACATGCTCAGCAAATGGAAGAAGAAGGCACTGAGTTCTGTGATTCACTTGATGAGATGGCAGAGCAAGAGCAAGAGCTACATCAAATCATTCCGAACCTAAAAGACTATCAAGTCTTCACGATCTAATCTGGATCGACTTATGAATAGCAAGAGCACCGGTTGGTGCTCTTTTTGTTTGTATTGTTCACTCAATGATAAGTATTAATTTTGTGGCCGGGCTTTGTTGATAATCCTTTGGTGTCTATTGATGGAAAACTATCGAACTGGGTTGTTGTTAATTTTTTGGTTCTAAATAGCGTACTGATTGTAAAAATTAGAGAATTGTTCATTTATTGGTTGTGCCTATCATTGCTTTTGATTACTGTACTTCTCAACTAGTTCACTGATTTTTGCGCGGGCAATATGGACCAACAATCTTCCTCTTCAAGAGAGCTATTTAGTTCTCGTTTGGGTTTTATTTTAGCAGCGGCTGGTGCAGCTGTTGGCTTGGGTAATATTTGGGGTTTCCCAACTCAAGTTGCGAGCAATGGCGGTGGTGCTTTTCTGCTTGTTTACCTAATCATGATCTTCGTGGTTGCTTTCCCTATGCTGGTGGTTGAGATGGCTATAGGCCGTCACGGCCAAGCAAACCCAGTTGATAGCATGCGATCTTTGACGACAAACCCTTTGGGTAAGAAAGTCGGTGAGTTTGTCGGTTGGATTGGACTGAGTGTACCAAGCGCTGTGTTGGCGTTTTACAGTATTGTTGGTGGTTGGTTGATCTGCTTCCTAATTGGTGCAGTCGCTGATCTGATTGGCCTAGAGGCGATTGCGGATTGGTTTAAAGGCTTTAGCGTTGATCGTAATGTCTTTGGTACTGTTGCGTTCTACGTACTGACGATTTTGATTGTACAGGGCGGTGTTAAGCAAGGTATCGAGAAATGGTCGACTCGTTTGATGCCTGCGTTGTTTGTTTTATTTGGTTTATTGTTTGTTTACATCATGACGCAATCTGGCGCGATGGAAGGCCTAAAACATTACCTAGTTCCAGACTTTGAGAAAGTGTGGGATAGAAAACTGATTCTGGCGGCAATGGGACAGGGTTTCTTCTCGCTCACCATTGGTGGTTGCTCTATGTTGGTTTATGGCTCTTACTTAAGCAAGAAAGAGAACCTACCAAAAATGGCGATGAACGTAACTTTGGTGGATACTGCTGTCGCTTTTATTGCTGGCCTAGTGGTGATGCCTGCAATGTTTGTTGCGATGAAAAAAGGGGTACAAATCTATGCGGAAGATGGCTCACTATTAAGTTCTGACACGCTTGTATTCACGGTTCTACCGTTGATGTTTGATAGTTTAGGTGTGCTTGGTCAGATCTTTGCGATTGTGTTCTTCTTACTACTAACGATTGCTGCACTGACTTCTTCTATCTCGATGCTTGAAGGGCCTGTAGCGCTAGTGAGTGAGCGTTTCAATACGAGACGAACGCCAACAAGTTGGGTGATTGGTGGTGCTATCGCGCTGTTTAGTGTGGTGATTGTTTACAACTTTGCTGCGATGTTTGGCATGGTAGCGATGATTGCGACCCAGTACCTTCAACCGGTCGCTGCATTGATGTTCTGTCTGTTTGGTGGTTGGGTGTGGAGCCGAGCTTCAAAAGTGAAAGAGCTTGAGCAAGGTTGCCCTGATTTTCAGCTTGGCTGGTTTGGTAAGGTTTGGCCGATGTATGTGAAGTTCGTGTGCCCAATCTTAGTCGCAACGGTAATCTGGGCTTCTTTCGGATAGTGACCAGCTAACGGCTACATCATTATATTTGCTATTTAAGGCCACTCTTAATGAGTGGCTTTGTTGTTTTTAGCGGCACTAAGAATATAGAAAAAGGCGCTGAACATAATATTCAGCGCCTTTGTATTTTTAGTTAAGCAATCGTGATTACTTAATTTCCATACCTTGAGCTTGTAGATCTGCATGGTAAGAAGAACGTACAAACGGGCCACAAGCAGCGTGCGTGAAGCCTAGTTCAAGAGCAATCTCTTTCAGCTCATCAAACTCAGAAGGCGGCACGTAGCGTTCTACTGGTAAGTGGTGACGGCTTGGCGCTAGGTATTGGCCTAGTGTCAGCATCGTTACGCCATGTTCGCGAAGATCTTTCAATACTTGAACGATCTCTTCTTTTGTCTCACCAAGCCCCATCATTACACCAGATTTAGTTGGGGTGTCTGGGTGTTGCTCTTTGAATTTTCTTAACAGATCAAGAGACCACTTGTAGTTCGCACCTGGACGCGCTTTACGGTATAGACGTGGCGCTGTCTCTAGGTTGTGGTTGAATACATCTGGCGGATTGTCTTTCATTAGATCAAGCGCAACGTCCATGCGACCACGGAAGTCTGGAACCAGTGTTTCAATGCGAATGTTTGGATTCTGTTCGCGAATTTCACGGTTACAGTCTGCAAAGTGCTGAGCACCACCATCACGTAGGTCATCACGGTCAACTGAAGTGATTACAACGTACTTCAGCTTCATGTCTTTAATCGTCTTAGCCAATTTCCTCGGCTCTTCTGCTTCAGGAGCAACAGGACGACCATGGGCAACATCACAGAACGGGCAGCGACGAGTACAGATAGCGCCAAGAATCATAAACGTTGCCGTGCCGTGGTTAAAACACTCGGCTAGGTTAGGGCAAGACGCTTCTTCACAAACTGAGTGCAGGTTGTTTTTGCGCATTGCTGATTTGATTTCTTGAATACGATGGCTGTCTGAAGGAAGTTTAATCTTCATCCATGCTGGCTTACGTAGAACTTCTTTCTGTTCAGCAGGCATATTCTTTACGGGAATTAATGCCATTTTGTCAGCGTCACGATATTTAACGCCTTTTTCCATTTGGATTGGTTTGCTCATGATTTTATGCTTCTGCTGTAATGTTACTGGTGGCTTGAATGTCTACTTGGTCATAGCCGAGTAGCTCTACGAGCTCTTGTATTAACTGTTGCTCAACGTTTTCTAGTTCACTTGGTCCGCCAAGTTGGCTTACCTGCGCCATTTCCATACCTTGGTAACCACATGGGTTAATACGTAGGAATGGAGACAGGTCCATATCGACGTTGAGTGCTAGCCCGTGGAACGAGCAGCCACGTCGAATACGTAATCCGAGTGAACAGATTTTCTTGCCATCGACATAAACACCAGGAGCGTCAGGTCGGGCAGCTGAATCTATATTGTAAGCTTTCAGAGTATTGATTACGAGGTTCTCGATATGAGTAACCAAATCACGCACTCCGAATTTCTTGCGGCGGATGTTAATCAGAAAGTAAGCCACTAATTGGCCTGGGCCGTGGTAAGTCACTTGGCCACCGCGATCGCTTTGAATGACAGGGATATCACCAGCATTTAATACATGCTCGGCTTTGCCTGCTTGTCCTTGAGTGAAGACAGGGTTGTGTTCAACCAACCAAACTTGGTCTGCGTCTTCTTCTGTGCGTTCGTCTGTGAACTTATGCATGGCTTTCCACACAGGTTCGTAATCCTGACGGCCTAATTTTTTTACGATTAGCTTATTTTGCAAAGCTGCACTCCCTCAAGGATTAATAAAGTGAACGCATTATAAACGCGAAACATGATTCTAACTACAGACTGACTGCAAGGTTTTTCAACTTTCTTTGTATTTATTGAAAACTAAGTTGAATGATTTTGAGTCAGATAGGGTGTTTCAAACAAAAACAGCGGCAATAAGCCGCTGTTTTCTATACGTAATGGTCGATTACAGAACCATACGAACGATTTCGATGTCGCCCAGTTCTTTGTATAGCGTTTCTACTTGTTCAATTGAAGTCGCAGTAATATTGATCGAAACAGAGTGGTAGTTGCCTTTCGCACTCGGTTTTAGTGTTGGGCTGTAGTCACCAGGAGCATGACGCTGGATCACTTCTAGCACTAGCTCAGTAAGCTCTGGCTTAGCGTAGCCCATTACTTTGTAAGTGAATGAACAAGGGAACTCTAAGAGATCTTTTAGTTTTGCATCAGAATTGATGTTCATGATTAGCTCCAAAAGGCTAGACTCTCGCAAATTGGCGAAATGTCGATAAAAAGCGTGTTCGGTCAACAGACACGAGTAATAAGGCGGAATATTACGTGTAAATATCATCGAACTCAAGATCAACAAAAGCCGCACATGGCGGCTTTTGTTTCGTTGATGACTAAATAGGTAATTTACTCATTAGGTTAGCTAGACAAGAAGTTTGTGTATTGCTTAGAACAAACCTTTAACTCGTTTAGAATAAACCTTTGAATAGCAGTACTAGGTAGTCCCATAGACGGCTAAATAGGCTGCCTTGGTCTACATCTTCAAGTGCAAGTAGCGGGTATTCAGCAACGTCTTCACCATCAACTTGGTAGAATAGTTTACCAACCACATCGCCTTTGCTGATTGGCGCTTCTAGCTCTTTCTCGAGAACGAAGCTTGCCTTCAGGTTCTTAGCTTGACCACGAGGTAGGGTAACGAAAGTATCTTCATCGACACCTAGTGCCACTGTGTCCTTGCTACCCATCCAGATCTTCTCTTCTACGAAGGTTTCACCGGCTGTGTGAGGTGCCACTGTTTCAAAGAAGCGGAAGCCGTAGCTAAGCAGTTTTTTGCTTTCTGTTTTACGAGCGTTCGCATTCTTGGTGCCCATAACAACGGCAACTAGGCGCATTTTACCTTCTGTTGCTGAGCTTACTAGGCTGTAACCTGCGTTGCTTGTATGGCCAGTTTTAATGCCATCAACGTTCATGCTCTTATCCCATAACAGACCGTTACGGTTGTATTGGGTGATGCCGTTGTAAGTGAATTTCTTCTGTGAGTAGATACGGTATTCATCAGGAACATCACGAATTAGCGCCTGACCAAGCAGTGCCATATCGTAAGGCGTTGAGTATAAGTTCGGGTTGTCTAGACCGTGCACGTTAGCAAAGTGCGTGTCTTTCATGCCGATAGAACTTGCCCAAGCGTTCATTAGGTCAACGAATGCATCTTCAGAGCCAGCGATGTGTTCAGCCATAGCAACACACGCATCGTTACCTGATTGAATGATGATACCGCGGTTCAGTTCTTCAACTTTAACCGTAGTGCCAACTTCAACGAACATCTTAGATGAATCTGGGAAGTTTTTAGCCCAAGCATTTTCACTGATGATAACATCGTCGTTTAGGTTGATGTTGCCACGTTCGAGCTCTTGGCCGATTACGTAGCTCGTCATCATCTTGGTTAAACTTGCTGGAGAAAGCTGGGTATTCATCTCTTTCTCTGCTAGTACTTTGCCTGAATGGTAATCCATCAGAACAAAACCTTTAGCGGCGATTTGAGGTGCATCAGGAACAACAATAGGAGCGGCGAATGACGATGTAGCTATCGTTGCAGAAAGAGCAACAGAAGTAGCAAAAATCGATTTAACAAGTTTATTAGATTTAATCATTTTGGGTGCAATTATTTGGTGAACTATTCATATATTAACAGAATCACTCTGTCACACCAGAGCGCTGATTACCAGAAGTAACTGTTAGATTAATTAGCGAGTTAGGGTGTGTTTTTTTATATAAGCTGACGGGTAACCCATTAGCTTAACTTGTTCTAATTTTTCTTGAGTCAGAGCATAGTCATGAAATGGCCCAACCATCAGACGGTAGTTGTCATCATTTGGCTGCAAGAACGTTGCTACTTCTAGCTTTTCGCTTAGATCTTTGGCCAACTTCTCTGTTCTATCTTCATGTGGAGATGTGGCAACTTGAATAATAAATTGCGGCAAAGCTGCCTTTTTCTTAGCATCAGTTGGCATAGCTACAGTAATGACTTCAATCTCAACATTTGCTGTGCCGGTTCTCAACACATCGAGCTTGTAAGCTGCGGCATAACTAAGGTCAATGATTCGACCTTCATGGAATGGACCGCGGTCATTAATACGCACAATAGTGGTTTTGTTATTGTCGGTATTCGTCACTTTTACATAGCTTGGAATTGGCAATGTTTTGTGCGCCGCAGACATCGAATACATGTCGTAGATCTCGCCATTAGACGTTAAGTGACCATGGAATTTCTTACCGTACCAAGAGGCTTTGCCTTTCTCAGTAAACCCTTCGGTTTTTTTTACGATCTTGTAGTCTTCACCACGCAGAGTGTAATCCGTGTTACCACCTAAACTATAAGGTTCATACTGAGGGTGAGCATCCTCGAGATGCTCTACCGAGATCGGTGCGTCTGGTGCAATATCTGAATCAATATCGTAGCGGCCTGTTGGCTGTTTTGAAGAACAGCCATTGATTAAAATCGCTAACCCTAAGATAGAGGCTATTTTTTTGATTGGCAGCTCATCAACCAAGGATGCTTTTTTTTGAAACGTTGTAATAGACATCGATTAGGTCGCCTTTGAGAATGCTTTTCTGTGTGTATGGATCGACATTAAAATACCAAAACCAGCCATAAGGGTAACCATTGAAGTACCGCCATAACTGACTAGAGGAAGAGGAACACCTACAACCGGTAGAATGCCACTTACCATGCCAATGTTTACAAAAATATAAACGAAGAAGCTCAATACAATACTGCCGCCCATCATTCGACCGAATGCGGTTTGAGCTTGGCTCGCAAGCACTAGGCCGCGTCCAATAATAAACAGGTAGATAGCAAGCAAGAACAATATACCAATCATCCCCCACTCTTCGGCAATTACCGCAAAAATGAAATCGGTATGACGCTCTGGGATGAACTCCAGTTGAGATTGAGTACCTTGCAGCCAACCTTTTCCTGATATACCACCCGAACCTATCGCAATCTTACTTTGGATGATGTGGTAACCCGCACCTAATGGATCTGATTCAGGATCAAAAAGGGTTCTAACACGTACCTTTTGATATTCACGCATCAAGAAAAACCATAGGATTGGGATAAATGCCCCTAACGCGATTGCAGCGCTAGCAATGATTTTCCAACTGATACCCGCCAGGAATATCACGAAGATACCGGATGCCGCGATAAGGATAGATGTACCTAGGTCGGGTTGCTTTGCGATTAGAATCGTCGGTACAAATACCATCACTAGCGAGATCGCTAATGTCTGGAAGGTTGGCGGAAGTGAGCGCTTACCGATAAATCGTGCCAGCATCAAAGGCACCGCCAGCTTTAACAGCTCTGAGGGTTGAAATCGAACAAAGCCGAAGTTTAACCAACGCTGTGCACCTTTAGAGGCTTCACCAAAGAACAACACGCCTAATAGTAAGATGACACCACCTGCAAATAGCAGTGGTGCCAAGGTCTCATAAGTGCGAGGTGAGATTTGCGCTAGGAAGATCATCACACCTAAAGACAGAACCATACGCATCGCCTGGCGATCCATCATCGCAAGGCTTTGTCCGCTTGCGCTATACATGATCAGTAGGGCAAAACCCATTAAAACCAGAATGCCAAGCAATAGCGGTAAGTCGATATGCAGCCTTTCGAATAGGGCTCTATTTCGTCCAGTTGAAGGATCAAGTTTCATTATTTAATTGGCTCACTTTGATAATCTTCTGCAAGGATAATATGGTCTAAAATCCGTCTTACTACTGGGCCGCCGTTAGAAGAGCCGCCACCTGCGTTCTCTAGAACGATAGTCACGACGGCTTCAGGATCTTCAAAAGGCGCGTAACCCGTAAAGAGGGCGTGATCGCGTAAGTGCTCTGCGATTTCATCCGCGTTGTACTCTTCATCTTCTTTTAAGCCGAACACCTGCGCGGTACCCGATTTACCAGCGGTTTGGTAAGACATCTTCTGGAATGAACGTCTTGCGGTGCCTTTCTTACCGTGGTTAGCCAATCTCATACCTTCTTGCGCGATATCCCAATACTTTTGCTTAACCCCGGTTAGCGGTGGGTAGGTTTCAATGTCCGACATGATTTGTTCATCGAATGGACGACCGTTATCAATGGTTGAACGAAGTAAGTGAGGTGCTGTTACTTCACCTTCATTGACCAAAACTGATGTGGCTTTTGCAATCTGCATTGGTGTTGCAGTCCAGTAGCCTTGGCCAATGCCAACTGGGATGGTGTCACCTTGGTACCAAGGCACACGGTGTCTTGCCATCTTCCAATCACGAGTTGGCATATTGGCTTTGCTTTCTTCATAAATATCGATGCCAGTATAATCACCAAAGCCGAACATCATCATCCATTTGGATATGCGATCAATGCCGAGATCAAAAGCAATTTGGTAAAAGAAAGTATCCACTGACTCTTCAATCGCTTTCTCTATATCCACGACGCCGTGTCCCCAACGTAACCAGTCACGGAATGGTCTTGTTTTTGAATTAGGGATCTTCCAATAACCTGGGTCATTACGCGTTGTATTGGGTGTAATCACACCTTCTTGCAGAGCCGCAACAGCAATGAATGGCTTGATCGTCGATGCTGGTGGATAAATACCTAGCGTTGCACGGTTAACCAAAGGGCGGTCTTTGTCTTGAAGTAGGGCGTTATAACCTTTAGACGAAATACCATGTACGAATGCATTTGGGTCGTAGCTTGGGCTTGATACCATAGCTAACACGCCATTGTCTTTCGGGTCAAGAACGATGGCAGAGCCACGGCGTCCATCGAGCAGTTTGTGCACGTATAACTGAAGATTGATGTCTAAGTTAAGTACAATATCTTTACCCGGAACCGAAGGGACAAATTTTAGTGTGCGAATGACTCGTCCACGGCTGTTTACTTCGACTTCTTGATAGCCAGCGGTACCGTGAAGCATGTCTTCGTAGTAGCGCTCAATACCAAGTTTACCAATGTCGCGAGTGGCTTGGTAATTGGCGTCTTTCTCTTCGCGAACCAAGCGCTGCATATCACGGTCATTGATGCGCGATACGTAGCCAATCACGTGAGTTAACACATCTCCATAAGGGTAGAAGCGTTTTAGCGTACCTGTAACTTCAACGCCTGGGAACTTATGTTGATTTACAGAGAAGATCGCAACCTGTTCTTCGGTAAGTTGATTCAGAATAGGTACTGACTTGAAGCGTCGTGAATTGCGACGATCACGATCAAATCGTTCAATACGCTCTGGCGGGATCTCGATTAATTCTTGTAGACGGACGAGCGTGTCATCCATATCTTTGATTTTTTCTGGTGTGATTTCTAGGTTGAAAACCGGGCGATTTTCGGCAAGAAGTACACCATTACGATCGTAAATCAAACCACGGTTAGGGGCGATTGGAACGACCTTGATGCGGTTATCGTTAGAGCGGGTTTTATAGTCTTGATATTGATTGACCTGAATGTTGTACAGGTTAACAACCAACATCGATATCATGACTATGATCCCCGCAAACGCAACAAAAGCACGATTAGTAAATAGTCGTGCTTCTGCTTTGTAATCACGGATTTGGCTACGTTTACGTAACATTAACGCTTATTCTCGATGATAAGGGTGGTTAGCAGTGATGCTCCAAGCTCGATACAAGCTTTCAGCCATGATAACGCGTACTAATGGGTGAGGGAGAGTAAGCGCAGACAGAGACCAACTTTGGTCTGCAGCCGCTTTACATGCAGGTGCTAATCCTTCAGGCCCGCCGATAAGGATAGAAACGTCGCGTCCATCCAACTTCCAACTTTCCAATTGCTCTGCCAGTTGTGGGGTGTCCCACTTTTTACCTGGGATATCAAGCGTGACAATGCGGTTGCCTTTTGGAACCGCGGCCAACATTGCTTCGCCTTCTTTTTGAAGAATGCGGGCAATATCCGCATTTTTACCGCGCTTTCCCGCAGTGATTTCAATGAGCTCTAATGGCATATCATGAGGGAAGCGGCGTTTATATTCTTTAAAGCCCTCTTCAACCCATTTTGGCATTTTTGTACCAACTGCGATTAACTGGATCTTCAAAGCTTAGCCCCAAAGTTTTTCTAGTTGGTACAGTTCACGGTGTTCTTCCTGCATAACGTGAAGCATGCTTGTGCCCATATCTAGAACAACCCATTCACCTTCTTGCTGACCGTCCATGCCTAGTGGTTGCATACCTGCTTTACGTACTTCATCAGCAACATGCTGTGCAATAGAAGCAACATGGCGCTTAGAGGTACCAGTACAAACAATCATGTAATCAGTAACACTTGATTTGCCTTCAACATCGATGGTCACAATCGATTCTGCTTTCATGTCGTCGGCTTTGTCTGCAAGAAAATCTTTTAGTTCTTCACGTAACACGGGGTGTTCCTTTAATCTGAATTTAGCTTTTTAGGGGCTGTTGACCCTAGAATATACCACGCTTTTATGCGTGAAATGGTATTGAAGCTGAAGGGATACAAAACTCTACGCTTAACTGATGAATTAGTGGCCAAGGCGACTGCTCATATTGAGTTTTTGTCATCAATTCAGCTTGAGTGAGCAACGCGAACAAAGAGTGTAATTGAGAAATCGAAACTCTTGTTAGCGCGGCGTTATAAAGAGGTTTTTTAGATTGCCAGATACGGTGTTTGTCGAAGACCAGACCAATCGGCATCTGTTTCATTTGTTGCTGCATTTGTAATAGCAGAGCAAGCTCACGTTGTATACTACGTAATAAAATGACGGGTTCGACGCCTTCAGCTTCTAGCTGACGCAGGATTCGTTGTGCTCGGTTACCTTTGCCTGCTAATAGCGCATCACTCCAATGGAATGGAGTAAAATAGTTGTGTCGACTCAGCGATTCTTCTAAGCGTACTAATGTGAGCTTTCCATCTGGGTATTGGAGAGCCAGTTTTTCTAGGCTTTGGGTCAGCGCAAACAGATTACCCTCATGCCATTGCGCCAGCATTTGAATCGCTTCAGGATCTGGCGTTAAACCGATTTGACGGCAGCGTGCTTGTACAAACTGAGGTAATCGGCTGACATCTGGCGTTAGGCAACTGACCCAGTGACCCTGATTCGAAAGTGCCTTAAACCACTTAGCGCTTTCTTGAGCTTTAGTGAGCTTAGTGCCTACCAAAATCAACAAAATATCACTGTGGATATGCTCGGAGATTGCGAGTAGCTCTTTTGCTATTGCGGCATTGACGCCTGACTCTGGTAGCTCAAGCTCGATGACCTGACGGGTAGAGAATAGGCTCAGTGCTTGAGTACAGTCGTAGACTTGATTCCAGTCGAGGCTGCTATCAATCGCAAAGCGGTGACGCTCTTCAAAGCCTTGTTGTTTTGCAGCCTTTTGAATCGTTTCTCGGCTCTCTTGCAGTAGTAGAGGTTCGTTACCAAAAATTAGGTAAACATTACTCAACTGTTTGGCAAGTTGCTCTGATAAGCGGTCAGCAAAAATACGCATTAATTAAACCTATTGCTCGACAGTTACACTAGGCTCAACATCAGGTGCTGTACTGGCGTCGATCTCAACGTCTTCAATTTCGATGTTTTTGATGTTGTACTGTTTCTCAAGTTCTTTTACTTGCACGTTTTCCAAAGCATCAAGATCCATGCTGCCTGCTGCAATATTTGCTTTCAATCGAGCCATTTGACGAAGGATTTGGCTTGACGCAAGCTTACGCATTTCATCTTCAATCATGTCTCGCTCAACCGATTTTGCGAGTGCTGTTAGCGGGTTATCTAGATAACTACGAGTTACGCTGGTTGAGAATGTCTTTGAGCCTAATTCAGGAATAGTTACGCGGTATGATGCGTTGAGCGTCAGTTCTTTTTCTGCCGCACGAGTATTTTGGTAAAGAGACAGAGTTCGCTCACCTACGCTTTCGCTAATGATATGAAGGTTAGGAGTGTTCTCCGCAGGCGGCACAATTTCTACATCGTTCATGCGCAGTTGACCTTTCATCATACGTGTAAACGTGCTGTATTGGTCGTAACTGGTCACAGAGATCTTGTTTAGTTCTTCTGGCACTGAGTAATCACCACGTAGGTGAAAACCACAGGCACTCAATAGGCTAACGGTTAGAACAACAATAGTAACTTTCAATGAAGATAGTGAAATCTGGCGCATTATTTGATGGCTCTCATGAAGGTAGAATACTTATTTAAAGACTTTAGGTTGTTGGCGTGAGGTTAGTCACTGAAAGTAAAGCGTTTAAATAAGTAGGCAGGGCAATTTAATTACCCTGTCTAGAGACTGCTAAAAACGAAATAAGTTCGTTACAACAGTTATATATGCAGACTAAAACTAGTTAGCCAGTTTTAGTCTGCAGCTAATGTTAGTTAGCAACGATGTTTAGAAGCTTACCTGGAACAAAGATAACTTTACGGATAGTTAAGCCATCTAGGAACTTCTTAGCGTTCTCATCGTTTAGACCAAGTTCACGAACTTGTTCTTCTGTTGCGTCAGCTGCAACCGTTAGCTTCGCACGTAGCTTACCGTTGATCATGACAACGATAGTTTTCTCGTCTTCAACTAGCGCTTTCTCATCGAAAGTTGGCCATGTTGCTGAGTCTACGTTTGATTCACCAAGTGCAATCCACATTTCGTAAGAGATGTGCGGAGTCATTGGGTAAAGCATGCGTACTACCGCTTTTAGCGCTTCATCAAGGATTGCACGATCTTGTACAGATTCTTGAGGAGCTTTCGCTAGCTTGTTCATCAGTTCCATGATTGCAGCGATTGCCGTGTTGAACGTTTGGCGACGGCCGATATCGTCCGTTACTTTCGCGATAGTCTTGTGGATATCACGACGAAGTGCTTTTTGGTCGCCAGATAGCGCAGAAGCATCAACAGATTCAGCTGCACCCTTAGAAGAGTGAGCGTGAACCAATTTCCAAACGCGTTTAAGGAAGCGGTTTGCGCCTTCAACACCAGACTCTTGCCACTCAAGCGTCATGTCTGCAGGTGATGCAAACATCATGAATAGACGTACTGTATCAGCGCCGTACTTGTCTACCATCTCTTGTGGGTCGATACCGTTGTTCTTAGACTTAGACATTTTGATCATGCCTGAGTGTTCAACTTCACGGCCTTGATCGTCGACTGCTTTTTCGATGCGACCTTTACCGTCACGTTCAACCGTTACGTCAGTCGGTGCAATCCACTCTTTGGTGCCTTTTTCGTTTTCGTGATAGAACGCGTCAGCCAGAACCATGCCTTGACACAGTAGTTGCTTGAACGGTTCGTCAGACGTTACGTAACCAGCATCACGTAGAAGCTTATGGAAGAAACGAGAGTAAAGCAGGTGCATACAAGCGTGCTCGATACCACCAACGTATTGGTCAACTGGTAGCCAGTAGTTTGCTTTCTCTGGATCTAGAATGTCGTCTGCTTGTGGAGAACAGTAACGTGCGTAGTACCAAGAAGACTCCATAAACGTATCGAACGTGTCAGTCTCACGTAGAGCTGGTTCGCCGTTGAATGTTGTTTCAGCCCAAGACTTGTCTGCCTTGATTGGGCTCGTTACGCCATCCATTACTACATCTTCAGGAAGAATGACTGGCAGTTGGTCTGCTGGTACTGGGTGAACTTCACCATCTTCAGTGGTTACCATTGGGATTGGAGCGCCCCAGTAACGTTGACGAGATACACCCCAGTCACGTAGACGGAAGTTTACTGTCTTCTTACCTTTGCCTTCAGCTTCAAGCTTCGCAGCAATTGCATCGAATGCTTCTTGGAATGCAAGACCATCGAATTCACCAGAGTCGAACAGTACACCTTTTTCAGTGTAAGCCGCTTCAGAAACGTCTAGTTCAGAACCATCTTCAGGTTTGATTACTGGGATGATATCGATGCCATACTTAGTTGCGAACTCGTAGTCACGTTGATCGTGAGCAGGAACCGCCATTACCGCACCCGTGCCGTAATCCATAAGTACGAAGTTTGCTACGTATACAGGAACAACACGACCGTTAAGAGGGTGGATAGCCGTTAGGCCAGTATCCATACCTTTCTTTTCCATCGTTGCCAGTTCAGCTTCAGCAACTTTAGTGTTACGACACTCTTCAACGAATGCAGCAAGCTCTGGGTTGTTCTTCGATGCTTTCTCTGCAAGAGGGTGACCTGCAGCGATACCAACGTAAGAAACACCCATTAGTGTATCTGGACGTGTTGTGTACACTTCTAATGGTGCTTCTTCGCCGTTAACAGCGAAAGATAGCTCAACACCTTCAGAGCGGCCGATCCAGTTGCGCTGCATGGTCTTAACCATTTCAGGCCAACCTTCAAGGTTGTCTAGATCGTCTAGTAGCTCTTGAGCGTACTCAGTGATTTTAATGAACCACTGTGGAATTTTCTTTTGCTCTACTGGAGTGTCACAACGCCAGCAGCAACCGTCTTCTACTTGCTCGTTTGCCAGTACTGTTTGGTCGTTTGGACACCAGTTCACTGAAGAAGTCTTCTTGTAAACCAGGCCTTTTTCGTAAAGCTTAGTGAAGAATTCTTGTTCCCAACGGTAGTACTCTGGAGTACAAGTTGCGAATTCACGGTTCCAGTCGTAACCAAAGCCTAGAAGCTTCAGTTGGTTCTTCATGTACTCAATGTTTTCGTAAGTCCATGGTGCAGGCGCTGTGTTGTTTTTAACAGCTGCGTTTTCTGCTGGTAGGCCGAATGCATCCCAACCAATTGGCTGCATTACGTTTTTGCCTTGTAGACGTTGGAAACGAGATACCACATCACCGATGGTGTAGTTACGCACGTGACCCATGTGCAGTCGGCCACTTGGGTAAGGGAACATAGAAAGACAGTAGAATTTTTCTTTGTTTGGGTCTTCACTTACAACGAAAGTCTCGCTGTTATCCCAGTGTTGTTGAACCTTTTGTTCAATCTCTTGCGGGTTATATTGTTCTTGCATCGATGGTATCCGGTTATCTTGGAATTTGTGAGTTCGGTTAGAACAGAATCTTACAGATCGTCATAGAATACCTAAAGGAGCTGAGTACAACAATAGTTATACCCTTCATACTTGCAGTTGCTGCCTAGTAGATTGTGTAATTTTCACTGAATTTCGCAGGGCAACTATACTTAAGAGTATGAATTGCATTTGTTTGTAAGCGGGAGTGCATTGCAGCGCATCTGTTTGCTCACTAAAAGGTTGGTTATCTTAAGGAGGTTGTTATGCCGAAGAAAAAAGCGCTCTATGAAGAAGTCGTCGAAGAGGTGATTGAAACGCTGAAGCATAGCCCTGAAGAGCTCAACAACAAAATCGAAACGTCGGGCAAGTTTGCGAAAGCAGCTAATGATATGACTAAAGATGAGCTTTCATTGATCTCTGCCTACGTGAAGTCGGACTTAAAAGAGTTTTCCGAAAGCTATGAAGAGAGTAAAAGCGGTCCATTCTATTTGATGATTGCGGACTCTATTTGGCAAGGGCTGTTGGATATTACTGATCGTACTAAGGTGGAATGGGTTGAACTGTTCCAAGACTTAGAACACCAAGGCTTGTATCAAGCGGGTGAAGTCATTGGCTTGGGAACCTTAGTATGTGACGAGTGTGGTCACCAAACCGAATATAACCACCCAACCAATATCATTCCATGCATTAAATGTGGTTCTAAAGGGTTTAGTCGTAAAGCTCTTAAACCGTAAGCTTCTGAACCATAGCGTATCAACGTAAAACCACAGCAATGAAAAAGGGTTGACCTAATCAGTCAACCCTCAAATAACTTTTCGTCGAATCTAGCTTTTTGGCTTTCTAATTACCCAACCAATCACCAAGCTGAGCATCGCCCAGATATACAGTGGCCAAGTACCTACTGTGTGATAAGGCGTTTGACCATCCGTTGAAATGAGTTCAGCTTTTAACACTGCCGTTTCAAACTGAGGCACTTGTTTGATGATGTTGCCTTTGTAATCGGTAACTGCCGTCACACCATTGTTGGTCGAGCGAATAACCGGCTTACCAAGCTCCAGAGCACGCATCTGTGCGATTTCCATATGTTGCAATGGCCCAATCGAACGACCAAACCACGCATCGTTAGAGAGCGTGAGGATAAAGTCAGTTTCATCTGTTACGTTTTGTCTTACTTGATCATTAAAGATGATCTCATAACACAACGCAGGCGCTAGATGGCGACCATTTGCCACGATGTTGGATTGAACAAAGTCACCACGGCTAAACGATGACATTGGCAAGTTAAAGAAAGGTGCCAATGGGCGCAAGATATCTTCAAACGGAACAAACTCACCAAACGGCAATAGGTGGTGTTTATGGTAGCGTTCGTCTGGATCGTAGCTGTACTCACCGTATGGATTCACGCCGAGAGAAAGAACACTGTTGTAGTATTTCTTATCTTCAGACTGATTCAGGACACCGGTAATGATCGAGCTGTTGTTCATCTTTGCTGCGCTATCTAAGTTACGTAGGAAAGATGGGATCTCAACTTCGAATGCTGGAATAGCCGCTTCAGGCCAGATGATGATATCCGCTCCCCAGTTTTCTCTGCTTAGGTCGGTGTATTTCATCATGGTTGGCCAGCGATGACTCGGCAGCCATTTGCTGTCTTGATCGACGTTGCCTTGTATTAAGACGACTGACGTGGTTTTTTCAGGGTTCGGCGTGACCCAGTCGATGTTGCGAATACCAAAGCCTGCGCTAAATACGACAGCGGGAATGAGAGCGATGCTCCATGCCCGGTTAACAATCGCATAAGTGAATGCAGAGGCTGAAACAATGATCGCTAAAGTTACTAGCTCTACGCCGCCAATCGGTGCAAATGACCCCAATGGCGAATCGATTTGGCTGTAGCCCAACCATAGCCAAGGGAAGCCCGTCATTACCCAGCCACGCAGCCAATCACTGATTAACCACAATGCAGGAGCTGCAAGGAAAAAGCGGCTTAGATTATTGGCAGGGAAGAACTTGTTCAAACTCCAGGTAAATAATCCGGAATAAACGGCTAGGTAGCCAACAAGCAATGCCATCAAAAATAGGTTGGCTGCCAGTGGCATGCCGCCAAAACCATCAATGCTGACGTATACCCAGCTGATACCTGTGGTGAATTGACCTAAACCCCATGCGTAGCCAATCCAAAGCGCGCTTTTAGGAGAGCGGTTATGAATCAGTAACAGCAACAAAGCTGGGCTGAGAATAGCAAGAGGCCATATAGAGTATGGAGCGAATGAAAGGGTGGTTATAGCGCCAACAAAAACGGCCGCAAGCGGCCGTAATAGGCGATGAATAAATGTCTTAGTCATCTAATTTCTGTCATCTCTTTAGAGAGAAGTTGTTATTCTTCGATAGTTGGAAGAGGCTGCTCGTCAGGAATGGTTACCTGTAGCTGAATCACACGACGGTTATCGGCTGATGTTATTTTGAAATGGTAGTTTTCAATTTCTACAATTTCGCCACGAACCGGCAGGTGACCGAGTGCTGTCATCACCATGCCGCCTACCGTATCCACTTCATCGTCACTAAAGGCAGTGTTAAACGTATCGTTGAACTCTTCAATAGTGGTTAAAGCTTTTACAGAGAAGGTATGCTTACTCAGCTTACGAATATCTAGCTCTTCTTCATCGTCGAACTCGTCTTCAATTTCACCAACGATTTCTTCGAGGATATCTTCAATGGTTACCAGGCCAGAAACTCCGCCAAACTCATCGACAACGATAGACATGTGGTAACGCTCTTCTTGGAATTCCTTAAGTAGGCGATCAACTCGCTTACTTTCAGGAACAACCACGACAGGGCGAATCACTTGTTCGATATCAAATGGGGCACTTTCTGAACCCAAATACTTAAGTAGGTCCTTCGCTAATAGAATGCCTTCAACATGGTCTTTATCTTCACTGATCACTGGGTAGCGAGAGTGTTGAGCATCAGTAATAAGCGCAATCAATGTATCTAAATCATCGGTGCGTTCAACTGTAACCATTTGAGAACGAGGCAGCATGATATCGCGTACTCGCATCTCTGAAATTTCCATAACACCTTCGAGCATGTCGCGTGTGTCGTGGTCAATTAGGTCATTAATTTCTGAGTCGCGGATTACATCTACGAGCTCTTGGCGGTCTTTTACCTCGCCTTGAAATAGTTGGCCTAGGCGTTCAAAGAAGGACTTTCTACTCGGACCTTCAGATTTTTTACTTCCCTCAGAAGTGGGGGGGTTACCTTCGTTCATGATTTCTCAAAAAATAACGCTATCAGAAGTGTGATAGCACACGTTACAACTCAGATTCCTGCGAAAATTACAGGTTCGATGAGTTATTGTTTCTCTGCAACCTACTTTACTAGAATCAATTTACTTTTCTAGAATATACGGGTCTTCAAACCCCATAGTTTGCATGATTTCTGTCTCGAGTGACTCCATCTCTTCAGCTTCATCATCTTCGATATGATCATAACCTAGCAGATGCAGACTGCCATGTACAACCATATGAGCCCAGTGTGCTAGCAGAGGCTTATTTTGCTCTTCTGCTTCTTTTTCGACAACTTGGCGGCAGATAATAAGGTCACCCAGTAGGTCTAATTCCATTCCTGGTGGCGCTTCAAACGGGAAAGACAGCACGTTAGTTGGCTTATCTTTTCCACGGTAGTCATGGTTGAGCTGGTGGCTCTCTTCTGTATCAACAATACGAACGGTGAGCTCGGCATTCTCTTGAAACTGAGGAATTGTCTTATCCAACCAAAGCTGAATATTTTGTTCGGTTGGAAGGCCTTGCTCATTTTCGACCGCTATTTGCAGGTCTAGTTCAATAGACATCTATTTATCACCTTGTTCTGCAATTACAGAGCTATTTTGTGTTGCTAATTGTGTCGTCACGGCTTGTTGAGCCTCAAGAAGCTTAGCTTCGCGCTCTTCACGTTTACGCTTTTCAAACTCTTTGCGCTCTTTCTGGTCTTTTGCTTCCCATTTCTCGTAAGCATTAACGATACGAGCAACAACGGGGTGACGAACCACGTCCTCAGACACAAAGAAGTTAAAGCTGATGTCATCCACTTCGCTAAGTACTTCTGTCGCATGACGCAGGCCAGATTTCGCCCCACGAGGTAAATCGATTTGAGTGATATCACCTGTGATTACCGCACGAGAGTTGAAACCAATACGGGTCAGGAACATTTTCATCTGCTCAACCGTGGTGTTTTGGCTTTCATCAAGAATGATAAACGCATCATTCAATGTACGACCACGCATGTAAGCTAGTGGCGCAACTTCAATCACGTTGCGTTCAATCAGCTTCTCAACACGCTCAAAGCCGAGCATCTCAAAAAGTGCATCGTAAAGTGGACGTAAATATGGGTCGACTTTTTGGCTTAAATCACCCGGTAGGAAACCAAGCTTTTCACCAGCTTCAACAGCAGGACGAGTCAGTAGGATTCGGCGAACCTCTTGGCGTTCAAGAGCATCAACTGCTGCAGCAACGGCTAAGTAGGTTTTACCTGTACCAGCAGGCCCAATACCAAAAGTGATGTCATGAGTGACCATGTTCATTAGGTATTGTGCTTGGTTTGGCGTTCGAGGTTTGATAACGCCCTTCTTCGTCTTAATGGTGACTTCTTTACCGTAGTCAATTTCAGATTCAGCGTGTTGCTCCAAAATACCAGACTCGGTGACCGCCAGATGCACTTGCTCTGGTTCGATATCGATTATGTTGCCTTTAACTGGAGCCGTTTCAACATAGAGG
This sequence comes from Vibrio sp. 14G-20, assembly GCF_026241515.1. GTDB lineage: Bacteria > Pseudomonadota > Gammaproteobacteria > Enterobacterales > Vibrionaceae > Vibrio. The sequence continues at coordinate 195,033 of NZ_JAPHPW010000010.1, forward strand.
TGTTTGATGATGTCTAAAGCTGCGGCTGTTGTGTGAGGCTTACCGACAATGGTGAAAAAGTTGCTACGGTAATTAATCTCAACACCAAGACGACGCTCAAGGTGCTTGACGTTGTCGTCAAATGGTCCGCATAAACTTGCCAAACGCTTGTTGTCTGCTGGCTCTAGATTTATCTCTAAGGTAACGATTTTATTGCTCAAATTAGCCTCTCATTTTGTGCCATTCTCTCTTAAATAAAAAAAAAAGAGCAAGAAGCCCGATTTAGACCGGGCTTCTGATGGTGATTCCCTATTTCTAAGATGGTCACTTAGTTAGGTAATTTCAAGCTTTGTGTTTGCGCTTTGTGCTCAAACAGTTGTATTGGCTATGGCGTAAATGTTGCTACACCTAGCTCGTCTTCACGTTTTGTTTTTTCCATCATTTCTGCTGGAGTCATTACAACGCGTAGACCCATGTCTTTTTCTGTTCGAACTAGCTCACCACGTAGTGAGTTAGTGTAAACTTCAGTGATCTTCACATCTACGAACTGGCCGATTAGGTCTGCAGAACCTTCGAAGTTCACAACACGGCTGTTTTCTGTACGGCCGCGAAGTTCCATTAGGTTCTTTCTTGATGGACCTTCAACAAGGATACGTTGTTCAGTGCCTAGCATTAGACGAGAGAAACGCATAGCTTGTGTGTTTACTGTCTGTTGCAGTTCCCACAGGCGATCTTTTTTCTCTTGTGCTGGAACATCGCACGGGTAATCTGCTGCTGGTGTACCAGGGCGAGGAGAGAAAACAAAGCTGAAGCTCATATCGAAATCAACTTCTTTAATTAGCTTCATTGTATCTTGGAAATCTTGCTTAGATTCACCTGGGAAACCAACAATAAAGTCAGAGCTGATTTGAATGTCAGGACGAGCTTTACGCAGTTTACGAATAATAGATTTGTACTCGATAGCCGTATGTGGACGCTTCATCATCGTAAGAATACGGTCACTACCACTTTGTACTGGTAGGTGAAGGAAGCTCACTAGTTCAGGGGTATCTTTGTAAACTTCAATGATGTCGTCACCAAACTCAAGCGGGTGGCTTGTTGTGAAACGAATACGATCGATACCATCGATAGAAGCAACAAGACGAAGCAGTTCTGCGAATGAACAGATATCACCTTCGTGTGTTGGACCGCGGTATGCGTTTACGTTTTGGCCAAGTAGGTTAACTTCACGTACGCCTTGCTCTGCCAGTTGTGCAACTTCGTAGAGTACATCATCCATTGGACGGCTAACTTCTTCACCACGAGTATATGGAACAACACAGTAAGTACAGTACTTAGAGCAACCTTCCATGATAGAAACGTACGCTGTTGCGCCGTCTGCTTTAGGTTCCGGAAGGTTATCGAACTTTTCGATCTCAGGGAATGAGATATCCATTACTGGCTTTTCGTTAGACAGTGATGACTTAATCATCTCTGGCAGACGGTGTAATGTTTGTGGGCCAAAGATAACGTCTACGTACGGTGCACGTTGACGAATGTGATCACCTTCTTGAGTTGCTACACAGCCACCCACACCGATCACCACACCTTCTTTTTTATCTTTAAGCGTTTTCCAACGACCAAGCTGGTGGAATACTTTTTCTTGCGCTTTTTCGCGGATAGAACAAGTATTTAATAGTAGTACGTCTGCTTCCTCAGGTACTTCAGTTAGCTCATAGCCATTTGCAGCGTTAAGCAGGTCGGCCATTTTTGATGAATCGTATTCGTTCATCTGACAGCCCCAAGTTTTAATTAGCAGTTTCTTACTCATTATATGTTCGCTCGATCGTTAGTTTAATTTAAGGGAGCAAATCGCCCATTATTCATCCGCCAGCCCCGTTTATCATAATTCGGTATTCAATTTTATGACAGGCTCTAGCGGCAAGCGGCGTATTGTACTGGTTTCAAAACCGACTGACTAGTAGTCTGAACAAATCTCTTATGTAGTGGTTTTTATTATCGTTAACACCATATGCCATAAGGGATAACCCTTTTTTCGAATAAGGTTTTTGGTTACAAGTTAGTTATGAAAAAGTACAATCAAAAACAGTCAAAGAATCAAACTGATAAGTACAAAATATGAACAGTTACGATATTGTAGTAGTCGGTGGCGGCATGGTTGGTGCAGCAACAGCGATCGGTTTTGCAAAGCAAGGTCTGAGTGTTGCGGTAATCGAAGGTTTTGCCCCACAAGCTTTTGATGAGTCACAAGCGATGGATATTCGTGTGTCAGCAATTTCTCAAGCATCGGTCGATTTACTTGAAGATCTTGGTGCGTGGCAAAATATCGCAGCGATGCGTGTGTGTTCTTACAAGCGTTTAGAAACGTGGGAGCATCCAGAGTGTCGTACTCGATTTGACGCTGCATCACTGGATCTGCCCCGTCTAGGCTATATCGTTGAGAACAGACTCATTCAACTAGGATTATGGTCTCAATTTGATGCCTACGACAATCTCGAACTGTTATGCCCAGAAAAGCTGGATGAGATTGAATTTGGTGAAACCAATATCGTTAAGCTTCAATCAGGAACTGAGTTATCCGCGAAGTGGGTGGTTGGTGCTGATGGCGCGAACTCCGCCGTTCGTCAACAAGCTGGAATTGGTATTACAGCTTGGGATTACCGACAGCACTGCATGCTTATCAATGTCGAAACCGAGCAGCCTCAACAAGATATTACTTGGCAGCAATTTCTACCAAGTGGCCCTCGTTCATTTTTGCCTTTGTGTTCTCTAACCTCTGACGATCAAGAAGTCGGGCAGGGCTCGTTAGTTTGGTATGATTCTCCGCTGCGTATTAAGCAACTGTCAGCAATGACCCCTGAAAAACTACGTAACGAAGTACTTACTCACTTTCCTAAAGAGTTAGGTGATATCAAGGTCTTGAATTCGGGTTCTTTTCCTCTGACACGACGTCATGCTCAATCATACTCGAAGAATAACTGCATTTTGGTCGGGGATTCTGCGCATACGATTAACCCTCTAGCAGGGCAGGGGGTTAATTTGGGTTTTAAAGATGTGGCGGCACTATTGGATATCACCAAAGAGAAAGGTGAATTGAATCAATCTGTAGCGATACGCTATGAAGTAATCAGAAGAGGTGACAATCTAATGATGCAAAGTGGCATGGACTTTTTCTACAAAACGTTTAGCAATGACATTGGCCCACTTAAGTTTGTGCGTAATGCAGCACTAAAGCTAGCAGAAAGCTCAGGGCCGATTAAATCACAGGTGCTTAAATACGCTTTAGGGTTGTGATTGGTTAGTCCAAATTATCTAGTTATAAAAGAAGGAGAGCTGAGGCTCTCCTTCTTTTATAACTAGATAATGCTTAATGTTGTTGCGTCACACAAACAGGCGCATCAATGGCTAAAGAGCATCCAGTATAAATGAGGGAGCCATCCTCAATATTTCGTTTGAATGACGTGAGGTTGTTGGAATGCTGGTTTGCGGCGATAAGCCATTGGCCGTCATTAGTGATATGAAAGTCGCGAGGGAACTTACCTTCAACGTCGTAACTATCCATAAAAATGAGCTTTTGAGTGGCTGAGCCTATTCTAAAACAACTGATTCTTGATTGATGTCGACATGACACATAAAGGAATTGCTCATCAGGGGATAGCTTAATCGCAGCTGCGGCTTCTCCCTTCTCCATATTAGGCAATGCATCAATCTCATCCACTATATTCCAAATACCTAAAGACTTTTCCAAAATCAATATCGTTTCAGAGAGCTCACAGATTACATAGGCTTTGTCTTCAGCTTGGTTAAAGATTAGGTGACGAGGTCCATTCCCTGCTGGCACTTTAATAGACTGCATTGGCTCATCAAGGAATTCTTCTTGTTCTTCGTCGAAGCAATAGAAGTTGATTCGATCGGCTCCGAGATCGACGGTGACAAACTGAGGAGAATTCTTCATAAAAAGGCTCTGATGAGCATGTGGGCCAGTTTGTCTTTCTGTATTAGGTCCAGAACCAACCATTTTAAGTGTTTTGAGTCGTTTATCGATATTGCCATTGATACTTAAACTAAAGATATCGAATGTCCCTGATGAATATTGCGATGTAATAGCAAACTTATTGTGGAGATCTATCGCGATATGACAAGGATGATCTCCTGAAACTAGCCCAGTATTTGACGTTATTTTTGAATCAGCATTAGGTATATGAATTAGCTGTGGTTGTATTTTCTGGTCAACTTCAGAAGCTGTGTAGACCCCCAGCTTTGTCGTGGTGACAAACGAGGGGTTAGTGCAGGCTGCCATAAGCTCTAAAGGTAGCAGCGTTCCCGTTTCTATATCTAACTGAGTTTGATATACACCTTGGCTATTACTTGGCGTATCTGTGTAGCAACCGATCGTTAAAGGGAGGGTTTTCATAGGTAGTCATACTCAGTTAGGAAATGGAGCAGACATTGTCTAATAAAATCGCAGTAAAAGTGAGGTTATAGAAGAGAATACTAGGTGACTTGGCTAGCAGATTTACATATTCCAGATAAAACAAAACCCAGCTAAAAAGCTGGGTTCCATTCAATGATGGTGCGGTCGGAGAGACTTGAACTCTCACACCTCTCGGCGCCAGAACCTAAATCTGGTGCGTCTACCAATTCCGCCACGACCGCAGCAAAGCTTTTACTCTAGCGAAGAGTATAGTTATATCGACATTGGTAATTCAATATAACGTTGTTGTTCTTCTTTCATAAAGAAAGAATGGTGGCTACTGCGGGATTCGAACCTGCGACCCCATCATTATGAGTGATGTGCTCTAACCAACTGAGCTAAGTAGCCAATAATGAATTTTATGTATTCACTATTTTATCTCTAATTAAAGAGAAATAATGGTGCGGTCGGAGAGACTTGAACTCTCACACCTCTCGGCGCCAGAACCTAAATCTGGTGCGTCTACCAATTCCGCCACGACCGCAGCAAATCTTTATAGTTATATCGACATTGGTTATCCGATGTAACGTTGTGCTCTTGGTTTATTATTTAACTTAAAAACAAAGAGTTTTAAATAGTGGCTGGGCTACCTGGATTCGAACCAGGGAATGCTGGCATCAAAAGCCAGTGCCTTACCGCTTGGCGATAGCCCAACA
>NZ_JAPHPW010000011.1 GCF_026241515.1 Vibrio sp. 14G-20
GCCGGCAGATTTACAGTCTGCTCCCTTTGGCCACTCGGGAACCCCTCCAGGGTGTTTTTTCCTAACTCATAATGGATAGGCTAAAGAGATGTTTTTCCCAACGCATCTCTCAAGTGCGGAGCGCATCATAGCAAACACGTTAAACGTGTAAAGGGTTTTTCTTATGGTTTTGTGTTAAATGCTGCCTTTTTGGGCAAAGATGGCGAAAAGTACGCATATTGCTCGTGAAGTGAACATCTGTACTAAGGTTTACGTATCAATAGGTAACACCTTGAGGTGATTGGCTTTCTGTATTGTGTTCAATGTGTCTAAGACGTGATGAAACGTAAATGGAATTTAATCTAGATTTACACTTCTTGACGTTACAGTATTCATTAGTTGATAGAATACGGTTAATTTCATTTATAGATAATAATACCAATCGTAGTAAATCAAGGTGTCACCCTAGCTTGTTAAAATGCTCGATAACGGCGTTAGAATTTTTGATTGTAGAATAACTACTTATCGAAAATCCTGTCTTGTTCTCAAGCCTTTTTCCTACGCTATTTCTGACCACTTGCTCACTGTGATTGGTATAACCTTACTTGCAGACCATTATTATGAAGCATAAATCTGTTATAACCCTGCTTAGCTTGTCTATCCTTATGGCGTCTCCAGCCGCACTTGCAAAACGTCAGGGGCCTAGCACTGTAACGGTTGTTACTGAGCAGGTTGATATTCACCAAGTTAGCCAATCTCTTTCTTTGGTTGGTAAGTTAGAAGCCGAGCAATCTGTGATCATTACTTCTGAAGTAGCGGGCAGAGTTGACTCTATCAACATCAAAGCCAATCAAGATGTCACTAAAGGGCAGATGCTGGTTCAACTAGATGACGACAAAGCCAAGGCCGCGGTTGCAGAAGCGCAAGCGTACCTAAAAGATGAGAAACGTAAGCTCGCGGAATTCCAACGACTAGTGAAACGTAATGCGATTACGCAAACTGAAATTGACGCTCAGAAAACCAATGTTGAAATCGCCAATGCTCGATTGGCGGCTGCAAATGCCAATCTGAAAGATCTTCACATCAGCGCGCCATTCTCTGGCACCGTTGGTTTTATTGATTTTAGTCGCGGTAAAATGGTCACAGCAGGCACTGAACTCGTGACCTTAGATGATTTGTCAGTGATGCAGTTAGATCTTCAAATTCCTGAGCGTTACCTTTCTAAACTGTCTAAAGGCATGACAGTAACGGCTCGCACCAGTGCGTGGGGTGAGACTCAGTTCACGGGTACTGTGGTTGGTATCGATTCACGTATCAACGCTGAAACCTTGAACTTACGAGTTCGAATCCACTTTGATAACAACAATGATTACTTGAAGCCGGGCATGTTAGTGGCCGCGGATATGGATTTCCCACCAGTCGAAGCACCGATTATCCCTGTTCAAGCGTTGGAGTACTCGGGTACGAAGCGTTTTGTTTATGTGATTGGCGAAGATAACAAGGCAACTCGAACAGAAGTGTTCTTGGGTGCGCGTATCGATAACGAAGTCGTGATTGATAAAGGCATCGAGATTGGTCAGAAGATCGTGGTGCAAGGCATCGTGAATATGCGTGATGGTGTGTTGGTTCAAGAGCTTGCCGTTAATCGCCCAGCTGATGCAGCAAGTGATAAAAAAGCACAAGAAGGCGCTAACTAATGTTGTTATCTGATGTTTCTGTAAAGAGACCAGTAGCGGCCGTCGTATTGAGCCTACTATTGGTTGTGTTTGGTATTGTCTCTTTCAATAAGCTTGCGGTTCGTGAGATGCCAGATATTGAAAGCCCGGTAGTATCGATCAGTACTCGTTATGAGGGTGCGTCTGCCACCATCATTGAAAGCCAAATAACCTCCAATCTTGAAGACCAGTTATCCGGTATTAGTGGTATCGATGAGATCGAATCCACAACGCGTAACGGTATGTCGCGTATCACGATTACCTTTGAGCTTGGTTACGATCTCAATACAGGTGTGAGTGATGTCCGTGATGCAGTAGCACGTGCTCAACGCTCATTGCCCGATGAAGCTGACGACCCAATCGTTTATAAGAATAACGGTAGTGGTGAAGCCTCGGTATACATCAACCTAAGTTCGACAGAGATGGACCGAACGCAGTTAACCGATTACACCGAGCGTGTGTTGATTGACCGCTTTAGTTTGATTTCTGGTGTGAGCTCAGTGGACATCTCTGGTGGCTTGTACAAAGTAATGTATGTCAAGCTGAAACCTGCTCAGATGGCTGGTCGTGGTGTTACTACCTCGGACATCACTTCTGCTCTGAACAGTGAGAACATTGAAAGCCCAGGTGGTGAAGTACGTAACGATGCGATTGTGATGTCAGTTCGTACCGCTCGTTCTTATACTGAAGCGGAAGATTTCGAATACCTAGTCGTTAAACGTGCCTCTGATAACACACCTATCTACTTGAAAGACGTAGCGGATGTTTACATTGGCGCAGAAAACGAGAACTCGACCTTTAAAAGTGACGGCATTGTTAACGTAAGTATGGGTATTGTGCCCCAGTCAGATGCGAACCCACTTGAGGTTGCTGACTTAGTCCATAAAGAAGTCGAAGCAATTCAAAAGTTCTTGCCAGATGGTACTCGTTTGGCTGTCGATTATGACTCAACAGTCTTCATCGACCGTTCAATCTCAGAAGTTTACAGCACACTCTTTATCACGGGTGGCTTGGTTATCCTTGTGCTTTACATCTTTATTGGTCAAGCACGTGCAACACTTATTCCTGCGGTAACCGTACCTGTATCTCTGATCTCGTCGTTTATTGCGGCGTACTACTTCGGTTTCTCTATCAACCTGATTACCCTGATGGCACTTATCCTGTCGATTGGTTTGGTGGTAGATGATGCGATCGTGGTGGTTGAGAACATTTTCCACCACATTGAACGTGGTGAGTCACCGCTGCTTGCTGCCTATAAAGGTACTCGTGAAGTAGGCTTCGCGGTAATCGCAACAACGCTTGTATTGGTAATGGTATTCCTACCAATCTCGTTCATGGACGGCATGGTTGGCCTGTTGTTTACCGAGTTTTCTGTATTGCTCGCGATGTCGGTGATCTTCTCGTCGCTAGTCGCATTAACGTTAACGCCAGTGCTAGGCAGTAAAATCCTAAAAGCGAACGTTAAACCAAACCGCTTTAACCTGTTTGTCGAGCGCGTATTTGGCAAACTTGAATCTGGATACCGATCGGTATTGCGCCGTGCTCTAAACTGGCGTTGGGCGGCTCCAATCATCATTATCGCCTGTATGGGCGGTAGTTATGGCTTGATGCAACAAGTACCGTCGCAACTGACGCCACAAGAAGACCGTGGTGTTATCTTTGCGTTTGTTCGTGGTGCCGATGCAACCAGTTACAACCGTATGTCTGCCAACATGGACATCGTTGAAGAGCGCTTAATGCCATTGCTTGGTCAAGGCTTCTTGAAGTCATTCAGTATTCAATCACCAGCGTTTGGTGGTAATGCGGGCGACCAAACGGGCTTTGTCATCATGATCCTAGAAGATTGGGATGAGCGTGACGTTACCGCACAAGAAGCGTTGAACGAAGTTCGTAAATCGTTGAACGGCATTCCAGATGTGCGTGTATTCCCGTTCATGCCGGGCTTCAAAGGTGGTTCAAGTGAGCCTGTTCAATTCGTACTTGGTGGTTCTGATTACTCTGAACTTCAGAAGTGGGCAGAGCTCTTAAAGCAAGCGGCTGAAGACTCTCCAATGATGGAAGGCGCGGACATCGATTACTCTGAGAAAACACCAGAGCTATTGGTAACCGTAGATAAGCAGCGTGCCGCAGAGCTAGGAGTTAGCGTTTCAGACATTTCAGATACGTTAGAAATCATGCTTGGCGGCCGCAGTGAAACGACCTTCGTTGACCGTGGTGAAGAGTACGACGTGTATCTGCGTGGTGATGAGAACAGCTTTAATAATGCTAATGACTTGAGCCAAATCTACATGCGAACTCAGTCTGGTGAGCTGGTTACACTCGATACGTTGACGCACATTGAAGAAGTGGCTTCATCGATTCGTTTGTCGCACTACAACAAGCAAAAATCGGTGACCATCAAAGCGAACCTAATGGAAGGCTACACGCTGGGTGACGCACTCGATTTCCTTGATGAACAAGCGATTGAACAGCTACCGGGCGATATTTCAGTGAGTTACTCTGGCGAGTCAAAAGACTTTAAAGAGAACCAATCGAGTATCTTAGTGGTATTTGCGCTAGCGATGCTGGTCGCGTACTTGGTACTGGCCGCGCAGTTTGAAAGCTTCATTAACCCGCTGGTGGTGATGTTCACCGTACCTATGGGTATCTTTGGTGGCTTCTTAGGTTTGGTGTTGATGAATCAAGGGCTCAATGTCTACAGCCAGATTGGTATGATCATGTTGATCGGTATGGTGACCAAAAACGGTATCTTGATCGTAGAGTTTGCTAACCAACTTCGTGACCGTGGCATTGAGTTTGAAAAGGCGATCATTGATGCTTCGGCTCGACGTTTACGTCCAATCTTGATGACGGCGTTCACCACACTAGCCGGTGCAATCCCATTGATTACTTCAACGGGCGCAGGCTATGAAAGCCGAGTGGCAGTGGGTACGGTTATCTTCTTCGGTATGGGCTTTGCAACTTTGGTTACTCTGTTCGTAATCCCTGCGATGTATCGACTGATTTCTGGCTCAACACGTTCTCCAGGTCATGTGGAAGCGGTTCTAAATAAAGAGCTGAGCCACGATAACGTGGGAAGAAGCTCGCACGGTTAATGAGCACGGAATAATGTAACAATGTTGAAAAGCCTGCGTTTGCTCCTAGCGAATTGCAGGCTTTTTTTGTATAACAAACAGAGCTCAACGAATTAATACAATAAATCGAATGAAGGAAAGTAAAGTGGCTGAATTTAAATACAAAGATCTTTCTCAAGAAGAACAAGATAAGCTGGATGCAGCAACCTTTCGTCGTCTGCTAGCACATTTAGATAGCAACAAAGATGTGCAAAATATCGACCTGATGATCTTGGCGGGCTTCTGCCGCAACTGTTTCAGTAAATGGTACAAAGCCGAAGCTGAGCAACAAGGCCTAGATTTGGATATCGATGACGCTCGTGAGCGCGTTTATGGCATGACTTACGATGAGTGGAAACAAAACCATCAACCAAAAGCGACGCCTGAACAACTCGCGGCATTTGAAGCTAAGCAGAAGCCAGAGTAATTTGTTCTCGTTGGTGGTTGATTAATAGAATGAATAAACAAAAAGAGCCCATCAAGGGCTCTTTTCTATTTCGAACTATCGGTTTATATGAACTTAAGCCAGCTCACCCGTCTGCGAGAAAGCTTCTAACTTCGCTGCATAAGGTTGTAGGTCACCGATATTCAGATTTACCCACTCATCATTGAAGTAAGTGTCTAGGTAACGCTCACCGCTGTCACATAGCAAAGTCACGATAGAACCTTTCTCTCCACGCGCTTTCATCTCACTGGCTAGCTGAAGCACACCGTACATGTTTGTACCGGTTGATGCGCCCACCTTGCGACCAAGAATGTCAGATAACCAATGCGTTGTTGCAATACTTGCTGCATCTGGGATTTTACGCATTTCGTCAACCACACCAGGAATAAAGCTTGGTTCTGCTCGTGGACGACCAATGCCTTCAATCTTGCTGAATGTGTTGCCTTTCACGTTCGCATTGCCTGTTTGGAAGTATTCGTGGAATACCGAGTTTTCAGGGTCAACAACACATAGCTTGGTTTCATGTTGTTGGTAGCGAATGAAACGGCCGATTGTTGCTGAAGTACCACCAGTGCCTGGGCTCATTACTACCCAAGTTGGAATTGGGTGATCTTCCATCTGCATTTGATTGAAAATCGAGTTCGCGATGTTGTTGTTACCACGCCAGTCGGTTGCGCGCTCAGCGTAAGTAAATTGGTCCATATAGTGACCATTCAACTCTTCTGCCAAGCGGCGAGACTCATCGTAAATTTCATCTGAGCGGTCAACAAGATGCGCTTGGCCGCCGTAGAATTCAATCTGCTCAATCTTTTTCTTCGCTGTGCATTTTGGCATTACCGCAATAAACGGAAGACCAAGTAGGCGAGCAAAGTACGCTTCAGATACCGCAGTGCTGCCCGATGAAGATTCAATGATCGTTGTTTCTGGGCCAACCCAACCGTTACAGATAGCGTATAAGAACAGAGAACGCGCTAAACGGTGCTTTAAAGAGCCGGTAGGGTGTGTGCTTTCATCTTTAAGGTAAACATCAATGCCTTCGATACTTGGTAGATCGAGCTTGATAAGGTGCGTATCCGCTGAGCGTTGGTAGTCTGCTTCAATTTTACGAATCGCGTTGTTAATCCATTGATGGTCAGTGCACATAAGCGTTCTCCTGATCTTGTGTAGGAATTCTTTGTAATTGGTATGGTTCTAATTTATCCATAAACGGAGAGAAAAACTTTGCCATATTTGCTTTGTTTTGCTTAAATTGTAGAAAATTATTCTCTTTAAGTGCAATTTGGTGAAAGTGTGATAGATGCCGTAGATAAAAAAATATTAGGGTTACTGCAAGAAGACAGCACCCTGTCATTGAATGATATTTCTGAAGCGGTCAATCTCACCACAACACCTTGCTGGAAAAGGCTTAAGCGCCTCGAAGAGAACGGTATTATTGAGAAAAGAGTTGCACTGCTGAATCCGGAAAAATTGGATCTTTCCTTTACCGCGTTCGTATTGGTAAAAACCAGTGATCATTCTCATGAGTGGTATGGTCGTTTTGTGAATACTGTATCGGAATTTCCAGAAGTGATGGAGTTCTATCGCATGGCTGGCGAATATGATTATATGATGAAGGTTCAAGTTAAAGACATGAAGTGCTTTGATGATTTCTATAAGCGCTTGGTGAATAGCATTGATGGTATCTCTAATGTGACCTCGACGTTTGCGATGGAGCCATTGAAGTACACGACAGCTCTACCGCTTTAAGCTATACCTAGCCTAACGTTACATCTTGTCTCAGTTTAGACATCGCCTCTGCGATAAAGAAAAGGATTATTCATGTTTGCAAAAATCTCTACCGCGATCCAATTGGTGTTAGCCGTCGCCATTTTTTATTTGGGCTACACCATCTATTCATTTACTAATAAAGTCGGTGAAATTGTCGATACCTATCCTCAGGTTATTGAGGATCTTTCTGTGCTAACTAAAGAGCTAAAAGTCGAAGAGTTTTTGATACTGGCGGAGCACATCGACGAGTTGGCGCCACAGATGCTCGATACCGTAGAAGATGTTCGAAAGACGGTTGAGAAGGTGAACAAAACGGTTGCATCGGTCGACAGTAAAATCCCGTCTATCCTAGACGAAGTGAAAAATGTTCGAACGGAAGTTGAGCAGGTAAGAACGGACGTCATCCCACCAACATTGACTGAACTTAAGCGCTATCGTGTTGACGTTATGCCGCCAATGCTTGCTGAAAGTAAGTCTTACCGCGAACAGACTATTCCTGTCATCGTCACTGAGTCTGAAATGCTACGAGCAGAAGTACCGGGTATTTTGGCACAAGCCAATTTGTTAGCTGATAAGAGCAAAGAGCTCGCTCAAGGGGCCGCAGAGGGCGCGGTGAAAGGCGTAGTGCTATCCCCGTTTAACTTGCTTAGAGATGCGGGCGATGGCATTAAAACGCGAGTGCAAGGTGAATTTGAGCCTACGTTAGAGACTGAATAGAGTTTGTTGACTATTGAGTAGCAGCCTTTGCTTGGCGTTATGGAAAAGAAAAGGGGCTAGGTATCATACCTAGCCCCTTATTATTTGGTGGTGCATGTGTTGTGTTTGTAAAAACGCCTACTCATTACTTAGTAAAGCGCATCACACCTTCTTGAACGGCTGTCGCTACTAGTTCACCTTTTTGGTTGAATATCTCGCCACGAACTAGGCCGCGAGTGTTCGCTGCCGTTGGGCTTTCAATCGCATAAAGCAACCATTCGTCCATCTTGAATGGGCGGTGGAACCAGATTGAGTGGTCAATCGTCGCCACTTGGAAGTTTGGCGTCATGATTGAAACTTCATGTGGGTGAAGTGCCGTTACCAAGAAGCCCCAATCCGACGCGTAAGCAAGCAGGTATTGGTGAATGAGTTGGTTATCTGGTAACGCACCGTTCGCTCTCACCCAAAGATACTGCTTTGCTTCTGTCTTCTTAGGCTTCAGCGGATTAACGACAGTAACAGGGCGCATCTCAATCGGCTTTTCGCCACAAAAAGTCTTACGCAGTTTCTCTGGTAAGAACTCAGCAATATGGCTCGCTAGCTCAGTTTCAGAGGCAAAGTTCTCTGGGCCAGGGATGTTTGGCATTTCATTCTGATGTTCAAAACCTGGAGCATCACCATGGTAAGAAGCCGTGAGATAGAAAATAGGGCGGCCATTTTGAATCGCTTTAACACGGCGCGTGCTGAAGCTACGTCCATCTCTTAGGTTCTCAACATCGTAAATGATTGGCTTTTCAGGGTCACCAGGAAATAGAAAATAACTGTGGAACGAGTGAACACTGCGGTCGTCTTGAACGGTATAACGAGCCGCAGATAGCGCTTGCCCTAATACTTGACCACCATAAACCTGTGGTAGGCCGAGGTTCTCACTTTGCCCGCGGAACAGACCTTCTTCCAGCTTCTCTAGCTGAAGTAAACTTAATAATTCTTGTAAAGGTTGACTCATCGCCAGCATGCCTCTTGGTAAAATGGATGTCAGATTATTGTGTTAATCATTTAGCTTAGTCAGATATCTGTCAATAAATCATAGGGTTTCAAGACAGAATATGAAAGCTCTCTTATAATTGATGAGTAGATTTGCCGAGTCCGGCAAACATGTTGAGAGAAATTGAATATGAAAAAGGCTCTAATTCTTATTACGTCTTTAGTATCGTTTGGCCTACTTGTTGGTTGCCAAGCAACATCAGAAACGAGCGCTTCTCAAGAAGTGGTTGCAGAGAACACTCAAGTGATTTCAGGAACAGTAAGCTACCGTGAAAGAATTGCATTGCCAGAGAATGCAGTAGTTACCGTTACGCTAGAAGATATCTCACTGGCTGACGCACCATCGACGGTTATCGCAACTCAAGAGTTCACCACAGACGGTAAGCAAGTACCGTTCGCATTCGAGCTGAGCTACGACAACAACAAAATTCAACCTAACCACCGTTACAACATGCGCGCATCGATTCATGTTGACGGCAAACTGCGTTTCACAACTGACACGATTAAGTCAGTGATTACCGACGTAGAAAACACGCAACAAGCAGACCTACGCTTGGTTGGTGTTCGTTAATTAGAAATGGATGCCACAGTTAAGGCATCTTAATTAACGTCTTTCGATAGATGGCAGCTCTAGGGCTGCCATTTGTATATTCTGAGCTTGACCTTTCCTGCATCACTCACTTCAATCCCTTCTTTAATCAAATGCTGCTTTTGTCGGTCGAACGAATCATCCTTTAAAGATATTTCACCCTTACTGTTGATCACTCGATACCAAGGTAGTTTGCTACCCTCGGGCAGGTTACCCAGCGCTTTACCAACATGACGCGCATAGCCCGGAAATCCTGAAAAACGTGCTATGTCTCCATAAGTTGTTACTTTTCCATATGGAATTTGGTGAATCACAGCAAAGATTTGGCTCAAAAATTGGTCCATACTAAATGTTCCTAGTTCATTAATACCACGGATCGGTAGAAGGAGAGGGCTATGGTATTTACAACGTTTCAGTTCTTGATAACCACATTATTAGCGGTTGTTTGCGCGAGAGCAATCAGTTTAAGTGAGGGAGATATCCCAGTGCTTGCAATGGTAATTCCTGCCTTATGGATTTTACCGCAGGGGGGCATAGCAGGGTTAGCTTTGCTTGTTTCCATGACGACTTACGGCTTAACGCTGCCCCTACAGCCCATCACGCTGTCTGTCAGTGCGTGGGTTTTATTCCCGCTATTGATGGTGGTCTTCTCAAGACGCAGTAGTTTGTCGGTCGTGATTATTTCCGGTCTGATTGTGACTACTTTGCAGGTCGGGATCATGGTCACGCAATCAGCAGGCAAGCTTGAAGGCGTCCCGTGGGTTACCACACTTCAAACCTTATCAATTATCGTGATTTGGTGGGCGGCAAATCATCTTAAGCCTGCTAGCCGACACAGCTGGTGGTCACTAGGCTTAATACTTCCATTATGGATAGCCGATTTACCTTATGCTGCTTTGTTGGCCTTGTGTATAACGGGTATCATGGCATCGATGGAAACACTCACTCGCTTAAAAACTTTCCGTTGGAACAAGCTCTTGTGTTGGACTCTGCCCACGGTTGGTTTTGCGGCTCTGGTGATCACGCCAAGCATTGAAGTGCCAAGCCCGGTGTTTGTGGTGTGGTTATGCCTATTGGGTACCGCGTGGATGACAGACTACATCATTCGCACAGAAGATAACGAAGATATAGATATCTAGTATTACAGTAATTCAAACCTTCTAAAGGCAGGTAAATGGTGAATTTACCTGCGATTTTCTATTGGTTTGAATAAAGGATAAGCACTTAGACCGCAATTGTTCAAAAATAGGGGGGAAGGGCTTGCAATGGTTGCTGTGATGCTTAATAATCCAATCACTCTTTGAGGCAAGCCTCTTAGAAAACGAATCTATGGGGGCCTGGTCCTCCCGCAACAATAGCTCGTGAACTCGGTCAGGCCTGGAAGGGAGCAGCCGCAGCGAGTGACTTGTGTGCCGGGATGTGGCTGGGTTCCCACCCATATAAAAAGCCGCTCTTAACGAGCGGCTTTTTGCTATCTGCAGTTTGCCTTTTTCTTGTTCAAAAACGTTTAAGTTTTCTTAATTCGCAGGCAGCACAACAGCTGATGCTTCTTCCTCTGAATCTTCCTTGTCTTCGACTTGTTCAGCTACCCAATCAATTGTCTTTGTTAGATAAAGCTTGTTGGTTTCGGTATCACACCAACTCTTTGATAATCCTCTTCGATTAAACTCACTGCCAATGGCCGCCAATGTTTGATTGCTCGCGCGCCCGTAATACAAGGTGTCGCACAGTTGCAGGTTCGACATTGATTGTGGGTATGTATTAACCGACGAAGAGTTCATGCTTAGTGCTTTGGATTGATTGTGTGTGCAGCCTGTAAGGCTCAAGAAAAAGATCAATGCTAAGGCTTTCTTCATCATCATACCTCTGAACAGTTACCAATAGTTGGCGGGGATTATGAGCATGATTAAGTCACTGATTTGTCAATTCTTCGCCAACTGCTTAAAGAGCACGATCTTGCTCGCAACTAGAACACGTTATTGAGCCGTTTAATTCTTCGGTCAAAAAGTGCATTAACCGCCAAATGCGCAATTTTGTACAAAAGCTGAAAGAGCCTATAGAGTAGACTGATAAGTCGCTCGATAATTAACAGGCTTGGGAATTGTTATGGAGAACAAGAAACGCTCTAAAGAAAAGGCCGAATATAAGATCACAGAAGAGCTCGGTGGCCTTGAAACCCTTAATGCTGAATACGAAAAGCAGAACTTCTCGCGCCATAGCCACGAGGGCTACACACTTGGTGTTATTGAGCAGGGCGCTCAGCGTTTCTATCGAACGGGCGGGCATCATATAGCACCACAAGATGCGATCATTCTGGTCAATGCCGACGAAGTTCATAGCGGTCACTCTGCCACTGAAGGTGGTTGGGCATATCGAGCCATGTATCCTCTCCCAGAGCAACTTGCCAAGATCACTCAAGAGCTTAACCTACCGAACTACGGCGCGCCTTACTTCCCAAGAGCGGTTGTTGAAGACCCTGAACTCGCTAATCAATTGAGATTAGTCTTTAACACGATTGATGAATCTGACAATCGCTTGTTAAGAGAAACCTTGATGTACGGGATGTTGGTTAAACTGATTAGCCGACACGGGAAATCGCCGCTTAACCCTCAACTCGACGGGAAAACTCAGCGCCAGCTTGTCTTGGTGAAAGAGTTCTTAGATGATTTTCCACAAGCCGGTGTGTCCCTAGAAGAGCTATCTAAGCTAGCGGCATTGAGCCCGTTTCACTTAGTGCGTTCTTTTCAGAAAGAATTTGGTCTTCCGCCGCATGCGTATCAAATCCAATCTCGGTTAAGGCTTTCGCGTAAGTTATTGAAACAAGGACATACCATTTCAGACACAGCGCAAGAGTGTGGCTTTCACGACCAAAGCCATTTTCATCGACACTTCAAAAAGGCCAATGGCTACACGCCGGGGCAATACATCAAAATGCTCTAAACTTGCTTGGCTAAGGCATGGCTAACTTGTGTTAAGTGCGGTTAAGTGTGGAAAACAGAGGGGCATGAAATCGAGCAAGTTTGTACAATCGAACCGACTCAACTCCTCTTACATTGAATAGCTAATGTGAAGAGAGAAAAGAACTATATGGATAGTGAAAGAATGGATAGACGAACACAGTTATGGAAGGGCGTTTTAGCGGGAATGCCTTTGAGCATTGCGGTAATCCCTTGGGGAATTCTAGCGGGTTCATATGCGATAGATGCAGGATTGAGTCAGCTTCAAGCGCAAGCGATGTCGGCTATTCTATTTGCTGGCTCAGCACAACTTGTCGCTGCGGGTATGTTTAAAGCGGGTATTGGTCTAGGCACCATGTTGTTGACCACCTTATTCATCACGTCTAGACACTTTCTGTATAGCGTATCGATGCGTGACAAAATCAGCCATCTTCCTGCGCGTTGGCGTCTATTACTCGGATTTTGGCTCACCGATGAGCTGTTCGCGATTTGTAGTGGGCAGTCTCAGCAAGAATTTAATCGCTGGTATGCTGCGGGTGTAGGCGGCGGTTTTTATCTCGTTTGGAATATTGCGAGCTTTGTTGGCATTGTCGCGGGAAGCCAAATTCCTTCACTCAATGAAATTGGTCTCGATTTCGCGGTCGCAGCAACCTTTATCGCCTTGGTGTTCCCATTAATCCGAACTCTACCCGTCGTGGTGTGTGTGGTGGTTTCATTGGTCACTTCGGTTGCCATGTCGGTGAATAATGTTGAAGGTGGACTCATGATTGCAGCGATTGCTGGCATGTTAGCAGGCTTTTTTAGTGAGTCGTTGCAAGAGCGAAACAATGGCAACAAGCCAGCAGTGGAGGGGAAATAGAGATGATTTGGTTAACGATATTCCTTATGACAGCGATTGTTTTCTTTAGTCGGTATCTGTTTCTAGAGCCTGCAATCCCGCTTCGACTCAATCAAACCGCAAGGCGCCTATTGCGCTATTCAAGCCCAGCGGTGCTGACTGCGATTTGGGGGCCAATTGTATTTGCTCCTGAACAAACATTTTGGCCAAGCCTTGAAAACCCATACTTGATAGGCGCGGTGGTCACAGGTCTGTTGATTTGGAAAACAGGCAATGTGCTGCTAACGATTGGCGTCAGCATGGCGGTGTTTTTATTCTATAACCTTGTCGCGGTTGATTACCTTTTTCATTGATACGTAGCTCAATTGATACGTCGTGTCACGCCATTAGTTATCCTCGTTTCAAGTGTATGACTCATTACTTGAAACGAGTGCTTTTAGGCTCTAGTTCTCTTGTGGTTCTGTATTCAAAAGCGCTCTGTTCCTCTCTTCGCCTTCCTCATATCTGTCCAATAAATTCCTTACATTCAAATGCAATTGATTTTATATTATTTTGTACTGTTTAATTCGTTTTACTTATGGATAAAAAGTGAGTAAATTTGCAAATAATTCAATGTGTTGAGATGTTTGGAAAGATATTTCAGCTGTTTTACAAAGCTAAAGGGACCTCAAAATGTATAGATTTTTCGCAATTTTATTTCTACTCGTACCGCTGCAATTATCAGCGGCACAAGATGATAGGCAAGCTCTGATAAAAGAGCTTCTTCAGATTATGGATGTCGATTCCACGTTGGACGCGGTATACGTTCAAATGGATAGCATGATGGCTAATATGTCTAAAGACCTAGGGGTTTCAGAGTCAGAACAAGCTATTTTTGATGATTACTATCAGGGCATGAACGACTTAATGAAAGAGGAGGTTAGCTGGCAAAAGCTAGAGCCAGGAATTGTAACGATTTACAGCAATCAATTCACTGAAGAAGAGCTCAGTGCAATGATCGATTTCTACAAAACAGAACATGGAAAAAGCATTCTGAAAAAAATGCCAACCGTGACAACAGAGTCAATGATCATGACTCAGTCGTTAATGCAACAAGTTCTCCCAAAAGTTCAAAAGTTAACGACCAAACTAAAACAAGACCTTGAAGCGCATAGAGGTTCTTGATCAGAAGCCGTTAGGTTTGTGATTAGAAATAACGCTCTATACTTGGTCGATAACGTAGATATTCTTGAAACACACGCTGCATTTCATGCAATGATTTATGTGTTTCAAGCGTAATCAGGCATAATTACTACCCCATAGCTGAATCATTTTAGGTGTGGGTATTGTGTATTTAGGTTTTGGTAAGGAGTTAGTTTGGCTAAGAAATATTATGTGGTTTGGAAAGGTCGTACACCGGGTATTTTTACCACTTGGAACGAGTGTAAATCGCAAGTCGATGGCTTTGCAGGGGCAAGATATAAATCGTTTCTAACACTAGGCGAGGCTGAGTCTGCTTTCGGTGGTAAAACGTCGCCTGCGTCAGGTTCTACAGCGACAAAGCCAAGCTCTGCGGGGAAGGCGACGAAAGCTAAGGTACCGCCTCTTTCGGAGCAGCAAATCACTGATATGCCTTTTGATATCAAGATCTTTACCGATGGTGCATGTGAACCAAATCCTGGTGAAGCAGGGACGGGTTTAGCGGTATACCAAAACAACCAATTAACCGAATTGTGGTATGGCTTGTATCAACCTGTTGGTACCAATAATACCGCCGAGCTACATGGGCTTAAGCAAGCGTTTATTCTCGCGAAAGAGAAGTTAAACGCAGGCCTCTCTGTTGCGATTTATTGTGACTCTAAGTACTCGATAGATTGTATTACTAAGTGGGCAACGGGTTGGGAGAAAAAGGGCTGGACCAAGTCGGGCGGCGAAATCAAAAACCTCGATATTATTAAGCCTGCGTATGCTCTCTACCAAGAACTGGCTTCAAAAATCACCATCTACCATGTGAATGGTCACGTTGGTATTGAAGGTAACGAATTGGCCGATAGAATGTCGATTGTGGCTATTTCATCGAAAGAGCATGAGCTAGCTCAATATCGTGACATCGAAGATCTTGAGTCTATTTTGGCGCTGCGAGCCGGCTAGCTAGGCTTCTTAATGAAAAGCTAATGAAAGTTACTGAAAGCATAAGTTGCTATCATTAAGCAGTGCTAAGTTGAGCGCTACATTTCAAATGGATGTAGCGCTCTTTTGATCTTGTGGTGCTCAGTCGTTTTTGTGAGGCATAGCTGTCTGAGTTAATCCTTATTGAGCTGGGTTCTCTATCCAACGAGATAATTGCTGAGCTTGTTTGATCGAATTAAAACTGTCTTTCACTCTCTCACGTGCCTTTAACCCCATCGATGCTTTATCGTTACTGCTTAGCTGCGCGAAACGCTCAATCGCTGCTCTTAATTCTTCCACGTTCTTTTCGCTAACCACAAAACCTGTCTCTGGTGAGACGATCTCTTTGCATCCCATGATGTTGGTGGTAATGACGGGTGTGCCCACGGCCATCGCTTCTTTTAAAACCAGTGGCCCTGTATCCACGCACCCAGTTTCGGAAAAACAGAAGGGCGCGATTAGGCTGTCATAGTTCGATAGTTTCTCTTTCACCCACTCGTGAGGTTTAGCGCCAAGAAAGGCCACGTTTCGAGTGAGCCCTTGCTCTTTGACCTGCAATTTTAATTGTTGCTCTAAATCGCCAGTACCGATGATATCGAGATGAATATCGAGAGGTTCGGCAATCGGCGCTAATGCATCAATAAGATGGTGGATGCCTTTTTGCTCCACTAATCGGCCAAGAAAAACGAGACGAAGTTGCTTAGCTTCGGTTTTTGGGTGTAGTTGAAATTGTTTGGTATTTACCCCACAGTGCAGGAGTTTAATGTTGCCTTTAGCCATGGTATTGAAGTCGGTGAGCATGTCTTTGCACACTGCGACCACAAAATCACTCGAAGAAATTTTCTGTTCAATGTCATAAGCGAATTCGTAAACATCATGACCGTGAGCCACGAATGAACAAGTGATGTTCAACAGTTTTGCCGCGACGATGGCGTGAGCTGTGGTGTGCTGACAGAAATGCGCATGAACGTGTTCGACGTCATTTTCCGCGAGTTGCAGCGCCAGTTTGAATCCATAAGCAAACAATGACTTTTTAGGCATACTGGTTTGCTTGGAAACAAAGGATATCGCTCTGACAAAGCCAAACCAATTGATGTTTGTGATCTTACCAATTCGAACATCTCGACCAATTTTAACAATGTCATAGTCAAATGACTTTTCACTCTCTTCTATCTCAAATGCCATCACGCAAACATCGTGTCCACAAGCTTTCACCGAGTCGACTTCTGTTTGGATGAAGGTTTCACTGAGTACAGGATAAGTTGGTGCTATAAATGCTACTTTCTTCATTCCTTACTCCTCAAATCCATGTGACTAAAGCTATCAAGCCAAGTTAATAACCAATAAAGCAAGATACGAACCAAGATCAAATTGTAGCTTTGGAGGGCTTTTCGATTGCTTTCCTAAGGTTACCCCTCTAGAAGTCGCCCGTTTTCTCAAATTGATAATCAAATTGAAGTTGTAGGATTTTCGCCCCGTTGTGTTTTATCGTCATTTTGAGAATATTGCGTAGGAGACTGATTTATATGTGATTTTGTAGCAAGATACTCTCGGCATAGAACATGCAACGTCAGCCATATAACGTATAAATCTGAGGGCGTCATTATGGCTAAAGTAAGTGTTGTTATTCCTACCTACAACTGTTTGGATTACCTGCCGAAGGCAATTGGCAGTGTACTTAAGCAGACTCATCAAGATGTTGAGCTCATTGTTATTGACGATAACAGTAACGATGGAACGTCGACGTATCTCGCATCGATAGACGATGATCGCATTATTACTTTATCCACTTTGGGTGTTGGTGCGCCTCAAGCGAGAAACCTTGGTATAGAGCAAGCTTCAGGTGAATACATCGCTTTTTTAGACGCAGACGATTTTTGGTTTCCTGAAAAAATTGAGCGCCAACTCGAATTTCATCAACGTTACCCTGATCTTGCGATGAGCTTTACTAACTACGAGCACCTTACTGAAGACTACCAAGTGATAGTCGATTGCTTTAGTTACTGGTCGCAGTTTCAAGATCAAGACGAGCTGTTCATCAATATCGAGAACCCGTTGGAGTTCATCATTGAAAACAATGTGATTGGAACTTCGACTGTCATGGTAAAAGCGGATGTGTTTTCTGAAACAGACAGTTTCAATGCTGACATCAAGTATGGGGAAGATTGGGAACTGTGGCTTCGAATGAGTGAAAACCATCAGATTGGTGTGTTGAACTCGGTACAGGTTGGTTACTTGATGAGAGCGAGTTCAGTAACCCAAACTGAAAGTCTTAAATTGAGAAATTTGCAGTCTATAGAGACTATTCTTCAACATTACCAAAATGACAGTCAACGATGGAATCTACCCACTTCAAGTTTCAAAATCGCAAAGGCGAGAATACTGGAAGGTTACGCTGACTATTATCGAGGCTTACAACAAAACCGATTGGCCATTTCATACAGTATCCGCTCGTTAGCTTTGGCTCCGCAAAAACGAACGTTACGACATCTTCTTGGAGACTGTAAGAGTTTCCTAATACCTGCACTGTAAGGAATAGGTGTTTGCTATGGGGTCACTAAAACAGTCTGCCTATTACGCTATCGGCATTGTGATGATGAAAGGGATCTCGCTCGTGATGATCCCCTATATTACCCATAAGATGACGTTGGCTGAATACGGTTCTTTAGAAGCCATTGTTTTGTTGGCTGACATCGGGACGATCTTATTTAGTTTCGGTATTGTTGAGGCCATGTATCGGTATGTTGGCGTCGCTGAGGGTGAAGAAAAAAGAAAGCTTGTCTCGAACTGTTTCACGTTGAGTGTCTTGGTCTGTGTGCTAGGAGCGGCTTTAATTGCTCTTAGTATGCCGTTGTTGTTGCTGATGCTTCCCGTCGAGTTCCAACCCTATCAGATCCTACTTCTGTTAATACCGACCATGTTAGATGGTGCGATTTCTATCCCGTTAACATTGATGCGAATGAATGCGATGGCTAAGCGCTTTTGCATGCTCAATGTAATGAAGGCGAGTGTGCAAGCTGCTATGACGTTTGCATTGCTTGAAGCGGGTTATGGCATTGATGGTGTACTAATATCTGCCGCTGTTTCGAGTGTGTTATTGATGCTGTGTTTATTGCGTTATCAATGGCAGGAGATGGGCTCATTTGGCAGCCTCAAATACTCCGCTAAGATCCTAAAATTTGGATTGCCCACGTTAGTCGGTGGTGCTTCTATTTACATGATCACAGGGCTAGACCGTTGGGTGATGGCAAGCTTTGTTGGTGTTGAAGAACTTGCAATCTATGCGGTCAGTGGCAAGTTTGCGTTGCTGCTTGGCTTGTTACTGCAGCCTTATGCTCTGTGGTGGTTTCCAAATCGGGTGGCCATGCTGCAACAATCTGGCGGTAAAAAAGTCTGTGCGGACAGAGCGCTGGTCGGCGTGAATCTGGCCATAGTGTTGGGGTGTTTGATGATCCTCACCGTGCCGGGTTTTATTGCTTTGATTCTGCCAAGCAGTTATCAATATGCAGGTACTATTGTCGTAGCACTCTTGGCGATTAGTGTGATTAAAAACGCTGGGGATTACCTAAACCTTGGTTGTTTCAGTGGTCACTCAAGTCAGTCGCAAATGTGGATACAGGGTGGTTGTGCGATCTTAGCAACCATTGGTTATTTTGTTGTGACACCGATTTATGGCGTGTGGGGAGTGGTGGTGGTGCTTTGTGGTACTTATGCTGTGAGACTGTCACTGCTCTATATCGTGAGCCAAAAAATGGAATATTTACCTTATGATCACCGTAAATGGATGGCAGCGTTGAGTATCGCCATACTTGCGATTACCAGTGACAGGCTTCTTGGTTGGGTGTTGATTGATGTTCATGACTTTGTTTTAGGCAGTTTTGTGGCAATAGTGACGTTAGTCGTCTTTGTTCGATACTCTGTTATTCCTGTTCCGCAAGCGCTGCTTGATAAGTTTACGCTAGGTAAGCAATCACATGTAAGTTGAACTCACTTCATCTAGATCGCGGGAAATCCTGATAAGCGTCTAGAGATATATGAATTATTAATAATAAAACACTGTTCATAATTATTTTGATTAGATAGTATTTATAAATATAACGAATGCTAACGATGGAAAGATATATGAATAAGTGGATGCTGCTCCTTTCTCTGTTTTCAGCTGTCTCATACAGCGCCTCTAATTTTTCAAGCGAGGGTATTACTGCTCCCGACTTCAATTCACCGGATTTCAAGCCGCCTGAAGTTTCTCGACAGGAACAAAACAATATCGTTTGTGAAAGCGTGGTCTGCAAATCAACGTCTGCACGCCAGTCGGTTCCTGTTGTTGGTGAAGTGCCTGATAGAGAGCTTAATCAAACCATCGAAACCCTTGCGAGTGCTATCTATATTGTCGGTGAAATTGGCGTCGCGGAAAATTTGTCTACGCCAGAATATGAGAAATTTTTTGAGAATTAGTTGAAAGGATACGACACTAGGATTGGTACTGGTTTTAATAGCTGCTATAAAAGGTCATATCTCATTTAATGATACGACAACCTTGGCATATTGAGACTAGGAAATACCAATGGAAATATGGAAGTTGCTGCTGTTTATCCCCGCTTGTTTTGCGCTCAACATGACCCCGGGCCCAAACAATTTGTTATCAATGAACAACGCCCGTTGTTACGGGTTTCAGGCCGCCTTTGTCGCAGACCTAGGAAAAATCCTTGCTTTTTCTGGCATGATTGCTTTGGCTGCATCCGGCTTAGCGGTTGTGCTTTACACCTCTGAAACGTTGTTTTTCCTGATCAAACTATTTGGCGCGATGTATCTGTTGTGGATCGCATTCAACCTATGGCGCTCACAAGCTAGCCCGGTCGCGGATATCGAACGAAATAAGAATTGGTTTGGTCTGGTTAAACAAGAATTTGCACTCGCTGCTGGCAATCCAAAAGCGATACTCATTTTCACTGCATTCCTTCCTCAATTTGTTGATGTTTCAGCGAACATAAATACTCAATTCTTTGTTTTAGGAAGCACATTCTTAGTATTAGAAATGCTCGCGATTTCTATCTATGCGGCCTTTGGTTTATATCTACGAAATTGGTTTTCAAAACCTCAAATGGCCAAGCGCTTCAATAAAGCATGTTCTGTGTTTCTTGCCTTATCTGGTGCGAATTTGTTGGTAAGCCGTCAGTAGGGTTCGTTCTGCTGTTTGGTTTACCGTTAATCTATTAAGGTCTATCTATGAATGTTGTTTTTGCGGAAAAACAAGAGCTCGCTAATATTTACCAGTTGGAACATGCTTTGTTTGGCGATCACGCCTATCCGTTGTTTTTCTTTCGTCAGGCATTTGATTGCTGGGGGAAGGGCTTGTTGGTGGCGAAACAGGATTCGCAGGTTGCGGGCTATGTGTTAATGACGCCAACCGATAAACAACAAGAGTATTGGGTGTTGTCACTGGCTGTTGATACTGCTTACCGAGGCATGGGGATTGGCCGTTCATTGATGCAGCAGGCGATAGAAACATTGCCACAAGATTCCAAGCTGTTGCTTACTGTTGATCCAAACAACAACTCGGCTTGTGAGCTGTACTTGTCGATGGGGTTCGTGACCATCAAGGAAGAGAGCAATTATTTCGGTGACGATGAGCCTCGCTTGGTCTTGCAGCTCATCGTCTAGCTCCCGCTTCATTGTGTCTATCTAGGTGCAGACATCGCACCCTTAGGTCAACATTACGATACCGTGCATCAACACTACACTAGAGGTTAATCGGGTTCGCATATCAAAATAGCCGTCGGGGCCTTCACTTTGGTTCTCTTCTCTCATTGACCTTTCCGCTCGCCAAACCGCAATATAGCCGATGATAAGAACTAGGCTTGTGATGAACTCTTTTTGTTCCCCAAGTAGAACCGCTAGCCACGCTACCAACACAATAACATTGCTAAGAATCAGAGCCTTGTTGCTGGATTGGCTTTCGAAGTTCTCTATCCCATTACCCCACAAGATGCCCGACAAAAAGCTCAAGATAACCACGCTGTAGGTAATGAAGAGTGTTTCGCCGCTCAAGCTAAAGAATTGGCTGTCGGTGAGTGATAAAAGTAGACCGAACAGAAATGGGATTAAACCCATATAACCGAGCTTGGCCATGGTGTTGCGTGTTTGAGTTATCTCCAAGTAATCTGACCTCATAACTGCTGCTCTATTGCATTTTTGAGGGTACTACTGGTTGGCGATGTAGAACTCGGGAAGGTTGCTATCACTTTGCCTTCTTTGCTGACCAAGAACTTGTAGAAATTCCATTTCGGTTTGATACCGGCTTGTTGTTGGATTTCGGCAAAGACTGGATTTGCGTTTGGCCCAGAGAGTGACGCGCGCGCCATCATTGGAAAGGTGACGCCATAATCTAGGTAGCAGATTTTGGCGGATTGCTTCTCGCTTCCTCTGTCTTGGCGAAAATCATTGCTCGGGAAACCAACAACCGTGAATCCTTGATCTTTATAGGTTTGATGCAATTGCTCGAGTTGTTCGAATTGAGGAGTGAAACCACATTGGCTTGCCGTATTTACGATCAATAAAGTCTTACCTTGAAACTCTTCACACAGCTCAATCTCTTCGTTTGAATTTAACAACCTTTGTTTACCGTTAAGTATTTCTGGGCAGCTAGCTGAAAAAGCGAATGAACTTGTTAGGCTTGCGATTAGGGCGGTGGAGCACAGCAGTGAATGTTTCATAAGTCTGACTCATTTTAGTTGGCGTAACTGTTATTACTGTTCAACGACTTAAAATGATCACTTTAAAGGCCAGAATCGCTTAAATATCAGCTATCGCTTAAGTGTCAATTGTCGCTTAGCAAATAGGGCGCCACCAAGCGCCTGATATTCACCTTGGCTCCAAGGCGAGATGCCAGCAGGTACATGCCTCCAATTTTTCGGTGGAGGAATAGGGCATCGGCTGGTGGAGTGTGCCAATACTCTTGCTCCATGCTGAGAATGGTTCCTGCTTCACGAAGCCTTTGTGCTAAACCACTGGCTTTGAAGTCGTAATCTTCATCGACAAGCATGGGTTCACAGGCCATTTTCACTAAGTTGAGAATCGCTTGGCGTTGGTCTGGGAGGATGGTCTCGCTAAAAAATCCAATCTGCTCTAACGCCTTGTTGAGTCCTTGTTCATCGTGAGTAATCACAGAGGTAAAAGCCAAACGATAGCCATCACTGAAACGGTCGCTGTATTCTCGGGTTGCCCCAAAATCTAACAGCCCAATCTGACGCGTGTTTTCAACGTAAAGGTAGTTGGCGAAGTTGGGATCGGTTTGCACCATCTTGAAGTCGAATAACTCTCTGAACAGAAGCTCGAGCAAGCTGTGCATCACAAAATCACGGGTGCTTTGATCGTAACCTTCTATTTGCTCTATCGAGACGCCTTCAATGAAGTCCATTGCGAGCACTGATTCTGAAGACATTTGAGGGTGAATTTTAGGTACAACGAAGTGAGAGTGTTCTTTTAATGCATTGTGATAACGAGTCGCATAGTCAGCCTCGCGAGCATAGTCGGCTTCATCATGTAGTTGTTTTTTTGCCTCTTCTAATAAGCCTTTGTAATCGACAGACTTGGGAATCAAACCAATGATGTTCAGCAATGTACCAACGTTGTCCACATCACTGTCGATGCTTTTTCGAATGCCTGGGTATTGGACTTTTATGGCAAGTTTGTCTCCAGAGTCGCTATACGCTTGGTGAACCTGACCGATGGACGCACTGGCGATGGGCTTAAAGTTGAAGGAGATAAACTCCGCCTTCCAGTTCATTCCGAGTGAATTTTCTAACACTTGGCTGAGCTGTTTGGCTGGCAGTGGGTCAGCGTCTGAACGTAGGCGAGCAAGAATGTTGGCTAACTCGGGTTCAAGAATATCACCTGCATCCATTGACAGCATTTGACCGAGCTTCATTGCTGCACCGCGCAGGTGTGCGAGTTGATCGGTCAGACGAGCAATGTTTTGTGGCGTTAGCAGTAAGTCTTTTGCTTTGGGCCTGTTGCCCTGCGCGAGCTGTTTCGTACCTTCAGTGATGACACTTCCGGCTACTCGAGTGGCGAGAGACGCGAACTTACTGAATCTTGAAATACGATGGGTAGGTAGATTTCTTTCTTTTGCCGACATAAAGGTTCTCACTTAGTTATCAAGACTCACTACAAAGTTCTATAAATCATTACCCAACCGAATGTTTTGTTGTGGTAACTTGTCTCGCGAAACAGTAAACAGAATTTAAAGGACAAAACATGAAGTTTATTTGGTTAAAAGTCGCGGTTACCGTTTTAGTTTTTGCTGCGCTGTTTGGTGTGGTGTATTACAAAGTGGCAAGTGGTATGTCTTAACCAAGTACTATTTTGTGCAGCTGTTACCATCGCAGCGCGACTTTCCGGTTAACCAGAACGAGACTTTATATCGGTTCTTGGCAAACCGAAGATAACACCAGTCGGCCACTGGCTTGAATATCGCCCAACGTAAAGGGGCGTATAGCCCACCTTTTCCTACTAAGCGCCACGCTTGGTAGGTCACGTCTAAACCTAGCAGCAGTTTTCCATTCTCATCCAGTGCATGCAAAATGGTGTTGGCTGCGTCGGCATCAATCTGAGGGTAGTCTGAAAAGGCTTCACTGTAGATATCGATGGTTTGAATCTTATTCTCGGTATCATACTTGGCAAGTGCCGCCATCTCTTTTGCGCACAACGGACACATCCCATCGTAGAATATCGTTAATGAAGTCATTGCTTCCCTTACTATTTTTACCAATTCCCAACTATACGCAATCACCGATTAGGTGGATCATTTTACTCAGTTATCCGACACTGTAATTGTGACGACTATTTTACAGTACCATCTCGAGGTAAAATCCGTTCCATGCAATTACATATTAAGAGTCGATCCCCAATGACAACGAAATCAATGAGCCGCTTCATTATAGCCTTCATAGCCCTAATGCTAAGTGGTTGTGTTAGCTACAGCGTTACTGAACAAGAAATGACGAACTACCTGCAAGATTCGGTGATGTTAGAGCAGGAAGTGGGTGTACAAAACGTTATGTATGCGCAAGTTGCTGTCGATGACTTAGCGGTGAAAATTGGTCGAGCTGATGCCGAGCGTGTTTCTGTACTGGCGAATACCAATGCAAAAGTTCAGGTGTTCAACATGCCTAATATGGGGTTGGATTTGGACATCGAATTCAGCGCTGTCCCTGAATACGACAAAGAAAGTGGTGAGGTGTATTTAAAGTCACTGCGACTAGAGCGCTTTGAGGAGAAGGGAAAGCCGCTTTCTCCTGAAATAGCGAAATTACTCAAACCCGCCGTGTCGATGATCGGCTTTGCGTTGTCTCAGTCTCCGGTATACAAATTGGACAGCAACAAGGTTCAAGAGTCATTGATCAAGTCATCGGAACCTAATCTAGTGATTAAAGACAACAAGTTAGTCATCGAGTTATTTGATTAACCCTTCCCGTTTAGCTGACACTCAGATTTAAAACACAATGGCTGCCGATTTGGTGGCCATTTTTGTTTGTGTTGAATCAGCAAGATTTCTGTTTTGAGGCTGTCTATTAAGCTTGTTTTCACTGGCTCATTTATTGAATTCGCCGCGTATCTCACCTTTACTTTACTCTTGTGAGCAAGTCATCGCTTCAGTCATCAAATCATAAAAAAGAAAAGGTGAGCGAACTATGAAGAATCCAGTAATAGCGGATAACAAACCCGTTAAGGTCGAGCTAACCGAAGGCGAGGAGTATTACTTCTGTACCTGTGGCAAATCGAAAAACCAACCGTTTTGTGATGGTTCTCATGCCGGAACGGGCTTCAAACCAAAGAGTTTCGTGGCCGAGGAAACCGGCGACGCTTACCTGTGCCGCTGTAAGTATTCGAACAATCTCCCTTTTTGCGATGGCACCCATAAACAGTTTACGGCTGAGCAAGTGGGTCAAGAAGGCCCTGATGTTCATATCCAAGCGGCAACGCCCGATCTCTCACCTGCGGCTTCTGCAACCAAAGAAGAGCCCACGGTCGAGTTCATTCATCAATTAGCACGAGATGGCTTATCCAAAGTGGGTCACCATGGACCAATGACTTCAATGGGTGTGCCAAGATATCTATTACCTCACTGGGATGATATTCAAGTGATGGTTGCACAAATGGCGACCAAACCGTTATTGGAAAACGTGCCCGTCGGTACTGAGCTTATTATTGGGCCAAAAGCGAAAAAGCCGCTTAAATTGAACATCTCTTTATTTGTGTCTGATATGAGTTTTGGGTCGTTATCTGAAGAAGCGAAAATTTCTTTAGCGACAGGCGCGGAGCTGGCGGGAACGGGAATTTGCTCAGGTGAGGGCGGAATGTTACCCGAAGAGCAAGCGGCCAATTCTCGCTACTTTTATGAATTAGCCAGCGCACAATTTGGTTACGATGAATCTAAGCTCAAAAATGTCCAAGCCTTCCATTTTAAAGGTGGGCAGGGTGCTAAAACCGGAACAGGCGGTCACCTACCGGGTGCGAAGAACATTGGCAAGATAGCAGAGGTGCGTGGCATTGAAGCGGGTACTGCCGCGATTTCCCCACCCACCTTTGTTGATCTAAAAACCGTCGAGGATTTCAAAAATTTCGCCGACCGAGTTCGAGAAGTGACAGGCGGGATCCCAATTGGCTTTAAGTTGAGTGCCAATCATATTGAAGAGGATATTCAGTTTGCGCTTGATGCCAGTGCCGATTACATCATCTTGGATGGTCGAGGCGGTGGTACTGGGGCGGCACCAGAAATGTTCCGTGACCATATTAGTGTGCCGACCATTCCAGCGCTTGCTCGTGCCAGAGCTTATCTAGACAAGCAAGGCGTAAGTGACAGAGTCACCTTAATCATTACCGGTGGGCTTCGTGTTCCAATGGACTTCGTAAAAGCGATGGCGCTTGGTGCAGATGGTGTCGCTATCTCAAACAGTGCCATGCAGTCGATAGGGTGTGTTGCTGCCCGAATGTGTAACACCAATAATTGCCCAGCGGGTATCGCGACTCAAAAAGCCGATTTACGCCAACGGTTAAATGTCGAGAAGGCATCGAACCAATTGAAGAACTTCTTCGAAGCCTCGACGGAGTTGATGCAAGTGATGGCGAGAGCGTGCGGTCATGATCATTTGAATCAGTTTAACCCTCACGATCTGGCAACATGGAATCGCGAAATGGCCGAGCTATCCGGAGTCGCTTACTCTGGGGTCAGTCCATTAAACCAACTTAAGTAAATAGTATTTCGATAAGGCACACTCACTGTATTTTGGGTGTGCTTATTTTTGTCTGAGTAATGCTAATCTATGTTTAACCTTTCGTAATTAACTGCTTTATAGGTATTTTTAAATTATTTCCTATTTTTTGAAAATATCGCTTTACCTCAAGTTAACTTGAGATTTTATCATCATTCTCAATCTAAAAACACCATCTATCACCTTGTCGCCTAGTACAGGTTTTGATGTTATCAAACAAAAGTTACGAATCTTCAGTTATGAACTTTGAGCTCCGTAATTGAAGTCATGAGTGCATAAAGGTGAGAAAAATGAACAAGGATCAACAATGAAAGTATTAGCGATTGGCGCGACCAACAGTAAAGCATCGATTAACCAACAATTAGCAGCGTACACCGCAAGTTTAGTCGAGGGCGCGCAAGTAGAGTTGCTCGATCTCAATGATTTCGAGATGCCCATTTACAGTGAAGACAGAGAAAAAGAGTCTGGCGTTCATCAACACGCGCAGCGCTTTTTTAGCAAAATTGGTGAAGCAGATGCTGTGGTCATCTCTTTCGCAGAGTACAACGGTTCATACACTGCAGCCTTTAAGAATGTGTTTGATTGGACATCACGAATCGACATGAAAGTTTACCAAGGCAAGCCTGTTGTTATGCTCTCCACATCACCAGGCCCAGGTGGCGCAAGCTCTGTGTTGTCGTCTGCGGTAAATTCCGCACCTTATTTTGATGCTGATGTGAAGGGGTCGATGTCGGTGCCAAGTTTCTACGACAACTTTAATGTAGAAACGGGTGAGATCATCAATGCCGAAATGGCCGAGAGCCTGAAATCGATCATGAGTCAGATTTAGAAATCGAATGACATCTGATTCAACAAAGCAGTTATGATCGTGGCTTATTTTCGTTGAGCTCTCTGTCAAAGTTTAAGGTCAACCATTGGTGAGGGCTGGAATATGCCGTTATTCTAAAGTTAAAGTAAACTTTAAATATTTATGATATCAAGGATAGTGTAACAATGAGAAACATCGTATACCTCACTATTGGTCAGCTGTCAGAGCGAAGCGGTGTCGCTCCTTCAGCGCTGCGCTTTTATGAAACCAAGGGGTTGATTGCTTCGATTCGCACTAACGGAAATCAACGTCGTTATCAGTCGGCGATGCTGCGCCGAATCGCGCTGATACAAGTGGCGCAGTCGATAGGCTTTACGCTCGAAGAGATCACCGAAGAGTTGTCTACTTTACCAATGAACCAGACCGCGACTAAGCGAGATTGGGAACGCGTTGCGAAGAAATGGCAGGGGCAACTCGACAGCAAGATGGCGCAGATTAAATCGCTACAAGAAAACCTAACCGGTTGTATCGGTTGTGGTTGTTTGAGTATGCAGAAATGCCAATTGCTGAACCCTGAAGATATTCTGCATGACCAAGGGCAGGGCGCACAACGCATTGTTGAGTAGCCCTGAATCAAGGTTCCCTATCTGAGATCGTCGAATCCAATACACTCTATCTGATGGTCGTTTAGCCACTGCTTTAATGCAGAGCTAGTGAGAAGTTGGTATTCCTCAACACGCTTGTCACGATAACCAGATATTGACTTAAGCTCATCAGTGACAGAAAGCGATGGGTGACACATCAATTCGACAACCCCTTTAGGCATTACGGTTTGATAGCTCAGTAGTAAATCTTGTAAACGAGCAAGTGATACGCCGTCATCGAAAAATCGCATATCAAAAGCGTCGGGTGTGGCGACTTTTAGTGAATCTTGCCCATTCACAATGTTATCGATTCGTCTGACCGGAAGACCAATCTGATTGACGGTGCGAGTAAAAGCGGCTTTGAGTGGTTTAAATACACCGCCAAAGTGATGGCTATCGATGTGATTGATCATTAGTCCTGCATTGATGGCCGCTTGATATTGAGCGTTGAGCTCAAGTGTCACTTGCGCTTCGACGACATCGCCTTTATCGAACAGAGTGACGTTGTCTAAGAAGTTTCCTTGAGCATCCACCAAGCTAGGAACAAGCTCAGGTGGCGTCAGAGGTTTTCCAGCAGTAACGGTAAAGTGCAAACCAACCTCTGGGACTTTCCCTTGGTGATAAAGCTCCACAGCGTGTTGTGTGCCCGGCTGATTCATCATAATAGTGGTCGACTTGACCATACCTGCTTGTAAGCAATCGACGATGCCGTGGTTAACACTTTCTGTGAGTCCGAAATCATCGGCATTTAAGATCAGTTTCATCGCTAGCCTTCTTATTACTTAGTTTCTATGCGTTACTCATCAGTGCGGCAAAGGTTGGTTGTCTTGTGCTCAATGTCAGTTGATTTTCTATCTAATTGCAGGTCAATCTAGCTTCAATCGGTGAGCAAAGGCTGGCATGAAGTCTAAGTTTTCACGGATGGTTTCTTGTAATGCTTCATCGATGTGCGAACCACTATCGACAATAGGGTTGAGAATCAATGCGCGCTTGGCAATGGCGATATCGCCCGTCATTGCGGCTTTCACGGTGAGTGTTTCAAACTCTTTCATTTGCTGGATGAGGCGTAAGGTATCACTATCAAAAGGTTCGACATTCAATGGCAGGATCGCGCTGCTGGTGATCACCGAACTCACCTCAACTGCACAGTCGTCAGGCAGGCCTTGAATCGCACCATTATTACGAGTGTTGACGTGCATGATAGAACGTTTGTTGTTGTGAATACTGCTCATTAGCTCACAAGCTGCTTCAGAGTAGTACGCGCCACCTCGCTCTTCTAACAACTGAGGCTTGGTGTCTAACATCGGGTCTTGATAGATCGCCAACAGTTGTTCTTCTACCTTAGCGACAAGGTCTGCTCGGTTGGTGCTGTTCTCTGAAGCGGCGAACTCTTTGTCGAGAATATCTCGTGATTGGTAGTAGTAGCGTAGGTAGGCACATGGCACGAGGTTCAATGATCGAATCACCTCGCCATCCCATTCAAAGGGAGGAATGTTTTTCGGCATCATTTGGTCGTTACCACCGAGTAACTGATCAATCACCTCACCGAGTTTATCTTTGCCTTCATGAAGCACTTTTCTCGCCCACACTAAGTGATTTAAGCCAGCAATTTGCATGGTAATGTCGGCACGTTCTGCACCTAGCATTTCAGCCGCGCCACGTTCCATGTTGACGGGTACATTGCATAGGCCAACCGTCTTGATGGTTGAGTGTTTAATCAAGGCTTCGGTCACCATGCCTGACGGGTTGGTGAAGTTGAGAAGCCAAGCGTCTGGGCAGAGTGTTTCCATTTCTTTGGCAATTTCTAGCGCAATTGGGATGGTGCGACAGGCATTTGAGAAGCCACCTAAGCCATTCGTTTCTTGGCCAATCATGCGGTATTTCAATGCGATTCGCTCATCTCGCAGCCGCGCTTCCAAACGACCTGCTCGAAACTGTGAGCATACGAAATCAGCGTCGATTAGGGCAGATTGTCTATCTGTAGTGAGGTGAACAGCGATGTCGCAGTTGGCTTTTTTGATCATACGCTTGGTTAAATCCGCAATCACTTTTGCCTTGTCCATCCCTTCTTCGATATCGACTAACCATAAGTCAGAGATCGGCAGTTCGTGATGACGATTAAGGAGACCTTCAATGAGTTCTGGGGTGTAACTTGAGCCACCACCAATTACGACAACTTTGAGTTTTTGATTCTGTTTCATGTTGCTCACCATTTATTTTGTAGATTACGTGGTTTAATCTATATGATGGTTATGCGCACCAACAAACCAGTAATGATGAGATATGAATTAATGAGGTTAATCCATGGGGTTGTTCGAAAATCGCCAACAAACGCTGTCGCTGCTGCACACCTTTAGTGTTGCAGCCAAATATTTGAGTTTCACGCAGGCGGCTGATGAACTCTGTTTGACTCAAGGGGCAGTGAGCCATCGCATTAAAAAGTTAGAGCAACAGCTGAAGTTCAACTTGTTCATTCGTAAAACTCGTAAGCTCGAATTAACGCCCGAGGGACAGCGTGTGTTGTCGATGCTCAACATCTCGTTTGAGTCGATATTCTCGGAGCTAACGGACATCAAAACCGGAGAGCTGAGCGGCGAATTGTATATCGCTACGTCGCCTTATTTCGCGTCTTCTTGGCTGATGCCACGCTTGCCTGAATTTAGAAAACTCTATCCAAATTTAAGCATCAAATTACAAACCAAACAGAACCAATCTGATTTCCAGTTTGAACCTTATGACGTGGCAATTTTCTATAGCGAAGGCCACTATCCGAATCATTATAGTGAGCGATTATTTACAGGCGTGAGAACGCCGGTTTGTAGCCCTAAATATGCGCAAAAACTCAATCTTGAAAAGGGTGTTGATCGCTTAGAACAAGCGCGCTTTATACACAGTGGTGATATCACCGCATGGCAACGTTGGTTGGAAGAAGCACAAGGCGATGTTGACTGTACTATGCAGTGTGATTATTACAGCGATAATCGCTTGGCAATGGATGCTGCAATATTGTCGATGGGAGTGGCTTTGGGGCGCCTAGAGTTCATGCAACCACAGATTGACCAAGGACTGTTGGTCGCACCATTTATGAGCATCGAATCAGGAAAAGGTTATGACTTGGTGTGTCCGAAAGGGATGGATCAGCGAACCAAGTTCCAAGTGTTCTCTCAATGGATCAAGCAACAGCTATGACTAAATCTCACGGCTAGACAAAACAGAGTAGAAGGTCTAGTTTAGGT
This sequence comes from Vibrio sp. 14G-20, assembly GCF_026241515.1. Taxonomy (GTDB): domain Bacteria; phylum Pseudomonadota; class Gammaproteobacteria; order Enterobacterales; family Vibrionaceae; genus Vibrio. The sequence continues at coordinate 31,253 of NZ_JAPHPW010000011.1, forward strand.
AGCTCTTTCAATAAAAGAAGAGGTTAGTTATGTTCAGCCATGTTTTTCTTGGAACCGAAGATATTGAACGCGCGAAGTCTTTCTATGACCCAATCATGAAGGTGCTTGGCTACAACGAAGGTTCTGTCGACCCTAAAGGTCGCTGCATTTACGTGAGTCAAACCGGTGTATTAGGTTTAACCAAACCGATTGATGGTCAGCCTGCAACGCACGGCAATGGCATGACGATCGGCTTCCTAGCATCTTCTCCTGAGCTGGTGGACGAATGGCATCGTGTTGGCGTAGAAAATGGTGGCACGAGCATTGAAAATGCCCCGGGTGCGAGAGGCTCTGACGAACGTCGTCTTTACATGGCCTATTTGCGAGATCCTGATGGCAACAAGATCTGTGCAACTCACTTTATGCCATAGTGGCGTATAATTAGATCGTATTGATTGTTCAGAGCTTGTGAATCACGGCTCTGAACTTGTAAGTTTTCCTGAAGACTCACAAATATTGCAAAGGATCTGTCAGATGTCACCAAACGAACTGTTTTATGAGAGCTTTGAGCGCTGCAGGATCGACCAAGAATTTTTAGAAACCTTCTTGGCTGATTTTTGTGAGCACAACCCTAGGTTTTCAGAACGATTTGAAAGCATTGGATTAGAGCAACAAACCAAGATGCTCAAAGCTTCTATTATCCTAATCTATAACTCGTCAGGTTTATCAAGCGTGAGAAACTCGGTTAAGAGGCTGGGTAAAAGACACAAAGATTTGGGGATGGATATCTCAGAGCAAGAGCTAAATGAGTGGTTTAATTCGTTGCTCAACACCGTTAAAAAGTACGACCCGCATTATAACGAGCAAGTTGAGCAAGCGTGGGCAGAAACGCTTGATGCTGGCCTCAAGATCATGAAACAAGAATGTGTTGTGCCACACCCTGTGAATCAATAAGTAAGTCACCAGCAGCTTTTCTTGAAAGGTAGACTTCATTTGAAAGGTAAGCCATGAATACGGCTTACCTAAATTTCTAATATCCTGACTCTCTAATCAAAAATGAGCTGCCCAACCCACTAAGAAGCCTTGTGTGGCAGTATCGTATTCAAACGTGCCTTTATTTTCGTAATCAACCCAAGTGGATTTGTAGGCGAGATTTAAATCTGACCAGTCGTTAATTTGATAACGAACTCCTGTTAGCAAAGAACTGGTAAAGTCAGTGTCGCTGCCAAGCCCCATGTCTAGGCTGGTATGTACTGTCCAACTTTTGTTGAGTTCTTTGGTCCATCGAACACCGATAAGATAATCGATCCAATCTTCGTCTAACGATTTAGTTATGTCTGTAACGCCTCCAGGTTTATAGAGTCTCGTATCTATGTCGTTGTCCCACCAACGTATTCCTGCCATATAATCAATATTGCCAAGATCGTATTGATAGCGTTTGAAACCTTTAACCTCCAGAACACCTTGTCTAATATCAATACTGCCTTTAAGAATATCGTTACTCACGCCTTGAACCAAGCCAGCTGAACCACTCAATTTCATGTAGCTGTAGTCTACATAGTAACCCCATTGATTGTCGTAAACGCCTTCCAACCGCAACATTGCACCCATATCGATATTATCCATGATGAATTCAGGATCAACATCTACATCAGTAGGCGGCAATCCACCGATCGTGCTGTTGCCTCGAATATTCAAAGCCTGAGCATAGATTTCAATACTGTGTTGCCATTTTTTTGTACTTGTTTCAGAGCTCGCTTCCTGAGCATTAACGGTTGAGCTGACAACTAACATTGATGCGATTAAGTAATGCCACTTAGCCATATTGATATCCCTATATTCGATTTGAAATAGCACGATTATGAATGCCTGTTCTAACTATCCATTTTCCATATATGCAACTTGTATATCCCTGATTGTAGACTATGTTTTTTTTAAAGAGCCAAATTTTGAGAGAAGGGTATGAAGCCACAAAGTATTTTCTTGTTAGTCGCGGTTGTGGGCTTAACACCCATAGCTCTGTCTTACGGTTATGCACCGGTTATTTCTCTGAACTACCTATTTGAAATCGACGCGAGTCCGATCAACGTGACTCATATCTTCCGCGCTGTGATGGGGCTTTATTTGGCTCTGGCGTTATTTTGGGTGCTTGGCGCACTGTTCAAAAAGTATCGACTACCAGCGCTCTATAGCTTGGTGGTTTTCATGTTGGGTTTGGCTGCTGGTCGAGTCATTAGCTTGGTATTAGATGGCATGCCTCATTGGCTACTTTTCGTCTATCTAATCTTGGAGTTGGGCTTCGGTTTAGTCGGTTTAAAAATGATTCATAAAGAGCAATCTGAAACAGTATAAGGACATTGTATGAAAAGGATTTTCCATCTTCTTATCCTGAGTGTGTTGAGTAGCTTTTCGCTATCGGCATGGTCAGCTCAAGAGCAGCCAAATATCTTTGTTATCTTTACCGATGATGTCGGTATATCGAACTTGAGTGCCTATCATAACGGCGTGATGAGTAGCGAAACGCCGAACATCGACAGCATTGCCGAAAAGGGCATGTTACTTACCGATTATTATGCTCAACCTTCATGTACAGCGGGTCGTTCTGCATTCTTAACTGGGCAGTTACCGGTGCGAACAGGGATGCACTCTGTTGGGCTACCAGGTGGCCCTGTGGGTTTAAGCGCAGATACCCCAACGCTTCCTGAAATGCTCAAGAGTATGGGTTACATGACTGGGCAGTTTGGTAAAAACCACCTAGGCGACCGAGATGAATTCTTACCGACAATGCATGGTTTTGATGAGTACTGGGGTTGGTTGTATCACTTGAATGCGATGGAATACACCGAAGATCCAGATTGGCCTAAAGATGGATCGTTAGATGCCTTTGCGCCTCGTAACGTGATCTACGCAAAATCGGACGGTAAGGGCGGTCAAACGATTGAAGATGATGGTGCACTGTCGATTGAACGTATGCGTACACTGGATGATGAAGTGAATAAACACACGATTAACTTCATTGAAAGAGCGGTTGAAGCGGATAAGCCATTCTTTACTTGGTATTGCCCATCACGAGGTCACGTATGGACGCATCTTTCTGAAGAGTATGAAGCCATGCTTGGTCAGAATGGTTGGGGACTGCAAGAAGTGGTGATGAAAGATCTCGATGATCACGTTGGTGAGATGCTTGCCAAAATGGAAGAACTCGGCATTGCAGATAACACCATCATCATTTTCACGGCGGATAATGGCCCAGAAATTATGACGTGGCCAGATGGCGGTATGACCCCATTCCATGGCGAAAAAGGGACAACATGGGAAGGTGGCGTTCGTGCACCAGCACTGGTGAGTTGGCCGGGCAAAATCCCAGCGGGCAGTGTCGGCAATGGCATCTTTGATGGTATGGATTGGTTACCAACGCTGATTGCAGCGGCGGGCGGCCCTACAGATCTGAAAGAGAAAATGCTGAAAGGTCACGATGGCTTTAAAGCGCACTTAGATGGTTACAACCAAGTCGATATGCTGACCGAAAAAGGTGAGTCGAATCGTAAAGAAATTTACTACTACGAACGAGACAAGCTACAAGCGGTTCGAGTGGGAGATTGGAAAGCGCACTTCGTGGTACAGAATCACGGTTGGAGCGGTCCGAAAGAAGAACTCAATGCTCCGTTACTGTTCAACTTACGTCGTGATCCATACGAGCGAGCAGCTGAAGAGTCGGGCATGTACTTGAAGTGGATGGGGCAGAAAATGTGGGCGTTTGGTCCTGCTCAAGCGGCTATTCAGCAACACTTAGCAACCTTCGAAGAGTGGGCTCCCGTTACGCCTGAATCTCCGGCAGAGAAAACCGGCGGTGTGGGTAATTAATTAAATATCATAAAAAATCCCGCTCACACTGAGCGGGATTTTTATTGGAATGCGTTTTAACGTTGGTTCTATTTCAGCGTGGTGTTTCGTTCAATGAACTTCACTGGCACCATCAACTTAACCAAGCTCGTGTCTTGCTCTTGAATCTGACTAACCACAATTTTCACAGACTCACGTGCAAGGCGTCTGAAATCTTGCTTGAAGGTCGTGAGTTGATAGTTCAACCACTGAGTCTGCGGGATATCATCAAAACCGACCACTTGCAGATCTTCTGGAATACGCAGGTTGAACTCTAAGCGCGCCACATCCATCACTGCCATTGCTAGGTTATCTGTCGCACAGAAAATCGCTTGCGGGTGTGTGGGTTCTGAAAATAGGGCGCGAATAGTATCCAGTGAATCAAGGTAGTCATAATCAGCTTCAATAACACGAGCTTGTTTGCCCGTTAGGTCTTCGAATTCTGAGCAAAAGCCTGCCTCGCGTTCGCCGTTGGTGTAGGTCGGGACATTACCTGTCAGGTAAACCGCTGATTTCGTTCCCACACTATGAAAGTGTTGAGCGGCAACTTGGCCTGCGGCGTAGTTGTCGCTCACCACATGGCTACTCTTAGTCCCTTCAACAACACGTGCGAACTGGACGATAGGAATGTCGAACTCTTCACACTCTTCATAAAGCGACTTATTGAATGTCGCAGAAGCCGCAATCACGCCATCAACTCGGTATTGGAAGATATTAGGAATAGAGTGGTTGTCGTTTCCATCAACTTGCCAAGGAATCAATACCGCAGAGTAACCCTGTTTTTGTAGCTCAGTGGAGATAAGCTGTAGGGTTTTCATGTGGATAGGGTAGTCAGCGTCAGGAAAAACTAGGCCAATCAATTTGGATTCATTTGTCGTCAGACTACGGGCAAAGGCATTGGGACGATAATTCAACGATTTTGCTGCATCGAACACTTTCTGCTTGGTCTTTTCAGACACCGAACTGCCCGGTACAAATACGCGAGATACCGTTGATTGAGAAACGCCAGCCAGCTTAGCGACATCTTTAGAGGTGACGGTTGGCTTTGATGCCGTGGAGTGTTTTGGAGAGCTCATAGACCATACTTTTGAACCAAATTAACTGCGCACAGGATACCATAATTAGGTACGTACTCATAAAGCAATAACAAGGAATGATATGAAAAATAAGGAATAATGACTATTTTGAATTTGATGTTGGGTATAACCCACTCTCTGTGTTGGTAAAAAAGTATGATTACAGAGGTAGTGACTCAAAAGCTCTGCGTGAGAGCAGAGCTTTAGATTACGAGTTTACCCACAAATTGAGTGACGTACCGCTAAGTCATTAGACTTTTAAGCCAAAAGCCAAAAGCCAAAAGCCACTAGCGATTAGAAGTAGTAACGGATACCAGCTGCGAATTGGTCATCGCTATTCTCGTAATGGTTACCAACAGACTTGTCGTTGCCATTATCAAATTGGTATTCCGTCCACACTAAGAACTTGTTCTTCTTAAAGTGGTACTCAAGACCAGGGATAATTAGCTGGCGCTCGTAGCCATTTGCGTTGTCGTCTGTGTCCGTTAAGTAGTTAACGTTAAAGGTTGGACGTAGACCATTTTCAAAGTGGTAGTAGGTGAAGAATTCAGCACCACGGTGGTCGTAGAATTCTGCTTTGCTGGTGGTTTCCCAGTTAGAACCTTGGCTGTAGGTGAAGCCAACAAACAGACCATTATTGGTGTAGTTCAAACCTAATAAACCGATACGTTGTGTGTCGCCATCTTTGATGTTTTGAACGCCAGCGTCGACATCGTCAAATTCATTCTGATGGTAAGCCAAACCAATGGTTAGGCCGTCAGTGATGGTGTAAAGCGTTGAAGCGCCCATACCGTTTTTCAGTGTTGCGGTTAAACCATCCGCAAGGCCAACATCTTCACGAGTTGTTTGGTAAGTGAAGCCGTATTTCCAGTTATCACTGATGTTGTTGCGGTAAGTGATAGAGTTTTCCGCGCGGCCTGTACCAGAAGCAATACCCCAGTCAGAAAGGTTGTAGTAACCAGAACCACGTGAACCAAAAACACGACCCATATCGGTAAACCAAGCCACATCGTAGAAGGTAGACCACTGCTTAGTACCTGCTGCGATTTTGCCGTATTTCTCGTGCTCTACGCCTGCGTATAGAAGTCGGTCGTAAATGTTATCGCCGTTAGCGCCCGAGTTATAACCCCATTCGGCATGGCCAAAGCCAGTCCAACCGTTATCTAAGCCCATTTGACCTTTAAGGCCGAAACGAGAACTACCACTGTTCCATTCGCCGTTATGGTCGCCGCCTTTGTCTTGGTAACGAACATCGAAACGGCCATCTAAAGTAAGGCTATCGCCCGCGTCATTGGTAAAAGTGTGTGCAGCAAAAGCTGAACCTGATGTAAGTGCCGTCAGGATCACTGCAGAAAGTATCGACTTGTTCATTGTTATTCTCTTATTCAGGCCGTAGAAAGCCACCGTGCTTTCAAGCCCGTTATTAGTATTGGTTTGGCAGGATGTACCCCATCCATGAGGCACTATTTGATTCAATTATTGGTGGAGCAATATTGATTGGTGAAGCAATTGATTGGTGGAACATTGATTAGTTGGTGGAGCACTTGCTAGGCGCGAGAAGGAACGCCTAGCAAGTCATAGCAACCCAAATCAGATGTCGACTTAGGTTGCTACTGTTTGGTTTCTATATTTTGGCTTTTATCGCCATGATTAAAGCGTTCTTATTAAAGCGTTGGATTCATGATGGTTGAAGTGCGCTCGAACACATCTAGACCTTGCTGTTGTAGCCAGTAAGGAAGGTCGATAAGCACCCAGTTCTCAGACAGTTTGTCACCGTCGCGGTAGTAAACGTCAACCACTTGCATGTTTGCGCGTACTTCGCCGCCAGTCATACCTAGGAAGCCACCTGTTGGTGTGTTTGATAGGTTTGGCCAACCGAAGAAACAAGAGAAGTTACCTTCAGCGAAACGACAAACGTGACCGTTGAACTTCTTATCTTTCAGGTTGTTACGGAAAGGAAGTTGGTGCTGTTGTTGGTAGCGAGGAATTGTGTAAGACGCGCCGATACCACATGGGCCGTACCAAATCATGTCTTTTGACCAGCTCTTCGCGAGTACTTCTGGTGGACAACCCATTGCGCCGCTGTCGTTAAGAGCAGACAGGTCATCAACCATTTTGTTTACTAGAGCAAGTGTCGCAACGCCTTCTTCTGGAGCCGCGTCTTCGAATAGCAGACCATCGTGATTGCGTGGGCCAGGGTAAACAAAGTGCTTACCTGTTGATGGTGGAAGTGGGTAGCAACCCGCTTGGTCCATCATGCCTAGAAGATCTAGGAACAGGCCTGTCTTTGTGATTTTGCCATCAACAACACAGTTAAACTCTGCGTAGCGAACGTTCATGATCTTGCCAGTAGGGCGCATGCCAAGGTATTCAGCGTCGAACAGACCCATGAAGTGACCCATGCTCATTACCCAAATCTCATCTGGGTTAACTTCGTTGTTACCACCGATGAAGATATCTTGACGACGCTGCATGCGTGTCATTGATTTCATCATTGGAGCCCAGAATACGTCAGCCGCAGCTTGAGCGCCTTCTTGCTCGCGGAATGGGTAAACACCGCGCCATAAGTAATCTTCAGACGTGTGTGCTTTCAAAACTTCAGCAACGTTTTCGTGAGTAGCGTTTTCCATTGCGTCAAAGTAGTCACGAACAATGCGTTTAGCTTCTTGATATTTAGACATAATTAATTCTCGTTTTGTTGTCGAGTCAACATTCGGAACAGGACTCGATTTGGATTTTGTTACCGGCTGACTTATCAGCCGGATTGATGTTTATTTCGTGTCTTTAGAGGTTTCGACTAAAGGGGATTAAGCTTTTGCTGTTTCCGCTTTTTTGCTCTTGTCGAAAATGCCGCCTTTCAATGTTTCTGGTAGAGATAGCCACAGTAGACCAGCCAGAATCCATACGATTGGCGAGCCCCACATTGCTGTCGCAAGGTCGCTGCGCTCTTGGATGAATACCAACACCATTGGAGCCCACATGCCGATGATACGACCACCGTGGAACAGCGCTGCACCGAAGCTACGTAGGTGAGCAGGGAACAACTCAGAGAAGTAGCCACCCCATACCGCAGAAGCAGACAGACCGAAGTTGTAGATAAGACCTAGGATAGCCAGCATGTTTAGGCTGCCGATCATCACGTCGCTTGGTGCAACGAAGAATACTGAAGCCATGACACCCGCAAGAATGAAACCAAACGCGTTCACTTTACGGCCGTATTTGTCGGCGATTGCACCCCATACCCAAGCACCGAATAGAGAACCGAATGCTGAGATAGAGAAGATGATGCCGATAGTTGAACCGTCAAATTGGCGAACTTCTTTCAGGTACGTTGTCACGAAGCCTGAGAAGAATTGGTAGCCATAGAAGTTAAGGCCAGCCAGTAGTAGACAAGTGATGGTTAGCTTGCGGTAAGGCGCGCTTAGCATTTCACCCCAAGAACCTTTCTTCGCTGGTTTATTCGATGCTTCAGCCGCGGCTTGATCTTCTTCACCGTAAGCGATCACTTTCTTGTCGCTAGGCAGGATGAAGATCATCAGTGCAGCAGCAACTAGAGGAGGAATACCACCCACCCACATTAGGCTCTGCCAAGGTGCATCGATGCTAGAAATGAACGCCGCGTATGCGCCCATTGCCATTAGGGCAACCGAGAACATAGAAGAAGCGAATGCCGTTAACTTACCGCGAACGCTTGGTGTGAATAGGCCGATCATCAGGCTTACTGCTACGGTGAAGTAGCCACCTAAAGAAATACCGATGATGAAACGCATTGCTGCCCACATCGCGTAGTCAGTAAACATCATGTTGATGATGGTTGCGCCACCGTTCAGTGCAGTGATGACAATAAGAGTCGATTTCTTACCAAAGTTTGATGCCACCCATGCACAGCTCAGAGCACCAATAAGTGCACCAACCGACTGCCATGTATAGAACTGAGCGGTATCCGCCAAGTTAATACCATCATACGCATCAACGATGTATGGGCGTACGTAGTCAATAATTACAAAGTTATAACAATAGAAAAAGTAGCCAACTAGAATTGCAAGATAAGCAGCTACCCTTTGAATCATAGGAACTTCGCTCATGTGTTTTTTAATGGTCATGACCGATAAACCTTTATTTTATATAGGGTGATTTTGGTTTTAATTATTGTGTGTTGATTATTTAGCTTCATCACACCGTCTTCATTTCGGGAGAGATAATAGAATTTTTGTGGTTATTAGATCCGTGATCAAAGTCAATTTTAAAATGAGTGCGTACCCATTTTGTGTATTTTGGTGATCTTGATCTCATTTAACTGCGTTTTTGTGCTTTGTGGGACGATTTGAGTGTTTAATCGTCTATCTTAGTGATAATAGTCACACTTATTGTGGGTTTTTGAGGGAAAATAGCTATTTTTGAGTACTATTGGCGGCGAATGAATTGCGAAATATAATAAACGGAATCTAAAAATGGTTACGTACTCAAGTTTTGTGGTTATTGCTTTGTATGTACTAACTACTCTATTTATCAGTTACTTAGTGAATAAGCGTTATGCCGTTGGTGGCGATTTCTCAACGGGCGGAAAGCAATTTGGTTGGTTTACGGCAGGTGTGTCGATTCTTGCAACCTACATCAGTGCGATGACGTTCGTGGGCATGCCGGGCTGGGTTTATAGCTCCGGCATGGAAGCGATGAGCGTCCATTTGAATTACCCAATAGTGATCTTTTTCGCTGTGGTTTTCTTTGTCCCAGTGTTTTACAAACTCGGCCTGACTTCGATTTATGAATACCTAGAGCACCGCTTTGGCGTTGTTGCTCGCACGATTAATTCCATCGTGTTTATTGTTGTTCAGTGTATTTCGGCAGGGGTGATTTTATATGCGGTTGCACTGATCTTGGTACAAGTGCTGCCGGTGAGTATCTCCGAAGCGATCATCTACATCAGCTTATTTACCGCTTTGTATACCTATGCGGGCGGTATCTCGACGGTCATATGGACAGACATGTTGCAGTCGGCGGTGTTGATCATCGGCAGCATTGCGATTTTTGCCTTATTGCTGATGAAGATTGATGCAGGGGAAGTGTTGTCTCCTGAACACCTGAATATCATCAACCTCGATTTTGACTTGGGTGTTGATACCACATTGTGGGCAGGTGTAGTGGCTGTGAGCTTCTTACATCTAAGTGTGTATGGCACTAATCAGTTGATTATTCAAAGAACATTGGCGACTAAGAACGTTAAGACTGCACAAAAATCCATGCTGCTTTGTGGTTACGGCGCGTTCTTTATTTACCTGTTTTTCTCTGTAATGGGCGTTCTTCTGAGTGTCTTTTATCAAGACCAAAGCTTTGAAAACAGCAACGAAGTGATTCTCGATTTTGTGTTTAACCATACCAACCCAATCGTTGTTGGTTTGGTGATTTCAGCACTCTCGGCAGCGGCAATGTCGACCTTGGATTCCACTTATAACTCAATGGCGACAGTGGCAACGTTCGATTTCTATAAGCGCTTTTTCCGTAAGAAAGCTTCCGATGCACATTATGAATCGGTGGCAAGAAAGATGAGTTTGGTTGCCGCGGCGTCAGTTGTAGTACCGGCTTTGATGGCGGTTTCTAACGAATCTGTGCTCAAAACGATTGCCAGCCTGACCTCTATTTTTGTCGGTATTCGCCTTGGTTCTTTCATCCTGGGTTTGTTCTTCAAACAAGCGAATGAGAAAGGGGTGATTGCAGGCAGTATTGGCAGCGTAGCTGTGGTGTTCATTGCCAAATACAGTGGCATCTCTTGGCCTTGGTTTGCCTTGATTGGCACTGTGGTTTTCTTAGTGTTAGGTGTTGTCGTCAGTCGTTTCTGGGGAGAGGTTACCGAGCAACAAAACGAATTTATTGCCAAGCAGAAGCATTTGTTCGCTAAGCCTACGGCGAGTCATTACGGCTTGTTGGTCTTTGCTGTTGTGACGATTGCTGCTTGTACTGTTATCCCTGATTGGCTTTATGCCGCTCTTTCTTAATGAGTAAACTTTTCTCAACTGGTTAATTTTTAACAGGTAAATCTATGCTGTCCATTTTTGATATCTATAAAATTGGTGTTGGCCCTTCAAGCTCTCACACCAACGGCCCAATGATTGCGGGTTTCCATTTCACACAATTAATCGCCGATAGAATCGCAGAAGTCGTTCGTGTTCAAGTTGATTTATATGGTTCGTTATCGTTAACCGGAATAGGGCATCACACTGACAGAGCAACCATCTTGGGTTTACTCGGCAATAAGCCAGACACCATTAAAATCACGAGCGCTAATGAAGCGATGCGCCTTGCTATCAACAGTGGTGAAATGCAGCTGAGTGGCAGTCACACCATTGGCTTTAACGACCAAACCGACATGCTATTTCATGAAGACAATCTGCCTTTGCATGAAAACGGCATGATGATTACCGCGTTTGACCAAAGCGGTAATGTGATTGTTGATGAAACCTATTACTCGATTGGTGGTGGCTTTATTGCGACAGCGGATGAGCTGCAAAATGGTACCAAAACCCAATCAGTCGAAGTCACCTTCCCATTCAGCAGTGCCGATGAAATGCTTGCTCAGGCGGATCAAAACGGCATGAGTTTGGGTGGCATGATTCTACAAAATGAAGCGGCTTTCCAAAGCGCGGATGCTATTTCAGAAAAGGCCGATCAAATCTGGCGAGTAATGACTCGTTGTATGGAACGTGGCTTTGAAACTGAAGGCATTCTTGATGGTGGCTTGAACGTCATTCGTCGTGCTCCAAACTTGTTGAAGAAGCTTGAAGCGAATGCGGCCGTTGAAAACGATCCAATGGAAATCATGGATTGGATTAACTTGTTCGCCTTTGCGGTGAGTGAAGAAAATGCGGCTGGTGGCCAAGTCGTGACATCACCAACTAATGGTGCCGCGGGCGTGATTCCAGCCGTATTGATGTATTACCATCGCTTCATTAAAGAGTTGGATACTAAGCAGTTAAAAGATTTCTTAGCCGTATCGGGCGCGATTGGTATTTTGTACAAAACCAACGCTTCTATTTCTGGTGCCGAAGTGGGGTGCCAAGGTGAAGTAGGCGTTTCGTCTTCTATGGCGGCGGCGGGTTTAACCGCTTTACGTGGTGGCAGTAATGAGCAGATTTGCATTGCGGCAGAAATTGCGATGGAGCATTCATTGGGTATGACATGTGACCCGATTGGCGGATTGGTACAAGTGCCATGTATTGAGCGTAATGCGATGGGCTCGATGAAAGCGATTAATGCTTCACGAATGGCACTCAAACGTAACAGTAAAAGCCTGATCTCATTGGATAAGGTTATCGCGACCATGTATCAAACGGGTAAGGACATGAATAAGAAATACCGAGAAACCTCACTCGGTGGCCTTGCTCTAATTCACCTTGCAGCGCCATGTGAGTAGCCATCAAACCGATTAATTAGGCTCAATATCAAAGCCCAGCATCGTTAGATTTTAAGACTCTAAGGTGGCTGGGCTTTTAAGTATCAATTTTTGTTGCAAGACGACTGCTTATCAACTGGGAGCAAGATTATTCTCCAAGAGGGAGCTTATAGCTGTTTTTCAACTCTTTAACCGAGATATTGGACTGAATCGCACTCACGCCTTTTACTCGTCTGATCGAGCTAATACGCTCAAAGTACTCTTCCAAATCTTTCGCTAGCACTTGAATCATATAGTCGGCGCCGCCTGCAATACAGTGACACATAGGAATCCAATCGGTTACTTCGACAAACTCTTCAAACGGTTCCGTGTTTTCAACTTCATGGTTACCCAAGGTCACAAGAGTAAAACCAGCTACATGAAAGCCTAACTTTTTACGATTCAGCTTCGCGGCGTAACCATCGATATAGCCCGTCTCTTCCATGCGTTTCCAACGGCGCCAGCATGGGGTTTCGCTGAGGTTCACTTTCTCTGCAAGCTTACTGTTGCTCATGCGTCCGTCTTGTTGGATATGTTCTAAGATGGCGATATCTGTGTCATCTAACACTTCTTTGGTGGATTCTTTCTGTTTCATGGCTATTTTAGAAAAGTCTTGCTCAAATTTGGATTAATATTAGCCTATATAGCAATTTAATTCCTAGTCGAATCTGTAAACTCTCTCCGTATAAATACTTTACTTATTAGGAGTGAGAGGAAATGAGCTCTCAATTAATGCTGGCGTTCTTGCTATTTTCAACATCAATTGCAATTACACCTGGGGCAGGCAATATCGCATTACTTGGGATTTCAAGTCGTTATGGGTTTGCTGCGACTTTACCTTTTATCTCTGGAAACGCTGTTGGCATCATCATCGTACTGGCGGGTTCCAGTGTCGGTTTGGTGAGCCTATTTACCCTTTACCCAGAGCTATACAATATTTTGAAATACGCGGGTGCGGCTTATTTACTGTTTATGGCGTGGTCGATTGCGAACATGCAAATCGAAGAAAGCACCACCGACAATCGCTCGGGCTTTATGTCAGGCGTGCTGGTGCAGGTGTTAAACCCTAAAGGTTGGATTGCTTCATTAACTGTGTTTTCACAGTTCATCACCCCGAACGCGGACTACCTGATTCAAGTGGTGACCATTATCGCGGGTATGGTTATTACCGGTGTGCCGTGCATGTTGGTGTGGGCGTACTGTGGCACCATGCTTAAAAAATTGCTTCAATCACCAAAACAGATGATGTTTGTGAACCGTTGCTTGGGTGGAAGTCTCGCGCTTGTTGTTGCTTTCATGCTTTATCAACCGGCATAGATCACAAAGAAAAAAACCACTCCTAAATCCATAGGAGTGGTGTCTAAATGTCGACTAAGTCGTTAACAGTAAAGAATTAAGTTAACAAATATTTAAGGAACTTGAGTTAAAAGCTTTTATGCCTAGAAGCTTTTAAGTTTTAAGATTAAGCGGTTTCAGCCTCTTTAACTGGAGCTGAATTACGGATTAGGTGGTCAAATGCACCTAAGCTTGCTTTCGCACCTTCACCCATCGCTATGATGATCTGTTTGTAAGGTACGGTCGTTACATCACCCGCCGCAAATACACCTTTCATTGATGTTGCGCCATGAGCGTTAATTTCAATTTCACCGCGTGGTGACAGCTCAACTTTTGAACCTTTCAACCATTCGCTGTTTGGCATCAGGCCGATTTGAACAAAGATACCCGCAAGTTCGATCTGTTTTAGCTCGTCGGTGTTACGGTCTTTGTATTCCAGACCGGTTACACGGTTGCCATCACCAATCACTTGCGTTGTTTGAGCCATCTTGATGATTTCGATGTTTGGTGTTGCGTTCGCTTTGTCGATAAGCACTTGGTCGGCACGCAGTGTGTCTGCAAATTCAAGTACGGTTACGTGTTCAACAATACCCGCTAAATCAATCGCCGCTTCAATGCCTGAGTTACCACCACCGATAACCGCTGTTTTCTTGCCTTTGAACAGGGGACCGTCACAGTGTGGGCAGTAAGCGACACCTTTGTTGCGGTAATCTTGCTCACCCGGAACGTTCATTTCACGCCAGCGAGCACCGGTACTGGTGATAACCGTGCGAGATCGTAATGTTGCGCCGCTCTCTAGCTCAACGTGGATGTAACCGTCGCCTGTGTCTTCGGCTGCAATGATGTTCGCAGCGCGCTGCTCAGTCATCATCTCAACACCGTACTCTTTTACGTGCTCTTCAAGGCTAGCTACTAGCTTAGGACCTGTTGTCGCTTTCACTGAGATAAAGTTCTCAATCGCCATCGTATCCATCACTTGACCACCGAATCGGTCAGCAACCACACCGGTACGAATGCCTTTACGTGCCGCGTAGATAGCCGCTGAAGAACCCGCAGGGCCACCACCGACAACCAATACATCAAACGGTGCTTGTTCGTTTAGGTTGGCCGCTTTCTTTTCTGCTGCGCCTGAATCGACTTTGTTGAGGATCTCAGCCAGTGACATGCGGCCTTGACCAAATAGCTCACCGTTAATGAATACGCTTGGTACTGCCATAATGTCGCGAGACTTCACTTCGTCTTGGAATGCTGCGCCATCAATCATAGTTGTCTTAATTAGAGGGTTAATCGCCGACATCATGTTGAATGCTTGAACCACTTCTGGACAGTTTTGGCATGATAGCGAGATGAAAACCTCTACATTAAGCTCTTGATCGAGTTCTTTAATTTGTTCGATTACGTCAGCTTCAAGCTTGATAGGGTGACCACCACTATGAAGCAGTGCAAGTACCAGTGATGTGAACTCGTGACCCATTGGTAAACCCGCGAAACCGATCGCAGTGCCTTTCTCTTGGTTTACGACCTGCATGATAGGGCGGCGAGTGCTTGCGTTATCATCACGAATTACTTCAATTTTGTCGGTGAGAGAGGCGATATCATTCGCCAGATCTTGAAGTTTGTTCGCGGTATCGCTGCTATCAAGGCTCAGCACTAACTGAACATTGGTTTTTAGGTTTTCTAGGTATGCTTTTAGCTGCTGCTTCATTGCTTGATCTAACATAATCGTGCCTGCTCTTAAATTCTGTGTCTTGGTATTAACCAATACCTTCTTGCTGAAAAAGGAAAATAAAAAGGGGGCGCAAGTCGGCAAATATTGTGTTGTTGATGGCTTGAAAGGGTGGCGCGCAACTGCCCTTTAGGAGGGAGGCCGAAGCGCGCCTGTAGAACCGTTTTATTTGTTCTTTTTAGATAGGCTTAGATTAAATCTTACCTACTAGGTCTAGAGATGGCGCTAGAGTCTCTTCGCCTTCTTTCCATTTAGCTGGGCAAACTTCACCTGGGTGAGCGGCTACGTATTGTGCTGCTTTAACCTTGCGTAGTAGGTCTTCTGCGTCACGGCCGATGCCTTCAGCAGTGATTTCCATTGCTTGGATAACGCCTTCTGGGTCGATTAGGAAAGTTGCACGGTCTGCAAGGCCCTGACCTTCACGCATAACGTTGAAGTTGTTGGTGATGTTGCCTGTTTGGTCGCCTACCATGAAGTATTCGATAGTGCCGATTTTGTCAGAAGTATCGTGCCATGCTTTGTGAGAGAAGTGCGTGTCAGTTGATACTGAGAAAACTTCTACGCCGCGAGATTGAAGCTCTGCGTATTTGTCTTGTAGGTCAACTAGCTCAGTTGGACATACAAACGTGAAGTCTGCTGGGTAGAAGAAGAATACAGCCCACTTGCCTTTAACGTCTTGCTCAGTGATTTCTACGAATTCGCCGTTTTTGAATGCTGTTGCGTTGAATGGTTTGATTTCTGTGTTGATCATGATTCGACTCTCTTTCTAATTTGTAGTGTTTAACGCTATCCCGCGTCGATGGAGCTATATTGCATTCGCACCGGAAATTAGTGAAATCGGACATTTCTATAGATTCAATAGGCAAATCCTATCTTTGATAAAAGAAAGCTATCGATAAAAGCTATCGATAAAAGTTATCAAACTAGGGCTACGTTCTATTTGGGTAGCTATGCTCTTTAGGTTGTTCTCTATTTCGGCTTATCTCTATTCACGTAAGCCTCTATGTATCTATGTATCTAAGTAGGCAAGTAGGCAAGTAGGTAAGTAGGCAGGGCAGGCATGGTTTCTTTAAGCGAGCGGGGTTTGATGCTAAATTCGCAAATAACAAAAAATTATCATTAATATAATTTATGATAATTTCAGTTAATTGTCGCATCTCCATATACTCTCTCCATCGAAACGAAACACCGAAGCTAATCTTCGGAAAGCACAGAATTAAAAACGAATTTGGAGCAAGTTATGAAAATGAATCACGTAGGCATCATGGTTGGCGACATGGACAAAGCAGTCGAGTTTTACACTAAGGCTCTGGGTCTAAGAATCGTAATGAACAACACTAAGGTTATGGAAGAGCGCGAATCAGCAATCGGCCGTATGTGTATCGCAGTATTTGGTGAAGGCTTCAAAGGCTTCAACATTGCACACCTAGTAACATCTGATGGCATCGGTGTTGAGTTGTTCGAAATGAAAGATCGTCAAGAGCGTCACGAAGTAGACTTCTCTCGTCTAGGCATCTTCCACTTCTGTCTACAGCTTCCAAAAGAGCAGTTTCATTCAGCGATTAAGCGCGTTGAAGAGTTTGGCGGTAAGGTTCGTATGGACATCATGCGTTACCACCCAGAAGACGAACTAAAACAAGCGCAAATGGTTTATCTAGAAGACCCGTTTGGCAACCTATTTGAATTCTACTCGCACACATACGAAGATACGTACGCGACTGATTACGAGTAATTGGCGCTACCTACCTGTCATAAGGTAGAAAAACTGAAACACCCCCTAAAAAGGATTGGTAGAAATACCAATCCTTTTTTCGTGTCTGCGTTATTGGGGAAGGGGAGATGTAGTGTTGGCAGGGAGCACTACAGCCACAATGACCGCTTATTGGTCTTCGATTTTTACGCATCGAACTGAGAACATATAGTCTTTCGAACTTGTTGCTCTACGTATTTCACCTTTATGTGTATTCCACCAAGCGTAAGCAAGTGTTCGGATAATCCCTTTTTTGTCGGATGCGCTGCTCGCAGTCCAAAACTCGGTGTAAGCACCTTCAGTGATATACCAACCATTCCATTTTACGCCTGCAGGTCTAGCAAAGAAGTTCTGTTTATTGACAATAGATGGGTCGACTTTGGAAAAGAGCCCGTCTGCTTGAGCTTCTTTGAGTTGCAAGCCTAAGTTTTGCTCACCCCCACGCCAACCGTTTTGGTGTACTTCTTCCTCAGGCATACCGATGGCCAGCTCCAACTTTTTCCAATCCTCATCGGTGGCCACTCGCCAGCCAACTGGACAAAGGTTTCGTTGATCTGAAACGTCATGCCAATTGTATAAGCGTCCGTATTTTAATAGGTTTTCTTGATCATCTTTTGGGATCGCGCCAGATCTTACCGGGCTACCATCTTGGAACTGAGTGCTTCTCAGGCTTTCCGCTAACCACACCTGTTCACCGATAGTAACGGTGCGATAAGTGTTACCTTCCGCGTCTTGAACCGTATCTGTCAGTTGGTATAACTCTTTGTTGATGTCGTTAGCCGATGATGTGGCAGCAATAACCATACTGACTCCTATAGATGAAATTAGTTTTTTCATGATGAATAACCCGTTGTAATCTTATGGGGTTACTTTAACTCTCATGTTGAGCTGAAAATAGGCGACATGCTCTCTAAAACATGCCTATTTATCTCATTTAGTATGGTGGAGAGATTTGGTAGTCAGTTTGTTTTATTGCTATGCGATGTTTTCAATCAGCTGCTTTGCTTGGCTCCACTGCTTAGGTGATTGGCCATATACACGCTTAAACTCACGACTAAATTGAGAAGAGCTGACGTACCCAACTGCCATCGCAGCTTCATTGACATTCTTACCCGCAGCTATCTTCATTGCCGCATTATTCAAACGCATCGACTTCATAAATTGGATCGGTGACATTCGGGTCGCTTGTTTGAATTTTCGGTGGAATACCGCTCGGCTCATTCCCACATGTGATGCGAGCTCATCAATCGTGACGTTCTTTGTCAGATTCAACGATAAATACTCAATTGAACGGGCAATTTCGTTACCAATGCCAAACGCGCCTCGCACTGAAAGACCAGCTTCACCTTGTAAGACAGCATAATAGAGTTCTCTTAAACGACTCTCACCGAGAATAGCCGTTCCAACTTTATCGTCCCCTAACTGAATCAGTCGAAGTAGAGCATCAGAAAAAGTGTCGTCCCAATTGGCGAGTGATAACCCTTGAGGTTGTGGGCTGCCTTTAGGAATCTTGACTGCGCCGCTGACACTCTCCATTACGATGGCTAACTCGGTCATCACTTTGGTATCGAGTGAGATAGTTACCCCTAACAATGGATTTTCAGGCGTTGCTGCTGGTGTACCCGCCTCAACAGGCATGGAGACTGAGCAGCACAGGTAGTGACTGCTGTCATAGATGTACTTATCGCCATCCAATATCGCTTCTTTACTGCCGCTTAAAATCACGATTAGCGTTGGTTCATAGACGGCGGGAGCACACGGAATAGCTTGAGTTACCTTAAATAGGCGAACTCCCTTTATTCCCGTTTCGAGCATGCCATCTTCCGTTATGCGACTTTCTACTAGCTGCTTAATTTTCTGCTTCATCAATCTGCACCGTAAATTCGAACTGATACAAATAGGCATATTTTTGAGATTAACTCGCCTATTTATGAATCTCTGTGAGAGTTATAGTAACTTCAGACAACAATACTACCGCTGATAGGTGCATGCAAACTGCTTTCGTGCTTTATCAAAAGCTCAATCTAGGGTGCGAAGATATTGCTGAAGCACTCTTTAGCTCAAATTCTTGTTAATTGAGATTTAAACGTCCTAGAAAGGATTGATAGAGATACCAATCGTTTTTTGTTTGTGCGGTATTAGGGAAGGGGTACGGATAAACCAAACCAAAGGAGTGCTTTGTGCTCTCCATTGCACTAAAACAAGCCGACAGTGTTGCTCTATAGTGCAGCAATGGCTAGAGATGAAACTTAACTGATTGATAAGTATGATGTTAAACCGTTGGCATATATGTTGCTCTATTGCCTTTGTGTAAATTGTATACAATAAAAAATACATAAAGGAAGCCACATGGAACAGAACAGTGAATTGATCTACGGATTAGACGATCGACCATCAGTCAGAGCAGCCAGTTACGCGGCGCTGCAGCATGTATTAGCCAGCTTTGTTGGTATTATCACACCCACGCTCATTATTGGCGGTGTCCTTGGTTTGGGTGAGCACATTCCTTATCTGATCAGCATGGCATTGATGGTGTCTGGGGTCGGTACCTTTATCCAAGCCAGAAAAATAGGGCCCGTTGGTGCAGGGATGATCTGTGTCCAAGGAACCAGTTTTGCGTTCTTAGGTTCAGTACTAGGCGCGGGTTTTCTGGTTAAAGCGAATGGAGGCGGGCCGGATGAAATGCTCGCCACCATTTTCGGCGTCTGTTTCTTTGGTGCTTTTGTTGAAATCGTCCTCTCGCGCTTTATCGAAAAACTCAAAGTGGTTATCACGCCTGTTGTGACTGGAATCGTTATCACGACGATAGGTATCTCTTTGATTAAAGTCGGTGTTACTGATATTGCGGGTGGCGTTGGCGCAGAAGACTTTGGTTCTGGAAGTAACCTGATGTTAGGTGCAATAGTTCTCGGAACCATAGTGGCACTTAACTTAAGCAACAATACTATGGTTAGGCTGTCGTCTATTTTGGTCGGTTTGGTTGTAGGGTGGGGCGTTGCTATTTTGATGGGCAAAGCACCCATGGTTTCTTTTGCATCTCAACCGTTATTGAGTATCCCAGTCCCGTTTAAATATGGTTTCGCTTTTGATTGGCAAGCCTTCCTACCTATTGCTTTTATCTACTTGATTACTGTTATTGAAACAACGGGTGACCTTACCGCCAATAGCATGTTCTCAGGCCAACCAGTTAAGGGTCCAAAATACATCAATCGACTCAAGGCTGGAGTGCTAGGTGACGGCGTGAACTCGCTTATCGCAGCGGTATTCAATACTTTTCCAAACACGACTTTCAGCCAGAATAATGGTGTGATTCATTTTACCGGAATCGCGAGTCGCTACATTGGCTACTTCATTGCAGCCATTCTTTTTCTGTTAGGTCTATTTCCCATCTTAGGCGCGGTATTAATGACGATTCCAAAACCTGTATTGGGCGGGGCGACATTGGTGATGTTTGGTACGGTTGCCGCAGCGGGCATCAAGATTATTGCTAATGAAAAGTTGGATAGACGTAGAATCATGACGATCGCTATCTCATTAGGTTTAGGGCTTGGAGTAATGCTAGTACCTGACTTATTGAAAGAAGCACCCAAGCTAGCGCAAAGCATATTTGGCTCGCCAGTGACGATGTCGGGCATCGCTGCACTTGTGATTACCGGGTTGATGTCTCTGGTTCCAGAAAACAAAACCAAGCCGATGACGAATTCAGTACAAACCAGTAAAGCGTAGTGGTCTAGCTAGAGTTTTAATTCGGACGTTTAAGCAGAGCCACATTACTTGATATGTGGCTCTTTTTATCTACAAGTAAGCTGATCCTTAATTGAGGGTGATAACTTAAAATTATCATTAATATAATTTATGATAATTTCATTTAATCAACCTATCTCCCTATACTCTCTCCATCGAAACGAAATACCGAAGTTAGACTTCGAAAAGCACAGAATAAAAAACGAATTGGAGAAAGTTATGAAAATGAATCACGTAGGCATCATGGTAGGCGACATGGACCAAGCAGTAGAGTTTTACACTAAGGCTCTAGGTCTAAGAGTTGTAATGAACAACACCAAAGTGATGGAAGAGCGCGAATCAGCAATCGGCCGTATGTGTATCGCTGTATTTGGCGAAGGCTTCAAAGGCTTCAACATTGCACACCTAGTTACATCTGATGGTATCGGTGTTGAGCTGTTCGAAATGGTTGACCGTGAAGAGCGTCACGAAGTAGATTTTTCTCGTCTAGGCATCTTCCACTTCTGTCTACAGCTTCCAAAAGAGCAGTTTCATTCAGCTATCAAGCGCGTTGAAGAGTTTGGCGGTAAGGTACGTATGGATATTCACCGTTACCACCCAGAAGACGAACTAAAACAAGCACAAATGGTTTACCTAGAAGACCCGTTTGGCAACCTATTCGAATTCTACTCGCACACATACGAAGATACATACGCGACTGATTACGAGTAATAGGCGCTGCCTACCTGTCATAAGGTAGAAAACCGAAACACCCCCTAAAGAGGATTGGTAGAGATACCAGTCCTTTTTTTGTATTTGGATGTTTGGCTGGGTGACTTATCTACATGAAGTGATTAAGAAAGATACAGATTTAAGGCGTTGTTAAAGTTGACGTATTGAAGATAAAACCTTTCATGAATATGACGGAATAAAGTGTTGTTCATGAAAACATTGCGCCATCATACCGAATGGTAGCCTTGGCTGAGCAGTGACTATACTCAGCACTATATTGCTAACCAACAACAACGAAAATAGAGAAACATGCAGAGATTAGCGCACCCAAATCACATGAAAAAATTACATATTGTCTTTACTGCCCTTGTCCTAATGATATTAGCCGGATGTACCTCAACGTCGGCTGTCGGCAGTTCTAAAACAAAGGAATATGCCAAGTCACATGCTCTTGCTGGTAAGGCTTCTTGGTATGGCGATAAATTTCATGGAAGGCTCACAGCAAGTGGTGAGACTTATAATATGAATACGAATACTGCGGCTCATAAAACCTTGCCATTCGGCACTATCGTGAGAGTGACCAATACAAACAATAATAAGTCTGTTGATGTGAAAATTAATGACCGAGGCCCTTACGTAAAAGGCCGAGTGATCGATCTTTCACACAAAGCATTTGCAAAAATCGGCAACGTTAAGCAAGGCACAGTTCCTGTCAGAATCGAGATTGTTGATGACAGTAATACCTTTAGGTACAAGCACTAACTGCCTCTAAGCCTGCAGTGGTTTGTGAAACTTAAGGATTAGTAGAGATACCGATCTTTTTTGTTTTTTGGGAAACCTAACGAGATCTAAATTACATTTCGTTACTTACTGAAGTAAATCTGAAATATTACTGACACGGTTATGAAATTTTTCAAGGCTAGCGTATGGGGTTCTAAAACGAATCCAAATAAGGAAATACCCGTGAAGCTAACACCTGTCGTTGCCGCCGTAATCATGTCTTTCAGTTCAGCAAGTTTTGCTTTCAGCCTGCAACAATCTGCCAATGAAAACAGTGAAGATCTCGTATGGACGGGGCACCTTAGCCCAGACAGCGACACGGTAATGTCTGCGATGCTCGCGGCTCATATTTATGGTGGAACGGCGACAGTGCCTGAGCCTATCAATCCTGAATCGACGTTTATCTTGAACTACTGTAATGCGGAATCTCCACGTGTAGAGACAGATTACTCTTCATACCGAGTGGGGCTGGTGGATTTCAACCAAGTGACCCAACTAGCGCCAACCATCGATCAATCATCCATTGTGGCAGTAGTCGATCACCACGCGATTGGTGGCTCACCGATTAATACGCCTCAAATAGTTGAGATGGATATTAGAGGTTGGGGGTCAGCTGCAACGATTCTGGCTGATAACGCTGAAAAGCTCGATGTGACCTTACCTAAGAACCTTGCTTGTGTCGGCTTAGGCGCGATTCTTTCTGACACAGTGGTATTCCAATCAGCAACTACAACAGATCATGACCGTAAATACGCAGAGAAGTTGGCGAAGGTTGCAGGCATTTCAGACATCGAAGACTTCGGCCAACAGATGTTGATTGCTAAATCAGACCTTAGCCACCTTTCATCTGAAACCATTCTGACGCTGGATTACAAAAACTTTAAATACGGTGGCAAACAGGTGGGTATCGGTGTCGCTGAGACGTTAACGGCTCAACAACTGATTGATCGTAAAGACGAGCTTTTGGCGGTAATGAAGTCTTATAAAGAAGAGAATGGCTTAGACCATCTGTTCTTCTCAATCACAGACACAAAGAACAAAGAAGCGAACCTACTGTGGGTGGATGAAAGTGACTATCAAGTCATCAAGTCTGCTTTCAACGCTGAACCAACTAGCGATATGTTAACTCTAGAAGGCGTCACTTCTCGTAAGCGTCAGATTGGCCCAGCAGTTCAAAAGGCAATTGAGAGCTTGTAAGTAGAAAGAGAATTTGGAAGAGGGATTGGTAGAGATACCAATCCCTTTTTGTTTTTGGGCGTCTAAATTGGAGTTGGATAAAAGTGAGTCAGTGAGTTTGTGAAACTAGCAATTATTGGATAACTGCGGGGAATCGAAACTTTTCAATTTAGTGGTAAAATTCACTCAGCCTCTATAACCAATCATCCATACTTTTGACCCAGAGCCATGCGCCTCTCATAAGGCTATCCAAATTCAGTTCTAACTCCGTAATAACCAACTTAGACTGGAACAACGCTGTTATTGCTAATACAATCGTTAGCCACATTATCACGCTTGTTCTTTTTCGTTCAGTAGCGTCAAGTTGTAACTGCTCCATTGTTGTCAGAGCTTTACCTCTAATCCTACACTCATATTGATTAACTAGTTCAATCTCTTTTGATTCCGCCAATGATTTCATAATTAATAGCGTT
Source organism: Vibrio sp. 14G-20 (assembly GCF_026241515.1). Taxonomy (GTDB): domain Bacteria; phylum Pseudomonadota; class Gammaproteobacteria; order Enterobacterales; family Vibrionaceae; genus Vibrio. The sequence goes on from NZ_JAPHPW010000011.1 coordinate 55,311, forward strand.
GCTTGCTTTAGCGTCGGGTATTGAGGATGCGAAATCGCGTACATCCCATAGATGTGACTTAGAATTCGCATCACATCCAGTGTCTGTGTATGGTTATTTTCAGATAATTCAATAACCGCTCGTAGAACCTTGCTTCTATCAGGTCTCTTATGTTTCTTCTTTGAATACAATAACTTAGGAGCAGCGAATTTCCAGAGCGCATATTTGGACTGTAGCTTATAGAATCCAGTTAACTCATGTATCAGGAAATCAAATGGTGATTCATATGTGTGCGTAATCAATCCATAATAATGATGTATGGTAAAGTTCAGCTCCGTTATATTCTGTAGATTTAGTAACTTACTTTTTTCATGTGTTCTCTTAGCTTCATCCCACACTTTTACTTTGAGCTTGGAGCCATTCTCAATTACGGCATCAGCAAGGTAACTCCCATCACTATCGGTTACATAAACACTATAACAATTAGTCTCCTTGCCCTCTTCTCCACTACGGGGAATGAGCTGAGGAGTCGGTATTGCTAGTGCCTTAGCTAGTCTATTTATGAATATTTTATCTAGCCAACTCAATGCCATAGTCCACTCTTTATGCTCTTAGTATCAGTGCATTATACGCCTGAAAATCACTATCACGAAGAAGCATGAGAAAAATATTGTTAATGACTAAAGGTCATTCAATCGGCGTAAACACGAAATGGGGCGTTTGTGTTACAGCATAGCCACAATCTTATAGTAGGGGGTATCACCAAAATGCCGCATTGGCTTGTACGTTGCTCAGAAACATTCTGGGGCAAGCCCGTGTTAGCTCATAACTAAATCCCCTCCTAACCTCCCCTTAATCAGCATCTCCGATCCATTGTGGTTCGTGGAAAAGGGAGGAACAGAATACCGAGCGTGACATATGCAGCTGTACGTTCAGCGCCAAAGAAGATTCTCCCCCTCGGTCGCAGATCTAAAGAGGGGGTGATGAACTTAACATGAGGGGGAGTTAGAGGGGGAGGGTGTTCGAAATCAGACCGAACGCACGCGATATCAACGCTCTCAATTCAGAAAAGCATTGCGCTTAACCCAAAAAAATGGAACGCCTGAGCGTTCCATTTTTCGTATCTGATTTACCTTAAACTTGCTCGCTTGGGTGTCCCCACATTAGCTCTCTTGCGTAAGGGCCAGCGTACCCATCAGTGATATTGGCATCATCAGCACTGTAAGCCTACGACTTTAGTCCGGTAGGAGAGTGCCCAGTCCAATTTTTGAATGCTCGACTGAATGCGCTCGAGTCTGAAAAGCCAAGTTCGTGAGCTACATAGGTAATATTGCCGTCGTTCTGATTCAGTAACGTCATGCTCAGTTCAAGTCGGTATTTATCGAACAAGCGACGAAAACTCACACCTTGTTGTTTAAGCTTACGATTCAGGGTTCGAGGGCTGATATGAAGATTGTTCGCCACGCTATCTAGGTTAGTATCTTTCACCGCAAGCACTTTGAACGTTTCATTCACTTTGTAGATTAAGTTGGTTTTTAACGTTTTTTCCATCTGTTGGTCGGCGATTCTTACTAGCTCTGTATGAAAGTCGACTTGGTATTGGCGAGGTTTCGCCTGGACAAGATCGTTAGGAAAAAGGAGATAGCGGGCGGGGAAGCCTTCCTTCATTTCAACATTAAAGACACGCTCATAGATGCTCAAGAACTCATCACCGATGGTGTTCTTGTTGATGTGAATGGCGAGCTTTTGATTCGGCGCATTAAGGTATTTGCGAACGAGCTTGATCATAATACTGAAATAGAGCCCCAAGCTGATGTGTGTCATCAGTGTGGTTTCATCAATGTACTCGGGTGTGACGCCCCAAAGCTCGACTTCACCATTTTCTGTTTCACGGCTGAATATTTTCAGTAGCGGATGTATATGAATGGAGTAGCGACTCAGCAGTTGGCAAAAGCTGGTGAGATCTGGCGCGGTGAGCATTGCCATTACCGGCGCGCCCATTTCAAGCTCATCGAAGTAGCGAGCGGATTCATCAAATAGGTCGATCAGTTCATGATCAAAGCGTTGGTAGATGTTGGTGATGGCGGTTTGAAGCTGATAAGCCGAGATCGATTCGGCGGAGCAAAGTTGTTTATAGACCTCTGCTCCCGACCAGATATCGCTGCTGTCTCCAATTCTAGCCTGAATAGCAGAGTCTAAAGTTTTAAACCAGAATATGGGCAATTGAGTACTGAAACTTTCCACCATAACTCCCTGTTATTACTGGTGATTGAAGAGTGTTCTTCTCGTTAATATGCCCAAATTAAAGGATTTGTTTACGGGTTACAAGCAATGAAACTCTCAGTTCAACTTTAGAATTTGTAATCAACACCTACTGAAATCACGTATTGCGATGATTGGTAATACTCAATATTCGAATTTGTTGTCTTGGCGCCAAGTAGTGATACCAAAGACCAGTTTTTTGTACCAAAGATATTGGTGTATTCATAAGCAACGAAGGCTCCAAAGTCTTTGTCTTCACGAGTCTCATTAAAGATTGGATTCTCTTTATCATAGCTGCGTTTTGCTGCATTGAGTGTAAAAGCAAGGCCATGATTTCCAAATCTTTTCGCTAGGTTGATTTCCGCGCCAAGGCTCAAGAACGATAGTGCATCACCCTCAGAGTCTGATGAGAAAACATTCATTGAAGGTGTGAGAATGCCAGAGCCATCTTTCAAGAAATACTGGTAACCAGACTTGAGATAAAAATATTTTCGTTCTCGAATCATTAGTGCGCGTTCTTCTTCAGTTAAACCAAGGCCCTTTAGGCCGGTGTTTTCTTTTTTAACGTCGGACTCACCAGAGGCGACATCGAGATTAAAGTTCGAGCCCATTATTCTTGAAAGCTGCATTCGAACGACATTACCGGTGAGGTCGGTTTCTTTTCTATTTGAGTCAACGGCATAAGGGTCATCCCATACTTCACCTGATATCAGAGTTGGTAAGATAGAAAATTCAACCACCATACCGTTCTCGACTTGCTGCCTATATCCAATTTCAAATGCCAACGTACCTGTGATGATGTCGTCTCTTGAGGTACCTAAGAAAAACTGTTTGTGATTCAAAGCGCCAAAGGTGTATTGCATTGAACCCAAAACAGCGACCATTCCCTCTGCTTCGGTATTACCCGACGACATTAAATCGGCTTGAGATTGATGATTGCTTTGCCCAACATCTAGGTTGCTTGAGTTTGCGGTGAAGCCTGTTAAGAAGGTCATGTTGCCACTGAAGCCTTCGCTTGGTGCTAGAGCTGCGTATGAGTAAGGTGCAAGCGTCAGGCTCGCCAAAAATAGGAAAATAATATGTTTCATCAATAGACTCGTACTTGAATGATTTTCTAAATTGAATTGCTTGTTAAAGCGCAATCGGGGCCTTTCTGTTTGCCCAAGGTTTGGCGTTTTCTAGTTGATAGGCCAATTCAAATAACAGGCGGTCGTTGCCCCTTGCTGCAGAAAAATGGCTACCGACGGGAAGGTTCTGCTTGTTCCAATACAAGGGAACCGACATGGCGGGATTACCTGCCACGTTTTCGATAGGCGTGTAGGACATTAACTTTTCTGAACGTGTCCATATCTCTTTCCCTGAGTGCGCTTGCTGGTCGAAATATTCGATCTCCAAAGGCACGTGGTTTGCACAAGGAGTCAGCCAAATATCGATGCTTTTAAAGAACTCTCGGTTGTGAGTGAGCGCGAAACTTTGGCATTGCGCTTGAGAGTCGATATACATGTTAGGAGCGGCTTTCAAGCGCGCTTGCATCGTACGAGCTAAATAGACGATGTTATCGCTTACTTTGTCGAGCATCGATTCTAGCGGCATGCCTAGGCGGTCGAACTGCTCAGCAAAGCTTGCCATCTTGTTGCCAAATACGCCCATGTAGTTGTGCATGAATACATCGCCATCTTGGATCGGTTGCTCAACTTCGATAACGATATGTCCAAGGCTCTCGAGCAAAGAGACCGTCGAACGAATAGCTGCGAGCGTATCTTCATTGGGAAGCCTGCCGTGGATATCTTTGAGGGTGACGCCAATTTTTACCTGACGGTTAAGAGAAGCATTAACCATTCCTATAGGGGTTCGAGGAAAAGGTGTCTCAAAGTCATTTTTTGTATGATGCTCTGTGACTGATACAGCCAAAGCTGCATCACGAACGGTTCTCGACATAAACGATTGATGAGTAAAATCTTCGTTTGTTGAGCCGTCAGTTAGCCCTGAAATCAAAGATTCTCGACTTGGCTTAAAGCCAAAAATACCTGTCGCTGAAGCGGGCATGCGCGAAGAGCCGCCACCATCAGTGGAATGCACTAATGGTACATAGCCAGCAGCAATCGCCGCTGCGCCACCACCAGTCGATGAGTGAACACCTCGACTTAGATCCCATGGGTTACGCGTCGCGCCATAAAGGGGATTCTGCGTGCAGCCTAGTGCCATCATCTCGGGGATATTCGTCATACCAATGGTGTTGAGCCCTGCATTCTGTGTTGCACGAATAAACCAAGAGGTAGCGTTGGGCTTTCTACCTTGGTTTAGCTTCGATCCCATGGTGCATTCAAGCCCGACAACATCAACGCAGTCTTTCGCTAAGAAAGGCACGCCTGCAAAAGGGGAGTTCGGGTTAAATGAGTTGGCACGCTCTAGCGCTAAGTCAAAGCACTCAGAAACAACCGCATTAACTTGATCGTTTGTCTGGTGAATTTTATAGATGGCTTCTTGTACGAATTCTTTTGGCGAGGCTTTTTTGTCTCTTATCAGATTTGCCATCTCAGTCGCGTCTAGTGGCGAGTCAACGGTTTGGTGATCTGAAGGTAAATTTGTTGGTGAAGTTGGCGTTGCATTCGCTAAGGTCGGCAGAGAGAGAGCCGCAGCAGAAACAGCACCTTTCCCCATAACTTTGAAAAAATCTCTGCGTTTTAATTCATTGATAGTCATCGTTTCTATCCCAAGTTAGAAAGTCACTATCCTTGTTTCGAAACCTAGCTCGCTAGGCTTAGCGTCACTCCGTGTGCTTATTTATGGGATTAGGATAAAGATTAGCGTGTTGGCTTGCAGTGCAAATACCGCCAATGTTCATACCATTCACGCCAACTGGTTTGTCGGGTTATGTATAGGGAGAGGTTATCGCTCAGCTGTTAACCAAAAATCAGACATATCTTCAAACAGGTCATCGTTGTTCAAAATGCTTAAATGGTTTTCGTTATAACCGCGAATTTGGTCTGCGCTCAATTGAGCGGGGCGTGATAATTGGCTTGATAAATTGATGACGCCATCGTTACTGTTTGTATTAAATAGATCGCCCGAGTTATAGCCAAAGGTCAAAAGTGGGTATACATAAACAAACAGCATGAGTTTAATAGAAGCAATAAAACAACGCTTAATAAAAAGGCAAGTAAGCGACTAAAAAGTTCGCTTGCCTGCCTTTGAGTTTTAGTTACTCAGTGAGTAACTCTTGAACGCTAAAGCGTGTTTTTGTACACCTTACCGTCTTTCATGATGACTTTCTTAGCATCATCATGCATTACACACTCAACGCCTTCGAGTGGGTTGCCATCGATGATCAATAGGTCGGCATACGCGCCTTCAACGATCTGACCTAACTTGCCTTCTTGGTATGGGTGTTGGTAAGTCGACATCTCGAACAAGCGTCCACAGTTTGATGTCGCCATGCGAAGTGCTGTGATGGTGTCGAATGTTTTCTCAATCGCACCAAGTTCATTCAATTGTGTTGCATGAACGTTGGTTTCACCCACGCAGTCAGTGCCAAAAGCAATGTTCTGAATATCGTATTTCTTAATCAGTTCCGCCGATTTGAACATGGCTTTACCTACGCGTTCTGTCTTGCGGTATGTCTCTTCGTTTGGCAGCGGGATCTTACGCGCTGCAATCAGTGAAGAGGTAAAGTAAGACGGAATCACCCAGATGCCTTTCTCTTTGATGATCTCGGCAATGTCGTCGTCCATGATGGTCGCGTGTTCGAAAGACATCACGCCAGCTTCAGCAGCTCTGCGCATCGCATCAGAAGTGTGGATGTGCGCAGCAACATAAGTACCGTAGTCTGAAGCGGCTTGTACTGCGGCTTCCATTTCGTCAGAAGTGAATTGCAATGTGTCTAGCGGGTCGAAGGTTGATGATGCACCGCCACCTGCCATGATTTTGATTTGTGATGCGCCCATAAACAGTTGTTCACGTACCGCTTTTAATACTTCTGAACGGCCATCAGCCACTCTCATCGCACCAAGTTTCATCATTGGCGAGTCTTCGTGCCCGTTAGCCAAACGTTCTTGCGCTTGGTTTTGGCGGTAATCTGAGTGACCACTGGTTTGTGAAATCGCTGCCATTGAAGGCAGAATTCGTGGGCCAGTTGCGTAACCGTTGTCGATACTTTTCTTGAGGCCAAGCGTGTTACCCGCTACATCACGAATGGTGGTAAAGCCGCGCATCAGCATCTCTTCTGAAATCTTTGCTGAGCGAATCGCCACTTCTTCACGTGTCATGGTATCAATCACATTGAAAGGTGCAGATAGCGTGATATGAACGTGCGCATCAATCAAACCTGGCATTACCGTGCCACCTTGAGCATCGATAATTTCATCCGCTAACGTTGCATCAACCTCGCCAATTTGGGTAATCAAGTTGTCTTCAATAAGAATTGATACGTTCTCGATTAGGTTGTTATCAACACCGTTAAATACGTTCGCATTAGTGATTAGCTTTTTCATAGTCTGCACCTTTTGGAAATGAGTGTGTGTCGCTGATGGAGTTATCTTATGGCGGGGAGCATTTGAAAAATGGCCATTTGGTGACAAGCAATGATGAGACTTATCTGTTGGTGCTTTTCTATATTTTTGAAAATTGCTTTATAGAGGGAAGCCAATTATTGACGTGAGGAATAATCAATCGATAAAAGCTAATAATTTCGAATGGAATGGTTGTGGTGTCATCAAATGGTAAGTTTTGCTCCGATTCGAACGCTAAGATGTATTTCAAATCGAGACTACTTATCCAATTAGAGAGAAACAGAATGACTAAATCAGACAAAGTTTACGGATTCAACACACCACAACGTCTATTCGTAGGTTACACGTTAGCTGTGCTGGTGGACTTGGTGGTCCTTAACTTCTTCGATGAGTACTGGGACTTCGTGAACATTGAGTCTTTCACTATTTCTTTGATAGCGGCGTTGTTGCTACAGCTATTGTTGAAGCTCTCTATTGGTTTGGAACACAAGATTGCCGAGCACTTCAAAAGTAAGCCGGGTACAGCGCCCAAGATTTACCGAGCAATCACTACTTACATCATTTTGGTGGGTTCAAAATTCGTAATGCTAGAAGCGATTAACTTATTGTTCGGCGAGAAGGTGAGCTTTACTGGCCCTTGGAATGGTGTAGTAGCGTTCTTCGCAGTGGTATTTACGATTCTGATTGCTGAAGTGATTGTATCGAAGATCTACTTTGCTCTTGATGATAAAGCCGCTGAAGGCAAACCAGTAGCGCAATCATAATTGAAGGCGAGTTCATCGCCCAATCGAGACTGAATGAAAAACGAGCCAGCTAATTGCTGGCTCGTTTTCGTTTGTGTGATGTATAACCTTAATCTATCCGATACATTTGTTGGTTTTACTTCTCGTAAACCACATCCCCTCGCAACACCGTCATCAACACTTGAGTCTTGGCAATGCCTCTTGCTGACAAGGTGGTGATATCTTTATCAAGAATGGCGAAGTCTGCTGACTTACCAACTTCAATAGAGCCTGTTACGTCTTCAATTCCAAGGCTCTTGGCTGCGTTGAGGGTGTAAGCGTCGATGGCTGTGTAGATATCGGTTAGGCCTGTTTTGCCCATGATTAAGCTGTTTGCGATGCCGACCAAAGGATTTATGTCGTGAACATTCCAGTCACTACTTAGGGTGATATTGGCGTCGGTTTTGAGTATCGCGTCTAGGTTCATCATGGCTTTGGCGCGACGAGCACCAAGGAAAGCTTCCGCCCATTGGTGTTGATGCCTTGCTACGTAATCTGACCCGACTTGAAAATCCGCCGTTACATCGAGTTGTTTGAAGCGTGGGACATCTTCATCATTGATCAATTCAACATGAGTTAAGGTATAAGGTTTTTGCGAGCCTTGTTGACGCACGCTTTCTATTGCATCAAGGGATTCTCGAACTGCACCGTCACCAATCGCATGAATGTGCGCGCTAAAACCAATTTTATCGAGCGCTCTGAGCCACTCTTTCATCTGTGCTGGTGGAATGTAGTTCAAGCCATTAGGGGAGTTTGGTAAGTAAGTATCTAAGTAGGGGGCGAGTGTTTTTGCTGTGCCATTAATGAAGATACCATCGCTGTACATTTTTACCTGATCGACTAATAGCAGACGACCTTTGTCATCGGAATACATCTTCTCGAATACTTCGAGCTGAGAAGGTATCGCCATTGATGGGTAAATCCAAGGGCGCAACGAGACGCGCGCTGTGAGATCTTGGTTTTGCTCTGCTTCTAGCCAAACGTCATACCAACCTCGTTTCCAATACATCCGACCGTCACCTATGGTGGTGATGCCGTGCGCGGCCGCTTCTTCAAGACCGTACATTAAGCCTTGGTAGCTCTGTTCAAAGAGCTCGCTTTGGCTGTTCCACGCCATCTCCATGACTTGGTCGCCAGCGTTATCCAATAAGATGCCGTTAAGCTTTCCATTGTCTGGATCCTTTAGATAGGCACCGCCTTGTGGGTCTGGAGATTGTTGGCTGATTCGTGCGATTTTCAGTGCTTTAGAGTTGACCCACATCGAGTGCGAGGTTTGCTCCATGATCACCACGGGGCGGTTTGGGAAGACACTGTCGATGATCTCTAGTGGTGTGTATTCAGAATCGCTGTCGAGTGTCGGCCCCAAAGAAAAACCATAACCCATTAGCCAACCTCTGCCATCGGTATCAGCATTGATCTTACACGCTTCTAGGTAGGGGATTTGTTCTTCTAGTGTGGCTTCTGAATCCAGTTCGCAATTACCACCCAGCTCTGAGGCGGCTTCGAAAACATGGTTATGATTATCAATGAAGCCCGGAAGAACAAAGACATTTTCTAAGTCAATGACATCGGTATTCTGCCCTTGAAAAGCTTTCGCTTGCGAGTGGTCGCCAATGAAAATGATCTTGCCGTTGTGGGTAACGATCGAGTCAGATTCACGATGCCCGTAGATATCGGCATTAGTAAAGATTTGATCAGCAGTTTGGCTTTGGACAGCTGTTTTCTGTTGCACAACGGTGTTGTCTTGTCCAAATACGGGCGAAACAGCGCCTAAACTAGTGAGTAAAGCGATCCATGCAGTGTGTGGCAAAGTGAGCTTGTTGTTCATTCTTATGTATTCCATGTTCCACTGTTTAATAAGTATAGAAAGCGAGTGGCCAGTGTGAAACTCTACATGAATGACAAATAAAAACTGCGTTTAATCAACAAGCTGTCGTTTGAATGAGCTTTTTAATTACGACTCTTGTCTTAGGCTTTTACGCAGATCTTTTTTGTATTCGTCATAAGAGGTATAGCCATAGAGTTTCCAAGTGTGATCACCCTTAATGTTGTGGTTGTAGGTGATCTCTCCGATCCACTGCTGACGTGTGGCAAGAATCATAGCGCGGATTTTTAATAATAAAGTGTCCATAGTTGCTCTCCTGATTAAGTTCACCTGCAGTATATTTAGCGGTGACCACCGGATGAGTATCGTTAGCGCAATATTCAATACTTTTCAGTCAATGTGCTCATTTGAATGGTATGATGCGTATACTTTCAATATTAAAAAGTCACTGAGCATCGCAATGAAGGGTTACTTGGAAAAAGTGCCACAACGAATTGGCACATCATGGCGCTATAAGAAAATTGTCGAGAACAGTAAAAGCTACGGTTGGCATAGACATGAAGAGTACGAGATAGCGATACATCGTCACTTTGCAGGGCACAGCTTTATTGGGCATCACCAAAGCGATGTGTTTCACAATCACATGATTTTGGTTGGCCCAGATTTACCTCATGCTATCTATTCAGAAGAGAGCGCAGATGACTCACGAATATGTGAAACGCATGTGGTTTGGTTTCGCAAAGATTGGATAGAGCAATTAATCACGTGCTGCCGTGAGCTCGAACCTCTGCGCGCATTGTTGGAAGATTCAAAGAAAGGGCTGCAGTTTTCGCCTGTTACCGCAGAAAAAGCGACGGAACTGTTGAACAAGGTGATGGAGCAGCCACCACATCAACAACTGCTGATCTTGTTCTCTCTGTTTGCGCTTTTGCTTGAGGATAAAGACGTGGTGCAGTTGATAAACCCTGTCTTCAATTCGGATGATGAAGATGAAGTCAGCGATAAGTTGGACAAGATTGAAGCCTTCTTGGTGAACAACTTTATTCGCGATATCTCAGTTAATGATTTAGCTAAGCATCTCTACATCAGTGAGAGTAGCGTTAGGCGGCTATTTCAAAAGCACTACAATGAGAGTTTTAGTCAACGGTTAAAGAAAATTAGGTTGAACGTGGCGTGTGATTTATTGCTCAACACATCACTGCCTATTAGTCTGATTCTGGAGAAGGTGGGTTACGACAACCAAGCTAACTTCAATCGCCAGTTTAAATCCTATAAACAGGTAACACCGACTCAATATCGCGCGGCAATGAAGCAACACTGATTCATTCACCAACGAAACAATTCCCATAAGCTTCTGAATAATTTACTGTTATATGAACTATAAAAATGGATTTAACGTATTACCAAGGATGTAAGTTAGGGCTCTCACGTGACTTACTCGAACTACTATTAAAACAAGTCGAGGTTAGGATGAAGAAAATATTATTGCTGCTGAGTGTCATTCTGTTGGGTGGATGCGTAGGCATGCCCGAAACAGTAAAGCCCGTTCAACAGTTTGAATTGGATAGATACTTAGGCAAATGGTACGAGGTGGCTCGTTTGGACCACTCGTTTGAGCGTGGTCTCAATAGCATCAGCGCTGAATATAGCCTGCGTGATGATGGTGGCGTGAAGGTGATTAACCGTGGCTATTCGGATGAAGATGGTGAATGGAATGAAGCGGAAGGTAAGGCGTATTTTGTTGAAGGCAGCGATCAGGGTTATCTGAAAGTGTCGTTCTTTGGTCCATTCTATGGCGCTTATGTGGTGTTCGAGCTGGATAAAGAGAACTACCAATACGCGTTTGTTTCTGGCCCAGATACCGATTACCTATGGCTGCTTTCTCGAACACCGGAAGTCTCATCTGAGGTCATGGAGAAGTTCAAAGCGATGTCGAAAGAGCGTGGCTTCAACACCGATGAATTGATTTACGTCGAGCACTCAAAATAACGGTATGTAGCGGTTTCTTGGTCTTTACGTAACTTTACGTAAAGACCATGTTAAGTGTAATGATAATGAGTCAAAATAACACCTAGGTCAGAGACATAGAGTGGTCATTATGAATAAATCATTATCGAAACAGACGGTTATTTTCCATTGGCTTACCGGCATTTTGTTTATCGCTGTGTTTGTTATTGGACTTCAGTTCGAAGGCATGCCTCGAGGTCCCGAAAAAGGCGAGTTAATGGGGCTGCACAAATCGTTGGGTTTGATTGTGTTAGTTGTCGCACTTTCACGCTTTGTATGGCGTTTGAAAGAAGGGGCAATTGAGAGTGTGGCTGTATTAACGAGAGCACAAGAGCTTGCTGCGAAAGGCGTTCATCATTTCTTGTTACTAGTGACGTTAGCGATGCCAATTTCAGGTGCCGTAATGAGTGTTGCTGGTGGACGTGCATTAGAGCTATTCGGCATTGAGTTGATCGCCGCTGGCGAGAAAACGGAATGGTTGCAGTCTGCGGCTTCTTTCGTTCACGTTAATGCGGTGAACTTGATTATGGTGGTGTTTGCTCTGCATGTTTTGGGTGCATTGAAACACCAACTAGTGGACAAAGATGGCACACTGAGCCGCATGCTTGGTCGTTCATCCTCTGCTAGCAAATAGAAAAATCAGACATCAAGATTATCTCTTATTTAGCGAATCTAACTTTGGTCTTGATAGAAAGATGAATATAAAAACACTCGGCATATACCGAGTGTTTTTTGTTTGTGTTACTTGCAAATCGTACTCACTGAGCTTGCTTGCGAACCTGCAAGACGCTCAGTACTGATAGCGAGAGGAAGAACGCAGGGTCGCTCCAACCAAAGCCAACAAAGATACCCGTGAAAGCAGCATACAGTGTGATAATGGCACCCAGCATATTGGTGACAACCAAGCCTTGGATGAGTTTTTTAGCACTGAGTCCCGCTTCAATATCTCGCAGTAACCATGTTATCGCTGCAATACCACCAAGGAAGATACTGGTGTGTTGAGAGAGAAAATAAGCGTACTTATCATTAATTTCCACGCCGTACATAGGCCACATGACCGTTGGTAGAAAAAACAACGCGAAGGCAAACCCTGCGTAAATGATGCCGTGTAGGCTTAAAAACGTTTTATTGTTCATTTGTTATCTCTCTATCTCGTGCCTTTCGCTAATTCTTTATTCATTCCATTAGCCGTTGATTGGGCCTTTGTTAATGGTAGTTAACGGTTGGTTTACGTCAAAAATCACGCCGCGAACTTCTTCTACACCCATCTCTTTTAAGCGGGCTGCATGCATAGCTAAGTAAGCCTCAGCACTGAGTTGATCTTCAAAAAGGTAGACGCCACCGCCCAGCTTTTCGGCTTGGTTTTCTGTCCAGATTTTCCAGATCATGCCCGGCTCGTTGTTGATGGACTTAGCTAGGTCTACGAGTGCGTTAGACATTTCTTCACCGAAAGGGCCATTAAATTCAAAATCAACTTGTAGTAGTTTCATGGTGTTTCTCCGTTTAACAAAATCCGCTTAAAAATAGGTGTGTAAGACAAACAAGCCATTCTCGTTTGTTGTTGAGATTTATATTGCCTGTTGAAATAGATATTACCTGTAAAAAACAGACAGAAAAGTTCATAATATTGCCACTAACTGTCAGGATTTTAGACCGATGAGATTAAAGACCACCCTCGACCAATGGCAAACACTCTATGAGATAGATCGCGCTGGCAGCATTCAGGCGGCGGCACTGCAATTGAACAAGAGCCACACCACGCTGATTTATGCGTTGAGAAAACTGGAAGATCAACTGGGCGTGTCTTTGGTTCAGGTTGAAGGCCGAAGGGCAGTGTTATCGGAAGATGGCAAAGCCTTATTGCGTAGGGCGAGCAGCATGCTGGAACAAGCGCGGGAGCTTGAGCTGATCAGTGAGCAGTTAGCAAAGGGTGTGGAGTCTGAAATTGTGGTCGCTGTTGATCACCTATGCTGCCTTGAGCGCCTTTATAAGCCGATGGCTGCGTTTATGGCAGAGAACAACACCACTTCAATCCAAGTGGTTGAGACATCATTGTCGAAGACCACTGAAATGGTCACTCAAGAACGTGCCGATGTTGCCATTATTAACCTGCCGATTACCAATTACTCGGCCGAAGCTTTTGGTTTCACCAAGATGGAACCTGTTGTCGCAAGTTCGCACTCTTTGGCTAGCATGTCATCCATATCGCTCAACCACCTATCGTCGCTGCCACAAATAGTGGTGAGAGATTTAGGCTCGGTTGAAAAGTTGGGAGAGAAGAAGGATGTGGGTTGGTTGAAGTCGAGCCAGCGTATTACGGTCGATAATTTCGACCATGCCTTTGGTGCGGTAGAGCAGGGTGTAGGGTATTGCAGGCTGCCTAAACATATTGTCGATAGCCGAGGAAGTGACAAGATCACTGTGTTAAATGTGGAAAATGGCAGTGGCTATCAAGTGCCGCTGCATCTGACTCTGCCGAAAGGTGCGAAGACTGGCCCAGCCGCAAAACGTTTCTATGAACTGCTTCTTGAATCAGCCCTGAATGCGGACTAAGTGCTATGAGACATTTAGTTTGTGAGATAGTTAGCTATGAGCTATTAACGAGGCTGATTGCCGTTCAAGAATAGCGCGACACATTCGCGAGTGTAGTGAAGCCTTTCTTCTTCGGATTCTCCGCTATCGTGACCGAAGAATGACCAATACGCCGACTTGCCATGAAACATCAGCAGCAGTTGGCGTGCCGCTATGATTGGCGAGCTTGTAGAAGAGAGCGTTAAGTCACCAGACTCTATCTTAGTCTGCAAGTAATCGGCGAGTAACTTAGTGGTCTTCTGTGGTCCTGTTTCTAAATAAATAGAGGCAATTTCTGGGTGCGTGTTGGATTGACTCACCGCGTTCTGAAAGGTTTGTCGTGATTGTTCATCAAGTAGTAAATCCTGAAACTTCACACCAAATTTCACCAACTCATCACCCACCGCCGCATTCATATCAAAGGCAGCAGGGCTAAGTTCGCGCTCTGCACACTTGGTCTGCATGCAGGTTTCGAAAAGTTCGTCTTTGTTTTTAAAGTGAGAGTAGACCGTCTGCTTGGAAACGTTCGCCGCTTTGGCTATCTGATCCATATTGATCTTGAAGCCATGCTCAGAGAAAAGCTGGCTTGCTGCGGTTAAGATCTGCGATCTCTTTTGTTCACTCTTGATGATTTTAGTCACGTGCTGCTTCTCGTTACTTGCTTGGTACTTGGTGTTGCTCAGCTTAATACACTTGGTTCTGCGCTAAGCATTATGCTTTTTGTGATGGTTTTATCAATCATTAACGATGAAACTTATTTTTAACACAACCAAACTAGACAGTCTAGTTTGGTTTGGTTAGTCTAAAAAAGAACATGATTGAGTACTGCATAGGAACAGTGAGTATGTATAAATTGATGAAGGGAAGTGCGGTGGCGTTGTCTCTATCGGCTTTTCTTGTTGGATGTGGAGAAAAGGAACAAGCCCAAGATTCGGTTGATTCAACCAATCAAACGGCTTCGAGCGTCCAAACCATTTTAACTGTAGAAACGATGGCCTTAGCGCTGTCTTCCTCTTATGCAGTGCAGCGTGAATATGTTGGTGTGGTTAAAGCGGGTCAGCAAGCCAATTTAGGCTTCGAGCTTGCAGGTAAAGTGAATGAGATTCTAGTCGATGTCGGTGACACAGTAACCGAAGGTCAACCCCTTATTCGATTAGACACTCAACTGTTACAGACTGAATCGAGCCAGCTAAAAGCGCAAGCCGAAGAAGTGAAAGCACAACTGAGCCTTGTGGCGGCAAACTTGAAGCGTCAACGTTCACTGAAAGCAAAGGGCTTCAGTGCCGAGGCTGAGATTGATTCTCTTACTAGTGAACAACGTGTATTGCAGGCGAACTTGCTGCGCATTGATGCCTCAGTAAAAGGCAATCAATTGAAGCTAGTGAAATCGACAGTGCTTGCGCCTTATTCTGGCACCATCGCAACACGCTTTGTCTCTTTAGGTGATGTTGTAAATGTGGGTAATCCAACCCTGACACTGCTTGCTTCTGAGGGCAAAGAAGCGTTCATTGGTATACCTGCCCATCAAATGCAAAAAGTGACTTCGCTTTCTTCGCCAAGTATTCGTGTCGGGCGAGATGATTTCGCTGTGAGCCTGCTTAATCCGGGGGCGATGGTGGATACTCAATCTCGCAGTGTTGGCCTACGTTACCTGTTTCCGGAGCAAGCTTCTGTTTTAGAAGGGCAACTTGCGTACCTTAAGTTTGATGAGCAAATCGATGACCAAGGTTACTGGGTTCCACTCACGGGTTTGATCGATGGTTTACGTGGTGTGTGGAATATCTTCGTTATTGGTGAAGATAATAAGGTTGAACGTAGAAGCGTGCAGGTGTTGTTTGCCAACAACCAACAAGCCTACGTGAGCGGTGCAATCAGCGAAGGCGAGCAGGTGATATCCAGTGGTTTACATCGTTTGGTTCCCGGCCAAACCGTGAAGCCAGCCAGCGTTACTGCTGAATAGGAAATAGTATGAAAATCATAGAGACTATTTCTAACACTCGATTGCTTATTTTAATGACCGCACTGCTGATGGTGAGTGGTATTTCTGCGTTCATGACTCTGCCGCGTGCAGAAGATCCAGTAATCATCAACCGCTACGCGAACATCACAACGAGCTTTCCCGGCGCTAGTGCTGAGCGTGTTGAAACCTTGGTCACCGAGGTTATTGAGAACAAACTACGCGAGTTAAGTGAGGTTAAACTCGTCAGCTCGACGTCAAGACCGGGTGTGTCGATTGTTACTTTGGAACTCAATGATGTGATTACCGAGCCAGAGCCAGTTTGGTCTCAAGCTCGTGACAAACTGTCTGACATCGAATCCATTTTGCCTGCGGGCTCTCACTCTCCCGATCTCGACAGCGACCATACCTATGCTTTTACCACGATTACGGCGCTAACTTGGTCTGGTGCAGGCGAGCCTGACCGATTAACGCTGGGGCGTTATACCAAAGAACTCGCTAAGCGATTACGAACCTTGTCGGGAACTGAATTCGTTGATGAATACGGTATGCCGCAAGAAGAGATTCAAATCAGTTTACGCACTGCCGATGCTGCCGCGCTTGGTCGTTCAAGTGCCAATATCGCAGAATCTTTGGAAGGAGCAGATGCGAAAAACTCTGCCGGTGAATTGGTCAGTGCTTATTCTCGCTTTGGCTTAGAGATTAAGTCTGAGCTTGATTCCATTGAACGTATTAAACAAGTACCAATCGCCACCGACAGCAATGGTCACATCATCCGTATGGAAGACATTGCTTCTGTGAAACGTGGTGAGAAAACCCCGCAAGACCAGATTGCCATTATTGATGGTGAGCCGGGTGTGATTGTCGCGGCAAGAATGCACCCAGATCTGCGAGTTGATAACTGGACGTCGAGAGCCAATGCGCTCATCAGTCGATTTGAGCAAGAGCTGCCGAGCAATATTCAGGTCAACGTGCTTTTCAATCAGCAAGGCTATACCGAAACACGCTTAGACGATTTGGGTAAAAGCCTGATGATTGGCTTTGGTCTGATCTTGATTGTGTTGTTCGTCACCTTGGGTGTTCGTGCTGCGATCTTAGTGGCGATTTCTTTGCCATTAACGTCACTGCTTACGCTGTCGATCATGAAAATGACCGGTGTGCCGATTAACCAGATGTCGGTGACGGGCTTAATTGTAGCGCTCGGGATCATGGTGGATAACGCGGTGGTGATGGTCGATACCATTCAAGCTTATCGCCTGAAAGGGCAGCAGCGAGCCGAAGCGACCATGAATGCATTGAAGCATTTATGGGTACCGTTACTGGGCTCGACACTCACCACTGTCCTAGCCTTTGCACCGATCATTCTGATGCCTGGCGCTTCGGGTGAGTTCGTGGGGGGAATTGCGATTACCGTGTCTTTCTCGTTGATCGGTTCTTACATTATTTCACATACCCTAATTGCGGGCTTGGCGACTAAGTTACTGCCGAAACAGCTCAGTGATGTTGATAAGAAAGGTCAGCACCATTGGTACATGACAGGCTTGAGAATTCCTGCGTTGACGCGTTGGTTCTCGTCTTCTGTCCGCTTTGGTGTGACGCATCCAATCATCACGATTGCTCTGGTGTTGTTGGTACCGTTTACTGGTTATTGGAGTATGTCTCAGCTGACTGAGCAATTCTTCCCACCATCAGATAGAGACATGTTTGAGATTCAGGTGTACATGCCGCCTCAAGCAAGCATTTATGCGACCAAGAATACCTCTGAAAAAATCGACGATATCATTCATCGTTACCCCGAAGTAGAGCGCATTGATTGGCTGGTGGGTGCAAACTTCCCATCGTTTTATTACAACCTACAAGCTAGACAAAACAACGCGCCGTACTTCTCGCAAGCAATGGTGAAAACAGAAAACTTTGATCAAGCCAATGCGCTAATTCCTGAACTTCAAAAGGTGCTAGATAAAGAAGTACCACAGGCGCAGATCTTGGTGAGAAAGCTTAACCAAGGGCCTCCATTTACCGCGCCAGTAGAACTGCGTGTGTATGGTGAAAATCTTGATACGTTAAAAGCAATTGGTGAAGATGTTCGCTTGATTCTGGCGGGTGTGCCTCATGTGACGCACACAAGGGAAACACTGCAACCGGGTACGCCGAAGGTGTGGTTGAAGGTCGATGAAGACACTGCAAAGCTCAACGGTATTTCATTGAACCAGTTCGCAGGCATGTTGCAAACCACGCTGACAGGTCGTGAAAGCGGCTCTGTGATAGAGGGCAGTGAATCGGTGCCAATTCGTGTTCGTGTTGCGGATGACGCGCGTGAAAACTTAGCGCATCTGAGTAATATTCGCTTGCCGATAAGCTCTGAGGTGTACTCAACGGGCATCAATGTGTCGACTCTGGCAGAGCTGGAATTGACGACCAGTCGTGGTGCGATTACTCGTCGTAACGGGCAGCGTGTGAATACCATCGAGGGTTACATTGAAGCGGGTGTTTTGCCTCAAACGGTACTTAATGAATTCCAGAAACGACTTGAAAGCTATGAGATGCCATCGGGTTACACCATTGGTTTTGGTGGCGAATCCGCTGAACGAGACAATTCAGTCAATAGCCTGATCTCGAATGTCGCCGTTGTGGTGGTATTGATGGTGTTGGTGGTGGTGATGTCGTTCAACTCGTTCCGAATGAGTAGCATCATCTTCATGGTAGCAGGATTGGCTGGTGGGCTAGGGCTGTTGTCGGTGTGGATCTTCGGCTACCCATTTGGTTTTACGGTGATCATCGCCATGCTGGGGATTGCGGGCTTAGCGATTAACGCCGCCATCGTAATTCTGACGGAATTGAAACTCGATGAACAAGCTTCATCAGGCAATGTGGATGCGGTGGTAGAGGCGGTGATGTCGTGTACTCGACACATCAGTTCAACAACGATTACTACGGTTGGGGGCTTTATGCCGTTGATCATCGCGGGCGGTGGTTTTTGGCCTCCGTTTGCGGTCGCGATTGTGGGCGGTACCGTGTTAACCACGCTTATCTCGTTCTATTTTGTGCCTGTGGTTTATCACTTGATGACTCGAAATCAGCGAAAAACCATCGCTAATCAAGCCGTGTAAGTTATCTTTAACTCGCCATAATCGAGCTGTGTTTAGCTTGATTATGGCGGTGTTTTCTCTTTGAATTCACCTCAAACTCTCCATTTTTCTTATCTTTTTACGCTTATAAGACTATCGACTCACCACAATATTGCATCGGCTAACACTCTGATATCTCACTGATGAATGATTGGTGATGTTAAATAATCTTACGGGTGAATACCATGTAAATGGTATGTGAATTCATAATTTAGATTCCAATCACACTTCTCTTTATTCGCTCTTTCTAATGTACCCCGGATTTTCCGTCTATCCTGTTCTTGGATTAGCGTTTATCGACCTCTTGTAAATCCCTTACCAGCACTGGTTTCATTCGTGTGGCACGCCAATGTCGTGCGTCTGAATTGCATTCTATTTCTGATCTTTCGCCTTCATAAATGAAAGGTTAGTTTCCAAGTTTGTTTGGTGAGCTTTCAATTTCAACTCTTCATAATGCGCCAAATGTAACAATGTATTTCAAAGTGTAACAATTAAGTCATGTTTTCTGTGTGGTTTTAACTCAGCAGTAACGAGCCTTATTGCATTGCTTTTTGAGATGCGGCGTTTCACATGCTCAACACATAAATATTCTAATGACCATGACAACCAGTACTCGGGCGTTCGTTCTGAGGCTGGATAACCATCGAGAAAGTTAATGGAAGCTTCAAGATATAAACGCATTTTATCGAGAGCAAATCTGTCGAGGATTGGTTTGGTGGGAACCGTCCTGATGCTCGAAGGATGTAACTCCGCATTGCTCGACCCAAAAGGTAGCGTTGGCGTTCAGGAAAAGGAGCTGATTATTACTGCTCTGTTGCTGATGCTGATTGTCGTCATCCCCGTGATCCTGATGACCATCTACTTTGCTTATAGATACCGTGAAAGCAACACCACAGAAGAGTATGCACCTGACTGGGCGCACTCAACCAAGATTGAAATAGTGGTATGGACGATTCCAATCATCATCATCGCGATCCTTGCCACCATCACTTGGCGTTCAACACTCGAACTGGAGCCCTCCAAGCCTCTGGAAAGTGATGTGCAACCTATGGTGATCGAAGTGGTCTCTCTGGACTGGAAATGGCTGTTCATCTATCCGGAGCAAAACATTGCGACGGTTAACTATGTGGCGTTCCCGAAAGATGTACCGGTGACGTTTAAGCTAACTTCAGACAACATCATGAACGCGTTCTTTATCCCGCGTCTTGGTTCGCAGATCTACGCGATGCCGGGAATGGTGACCAAGCTGAACTTGATTGCTAACCATGAAGGTGACTTCAAAGGTTTTGCATCGAACTACAGCGGTAAAGGGTTCTCACAAATGAAATTCACCGCATCAGCAATGCCTGATCAAGTGGCGTTTCTAAACTGGGTGGAAAAAGTGAAAGCTAGCCCAGACCGTATTGAAGATTGGGAGCAGTTCCGTTCATTGGCTGCGCCAAGTGTGGCTGAACCTGTGACTTTTTTCTCCAGTATCCCACCATTTTTATTCACTGATGTCGTGACCCAGCACCCTGGTTCAATGAACTGTTTGCCGGAAACCCAAGGATAATCGTCATGTTTGGAAGATTAACTCTAGACTCAATTCCCTACCACGAACCCATTATTTTGTTCACGTTAACCATGATCGCTTTAGTGGGCGGTTTAGTGGTGTATGCGGTAACAAAAGCCGGTAAGTGGCAATACCTTTGGAATGAATGGTTTACGTCTGTAGACCACAAAAAATTGGGCTTCATGTACATTGCTGTGGCAATGGTGATGTTAGTTCGTGGCTTTGCCGATGCGGTCATGATGCGCAGTCAGCAATTGCTTTCTGCTGCGGGTGAGACAGGCTATTTACCGCCACATCACTATGACCAGATCTTCACGGCTCACGGCGTGATCATGATTTTCTTCGTCGCGATGCCTTTGGTTATCGGTTTGATGAACATCATTGTGCCACTGCAAATTGGTGCTCGTGATGTTGCGTTCCCTTACCTCAATAACCTGAGCTTCTGGCTGTTTGTAGTGGGTATCATCCTAACCAACATGTCACTGGGCTTAGGTGAATTTGGCCGTACGGGTTGGTTGGCGTATCCGCCGTTGTCTGGCATTGAGGCAAGTCCGGGAGTCGGGGTCGATTATTGGATATGGGCGTTGCAAATATCCGGTGTGGGTACCACGTTAACGGGTGTGAACTTCTTCGCGACTATTTTGCGCATGCGTACTCCGTCTATGCCAATGATGAAGATGCCAGTATTCACGTGGGCATCTCTGTGTGCCAACATCCTGATCATCATCTCTTTCCCAATCCTAACGGTAACCATCGCGTTACTGACTTTGGATAGATACATCGGCACGCACTTCTTCACCAACGACCTTGGTGGCAACGTGATGATGTATGTGAACTTGATTTGGGCATGGGGACACCCTGAGGTGTACATCCTAATTTTGCCTATCTTCGGTGTGTTTTCCGAAGTGACGGCAACCTTCTCACGCAAAAAACTGTTTGGTTATACCTCGTTGGTATGGGCGACAGTGGCTATCACTATTTTAGCGTTTGTGGTTTGGCTACATCACTTCTTCACCATGGGTTCTGGCGCCAATGTGAATGCCTTCTTCGGCATCGCGACCATGATTATCTCTATCCCAACTGGGGTTAAGATCTTCAACTGGCTATTCACCATGTACAAAGGTCGTATCCGCTTTACCACACCAATGATGTGGACGGTCGGTTTCCTAATCACCTTTACTGTAGGTGGTATGACGGGCGTATTGATGGCAGTACCGGGCGCAGATTTCATTTTGCATAACTCGGTATTCCTGATTGCGCACTTCCACAACGTAATCATCGGTGGCGTTGTCTTCGGTTGTTTTGCAGCGATTGGTTACTGGTTCCCGAAAGCGACTGGTTTCACTCTGAACGAGCTTTGGGGTAAACGCGCATTTTACTGCTGGATCATTGGTTTCTTGATGGCGTTCTTGCCGCTTTACGCTCTGGGCTTTATGGGCATGACGCGTCGTTTGAGCCAAGACATCAACCCTGAATTCTTCCCTCTACTGGCGGTTGCGGCTGCAGGTACGGGCGTAATTGCGATGGGTGTGGTGTGTCAGTTCGTTCAGATTTACGTGAGTGTTCGTGACCGCGACCAAAACCGAGATCTAACCGGTGACCCATGGGGTGGACGTACATTCGAATGGGCAACGTCTTCACCACCGCCGTTCTACAACTTTGCAAAATTGCCTAAGGGCGATGAGATCGATTCGTTCTGGTATCAAAAGCAAAGTGGTGAGTTTGACCCAACTCAGGAAGAAGAATACGAACGTATTCACATGCCGAAGAACACACCGACAGGTATCTATGTTTCTGCATGGGCGTTGGCATTTGGCTTCGCAATGATCTGGTACATCTGGTGGTTAGCAGCAGCAAGCCTAGTGGGCATCGTGGTGACGTGTATTCAACACAGCTATAACGACGATGTGGATTACTACGTGGAAGTTGAAGAGATCAAAGCGATTGAAGCGGCTCGACGTGCGCAGCTTGAAGAAGCAAAGAAACAGTCAGTGAAAGGCGACCATTCTGGTCGTGGTAACAGCGCTGACGGTGACAGTGATAACAACGAAAATAAAGATGATTTGGAGACGACGTATGCAAGCTAATACTCCGTCACACACTTATGATCTTGCACACTCGCATGATCATCACCACGAAGCTGCGGGCAATAAGTTGTTTGGCTTCTGGGTTTACCTGATGAGTGACTGTGTCCTGTTTGCCACGCTTTTCGCGACTTATGCCGTGCTTGAGAGTGGATCAATCGCAGGGCCTACAGGCAAAGACATCTTTGAACTGCCGTTCGTGTTTGTCGAAACCATGATGCTGTTGTTCAGTAGTATCACCTTTGGCTTTGGCATGATTGCAATGAAGCGCAAAGACGTTACCGGA
This sequence comes from Vibrio sp. 14G-20, assembly GCF_026241515.1. GTDB lineage: Bacteria > Pseudomonadota > Gammaproteobacteria > Enterobacterales > Vibrionaceae > Vibrio. The sequence goes on from NZ_JAPHPW010000011.1 coordinate 78,252, forward strand.
CTGAAGCGATGGATAAAAGTCACTTTCGTATTGGGCTTAGCCTTTATCTGTATGGAAGTGTATGAATTCCATCACTTGATTGCAGAAGGCTATGGTCCTCAAGAGAGTGCGTTCCTTTCTGCGTTCTTTACCTTGGTTGGTACACACGGCTTGCACGTAACGTTCGGTCTGATCTGGATGGCGGTGGCGTATCACCAACTTTCAACCAAAGGCTTGAATGACAACATGTCGATGCGTTTCCAGTGCTTAAGCCTGTTCTGGCATTTCCTTGATATCGTTTGGATTTGTGTATTTACCATCGTGTACTTAATGGGGGTGATGTAATGGAACAGCATCTAGACAGCGGTGCAACGGATTACGTGAAAGGCTTTGTTGCGTCACTGATTTTAACCGTTATTCCGTTCTACATCGTGTGGGCGCATGCGTTACCAAGTACAGAAACGTACGTGATCTTGTTCGGTTGTGCGCTGGTGCAAATCTTTGTGCACTTTAAGTACTTCTTGCACATGGAAGCGAAATCTTCCGATGGGCGTTGGAACTTGGTGTCACTGATGTTTACCGCCATTGTTGTATTGATTCTTATCGCTGGCTCGGTATGGATCATCTACAACATGAACGTCAACATGAAGTTGTAGGTCAAGGTATGCTGAAAAAATATTTGTCTATTACCAAACCGGGCATCATTTTCGGCAACCTGATTTCTGTTGCGGCGGGGTTCTTCCTCGCCGCGAAAACAGAACCAGCCAGTGCGATGTTGTTACTGACAACATTAGCAGGTGTGGGGCTGGTGATTGCATCAGGTTGCGTGGTGAACAACATCTTTGACCGAGATATCGATCAAAAAATGAAACGCACCCAAAACCGAGAGTTGGTTCAGGGCAATATCAATACAGACGTGGCATTTATCTATGCGTTAGTTATGTTATTGGCAGGCACAGCGTTGCTGTTTCAATTTGTTAATCCGATGTCTGCGGTTGTGGTGTTGCTTGGCTATGTGTTTTACGTCTTTTTCTACACCATGTGGTACAAGCGTAATTCGGTTTACGGCACCTTAGTTGGCAGTATCTCTGGCGCAGTTCCGCCATTAGTTGGTTACCTTGGTGTGACGAATTACTTGAGCTTAGAAGCGGTTTTGCTGTTCATCATGTTCTGCTTATGGCAAATGCCACACTCGTATGCGATTGCGATGTTCCGCATTCAAGATTACCGCGATGCAGGCATTCCTGTTTTACCGGTGAAAGAGGGCGTTGATAAAGCACATCAGCACATGAAAGCTTATGTGGTGGCGTTTGGTGCGGTTGCTCTGGGGCTATTTTTGCTTGGAGAAGCGGGTTATGAATACCTAGCGGTGTCGGCGGCAGTTTGCTTTATGTGGACCAAAGTGACATTCCGCAAGGTCGATTGCCTCAACTACATTCAGTGGTCAAAGACCGTTTTCAAGGTCTCTCTGCTGGTGGTGATGAGCATCAGTGGCGTACTAGGGCTCGAACTGATTCCGCTGCCTACGCTTTTTTGATTTAAGTTTGTCGTTGAACCCTCAATGTTCTGAAGTCCGAGGGTTTGACGACTTTTTATCTGTCCCGCTTTAAGCTATTACCCTTCAAAAATATCACTAAACCAATCTTCAAGCTGCTCTCGTTTATCTTGGGGGCCGTTGATGACGATTAAACGTTGCAAGCTTGCTTGATCCCAAGAGATGGTTCCTGTTGCTAGCGCATCGAATACGTCTAACTCTGTGATCAGAAGTAAATCTTCCTCGGTTGGTAATGTATCTCTTCCTGAAACTTTGACACCTTTAGCAAAGCTGACTTCGCTGTAGTGGCCTTTGATTGCTTCGAATAAGTTGAACTCAATTTTGTTTGGGTGGGGTTTCGCAAGCGCGGCCTTGATCGCAAAGAGTCGAAAGTGATCCGGCTTATTGAGATTGTTGAATTCATCGTCTTGTCTGGCGGCGATGACTTTGCCAAACACCTCGAGCGAACCGGGCTCTGTCACCAAACTAAACCCGGTATCTTGGTGAAGACCACAGGCAAACGTGAGTGAAGAGGTGAGTGAAAGAATCAGAGCAAATCGTTTTAACATAATGGTTATCTATACCTATAACAGGGTTAAGAATCTGACGGCAGAAGCCGAACCTGACGATAAAAAAAGGGACCACAAAGGGTCCCTGTATTTGTTTGTCGTCCATGTGAAGCGGTCAGCGAATCGGACTGATAGCTATTTAGCGAGATTGTTTGCTAAGTAGCTATCGCCAAAGAGCGACCGTTCGAGCTCGCTATTAGCGAACGATGAGCATGATCTCTTCTGGAGTCATTGGCTTATCGAAGTAGCTCATGAATTGACCGAAGCCTTTGATGTCGCCGTTCGAGAACTTGAATGCACCAGACTGTAGGTTGGTACCAATCACTTGTTGAGCATTTGGACCTGCAATCAAGATTTGGTTCAGTACTGCACGAGTGGTGTCGATTTGAACGTCTGCGCCTTTCACTATTTCTTCGTGTAACTGAGCAATACCGTTACGGATTTCGATAGTGAATGCTTCGTTCGTATCAGAGAAGTTGTACGTTAGCATCATGTTTACGTCTAACGAGTTTTCTGCGATAAGCGTTGAAGTCATCATGTCGAAGATCTGCTTGCTTGGTAGCGCGGTAAGAACGTCAACAGAAGCGAAGCTGATCATGTTAGAGAAGTCACGTTTGTTCTCTAGTTCAGCCGCCGCGTTAAGCGCCCAGTTACGCCAGTTGATGTTCACTTGGTCTGCAGCCCATGCTTTGTAAGCTTGTGCTTTCATCTCGCGAGCTTCCATATCTTGCTTGTTTACCGTGATTGGGTAAGAAAGAATTTCTGCTGCAAATGTGTAGTTCTCAGCCTTAATTGCTGCTTGTGCAGTAGTAAGGATGTTGTCACGACCGCCCATGATCTCTACGAATGCTTTAGCGCGTTGCTCGTAAGCCATTGGCTCTAGCTGCCATGGATCCGCTTCGAAGAAACCGTTGTAACCTACGTAAATCTGACGCACAGCGTGTGCAACAGTACCGTAGTGCTCACCTAACCAAGGGTGTTCTGCAAGGTGCTTAGGAAGTTTAACTACTTCAACTAGCTCGTCTGGCGTCATACCTTTGTTCATGTAACGGATAGTTTGGTCATGAGTGTATTGAATCGCATCACGGTAAGCCGTTAGTACGTCAGCTACCGCTTCTTTACCTTCAACAGGACGACCGTGAGAGTTAATCATGATCTCTGTGTCGAACTTACGCATTACGTCGATGCCCTTGAACCACATTGATGGGTCACGGAATTTAGTACCACGGATAGTGTGAAGGTTAGGGAAGTTCTCACCTTGAAGTACTTCAGCCGCGTGCAGGATTTTTTGATCTGGGAAGTAAACCACTAACTCATCTTTAGTTTCAGATGGCACGTTCTCGATGTGCATTTTCACGCCAGCAATTTCGATTTCGATGTGGCTTTGGCTTGGTACAAGCAGGTTTGGTTCAATGAACGAGATAGCACCTTGCATGAAGCGAGGGCCAAGGCCGTCGTTTACTGTGCCGTGCTCACCTTCTTCTACGTGCTTAGCACCTGTGTAAGAAGTACGGTGACCAAATAGAGTACCTAGGTTTGAAGACCAGTTAGCCACAGCAGCGGTTAGGCCTTCTTCAGCGATGATTTTTACTTCACCTGATGCCACTTCTTCGTCAGTAACCCACGCACGCACACCAGAGATGTGGTCGATGTGGTTGTGAGAGTAGATGATTGCTTTAACCGGCTTGTCGGTGATTTGACGGAACTGCTCTTTAACCGATTGAGCCATTTCTACCGACTCGCCTGGATCTACAATGATGATGCCGTCCGTGCCTTCAATCATGACGGGTGTATCTAGACCGAAACCGTAACCAAGATAAACGTTGTCATCCACTTTGATGATTGCTTGGTCCATTTTACGACCATGCTTGGTGAGGATTGGGTGAACATGGTCAGACTCAGCAGTGTAAGCTAGAGAATCGCCTGTTTTAGAAACAACTTGAATACGTTCGCCTTTGCCCCAGAACATGTTTGATTTGTGTTCGAATAGAACCTCGCTCTTGTAGCGAGCATCAAGGTCAATGTTTTGGTATTGCACAGCATTTGCCGTCTGAAGTTCTTGGCCGACTTTCGATGTCGCTTCTACAGTTGGAGTTGCAGATGCAAAACCAGAAGCAAGTAGAGCGCTCGCGATAGCAACAGGAAGCGCCATTTTTTTGAATGTATTAGTCATGGTCGTGACCTTATATTTGGATACAGGAATTGGATTGCTTGAGCCAAATGATAGAGGTGGGGGAGCTCGCTATCTACGCGCTAATAAGATTTCAATTCATCGTTTTTCCGATGATTTACTTGACTAATAATTGTATTGGCGATTTATCTTGATCTAAATCAATTCGTAAATGAGCTTGCAGCAGATACAAAAATGCCCCGAAATTCGGGGGCATTTGTTTTGAAATTAGTCGCTGGTTCATGAGCGGCTGTTATACGAGTGAGTAACAGTTACATCATTGAATGCTTAAGCGCTTACCAAGAACTTAAGTATTAATAAGCCGCTAGTATTACCAAGCACCTAGGTATGATTTGTAAGATTGTAGGCGAACCGTTGCTGCGCCAATCACGTCAATGAAGCCCCAGAACGGATGTGGCTTCTCAGCCGAGATCCAAGCCGCACCAGTTGAACCAATAGGGATGTTGTAACCTTCTGGTTCGATGATCTCAAGTACGATAGTACGACCTAAACCATTGCCATTTCTTACTACGTGTTGACCGACACTTTGTGGCCCCTGAAGTGGAGAAATGCTCGACTCACCAGTACCGGCATTAAAGCTGTGTACTTTTGCTCGGAACACGTGACCTGGGTATGCGTCAACGAAGAACTCAGCGAAGTCTCCTACTTGAACATAGCCATAAGTTTGGTCTGAAATGCGCATCTCAAGGAATTTTTTGCTGGTGTTGTAGAGGTGCATGTTACCCATGACAGAGCCTTCAGCAATGTTCACTATCGAGACCTGACCGTCAAATTCAGCTCTAATGGTTTTCTTTTCTTGCGCCCAATTTACTTTTTGTAAATCGGCTTTTAACGACACAAGTTCAGCGTGCAGCACTCGAAGATCAGAGTCGTACTTTTCTACGTCACGCATATTGAAGATTTCAGGTGACGTTTCAGCACGCTCTAAGTCGCGATTCATTTGCTTGATCTCTTCTTCTTTCTGAACAATTGAAGATTCGATCTTTGCTTTGTCTGCGGCAGAATCGATGTCGACGAGCGTGTAGATTATGTCGCCTTCTTTAACCATTTGGTTGTGCTCAACAAGTACTTGGTCGATCTGCTGGCCAAAGATTGGTGACATCACCGCGTGTGGTGCTTTCACTGTGGTTGAGTTGGTTAAATCAACGGGTGCCCACAAGCGAGAGATTACCGCTAATACCGCAAGAATCGTTACACCGCCAATGGCAGCCCAGGTATAGTTTTTGAAGTTCTTCTTAAGTGCGCCTGTCGCAAACAGTGACCATACAATTAGGATGTATGGAATCATCATCTCTTTCATTATGCGACCTCTTTTTCTGTAGGGGATGGTTTTGTTGGAGCCTTTTCTTTTGAAGATGGCTCTGTTACTGATTGTTTAGGTGATACTTGGGCTGCGGCAGTCTCTGTATTGGTCGCGTCTTGTTTAGGCTGTACACCACGGCGAATTACATCACTCAGTGATTGACCAATATGTTTCCAGTTCGCCAATGCGATAACCAAAGCGATAACCCAGAATGTTTTGCTGATGAAGAGTCCGCAAAGTGACAGTGCAAACACGATTTGAACGTGAGCGCTTTTGTGCTCTTTTGCTTTATGCACACCCAGTTCATGCAACTGCCACATGCCGTAAACACCGGCTAATACCACAGCAATGGTCACTGAGAACAAGTAACCAGAGAAGGACTCCATCTGGAAGAAGTTCATCATCATTTCATTGGGATGATTGTTGAATTGAGACATGTCGATGTCTTTAGAATGGATAGTGCCTAATGGTGCAAGAGCCCATGCACCAGCAAACATCACTGCCATAAACAGGCAGAATTTAATCAAGACCATCACGACGGCCCAGATTTTCTGGAAAACGATTTTAATAAAGTTCATATCTCAACCTACATCAATAAGAAGAGAGAATTTGCAGCCTAGAAGTTTAACTTTTAATGACATCTTAAAAAGTAGATGTCTATTATGTAGATAGATTGGTGCGCATAATAAACAAAAGTAATAGATGGTATTTAAAGTGATACTACTCAGTCCAGACAACCGATTCTCGGTATCAAGAAGCGAATATGCTTCCCTACAAACCAATTCTTATTGTTAGCCTGAAACGCAGGTTGAATGACGATGCACTGTCGAACGAAATATTAGGCTCGTTCTTTTAGCTATTGTCTTCTTTACGTGTAATACCTCGTCTGTCGAGGGGATCTTCCATGGCAATTGACATAGTGTTGTAAAACATTTGTCAGCATTCTGTTTGGGCTAAGAATTGATTTGTTAGCAGGATAATAGGAAGAGTTTTGAGCAGTATCTACCCAGAATTACGATTTGATAATATCGTAATTACGATTAGTAGTTATAACTCTAAATCGGTAGGTCGATTTATTTGAAAAGGCTCATATACAGATAGAAAACATTGTTCATTAACTTGGTTTGGATCATAGAAGTCGATGAAAAGTGCTAAAAAGACTGGCCTAAAATATTAAATAAATTAGACCAGCCTGTAGGGGGATTTTAATCGATTATTTGAACGGGTTTAATGTAACAGGAGCAATAAAGAATTTCAGGTTCCAATCTGGTGCATATGGCACATACTCAGCTGGATTGGTTGTATTAACATTTGCGTCTGGTTTCATTACGTAATATTGAAGTTCTACACCCCAACGAACTGGCATTGGCCCAACCTTAAACATATCGATATAGCCTAGTCCGACAGGTACAGTAAATTGGTCGGAACCATCTTTTGTCCAATCAATTTGAATATTAGGTGTCATACCAATTAACGCGGTGTTGCTGACACGATAGTTTAAGAAATACTGGATGTCCGCTTGATTAGTTGACTCAGTAACGCTGTCACTGCCGCCCACGTCCCACCATTGCTGAGCTAAGAAACCAACGTTCCAGCTTTCAATACTGGTTGGGTTACCTGTTTCTTTACCAAGGCGAGCGACCATTGCTGCAGGGCCGACTTGCCACTTGTCTTGCGTTAAACCATCAGTACCTGTTGGCATGATCATCGTTGGACCAACACCCCAAATCCACCCATCATCACGGTTAGGGGCTGCCATTGATAGAAAGACAGTGTCTCCCATACCGTTTGTACGTCCTTCAAAGAAGTCACCGTTTTCACGATCGCCTGGTGAACTGTAGTGGTTGGCAACCAAACGGTTCACCAAGTTCCATTCACCATCCATGATAGGTACAGGCATTACTGGTTGAAAGCTGAAGCGGTTTTGCATCTCATGGTGACCATCTTCTTTTTCTAGGAAAGTATAATCATTTTGAGTAATTAGCATCCATACATCTGATACTGGGTTTGCTGATTTTTTTGCCGCTTCTTGTACTGATAATTTTTCTTGTGCACTTGCTGTTGTTGAAAGTAATGCTGCTGCAGTAATGGCAACAGAAAGGAAATTCTTTTTAATTTTAAGCATATCTATACTCTTAGTCATAACTTGTTTGGCATTCACTTCATCTTCACAGTCATGAAGTGCTTATTCGTTGGTGAGAAATATAGAAGATGTGAATAATATGAATCTACGTAATATTTCGTTTTGTAATCATCGCAAATACGATAGCTAATGATCTTTATTCATTAGTAGTGAGTTTTATAAAAATAAAGGGCTGCTTTTTGAACTAATGTGCTTGTCGTTCTTTAGGAAAATAGCGAGCGGAGAAAGCGTTCCTCCAAACCTCTTCATTAGGCTGAATAAGGGCTGAAGCCTAAAACGCTCGAAAATTAATAGGTTTAGTTGAAAGAACAGTGTTTTGTGAAATGCACAATTTTCAGCCTGCGCTGTGAAAAAGACAAAGAGCTTTACTAAGTAGCTGAAAGCGGCTGTGAAACAGTGTCACGAAAAATGAGACAATAACCCCTTGTTTGTTGGGTTTATTAGGTTGATAATCAATGTAAATCAAAACGGCGATAAATGACTTGTCGATTGAGAGCAGAAAGAAAATTAATTGAAATGCTTAGCCCAAATAAAAAAGCTTAGTGCGTAGGGCACTAAGCTTAATATTTAGTTAAAAATTTCAGGTAAGTAATATAGATTTAGCCAGATGACTAAATTTAATTCTTATTTGAGTTAGTGTTGTTCAGGGCTGAATGTTACTTGAAGCGATAGTTCACTTGTAAGCCAAAGTAGTGTGCATAACTCTTGTATTGACCGTTAAGGTTACCTAGCGAAGGTGCAAGGTCGAGAGTGTAATCAATGTTTGGTGTACCTAAGTCGATGTAGTCGTAGTAACCACGTACTTGCCAGCTGTCGTTTACTTGATAGGTCGCACCGACTCCATAGCGCCAAATGTCGCTTACCGGGAGGTCCATGTATACCTTTGTCGGATCATCTTGCGGTGAGGTTTCGTAACTCACTCCGGTTTCTAATCGCCATTGTTCATTAAGTTGGTAGTGTGTACCGATCGCGAAATTCCATACATCATCAAAATCACGTTGAACGATTTCAATTGGTGCATTGTTCAGGTCGAGCGTTAGGTCTGTCCAAGTTGATAAGTCATACCAAGTCACACTCCAAAGCATGTCCCACTGCGGATTAACGGCATGAACACCACTTGCTTGAACGTGTTGTGGCATGAAGAAATCTAATCCAACATCCATGTTGACGATATTGCCTCTGAATCCTGGCTGCGTTGTTTTTACATCGCCTTCACCGTAGTGAGCGATTTCAGAGCGATAAATCAAACCGATACGATGTGCTTCGTTGAATTTGTAAAAGGCACTGAGTGTATAACCTACGTTAAAATCGTCGGCATTGGCCTCAAGCTTGCCCTCTCCAATCGTTGGGAGAACTCCCGGAAAGACATCGAGTTCACCATTTGCTGAGAAGTATTCCAGATTGATGGCAGCACCAACAGCAAACTTGTCAGTTACTTTGTACGATATAGCTGGTGCAATTTGTACGGTAATAAACTCCACGTTTTCTAATAGATTACCACCGTGGAAATTGTCACCATAATCAACGCCGGAACCACCCTGTGATGCAACTGAAAGGCCTGCGTGGAATTTATCGTTGATTGGTGTGACAAAGTAGAAACTGCCTGCTGGGGTTGTTGTCCCGCCATCTGCGTTCTCCCCATTTGAAAATGCGGGGCCTGTTGAACCTTGATCAGCGTAATCAAATGTCGTGTCTAAAATAGAAGCATTTACTGTAACGTTGGTTTCTTTTAGTTGAGACATGCCGGCCGGATTAGTCCAAGCTGTTAACGCACTCTCTGCTAGAGCTGCGGTACCAGCTCCTGCAGTACTTGCGTTCAATGAACCTAATTCAGGAAGCAATGGGCCAGCCGCCATTGCATGAGTTGAAAGCGTTGACACTACAATGGCAAGTGCGTGTTTTTTCATGGAATAGAACCTATTTTGGGAGCAGTTTTTAGGGCGCTGATAGTAGTCTCACAAATTGGGTCGAAAAATAGCGAATTAACATTTCATAGTATCGTATTTACGATAGGATAAGATTTGTAGATACACAAAAGTACTATCCAGAATAAAGGCATGATCTATGAGCAACGACATCCCCAACTTTAATCTACTTGCCGTGTTTTCTGCGGTGATGGAGCAGGGCAGTTTAAGTAAAGCTGCGGATCAACTCAGTACTAATCAATCGACCATCAGTACCGCGTTAGCTCGCCTAAAGAAAGAGATTGGCCAAGAGCTTTTTGTTCGTAAAGGCAGAGGTGTTGCGCCTACGTCTTATGCGCAAAGCTTGTATGAACAAATTAAAGCGCCGATCAATGAACTCAATGGCGTCTTTCAGTCGATGGCGAATTTTGATGAGCAATCCTCTGAGCGTAAGTTTGTGATCTCTGCGCCTGAGCACTTACAGTGGGTATTACTCAATAGTTTCGCGGCGCTTCCCAACCAAAATTTGTCGTTAGAAGTGTTTGATCAACCAGACAGTGATGAGCGCATTTACGAAGATCTTTTGACGCAAGAGTTCGATGCGATGATCGATATTGTGGTGCCTGAACACCCAAGTATCGTCAGTGAAACACTTTATGAAGGCGAGTTTGTGATCGTGTGTCGATCTGATCACCCACGAATCCAAGGTGAAATCAGCGAAGCTCAGTTCCTGAGTGAAAAGCATGCTGTATTAGACAGAACACGACGCAAAGTTCGCAGTTTAAATCACTACACTTCTTTGGATCTGTCCCAACGTAAAATCGTATTTCATGGGCGTTCACTGTTCAGTAATATCTTGCTGTGTAGCCAATCCGATTACATCACTGTGGTGCCTTTATCTATGGCCGTGCAGTTCCAAGAAAAGTTAAGTTTGCAGCTGTTCAAGCCACCCTTTGAATATCAGCCGATGTCTCATTACCTGATTTGGTTGAAGAAGCAGAACAGCGACCCTGCTCATAAATGGTTCAGAGAACAAGTCATCAGTACATCAGACTCAATGTCGAAGGCGCTTAAAGATAGGCGTTTGCGGTTTTAATTGAGAGTCTAAATCTAAGGGGAGCATTGGCTTCCCTTTTTTGTGTCTTTTAGTTTGTACTAGTCAATATGTTAATAACAAAAAATTATTAAAATGAGAACATTTAATAATTTCACTGATTTGTGTGTGTTCAGTAATATACCTAGCAATAGAGAAATAGGTGGCCTCAAGGTTAACCTCAACGAACACTACTTAGCTTCATACGACGAGTTAGCTTTATGCGACGAGGCTGAGATTAAAGTATCAAGGGCGAAATATGAAATTCCTACACACAATGATTCGAGTTGCTGATCTAGATAAGTCTATTGAGTTCTACACCAAGGTATTGGGTATGAAAGAACTTGAGCGTCATGACAATAACGATTACCGCTACACATTGGTTTTTGTTGGTTATGAGCAAGGCGGTACAACCATCGAACTGACTTACAACTGGGACACCAACGAGTACGAAATGGGCAATGCATTTGGTCATTTGGCATTGGGTGTGGAAGATATTTACGCGGCATGTGACAAGATTAAATCGCTGGGTGGCAATGTGACTCGTGAAGCGGGCCCTGTAAAAGGTGGTTCAACACACATCGCTTTTATCACTGACCCAGACGGCTACCAAATCGAACTGATTCAACTAGGTTAATCGAGGAAATGACAATGACAAACGCACTATTTCAACCAATTCAACTTGGTAATATCGAACTAAAAAACCGTATTGTTATGCCTCCGATGACTCGCTCTCGTGCAACGCAACCTGGTAATTCAGCAAACGACATGATGGCGGCTTACTACGCTCAACGCGCTTCTGCAGGTTTGATTATTGCGGAAGGCACACAAATCTCACCTATGGGCCAAGGCTATGCTTGGACTCCAGGTATCTATTCTGACGAGCAGATTGCTGGTTGGAAAAAAGTGACTGATGCCGTACATGAAAAAGAGGGCGTTATCTTCGCTCAACTTTGGCATGTAGGCCGTGTAACACACCCAGACAACATTGGTGGTGAACAACCAATTTCGTCTTCTGCACTTAAAGCAGAAAACGTAAAAGTATTCATCGATAACGGCACTGATGAACCGGGCTTTGTAGATGTGGTTGAACCTCGTGAGATGACGAAAGAAGACATCAAAGAAGTGGTTGAACAGTATCGCCAAGCGGCTTTGAACGCGATTGAAGCGGGCTTTGATGGTATCGAACTTCATGCCGCGAATGGTTACTTAATCAACCAATTCATCGATTCTGAAGCAAACAACCGCACTGACGAATACGGTGGTTCAATTGAAAACCGTTTACGCTTCCTAGGCGAAGTGGTTGAAGCTATGGTTGAAGCGATCGGTGCTGACCGTGTTGGTGTACGCCTTGCTCCGTTCACATCGTTGAATGGTACGGTTGACGCTACGCCAGTAGAGACTTACACAGCTGCGGCAGCACTACTTAACCTTTACAAAATTGTTTACCTGCACATTGCAGAGGTTGATTGGGACGATGCACCTGAAACGCCAAAAGCATTTAAAGCGGCAGTTCGTGAAGCTTACGATGGTGTCCTTATTTATGCGGGTAAATACGATAGCGAGCGTGGTGAAAAGGCCGTTGCTGAAGGTGTAACTGACATGGTTGGTTTTGGTCGTCCATTTGTTGCTAACCCAGATTTACCTGCTCGTATTCAAAATGGTTACCCACTTGCAGCGCACGATCCAAACACATTGTTCGGTGGTGCTGAAAAAGGTTTAACAGATTACCCAGAATACGCAGGCTAAAAACAGCTGCCTGAAGCAGAGTATTGAGATAGTATCTCGATCCTGTTGAATGTTTATAAAAAGCAACCTTGCAGAGTCGGGTTGCTTTTTTTGTTATTGGACCAAGTAAAATGATGAACGTGAAAGCGATGCGCGGAGAGCTTTACCTTCTATTTGCCACCCTGCTAGCTGGAGTGGGATGGATTGCATCTAAGCTGGTGGTATTAGAAATGCCTGGACCGGTGTTCATTGGTGTGCGATTCCTCGTCGCGAGTCTTATTCTTCTGCCATTTTGTATTCATCACATTCGTAAGCTTTCGCTTAAGCAGATTCTGTCTCTTTGCGGGGTGGGTCTGTTGTTGTCTGCCTCATTGCAGGTATGGGTGTTTGCGGTTTCAGTGACGGAAAGCTTGTCGGAAGGGGCATTCATCATGAGCTTAGCCATGATCATTGCACCGTTTGTTTCTTGGATTTTGTTTCGAGTTAAGCCTAATCGTGCGTTTTGGATGTCTTTCCCTATCGCGATTATCGGCATGCTACTGCTGACTTTGGGCAATGGTTGGAATGTCGAGCAGAGTCAGATTTACTTCTTGCTAGCATCGATGTTGTTGTCTGTTCACTTTGTGATGAACAAGCGTGTGATCACGAACATCAAGCTAATTGCTTCGATTTGTATTCAGCTTTTTGTAGTCGGAGTCAGTGGTTTGGCGTTTGCGTCTATGACGGCACAGCCGGAATTTGAAATCACCAAAACGTTAGTGTTCTGGTTTATTGTGTCGGCGGTCGTTGCGACGTCTATTCGTTACTTATTGCAAACGGTAGGGCAGCATTCAGTGAACATGGAAGTGGCGGCACTTATTATGATTCTAGAACCAGTATGGACACTGTTACTCAGTGTGAGCATGCTCGGTGAAACGGTCGAGATGCAAAAACTGGTCGGTGGAGCGGTGATCATTGCTTCGCTGTTTTGCTACATCAAATGGTCGCGGAAAAAATAAACCCTCGTTTAGAGCGAGGGTCTTATTCAGTTTCTAAGTGGTTACTTTAGCGTGAGCTATTGAGCTATTGAGCTATTGAGCTAGATAGCGGCGACCATTTTTTTCAGTAAACCGATCATCTGTTGCTGCTCTTTTGCATCAAGCGCGGCCATTAGCTCTTCATTCAACTTAACTGGGATGGGTATTAACACTTCTTCAAGTGCTTTACCTTTCTCGGTTAGGTAGATTCTAAAAGAGCGACGACTGTTTGGGTCAGCTCTGCGTTCTACCAGTTCAAGCTTTTCCAACTTATCTAATGTTCGTGTTGTCGTTGAGTTTTCTACTTTCGACTTAGCGGCAATATCACGCTGGGTAACGCCTTCTTCTTCCCATAAACACATCAGGGTTGGCCACAATGCGATGCTTAAGCCGTGCTTTTTTAGCTCAAGGTCGAAATCTTTGGTCGCTTTGTTGGCGATCACATTGATCATCCATCCAAAACTATTCTGTCTATCAAACTCTTCTGGCATTCGTTAGTCCCTAATTCTTATGACATAACAACTATTGCCATCGTAACTAATACCGACGCAATTAGCACCAACAACGCTTTTCTATTTGATGAAAAAGCCAATTGAGTGCCATTTCCGAAATGAGCTGTGGATAACGATTGATTTTGTTTGCCTGTGATCATAGCGCGAACCAAAGGCTTTGAGCGCAGTTTGTAGATGATAATAGCCACCAAGTGCAGTACGACAAAGACCACTAACATGCGAGCGGCAATGGCATGTACCGCACATAACACATCGAATACGGCATCAGTAATCACGAGTTCCGAGCCTGGAATCGCATCAAAGAAACCAGCAATAATAAGCCCTGTCATACATTGGATAAACAGAGTCGTGATCATTCCTATCACCATCCATGCACCCAACGGATTATGTCCCGGTTTTGGGCGAGCCTTTCCACGTAAGTAATTCCAAGCCGATTTCGGGGAGCTAATGAATTGAGAAAAACGACTGGTATCACTGCCGACGATTCCCCAAACCAAGCGCCATAAAATCAGACTGAACAGTGCGAGGCCTAAGTAAACATGGGGGCCTTGTCCGTTAAATCCTGATGCTGCAAGACCAATAAAGAGTGCGGCTTGAAGCCAGTGATAAAGTCGAGTTGGTAGATCCCAGATTTTCATAATGCTTTTCCTGTTCGTAAATTTGCTTTATGAGAATAATTTACACAACAATAGTTGCATGTGCAACTATTGTTGTGTAAATTAAATGCATCTCTTCGATTACGGTTGAACTATCAAGCCGTAATTCACTAAGAAACCAATCAGTAATTAACGAAGAAATCACTGAATCACTTAACCATTAGGAATGACACTATGAAAAAATTCACGATCGCTTTAATCATCGCACTACCAACGATTGCTCTACCTATGATCTCTGCAGCCGCAGCGGATGTTGTAAATAATCGTCAACAGGCTTTTAGCTCTATTGAAGAGGTCAGTAAACAAGTCGATTCAGAATTGAATAGCAGTGAAGTGGATTGGCTGAAGGTGGGCGAGTTAAGTGACATGTTGGTGGAACATGGTGATGTCTTGAACGCGAGTTTTGCTGAAGCTGACACAGGAGGTAAGGCCAAGAAGGAGATTTGGAGCAAGCCTGAGAAATTTAACCAACTGATGTTACAGATGAACCAAGGCTTTGCAGAGCTGTATCAGGCGAGTGTTGAACAAGACTTGTCGAGTGCAGAGCAAGGGTTAAATTCTGCGAATAAGACCTGCAAAGGGTGTCACCGTACTTATCGTTCTCGTTGGTAACGATTCTAACAACGATCTTTGAATACAGGTGGTAAAGTCGAACCCTTACCACCATAGTCCTATCGCACAGCCTTCTTTTCTTTGTGCTATCAATTCGAATGCACTAGGGGCGGGAAAGGACGTGAATGAATTAGTCGCGAATAGTGACTTTTGTAATCACAATATCTTCGCAAGGCACATCTTCGTGTCCCCAGCGAATGGTTGTTGGTGCTTCCGCAATTTTGTTTACGACATCCATACCCGCCGAAACCTTACCGAATACCGCGTAACCCCAACCAGCATTGGTTGTTGAGGTGTGATCTAGGAAATCGTTGTCATCAAGGTTGATGAAGAACTGCGCCGTTGCAGAATGTGGTGCATCAGTACGAGCCATTGCCACAGAACCAATCACATTCTTCAAGCCACGGTTTGCTTCGTTGACGATTGGAGCGCGAGTTGGTTTTTCTGTCATGTCGATAGTGTGACCACCACCTTGAATCATGAAACCTTCAATAACACGGTGAAATGTCGTGCCTTCGTAGAAACCGTCTTGGCAGTATTTAAGGAAGTTTTTCGACGTTACTGGCGCTTTTTCAAGGTTCAGTTCAATCTCGATATCGCCAAAGTTGGTGGTGAAAGTAATCATAGGGCTACCTAAAGTTGAAGTTTTACTGAGTCGTAATGACGAAAGTGGGTTGCAGTATAGGGAAAATAACAGCGGATACCAGTGATGGTTTTATTGTGGTTAAATTCTCGTCAACCACCAAAATCACGCCCGATATTGCTTAAGGAACATCTCGACACTTGAAGTAATGATCACTTGTTTGTGCGCAGCATCCGGTGACGGCACATGGCCAATGATTTGCGGCCAAAATGCAAAAGACTTAAGCAGGCCAATGAACTGCGTGGAGGCGAATTGTGGGTCTAGTTCTACTAAACGACCGTCTGCTAATGCAGCTTTAATCCAGGTTGTGAGTCCACTTTCCGCTTGGGAATATTTTTCCATCGCTTGATGTGCCAGTTCGGCATTATGGAAATACTCAGAAAAGAGTACACGTGACAGGTCGATAAAGCCTTCTGACTCAAGTAACTCAAGTTCTTGGTTGGCTATCGACGAAAGTTGTTCTTCAAGTGGCAGTTCTGCTTGATAAGGGAAATGCGTCGCGGCCAGAGTTTTGCTCCAAATACTGTCTAGAATCTCATCTAAAAGCAGTTCTTTGCTGGCAAAGTGATTGTATACGGTGCGTTTTGATACCTCCGCGCGGCTCGATATTTTATCCATGCTGGTGGCCTTGTAGCCATGCTCAGTAAACTCTGCGATAGCAGCGGCAACGATCGATTCACGTTTTCTTTGGCTCAGCGTTTTTTTTACAGTCATCGGGATACTACTCAATATGTCGCGGTTAGCATTGCATACGATAATTGTACACCAGTAAGTTTACTTTTAGAACACCAATCCACGTATTGGTAATTCGATCGATAACAACTGAATCGCTTTGCAATGCACTGTGGGTATCATAGAATCGAAAGTGTATTCGAATTTTATTGATATCAACGGAAGAGAATAAACAATCAATGAGTAGTATTTTAGAGTGTATTCGTACAGTTGGACGAGGAGAAAGAGGGCGCAAGCCTTTATCGTTCGAACAAGCCTACCGCATCATGGATGAGTATTTAAGCGGAGAGGTCGGTGACGACCAAATGGCTATGCTACTGATGCTGATTCGTGTGCAGAATGAAACCAATGAAGAGATCGCTGGCTTTGTAAAAGCGTTTCAATCTCGAGTGCCAGACTTGGGCGCCGATATTGATTGGCCGTGTTATGCAGGTAAGCGTAACGATAACGCCAGTGGTAAGCCTTGGAACTTGTTGGCAGCAAAAATCTTAGCTGACAATGGCTATAAAGTGTTAATGCATGGCTATATGGATAAGCCGAGCGGTAGGACGCACGTTGAAAGCCATTTGCAAGATGTCGGTGTGCAAAGTGCTGAGAACCCTGAACATGCTAAGTCGATTCTTGAACAAGACGGCATTGCTTATTTACCGCTAGCTAACTTTGCGCCCGAAGCACAAACCATGATTGGTTGGAAACACCGCTACGGTTTGAGAACACCAATTAACACGGTAGTTCGAGCATTGAATCCTGGTGGTGGCCGTTTAGGTCTGCGTGGCAGTTTCCATCCTGGCTTTCCACAACTTCATGCGGAAGTTGAGCATGTTATTGGCAATAAATCCCACTCGGTGATTTCATTCAAAGGGATGAACGGTGAGTCGGAATATAATCCTAAAGTTAGCCAAACGGTGTGGATGAGCTCCCCTGACAAAGTCGAATCGTTCTACTGGGAAGAGATGATGAACCTAGAGTTGCCACTTCCTAGTCAATGTGTACTTGGCAC
This sequence comes from Vibrio sp. 14G-20, assembly GCF_026241515.1. GTDB lineage: Bacteria > Pseudomonadota > Gammaproteobacteria > Enterobacterales > Vibrionaceae > Vibrio. Next base: position 95,867 of record NZ_JAPHPW010000011.1, read on the forward strand.
ATCGGCTGAAGAGATGGCGCTAATGGCGAATACCGTTGTCGACAGCATGACAGCTATTCTCTTTGCAGATACGCACGATAAAACTGAGGCATACCAGAAAGCGGTGCGCCTGTGGTATGAGTATTGTGCGCGTTAGATGGTGGTTTGTAACCAATGAGAGAAGGTCAGCGAGCGCTGGCCTTTTTTATGCTTAATTTCTAGCAAGGGCTTTTCGTGAACGCCCAAACAATAAAGCTACTTCACTCGCATCAAGCGATGCATTTTGTCTTCGAACTGAATCTCAATCACCTGTGAGATTTTCATCTTATCAACACGATCAAGCATTCTCGCTTGGTAATCACGTTTTTTCATCCACTCTAGCGGTTCTTTAAATCCATCTTCATTAATCACAAACGACTGATCGGTAATGGAGTCTTCAAAGATATGAACCACCCAAATGCGTGATTGGAAATCCAGTAACTTGCTAAAGTAGCTTTTTAACTTAGATAAGGAGTTAGAGAGATACGTTTGAGAAGACATAGTAAACCGTATTTGGACAATGAAAATCGGCAAGGGCGCCGTCTGATCATTATATCCTTTACCCGTTAGGCTTGTCAGGTCGAATTCGGCAGCCATTCATGGCTATTGCGCTTGCTAATGCTTTGCTATTGTTACTGTGGCTGCCAGTTCGTGATTAACCAAACCAGTGTCGGATTCACTATTTTATGAATAGGCCGAAGTCGATCTCTTGCTCTCTTTGATATTTTACCAGCTTCACTTTTAGGTCGTGTTTTGCTGCTAAGTCAATGGCTAAACACGACATGCGTTTTATCTCATCAACGCAGCTTGAAATAAGCGGTTGTTCTTGATTATCGATAGTGGCGATGAGTGTGTTTTCTGTACCGTCGTTACCTGCATAAACATACGCGTACATGTTGTTGTCGTGTTGCATAAACTTCCTAAATCGGGATTTCTAATTATTAGTGCGGTGAAGATTACAGGGTTTATTTACGCAGGCTAGTTCGGTGAAGTAAGGTTAAGCAAGAGAAAGTAAGGCTTTGTAAGGGCTATTTTTTTCTTTTTTTAGTGTTCGAAAACGTGCTCAACCCTTTGTTTGTCTCACTTTTTTGTCTTGTTAGGTTTTGCCTATCAATAAAATTGTTGAAATCCATTTAGTAAAATCAAGATTTTAGACAACAATTAACTTAACGAGATAGAAAAATATATGACGCAAAGTATTTAGGGAGAACGCAATGCATTCTATTAAAGTGAAAGATTACATGACGCAGCAGGTTGTGACATTTACTCCTGATATGCCGTTAAGTCTAGCGTTAGACAAAGTGATGCGTAGCCACCACATGGGTGGGCCCGTAATCGATGATAACGAACAAGTGATTGGCTTCCTTTCAGAGCAAGATTTACTCGAGAAATTAGTGAAGGTCAGTTACTTCTGCCAAGACACACACATTGTGGGTGACTGCATGTACCAAGAAGTACTGTCTGTTTCACCTGATTTATCCATTATTGAATTAGCAGACATGATGCAGGTTGGAAAACCTAAAGCATACCCTGTGATCGATAATCGAAAACTGGTGGGTATTATCACCAGAACTGATGTTTTGAGAGCAATCGGCAAGAACTTGGAAGAATGCTTCAAACATCAGGTATAGTAGCGTGTTAAGAACGATTATTTTTCTCAATACCCTCAATTGAAAAAGGCGCACTCGCGCCTTTTTTCTGTATAGAACTTTTCTTGGTCGATCCTTTCTTTGTGGATCTCTAGCCGGTTGATTAGTTTATTGGGCGTTAGCTCTTGGGTATTCCAACTTTTGGAGATTTCATGTCAAATCAAACGGCAAAGTTTGTTGAAGGTTCAACGATGCGCCACATATTGGTGATGTCGGGAGCTGGCTCTGTCGGTTTGATGGCGTTATTTGTGGTCGATTTACTCGACATGCTGTTTATCAGTATGCTCGGGCAGGTTGAATTGGCTGCTGCGGTAGGCTTTGCTGGTACGCTGACTTTTTTCTCTACCTCCGTTTCGATTGGTACTTCCATTGCCATGGGCGCATTAGTGTCTAAAGCTATCGGTTCAAAGAATCAAGAACACGCTCGAAACCTAAGCACCAGTATCATGCTGACTGCGTTGGTTATCAGTTCGACCGTTACTGCAATCATGTTCGCTTATATTCCAGAGTTGTTAGCCGCGATAGGCGCAAAAGGGATTGCGGCCGAGCGTGCTGAGGCGTACCTACAGATTTTGCTGCCAAGTGGTCCATTTTTGGCGTTAGCGATGGCAGCGGGTGCGGGCTTAAGAGCGGCGGGCGATGCGAAACGTTCGATGTGGGCGACTTTGTCAGGCGGCATTGTTAACGCGATTCTCGATCCGCTGTTTATTTTTGGTTTTGGTTGGAACATCGAAGGGGCGGCTATCGCTTCGGTTATTGCTCGCTTCTCGGTGTTGTTCTTCTCGCTTTACCCTCTGATTCGCAGCCATCAATTGGTTGCTCCCCCTTCTTTTGTGCAATGGCGCCTTAATATTCGCCCAATACTAGCGATTGCGTTGCCTGCGATTATCACCAATACCGCAACACCGATTGGTAACGCGATTGTGACAACGGGTATCGCACAATATGGTGAGGATTTTGTCGCGGGCTTTGCCGTGATTGGCCGTTTAACGCCAGTTTGTTTTGCGGTGATTTTTGCCTTGTCTGGTGCGGTAGGGCCAATCATTGGTCAGAACTTCGGTGCTGAGCGAATGGACAGAGTCAAAGAGACGCTGAACAACTCGCTGTTAGTGACCACTGTGTACACCATCGCTGTGTGTATTCTTTTGTACTTCATGCAAGGCTATGTGATTCAAGGCTTTAGCCTGCAAGGTGATGCGGCCGTTATTGTTGCTGCGTTTTGTACCTATGTGGCGCTGACCTTTACCTTTAACGGTGCACTGTTTGTCGCGAACACTTCGTTCAATAATCTAGGTAAGCCTCTTTATTCAACGGCGTTGAACTTAGGTAAGGCGACACTGGGTACTCTGCCATTCGTTTACTTGGGTTCACAATGGTATGGCGCTTTGGGTGTTATCTATGGTCAAGCTTTGGGTAATGTTCTGTTCGGAATTTTAGGTATCTTGGTGCTTCGACATCATATCGCTGAGCTGATGCAAGGCTCTCTAGTCGACCCTGTAGAAGATGATGTGTCGATTGTCAGCTTGAACACTCAGCCGTTTTGTTCACATGATGCAGTTCTTATCGATGATGTATCGACGAACCGTGAAGAGTGTGCGGAGCTTAAATCTCAGTAAGCCATCGGTGCTGACATAATATTATTGTTTTCTTGATAACTTCTTCTTGACCTTGGAGTAGCCTCCAAGGTTTATACTCATGTTGAACTTAAGGTTATGTTGCTCGTGCGTTAGCAACAACCTCAAGGCTTTTGAGTATTTAGGAGATATTTTATGTGCGCAAAACATGCAGCGTGCCGCTCAGCAAAAGTGGACGTTCAAACTCAAACGGCAGGAGCCAGTTGCTCTAGCCCTAAAATTTCAAGCATCACAGCAGCAGGTACTTCATCTGGGTGTTGTAGCTCTTCTGCTGCTCCGTCATCGTCTGGAGATGATTGTTGCAGTTCGTCGGATAGTGGAGAAGAAGACAGTCAGTCCTCAACCTTATCTCTCGACGCCCAATTTTCGAAAAGTTGGCTGGTTGCCGGAATGGACTGCCCAGCTTGTGCAAGAAAAATAGAAAATGCGATCAGTAACATTGACGGTGTTATTCAAGCAAAGGTTCTCTTTGCTACCGAAAAGCTGGTTGTGAAATTCGATAATGAAAGCCTTGCCGACACCATTGAACAGGTCTCTATCAAAACGGGTTTCCCTCTTAAGGAAGTCGGTTCAAAGAAAGAAAAACAACAACCTGAGACTTTTTGGCAAGCTCATATCCAACCTAATTTGCAGATTGTCGCGATTGCAGTGGCAATGCTGTTTGCTGCGCTTCTGAAAAGTACCTCCCCTCAGTTAAGTGAAGGCTTGTTTACGGTAACTTGTCTACTTGGTTTATATCCGGTGGCGAAGAAAGCGGTTCAGCTGGCACGTTCAGGAACACCGTTTGCTATTGAAACCTTAATGAGTGTTGCCGCGCTGGGTGCTTTGTACCTTGGCGAAACTGTGGAAGCAGCGATGGTTCTATTGTTGTTCTTGATTGGTGAGCGCTTAGAAGCCTTTGCTTCATCTAGAGCAAGAAGTGGCGTTCAAGCGCTAATGGCATTGGTACCAGAAAACGCAACCAAGATCATCAACGGTGAACGTGTAGAAGTTGCAGTCAGTGAACTGGTTCCTGGTGATGTTATTGAAGTAGCTGCGGGTTCTCGTTTGCCTGCTGACGGTCAATTGATTACAGACGCAGCAAGCTTTGATGAAAGTGCGTTAACCGGTGAATCTGTTCCTATTGAACATATCGAAGGCAATAGCATCATGGCTGGCGCTGTGGTGGTCGATAAAGTGGTTCGTATCACCATCACTTCAAAACAAGGTGAGAACGCGATCGACCGTATTCTTCATCTGATTGAAGAAGCTGAATCTCGTAAAGCACCACTAGAGCGATTCCTCGATAAGTTCAGCCGTTGGTACACACCGTTAATGATGTTGGTTGCCTTGTTGGTGATCATCACACCTCCATTGTTGTTTGCTCAACCTTGGGAAACGTGGGTTTATCGTGGCCTAGCCTTATTACTGATTGCTTGTCCTTGTGCATTGGTTATTTCTACGCCAGCAGCGATTACCTCTGGTTTAGCAGCAGCAGCAAAACGTGGTGCTTTAATCAAAGGCGGCGCTGCGCTAGAACAGCTTGGAAAAATCCAAACCATTGCATTCGACAAGACGGGTACTTTGACAGAAGGCAAGCCTCAGGTTACGGATATTCAGGCTCTATCGGGTTGGCAACAAGATGCGATGCTGCGTGTGGTTGGGGCGATTGAAGTGGGCTCTACTCATCCATTGGCGCAGTCGCTTGTCGCTAAAGTAAAAGAGCTGAATATTGAGATTCCTGAATCGCACAACAAGAAAGCGTTGATTGGTAGTGGTGTTGAAGGCGATGTTGATGGTGTTAAGTATCAGGTTCTGTCACCGTCTAAAGTCACGTTCGATCTTGGTGTTGATGTGGTTTCTCAGGTAGAAGCATTAGAAGGCGAGGGCAAGACGGTTGTAGTTGCTCTTGAGGTTAAAGAACAAGAAGAATCAACAGAGCGAGCTACGACGGTGATTGGTCTGATTGCTTGGCAAGATACGTTACGCAGTGACGCTAAGCTTGCGATTGAACGACTCAATGACTTGGGTATTCAATCTATCATGCTGACTGGCGATAACCCGCGAAGTGCGGCAGCGATCAGTCGCAAGATTGGTATGCAGTACAAGGCAAGCCTATTGCCAAGCGACAAGGTATCTTACGTTGAGGAGTTGTCTCAACAGTCGCACGTGGCGATGGTCGGCGATGGTATCAATGACGCGCCAGCGATGAAAACCGCTAACGTAGGTATCGCAATGGGCGGAGGGACTGATGTCGCCTTAGAAACGGCTGACTCAGCACTGACTCATAACCGCTTAACGGAACTGCCAGCGATGATTGAGCTATCGCAAGCGACCATGAATAACATCCGTCAAAACGTCGCACTCGCACTCGGTTTGAAAGGCGTGTTCTTGGTGACAAGCTTGTTCGGTATTACTGGCCTGTGGGTTGCAGTGTTGGCCGATAGTGGTGCAACGGCATTGGTGACATTGAACGCATTGCGTCTGCTTCGATTCAAATCTAAAGCGGATTAAATCGAGCTCATCAACATAGAGCATTCTTAATATATAAAGCGCTTTTAGCGGTAATACGTTAAAGGCGCTTTTTGTCTCATTAGTATGCAACACAGGCGTATTGATTGCTTATTTTTGTGATGCCAATCGGTTTTTCGTGAAACTTGAAATCTTGTTGCGATCATTCGTGTGACGGGTGTCACTTCATTTTGTGGTGAGCTTGGTTAGAGTGTGTTCGTACCCCACGAATTTACTATGAGCTTAAATAAGGGTAAAAAGCCCAATAAGCCAAAAGGAGCGAACTATGTCTCAAGCTGTTTTCCATTTAGGTGTTACTGAAGCAGATCTTAACGGTGCTACTCTTGCGATCATCCCTGGTGATCCTGCTCGTGTACAAAAAATTGCAGAAGAGATGGAGAATCCAGTATTTCTTGCTAGCCATCGTGAATACACACTTTACCGCGCAGAACTAGACGGCAAGCCAGTTGTTGTATGTTCTACAGGTATCGGTGGTCCTTCTACTTCTATCGCTGTAGAAGAACTAGCTCAACTGGGTGTTCGCACTTTCCTTCGTGTTGGTACTACTGGTGCTATCCAACCACACGTAAACGTTGGCGACATGATCGTTTCTACAGGTTCTGTTCGTTTAGACGGCGCTAGCCTGCACTTTGCTCCAATGGAGTTCCCAGCCGTTGCTGACTTCGAAGTAGCAACAGCAATGAAAGCGGCAGTTGACGAATCAGGTGCAACAGTTCACATGGGTGTAACGGCATCAAGTGATACGTTCTACCCAGGTCAAGAACGTTACGACACGTTCTCTGGTCGTGTTGTTAAGCGCTTCCAAGGTTCTATGCAAGAATGGCAAGACATGGGCGTTCTAAACTTCGAGATGGAATCTGCAACACTACTAACAATGTGTGCAAGTTCTGGTCTGAAAGCAGGTTGTGTTGCTGGTGTAATCATCAACCGTACTCAAAAAGAGACGCCTGATCACGACACTCTAAAAGTAACGGAAGCGCGCTCAATCAAAGTGGTTGTAGAAGCTGCTCGTAAAATGCTTTAAGTATTAAAGTGCTTTTAGTCTTCAAGTGACATTAAATTTTGAAAATGGCCGCATCGAATGATGCGGCCATTTTTTTGTGCCGTCTGAAAGTAATCAATAGAGAAAACAGACAACAAAAAAGGCGAGTGACTTAATCGTCATTCGCCTTTTTAACAATCTGCTTAAGAGCATTGAGCTCTCATGAGTTTATTTGATTTTAGTACTCTAGGTCTTCGCTACCACCCGCAGCCGTAAACCATGCCGTTAGGTGTGTTTTAAGATCTTTTAATTCGTCAGGGCCAATCAATGCAAGGCCAAGATCTTCTGCTCGTGTGATGTCGTTATGACGAAGAGGGCGGAAGCTCACCAGCATGGCACGTGCTTGTAGACCACCTAGCAGGTCTCTAAGCGATTCCAGTTTGTACAAGGTGTCATCACCATCATCACGCATGCCTTTGGTCTTACATTCGATGATGTGCAGCTTATTGTTCACCACAGAGGCAACATCAAGCTCATTACGAACCTCACGTTCGCCCAGTTGACGGTATACCTGAACATTCAAAGAACGGTCTTGAATGGTCGGCATGTCGTCTTGGATTTGTTTAACTGTGCTGTGAACCAATGTTTCAAGCCATTCACCGTTTGAGAAGCGGCGTGCGTCTTCATTGGCAAAGGTCAAAATACCGTTGTCGTAAGTCGCAATTTTAGCTTCAACCAAATCGCTCAGCAGCATGTTGAGCTCGCGATAGCCTTGTTGCTTCTCAGATAGCCCTACATCAAGTTTTTGTTCTTTACGGCATGTCGTTGCTAGGTAGTTCAATGTCGCAAGGCCAGGGCCGAGTTCTAGTGCATTACTTGCCCAACGTTCACCCAGTTCATAAAGTTTCTGATCCAGTTGCGGAGACAGCTGAACATCGCTGAATTCACCGCGAGCACCGAACACAGTCAGGTAGTCGTCGATAGTGATACGGTCTTGAACCTGTGCATCTTCTTTACCATTCGGGTACAACCAGCAAAGCTTGTCGCTATTTGGTTCAACCACGAAGATTGGCCAGTGGTAAGTACGGAATACTTCGTACACAGAAAGTAGGCGGTGACGAAGGCCACAACTTGCGTTGAGCTTCACTTCTTGACCTCGTGCTTTGAGGTCTTCGGCAAGGGTTTGGATAGATTCTTTAATGACGGACGTATTTACGATGGTCGGAATTTCGAAAAACTCACTCGTAATGTCGCGCTTCTGCAAAACGCTGTCTAAACGTTTGTACATACTTACTTGATTTTTGTCGCCGATAAACACGATGTGAGTGCTGACCGTTCGGTTATCAAGTAATGGGGTGAGCAAGCGAATGGGGTCTTGATCGATAATGCCAACATGAACAGCCATATAAATTCCTTAATAGCGGCTCGCTCATAAAGGTGAAAGAAAAAAACGGGAAGCAGCAAGCCTTAATAATCATATAATGACAAAGCTCATAAAAAACAAGGGCAACCCTTGATAAAAGTTGCCCTAGCTCAATTAGTTACCACTATTGGGTAAGAAGTCTCAACAATCTCACTAAATATCTATCGATTCTTCATTTATCTATAGTTTGAATTGATGTACTAAATCACCTTGCTGATTCGCCAGAATTGTTAGGTTTTGGCTTGCCTCCGCAATTGAAGACATCGCTTGGTAACTCTTATCTGCGATGTGGTTGATGTCTTCGATGTTGCGTGCGATATCACCAGACGTTTCACTCTGCTCAGCGGCTGCTTGAGAGATGTGTGTACTCATGTGGCTAATCTCTAGAATCAAGGCTTGGATCTCTTCCATCGCGCTGTTTGCACTTGAAGCTTGTTGAACCGACATGTCCATATCGCTCATACAGCTTTCAATTACGTTACTTGCAGTTTTCGAGCTTGATTGTAGGTTGCTGATCATGGTCTCGATTTCAGAGGTTGATTGAGTGGTCTTTTGCGCTAGCACTCGGACTTCATCGGCAACGACTGCAAAACCACGACCTTGTTCACCAGCCCGCGCTGCTTCGATTGCCGCATTAAGTGCAAGTAGGTTGGTTTGTTCAGCAATGCCACGAATTACGTCAAGGATTGAACCAATTTGACTACTCATCTGTTGTAGCTCGCCTACAGCACCCACTGATTCAGTAAGGCGAACCTCAAGCTGATTAATGGTACTGATGTTGGTGTTCATGATCTGACGTCCAGATTCAGAAGCCGATTCTACTTGTTGAACCATGGTGAGTGAGCTTTGCGCGCTGTTCGCCACCTCTTGCACAGAATGAGACATCTCTGTCATTGCGGTTGCAACGGTTGCCGTTTGTTCGCGTTGGCTGTTCAGTTGAGCCTGCGTTTCAGAAGATGTCTTCTGGTTTACGCTTGCCGTCTTAGTTAAGTCATCTGAAGCGTCATTCAGTTTGACGAGAATATTACGTAGATTGTCGGCCAAGGTGTTGATGTGACGGCTCACACGGCTGAATTCGTTGTCGTAGCGAATATCGATACGCTGAGTCATATCGCCTTCAGTTAGGCCTTCTAATGTTCCTAGAATACGAGTTAATGGCTCTCTTACACTGTGTGCAATGTGGTAACCAATTGCGGCTGCGAATACGGTGACAACAATACCAATTGCAATTGCGTTGAATAGGCCTTTGTCGTAAATGCTGCTCGCGTCTGCCAGTGAAGCGTTAAGTTGTTGTTCTGCGGTTACGTTGAATGAATCTAATACCGCCATAGCTTGGTCTACTTCGACTGCAAGGTTGGCGATGTTCACATACAGCGCTTGTTTCGCTTGTAGATAGTTGTTGTGTTTGTCTAACACGCCGCCTTTTTGGCCAACGTCTTTGGTGAATTTTTGAACCGATTCATCGAAGACGTTTTTAAGAGCAGGCAGCTGTGTCGCCAAGCCCCGGTATGCGTAGTTTAGGTGAGTCACGGCCTTCTTGTTTTGGTTAACGGCTTTCTGTACGAAGGCAACATCAGAGCTTGCTAGTGCATCTGAAGTGATTACCTCTGCGTCTTGCAGTTTGATGAAGTAGCTCTTCGCCATTACTTTTACAGAGATACTTTTTTGGTCAGCAACGTACTCTTTCATGCCAACCGTTAATTCTGAATGTAGGCGTTGGAAGTCACGTGATGCTTTTTGTACTTGTTCTTGTGCTTCAAACATCGCGACGTAGTTGTTCATCGCTTCGTCTGCTTCTGTAAAGTAGCGTTCTTCCATCGCTCGCAGTTGTGCGATGCGTTCGATGAGTGTGGCGTCGTTCTGGCTTGCCGCTTCTAGATTGCTTAGAACTTCAGAAAAAGAGTTTTGTGATGCAGCAAACTCTGTGCGCATTGCAGACATGCGTTCAGCGTTTTGTGTAGTTAAGAAGTCTTTGAATGACTTGTCAGCAGAGAGCAATTGAACACTTGTTTGATTTGAAAGCGCAACAAGCGGTAATGAGGTTTCTGAGACACTCTCAAAATTGCTGTGTATCTGATTCATGCTGTTCATCATGATGGTTATCGTGACTGCGAACATGATGATGATCAGTGCGAAACCAGCGTACATACGCTTGATCACAGATCCCTTCATGGCTTTCTCCCTAATAAAAATGCAGACCTAATGTCAGGTCAAAGTAAAACTAACAAAATTGTCAGCATTCTATTGAGCTCCGCTTACGCATTTTATGACGCATACGGCAAAAATAACCCTCAGTTATAATCAACATGCCATTCTTGAGAGCTAACACTGGTTTTCTTTGATTTGAACGGTGTTTTTTATTATGCTTTAAAGCGGATTTATTGTGGTTTGTTGCGGCATAGCGCATACTCAAAACATTAAAAAGTAAATGTTTTATCGGAGAAAAACATGGCTGAAGAAACCATCTTTAGTAAGATCATCAATAAAGAAATTCCTGCAGATCTGCTATACCAAGACGACTTAGTAACGGCGTTTCGCGATATTAACCCTCGCGCTCCTAGTCATATCCTAATTATCCCGAACAAGCTGATTCCAACGACCAACGATGTTGAAGTCGAAGATGAAGCGATGATGGGGCGAATGTTTACCGTTGCTCGCAAGTTAGCAAAAGAAGAAGGCATCGCAGAAGATGGCTATCGTCTTATCGTGAACTGTAACTCTCACGGTGGCCAAGAGGTTTATCATATTCACATGCACTTGGTTGGCGGCCGTCCACTTGGCCCCCTATTAATGAGCTAATGAAAAGCTAACGAGTTAATGAAAGCTAATGAGCTAGTTTAAACGCGCTCATTAGTGGGTTAACACAAGTAGTTAGTTGGAAAATTTGTAGTTTGTATGCCAACTTTAAGTTCTATCTGTTGTCTGAATGTCGGCATCGCCTAGGCAGAGGCTATATCAGTAGGGTTTCAACTGGCTTGAGATCCTTTTTACAACACGTTTCGTTTTGATAACGAGACCAATAAGGGTCAACAGACCCTAATAAAGTTGGCATTTTAAACATGCACGGAGACGATAAGTGAAGCAACAGTTTAGATTCGCTTCCATTGCCCTGTTATCGGCGTTGACCGTAGGTTGTGCGAGTATGTCTGCAGGAAGCCTGTTCAGTCATTACAGCGCACAAAACAAAGCGATCTACCAAGCCGTTAAATCTGGAGATTATTCAGAGGCTCAGCAAGAGCTACCAGATTACGCGGCAGGCGACATCCTTGATAACTTTGAAAGAGGCAGAATTAATCTGCTGGATCAAAAATACCCTGAAAGTAAGGCTTCGTTTGAAGTGGCTGATCAGGCAGTGACTGAGCAGCAACGAAAAGCCGTGATTTCAATCTCAGACAGTGCAACCAGTGTGGGTGCGTTGGCTGTGAATGACAATATTACCGAGTATGTGCCAGCCGATTACGAGTTGGGCTTTCTTCATCTGTATCTCGGTTTAAATTACCTCAAGAAAAACGATTTAGAAGGTGCGGTGATCGAAATGCGTCGCGCCAACCAAGTTCAAGAACAAGCGAAGAAGCAACGCGAGGCTGAGTTAGACAAAGCAGCCAGCGATGCGAAGAAGCAAGGCTTGTCTGCCAATGTGGGTAGCATCCTTGCCAATTACCCTGATGCGGGTAAGAAACTGCAGTCAGTACAGAATGCGTATCTGATGTTCTTGTCTGGTCTGCTTTATGAAGCTTCAAATGATTTAAACAGCGCCTACGTTGACTATCGTCGTGCTTTGGCTGTGATGCCAGATAACCAAGAAATCATCGATAGAACCATGGCAACAGCCGCTCGTTTAGGGATGCGACAAGATTTAGCAACATTAGAAAAACGCTATAAGCAATCTTCTAAACTTAGTGCAGGTGAAGGGCGAGTGATTGTTCTTCAAGAGCAGAGCGCTGTACAAGCTATGGACAGTTGGCGACTAGATTTACCTGTTTATGACAGTCGCGATCAGGGGGCAATATACTCTCTTGCGCTGCCATATTACCCAAGTCAAAACGTTGAGCGCTTTTCTGCTTTGCGAATCAGCGGGCAGCCGCTACAAGAGCATTTGATCACTGATGTAAACGCGATGGCGCAGAACGATTTATCGGAACGTATGACAAGCATTGTTATTCGCCAAGCGCTACGTGTAGTCGCGAAAGATCGCATTCGTAAAGAAGCAACCAAAGGCGATGATGTCGGTAATATTTTGTTCAACGTGTGGAACACACTGACAGAGCAACCAGATACTCGTAGTTGGCAATCATTACCGGCAGAGATTAAGAGCAGTACGTTTGTAGCAAACAGCGGTCAATATACGTTGGAAGCGGGCGCTAGAACGTATGACTTTGATATTCGAGACGGGCAGACCACCTTGGTGTGGATTTCTCGACAAGGAAACAACGCAACAATGTGGCATAAACAGCTAGGGAGGCTGTAATGAAAAAGTGGTTAGTGAGCTTAGCAGCGGTTATGGCTCTGGCTGGTTGTGCTGATAATACAGCTGGCGTAAGGGTTGATAGTCTGACTCAGAACGTTTTCTTTGGTGACAAGGTATTGGGTAGCCGTTTACAGGTTGAAGATATCCGCACCGATCTAGTCGACGGTCATACGCGAGGAATCGTGCGTTTAAATAGTAACTATAAAGGCGACCAACATATCCTTTATCGTTTTTACTGGTACGACGATGCCGGGCTTGAGGTCAACCTAAAACAAGGTCCTTGGAAACAAGCGATTGTTCGTGGCTTTGAAAGCCTTTCGTTGTCGGAAGTGTCGGTAAACCCGAAAGCGACTCAGTTCCGAGTTCAGTTCCGAGAGCAGTAAGCTCGATTAGAATAGATTTAGTGACAACTGGCTTTAGTTAACATCGACTAGAGTTTCAGAAAGCGAATTCATTGATTCGCACAGACAAGAATTTAAGAGTGTGGGTAACCCCACTCAGTGATAAGTTGAGGAAAAAAAATGAAAAAGAGTGTCATTGCGCTACTAGGTTTAGCGGTTATTTTAGGCGGTTGTTCGAACAAGGTAAGCTACGGTGATGCACAAGCAGTAGAAACCACGACAATCGATTTCGGTTCAACTGACCTTCAAACGATTGCGGGTGAAATGGTCGATAGCATGATGGCTTCTGGTTCAGTGTCTTACATTACTCGTGAACAGCGTCCAATCGTGTTCGTTGAGCGAATCAAGAACAAAACAAGTGAGCACATCGATACTGAGTCAATCACTGACACAATCAGTACTAAGATGCTGAACTCTGGAAAGTTCCGTTTCGTTGATATGGACCGTGTAGAGTCTGTTCGTGATCAACTGAACTTCCAAAACAACGATGAGCTTGTAAACCAAAGTTCAGCGATTCAATTCGGTAAAATGGTTGGTGCTCAGTACATGCTGTACGGCAACCTATCAAGCATCGTTAAGAAAGCGGGTAGCGATGAAGACGTATACTACAAAATGACGATGCGTCTAATGGATCTTGAGTCTGGCTTGATTGAATGGGCTGACGAGACTGAAATCCGTAAGCAACAATCTAAGAGCCTACTAGGCCTTTAATTTCGCTTACTTGCCAACTATGCGCGGCTGGATTTGACAATGTCTAGTATTGGCAAGGCTTAATCTTGACAGCGTATAGCTTGGTCACACGCCAATGCAGTGCATGATGTGCTGTTTGTGAAGAGACACTGGCTTTTGGTCAGTGTCTTTTTTGTAGGGAATGAAGACGCTTATGGGGAAGAGCAATGGCAATTTTTTCTTGGTCTGAGGCTAAGCTTCTTGATACCAGTTTGAGTTCGCTGGATGGTTATTTTTCTGAGCCTCCAGTTAGAGCGCAGACATTAACTGGCGGTTTGACCAATCGATGTTGGAAGTTGGTTGATGCCGAGGACACTGCCTATGTGTGGCGTCCAATCACACCGATCACTAAAGCCTTCTTTATTTCTCGTCATGAAGAGTATCAAGTGCTCTCGACAATTGAACGTCTTGGTATTGGACCAAGCCCTAAGGTGGTAAATGAGCAGGGTTTATTGGTTGAGTGGATTGCGGGAGAGACACTTTACGAAGATCTAGAACTCGATGAACTGTTGAAAACGCTGATCTCTGTACATCTGGTTAATACTGCGCGATTACCACTGCAACCATTCAGTTTCACGGCGCGAGTCGATCACTATTGGCTGCAGCTTGATGCGACTCATAAGACCGAAGCCTGCACTAAGATTTATCAAGAGTGGCGTGTGGCTCCGAGTATTACTAATGTTGACCTGTCTTTATGCCATTTTGACTTGGGTGGTTATAACCTAGTGAGAAACAGTGATGGCATTAATATTATTGATTGGGAGTATGCTGCGCTAGCAGACCCTAGGCTCGACTTAACATTAACCATTGCTGTTGCTGGAGTGCCAGTCACAGAAGCGGTTGAGAAGTACTGTCAGCTAAGAGGTATCTATGATGTTCAGCCTTGGCTTGATGGTGTAGAAGCATGGTTACCAAGAAGCCAAATGATGGCGATGCTGTGGTATTTACTTGCTCATCAGCTTTGGGGTGATGAAAATTATCTGCGTGAAGCGGAGGCTCTGAATCACACTTTATGTAGCTAGGATCACGTTTAGGAAGTGAAAAATATAATTTCTCAGCTGTTACCTTTAAAACCTTGTTTTTCGTGTTAGATTGATCAAAACGTACCAATATTTAACGGGGGAGGTACTATGATTATCTATCTACATGGCTTCGACTCAACAAGCCCGGGCAATCACGAAAAAATACTGCAGTTGCAATTCATTGATGATGACGTGCGCTTCATCAACTACAGTACTTTGCATCCAAAACACGATATGCAGCATCTGCTAAAAGAAGTGCATAAAGTGATAGAGCAATCCAATGATCCGCATCCCATTATTTGTGGTGTAGGTTTAGGTGGTTTTTGGTCTGAGCGTATTGGTTTCTTATGTGGGATTAAGCAGGTGGTGTTCAACCCGAACCTGCAACCAGAGAACAACATGGTAGGTCGAATTGACCGCCCAGAAGAGTACGAAGACATCGCAACTAAATGTGTTGCTCAATACCGCATGAAAAACAAAGGACGCTGTTTAGTTGTGCTTTCTCGTGAAGATGAAATTCACGATAATACTAAAACAGCTGCCGCGCTAGAAGATTACTACGATGTAATCTGGGATGAGAAAGAGAATCATAAATTCAAAAAAATCTCTCAACATCTTCAAGCAATGAAAGCGTTCAAAAACGCTTAATCAACCTGGATGTTTTATAAAAGCAGCACTCTATGAGCGCTGCTTTTTTACATCTGAACCCAAGAGATTTTGTTTCATAAAACAATTATCGCTGTTTTATCGGTGAGTTTGAGCATTTACAGATAAGTTTGCACAAACGTTAATTAATTAGTCGCGAATCCTTATTGAGGGTAAGGATTTTTTTGTTGCGGTCATCTGTTTGCTATATATAATGTTCCCAAGAAAAATATTTTGATAAATATCAAAAAAAATTGAGAGCGAGTGAAAAAACTTGCCCATAATTTGTGTTCTATCTCTCAGGTAGGCGCCTTTTTTATCCATGTGAGCAGAGCGACAAACGAATGTTTGTTGTTTGTAACCCCTCTAACTACTCGGTGAGCTGTCGTTATTCTTTTTCGCGGTTATCCAATATGTCACAGCCTTATCAACAAGGCCGAGTAGATATATAGAATTTATCGGTTGGAGTAATCGAACCGAACCCCATTTATTCATTTTGTAGAGGATTGTCATTGTGACAAAAATTATCGTAGTAGGCGGCGGTGCTGGTGGTTTAGAACTAGCAACTAAGCTAGGCCGCACTTTAGGTCGTAAGAAACGTGCCCAGATTACTCTGGTAGACCGTAAAGCAAGCCACCTATGGAAACCATTACTTCATGAAGTAGCAACTGGCTCATTGGATGAAGGTGTTGATGCATTAAGCTACCGCGCACATGCAAAAAACCACTACTTCGATTTCCAAATGGGCAGCCTGAACGACATCGATCGTGAACGTAAAGTGATTGCACTAAGCGAACTGAAAGATGACCACGGTGAATTGCTGATGCCAAGCCGTGAACTTGAATACGATATTCTTGTGATGGCGCTAGGTTCTACGTCAAACGATTTCAACACTCCAGGCGTTCGTGACAACTGTATTTTCCTTGATAGTCCAGAACAAGCACACCGTTTCCGTACAGAAATGAACAACCAGTTCTTAAAGCTTCACGCTAAGAACGGTCAAGGTACGGTAGACATCGCGATTGTTGGCGCGGGTGCAACAGGTGTTGAGCTTTCTGCAGAGCTTCACAACGCAGTTAAAGAGCTTCGCACTTACGGCTTCGGTGATCTAGATTCAAGCAAGCTGAATGTTAACCTTGTAGAAGCAGGTGAGCGTATTCTTCCAGCTCTGCCTCCTCGTATTTCAAGTGCAGCACACTCTGAGCTAACGAAGCTTGGTGTGAACGTTCGTACTAATACTATGGTGACTCAAGCGGATTCTGACGGCTTAACAACCAAAGACGGCGATAAGATCCCAGCTCAAATCATGGTATGGGCAGCAGGTATCAAAGCACCAGACTTCATGAAAGATATCGGTGGTCTTGAGACGAACCGTATCAACCAGTTGGTTGTGAAAAACACGCTGCAAACAACACTGGATGACAACATCTTTGCTATCGGTGACTTGGCACAATGTACACAAGCAGATGGTTCATTCGTTCCACCACGTGCACAAGCAGCTCACCAAATGGCAAGCTGCGCATTCAGCAACATCATTGCTAAGTTGAACGGTCGTGACCTGAAAGACTACATCTACAAAGATAAAGGCTCGCTAGTTTCACTAAGCCGTTTCTCTACGGTAGGTAGCTTGATGGGTAACCTGACTAAAGGTTCGATGATGGTTGAAGGTCGTATTGCTCGTGTGGTTTACATCTCTTTGTACCGCATGCACCAGATGGCGCTTCACGGCTTGATCAAAACATCACTGATGATGTTGGTTGGTCGTATTAACCGTGTACTTCGTCCAAACCTGAAGCTTCACTAATCAGGTAAGCCTTCTAAGTGCATTACGCTGATAATAAAAAAGAGCTCTTCGGGGCTCTTTTTTGATCGTGTCGATTATGTGCTATCACTCGTATTGAACTAACTTTTGCTGTTAAGACGTTGGAGGTAGCACAGAATAAACCACGCCATCTTTTGACTTACCGTTAAACAGAAATCGATTCTTGGCAATGGTTTCTCGCTCAGCGCCACACTTCTCTATCAGCTTTTGGCTTGGTAGGTTCTCGGTATCACAGACAATCTCCAAACGCGTTAACTTGAGTTGCGCGAAGCAGAATTCAAATAGGGCGAGCATCGCTTCTTTGGCGATCCCTCTCTTTTGAAAGTCATCACCCACCCAATAACCTAAGCTCGCCATATTAAAGGTGTGGTAAAGCTCATTGATCGCAACCATACCGACTAACTTGTCGCTTTTTCGTTCAAAGATGCCAAAGCCAAACGCATCGGCTTTCACCCAGTTTAAGCGAGTCGCTAGAATAAACTTCTCGGCTTCGACGATAGAAAACTCGCTACGATACCAGTCGACCCATGGCAGTAAGCTAGGGGAGGACTTAACCAGCTGAGAAAATTCTTGAGCATCTGAGGCCTCAATGATTTTAAGGCTAAGGTTTTTTGTGTTGATCTGAAATTCAGGGCTCATAGGACGTACCAAGTAACGTGTAAATGTTAGGTAAGGGCGTGAATATAGCCTGTACTAATAAAACGCCCTCACAATGGAGGGCGTATTGATACAGTTCTATATAAGAATAGCTGAGTTGTTGAGCTACTCTTATTACGCTAGTTATTGCGCTACGCGTCGAACTTGAATCACCATTCCAAGAAGTGGGTGGTCAAGATAGTGAGTTTCTGTACTGCGCATACGACGTTTTTGGTCCATGCGGTAGCTCTTAAGGAACTCTTGTACTTCAACTGTCGGAGAAATCTCAGTTAGGTTGCCCACTTGAACGTTACTTTCTGCACCACTTACTGGTGAATCTAGCTCGATTTGTTGCTCTTGTAGAGTCACTTCACGAACGCTTGGCGCTTTTAAATCCAATGTCGTTTCAGCGTATAGGTAATGCTGAACGTAGATTTGTAGCTTGCCGTCTAATTCGTAGAGTGGTTTGTCAATAGTCTCTTCTTGGAAGCCATCAGCACCTGTTGTTGTAGCTGTGGTGGTTGTAACCGCACCTTTTTCAGAGCCATCAGCATTAAATTGTTTAGAGAAATCTTTACCTGCTTGAATGTGGAAAACAGGTGCAGAGCTCTTACCTTGGTCACCTTGACGCCAAGCGGTATGCATCAGAACTTCAAAGCCAGCGTGTTTACGTAACTTGTCTTTCTGAGGCGTTAACTTGTATTCCGAGTAAGGCAGCATTTGAACGCCTTTCTTTGCTCGGTATTGGGTATCTTGAAATGAACCAACGCGCTCAAGTGAAATCTTAGGCTGTGTATTTGGCCAAGATTCGTTCACCTTCTCTGCATCAACAGCGCGCTTAAAAATGATCACTTCTATATCAAATTGTCTCTGCGCCAAACTTGGCAGTGAGACGAACAATAGTAGCAGTGGGATCAGTCTTTTCATTTTTACTCCGTCTTCCAGCCGAACTACCGGCTGGATAATTTATATGTGCAAGTGGATTGGGCTTTATGCTGAAGGCAGCAAGTTTTGTCTGAATTCGCCCAATAAATCACTAACAAATTGAATTCGTTTCCGTCTGTCGACCAATGGTATCGTAAACTTGAACTTTGTTGGTCCTTCCATTGAAAACTTTTGCGGTTGAGATTGCAACAGTTTAACAAGGTAGGCCGGGTTTATGTCAGCATCCGGGTAGAATTCTAAGAATCCACCCTTATCGTGAGCCTCAATTTTCTTCGCTTTGATAGACGCTGCGGCTAATTTTAGCTCAGAAACTGACAACAAGTTCTTGGTTGCATCAGGCAAAAGGCCGAAGCGATCAATCAGCTCGACTTTCAACTCGGCCAATTCGTCGGTGTCACTCACACTCGCAATGCGCTTATAGGTAGACAAACGTGTATTGATGTCTGGGATGTAGTCATCTGGCAATAGTGCTGGAAGACGCATCTCAATTTCAGTTTGTTCACGCAGTAGGTCATCAAGTGATGGTTCTCGACCTTCTTTCAATGCTTCAACCGCTTGTTCAAGCATCTCCATGTACAAGGTGAAACCAACCGACTGGATTTGGCCACTCTGTTCATCACCTAACAACTCACCTGCGCCACGAATCTCCAAGTCATGGGTTGCTAGGGTAAAGCCTGCGCCCAAGTCTTCGAGTGAAGCTATCGCATCCAATCGCTTGATCGCATCTTTGGTCATTGCTTTAGGGTGTGGTGTCAACAAGTAAGCATAAGCTTGGTGGTGAGAACGACCCACACGCCCACGTAATTGGTGCAACTGTGCTAAACCAAGGTTATCGGCTCTGTCCATTAAGATGGTGTTCGCTGTTGGTACGTCGATACCGGTTTCGATGATGGTTGTACACACTAGCAAGTTAAAACGCTGGTGATAGAAGTCATTCATGATGCGTTCTAGCTCTCGCTCTCGCATCTGACCATGAGCTACGGTAACGCGCGCTTCTGGAATCAGTTTCTGTAGTGATTCGGCTGTTTTCTCAATTGTGTCGACTTGGTTGTGCAGGAAATAAACCTGACCACCACGCATGATCTCACGCAGTACCGCTTCTCTGACGATCGCATCATCACTCTCGCGGACGAAGGTTTTAATTGCCAAGCGTCGTGCTGGCGGTGTGGCGATGATAGACAAGTCACGCATACCACTCATTGCCATATTCAACGTTCGTGGAATAGGCGTGGCGGTTAGCGTTAGGATGTCGACATCCGCTCGCATCGCTTTCACTTTCTCTTTCTGGCGCACACCGAAACGGTGCTCTTCATCGACAACCAACAAGCCAAGATCTTTAAACTTAAGGTCACTGGAAAGCAGCTTGTGAGTACCCACCAAGATGTCGACCTTACCGTCGGCAACATCTTGCATGATCAATTTCTGTTCTTTAGCTGATTTAAATCGCGACAGAACTTCGACACGTATCGGTTGGTTCGCGAAACGGTCTCGGAAGTTTTCAAAGTGTTGCTGAGCAAGTAGCGTCGTTGGTACTAACACAGCCACTTGTTTGCTGTTGTCGGTACATACGAATGCCGCGCGCATCGCGACTTCGGTTTTACCAAAGCCAACATCACCACACACCAAACGGTCCATGGCCTTTGCTTGGCACATGTCAGACATAACAGCATTGATGGCCATTGCTTGGTCATCGGTTTCTTCAAATGGGAAACCAGACTTGAAGGTTGCGTATTGGCCACGGTCGAGTACAAACTTGTAGCCAGGTTTTAGCTCGCGCTTAGCGTAAACATCAAGTAGCTCTGCTGCAACGTCACGGACTTTCTCTGCGGCGCGTTTTCGAGCTTTTTGCCATGCTTCGCCACCGAGTTTATGTAGCGGTGCTGAATCTTCAGCGCCACCAGAGTAACGTCCGATTAAGTTTAAAGAAGCAACTGGTACGTAGAGCTTGGCATCATTTTGATACTCAAGCGTTACGTATTCTGTTTTCATACCACCCGCTTCAAGTGTTTGCAGGCCGATGTAGCGACCAATACCGTGGTCAATGTGAACAACAGGTTGACCTGGTTTAAGTTCAGCTAAGTGACGAATGACAGTATCGCTGTTAACGCTTTTCTTGTCTTTCTTACGACGTTGTACAACGCGATCACCTAACAGGTCGCTTTCACAGACAAGGGCGATGTTTTGCTCGTCGTGGATAAAGCCATGCTCAGCAGAACCTAGGATCAGGGTGAACTTATCTTTACCTTTAATCGCCGCGTCGAGGTTTTCAACTTCGCTTGGACGAACTTTGATGCCGTGAAGCAATTCACTCAGTGCTTCACGGCGGCCTTCAGACTCAACCGAAAAAACCACTTTGCCATCGAAGGCTTCAGTGAATTTTCTTAGGTTAGACAAAGGTTCTTTATTCTGATGTTGAACGCTGAGATCAGGCAGAGACACAACCGGAAGGTTGGTACGTCCCGCTTTCTCTTCTATTGAATCTAAGCTCAGATTGACTTGCGGCTTCTGTTTGAAGTGTGCGAACAGCTCGTCTTTCTTCAGCCAAAGTTGTTCAGGCGTGAGCAGTGGTCGTAATGGGTCAACACCGCGCTGTTCGTATCGATGAGCAACGTCCGTTAGGAATGAATCTACAGCAGTCTCGACATCACCTAGAATCAGGAGTTGCGCTTCATCGGCAACGTAATCAAACAAGGTTTCAGTGTGATCGAAGAACAGCGGCTGCCAATACTCGATACCAGCAGGCCAAGTACCCTTAGAAACCTGCATATAAACCGATTCTGGTTCACGACGTGCATCGAATTTTTGACGCCAGCGAATTCGGAAATCTTCTATTGCGCTTTCTGAGGTTGGAAACTCGTGTGCTGGCAGTAAACGGATCTCAGAGATGTCTTCGATAGAGCGCTGGTTTTCAGGATCGAAAGTACGAATAGTGTCGATCTCGTCATCGAAAAAATCGATTCGATACGGGTCTTTACTGCCCATTGGGAACAGATCGAGAATAGAACCACGGCTTGCGTATTCACCTGGGCCAAACACTTGATCAACGTAACGATAGCCTGACTTTTCAAGCTGCAAGCGCAGTTTCTCAAGCGAGTAGAGATCGCCCGTTTTCACCATTAACGTGTGTTGTAGCAAAAAGTCTCGCGGTGACTGGCGTTGTAATAACGTGCTGATCGGAACGATCGTGATGCCATCTTTTAACGTTGGCAGTGCGTAAAGGCGTGCGATACGATCTGAGATGATCTCTTGGTGCGGCGAGAAGCTATCGTATGGCAGCGTTTCCCAATCAGGGAATAACGCAACTTCATGTGCAGTAAACTGTTCAATTTCAGATTGAAGCTTAAGCGCAATTTGTGGGTCGGGTACAGCCAAGACTGTATGACTGTTATGTTGCTCTGCGAGTTTGGCAATGGCAAGAGCGAGAGATGAACCGACTAGGTTACCGATGTGCTTTTTGTCACCGGCACCTTTAAGTTTAGGTAGTGTAAATATGGATTTTTTAGTCATGTTAATTTACTTGTTATCTCGGTCTAGAGAGCGTTGACGCAAGAGCTTTTGCTGTTGATGAAGCGCTGCCTTGATCAACAAGTCTTGGTCAGTATCACGAAGATGAGCATATTTGAATTTGATTTCGAAGCCAGAATCTTTAGGTTCGCTAGCGAAGACTTTCGCGTAGCAATAAATAGCCGCAGCAGGGTGCTCAATAAAGAGCTTGGCCTTGACCAAGCGACCCGGTTCGATGTCTGCTTTTGAAAAACAAGAAAATTGACTCGCACCAAATGAATAGGTGTGAGTGCGAAATTTCTCATCATCTTGCTGCGATAACATAAAGCTCAACAATAGGTTTAATTTTGAGTTCTGTGCATCCAATAAACTGGTGACATTCTTCAAGTCGCTGTTTTTCAGTTCTGCTCGAGCACTGTCAGCTAACAGATCCAATTGGCTAAATTCACTTGCCACCACAAATGGTGCTGGGATCTCAGATTCGAATTGAATTTGAGAAGGTAAAGTGAAGCCGCTGTCCATTGGTTCAATATTAGCGGTAAGGCTATGGTGAACGGTGAAAAACTCTTGTTCTGTCATGCGTTAGTTCCTTGAAGTGATCTATTGATTATCGCTATGTGGCCGCAGTAATCAAGGTCAGTTAATTGAAAGTCTCAAATAGTTGTTTGAAAGTTGGCTATTTGACAAGGTTCTGTTTTTCAAGCCTAACTAATTGAGTTAATTCACTCTATATTTTCAATTAACCCCTACACAGTAACGGCAATACCCGTTACATTAACCCGCATCTCCTTTAGATGGTTCAAAGTATGTTTCATCCTATTTCATTGTTTGTTGGCCTGCGTTATTTGAAAGGCCGTTCAGGTGATCGCTTTAGCCGTTTTGTTTCTTATATGTCGACAGCCGGAATCACCATTGGTGTGCTGTCTCTGGTTACTGTTTTATCGGTAATGAATGGATTCGAAGCGCAGTTAAAAGACCGAATTCTTGGTGTTCTTCCTCAAGCCGTTGTTTACGAGCAAGGAGGCACAACGTCACTTTCTGCTCAAGCACCTAAGTTTGCAGAGCAAATCTCGCTTAATGGTCACGTTGAACCGATTGTGCGCAGTGAGGCGGTGATTCAGAGTCCTGCTCAGTTATCTGCGGGCTTGTTAATCGGTATTGAACCAAATTCAGATGACCCTCTTCAGAACCACTTGATTGCGGGCAGATTGTCTTCGCTCCAAGCTGGCCAGTATCAGCTTTTCCTTGGTCACACCTTGGCGAGAAATTTGAAGGTATCTATGGGTGACAAAGTTCGCCTGATGGTGACCAGTGCGAGTCAATACACGCCATTAGGTCGTATTCCAAGCCAGCGAAATTTTACCGTTGCCGGTATTTTCAATACAGGTTCTGATATCGACGCCCAACTGATGGTGACAGACATCCAAGATGCAGGGCGTTTGATGCGTTATAAATCAGACACTATTTCAGGCTGGCGACTGTTTTTTGAAGACCCGTTTGAAGTTGCAGAGTTATCGACTCAGCCATTGCCAGAAGGTTGGCTGTGGAGTGATTGGCGTGATCAACGTGGCGAGCTATTCCAAGCCGTTCGTATGGAAAAAAACATGATGGGCTTAATGCTGGGGCTGATCATCGGTGTTGCTGCTTTCAATATTATCTCGGCGCTTATCATGGTGGTGATGGAGAAGCAGTCTGAAGTCGCGATTCTTAAGACCCAAGGTATGACTGATGGTCAAGTCATGGGGATCTTCATGGTTCAAGGCGCAAGTAGTGGCGTGATTGGCGCGCTATCTGGTGGTGTGTTAGGTGTTGCCCTAGCGATGAACCTTAATACTATTTTAGAGGCGATGGGCGTTGCTCTATTCTCATTTGGTGGTCAGCTACCAATTTTGATTAACCCAATTCAAATCGCTATTGTTGTGGTTCTTGCTATTGCACTTAGCCTGATTGCCACTGTATTCCCTTCTTATCGTGCATCGTCTGTGAAACCTGCTGAGGCCCTTCGTTATGAGTAATTTTCTTCAATGTAATGATATCCGTAAAACGTACCGTGAAGGCTCGTTAGATACTGAGGTTCTCAAGGGAGTCAGCTTTGAAATCGAAAAGGGTGAACTGGTTGCAATCATTGGTACCTCTGGTTCAGGTAAAAGTACGCTATTGCATATTTTAGGGGCATTGGATGATGCTTCTGACGGCAGTGTGAGTTTTCTCGGGCAGGACTTAGCGTCTTTGAGTTCGAATAAGCAAGCCAAGCTTCGTAATCAGCACCTTGGTTTTGTTTATCAATTCCATCATCTTCTTTCGGACTTCTCGGCGCTTGAAAACGTAGCGATGCCATTACTTATTGGTGGTGAAAAGCCAGCGAAAGCGAAAGAAGAAGCACAACGTTTGTTGGATAAAGTCGGATTGAGTCATCGTGTTGATCACCGACCTTCAGAGCTTTCTGGTGGTGAGAGACAACGTGTGGCGATTGCGCGAGCTTTAGTTAATAAGCCGGCTTTGGTGCTGGCGGATGAACCAACAGGTAACCTTGACCACAACACAGCATTGTCTATTTACGACTTAATGCGTGAACTTAACCACGAGTACGATACCGCCTTTTTGGTCGTGACTCACGATGGTGAACTTGCCGGTAAGATGGATCGCCAACTTCACATGCAAGACGGTTTACTGGTCAACGTAGAAAAAGAGGAGAGCTAAGTGTTTTCTTCTTTATCTCTATTGATAGGTGGCCGATTTAGCCGAGCGAAACAACGAGACAAGATGGTGTCTTTCATCTCATTGTCTTCGACAATTGGTATTGCTGTCGGCGTCGCGGTGATCATTATTGGCTTATCTGCGATGAATGGCTTTGAGCGTGAACTGCAGTCACGGGTGCTTTCTGTTATCCCGCATGGAGAATTTGAGGGAGTCAATGAACCTGTGACACGTTGGGAGCATGTGATCGAGCAAGCGACCCAACATGATGATGTTGTAGCGGCGGCACCTTATGTGAAGATTACCGCGCTTGCCGAAAAGGGCAAAGAGCTAAAAGCGATTGAAGTTCGAGGCGTTGACCCACAACTTGAGCAACAAGTATCGAGCTTATCGAGTTTTATCGATAAGCAAGCTTGGAGCGAGTTTAAGGCAGGGCAACAACAGATTATCTTGGGTTCTGGCGTGGCCAATGTACTCGGCGCGAAAGTCGGTGATTACCTAACTCTGATGATCCCGACGGTGAATGGGTCGGTGAAAGTTCAAGCACCAAAGCGTGTTCGAGTGAAAGTGGTTGGCTTGCTGACGCTTAATGGTCAGATAGATCACAGCTTGGCTCTGATCCCGATTGGTGATGCTCAGGTCTACGCCAACTTAGGTGAGGCGGTGACTGGAGTATCTTTGAAAGTGACCGATGTGCTGAACGCGAACTCTATTGTGCGTGAAGTGGGTAATCAGCTTGATGTGTATGTGTACCTGCGCAGCTGGCAGCAGAAGTTTGGCTTCTTGTATCGAGATATTCAACTGGTTCGTACTATCATGTATCTGGTGATGGTACTGGTTATTGGTGTTGCTTGTTTCAACATCGTCTCGACCTTAATGATGGCTGTAAAAGATAGAGCATCAGAGATCGCGATTTTAAGAACAATGGGCGCATCAGATGGTCTTGTGAAGCGCATCTTTGTTTGGCAGGGCGTATTCTCAGGTGTGTTAGGCAGTTTAGTCGGGAGTGCGATAGGTGTGTTGGTGGCGCTGAATCTCACCACGCTTATCAAAGGGCTTGAAAAGCTGGTCGATCACCAGTTCTTGTCCGGTGATATCTACTTTGTCGACTTTTTGCCATCACAACTTGATATGACGGATGTTGTTGTGGTCTCCGGTACCGCGATTGTATTGAGCTTGCTGGCGACATGGTATCCAGCATCACGCGCGGCGAAGTTAAACCCAGCCTCAGTGCTTAGTTCTAAATAGCATTAGCCTCAATAACAAATCAGTCCCGCTTCGATAAACACAAAAAAGGATCCAATGGGATCCTTTTTTATTGAATTCAATTCGTGTTCTTTACGACTTTCGTTACATGCCAATCTTGCTGAGGTAAGTGGCTCATCCGATTTTAACTTGCGTGCGTTTTAAGTGAAGCAGATACAAGGTTAGATTGAATAACAAGGAATGGTGTTCAATGCCTTGCTTGTCGCTTCTTCCAACTTCTTACTACTGAGTAACGCCATAAACCGCGAATACCAAAGTAGCCAATCATTGCTGAAACCACGCCACAAATCAGACAACCCAATAAGAACGGAGGCCCTATAGTGCTCATTTGCGCCAAGATGAAGTCCCAAGACAATTCAAAATGAAAGGCTTGAGGTGGTACATGCATAACAAACGCCCCGACTTTATAAGCAAAGTAGAAGAGAACAGGCATGGTGACCGGGTTACTGATCCAAACAAGCGCGACAGCCAAAGGCAGGTTAACACCACATGCGACAGCAAGGCCTGCAGACATAATCATTTGACTTGGTAGAGGGACAAACGCCATGAATAACCCAACAGCAAACGCGCCAGCCGCAGAGCGACGATTAAGGCACCATAAATTGGGGTTGTACAAAACATTGCCAAAAACTTTCAATGCTTTCTGACGCTTGATTAGGTCATGGTCAGGCATAAATCGTTTGATTAACTTTCTTGGCATAGGAGGAAGCTACTCTCTTGTTTAACACTTGGTTCTTGATTTCATTTGCTGCGACAGTTGTGTCTGCCAGCTTCTGGCCTGTGATGCCACATTGGGTTTGGGCACCATTGATGCTGTTGTTACTGCTAGCATCGACAAAGTATAGCGTTTTCCGGAGTGCAAGAGGTCCAGTAACA
This sequence comes from Vibrio sp. 14G-20, assembly GCF_026241515.1. Lineage (GTDB taxonomy): Bacteria > Pseudomonadota > Gammaproteobacteria > Enterobacterales > Vibrionaceae > Vibrio. Next base: position 123,095 of record NZ_JAPHPW010000011.1, read on the forward strand.
GCATTGATACTAGTTATCTGCCTAGGGAATGCGATTGAAATACAAACGAGTCGCTTATTCCAATCAGGGCCGAATACTACCATAAATGCGTCGATTGTTAGCCTTTTTAGTGAAAATAGCCACGGTTTTGAAAGCGCAATAGTAGCCAGATCAATTGGAGGCGAAAAATTAATCTTTCCTCAATTGATAAAATTGCGTTTGTTTACTCCTTTTAAGTTAACGCTTGGAGATGATGTCAATTTATCTGTGTCCATAAAGCCTGTATGGGGCAAACTCAATGAAGCCGGCTTTGATTTAGAAAAGTACTTGTTTAGTGCAGGCGTGGTTGCCAATGCAACTTACAGGGCCGATAGCAAATACCGAATTCACTCAAGCACCAACTTACGTTCTCTGTGGTTTGAAAGCAGTTTAGAAAGATTGAACCAACTAGCGAATGCAGACCTCATTATGGCGTTGAGTTTTGGTTATCGTGACCTTATTCCACCCCAGCGATGGGATTTGCTCAAAAGCAGTGGGTTGATTCACTTGATGGCTATTTCTGGATTGCATATCAGCATAGCCTTTGGCATTGGTTATCAGTTGGGGAAGTTTGTTAGAGTATTATCACCTCAGCTTCTTTGGCTACCTACACTGTTCGGGTTAGGGTTGGCGTCTTTTTACAGTTGGTTTGCTGGCTTTACATTACCTACGTTAAGGGCGCTTGTGATGTGTGTTATCGCAAGCTATTTTTTGTGGCGTGGTCAAAATATCAGCTTGGTCCGTTATGTGGCTTTAAGTCTGTGCGTGGTCTTATTTATTTGGCCATTCTCAGCATTGTCGAGTAGCTTTTGGTTGTCCTTTGGTGCTTTGGGTGCGGTTCTCTACATTGCTTTAAACAGTACTTCATCTTCGTTAAATATCACGCTTATGAGCCGAGTATTGCAACTCATCAAAATACAGCTAATGCTGACAATACTTATCGCTCCCTTTTCTATGTTGTTCTTTAAAGGGGTTAGCCTGATCTCGGTTTTCTATAACTTACTACTTCTGCCTTGGGTATCATTGGTGACGATCCCGTTGTTGTTTCTGGCAATGTTTCTAAGCTTAATATCGGAGTCAGTGTCTGGTGTGGCTAGTTTAATAGCGCTAGACAACAGTTGGGTAAGTCAGCTGTGGATGTTGGTTGACTTATCGCTTGAGCCTCTCGTATTTAGCCTTCCTTTCTCTGAGCGATTTTGGATCCAAGTCGATAATCAGACGATTGCATTATCAGTATCCCTTATCTTGTTTTTGAGCTTTGTTAGTCGGTATTTCAAGCGAGCATTCTCTATATTAGTAACAGCAATGTTTGTGTTGTGGTGGGAGTTCAGCAAACCCCAGCAAGACAAACTAACTATTGATATCTTGGATGTTGGGCATGGGTTGTCTTTGGTCTTGGAAAAGAACAATCAGATTGTTGTTTATGATCTTGGCAATGCGTGGCCAGGAGGCTCGGTTGTTGAGTCTTTGTTGATCCCTACTTTGAATCAGCGGGGGATTCATGAGTTAGAAGGCGTGATTGTGAGTCATTTCGATTCTGATCATGCAGGTGGTTATCCAGCGGTACTTGAGAACTATACGCCAAAGTGGATAAGAACCAGTCAGAACATTCATCAACAACCCAAATCTCCCACTCAAGCACCGTCTAATATTCAAGCATGTACTATTGGAGAGGTTTGGAACTGGCAAGATATTGTTTTTGAGGTGATGTGGCCTCCTAAGCAAGTAAAGAGGGCGTATAACCCACATTCGTGTGTGGTAAAGATTTCAGACCCTAGTGCAGATTTCTCAATGTTGCTCACTGGTGATATTGAATTGGTAAGTGAGTGGTTACTTGCTCGTGAAGGAGAACTGCTAAGGAGTGATGTAATGTTGGTTCCGCATCATGGTAGCGATTCGTCTTCGATTAAGCCCTTTATTGAAGCCGTATCTCCTCAACTGGCGATAGCTTCTCTGGCCAAAGGTAATCAATGGGGAATGCCGAACGAATCAGTTGTCGGGCGGTATCAGGAAGCGGGGAGCACTTGGCTAGATACTGGAGAAAGCGGACAAATAACCATCACTTTTAGTAAAGAAGGTTGGCAATATCATGCGATTAGAGAACAACAAGGCGGGCAGTGGTATAGGCAGATGCTTCGTAAGGGAGTAGAATAGATAGATTATTGTGAGAAAATTAAGCGATTCTATGTCAACACAAACAGATGAAACTACCTGGGTCACATTTAAAAGACTTTGGACTTATATTCGACTCTATAAGGCCGGCCTAGGTGTTGCGGTTATTGCGCTTATTATAAATGCTGTCTCTGATACCTATATGATTTCCTTACTAAAGCCGTTACTTGACGAGGGCTTTGGTAATGCTGAATCTGATTTTTTACGTACACTTCCACTTATTATCTTTGCCATGATGTTCATTCGTGGTGTCAGTGGTTTTGTTTCAACTTATTGTTTGAGCTGGGTCTCAGGCAATGTGGTGATGGAAATTCGTCGTAAGATTTTCAGCCATTTCATGCATATGCCTGTGTCGTTCTTTGATAAAGAGCAAACTGGTGCATTGCTATCTCGAATTACGTACGATTCAGAGCAAGTGTCTGCAGCAACTAGTAAAGCGTTAGTCAGTATTGTCCGTGAAGGTGCAAGTATTATTGGCTTGTTGACGCTGATGTTTTGGAATAGTTGGCAGTTGTCTTTGGTGTTATTCGCTGTAGCACCTGTTGTCGCTTGGGCTATTACCATAGTATCGAAGCGATTTAGAAAGATCTCGAAGAACATGCAGACCAGTATGGGCCATGTAGCGTCGTCTGCAGAGCAAATGTTAAAAGGGCACAAAGTGGTTCTAACTTATGGTGGTCAAGACGTCGAGAAGCAACGTTTTGATCAAGTTAGTAACCAAATGCGCCAACAGAGTATGAAGTTAGTAACCGCGCAAGCGGCCGCTAACCCAATAATTCAAATGATTGCATCTGTTGCCGTTGTTACTGTTTTGATCTTAGCTAGTTTTGACTCTATCCGAGCTGAGCTCACTCCTGGTACGTTTACCGTTATCTTTTCGGCAATGTTTGGCTTAATGCGTCCATTGAAGGCGTTGACGAGTGTAACTTCTCAGTTTCAACGTGGTATGGCGGCCAGTACCACGCTATTTGGTTTGATGGATCTCGATACAGAACAAAACAAAGGTACGTTGAAACCTGCAACCGTAAGCGGTGAAGTTGCTGTAAAAGATGTGACGTTTACCTATGAGGGCGCAGAGAAACCAGCACTCGATAAGGTGAGCTTCAATATACCGAAAGGCAAAACGGTTGCGCTTGTTGGGCGTTCTGGCTCGGGCAAGAGTACCATTGCCAACTTATTTACTCGTTTTTATGACGTAGACTCAGGTTCAATTGAGCTTGATGGCCACGACATTCGTGATTATGAATTGAGAAATCTGCGGGAACACTTTGCTCTTGTTTCTCAAAATGTGCATCTATTTAATGATACGGTCGCGAACAACATCGCTTACGCAACAAACGATGAATTTTCTCGAGAGCAGATTGAACATGCAGCTAAACTTGCCCATGCGAGTGAGTTTATCGAAAATATGGAAAACGGTATTGATACGGTTGTTGGCGAGAACGGTGGCAATTTATCAGGTGGTCAAAGGCAACGTATTGCGATTGCTCGAGCTCTATTGAGAGATGCACCGGTTTTGATTCTTGATGAGGCAACGTCTGCACTTGATACAGAGTCAGAGAGAGCGATTCAATCTGCACTAGAAGAACTGCAGAAAGACAAAACAGTATTGGTTATCGCACACCGACTCTCTACCATCGAGCAAGCCGATGAGATTCTAGTGGTTGATGATGGTCGTATTGTAGAAAGGGGTGCGCATACTGAGCTAATCGCACATGATGGCGCCTATGCTCAACTGCACCGAATTCAGTTTAGCGGATAAGATTAGGTCTTGTTGTGATCGAAAAGATTTGGTTTAGCAATCACCCGTTAAAATACCTTCTCTGGCCACTGTTGTGGCCGTTGAGTCTGCTGTTCAAATTGATTAGTGGTCAACGTCGTGAGGCTTACCTCTCTGGGAAGAAAGAGACCTACCGCCCGCCTTTACCTGTTATTGTTGTGGGCAATATTACTGCTGGTGGAAATGGTAAAACACCGGTTGTGATTTGGTTAGTAGAGATGCTTCAGGCTCACGGCTATAAACCCGGAGTCGTGTCTCGTGGCTACGGTGCAAAAGCACCAAGCTATCCGTTGGTGTTGGATGAAAATACACCAGCAGAACACTCTGGTGATGAACCTCGCTTGATTCGGAAGCGAACTGGTGCGCCAGTTGCAGTCGATCCTGTGCGCGCTAACGCGGTAAAAGCATTGTTGAGCAAAGGCGTTGATGTGATTATCACTGATGATGGCCTTCAGCACTACGCACTTGAACGCGACATTGAATTTGCGGTTATCGACGGCGCAAGACGCTTTGGTAGCGAGAGCTTGATTCCTTTAGGTCCATTACGAGAGCCTGTATCTCGTTTAGATGAAGTCGACTTTTTGGTGAACAATGGCGGTAAAGCGCACGGGCGAGAGTTCACGATATCTTTGCTTCCAAGCCAAGCGGTTAACCTCAAGACTGGCCAGAAAAGGTCTGTGGCAGAATTACACAAACTGGTGGCTTTTGCCGGTATTGGCCACCCACCGCGCTTTTTTAAAACATTGGAAGATCTTGATGGTGATGTGGTTTTTACCCAGGGCTTCGCCGACCATCAAGATTTTGATAAAGATGAACTTCATGCCTTAGCTAAGAAAGGTATGAATCTGATTATGACAGAAAAAGACGCTGTAAAATGCGAAGAATATGCTCAAGATAACTGGTGGTATCTTCCAGTTTCTGCGCAGTTTGATGAAGATTCGCAACAGCAAATTTTAAAAAGAATAAAAGAGGTTATGGAATACTATGGATCACCGTCTACTTGAGATCGTTGCTTGCCCTGTATGTAAAGGTAAACTAACTTTTGACAAGGATAAGCAAGAGCTTGTTTGTAAAATTGATCGCCTTGCTTACCCAATTAAAGAGGGTATTCCTGTTCTTTTAGAACCTGAAGCTCGCACCGTTTCTATGGATGAGGGTAAGTAATGTCTTATACGGTTGTTATACCTGCAAGATACCAATCGAGCCGTTTACCAGGGAAGCCACTTGCTGACATTGGTGGAAAGCCGATGATTCAATGGGTATACGAACAGTCAATGAAAGCGGGTGCCGATAACGTTATTATCGCTACCGACGACGCTCGAGTTGAAAAAGCGGCTAAAGCATTTGGCGCGACCGTTTGTATGACATCACCGAATCATGAGTCCGGTACTGAACGCCTAGCTGAAGTGATTGAAGTTATGAAAATTCCTTATGATCATATTATCGTGAATGTTCAAGGTGATGAGCCACTTATCCCACCTGCGATCATTAATCAGGTTGCGAATAACCTCGCGAACAGTACAGCTCCGATGGCAACGTTAGGTGTGGAAATTACTCATGCTGATGAAGTGTTTAACCCTAACGCCGTTAAAGTTGTGACCGATAAAGACGGTTACGCCTTATATTTTAGCCGAGCAACCATCCCTTGGGATCGCGATGCTTACGCGAACAACGGTACTGCAGCGGAATCTCCTTTGCTTCGTCATATTGGTATCTATGCTTACCGAGCGGGTTTTATCAATACCTACATTAATTGGGAACCAAGCACTCTTGAACGTATTGAGTGCCTAGAGCAATTACGAGTACTTTGGTACGGTGAAAAAATCCACGTAGACGTTGCGGCGGAAGCGCCGGCTGCTGGTGTTGATACGCCTGAAGACCTAGAAGCGGTTCGAGCTATTATTGGCTAAGCTTCTTTGAGCGAGTTCTTCTTTGCTCTATAAAATGAAAAATGATGAGCCTTGCCTATTGCGAGGCTTTTTTCTATCTATCGAAAAGTGCGCTATCGAAAAGAGCGTGCGTGTCTTATTGACCTAAGCAAACGGATATTGAGATAGTTGCATTGGTTTATGCATCATCAACACGGAATTATCTGAGATTTAGCTCGCTCGAGTTCCAATTTTTCTCTATAATATGCCGCCATAAAGTAGTGGCGAATCGCTAGTACAGAATAAAACTTACGACAAAACGTGGAGTAAAAGATGCCTTCTCAAAGCCCAGTGATTACGGTTGATGGACCAAGTGGTGCAGGTAAAGGTACCCTGTGTATGTTGCTAGCAGATAAGCTAGGCTTTCATCTTCTAGACTCAGGCGCGATCTATCGCGTATTGGCTTTAGCGGCAATTCACCATGGTGTGGATACTGAATCAGAGGATGCTTTAGTACCGCTTGCTACACACTTAGACGTGCAGTTTATTGCTGAAGGCGACTTAGTTAAGGTTATCCTAGAAGGTGAAGATGTGTCTGGTGAACTTCGTAAAGAAGAGACCGGCATGGCGGCTTCAAAAGTTGCTGCTTTACCTCGCGTTCGCGAAGCACTGCTTCGTCGTCAACGTGCATTCAGCGCTGCGCCTGGTTTGGTTGCAGACGGTCGTGACATGGGAACGGTTGTGTTTCCTGAAGCTGAAGCGAAAATATTTTTAGATGCAAGTGCTGAAGAGCGTGCGAGTCGCCGCCTTAAACAGTTGCAACAGAAGGGGTTAGATGTTAAATTTGACGACCTTTTGAGCGAGATCCAAGAGCGAGACGACCGAGATCGTAATCGCCCAGTGGCGCCACTTCGCCCTGCAGAGGATGCTCTAGTGCTTGATTCCACCTCAATGAATATTGAGCAGGTAGTAGAAAAAGCACTACACTATATTGAATCGAAACTGGCTGGGTAATTTCGCCGAGCTAGTACGAACGTTGGTCGCAAGGATGATGACCGGCGAATTTATCAACCCCATGCGGTAGGATACCCATGGACGTTTAATTATTGAAGATTAAATAATGACTGAATCTTTTGCTCAACTCTTTGAAGAGTTTCTATCTGAAACTGAATTCCAACAAGGCAGCATCGTTAAAGGTACTGTAGTAGCTATCGAGAACGGTTTCGTTCTTGTAGACGCTGGTCTTAAGTCTGAATCTGCTATCCCTGCTGAACAATTCAAGAACGCTGCTGGCGAACTTGAAGTTGAAGTTGGTGCTGAAGTAGATGTAGCTCTAGACGCTGTTGAAGATGGTTTCGGTGAAACTCAACTTTCTCGTGAGAAAGCTAAGCGTCACGAAGCTTGGATCGTACTTGAGAAAGCTTGCGAAGAAGCTGAAACTGTTGTTGGTATCATCAACGGTAAAGTTAAAGGCGGTTTCACTGTTGAACTTAACGGTATCCGTGCTTTCCTTCCAGGTTCTCTAGTAGACGTACGTCCTATCCGTGACACTGCTCACCTAGAAAACAAAGAGCTAGAGTTCAAAGTAATCAAGCTAGACCAGAAGCGTAACAACGTTGTTGTTTCTCGTCGTGCTGTTATCGAATCTGAAAACAGTGTTGAGCGTGACGAACTTCTTGAAACTCTACAAGAAGGTACTGAAGTTAAAGGTATCGTTAAGAACCTTACTGACTACGGTGCATTCGTTGACCTTGGCGGTGTTGACGGTCTTCTACATATCACAGATATGGCTTGGAAGCGTGTTAAGCACCCATCAGAGATCGTTAACGTTGGTGACGAAATCCTAGTTAAAGTTCTTAAGTTCGATCGTGAGCGCACTCGTGTTTCACTAGGTCTTAAGCAACTAGGCGAAGATCCATGGGTAGCAATCGCTAAGCGTTACCCAGAAGGTCACAAGCTTTCTGGTCGTGTTACAAACCTAACTGACTACGGCTGCTTCGTTGAAATCGAAGAAGGCGTTGAAGGTCTAGTACACGTTTCTGAAATGGATTGGACTAACAAGAACATCCACCCTTCTAAAGTTGTTAATGTTGGCGACGAAGTTGAGGTTATGGTTCTTGATATCGACGAAGAACGTCGTCGTATCTCTCTAGGTCTGAAACAGTGTAAAGCTAACCCATGGCAGTCATTTGCAGAAATGCAAGCTAAGGGCGACAAAGTTACTGGTAAGATCAAGTCTATCACTGACTTTGGTATCTTCATCGGTCTAGAAGGCGGTATCGACGGTCTTGTACACCTATCTGACATTTCTTGGAACGCTGCCGGCGAAGAAGCTGTACGTGAATACAAGAAAGGCGACGAAATCTCTGCTGTAGTTCTAGCAGTAGATGCAGAGCGTGAGCGTATTTCTCTTGGCGTTAAGCAAATGGAAAACGACCCGTTCAACGCATACGTTGCTGACAACAAGAAAGGTGTTCTTGTAAACGGTACTGTTACTGCAGTTGACGCGAAAGGCGCTACTATCGAGCTAATCGAAGGCGTTGAAGGTTACATCCGCGCTTCTGAAGTTTCTCGCGACCGTATCGAAGATGCATCTCTAATCCTAAGCGTTGGCGACAGCGTTGAAGCGAAGTTCACTGGTGTAGACCGTAAGAACCGCGTAATCAACCTATCTATCAAAGCTAAAGATGAAGCTGATGAGCAAGAAGCAATGGCTTCACTGAACAAGTCTGAAGAAGGCGCGTTCGGTAACGCAATGGCAGACGCATTCAAAGCTGCTAAAGGCGAATAATAGCTTCTCATTAAGAGAATTATAGCTATCTAGCCAAGAAAGGAGCCGTAAGGCTCCTTTTTTTTTGCTTATTTTTCCGATAGGTCTATAATTTCTAAAAAGAAAACCAACGAGGGTAACTATGACTAAGTCTGAATTGATTGAAAGACTGTGCGCTGAGCAAACGCATCTTTCTGCAAAAGAAATTGAAGACGCTGTAAAAGACATTTTAGAGCATATGGCTTCAACACTAGAAAGTGGTGATCGAATCGAAATTCGCGGTTTTGGCAGCTTTTCTCTGCATTATCGTGAGCCTCGTGTTGGACGTAACCCAAAGACTGGTGACAAGGTTGAGTTAGAAGGTAAATACGTTCCTCACTTCAAACCAGGTAAAGAGTTACGTGAACGAGTAAACTCAGGAATGTAGCCTACTTATCGGAATTAAGAAAAGCGGCATACTATAATGTATGCCGCTTTTTTATGACCATAATATGGTGGTCTGATTAGTAATTTTCCTGCATAATCGTACAGCTAACCAACCAATGAGTGATGAACTATGAAAATTATAAAAATAGTCGCCGTTATCGCACTTTTCCTAATTGCACTGGCTTTAGGCTCTCAAAACCAAACAACTGTGAATTTCAACTATCTGCTAGCGCAAGGTGACTTCCACCTATCAAGTTTATTAGGTGTTGTATTCGTTTCAGGCTTTGCCCTTGCTTGGTTAGTCTTTGGTAATATGCACATGCGGTCTCAGCTAAAAATTCATCGCTTGAAGAAGCAACTCAATAAGCAATCAAAGCAGGTCGCTGCTGATACTAAAGCTTAAAGGCTATATTTGATGTTAGAGTTACTGTTCTTACTTTTGCCCATCGCAGCCGCTTATGGCTGGTATATGGGTAATCGTAATGCTCAGCAAGAAAAACAAAAACAATCACACCAGATCTCCCGTCAATACGTGACGGGTTTGAACCTATTACTGTCAGACCAATCTGACAAAGCGGTTGATCACTTCATAGAGCTACTTCAAGTAGACAATGAAACCATCGATACTCACTTGGCTTTGGGCAACTTGTTCCGCTCAAGAGGCGAAGTCGACCGCGCTATTCGCATTCACCAAAATCTTATCTCTCGTTCGGGATTAACGCTCGATCAGAAAAACCTCGCACTGCAACAATTAGCTAAAGACTATATGGTCTCTGGCTTTCTTGACCGCGCCGAAAAAATCTTTGAACAGCTTGTAGAAGAACCCGACCACAAAGAGGGTGCTCTGCAACAGTTGGTTGCTATTTATCAGCAAACACGTGAGTGGAACAAAGCTATCCATTACGGAAATATTTTAGTCAAACTCGGTAAGAAGAAAATGAAGATGCGTGCCACAGTCGCGCATTTCTGGTGTGAGCTTGCGATGCAAGAACAAGCCGACGGTAACAGGTCTAAGGCGCTTCAACACTTCAAGAAGGCTCTGTCTGAGGATCCTAAATGTGTTCGTGCTAGCATTGCTTTAGGTAAGTTTCATTTAGCGAACGAAGATTACCAAAAGACTATCGATTGTCTGGAATCGGTACTCGAGCAAGATATCGACTTCATTAGTGAGGTGTTGCCAACCCTTGCTGAGTGTTACCACAAGCTTGGACAAGAAGCTCAACTGGTCGAATTCCTTAAAGCGTGTATCCAGAAGAAAGCCGGCGTATCTGCGGAACTAATGCTTGCTCAATTAGTTGCTCACCATGAAGATGTTGGCTCTGCTCAAGAGCTACTCACCAAGCAACTTGTTAAAAATCCAACCATGAAAGGTTTTTACCGATTAATCGATTATCACCTAGCAGAAGCAGAAGAAGGTCGAGCGAAAGATAGCTTAACCACGCTTCAATCCATGGTTGGTGAGCAGCTTAAAGTTAAGCCTCATTACCGTTGCCGCCAGTGTGGTTTCTCAACACACTCAATGTATTGGCACTGCCCTTCATGTAAAGGGTGGGGGACGATCAAGCCTATTCGTGGGCTTGATGGTGAATAGATTTGTGGTCATTTTAAGACCAAATTTTTAATTGCAGCTTTCGGGCTGCATTTTTATGACTGTTATTTATCACCCGCTATGTGTAGGTGAGTAAATATTTTGTAGAAAGTTAACTGCGTTAGGAGATGAAATGAACGACCAAAAAATCATTGTAGCCTTGGATTATGACAACCAAACGGATGCGTTAGCCTTTGTTGATCGTATTGACCCAGCATCTTGCCGCTTAAAAGTCGGCAAAGAGATGTTTACCTTGTTTGGCCCTGAGTTTGTTCGTGAATTACATAAGCGTGGTTTCTCAGTATTCTTAGACCTTAAATTCCACGACATTCCTAACACATGTTCAAAAGCAGTGCGCGCTGCTGCTGAACTTGGCGTATGGATGGTGAACGTACACGCAAGTGGCGGTGAGCGCATGATGACGGCTTCTCGTGAAATCTTAGAACCGTATGGTAAAGATCGTCCGCTGCTTATCGGTGTAACAGTACTAACCAGTATGGAGCAGTCTGATCTAGCGGGTATCGGTTTAGACCTAGAGCCACAACAGCAAGTAATGCGCTTGGCTTCTCTTACTAAAAACTCGGGTTTAGACGGTGTGGTATGTTCAGCACAAGAGGCTTCATTGTTGAAAGGTGCACTTGGTCAGGAGTTTAAACTAGTGACTCCAGGTATTCGCCCTGTAGGTGCTGATGTTGGTGACCAGAAGCGTATTATGACGCCTTCTAAAGCGATTGAATCAGGTTCTGACTACCTAGTTATCGGTCGCCCAATTACTCAAGCTATAGACCCTGCAGCGGTTCTTGCTGAGATTAACGGCACTCTGGCTTAAGTTTCTTTTATAAGCTAACGATACGAATAAAGAAGGCCAGCAATTGCTGGCCTTCTTGTTTGTTTTCGAAAAACAGAGTTCGTTTGGGCTAGATAGTTAAACCGGCGCACCACTATGGAATTTAAAGTCACTGTCTTCTGAAGTAATAAGGTCAGCTTCTACTTGAGCAAAGTGTGCAATGCGTTCAGAGATATCTTTCCCTGCGATCTGCTCTGCTAGCTCAAGGTAGTCTTGGTAGTGGCGAGCTTCTGAACGAAGTAGAGACACGTAAAACTTCTCCATGTCTTCTTCCAAGAAAGGAGCTAATTTAGCGAAGCGTTCACAAGAGCGAGCTTCAATAAACGCCCCGATGATAAGTTTATCAACCAGAGCATCTGGCTCGTAAGTTTTCACTTGCTTGATTAAACCTTTAGCATAACGACCCGCTTCAATCGGTTGATACGTCACGCCTTTCTTTACCATCAACTCCATAACTTGATAAAAGTGATGCAGTTCTTCTTTAATTAGCAGCACCATTTTATCAATCAGGTCAGCACCGTAATTACAGCCTTCTTTCGCGGTGATTTGCTTGGATACGTTGCTTTTACCACGCAGAGATTCTAGATCTCCGACACGACGGTAAGCAAATTGCTCATATGGCAAAATCCATTCATTCAGTTGCTTCGCGCTTTCTTTATCTACCGCATACTTACGGATAAGGAACAAAGCACTCTGTGCAGCTTTAAGTTCACACAGCATGTGATCGCGTAGAATGATGTGAAGGTTTTCAGGCTTTTTGGCTTCATTTATCCATGAATCTGGCGTTTCGGCTTTAAGAAAAGAGTGGATTGGAGCGAGTAATTCTTGATACATGGTCAGGGAAAGTTTGTTGATAATGCGGGGATCTTACCACAGCTCAAGAGATCTCCCTATACAGAGAAAGGAAATTCAACCGCTACAAAAAAGGCCGCCGATTTAATGTAAACAAGGCGGCCTTTAAGTGCTGAATTAGACTGTTACCATTTCTTCTTCTGACCGAAAAGGGCGTCCATATCGTCTTCTCGCTCTTTAGATTCCATCTGCTGTAAATCTTGAGCGTTTTTGTCTTGGCGTTTCTGGTCAAGCTCGTTGAGCATCTGTTGAAGCTTTTCTTTTGCTTGATTAGAGTACGAGTCGTTTTTAGTCGCTAAAGCATCAATACCTTTGCGTAATAGCTGAATTGCTGTTCCCGGTTGCCCGCGAGAAATCGAATCGTTTGCACGTTTGATGACATTTTCAATGTTGATGCGAATTTGAATTGTCTCTAGACGAGCATTCTCAACAACATAAGCTTGGGTCTCAAAGCGGCCTTTATTGTGCTCGTTGCGCACCGTATCACGCAGGCGCTTAACTAACTTAAGCATCATGATCGCTTGCTTGTCACTACTTGGCACGCGGAAAGCGGTGCTCTCGCCACCTTTGTAGTTCTCTTTAAGCTGAGTGATTTGCTGTTTTACACTTTCAATGCGTTGGGCAAGTTGCTTATTTTTTAGATCGAGTTGATACATGTTTTCTAATGCATCAAGAATTCGATTGTTTAAGCATACAAGGAGATCTTGGCTAAACGGCATGTGATGAGCGTTGCCAATCAGTTCTTCTGTACCGTCAATAATGGTTAGATAACGAGAAGCTTCCTGTTTCTTCGCTGTTTCTACCTTAACTTTATATTGAAGCATGATGTTGTAGCCTAAAACTAACACCAAAAGAACGGCTACTAAGACGATGATTAAACCAATATTCATATATTTGAGTCTGCTTATTATTTTCTATAGCTAACTGGAGAGGATACACGATTCCATTGTGTATCGGCACTCGTAAATTGCAATTTCTGATTATCTCTTGTTGAGCGAAATCGGCAATCAAAACTTACCAACTAATGTATGAGAATGAGGGTTGGGTTGCAAAGCGTTAGTGATGTTTTTGTTTGTTAAGCTAGAAAAACTCAATTTTCCTGTCATTTTTGTGTTCGAAGCGTTATAACTATTAATTATATTACACGAGACTATAACGCTCTCTTTGCAAATAAGTTAGCACAGAAATGAGTAAAGGATTACGAGGTTAGATATGAAGTTACAGCAACTGAAGTACATTGTTGAGGTTCTAAACCATAACCTAAATGTTTCAGCTACAGCAGAGAGTTTGTACACATCTCAGCCTGGCATTAGTAAGCAAGTTAGATTACTTGAAGACGAATTAGGCATTCAGATTTTTGAGCGTAGCGGCAAGCATCTAACGCAGGTGACCCAAGCGGGTGAGGATATCATTCGTATCTCTCAAGAGATTTTGGCGCGCGTTGAAAGTATTAAAGCGGTAGCGGGTGAGCACACTCATCCAGAGATGGGTACATTGAATATTTCAACCACTCATACTCAAGCTCGTTATGCACTGCCTGATGTGATTAAAGGTTTCACTGCGCGTTACCCTAAAGTATCGCTTCACATGCACCAAGGCACGCCAAGCCAAATGTCAGAAGCCGTCGCTAAGGGTACAGCGAATTTTGCGATTGCAACGGAAGCGCTTCATTTATATCAAGACGCGATTATGTTGCCTTGTTATCACTGGAATCGCTCGATTGTTGTTACTAAAGATCACCCTCTAGCGCAAAAGAAATTAGTGTCAATTGAAGATCTTGCCGCCTATTCTCTAGTGACTTACGTCTTCGGCTTTACGGGACGCTCAGAACTCGATACCGCGTTCAACAAAGTTGGTCTAACACCGAGGGTTGTGTTTACCGCGACCGATGCTGACGTAATCAAAACCTATGTTCGTATGGGCATTGGTGTTGGTGTAATCGCAAGTATGGCGATTGACAACGAGCAAGATACTGATTTGGTTGCGATTGATGCGAGCCATCTATTTGGTGCGAGTACAACCAGCATTGGTTTTAGAAAAGGTACCTTCCTGCGTTCTTACATGTTTGACTTTATGGAGCGTTTTGCACCACATCTAACTCGACCTGTTGTTGAGCAAGCAATTTCTCTTAAATCAAATGATGAAATTGAAGAGATGTTTAAGGATATCGAACTGCCGGTTCGTTAATCTCATCGTGTAAATCTAGATTATTATTCGGCCTGTATCTACAGGCCGTTTTTCTTTCTGGTTTCGAGCTTTCTTTGCTGCCCTCTTTATATCGAGCCTTTCCATTTCCGTTTGTTGCCCCTACAATCCACGCATCATAGGGGGAAGCATGCATTCACGATTTATAATTCTCGACTCATTCTTGTTAGAGCACCAAGTCTATTGGCGTTCAGAGCCTTTTCACCTATGTCAAACTCAGCAACAACCATGGGCTGATGTGAATCGTCCTCTTGTTGATTGGTTGGATAGTTTGAGTATCGAGAGAATTCAGACTCTCAAAGAACAACCGCAAGACTTGCTAGTTGAGATTACGCGCTTCCTTCCAAAGTTAGAGAAAGCCAATCAAAATATCCAGTTCAATCAAACTGCGCTTGTTGGGCTCGATCTTCCGCGTGGAACTGCCGATGGTATTCCCGGTAGAAAGCTAAAACAAATTATTGCGATGGGAGAGGCTTCTCTTGAGCATCACCAAGGGCAAGAGTGGCTGGAATGGTGCTCTGGTAAAGGCTTTCTTGGTCGAATTCTATCTCAGCAATCTGACCAAAAAGTCACGAGCTTTGAATGGCAGCAATCGTTATGCGAAAGTGGACAAAAGATTGCTGATGACCAGAAATTAGAGATGAATTTTGTTCAAGGTGACGCGTTTTCTGAAAGTGCCGATGATGTGTTTAACTTTGACCAACACGCTGTCGCACTGCATGCCTGTGGTGACCTTCATGTCGAGTTGGTTAAAAAGTCTGTCTCAAATGGGTTACCTGCAGTAACCATCTCTCCTTGTTGTTATCACCTTATTCGTGACGAAAACTATCAAGCGATGTCATCAGTGGCCAAGGCTTCGGCTTTAACATTGAGCAAGAGTGATTTACGTATCCCACTTCAAGAAACCGTTACTGGTGGTGAAAGGGTAAAGAGGCATCGTCAACTAGAGATGAGTTACCGTTTGGGCTTTAGCAAGTTACTTAAGGCTGAACTTAACATTGACGAATACATTCCTGTACCGAGCATCAAAAAATCAGAGTTAGCTGAGGGTTTCGAATCCTTCTGCCTGTGGGCATTTGAAGTGAAAGGGTTATCATTTCGCTCCGATATTGACTTTGAATCCTATCTTGTTCAAGGCGATACACTTTTCTGGGAGATGGAGAAGCTTAGCTTAGTCCAACAAGTCTTTAGACGACCATTAGAAGTATGGCTCGCTTTGGATCGTGCTATTTACTTGCAAGAGCAAGGCTATGAGGCAACCATCGAAGAGTTTTGTGAGCGGACTGTCACGCCTCGAAACCTGTTGATTCATGGTGTTAAGAGCGACCGATAAACCACACAAGTATAAGATAGAGCGTTGTTCATAGCTCACGAGCGATAGTGCTACAGATACAAAAAAGCCAGTTCGACGATGTCGGACTGGCTTTTTAATGTTTGTTGTAACTGAACGCTTCAACGAGAAAATTTTACGCTCAGTTAGTCACTACATCATTAGTTAAACATTGCGATTGCTTCAGCTGGGTCTACGTAATCTAGGTCAAAGCTCTCTGCAACTTCTTTACAAGTCACTTTACCGTGGATTACGTTTAGACCTTCTAGGAAACCTTCATCAGATAGAAGTGCTTCGCGGTAGCCTTTGTTCGCTAGCTTAACAATGTAAGGAAGTGTTGCATTGTTTAGTGCGTAAGTAGAAGTACGAGCAACGGCACCTGGCATGTTAGCAACACAGTAGTGAACTACGTCATCAACGATATAAGTTGGGTCGGCGTGAGTCGTTGCGTGTGAAGTTTCGAAACAACCACCTTGGTCGATTGCAACATCAACAACTGCTGAACCTGGCTTCATCTTAGCTATGTGATCTTTTGTTACAAGTTTAGGAGCGGCTGCGCCAGGAATGAGTACTGCACCAATCACTAGGTCTGCTTCTAGAACATGCTTCTCAATAGCGTCTTCAGTAGAATAAACGACTTTTGCGCGACCTTGGAATTCTTCATCAAGACGACGAAGTGTATCTACGTTACGGTCAAGGATTGTAACATCAGCGCGAAGGCCAACAGCCATACGAGCTGCGTTAGCACCAACAACACCGCCACCAACAACAACAACTTTTGCTGGTTCAACTCCTGGAACGCCGCCAAGAAGAAGACCACAACCACCGTTAGATTTCTCTAATGTTTGTGCACCTGCTTGAATAGACATACGACCAGCGACTTCAGACATTGGTGCTAATAGTGGCAAGCGACCCATATTATCTGTTACAGTCTCATAGGCTACGCAGACAGCTTTGCTCTTGATAAGCTCTTCAGTTTGTGGAAAATCTGGTGCAAGGTGTAAATAGGTAAATAATATTTGCCCTTCGCGAAGCATAGCTCGCTCGACAGCTTGAGGTTCTTTAACCTTTACAATCATCTCTGCTTTCGCGAAAACGTCAGCAGCAGTAGGAAGAATGGATGCGCCTACAGCGATGTAATCATCGTCTGAAAAACCGATACCAGTACCGGCATTGGTTTCTACAAAAACTTGGTGGCCGTGTGAGATTAGTTCTCTCACGCTAGCTGGGGTCATACCAACGCGGTATTCGTGGTTCTTGATTTCCTTCGGTACGCCAATGATCATCCTGACTCCTCATTTTATTTTGGTTGTTTTATCTATGTGTAGGGTAATTCTGTCGAATTAATATCTAGTATAGATAGGTTCAGATAAAATTTGATACTGAATATTAAAAAGTTGTAGTATATTTTTTTGCAAGGAAGTAATAAGGTGGAATAAAAAATGGCAGACAATTATAAGAAGCCGTCCAAGGAACTAGATCGTATTGACCGCAACATTCTTAATGAGTTGCAAAAAGACGGTCGTATCTCAAACGTTGAACTCTCAAAACGAGTAGGACTTTCTCCAACTCCATGTCTTGAACGTGTTCGTCGTTTAGAACGTCAAGGTTACATTACTGGGTACACAGCGTTGCTGAACCCACAGTACCTTGATGCTTCACTTTTAGTGTTTGTTGAAATTACGTTGAACCGTGGTGCGCCAGATGTGTTTGAACAATTCAACACCGCTGTGCAGAAACTGGATGACATCCAAGAGTGTCATTTAGTGTCGGGTGATTTTGACTATCTTCTAAAAACACGTGTATCTGATATGGGTGCTTACCGTAAGCTACTGGGTGATACGTTACTGCGTCTACCAGGCGTAAACGACACTCGTACTTACGTTGTAATGGAAGAAGTGAAACAAACTAATCAACTTGTGATTAAAACTCGTTAATCACAATTGGTGAAATGAAAGAAAGCGGACATTTGTTCCGCTTTCTTGCTTTCTGGAATTGGGTTTTTCTGTTTGATATGGTTAAATCAACAGTAGTTTCATGAAAACGAATGGCTCGTGCCGTTCGCTATGTTTTTATCCCGTTTAATTATTAAGTTGGTTTATGTTCAAGCA
This sequence comes from Vibrio sp. 14G-20, assembly GCF_026241515.1. Taxonomy (GTDB): domain Bacteria; phylum Pseudomonadota; class Gammaproteobacteria; order Enterobacterales; family Vibrionaceae; genus Vibrio. Next base: position 141,062 of record NZ_JAPHPW010000011.1, read on the forward strand.
GAGCAGTAATAAAGTAGAAACAATCATTAAAACGAGTGAAGAGCCTCAGTCTCCTCGTTTGAATGGTTCTCAACGTCTCAAAGAGTGCAGCCTGATTTTGGGTGTTCTGTTCTCTATTCTACTTGCCGTTGCGTTATTAACTTTTAGTCCTGCAGACCCATCATGGTCGCAAACGGCGTGGGGTGGTGACATTCAGAATGCGGGTGGCTACCTAGGTGCATGGTTGGCGGATACGCTTTTCTTTGTCTTTGGTTCACTGGCTTACCCGCTGCCTATATTAGTGACTGTGGCTGCATGGGTGTTGTTCCGCAAACGTAATGAAGACGAACAAATCGACTTCATGTTGTGGGGCACTCGCTTACTTGGCTTAACCGTTCTTATTCTTACTAGTTGTGGTCTAGCGGATATCAACTTTGACGACATCTGGTATTTCTCATCAGGTGGTGTGGTAGGTGACGTTTTAACAAGCCTTGCTCTTCCAACGTTGAATGTTCTTGGTAGTACGCTGGTTCTTCTTTTCTTATGGGGTGCTGGCTTTACTCTATTGACCGGTATTTCTTGGTTAAGCATTGTGGAATGGTTGGGTGAATGTGCTATCAAATTCTTCATCTCTGCTGTTAATAAGGGACGTGGCCAAGATCAAGAACTGCTTGAGCCTCAATTAAGAGAATCAGCAGACCGCGATTTAATCGAAGAACGTCATCAAGCGCCGACTTACCGTGATGTTCCTGCTATAGAAGACAACAAAGAATCAACAGAGCATGACCCGCTAGATCCTTCGATGAGCTTTTCTGCGACCAATGATTCTTCAGACGTGGCGACAAATGCGCGAGACAATGCTGTATCGCCGAAGCGTCATTACAACATTCACATGCCAGTCGATGCTCCTGCGAAACAAGAAGCTCCTGTTCATGAAGAACCTCAGGTTCAGCGCCAACCTGAAGTTGAACCTGAGTCACTCCCTGTAGCACCCGTTTACCAAGCGCCAGAAGAGCCTTTAGAAGAAGGTGTTGAGCGTTCTAAACAGCTCAATGCCACTATCGAGCAGCTAGAAAACGCCGCTATGTATGAAGATGATCTTGCTGAGCAAGAGCAGGTTGATGCGCATGAATCTCAGGTTGCGTACCAACAATACATGCAGAATGAGCAACCAGCAGTTAATCCGACCGAAACGGTTGTAGAAAGTGCTGAACCAGTAATGGATAGCTCACCAGAAATAAATAACGAGTTCACTGCGGAAGATGTTCAACCAGAATCTCTATACGCTTTGCCAATGGGTGAAATAGAAGAAGCACCACAAGAATTCTCAACGCCTTTCGAGACAACGGAAGAGCAAAACTTTGAACCTAATTCAGAGCTAGATGTTGAGCCTGTTGATAATGACGAACAGCCACTTGCTCCGTCACCTTACGAACAAGAGCCGACGCAAACGACCGAGCAAAACCAAGAACAAGAACCAGTTGTTGATCTTCCTTGGGAAGAGGTAACAGAAGAGGAACCTGTACATCCAGACCAAGACGTAGCGGCATTCCAAAACATTGTCTCTGAAGCACAAGCAAACATGGCAGCAACGCAAAACCCGTTCCTCGTTCAGCAAGATGTTAACTTGCCTAAACCAGCAGAACCATTGCCAACGCTTGAATTGTTGTTCCACCCTGAAAAGCGTGAAACCTTCATTGATCGCGATGCACTTGAAGCAATCGCTCGTTTGGTTGAATCTAAATTAGCCGATTACAAAATCAAAGCTGATGTGGTTGATATTTTCCCTGGTCCGGTTATCACTCGATTCGAGTTAGACCTTGCTCCGGGTGTGAAAGTAAGTCGAATTTCTGGTCTTTCAATGGACTTAGCGCGCTCACTTTCCGCATTGGCAGTGCGTGTCGTCGAGGTAATACCGGGCAAACCTTATGTTGGCTTAGAACTGCCTAACATGAGCCGCCAAACGGTGTTCTTCTCTGATGTAGTTGCTAGCCCTCAGTTCCAAGAGGCTAAATCACCAACGACGGTTGTTCTAGGGCAAGACATCGCAGGCGAAGCCGTTATTGCTGACCTATCAAAAATGCCACACGTTCTCGTCGCGGGTACAACCGGTTCTGGTAAGTCGGTGGGTGTGAACGTGATGATCTTGAGTATGCTTTACAAGGCATCGCCTGAAGACGTTCGTTTCATCATGATTGACCCGAAAATGTTGGAATTGTCTATCTATGAAGGTATTCCACATCTATTGTCTGAAGTCGTTACCGACATGAAAGATGCGTCTAACGCCCTTCGTTGGTGTGTTGGCGAAATGGAACGTCGTTACAAGCTGATGTCGGCGCTCGGTGTTCGTAACATTAAAGGCTACAACGACAAGTTGAAGATGGCCGCGGAAGCTGGCCACCCAATTCATGACCCACTGTGGAAGCCGGGCGACAGCATGGACCCTGAAGCACCATTGTTGGAAAAGCTGCCTTATATTGTGGTTGTTGTCGATGAATTCGCCGATTTGATCATGGTAGTGGGTAAGAAAGTAGAAGAACTGATTGCACGTTTGGCGCAGAAAGCACGTGCGGCTGGTGTCCACTTGATCTTAGCCACTCAACGTCCTTCGGTGGATGTTATTACGGGCCTTATTAAAGCAAACATCCCGACACGTGTTGCCTTTACCGTATCGACCAAAACGGACTCTCGAACCATTCTTGACCAAGGTGGTGCAGAGTCACTGCTTGGTATGGGTGATATGTTGTACTTACCACCGGGTTCAAGCCACACAACTCGTGTACATGGCGCATTTGCATCTGATGATGATGTTCATGCGGTCGTGAATAACTGGAAAGCACGAGGTAAGCCAAACTATATTGAAGAGATTACTAACGGCGACCAAACCCCAGAAACACTATTGCCGGGTGAGAAGATGGAAGGCGATGAAGAAGTCGATCCTCTGTTTGATCAAGTTGTCGAACACGTGGTTCATTCACGCCGTGGTTCTGTTTCTGGTGTACAACGTCGATTTAAGATCGGCTACAACCGTGCCGCACGAATTGTCGAGCAATTAGAGGCTCAAGGTATTGTCAGTGCTCCAGGACATAACGGTAACCGAGAAGTCTTGGCGCCAGCGCCACCAAAAGATTAGTTCCAATAGGAACTCATAACTATTCAGTCGGTCAAAACCAAAACATGACCGACTTATACCAATCGTAGTAAATAACTGGTCACCCTAGCTGGTTAAAACGCTCGATAACTGCGTTATAATTTTTGATTGTAGAATAACTACTTATCAAAAAATTACGCCTTGTTCTCAAGCCTTTTCCCGGCGCTATTTCTGATCACTTACTTACTGTGATTGGTATTATGATTTAACAGGACTATTGATGAAAAAAGTATTCGCACTTTTATTTATGAGCTTCTCAGTATTCGCTTCTCCGAAAGAAGAGTTGAGTAGCCGCTTGTCACTGAATGCAGGCTTCAGCGCTGACTTTAAACAAGTCGTAACCAGCCCTGACGGTGATGTTGTGATGGAAGGCGAGGGTACGGTAGAGATTGCGCGCCCAAGCTTATTCCGCTGGGAAACCACTTTCCCTGATGAAAACCTATTGGTATCTGATGGTCAAAGCTTGTGGTACTACAGCCCGTTCATTGAGCAAGTGAGCATTTACTGGCAAGAACAAGCCACATCGCAAACACCTTTTGTGTTGCTGACTCGTAACCAAGAAAGCGATTGGGATAACTACAATGTCGCGCAAACGGGTAATCAATTTACGCTAACGCCAACGGCTGTGGATTCTAATCAGGGCGATTTCCAGATTAACATCACCGAGAAAGGCATTGTTCAGGGCTTTAATGTGATTGAACAAGACGGCCAAAAAGGTGAGTTTACCTTTAACAATGTTGATTTAGGTAAACCTGCTGCAGACCGCTTTACTTTTGTGGCGCCGGAAGGTGTCGAGGTCGACGACCAAAGAAACTGATCCAAACTGGCAGATCGTTTGGTAGTAAGTCGATAGGCATTGATGCCATCAACGAATCAAGAGATTGCAATTGAGTAATTACAGCTTAGATTTTGCAGGGGACGAAGATTTTCGTCCCCTTGCTGCTCGTATGAGACCTGAAACTGTTGAACAGTACATCGGTCAGCAGCATATATTAGGCCCAGGTAAACCCCTTCGCAGAGCGTTGGAAGCGGGCCATATCCACTCCATGATTTTATGGGGGCCTCCGGGTACCGGTAAAACCACGCTGGCAGAAGTGGCAGCAAATTACGCCAATGCAGAAGTTGAGCGCGTATCAGCGGTGACGTCGGGTGTAAAAGACATTCGTATCGCCATTGAAAAAGCGCGTGAGAACAAGCAAGCAGGGCGTAGAACTATTCTATTTGTGGACGAAGTCCATCGCTTTAACAAAAGCCAACAAGATGCCTTTCTACCCCATATCGAAGATGGCACGGTTACGTTTATCGGCGCGACCACAGAAAACCCTTCTTTTGAATTGAACAACGCTTTGTTGTCGCGTGCGCGTGTCTACAAACTGACTTCTCTCAATACAGATGATATCGCCCTCGTCATTCGCCAAGCGATCGAAGATAAGCAGCGCGGGTTGGGTGATTTGACGGCTGATTTTGCTGACAACGTCTTAGATCGCCTCGCTGAACTGGTCAACGGTGACGCACGTATGTCGCTCAACTATCTTGAGCTGCTGTACGACATGGCTGAAGACAATGATAAAGGCGAGAAAGCGATAACGCTACAGTTGTTAGCTGAAGTGGCTGGCGAGAAGGTTGCTCGTTTCGATAACAAGGGTGATATTTGGTACGACCTAATCTCTGCCGTTCATAAGTCGATTCGTGGCTCTAATCCCGATGCCGCGTTGTATTGGTCGGCGAGAATGATTGCGGCGGGTTGTGACCCTTTGTATATCGTAAGGCGCTTATTGGCGATTGCTTCTGAAGATATTGGTAACGCAGACCCAAGAGCAATGCAGGTTGCGATGTCGGCTTGGGATTGCTTCACGCGTATTGGCCCAGCTGAAGGGGAGCGTGCGATTGCTCAGGCGGTTGTCTATTTAGCGTGTGCACCTAAGAGTAATGCCGTGTACACCGCATGGAAGCAAGCGTTAACGGATGCACACAATCTCCCTGAATATGAAGTGCCGCATCATTTGCGAAATGCACCCACAACTTTGATGAAGGACATGGGCTACGGGCAAGAATACCGTTATGCTCATGACGAACCAGGTGCCTACGCGGCTGGAGAAAAGTATTTGCCGCCTGAAATGGGTGAAACACAATACTATTTCCCAACAAAACGAGGCTTAGAGACCAAAATTGGCGAGAAGCTAGATTATCTGGCGGATTTGGACGCAAAAAGCCCACAAAAACGCTATGAAAAGTAGTCTTTTTTGGATATCGTTACCTAGTCATAAAAATTCAATTAAATCGTTATAAATTGGTCGAAATAGCACCGATTTTAGGGGTTTAGCAGTGATTCAGTAGCAAACTACTGAATATTCAAATAACTAAAGCATAGGATTAGCAATGCTGGATTCTAAATTACTTCGAGCTGAGCTGGATGAAACAGCGGCAAAATTAGCACGTCGAGGCTTCGCCCTTGATGTAGAGACAATTCGTGAACTTGAAGAAAAACGTAAGTCCCTTCAGATGAAAACTGAAGAGCTACAAGCGTTACGTAACTCTCGATCGAAGTCCATTGGTCAAGCGAAAGCAAAAGGCGACCATGAAGAAGCTGAGCGTATCCTTGCAGAAGTAGGCAACTTAGGCGCAGAACTAGACCAAGCTAAAGTAACATTGGCTGAGCTTCAATCTGAGTTAGAAACGATCACAATGTCTATTCCTAACCTTCCTGACGCTGAAGTGCCAGATGGTAAAGATGAAGACGATAACGTAGAAGTTTCTCGTTGGGGCCAACCTAAGACTTACGACTTCGAAGTTAAAGATCACGTTGACCTAGGCGAAATGTCTGGCGGTCTTGATTTTGCTAGTGCAGTTAAAATCTCTGGTTCTCGTTTCATCGTGATGAAAGGCAAATTTGCACGTCTACACCGTGCTATTGCTCAGTTCATGCTGGATCTTCACACAGATGAGCACGGCTACACAGAAATGTACGTACCGTACTTAGTGAACCACGATAGCCTTTACGGTACTGGCCAACTTCCTAAGTTCGGTGAAGACTTGTTCCACACAAGCCCACTAACTGAGCAAGTAAGTGACGTACCTCTTAAGACTCTATCGCTTATCCCAACTGCAGAAGTACCGGTAACGAACATGGTTCGTGACACGATTACTGATGAAGCTGAACTGCCACTTAAGATGACAGCTCACACACCATGTTTCCGTTCTGAAGCAGGTTCTTACGGTCGTGACACTCGTGGTCTTATCCGTATGCACCAATTCGACAAAGTTGAACTAGTACAAATCACTAAGCCAGAAGACTCTATGGCAGCACTTGAAGAGCTAACAGGTCATGCTGAGAAAGTACTTCAACTTCTAGAGCTTCCTTACCGTAAAGTGATTCTATGTACGGGCGACATGGGCTTCGGTTCTGCGAAAACTTACGACTTAGAAGTATGGGTTCCAGCACAAGAGACTTACCGTGAAATCTCTTCTTGTTCAAACATGTGGGATTTCCAAGCGCGTCGTATGCAAGCTCGTTTCCGTCGTAAAGGCGAGAAGAAACCTGAACTTGTACACACACTAAACGGTTCTGGTCTTGCTGTAGGTCGTACTATGGTTGCTATTCTTGAGAACAACCAAGAAGCTGACGGCCGTATTGCTATCCCAGCAGTACTTCAGCCATACATGGGCGGCGCAACGCACATCGGTTAATGCCAATTTAGGTTAATCAAATTTAGATTAATCTGACTTGCCTGAATATTTAAAAGGCTTTGCTGTTATGGCAAAGCCTTTTTTATACCTGAAGCCTTAGAACCTAAAGTGTAGAAAGAAAGCTTAAGCAGTCTACGATATATCTATAATCGATTAGCTTCTATATTGTGACACATCGATATGGCTTTGCTGTAGAAACGTGGATAATCCATGTCAGATAACTCTTGTGTGGTGTAAAGCTGTAAGATGACATCGTCACACTCTTTAATAATCGCGTTCACTTGTTTTGCCCCTATTGAACTTGGCCAAGCAAGAGTAAGTAGCTTGATAATATTCATGCACACCTTTTTTATGACTGGCGCACGCTCCCGTATATTCAAGTATATTGTCAATAAGGCTTTATAGTTGGGTTGTGTCTTTTCTATTGTAATATTCTGTTCTTTCAGCCATAGAATTTTTCGATGATTTTGACTGTTTAGTTCATTTAACATTGTCATTTGACTTGATATGATCGCCGAACTTTCTGTTTTAATGATTAAAATCTTACTTCGTTGGACCGCTATTTTGAATTCGCATTCACAACTCATTTTGTCGAGTAACCACGCATGATGGTAAATGGTCGAAAATTCTCTGAATTGGTTACCGTTGTGTAGGTCAGTTAAGAGATTAATCGATTTTTTGTACTCTTTTTTTTCAAACGAAATATGTGCAGCGATCAGTGCAAGGTCGCAGTGGATCTCAGGGGAGAGCTCTTCTCCGACTTTACTCAGAATGAAGTTAACTTGTTCGAGTTTCTGTTGCTTATTGATATCATCGGAAGCTGAATATAAAAGAAACCTAACGTGATTGAGCTTCATTAGCACATTGTCGCGAAACGTATCCTTATTGAAATGAATGTAATTTTGGTAGTGTTTAAGTGCAGTTTCAGAATCGTTAACGGATAAACATAGGTTGGCAATTGCTAGTTCACGATCTGAGTTTCCAGGCGTTAACTTACTAGCTAGTTTGAAGTGTGCTATCGCAGCTGGTATTCGATTACTGAGCAAACTCACATGAGCCGCTTCATCACGATACAACGTATTGCTTGGTGCGTTTTTGATCAATGTTGATATGATTTGATTGGCTTCGGTCTGCTGTCCTAAGTTGGCTAGGCTGTTCGCTAAGCCTGCTTGTGCCCAGTCGAAATTCCCTTCTGCCATAGCACTCTCATACACTGTTTTTGCTTCATCAAACAGCTCAAGTTTAGAAAGGAAATGGCCTCTGAATTGTTCGATTGTAGAGAAGTACTCTGGGTGAAAATGCGATAGAGCTTCACAATGCTCAAGGCCTTCTCGATAGAGATGCGCTCGATCAGCATTATAGATTTCTTCTAGTGTTTTCTTCTTACGAATCGATGCTGTAATACGTAATTTTAAGGTCTCACGATTAAAAGGTTTTAGTAAGTAGTTATCTGGGCGCAATTCAATAATTGGTCTAATAGAAAGAGCTGAGTTTTCCCCAGTAACTAGTATAAAAACACCATCATCTTTTAACATTCGTGTTTGTTTTAATTCTTCAAATAATTGCTTACCATTCATGCCCTCGCCAAAATTGTAATCACAAATGATGACATCAAATGATGTTTCATTGACTAGCGATATCGCGACCTTTGGTGAGGTGGCAAGAAAGATATTTTTTTCATGAAATCCAATATAAATCAACATATTGCGCATGGTGGAGAGGACGATTGGTGCATCGTCAACAATAAGGACTTGCAGTTGATTTAACGTCATTATTTCAAATCATTCTGAGAGATTAATTCGGAAAAACTTGCTGGCTTCGATGTGAAGTAGCCTTGGTATTTTGTCATACCAATTGACGATAGATAATCAAAATCCTGTTGTTTCTCAACACCTTCGATAATGCAAGACAGCCCTAAATTTTCCGCCAGATTAATGCAGGCTTTGGTTAGCACTTGATGCTTTTTGTTAGAACTAACATCCTGTACGAAGCTTCGATCCACCTTCAACTCGGTAAAAGGTAAGTTCGAGAGTTGTGATAATGAGGCGTAACCTGTCCCGAAATCATCGACAGAAAGACCAATACCGGACATGCTCAATTTTGCGATATTCTTATAACAATTGGCATCAAGCAAAAAAGTTTCGTGCTCAGTTATCTCTAATGTGAGCAATGAAGGGGATACATTGTATTCATTGCATAAGTTTATTATCTTGTCTGCGACATCGATCCGAAGCGTTGATTGCTCGATGTTGATGGAAAAACCTAATGGCTCGCGCAGCTTTGAGATATCTTTTAGCCCTTGTTCCAGAACGTTGTAAAACAGCTTATCCAATAAATTAAGGCGTCGAACAGATTCCATGAAGTGGAGTGGGGTGAGTAAACCTAATTCAGGGTGCATGAGGCGCGCAAGTAGCTCTACACCAACGGCTTGATTTTTGTTTACGTCGTGCTGACTTTGATATGCGTTAACGAACCAATTCTTTTCGAATGCTAACTGAACTTGTTTATCGTTTAACACAACAGGTAGGCTCTGAATCGCATTCACTGTATTGGATAAAGAGTGAGAAGATAATAAGCGTTGGATATGTGAGTCTTTAACTGGCTTACGAATAACCTCAACGTGTTGATAGCCAATTAATACACACATGTTTTGGGTCGACTCTAATGCTGAGCTAGCCATGGCACTTAATATAACGACTCGTTTAATCGATCGCATCGCTTGTGGTGATGCTAGCAAAGATACGCCATCAATTTGTGGCATTTGCAAGTCACAGAAAGCGAGGTCAAAGTTATGATTCTGACATATTTTGATCGCTTCTTCGCCATTCGAAGCGATATAAACGTTACTAATTTCGTATCTCTTGAGCAAAATTTTTATCGATGTTGCTTGGAGCAATGAGTCTTCGACGATCAATACTTTCACTGGAGGTTTAGCCTTTTTAATATAATAGACGCCGATTCAATCGACTTATTTAGTTCATCGGTGAGCTGTTCTAATTTTTGAGCGTTGTTTGGGTCTTTTTCACAGTCTTTTGCTGCTCGATAAAGTGTCGTTAAACCAAGTAACCCCGCGGATCCTTTGATGCGATGGGAGACTTCTTTTATATTCTCTTTTTCGTCTTGTAACATTGATTTATCAGCAGTGAACGATTCTAAGATCACGCTTGCCATTTGTAATTGTTCGTCTTCAGAGTAATTGCTTGCCCATGGCTGGTCAGGGTGTTGTTTGATGCAAGTTTCTGGGAGTAATTGCTCTAGGGCGACTGCCAACTCATTAAAAGAATATGGTTTGTAAATCACTTGGTTCATCCCAACACGTTCAGCTTTTTCTATTACCAGTTTGGAATCTTCCGCGGTACAACCAATAACAGGGTAATGAGATAATTCGGGCGATGATTTGATTATTTCAGTTAATTCGTACCCATCCATATTTGGCATGTGACAATCGGTGATGACTAAGTCGATTGTCTGATCACTCTGCTTCAAAATATCCAGTGCCTCTTGCCCATCTTTGACTATAATGGCGTTAAGTCCGAACTGCTTTAATTGTTTAGTAAACAATAACCGATTGATTGGGTCGTCATCGGCTATCAATACGTTGCCTTCGAATTGATATCTATTTCCAGTATCGTAGGTCAACGGATCTCTGGCTGCCGTTAAGGCTGACAATAAATGATCTGGGTATAAATTTTGCCACTGGTTAGATCGAACGAGATTAAAGGTATTTTGGTCTTTTGTGCTTTGATGACATACTCCCCAAGCTTTAAGCCACCTTAGTATTTCTCGATCTTCGGTGCCGACTTTTTGAGGTGCATTTACTGTTGACGATTTTGCTTCCACAGGGATGATGACGGAGATCTTTGTTCCTAACCCCTGTTTACTCTCAATTTTTAATTCACCATTCATCATATTAACCAAACGCTGAACAACGGTGATACCTAGCCCAGTGCCTCCATAACGACGGCTAATACTATGGTCACCTTGAGCAAACGGTTGGAAAGCTCGAGTAATTTGCTGCTCAGACATACCACAACCAGTATCTGTTATAGACAGGCGTAATTGGTGCTCAGTTACGTCGACGTTAATGAGAACAAAGCCGCTTTCTGTAAACTTAATCGCGTTGTTAAGTAGATTGTTGAGTATCTGTGTTACTCTCAACCAATCTAAGCTAGCCGTATTGATGGAGCCTGTTTTCCAATCTACTTTAAAGTTGAGGTTATTCAATCTTGCATGTGTTTCAAATGTCCTAAAAATAGGGCATAGTTCTTGATAAATATTGCTATTTCTAGCTTCTAAATGAAGCTGATTTGCCTCCATCTTTGAAATGTCGAGAATATCACTGACGAGCAATTTCAATCGTTCTGCAGATATCTGGGCATTCGATAACAGTTCCATATTGTCTTTGCATTCAATTTTGGTACTTAGTAACTCCATTAATCCGATCATTGCGGCAATTGGTGTGCGTAGTTCATGACTGACAATCGCTAGGAATAAATCGCGAGCTTTTATAGCTTCTTGGGCTTTTGTGTTCGAAATTTCTAGTTCGCGTTGTTGAGCTTCCCATCTCGTTAAATCATCTAACACAGTGACTGTGTAATAGCTCTCGTCTGAGCTATTCATTACACGTTGTCGAATTACTCTGAAGTGTTTTTCGTATCCACTACAGTGACACTTGATTGTTTTCCAGATACCAAGAGCTAATGTGTTTTGAGCTTGGCTTTCGGCCTGTTTAAGCCAGCAAGATTTTTGATCGTTACCTGCCGTTAAACATAAATCTCTTTGTTTGTTAAATGCACTATTGGATAAGACTAACTTATTTGTTTGATCATGAATCGATATCAAGGTTGGTAAGCTATCCAGTAGTGTCATTAGCCATTGGATTTGTTTGTAACTTCGCTGTTCTGATTGTTTTGCTTTGTTTAGTGAAATAGAAAGACGCCTAGTTTTGACTAATCCATAAGTCACTAGAATGAAAATAAAGCTAGAAACGGCTAACGTATAAAGAACAATACGTTCTTCGCTATAGCCGTATTGTGCCGTGATATTGTGGTGCTTGAGAGTTAGAAGATCGATTTCGTTTTGTGTTGTCAAAGAAATCGCTGAGTTGATGACGCTTTGAAGAAACGTTGAGTCCTGATGTAATATCACACCTATATTTTTGAACAATGAAGCTGCATTATCTCGAGCTTCAATGTGAAATATGTCGGAATACCCGTTGTAAACGTATAGATTCGCTATACTTTGTGGAATGTAAGCGTGGGTGATCTTTCCATTACTCATGTCTTTAGCAAGAGTTTTTATATCTTGGTACATGACGGCATCACTGAAATCTAATTTTAATGACTCTTTCTGTATAAAGTACCCAGTTCTATCAAGAATCGCTGTTCGTTTAGTGTCTACATTTTTGTTCGTTGAAATGTAGGCCCAATGAAGCCTCATAAAAGGTTCACTAAAAATAAATTCGTTACTATTTGGGTTTTCTACATCGAAACCGGGTAAAAAGTCGATTTCTTTAGTACGCAGCATTTCAATGACATCTTTTCCTTTAGGTTGCACGTATTCGAAGCTTACTCCAAGCTTTCTCGAAAGGAGAGTGATCGCGTCGTGAATGAAACCGACCGTTTGTTGTGTTGTAGGATCGAAATATGAATAGGGGTAGATGTTTTCATTGACCGTATACCTAATCGAACGATGTCCATATTGGCTTTCTATAACTTGATTTATGATGTCATCATAAAAGTGGTAGAAATAGTTCGACGATATTTGATTGATATCTTTGATTTGGTGTTTCAGCAATGCATCAACGATCGTTTTTAATTGAGTTGATTCCTTGCTCATTAATACTTGAATGGGGAATGGAGCTAGATCTTTTGAAAATGAAATTGTGCCTTGCCATTCTCCTGGTGTAACAACTGAATAGTAACTCTGGACTGACGTTAAATCGATGACTGTTGCATCAGCAGTGCCTACAGCGAGGGTTGTAAAGAGCTCTGATGTGCTATTTACCATCAATATTTTCGTGATTCCTAAATCTTTAATTATCTGACAAAACAGTGAATTTCGAATACAAGCCCACATGAGTTCATGCTTGGGTTTAGTTTGGGCTGCTTCGTCTTTAAACCAAAAAACGTTAGGCACGTTATAGAGCGGGTTTGAAAAAATAAATTGCTCTGATCGCTGACGTGTTTCAGCATAACCTAGAGTTAAGTCGACTTCCCCTTTCGCTACAGCATCAAGAAGAGCACGTGACGAGAAATATTCCTTTATTTCAATATTAACATTGAGCTTCTCTTCAAGCATACGAACGACTTCGGCCGAATTGCCTTTATTTCGATTGACGAACACATCCTCCCATGCCCGGTTAAATAGGTGAGTAGGTTTAGCAATGACAATCGTTTTTTTTGCCTGCAAGTAATCTGTCTGATTGGAATTAAGCACCATTTCTGAAGCAATACACGGAAAAGACAGTGAGAACAAAACAAAAAAACAAGAGATATAGGTATTCATAAGATTAGAGAATTAAAAAAGTCTCGTTATTTTATGACGGCTATTTATCCAACAGCTAATACTCTTTTGATAATTGTTTTTGTGGTGAGGATTAATTTTATTTGTGAGGGTTATCGAGATGAAATCGTAGATAAAACAACGGTTAGAGACGTTTTTATTGGCTATCTGATTTTTCGCGCGAAGGATAAGCCACCGTTGGTATTTATGGGCGGCTTATAGGTTTTTGGTATTTCTAAATGACGTTTTTAAATCAACTTGGTTTGAAGCAAGCAGATTGTTGGAGGGCTTTATCAATAGATGAAACAAGCAGCTCAATATGTTCAGGTTTGCTAATGAAAGGAGGCATCATATAGATCAACTTGCCAAATGGGCGTATCCAAACGCCTTGTTTAACAAAGTGAGCTTGAATGGTTTCCATATCGACAGGTGAATGGGTTTCAACTACACCAATAGCGCCCAACCAACGAACATCTTTAACCAGTGGATGCTCTCGCAAAGGTGGTAGCAATTCAGAGAAAAGCTGTTCAATCTGCTGAGTCTGACTCTGCCAATGACCTTGCTCTATGATGGATAAACTTGCCGCACCGACCGCGCAAGCTAATGGGTTACCCATAAAGGTTGGCCCGTGCATAAAGCAGCCTGCTTCACCGCCACATACCGTGTCTGCGACTTCTTTGCTCGCTAGTGTTGCTGAAAGGGTCATGTAGCCGCCAGTCAGCGCTTTGCCTAAGCATAGAATGTCCGGTTGAATGTCGGCATGTTCACACGCGAATAGTTTTCCTGTGCGGCCAAATCCGGTCGCAATCTCATCCAAAATCAGCAATACGTTGAATTCATCACACAACAAGCGCACCTGTTTCAGAAATTCAGGGTGGTAGATACGCATACCGCCAGCGCCTTGAACGATCGGCTCCAAGATCACGGCGGCGACTTCTTGATGATGTGTTGCTAGCTTTTCACGGAAGCTGTTTATGTCGTTAGCGTCCCATTGTTCCCAAAAACCTGTTTTCGGCGAATCTGCAAAAATGTGTTCAGGCAAAAAGCCTTTGTAGAGGCTGTGCATCGAGTTGTCAGGGTCGGTCACTGACATCGCTGCAAAGGTATCACCGTGGTAGCCATCTCTGAGTGTGAGGAACTTCGAACGAGGTTGTCCTTTGGCATGCCAGTATTGAAGCGCCATTTTAAGACTCACTTCTACGGCAACTGAGCCTGAATCAGCCAAGAATACATGTTCAAGATTACTTGGTGCTAGGTAGAGAAGCTTCTTACATAAATCGATGGCAGGCTGGTGGGTGATACCACCAAACATAACGTGTGAAACCTTATCGATTTGGCTATGAGCAGCGGCATTCAGATCTGGATGATTGTAGCCGTGAATGGTTGACCACCAAGAGGACATACCATCAATAATTCGTTTTCCGCCTTCTAATTCTAAGTAAACACCGTCTGCATTGGTGACTGGGTAGCAGGTCAGAGGTGTTAACGTTGATGTGTAGGGATGCCAGATATGCTGGCGATCAAAGGCGAGATCCATAGTAACTTCCATTCTTGGTGTGATTAAAAAATGACCAGATGTAAACTTTTGATATTATCAATGTGTTGACAGTCTAAAGCTTGTCGGTAGACTAGCCAAGCATAAATGCAAACTCTAGACACAGAGTTGTAACATCAAAAAAATAAAAAAAAGGATCGACACGTGGAAGTTCGTCATGACTGGACAGTTGCTGAAGTAACAGCGCTGCTTGAAAAACCGTTTATGGATTTAATGTTTGAAGCTCAAGTCGTTCATAGACAGTACCAAGAGCACAACCACGTGCAAGTGAGTACGCTTTTATCGATAAAGACAGGTGCTTGCCCTGAAGATTGCAAGTACTGTCCTCAAAGTGCTCACTACCGAACGGATGTCGACAAAGAACGCTTAATGGAAGTAGAGCGTGTTTTGGATGCGGCGCAAAAAGCAAAGAATGCGGGCTCAACTCGCTTCTGTATGGGCGCGGCATGGAAAAACCCGAAAGAGCGCGATATGCCTCACTTAACTGATATGATCAAAGGTGTCAAAGGCATGGGTCTAGAAACCTGTATGACACTGGGTATGTTAACGCCGGATCAAGCAGGTGAACTAGCCGACGCAGGTTTGGACTACTACAACCATAACCTTGATACGTCTCCAGAGTTCTACGGCAGCATTATTACCACTCGAACTTACCAAGATCGTTTAGATACGTTGTCTCACGTGCGTGATGCCGGAATGAAGATCTGTTCTGGTGGCATCATCGGTATGGGCGAAAGCACTAATGACCGCGCAGGCCTTCTTGTAGAGCTAGCTAACCTTCCAGTACACCCAGAAAGTGTGCCAATCAACATGCTTGTAAAAGTGAAAGGCACACCGATGGAAAACGTCGATGATGTTGAGTCTTTCGACTTCATTAAGCTGATTGCGATTGCTCGTATCATGATGCCTATGTCTGCAGTTCGCTTATCTGCAGGTCGTGAGAACATGAATGAACAGATGCAAGCGATGTGTTTCATGGCGGGTGCAAATTCTATCTTCTACGGCTGTAAGCTACTGACTACGCCAAACCCAGACGAAGACACGGATATGCAGTTGTTTAAGAAGCTGGGTATCAACAGCCAACAGGTGGCTCAAAAGCCTGACGAAATTCAAGAAAATGAACTGTTAGATCAAGTGGTGGAGCGCGTTGCGGCTCGTCCAACGAAAGATGACATGTTCTACGATGCCACTGTTTAAATCTCGCATCAAAAGTGCCCTTGCTCATCGCCGTGAGCAAGGGTTAACTCGTCAACTTAAGGTACTCGAAAACAGTAATGGATCTTTGCTGAAGAGCGAAGGTTCTAGTTTCATCAATTTTTCGAGTAATGATTACTTAGGCTTGGCGAACGATCCTGAACTGGTCGATGCATGGCAAACGGGGCTTTCCCAATATGGTGCTGGAAGTGCAGCATCGCCATTGGTCACGGGCTTTAGCCCTGCTCATCGAAATTTAGAGGCTCCGCTGTGTGAATGGCTTGGCTTTGAACGTGCCATTCTATTTAGTTCTGGTTTCAGTGCTAATCAAGCTTTGTTGTTTTCTCTGCTCGAAAAAGACGACTCTCTGTTGCAAGACAAACTTAACCACGCCTCCCTGATGGAAGCGGGGATACTTTCACCTGCAACCATGAAACGCTTTAAGCACAACGACACGCAACATTTAGAGTCGCAATTGAGTCGCACTCCACAATCCTTGGTCGTGACTGAAGGTGTGTTCAGCATGGATGGCGACCAAGCGCCTCTCAGCCAGATATCTAACCTGACTCATCAATACGACAGTTGGTTGGCGGTTGATGATGCCCACGGCATCGGCGTATTAGGTGATAAAGGGGCAGGGAGTTGCAGTATGGCACAAATCTCCCCCGATATTTTGGTGGTGACCTTTGGCAAAGCATTTGGTCTTTCAGGTGCTGCGATTCTTTGTTCGTCAGAAGTGGGTGATTACTTAACTCAGTTTGCTCGTCATCATGTGTACTCGACGGCGATGCCACCTTCACAAGCGGTGGCTTTGTCTCATGCGTGTCATATGATTCAGACGCAAGAGTGGCGTCGAGAGAAGTTAACTGAGTTAGGAGCTCTCTATAGAGAACAGATGAGTGGTGTAACAGGTTTCATTGATACTCAGACTCCGATTAAGCCGTTTGTGATTGGCGATGCTCAGGCTGCTTTATCTATAGCGGAAGAATTAAAGCGTAACCAAGTTTGGGTAACGGCGATAAGGCCACCAACCGTTCCTACAGGGACTGCTCGTTTACGAATTACGTTAACGGCCAACCACAGTCAGAAGCAGGTTCTTCAGTTAACAGACTCGTTACTTCAGGCAATAGCTCGAAGCAACGACTCTGGAAGCAAACCAAGCATAGAATCAAGCTTTGAATTAAATAAAGAGGCTCAGTAAATGTCACAAGAAGCAGCAGTGCATAATTACGTAGGCCAAGATAAAAGTGCGATTGCTGAAGCCTTCGGTAAAGCAGCAACAACGTATGATAAACACGCTGAGTTTCAGCGCGATGTCGGCCACCGATTACTGGATAAGTTACCTAGCGACCTTTCAGGTTTAAAGGTACTCGATTTAGGTTGTGGTACGGGGTATTTCTCCGAACAGATGGTGAAGCGTGGTGCTGAGGTAGTGTGTGCTGATCTTTCTGTTGGAATGTTAGAAACAGCAGAGCAACGTTGTGGTACATCGGTCTCTTTATATCAACAAGCTGACGCTGAACAATTGCCGTTTGAAGATGGGTGTTTTGACATCGTTTTTTCAAGCTTAGCGTTACAATGGTGTGATGATTTATCGTCACCTTTAAAGGAGATGAAGCGCGTTGTAGCGGCTAGTGGACGTGTGATTTTCTCAACTTTGCTTGATGGGTCACTGTTTGAGTTGAAAAAATCATGGTCCAAAATTGACGCACATCAACACGTTAACCATTTTATTACAATCCATCAGGTAAAAATTGCGTTAGCGCAATCTAGCTGTACTGCTCATCAACTAGACTTGCCCACCATCACCGTTTGGTACGACACTGCGTTTGAACTGATGCGCGACCTTAAAGGCATCGGCGCTAATCACGTAAGTGGTCGCTCACAGGGTTTAACAAGTCGCAGCATGTTGCAGCTTGTTGAACGGGAATATCGAGAGTTCAAAAACCATCAAGGTTTCTTACCAGCAACATATCAAGTTTGTTTAGGGGTTATTCAATTATGATTGATGCATTATTTATTGCAGGTACGGATACCGAAGTGGGAAAAACTGTGGTTTCAAAAGCGATTCTTCAAGCTTTGGCCGCACAAGATTTATCAACAATTGGTTATAAGCCAGTTGCTGCAGGGTGTGAAGAATACCCTGAAGGGTTACGTAACAGTGATGCATTGCATCTTCAAGAAGCGGCGACGCAAGATATTGCTTACGAAGACGTTAACCCGTACGCATTGTTACTACCATCATCACCTCACATTGCTGCAAAGCATGACGGTGTCGTGGTTGATGAAGCGGTATTATCAGCGAAGCTAGAAGCGCATAAGCAAAACTCTGACATCGTTCTAGTTGAAGGTGCTGGTGGCTGGCGCGTGCCGGTTTCAGATGATGAATACTTGTCTAGCTGGGTTAAGAAAGAGCAGCTTCCAGTGGTGTTGACGGTTGGTATTAAGCTTGGTTGTTTGAGCCACGCTCTATTAACCGCAGAGGCGATTCGTGCCGATGG
This sequence comes from Vibrio sp. 14G-20, assembly GCF_026241515.1. GTDB lineage: Bacteria > Pseudomonadota > Gammaproteobacteria > Enterobacterales > Vibrionaceae > Vibrio. The sequence goes on from NZ_JAPHPW010000011.1 coordinate 159,633, forward strand.
TCTAAACCTAGTAGGTTGGGTAGCAAACCGCATTAATCCAGGCACTGAACATTACGCTGATATTATTGCGATGCTTGAAGATAAGCTAGGGGCGCCAAAGTTAGGTGAGATCCCTTACGTACCAAAAGCGAAATCTAAGAATATTGGTAAGTATATTAATGTACAGCCATTGCTTGAGCTTTAATTCAAGTTATACGTTAAACAAGAAAAGGGCTGCGATTGCAGCCCTTTTGCTATTTTAAGCCTATGTAGAGTTAAGCTTGGGATTAATGTTCTTTTGTAAGTCCCATTAGTGCTTGTTGTGTCTCTGTTATATTGGTTTGCGCTGCTTGTGGCGTAAGAATACCGATCTGTTTCTTTGCTTCTTCTTCAGTAATCCCTAGGTGACAGCACAGTAAATCGATAGCCATTTGCGTGTTAGTACCTTCAACCATGATCGTTCCCTTTTTGTACATGGACTAGCCAGTAAATCATCTGAAGTCACTGTAAACGGATTGTTATATCGACACCATACGACTTAGGTCTAATAGACTAGGTTTGATTTGGATATGGTCTCGTAATCAAATGTTGCAATTTAATGCTTAACCTTGTTTTCTTAATCTAAGACTATATGTATAAGTAAGTAGAAGTCTTCAAGGTTGGAATCTATTGCTGTCTGCCTTGTCTATAACAATAAGTTTTATAAAAACAGCTTTCATGCGGAGATAAGTAATGAAGCGAGTAATGTTGTTCCTTGCAACCAACCTAGCGGTTGTGTTGGTGCTAAGTGTTGTTCTTAATATTGTATACGCAGTCACTGGTATGCAACCCGGTAGCCTCTCAGGTTTATTGGTGATGGCTGCGGTATTTGGTTTTGGCGGCTCATTCATTTCATTAATGATGTCAAAGAAAATGGCGCTACGCTCTGTTGGCGGGATGGTCATTGAAAGCCCACGTAACGAAACAGAACATTGGTTGATGGAAACGGTAAGCCGTCAATCTCAACAAGTTGGTATTGGTATGCCAACAGTGGCGATCTACGATTCTCCAGACATTAACGCGTTTGCAACGGGCGCTAAGCGTGATGATTCATTGGTCGCAGTATCAACAGGTCTTCTACACAACATGACGCGTGATGAAGCTGAAGCGGTACTAGCTCACGAAGTTAGCCACATCGCGAACGGTGACATGGTGACAATGACTCTAATGCAAGGTGTTGTAAACACGTTCGTTATCTTCCTATCTCGTTTCATCGCCAACATTGTTGCGTCGAATGACAACGAAGAAGAGGGCGGCAGCAACATGATGGTGTACTTCGGTGTGTCTATGGTGTTGGAATTGGTGTTTGGTTTCTTAGCTAGCTTCATTACAATGTGGTACAGCCGTCATCGTGAGTTCCATGCCGATGCAGGTGCAGCGCGCTTGGTAGGTAAAGATAAGATGATTGCAGCGCTAGAGCGTCTAAAGGTGAGCCACGAGCCACAACTAGAAGGTTCTATGATGGCGTTTGGTATCAACGGTAAGAAGTCTCTAACTGAGCTTCTAATGAGCCACCCGCCGCTAGATAAGCGTATTGCGTCTTTACGTAACATGTAATTTCTAATACATGCTGCTTTCGTTAAGCGGTAATATGTATTCTAAAGGCTTCCTTCGGGAGGCCTTAATTATATGGTCCGCCTCACTCTCAAGCCATTAAGCTTAGAGTAGGCTC
>NZ_JAPHPW010000012.1 GCF_026241515.1 Vibrio sp. 14G-20
AGCCTACTCTAAGCTTAATGGCTTGAGAGTGAGGCGGACCATATAATTAAGCCGAATGTGATAATCACATTCGGCTTTTAAATGACGAGTTAGCGCTTACAGCTTGAAGCGGCTGATTTCACTCTCTAGCTCGTGAGACAGTTCAGACAGCTGCGCAGCTTGCTCTGCTGCTTGGTGTGCTTCGTCTGCTAGCTCGTTAGACACGTCACGGATTCCTTCAGTGTTACGAGTAATCTCAGACGTTACAGACGCTTGCTCTTCTGCAGCAGAAGCGATCTGTGTTGCCATGTCGCTGATGCGTTCAACAGCTGCATGAATTTGCGTTAGGCTTGCAGCCGCTGAGTTAGCGTCATCAACACTGGTTTCAGCAAGTGTACGGCTATCGTTCATGATGTTAACCGCTTTGCCTGTTGTACCTTGCAGCAATTCGATCGTTTGTTGAATTTCTTGCGTTGAACCGTGTGTACGTTGGCTCAGAACTCGAACTTCATCCGCTACTACTGCGAAACCACGACCTTGCTCACCGGCACGTGCTGCTTCAATAGCGGCATTAAGTGCAAGTAGGTTCGTTTGTTCTGCAATACCTTGAATGTTAGACAAGATAGCGTTGATGCTGTTGCCGTGCTCTTCAAGTTCTAGAATCACGTTGGTTGCGATTTGAACTTCTTGAGCAAGATTTTGGATAGAGCTTTGAGTCTGCGTTACTTGACCAGTACCGTGCTCACACGCGCCAACCGCTTCAGATGAGTTCTGTGCAGTGTGGTCTGCGTTACCTGCGATCTCTTGTGTTGCTGCAGCCATTTCGTTAACGGCTGTTGCGACCATGTTGATCTCGTCTTGTTGCATCTGGATGCGAGCACTACGTTCTTCCGCTTGAGAAGCCGTTTGACGTGCTTGGTTGCCTAGCGCAGCAGACACTTCGCTCAGCTTGATAACCATAGTGTGCATGTTGCCCACGAAACGGTTGAAGTTTGTAGCAAGCTGACCAATCTCGTCGTCGCTCTTAGGCTCAAGACGTTGAGTAAGGTCGCCCTCGCCTGAAGCAATTTCTTCAAGTGCAGCTGAAACGCGGTTTAGGTCGCGGAATAGGAAGCTTACTAACCAAGACACGAGTACGATTACTATTAGAGTAATAACGATAGCAGTGATGATCAGCTGAGTAAGTAGCGTTGAGTGGTTCGCTTCTTCTGTTGCTTTGTCCATCTGAACCGCGAAGATCCAGTTAGTGTTAGGAACCTTCGTGAAGTAGAGCAACTTCTCAGCGCCACGCTCTTTAATGATCTCGATGCTACCAGTACGCACTGCGTTCTCGATGATAGGCATAGAAATGTCGTTTGAAAGCTGGCTTACCGGCTTCAGGCTCAATGCTGAATCTGGGTGTGCTAGGAATGTGCCGTCAGAGGCATCAATTAGCATTGCGTTGGCATTGTCACCAACATCAAGGCTGATTACATCGTTAACCAATTGGTCGATAAGTACGTCTGCACCCACTACACCAACAAGTTGGCCGTTGTGGCGAACAGGTTCTGCGATCGTTACTAGAAGTGCTTTGGTGATTGCATCTTGATAAGCAGTAGTAATGATTTGCTTACCTGCAGCGTTTGCTTCTTGGTACCAAGGACGTTGACGAGGGTCGTAATCTGCACGATTACGTTCAGGATGTGAACGGTACATTCCGCCTTCTGGAGTACCTAAAAAGATATCGTCAAAGCCACCCGCTACACGAGCTTGCTTAAGGAAAGGAACAACATCATCCTCTCGTGAAAAGTCATTAAATGCTGATGCGATATCCGTACGAATACCAATCCAGTTCTTAATACCTTCAGATGCTGCTTCAGATACGCTTTCAGCTCGCAGGTATACGCCATTACGAGTCTGTTCAAATAATTGGTTTGCTGATAACCAAGTCAACGCTGTAGCCATAACGACAACAGCAGATAGGCTAGCACCTATCAACTTCTGCTTAAGTGTTAGTTTCATGTCAAAGTTTCACGAGTGGTGGGAAATCTCGCGCATACTACCCAATATCAGTATTAAATTCGAGCGATTTCACGATTTAATAATGGAATATAATTTTAAGTAAACCATAAGCTTACCTAATGTCAATTCCTTGGCTTGTCGCCAAATTTAAGACGGTATTATCTTTGCGGTTATTAGAATTTTTATCGCACTTTACATGATAAAAAGAGACAAAAAACACGGTAGAGAAGAAACAAAAAAGGCAGAAGAGTTTCCTCTTCTGCCTTCATATTATTTACTGTTCTACTGCGTATAAATTGCTGTAGATTTCAGCTTAAAAAGCCTAGCGTTTTTCTGTACGCATACCCATTAGCAAACTCACACACATCAGTAATAGAATGATGGTGAATGGCAATGCCGTTGAGATTGCACCCGCTTGTAGAGCTTGTACTGCTTCAGTACCGCCAACCCACAATAGAGCGACAGCAATCGCACCTTCTAGGAACGCCCAGAACACACGTTGAGGCACAGGTGTATCAACTTTACCACCTGCGGTGATGCTATCGATAACTAGAGAGCCTGAGTCAGACGATGTAATGAAGAATACTAGAACCAATACAACCGCAATGATTGAAAGCAGAGTACCGAACGGCAGAGCATCAAACATTTGGAACATCGCTAGTGATACGTCCGTTAGGCCGTCTTGGCCAAGAATACCAACGTTATTCACAATTTGGTCAATCGCCATACCACCAAATACTGACATCCAGATGATAGTCACTGTCGTCGGTACAATCAGTACTGCTGTGATGAACTCACGAACCGTACGACCTTTAGAAACACGTGCGATAAACATACCTACGAATGGTGACCATGAGATCCACCAAGCCCAGTAGAATACTGTCCAACCGTGCATCCACGTTTCATCTTCACGACCATGAGGGTTACTCAATGGAATGATGTTTTCGATGTACGCCATCAATGTTGTTGGGATAGAACCTAAAGTCACCGCGTAGCCGATTAGAGCCACTAATATAAGCAGTAGGAAAGCAACCAACATGTTGATGTTACTGATAACTTTAACGCCGCCATCAATACCACGAAGTACTGATACTACCGCTAATAAAGTCACCGCTGTAATCACAATAACTTGCAGCCCTAAGCCTGCTTCAATGCCGAATACATGTTGAATACCACTTGCCGCTTGTTGCGCACCAAGACCTAACGATGTGGCCAGACCAAATAGCGTTGCAAGTACAGCAAGAATATCAACAATGTGACCTGCCCAGCCCCAAGCTCTATCACCTAAAATTGGGTAAAATATAGAACGGATAGAAAGAGGCAATCCCTTGTTGTAAGAGAAAAACGCAAGTGACAATGCTACTACGCCATAAATCGCCCAAGGGTGTAGACCCCAGTGATACATGGTTGCACCCAATGCCAATTTTGCAGCTTCTGGTGTGTTTGGCTCTACGCCAAGTGGCGTTTCAAACCAACCCGTGAAGTAAGCAGCTGGTTCAGCCACACTCCAGAACATTAAGCCGATACCCATACCTGCGGCAAACAACATTGATAGCCAAGAGATGAATGAGTAATCTGCCGTCGCATCAACACCACCAAGACGGATTTTGCCGTATGGAGAAACAATCAAGCCCAAGCAGAAAATTACGAAAATATTACCCGACCAGATGAAAAGCCAATCAAACGAATTGATAATCTGGCCTTTAACGCCATCTAGTGCAGCCTTTGCTGAAGCGGTATCTGTAATAAGAACACCTATCAGGAACAAAGCGATAAGTCCCGCACTGATACCAAATACTGGGTTATGAACATCAAAACCCCATTTTTGGACGTTATCTTGACCGACAGTGTAATCCGTACTGTCGATACTGTATTTATCTATACCTTTAGTCATTATCCCTCTCTACGGAATACTAATAGGGTCTGATGACCGAGTATCCCTTACTTACCTGTGACCTAATCACAAACTTGAACCTACGATCCAAGCAGAACAAGCGTGCTGTCACAATAATTCAAATACTTGGATGTCTGAAGTTTAGCAGGTTAACTTGTTGTTTTCAGTAAAGCAGAATCGGTTCGGTGGAATTTCAAACAAAATTCACGTAATTACCCAAGCTTATGACGAAAAAAAGGTCGACCCTGTCGACCTTTTTATCAAAGATACTTTTAACTCAAAGTATTTTGATGCTTAACCAATTGATTTTCTGTTCGTAAACCTAGCAATAAGCTTAGGCACATAAGCAATAATATGAAGGCAAATGGTAGCGCCATTGATACCGTTCCGGCTTGCAGTGCTTGGATAGATTCCGTACCACCAACCCACAATAGAACCGCGGCAATCGCACCGCCCATCAACGCCCAAAATACGCGTTGTGGAACAGGTGCATCGACTTTACCACCAGAGGTAATGCTATCGATAACCAGTGAACCAGAATCAGACGAGGTGATAAAGAACACCATAATCAAACCAATCGATACCACTGAAAGCACAGAGCTCATTGGCAGTGCATCGTAAGTATGGAAAAGAGAAAGTGTAATATCTTGCAAACCATTCACACCAATCTCACCGACCTTGTTCGCCACCTGATCAATCGCGATGCCACCGAAAATAGCCATCCAGATAATGATCACTGTCGTCGGGATGAACAGTACAGCCACGATGAATTCACGAATTGTACGACCTTTAGAGATACGAGCGATGAACATGCCCACGAACGGAGACCAAGACATCCACCATGCCCAGTAGAATACCGTCCAGCCTTGCATCCAAGTTTCATCATCACGACCATGTGGATTACTTAGAGGAATAAAGTTTTCGATGTAGCCCATCAGTGCTGTTGGGATGGCTTTAATGCCCGCTATGCCACCCGCGATCGTTACGAAGATCAGCAACCCTAACGCAACCACCATATTGATGTTACTTAGAACCTTAACACCACCGTTAATACCACGAATAACCGACATTGTTGCCAATAGCGTTACTACTGCGATAACGATAAGCTGCATGCCAATACCACCATCGGTACCAAACACATGATTAATACCACTTGCTGCTTGCTGAGCACCTAAGCCAAGTGACGTTGCAAGGCCAAACAGTGTTGCAAGTACCGCGACGATGTCGACAATGTGGCCAAACCAACCCCAAGTTCTGTCACCCAAGATAGGATAGAAAATCGAGCGAATTGAAAGAGGCAGACCTTTGTTGAAAGTGAAAAAGGCAAGTGCTAGAGCAACAACGGCGTAAATAGACCAACCGTGTAAACCCCAGTTATAGATAGTCGCGCCAAGCGCCAACTTAGCCGCTTCAGGAGAGTAAGCTTCAACACCAAGTGGCGTTTCATACCAACCCGTGAAGTAAGCTACTGGCTCAGCAACACCCCAGAACATCAAACCAATACCCATTCCCGCGGCAAATAACATCGACATCCAAGATAGGTTGGAGTGCTCTGCTTTGGCATCATTGCCACCAATACGTATCTTGCCATACGGGGAGACAATGAGGGCAAAACAGAAAATAACAAAGATGTTGGCTGCCCACATGAAGAAACCATCGAAGTTACCGATGACTTTCCATTTAATTCCATCAAGAGCCGCTTTTGCGGTTTCCGGATCTGCGACTAGAAGTGCAACCAGGAAGATAATGATCGCCCCTGCACTGATTCCAAATACTGGGTTATGAACATCAAAACCCCATTTCTGAACGTTATCTTGTCCTACTGTATAATCGGTATTTTCAATACTATACCTATCTTTTACAGGCTCCATGCTTCCTCTCTAATTTGCAGCGCACAGTTTGCAACATTGCATTCGGCGCTTAAATTTCGAAAAAAAGAATACCAACCTGTCGCAAAAATACTAAAAAAACCTCCATAAAGGAGGCCTAAATTACACATTTAGTAATTAAATTACACATTTAATGTAATTTAGCGTAAGATCAGTCCACAAGCCCGGAGCTGACCGCGTACTTAGCAAGCTCAGCTGTAGAGTGAATGTCGAGCTTATGCTTTATATTTTGTCGATGGGTTTCTACCGTTCGATAGCTGATATTCAGTGCCTTCGCGACCTCTTTGCTACTCTCCCCTTTCGCGACTAATTTCAATACCGCTTCTTCACGTCGGCTCAATGGATTCTTCACAGATTGCGTCGGAGTAATTGGCTGAGTAAACAAATTCTGCGTCACTTTTTCACAGAAATAGGTCGAGCCTTGATTGACCGTTTTGATTGCCTGCACCATTTTTTCAGCCGAAATCTCTTTCAACATATAGCCTACCGCACCCGACTGCATTACCTTCATAATGTATTCACGGTTGTTATGCATGGTCAGCATCAGCACCTTGGCTTCGGGGTCTTCTTCTTTAATCAGATGGGTGGCATCAATGCCGTTCATGATAGGCATACTGATATCCATCAACACCACATCAGGGCGCAGAGACTTAACGACCTCTACCGCTTCTAGCCCATTGCTAGCCGTACCTATCACGCTAATATCTGGCTCGAGTTCCAATCTCGCCATAAAGCCATCCAGTACCACTTGGTGATCATCAGCAATCACAACTCGAATAACTTCACTCATTCATTAATCCCTCTAGTGTCAGTAACACTGTAATTTCCGTTCCGAGGCCAATCTCACTCATCAATTCAAAGTCACCACCGATGAACTCCACTCGCTCTCTCATGTTACGCAGCCCGATCCCTCGTTTTTCCATCGCTTTATAGGTGTTGAAACCGACACCGTTATCTTGAATCAGTAACTGCAACACATTACCAATTTGCTGCGCGATAACCGTCACTTTGGTCGCTTGTGCGTGCTTCTCTATGTTGTTCAATGACTCTTGCACCACTCGATACAAGGTCGTCGCCGCTTCTGATTTCAACTTCCCGGGTTGAGTGGTAAACAAAGTCTCCACTTCAATACCCGAGTGCGCCTGAAAATCTAATAGCAATGAAGACAACGCCGCTTCTAAGCCAATATCATCCAATGAACTTGGACGAAGTTGATGCGAGATGTGCCTCACCTCTTCTATCGCTCGCATCAGTGAATGCTGCGACTTATTCAAATGGGCTTTAAGATCTTCATTTTTTAGTTTATTACCGAGCAATTCTAAGTGGCAACGACTCGACACTAATAATTGGTTAATACCATCATGTAGCTCACGCGCTAAATGCTTCTTCTCGTCTTCTTGGAACATCACCGTTTTATGGGCGAGCTCTTTTAAGTTGTTATCCGCGATACGGTGTTCATGCATGTTAATGGCTAAGGTCAGCACGATAATAACTGCCACGGTCACACTCAAAATAACCACAATGGAGAAGAAAGTGGTTTCAATATTCTTGTTGATCGCAGCCTGCATCGAAGCCACTTCTTGGTGTACGTCTTCAATATACAAACCGGTGCCAATCATCCAATCCCAACGTTCTAACCAAGCGGCGTAGCTCAACTTAGATACCACCTCTCCCGTCGAAGGCTTTTGCCACAAATATTGGTGAAACCCACCTCCGGTTTGCGCCTCTCTTAATAGCGCTTCTATCAAAAAGTCGCCATCTTCATCTTGCAGTTGAAGTAGGTTTTTGCCTATCAATTCTGGCTGGATGGGATGAACCAAGTTAGTCCCATGGCGATCGTAGGCAAAAAAATACCCATCGGAGCCATATCTAAGTTTAGACAATATGGTTCGAACTTCTTTTTTGGCTTGGGATTCTTGGATATTTGGATCGTTGTAGATGTGCTCTATGGCGTCGAACGCGAGGTCAACCGTATCTTTGAGGGCGTTTTCACGCGACTTAATTAAGCTATCTCTAAAGATCTCGACTTCTTTAGCGCCTAACGTCTTAGTCTGGTAAAGCGAGATCCAGCTAATACTCGCCGTTACAAGCAACAACGGGAGTAGCGTCAGCAAAATCAGCTTGGCTTTTAGAGGCATTCCTTTCCCTCACAAAAAACGGCTTACTGAACATCAATAAGCCGTTTTACTTTATCAATTTATAGATAGCCGTTGAAACATATCATTCACATTCTAGGCTTCACTCACATTCCATAGAAGGATGGGAAAGCGAGAAGTGATCCAAGTACGAGGATTTGAATCAGAATGAACGGCATCACGCCTCGGTAGATGTCCTTAGTTGTCACACCTTTAGGTGCTACGCCTTTTAGATAGAACAGACTAAAACCAAATGGTGGCGTTAAGAATGAGGTTTGTAGGTTCATCGCGATAAGGATAGCGAACCATGTCATGTTGATACCCATCAGCTCGGCTACTGGCGCAATGATTGGGACGATGATGAAACAGATCTCTACGAAATCGATGAAGAAACCCAGAATCAAAATAACCAACATGGTAATGATCAGGAAGCCCCACTTCTCACCTGGCAGTTGCAACATCCATTCTTCAACCAGATAGTCACCACCGGTATAAGTAAACGCCATCGAGAATGCCGTCGCACCAAGCAAGATAGCAAAGACCATCGCGGTCACTTTAACTGTCTCTTTCGACGCAGCAAACACCATCGACCAACTAAATTGACCGTATAGAAGTGCCAGAACCAATGCACCTGCACCACCTAGCGCTGCCGATTCTGTTGGCGTTGCCACACCCGCAAAGATAGAGCCCAGTACAACAATGATCAGTGCTAATGGGGGAAGAATCGCTTTAAGCGCATTAAACACTTCTTGCTTACGGCTAATGGAGTCATCGCGTTCAATAGGTTGAGCCGATTCAGGGTTAAGCTTTGCGTATATCAAGATATAAACAATGTAAGCACCCACTAGCATCACACCCGGCCAAATTGCCGCTTGGAACAAGTCGCCGACTGGCACACCCAATACATCACCCAATAAAATCAAGACGATGGATGGCGGAATGATTTGCCCTAACGTGCCAGACGCACAAATAGTGCCGCAGGCTAAGCCTTTGTCGTAGTTGTACTTAAGCATTACTGGCAACGAGATAAGTCCCATCGCAACAACAGAAGCACCAACTACACCTGTTGAAGCAGCAAGCAGTGAACCTACGAGTACTGTCGAGATTGCGATACCACCACGCACACCACCAAACAGTCTTCCCATAGACTCAAGTAACTGCTCAGCAAGCTTGGTCTTTTGCAGAACAAGCCCCATGAAAACAAACAATGGAACGGCCATCAGCACCGTGTTTTCCATAATTGATTGAATTCGATATGGCATGAAGGCAAACATTTCAATGCCCTCAGCCCAAACACCAAAGATTAACGCGATACCACCAAAGGTGAACGCTACTGGGAAGCCAAGTAAAAGCGCAAACAAGGCTACGAAAAACATTACTATTCCAATCATGTTCAGCCTCTACTTGTTGTTTGTATGAATATTGTTTGCATGGATAAGATGCGGGTTAAAAATCTTGTTCAGTGAATGCAGGATCAAACCTACGCCACTGAGTGCCATTAAGAAAAATGACAGTGGGATCATGGCTTTGATGATCCAGCGATACGGCAGGCCACCGGGATCGCCTGAGGTTTCACCCAGTTCATAGCTCTCTTTGGCAACATCGATACCAAACCAAGCTACCAGCAAACAAAACGGCAGTAGAAAGATAAGCGTGCCAAGCAGATCAATAATCGCTTGTGCCTTAAAGCTCAGTTGCTCGTAGAACACATCCACTCGCACATGACCACCAGCCTTGATGGCATAAGGAACACCGAGTAGGAAAACGGCTGAGAAAAGGTGCCATTCCATCTCTTGGAAGGCGATAGACACGTCGTTAAAGGCGTATCGCATCACAACGTCATACACTACGTTAGCAACAAGAAGGATAAACAACATACTGGAAAGCCATCCCAGTGCATCACCGATACGATTAAATAGGCGTTCAATATAAATTAGACTTCGCATTCCCGACTCCATGGAATTTGAAAAGACATCGCGTATTAGAGTTAGCGCAGCTACAACGAGTAGCGCTAACAAGATGCACGACGTAGAAAGGGTTCTTGAGCGTATTACAGGATTTATCCTGCTTAATTATTATGGTTAAAATGAACCCGCCGCTTATCTGCTTAGATACTTAAGCCCTTAGGCACAAGTGATATAACAGTGCATCTGCTTTGGGTTCATTTAACTTTTAAGTCAATCGCTGTCGATTATTTCGCTTGGCTATTTAGATAAGCTCTGTGTGAAATATCCGTCCATGAGCGCACTTGCTCTAGGTAGCTTGCTTGTGAAGCTTGGATCTCTTTTGCTAACTCATCTTTCTCAGCATGTGCAGCAAGTAGGCGATCGTTCGCTTCCTTCAGTGCCGACATTACTTCAGGCGGGAAATCTTTAACTTGTACATCTGGGTATTCTGTTTTCATTGAAACCCAGTTCTTGCCACTTTCGTGCGTTGCTTGTGTGTACATGTCGTAAGCCGCAGTACGCATTGCAACACGCAAGATCTCTTGTAGGTCTTCAGGAAGCTTGTTCCATGTGCGTTTGTTTACTAGGAATTGAAGCTCCGAACCCGGCTCATGCCAACCTGTGTAGTAATAAGGCGCAATTTTGTGGAAACCCATTCGTAAATCAAGTGATGGACCCACCCACTCTAGTGCATCAATTGTGCGTCGCTCTAGAGACGTGTAAAGCTCACCCGGTGCAATGTTTGTTGGTTTTGCGCCTAGCTCAGCAAGAATTTCACCAGCGAAGCCTGGGATTCTCATTTTCAGGCCTTGTAGGTCTTCAACACTATTGATTTCTTTTTGAAACCAACCGCCCATCTGAATATCCGTGTTACCACCTGGGAACGACATCAAGTTGTGTGGAGAGTAAACCTGCTCCATCAACTCCATACCACCACCGTGATAGAACCATGCGTACTGTTCTGCTGGCGTCATACCGAAAGGCATAGAAGTGAAGTAAAGTGTGTTTGGAACTTTACCTTTCCAGTAATAAGAGCCTGAGTGACCCATGTCGTATTGACCAGACTTAACCATGTCAAATACGCCAAGCGGAGCTTTATGTTTATTGGCTGAATCGATGCGGATTTGCAGTCGACCATTCGACATTTTCTCAGCCATCGCAGCCATGTTCTTAGTAGCATCACCAAAAACAGGGAAGTTTGGTCCCCACGTTTCGGCAAGCTTTAAACGGTAAACCTTATCAGCAGCTGTTGCACCAGTAGCGACCAAAGCTAAACAAGCCGCTGCAGTTACCGCAACGTTTTTAAAAACTCGTGTGAGGGAGTTAGAGATGAGACTCATGTTCACGTCCTTTGTTAGGTTAACACTCTTTCTATGAGCATTTTTTATGATTCAACATAAGAGTGCACCGTGATAAGGCAACAAGATATCAGGGAGAGCACGCACGACGGACCCAAACAAACTGCGTATTAGACCAAAGGATTACGTAGAACTACGTAGGAGATAATAGAGCGGTGTCGATTTAAAAGGACTCATCTCATTCATTGAGGGAATGCTTATTGATAAATACCTAAGTATTAATAATTAAATACTATTAACAATTGATTGCCATTTCGTGATGGGGCTCTATTCATTACTGCATTTTGAGGAAACCAATCAATACTTTGCTCTCTTATTCTACCTAGCTAACGCCCTACTTTAGTGCTTACTAATTCGAAGCTCTGACACAAACAACACTAGTCAGTTAAGACGTATAACGGATCGGAAATGAGATGATAGAACCGAGGTTTAGACTTGGGTTTGGGTTTGGGTTTGGCACAATGTGCCAGATACAAAAAAGCCTCGAAAATCGAGGCTTAAAAACTTAACGAAGCGAATGTAATCCCCCAGGATTAGATAGCTTTGTAGATAACCTTGTTACCTGCTAGCTGCTCTTTCGCTACTAGGTTTTCTTCAAGAAGTTTTTTCAATGCGCCTGTTGCCCATGAAGCTGCTTTCGCGTCTTCTTGACCAGCTTCTAGGCCGATACCTTTAGGGTTAATGCCTTCAGCATTGCTAACAACGATGTCTAGAACTTGTTGTTGCTTAGGAGTCAGTGCTACGGCAACTTCTTTAGTTGCTGCTACTGTTTTCTCTACCGCTGGTTTTGCTGCTACAGTTTTTTCTGCTACAACTTTCTCTGCGACAGGCTTCGCTTTTTTCGGCGTTGCCACTGCTTTAACTACAGCCGCTTTAGTGCGTTTCTGCAGTTTAGCCTGCACCTTACGCTTATGAGCAAGTCTCATTGAATATTTCTCCAGTTCACTGCTCTTTTCGCAGTGGTGAAAATTTGAAGCGCGATTTATACCAAAAAACAGGAGCTATTTGTAGAGTGAAGCGTCGAAAGTCGACGAAAAATACCGATATTGTCCACTAGCGTCTATTATTTAAACATCGACTTATCAATTCAGGGTCATATACACTGGTTATCCATCCAGACAAAAATATGAAAACTTGGTGTTGCCTATGGACACTCGTCACCTTACTAATTTCTCTTTGCCTTCATTCACTCGCTCGTACCGTATCCTCGCCGTTGTTTTAGGCTTCATTTGCTTGATTGTTGCGCTTTACAGTGACAATCCAAAGTTACTGATCGTGGGTGCATTTTGCAGTATTACCCTTCTAGGAACCGGTTACTATTTGATGCTGCGCAGTCGAGTGATGTTCACATTCACCCCAACTCATTTTCAGCAGCATTTTTATAAAGGTGGGTGGGTTTTAAAATGGAACAATATTGAAAAGATTGGTCTTTGCACTTATGAACAAGATGGTTGGCATCAGCCCCTGCCTTGGGTTGGAATTAAGGTAAAAGACTACTCGCCCTACCTCGATTCGATTTGCCCTAAAATCACTTGTGAATTATTGCTCAGCCAACGAGCACTTTTGTACTTGGGAGCCAAGCAAGCAGGCAAAGAGTCGAACTTTGAAGACATGGTTCTCGACTCATCGCATTACCACGCTCGCTGTACTGAAAGTGGCTGCGTGGAACTGAGCCAATACAAAGAGTCGCAGAATACCGACAACGTTAATTTCAACGATAACCAATCGCAGGACAACCTTAATTCACCAAATGAAACAAACAGTCAAAAGGCGGTGATTAAAGACTATTCTGGATTACAGGCGATGCTTGCTAACAGAATGAAGTATCAAAGGGGTTTCCATGGTTATGACATTTTCATATCAACCCATGATTTGAATATTAGTGGAGAAGAGTTTGTGGGGTTGGCTCGACGCTACTTGGCTGCCGCTGAACGACTTTCTGATTAAGATTTACCAGTAAGTTCACACGCAATAAAAAAGCTTAGCTTTCAGAATAAAAGCTAAGCTTCATTTTCAATCAATCGACACGAATAATCCGTCGTTTAATCAAAGCTTTAATTAGTACAGAGGCATTTCATCTGCTACAAACGGGTTTGATGCGCGCTCGCGACCAAATGTCGATTCAGGGCCATGGCCGGGAACGAATGTCACATCACTGCCCAGCGGCCAAAGCTTAGTCTTGATTGAAGAGATAAGCGTATTGAAGTCACCTTGTGGGAAGTCAGTACGGCCAATTGCGCCATTGAACAACACATCACCCACAAACGCTAAACGAGCTTGCTCACTGAACAGTACAACGTGACCTGGTGTATGGCCCGGCGTATGAATCACATCGATCACTTGGTTACCAAAAGTGACTTTGTCGCCCTCTTCTAACCAAGTGTTTGGTTCAAAAGCTTTACACAGTGGGAAACCAAACATCTGGCTTTGATTCTCTAAACCTTGAAGCCAAAAGTTGTCTGCCTTGTGTGGGCCAACAACATTCACCTTCAAGATTTCAGCAAGGGGTACTGTTCCGCCCACATGATCTAGATGACCGTGCGTCAGTACCAAGTTCACCACTTTAACACCTAACTCTTCGATGATCGCAGCCAGTTGCTGAACATCACCGCCCGGATCGACAACGATGCCTTCCATTGTCTCATCACACCACACAATTGAGCAGTTTTGAGAGAAAGAGGTAACAGGGACAACTTGATACTTAAGAGACATATACAAACCTTAGAGGGCAAACTGAAATTTGGGCAAACTATGACATTGGATGTCTACTTTGACAAGTACCTAGCATTCGCTCGCAAATTCAGGTCAACGTTACCAACTGCGGACTGGACCAGTATCAATATGGATAAAATTGCTACGTGCATAATAACCGACACCACCCGCGTTCAAGCTTTTAGCTACGTCTCTCAACTCTTTAAGGTCAACACCATCGATACGGAAATCGATCGCTTTACCGAGCATGTGGTAACTCTTCTTAGCCACACCACTCGACTGAGAACGAAGGGCTTCATTGGTCGCCGGAGAACGATAACCAGAGATCACCTGAACTTCTTTTTGAATACCCAACACGTTTTGAATCTGAGTGATCTGATCAAACAAGTTCTTATCCATTGGGTGGATTTCATTGCGACGGAAATCGCGACATAGTTTGCTAAGGCGTGCCATCTCGTCACCAACATAGTTAGTGCCATCGAAATAACAAGTCTCTAATCGTTCACCAGTGTGAAGATTATTCATGCTAATCGTTCTTGGTTGATCCGGGTATGAAGCAAAAGCAATAGAAGGAGTAATAGAGGCGACAACAGCAGTACCACCAGCGTAAGTCAGAAACTGACGGCGAGAAAATAAACTTTGAGACATACAGCAAACAAACCAATTGTATCGAACGAAAAATGCACGATACATAATGGAGTTTGCTGCGTCAACGTACAAAAACCGCTCAAAACGTTAGTATTTGTAACCTTTGCAGGGTTAGTTGTTGATACTCATTATAATTTTATCAATAGAAGCTTGGTCGTTATTTTCCGGTCAAGATCACCTTTCTTGGTCATATTTCAATCAACCGCCCTCTTTGTCATATTGATAGATGTCGCCACGGTACTGTATGCCTCCTTCTTCAAACAACACGGTTTGATAAATGATATGCACTGGAATTCTCTTCTTGAGACGAACCTTTGTGTTCGGGGCAAGGGCGCTATTTTGGTTCGGTACTTTCCTGACCTTGGTGGCAAACAACAACTCAGCCAATTCTTCTGCATGCTCAACACGTATGCAACCTGAGCTATAAGCTCGGAAGTCGTTATTAAACAGGCCTTTACTTGGTGTATCGTGCAGATAGATCGCGCGCTTATTCGGGGTGTTGAACTTGTACAAGCCTAATGCGTTGCGTGAACCTGCTTGCTGACGCATTCGATATGGAAAAGAATTAAAGTTGATGGTCTGCCAATCGATCTCGGTGGTGTCGACGGTTTCCATTGAACGCCAACCGTCAATCACTTGGAAATTGTTTGTTTCAAGGTAGCTTTCGTCGGCTTTTACCTTTGGCAAGATGTCTTTGACCATGATTTTCCATGGTACGTTCCAAGTCGGATTTAGAATGACCGAATCTAGGTTTATCTCTAAAAGCGGCGTTTTTCGCGATTTTCTGCCTACCACGACTTTCGACTCAAACACCTCTTCGCCACCTTCCCAATACTTCATGTCAAAGCTGGGTACATTGACCACGATGAGAGAGTCTCGGTCTCTTGGCCACATACGAACGCGTTCCGCATTCAGAGCCAAGGAGTTCAACCGATCGTCAAAACCCATATTGATCCATTTGATCGTGTCTGGCCCAATGATCCCATCATCCGTAAGACCATGCATGCGTTGGAAAGATTTAATCGCCGTTTTCAGATCTCGATCAAACTCAGGGAAATCAACCGCGATCATCGAGGTATCAACGCCGACCAATGCAATACGCTCAACCAAAGTGGCTTTGTCTGAGAGCGAGTCTCCCAAGCGTTTTAATCCTTTCTGTCTGTATCGTTCGATATTGAGTTCAGACGCGGTTTCCAACACGGAATAGGTCGCTTTAAATTGGTCAAAGTCCCCGACAGGGGGTGCGTAAGACAACACCATCTCTAATAAGTAGTCATTAGCCACACTGCTTTTCAGTCTCATCAGAATATGCGGCGAAGGTGCAGGTAATTTGGAATGCAGCTTACCCGAGAAGTACCACTCTTTACCGGCAAGTGGCGCGTTTTCAACGTAGCTTAGGTAATAAATAAAAGTATCAGTGAGTAAGATGTCTAGCTCTTGCCATTGACGACGAGATTGATACTGTCGGATTTGCTTGAGTTGTCGCTCAAAAAGCGGTGCCATTTGCGCTTGTTCTAGCAGCGACAATTGGAACTCAAACGCTTTAACCAGCTCCGGAGAATCCCAAAGGGTAGGAAGAGAAGTCTCTTGATAGATACTCTGGGTAAGCTCTGGATATATAAGCATGAAAGAGAGTTCTGAATCAGCAGGAATGAAACGGCTCTCGTCAGAACTCTCAAAGCTCCATGCATGCACGGAAACTAACACCAATAATCCACAGAAGTATTTTGCTAACATGCTTAACTCCGTCACCAGTAATTCCATAAGTATGGCAAAGAAACAGGATAAGCATGTTATTTTTTAAGGGGCTCTATGAATCAGATTGCACTCCAGTGATTGTCCCACTGGATGGATGATTGCTGACTGGATTTCTCATAAGGCTTGCGTTGGCTCACCACACTACCCGCTCCAGAGCTAAGTCGAAACTCACCATCAAGCAACACAGCACCAGAAGCATCAGATAACGCAGAGAGTTCAACTAACTCTTTGGTCTCTTTAGACCAAATACCGTAGCAGTTGCCTCTTGGCGACGTCGCAATAATCCAATTATCTGATGCTGCGATACTCGCAATATAGTGATTGAACCTTGCCCATTGCTCAGGCTCTGCGTTCAGTGATTCAAACTGTCCGCCTTTAGTATGCATCGCCAATAACGAAGGATACTCGTCTGGCTCACCACGATATTGCTGACCACAAAGTACGGTTTCAGCACCATCATGGGCTAAGTGTCGAATACTCAGCTTCTTGTCTAGCAATTCAACCTGATCAAGCAACACACCTTCAGGAGAAACATAACTCAAACTAGGCTGCATTGAATCGAGGTTTTTCGGTGTTCTGCCATCAGTATGAACGCCACCAACGCCAATAGCGAGATTACCATCAGGCATGATAATCACTTCATGTGGGCCGATACCGAAGCCAGTTAACTCCTCAACCTTACGATAACCTTGCGCGACATCGTAAACGCCAATCACGCCTTGGCTGCTGTCCGTTTTCCCTTCAGTGGCATACAGTAACTTACCATCCATTGAGTAAACGCCATGACCATAGAAGTGGCGGTTGTTACCTTTGACGACCATTTTGATCTGCTGACCACTTTTATAGTCAAACACCATAAAATAGTCACCAGGACGACGAGCAAAAACCACCGCATGCGATGAGGTTGGGCAAATCGCGACGCCATGACCACGATCGGGGATTGGAAGTTGGCTCAATGGCATACCAAATTCGTCAGCCACAACCGCAGAATATTGACCACGACCATTCAGCGCACAACCAATCAGTTGGGGATCATTAGATGTGCTCATGCCATCCTGTCGAGTTGCCCCATCCTTTCGACTCGCACACCCAAATGGAAGTACTGGAACAGCTGCACAACCCAGTGCAGCCTTGAGTAGCGATCTTCGTGTAGTATCAGTCACCATCGGTAGCATTAAATCCTATTACCACGCCAAGCTCTATCGCCACTTCTTCATGAATCAGGTACTTCAAACGTTCTAGTTTGTTGTATTGAGTCAACACATCTCGGTAGCCTTCTTTGCTCTGCAGCAGCGTAAACAAGCTCGAATCCGTCGGCCAAGTATCTAACGTTAGCGTGAACTGGGCTGCAACGCGATCAGCAAGGTCGTTTAAGCCCTTCTCTCTCAATAAGCCATCTAGGCCATTACCATCAGCCAGATAAAGCTTTTGAAGTGCTGCTACATTCGCTTTTAGTTGAGTCATCGAGGTTTGTGCACGCCATGATTCTGAGAAGTAAGGACGCGGATGACCGATTTTCGCCATAGGACGACTCAGCTTTTTCATGCTGTAATCAAGTTGGTTAGTTAGTAAAGCGATGTATTCAGACTCCCAACGAGTCTCGTCTAACGCTAACCAAGGGTTAACCTGCCATGCCTGTGCAATCGAAGATGACTTAATCGCTAAGTTTTCAGTAATCGCTTGTGACGATTGGCAACCTAATGCTTTGTCTTGAAGCAGTGGCGATTGCTCGTCATAAAGCGACCACTCCAACGCACCAAGCCCTTGAACAGTCACACTCTGCTGAGCAATTTCATCTTGAGACCAAACTTTATCTTGCTGAGTTAGCTGGCGCATTTTTAGGCCGGTAGTGTTCTTTTTGTCTGGCCAAAACTGAACATTCCAGCTCTCTTCCAGTGCTGCTGTTGGGCCTCTTTCTTGACCTTGTAGTGCCATCCAACTGTTCATCGTGAACTGCCACTGATTTTTCACAGCATCCAGTTCAACATTGTTGGTTTCACAGTAACCCTGCATCAAGACTTCTAGCTCATTGGCTTGCTTGGCAAATAGGATGGCTGAATCAAACTCTTGTTGATAGACACTACGACTGATGTGATCGGTCGTGTCTGCTTGATAAGAAACACCATTAACCTCAGATGAAGCCGTTTGCTCACCCGATGATTGGCAGCCTGCCATGATTAATACCGACAAAGGCATTAACAAAAATTTATGTGTCATGCTGTTACCTTACTTCCTAGTTTTTCTTTTAATTATATGAGTTCATTAAATATGAAACGACCGCTGAGCTCGTATTGCTACAAGTTCAACGGTTGTGTGCTTTAAGTTAACTTTTTATTGGTGCTAACTCAGCCGTTGAAGCGCTTAGCTTCAGACTGCCTATAACGAGTTCAAAAATGCCAGCAGTGCTTCGCGCTCGGTCGCATTCAAAGACAGAACCTTCTGTTTCGCCATTTCAGCTTCACCACCGTGCCAAAGCACCGCTTCCATAACGTTTCTTGCGCGACCATCATGAAGCAAGAACGTGTGACCATTCACTTCTTTGGTATAGCCTAATCCCCACAATGGCGTGGTGCGCCACTCTTGACCATTGGCAAGATATTCAGGGCGATTGTCCGCTAAGCCTTCACCCATGTCGTGTAGCAACATGTCGGTATATGGGCTAATTAACTGATTAGATAATGCAGGCAGACCTTCTCGCTCTGCCGTGCGGAATTCGGCTTGGTGACAACTTTGACAACCAACGTCTTTGAACAATTTTTTACCTTGTACGACAGCTGGGTTATCTACGTTGCGACGAATTGGAACCGCCAAATGCTGCGAATAGAACTCAACAAAATCTAGGATGTTGTCGCTAACTTCTGGCTTACCACCATTTGGAAAATCATCACAAGTCGATTGTGCAGATGTGCAGTTTTCGTTCGGGAACAAGCTGCTTGTTAGGCCTAAGTCACCGTTAAATGCCGCCGCGTTTTGCTGCATTAGGTTTGGCTGCCCGGCTTTCCAACCGAAACGACCGAGCGCCATTTCATTGGTTTGGACATCAAGAACATAGTTGGCTTTACCCGACACGCCCTGTTTGTCTGCCAATTGTTGCTCGGCAAATCCTAAAATCGTTTCTTTTGGAATGCTCTCAAGCAAGCCAAGGCCGATCATTGGCGGGGCAACACGAGCAGAGAATTCAGTCTTAGGATGCATATCACCGAAGGCAAGTTCAGTAATCTTTAAAGTAGGTTTACGCAGAGTCACGACAGTGCCGTCTTTGAATTCAACAGGAACATCGGTGTAACTAATGTTCACTTTACCCTCTGGTTTAACACCTTGAAGTGCGAAATCTTGTAGCTGACCGCCGTAAGTCGGTTCTGGGATACCACCATCGCGAATAAAGGCTTGTCTTTGCTCTGGCGTTTCAGCCGGAATGCTCAAACGAACCAACATGGATACTGCGTTCTCATCGCCCTTTTCTGGCGCGTGACCACGACCATCTTTGATGTGGCAGTTTTGACAACCGTTAGTATTAAATAGTGGCCCTAACCCATCACGAGCATCAGTTGATGACGGCGCAGGAACCCAAGGGTTTCGAAAGAAGCTGTTACCTACGCTGAAATCCAAGCGTTTACTCATTGGTAGGTTGGCTGCGGGAAGAGAAAAAGCGTTCGCTCCCTCTTTCTTCACGGTCGTTTTGCCACCAGAGTAGGTTTCATGGGCGTGTAATGGAGATACGAAAAACAGTGCGGTTAATAGTGAGGCTGAGAGATACGACTTCATACATTGCCTTGCTGTGTTTTTGATTTTAGTTTTTATTTGGGAGTGACTTTCTTGAGTAGCAAACAATTAAGGGCTCAATGAGAGCCCTTATATTAGATTTGGACTCGGGTTCTTAAAACTCGTGATCAGCCGTGTCTGGGTTTAGGCTATCAATACCAATCACACCAGCAGCACGCTCAATTGCAGCAGTTTGAGACACTAGCGCAACAATTGTTTTGTTTACTAGCGCGTTACCTGCAGCGTTGTCAGCAGCGATTAGCTGATCGAAGTGCTGGTTGTTTTTTTCTGCAGACGTTACTAACTCGCCGACTTGTGCACGTGCTAGGTCAAACTGCTTTTGGATCTCTTTCGCAGCTTGCTCATCTTTTTGCTCTACTAGGTCAAACAGGCTTGGACCTGAAAGTAGAGTACCGTCTTCACGCTTGTACAGACCCGTGTAAACGTTGTAGATGCCTTGCTCGTTGTAGTAGTGAGAGTTGTGCGTGTTATCAGAGAAACAATCGTGCTCGTCTTCCGTTGAGTTAGCTTCTAGTGCCACCTTCATACGCTCGCCCGCTAGCTCACCTAGAGACAGTGAACCCATGCCGAATAGCATTTTACGTAGGCCGTTCTCGCTAGATTCAGAAAGAAGCTCTTGACGGTAGTTGCCTTTCTCGCCTTCAGCCCATTGCTTTTCCATCCACTCTAGATCTTGGATAAGTAGCTCAGCTGATGCTTTTAGGTATGCGCCACGACGGTCACAGTTACCATTAGTACACTCAGCGCCAACAACGAAGTCAGTGTAAGCACGCTCACCTGCACCGCTGTTAGTACCGTTTAAATCTTGGCCCCAAAGTAGGAATTCAATCGCGTGGTAGCCAGATGCTACGTTCGCTTCAGAACCGCCGATCTCGTTAAGGTCTGCGATTAGCTCAGGAGTAATGTTGGTTGCGTCTACTGTAGTTTGACCAATTTGGAAAGTCTTGTTCGCAACGATGTTTGCGCTAGCGCCTTCGTTACCAAGCTCATATTGGTAATCAGAAGAAACGTAGTCGATAAGGCCTTCATCTAGTGGCCATGCGTTTAGTTGGCCTTCCCAATCATCAACAACAACGTTACCAAAACGGAACACTTCAGATTGTTGGTAAGGAACACGAGACTCAAGCCAAGCTTGTTTTACTTGTTCGAAGTTGCCAGCAGAAGGAGAAGCTAAGAAGGTATCAATAGAAGAGTTCAACGCTTTTGCTGTGATTACTGAATCTGCAAACACGGCATGAGCAATATCTGCGTAATGTTCTACAACTTGATCTTGAGTTACGGCTGCGAAAGAAGAAGCAGAGGCAAAAATGAGTGACGAAGTTACGGCTTTGGTCACTAAAGATTTAATGGTCATGAAGCATCCTTGTTGAGCTTTAAATTATTATTCGTAGTAATAGTGCAAACCATTATCATTTACACTATGGATTTGAATAATACAAACTTACAATTTTATTGCAAGATAAATACAAAAAAACCTCACACTTGTGAGGTCTTTAAACATTTTTGTGTTATAAGCAACAAAGGAGGCTAATCAGATATCCAGATTATGCTTACCGTGTGAGACTTTCGCCTTTAAGTAGCTTTCGTTACCCGACTTAATGTGAGCAGATGTATTCACCACTTCTGCGATCTCAATACCAAACTCTTTAAGTTCATTGATTTTCTTAGGGTTATTGGTCACTAAGCGGATTTTTGTGGTACCCAAAGCACGCAGCATTTCTGCCGCTTCAGTAAAATCACGCAAGTCATCGCCAAAACCTAAATGGTTATTCGCTTCATAGGTGTTCATGCCTTCACTTTGCAGTCGGTACGCATCAATCTTGTTATATAGACCAATACCACGACCTTCTTGGCGTAGATAAAGAATCACGCCACCCGTCTCACCCATAATTCTAATGGTTTCGTCTAGCTGCTCGCCACAATCACATCGAGAAGAATGGAAAACATCACCAGTAAGACACTCAGAATGCATACGAACAAGAGGTATGTCTTGTGTTTTATCTGCTGATTTAAATATCACAGCAACATGCTCTTTATCTGTTTTCAATCCATGAAAAGACAGAAGTTCAGCATCAATACTGCTTGTTACCCCTACTTTGAAATCTATTCTGGCACGTACTTCCGCCATAGCTATACTCACTTGAAAATTCGATGTATTTAACAACACTACATGATATGTCTAGGCAATATTTTGTAGTGGACTATCTAATGATAGACACTATGAGGCTGTTAACAATTTTTTTCAAGGTCGACCTAGTACAAATTGTTATAATATAACAATTAATTTTCAAGTAAGAAAAAACCCCACATTAGCATGACCAACATGGGGTTATAAATTAGACAGTTGCGGCTAAAACGACACTTTTTTACAGAACGCTCAACTTACTTGAGTTTGCTTCCATATGACAAGTTGCACCCAAGCATTCTCTAATTCGGTTAACTCTTCTTGAGTTAGTGTAGAAATGCTCGACTTAGCACTGTATTTCTCTGCCCATTTATCTGACTGGACATGAGTATGGAACTCTTTCTTTAAATTTGAGATTACGTTATCCACAGATACATCCTTATATAGCAGTGCTTAGCCTTTATAATCGGTTAATGTTACAAAATACAGCTCAATTGGTAAACACTAATACACAATTTTTATGAGCCCTTCCTAACACTTTTTACTGATAAATATATAAATAAGAGAAATAATACGCTCGGTAGCAGCCAAAGTAATAGATTTGAAACCTTCATCGCCGGTTTATAAAGTACAAACTCACCAAACCTTTCCGTCATATATTGAGTAATTTCACTATTACTCTGCCCTGCTTTCACCATATTGAACACAACAAGGCGTAAGTCTTTTGCTATCGGTGAGTTGGATTCAATCAGATTTTGATTCTGACATTGAGGGCAGCGCAGCGTTTTTGCCAAGCTAATAGCACGCTGCTGTTGATCAGAGCTTTCAAACTCAAACAGTTCAACCTGAATGCTCGTCTCTTTATTACTGGCTGTAAACAACTCTTCTGCCATGCTCGGAAAACTAATAGCAATAACTGCAGACAACATTACGACCATCTGTATTAAAGACTTCATCATCCAATCTCACCTTCAAAATACATGGCAAGTTCGTTTTGCCATACGGAATCATTAATCACACCCAGTAGCTTCTTAATGATTTGGCCGTCAGCATCAACTAAGTATGTCTCCGGCGTTCCGATGACTCCTAACTCCAAGGCTAACTTCCCCTGAGGATCGCTAATGACTTTTAAGTAAGGGTTTCCATCATTCGACAACACATTAATAGCGGCAGCTGTGTTATCTCGGTAATTAAGACCAACAATAGGAATGCCTTTATTGTGGAGTTTGAGCAAAAAGGCATGTTCGGTTTTACATATCCCACACCAAGAAGCCCAAACATTAACCAGTTGATAAGGATGTTGAGTGACATCGGTAAGCGTAATTTCTTGCTGACCACTAGCGCCTTCATTATTCACTAACACGGTCGATGTAAATTCTGGAAATGCCCTTTGTTGTTCAGACACAATGGTCGACTGCTGCTTATTATCAAGCGCAAAGACAAACCCGAGCACCACAATCAATGCTAAGGCAATGAGACTAATTAGCTTGTTACGAACGCTGGTATGCATACTGAGACGCCTTAACAGTTTTCTTTTTACGATGAATCAATGAGAGTAAAGCGCCGATAATGGAGAACAGCCCACCAAACCAGATCCAGCGCGCATACGCCTTATACTGAACACGAAATGCGTAAGCGGTGGAATCGACTTTCTCGCCCATGGTGATATACACGTCGCCATGCCAGAACCACTTCATTGCAGGCTCACTCATGTTCATGACTCGAACTTGGTAATGCCTTCTTTCTGGCGCAATGGAAAAGCTTCGTTCATTAGCCTCTAGGTCAAGCACTGCCCTTTCGGCTGTAAAGTTCGATGCAACATAAAGCTCAGTATCACGATGAGACAGCGTCCAATCCATAAACTCAACCTGTTCACCGGGGCTCAATTTATAGCTGCGCTCAAACGAATGGTAGCTGTTCATCGCCGCACCTACGGCTAATACTGCGAGACCCACGTGTGCGAACGTCATCACCCATACTTTACGTTGGAACTTAGAACTTCGGGTAACCACTAAGCCGTAAATATGCGTCAGTAACACCCAGAATGCGAGGCCCCAAGTCAGCAGTGCCATCATTTGGGTCTGCTCGACTTGCAAAGCGTAACAGGCGAACCCTAGACCAATAGATACTAGAGCGATCAGCGTAATAACACCTTTAGTCGCTTGAGGTTTAATACTCAGCAAAGGGGCTAAGCCGACGACGGCTAACGCAAGCAAAGCCAAAGGAGCAATCAACAGATTAAAGTAAGGCGCACCTACCGATATGTTCCCCAACCCAAGCAGTTCAAAGACCATTGGATAAAACGTACCAAACACCACAACAGCGGTCGCCAGGACAAAAATGAGCACTGCAACTAGGCTTAAAAAGCTCTTACTCGCGAAGCTAGTAATCGGGTTAGATTCAAAAGACTCTCCTCTGATGATAAGCAGAGAAAATGAGCTCACCAGTACCAACACTAATATAAGTAGCAGTGCGATACCTTTGGTTGGGTCAACAGCAAAAGCATGCACCGACGTTAATACGCCAGAACGAACAATAAAGGTGCCTAAGATACTCAAACAAAACGTAATGAAAGCAAGGCTGAGAGACCATTTCAAGAGCTGTTGTTTGCCCTTAGCAACGCCTAGACTGTGCAGTAAAGCTGTTGAAGTAAGCCACGGCAACAAGCTGGCATTTTCAACAGGATCCCAGAACCACCAACCGCCCCAGCCTAATTCGTAATACGCCCACCAAGAACCAAGAATGATCCCTGCAGTTAAAAAGATCCAAGCGACTAGACACCAACTGCGACAATGGGCAACCCAATCAAACTCAATAGGATCAACCAGCAAAGCGGCTACAGCAAATGCCAGCACCACAGAAAAACCGACATAGCCAAGGTAAAGTAATGGAGGATGAAAGATCAGTCCAACATCTTGCAACATTGGGTTAAGGTCACGCCCTTCTAGCGGCAAGATCGAGTTCATTTCAAATGGATTTGATGCGAATAACGTGAACCAAGCAAATATCGCGAGCAGTAGATTCATTACCCACAACACACGGCTTTGGTATTCATTCGAATAGTGTTTTTGTAAGGCAATAACGCCAGACCAGACGCTGATCGTCAGTACCCAAAACAACAAGGAACCTTCATGGCCTGCCCATACGGCTGCGAGCTTAAAAAATGAGGGTAATTGAGTATTTGAATGTTCAGCGACATAGAGAATAGAGAAGTCATCACTGACAAAGGCGTAGCCAAGCAATGCAACAGAAGTGAGAGAAAACAATGCACTTGAAAGAGAGAAACTGCGGACTAAACCTATATTTTGCGTCCGTTTGTTTAGCATTTGATAAAACGAATGCACACCAATAATGCTACTGAGTACAGCAACCAACACTAAACTAAACAGCCCCAAAGAACCGACCATATCACCTCAATAAGGCTCCGCTCAGCAGAGCCGATCTGAACACGCATCTCATGTTTATTTAAAGCATGTTCATTAATAAGCAGATATTTAGTATCTAACATCTGCTCACTAATAAACTTGAGCAAAATTAAGCTATCGTTAACTGCCCTGCATAAAGAACAAAAGTTCGTAGCATCAATACGCCCATTAGGCTTAGCGAAGTCACGGAGAAAATATACACCGAGCTATGGCGGATTGAGGTTGGTGTAACGGCATTCAGCAGCAACGGTAAAACCATACCGACACCGATGACACCATACCAGAACCAACTCGCCCAGAAACCACTGCCTATTGCGTTCCATACTGCTTGCTCACTTTGACCACCAGCGAAGATAAGCCCAGTAAAGAAAGTAATTAGAACAAACAATTCAAACATCACGACTGGACGTTCGAATCCGTGAATCCATGAAATAGTCGGGCTATGAGGTGATTCTTTAAAGACCAGCACACCAAATAAAATACACGCCGCCGCTCCCGAAGATAAGCTCGAGAATAAGAACAAAATCGGCAGCACTGGGTTATTCAATAGTGGGAAAGTATTTAAAGCTGAAAGCAAGAATCCGGTATAAGCGGCAAGCATAAGAGCAAGAACAGCTAAGAATATTTCCAGAGCATTCTCAAACACTTCTAATTTGCCAATCCAATTACCGACAAAATCAAGTCGCCCTTTTAGCCATGCTTGATCATTCAAGAACACGACTATTTGATCTCTAAATATAATACCGATCCAAAGGAATAAGATCACCATATAGACTTGGAATAAGATCACACCCATCGACATCACAGACGTTGGATTATAGAAGATCATGATCTTCCAAAAGGATAACGGTTTTGTCAGGTGGAAAACCAAGATAAGCAGACCTGAAATGATCCCAAATGGCGCAAGAAAAGCCGTGGCCTTTAACACACCATTATGAGCAGGATCGCCTTCAATAACCTTACGCTTTAGGTAAATGGAGATCATTACGGCACCCGCCGACATCCCCGCGAGAAATAGATAGATTGCTATAATCCAGTCCCATACCACGGTACCAGACTGAAAAGCTGCGTCCCATGCACTCATAATCAAATCTCCCCTTTTTGGTGTGGTACTTTATAGAGTTTTGGCTGAGTACCTAGATAAGCTTTATCTCTGTAAACCACCTCAGATTGAAGCACCTGGTTTATCTCACTCTCAGGATCATTGAGATCGCCAAATACCAACGCATTGGTCGGGCAAGATTCAACACAAGCAGGTAACTTCCCTTCAGCCAAGTTAGTATCACGGCAGAAATTACACTTATCAGCGGATTTATTCTCTGGATGGAAAAAGCGCACTTGATATGGGCAAGCCAATAGACAATAACCACAACCGACACACTTCTCTTGATGCACATCGACAATGCCTGTTTTTTCATCTTTGTAGGCCGCGCCTGTTGGGCAAACCATCACACACGGAGCATTATCACAATGTTGGCAAGAGTTACGGGTAAAACGGTAATCAACATTTGGATATTCGCCTTGAGGTTCGCTCTTAATGATCTCTAAGCGTGATACACCCTCTGGCACTTTATTTACTTCACGACATGCTTCAGTACAGGCTGTACAACCGATACACGCGGTTTCATCATGAACCATCCCGTAGCGCTTAGTGCCATCTTCCTGAACATTGGCCAACGTTTTTCGGCTTGTTACCGCCGCTGTTCCTGCAACCCCAGTCGTAAAGATCACAGCGCCTGCGCCAGCTAAAAAGTTTCTTCTTGAGCAGCTCATAGATTACTCCCCTTCTTTCTTCTGGTTGAAGTCTGAATGGCAATCCACGCACAGCTTAATGGTTTGCTTTTTATCTAAGCTCAGCACCTTAGCTTCAGTCGCATGAACATCATGGCAGTTTGAACACGTTAAGTTCTGCGCGTGAACATCGTGAGTCCAGCTCGCTTCACGCAAATCATCCGGTTTATGACAATCTATACATTGGCTATTGGCGTCTAAAATTAAGCTAGGATCGAGGAAGACCTTTTCAGTTCCCTGCTGTGATTGGGCCGCGCGATACTTCACCACTTCAGGTGCACCTTCACGGTGATCGGGGCCAATAGAGGTATGACAATCGGTACAGTTCACTTCACGACCAAGTAAAGCGTGTGCGCTCTTACCGTGTGAACCCAATATCGTTTCTTTGGAGTCTTTGTGGCATTGAACACACTTGTAGTCTTTATCGCGGATTAATTCGACTTCATGTCTTGTTGATTCTCCTACTGACGTAACAGCAGGCTCAGCAACAGCATGAATGGAATAACCATAGAGGCAGAATGCTAGAAGGGATTTAAGCATTATGACTATGGCCAATTTAATATTGCCCATTTTATCCTTTCCTTATACCGGCATTATTTAACTCTCAACTAAATAATATTCCGGTTAAACAAAAGTACCCTTAAACGATATTATTAACGTTTAAATGATATCAATTCTTATTTTGGATAAGCCACAACGCTTTCTATATTTAGAATATACCTCTAATTAGGTAATGCGAAATTTGCAAAGGTTAATATGTGAACATAATCACCCTATTTATCACAAGGGCATAGTATGTAATTGCTTGTTATATTTGATAATAATTATCACTTGAATTTCTCCCCACAAGCCAACGCATACCCCTTTAGGGTTATATAAACTTCAACGTGATTAAAGTCACTGCCATTAATTGATCTAAAACAAGCAAACTTCCGACACGTAACAAAATGTGTTTATTTATGAATTAATATAAACAGGAATTCTCCAGTTCTTAATTTGAATAGCAAACTCACAACGCTTGGTATAAAAATCAGTATATTGGAGATATCACTGTGAAAAAGCACTGGATACGTAATTCCGTCACAGCACTATTAATGGTTAGCGCATCACTAGCAAGCGCGACCAGTTTTGCTGCGTCTGAACAAAAAGAAATTGGTGATCCTCGTAACGACCAGTTCGAGCAAAACCACCCTGATCAATATCACTCATGGAGACAAACGTCAGAAAGTGAAACTATTGAAGATGCGTTAAAAGAAGATCCAAACATGGTGATCATGTGGGCTGGCTACGGCTTCGCAAAAGATTACAACAAAGCACGCGGCCACTTTTATGCCATTGACGATGTAAGACAAACCTTGCGTACTGGCGGTCCGACTGACGAAAGCTCAGGTCCAATGCCAATGGCGTGTTGGAGCTGTAAGAGCCCAGACGTTGCACGTGTTATTGAAGAACGTGGTGAAGACGGCTACTTCGAAGGTAAATGGGCACGTCTTGGTAACGAGATCGTCAACCCTATTGGTTGTGCTGACTGTCATGACACTCAAAGCGATGAGTTCAAAAACGGCGAGCCAGCACTGAAAGTGACGCGCCCTTATGTTGAACGCGCTTTCGAAGCGATTGGTAAAAAGTTTGATGAGCAGAGCCGTTTAGACCAACAAGCTTCAGTTTGTGCACAATGCCACGTGGAATACTACTTCACCGGCCCAACCAAAGGCGTGAAATTCCCTTGGGATAAAGGGACTCGTGTTGAGCAAATGGAAGAGTACTATGATGACATTAACTTTAAGGATTGGACCCACAAGGTATCTAAAGCGCCAATGCTAAAAGCGCAGCACCCAGGCTATGAAACATGGCGTGAAGGTATTCACGGTAAGAACAAAGTCGTTTGTGCTGACTGTCATATGCCTAAAGTCACCAAAGAAGACGGCACGGTTTACACCGATCATAAAGTGGGTAACCCATTTGACCGCTTCGAAGATACGTGTGCCAACTGTCATACTCAATCTAAAGAAACCATGCGTAATATCGTTTCAAGCCGTAAAGCTCAAGTGTTAAACATGAAGCTGACTGCTGAGAAACAAATCGTTGCCGCTCACTTTGAAGCAGGCGCGGCATGGGACGCGGGTGCAACAGAGCAAGAAATGGAACCAATCCTACTCGATATTCGTCACGCTCAATGGCGTTGGGACTACGCAATCGCGTCTCATGGTGTTCATATGCATGCTCCAGAAGTTGCGCTTGAGGTTCTAGGTACAGCCGTTGACCGTGCGGCCGATGCTCGTACTAAGATCATTCGTCTATTAGCGAAGAAAGGCATCACCGACCCTATCGAAATTCCTGATATCTCGACCAAAGAAGCGGCTCAAAAAGCGCTAGGAATGGACATGGATAAGATGAACGCTGAGAAACAACACTTCCTAGACACGGTTGTTCCTAAGTGGGAAGAGCAAGCTGAAAAACGTGAAGCGAACTACGAATACTAGTTTCTTCAAATAGACCATAATAATAAAACCAGTCACACTATTAAGGTGTGGCTGGTTTTTCTATTTTGAATATTTAGCGTTAGGCTTTGGCGCATTCAAATCGATATCTACCTTTAAATACCCAGTTACGTTTAAATATCCAGTCACCTTTAAATACCTAGTTGCTAATTCAAGGAATCGAGAATGAGAACCCTACTTTCACTTTCAGCATTGTGCGTTGCACTGTTAAGTTCTGGCGTTCATGCGTCTGAGCGCGCCGACATAGGTTGGGATTTAATTGAGAAAGGTGCATTAGTGGTTGATGTCAGAACACCTGAGGAGTTCAAGCAAGGGCATCTAGACAACGCCATTAACTACCCACTATCTGAGGTCGCAACACACTTTGCCAACATAGATAAAGACCAACCTATTGTCTTGTATTGCCGCAGTGGTAACCGCTCAGGACAAGCCTATCAATTCTTGCAAGCTCAAGGGTTTACTCAAATCCACAACGCAGGTGGGTTAATCGAAATGCAAGAAAGCCAATAGTCTTAGAAATGAGCTCTTAAGCAAGATCGCCTCTTTAGCAATAAGCCAAGCTTAACGGATCATCTGTTTGGCTTGATTGATCGAATGAATAATCGAAACGCGATCAATCCCCTTTTGATTGGAATCGAGAATTCGAGTCCACGCATCAATCGCTTGTTGATAGCGCATACTAATGAAGTGATCGGTCGCAATCAGCATCAATGCCGTACGATCATTGGGATCAAGATCCATAGATTGTTCTAGCAGTCTGTTTACTTCATCACTCATCGCTTGTGAACTGAGGTAATAAAGTGCGGTGGCTTTAGCGGCATACAAGCCTGAAGGCGCTTGAGGGTTTAAACGAATCGCGTAATCGTAACAGGTGAACGCCGCATCAAACTCCCCTTTCTGCATATACACACCACCAAGCTTAAACCATAAATCAGATTGATTCGGGTCTTGCTTAAGGCTTTGTTGCAGCTCATCTTGGAAATCTGTTGTGGTGTAACTAGTGTTATCATCTAAAGGAAGTTGAGGTATATCTTGTTTCAGTTGGGACCAAACAAGCACGCTCAAAGCTACCGCAGTAAGCGAAATCACTACATTGCTTTTTAGATGACCATTGTTTTTGTTCGCTGCGGTGACGATCACAATCAAAAACAAGCTCATTAGTACCAACGCAACCAACAACCAGATGTCCATTCAACACTCCTTTATATTCACTCCCTACTCTATCGTTTTCACCTCTCCTCTATATTGATCAAGGTTTAGCTATCGAGATTTTAGCGATCACAGCTCTGTTATAAATTCACACCAAGCTTCACAAATAACAGGTAATAAAAAACCGAGCACTTAGGCTCGGTTTTTTCAATGGTAAGCTTAATTACTTAGCGTAATCGAGATTACTCAGTGTCTTGCTCGCTATCACTTTCAGAGTCAGAAGCATCTGATGCTTGCTCTTCACTTGATTCAGAAGCCACTGTTCCTTCTACGTTAACTGCTTCAGCATTTGCTTCTTCAGCTTCGCCTTCAACAATCTCAGCTTCTTCTACTTCGTCGATACGTTGTAGACCTACAACATTCTCGTCTTCAGCAGTACGAATCAGTGTTACACCTTGAGTGTTACGGCCAACTTGGCTAACTTCCGCTACGCGAGTACGTACTAGTGTACCTGCGTCGGTGATCATCATCATTTCATCGCCTTCTTCAACTTGAACAGCGCCAACTACAGGGCCATTACGTTCAGAGACTTTGATAGATACTACACCTTGCGTTGCACGGCCTTTCGTTGGGTATTCAGCTAGCTCAGTACGCTTACCGTAACCGTTTTGAGTCACAGTTAGGATATCGCCTTCGTTAGAAGGAACAATCAGTGAAACCACTTGATCGTCTTCTGGAAGCTTCATACCACGAACACCAGAGGCAGTACGGCCCATCGCACGTACTTTGTCCTCGTTAAAGCGAACAACTTTGCCCGACTTCGAGAACAGCATGATGTCGCTATTACCATCAGTAATATCAACGCCAATCAGTGAATCATCGTCACGTAAGTTAACTGCGATTAGGCCATTAGCACGTACGTTTGCGAATTGATCCAGTGATGTCTTCTTAACGGTACCGTCGCCTGTTGCCATGAAGATGAATTTCTCGTTAGAGAACTCAGAAACAGGCAGGATAGCCGTAATACGCTCACCTTCTTCTAGAGGAAGAATGTTAACGATAGGCTTACCACGAGCGGTGCGGCTTGCTTGAGGCAGTTGGTAAACTTTCAAGCGGTACGTCTTACCACGAGTAGAGAAACATAAGATGTTATCGTGAGTATTAGCAACAAGCAGACGCTCAATGTAATCCTCATCTTTCATCTTAGTTGCACTCTTACCTTTACCACCACGACGCTGAGCTTCGTAGTCGCTTAGGATTTGGTACTTAACGTAACCTGCGTTAGAAAGCGTTACTACAACGTCTTCTTGAGCAATCAGCTCTTCCATGTCGATGTCATGAACCGCTGCTGTGATTTCTGTACGACGAGCGTCGCCATAGATTTCACGTACCGCTTCAAGTTCTTCACGGATCACTTCCATCAAACGCTCAGTGCTTGCAAGAATGTGCATTAGCTCAGCGATTTCTTCTAGAAGCGCTTTGTACTCGTCTAGAATCTTCTCATGTTCAAGGCCAGTTAAGCGGTGAAGACGAAGCTCTAGAATAGCTTGTGCTTGTGTTTCCGTTAGGAAGTATTGGCCATCGCGGATGCCGTATTGGTCTTCTAACCAATCAGGACGAGCCGCATCAGTACCAGCACGCTCAAGCATTGCTGCAACGTTACCGAGTTCCCAACCGCGAGCTACTAAACCAGCTTTTGCTTCAGCAGGCGTTGGAGCGTTACGGATAAGCTCGATGATTTCGTCAATGTTAGCAAGTGCTAAAGACAATGCTTCAAGGATGTGTGCACGGTCGCGTGCTTTCTTCAGTTCAAAGATAGTACGACGAGTCACAACTTCGCGACGGTGGTCTACGAAGCACTTAAGCATGTCTTTAATGTTGAACAACTGTGGTTGACCGTTGTTCAGCGCAACCATGTTGATACCGAAAGTTGTTTGCAGTTGAGTTTGTGAGTAAAGGTTGTTCAATACAACTTCACCAACAGCGTCACGCTTACATTCAATAACAATACGCATACCATCTTTATCAGATTCGTCACGCAGTGCACTGATGCCTTCAACTTTCTTATCTTTAACCAGTTCAGCAATCTTCTCGATCAGGCGAGCTTTGTTTACTTGGTAAGGAATCTCAGTAACGATAATGGTTTCTTTACCATTTTTCTCTACTTCAATATTCGCTTTTGAACGCATGTAAACTTTACCGCGGCCAGTCTTATAAGCATCTACGATGCCTTTACGACCACTGATAAGTGCTGCTGTCGGGAAGTCAGGACCAGGGATGTAGTCCATTAGCTCATCAATAGTAATGTCTTCATTATTGATAAATGCTAAACAGCCATCAACAACTTCACCAAGGTTATGTGGTGGGATGTTGGTAGCCATACCTACTGCGATACCAGAAGCACCGTTTACCAATAGGTTAGGAATTTTTGTAGGAAGTACTGCTGGAATTTGTTCTGTACCATCGTAGTTCGGTACGTAGTCCACAGTTTCCTTATCAAGGTCAGCCAGGAGCTCGTGAGCAATTTTCGCCATACGAACTTCGGTATAACGCATTGCAGCCGCGGAGTCGCCATCGATAGAACCAAAGTTACCTTGGCCATCAACTAGCATGTAACGCAGTGAGAACGGTTGAGCCATACGAACAATAGTATCGTATACAGCACTATCACCATGCGGGTGGTATTTACCGATTACATCACCTACTACACGAGCAGACTTTTTATATGGTTTGTTCCAATCATTACCCAGTACATTCATCGCGAACAAAACGCGGCGGTGTACAGGTTTTAGGCCATCACGCACATCTGGAAGGGCACGACCAACGATGACGGACATCGCGTAGTCTAGGTATGAACCTCTAAGCTCATCTTCAATATTTACGGGCGTGATCTCTTTCGCTAGATCGCTCATAGAGCCATTTTCCCTCTATAGTCAGATCGTATTTTTGAATACGTATAAGACCGAAAAATATAACACAAATTTACCTACGGAGGCATCACTTTCCCTCTCCTTTTACCATCTTGTGACCCTTGTAGCCAATCAATTGATGAGAAATTGCACCTCCGCATCATATCTCGCTGAAACATGGTCACTTTACACCCAATAAGTTCGCAAAATTGTAGATCTTCTGGTCAAGGCGAAAAGGCAAGTTATAATGCCTGCAATTTCATGGATGCCGTATTTAACTTGGAAATGCCGATTATGACTAAATCACAGAATGTAGACCCAGCAGAAATCAAGAAATTTGAAGACATGGCGTCACGCTGGTGGGATCTAGAAGGCGAATTTAAGCCTCTACATCAAATTAACCCACTACGCCTAAACTACGTGCTAGAAAAAACTGAAGGTTTGTTTGGTAAGAAAGTGCTCGATGTTGGTTGCGGTGGTGGCATTTTAGCGGAAAGTATGGCAATTGAAGGTGCTGTAGTGACAGGGCTAGACATGGGCAAAGAACCACTTGAAGTGGCACGCTTGCACGCACTAGAAACTGGCACCAAGCTCGATTACATCCAAAGCACCATTGAAGACCACGCAGAAGAGAATCCACAAACTTACGACGTGGTGACTTGCATGGAAATGCTAGAGCACGTGCCTGATCCACAATCAGTGATCACCGCATGCTCAAAATTGGTCAAACCGGGTGGCCACGTTTTCTTCTCTACGTTGAACCGCAATTTTAAATCTTACTTGTTTGCGATTGTTGGTGCAGAGAAGCTTCTTAAGATTGTGCCTGAAGGCACTCACGAGCATGACAAGTTCATTCGCCCTGCTGAACTTATCAAGATGATTGATAATACGCCTCTACAAGAACTCGGCATCACCGGACTGCACTATAATCCACTGACAGACACTTACCGATTAGGTCGCAGTGTTGAAGTCAATTATATCGTGCATACGCAAAATTTCTCTTAAAAAATATCAGCTATCCTACCGTAAAATTTTTTCTAAAAAAGACTAATGAAAAAGGTTGCAATTAACATAAGTTTGCGACTTTTTTCAGTCTAAATTTCGTGCGCTAGCTTCCATTTTGACCACCTAGATTTAAATTTAATCGCCTAAAATCCATCGCCCATTTTGCCTAAAGATCAAGATATTTTTTTTTATGGGCGTGCAAAAATAAAGCATCATTAAAAGCCGACTTTTATACAATCAAGTCACATCTAACCTCATCAGTTAGTGGTCACTTACAGTTTTTTTTCAATCCACCACTTATCCACAAGCAACCCAATTTCTTTACCTTGAAAAATATCAGTTGTAGCACTATCTTGTAACCCAACAAACAAATGACCCCTATATGTTGTGTTTGAACTACAATATATGGGTAGACCAAGATCACAAAGCCGAAACGTAATTTACAAAAATTGCACAGAAATACACAAAAACACGGCCTTGTTCAGTTTTGTTAGGGAAATTAAGCAGAATGAACCAACAACTTACTGTTACCAAGCGTAACGGGCGCAAAGAAACGATCGATCTAGAGAAGATCCATCGCGTGATCACATGGGCAGCTGAAGGCTTGCACAATGTTTCTGTATCACAAGTAGAATTGAAAGCTCACATTCAGTTTTACGATGGCATCACCACTACTGACATTCATGAAACTATCATCAAGTCAGCAGCGGATTTAATCTCTGAAGAGACTCCTGATTACCAATATCTAGCAGCACGTCTGTCTGTATTCCACCTACGTAAAAAAGCGTACGGCGAATACGAGCCGCCTGCACTGTATGACCACGTTGCAAAACTAGTTGATATGGGTAAATACGATAGTCACCTTATGGAAGACTACACGAAAGCTGAATTCGAAGAGCTTGACGAGTACATCGACCACAAACGTGACTTAGACTTCTCTTACGCGGCGGTTAAGCAACTCGAAGGTAAATACTTCGTGCAAAACCGTGTGACAAAAGAAATCTACGAGAGTGCTCAGTTCCTTTACATTTTAGTTGCTGCGTGTCTATTCGCTAAATACCCGAAATCGACTCGTCTTGACTACATCAAACGTTTTTACGATGCATCGTCTACGTTTAAGATTTCTCTGCCTACACCGATCATGTCTGGTGTACGTACGCCTACTCGTCAATTCAGTTCTTGTGTACTGATTGAGTGTGGTGACAGCCTTGATTCAATTAACGCAACAGCAAGCTCAATTGTTCGTTACGTATCTCAACGTGCTGGTATTGGTATCAACGCAGGTCGTATCCGTGCGCTTGGTTCTGAAATCCGTAATGGTGAAGCGTTCCACACTGGCTGTATCCCTTTCTACAAATACTTCCAAACAGCAGTAAAATGTTGTTCTCAAGGTGGTGTTCGTGGTGGCGCAGCCACAGTGTTCTACCCACTATGGCACGGTGAGGTTCAGTCTCTATTAGTACTGAAAAACAACCGCGGCGTTGAAGAGAACCGTGTTCGTCATATGGACTACGGTGTACAGCTGAACAAGCTTATGTACTCTCGTCTTGTTCAAGGTGGCAACATCAGCCTGTTCTCACCTTCAGACGTACCTGGCCTATACGACGCATTCTTCGAAAACCAAGACCGTTTTGAAGAACTGTACGTTAAGTACGAAAACGATCCATCAGTGAAGCGTGAAACAGTAAAAGCTGTTGAGCTATTCTCTCTGCTAATGCAAGAGCGTGCTTCTACTGGTCGTATCTACATTCAGAACGTTGACCACTGTAATACACACAGCCCGTTTGATTCTGAAGTGGCTCCTGTTCGTCAATCGAACCTATGTCTAGAAATCGCGCTACCAACTAAGCCGCTTTCTAATGTAGAAGATGACGAAGGCGAAATTGCACTATGTACGCTTTCAGCATTTAACCTTGGCGCAATCAATGAACTAGATGACCTAGCAGAGCTTTCTGAACTGGTTGTTCGTGCACTTGATGCACTGCTTGATTACCAAGACTACCCGCTTCCAGCTGCATATAAGTCGACAATGAATCGTCGTACTTTAGGTGTGGGTGTAATCAACTACGCATACTACCTAGCGAAGAATGGTGTTAAGTACTCTGATGGCAGCGCAAATAGCCTGACTCATCGTACTTTTGAAGCAATTCAATACCACTTGCTAAAAGCGTCTGTTGAACTT
This sequence comes from Vibrio sp. 14G-20, assembly GCF_026241515.1. Lineage (GTDB taxonomy): Bacteria > Pseudomonadota > Gammaproteobacteria > Enterobacterales > Vibrionaceae > Vibrio. The sequence goes on from NZ_JAPHPW010000012.1 coordinate 37,191, forward strand.
GCTAAAGAACAAGGCCGCTGCCCATCTTTCCATGAGACCAACTACGCAAAAGGCCTACTGCCAATCGATACTTACAAGAAAGATATCGACTTAGTATGTGAAGAGCCACTGCATTATGATTGGGACACGCTACGTGAAGAGATCATGGAGCACGGTCTGCGTAACTCTACGCTAACTGCGCTTATGCCTTCTGAGACTTCGTCTCAAATCTCGAACGCGACTAACGGTATCGAGCCACCACGTGGTTACGTATCAGTAAAAGCATCGAAAGACGGCATCCTGAAGCAAGTTGTTCCAGATTTCCTAAATCTTAAAGACAACTACGAGCTACTTTGGAACATTGGTACTAACGACGGTTACCTGCACTTAGTGGGTATCATGCAAAAATTCGTTGACCAAGCTATCTCTGCAAACACTAACTATGATCCAAGTGTTTACGACAGCGGTAAGGTACCAATGAAGCAGCTGCTTAAAGACTTGCTAACAGCGTACAAGTACGGTGTTAAGACGCTTTACTACCATAACACTCGTGATGGTGCTAAAGACGACCAAGGCGATGCAGTTCAAGTGCCGGAAGAAGATTGTGAAGGCGGCGGTTGTAAGATCTAAACCGCAATAAACATTAAGACCCCAGAGAAGTTATCTTCTCTGGGTTTAAAGCATTAACAGGGTCCGTTTTATTGCGGGTCTTTAAAGGATTTGAGGCATTTATGGCTTACAGTACTTTTTCTCAACAAAAAAATGACCAACTAAAAGAACCAATGTTCTTGGGTCAGTCGGTAAACGTTGCACGTTACGACCAACAGAAATTCGAAATCTTCGAAAAGTTGATCGAAAAGCAGCTTTCTTTCTTCTGGCGTCCAGAAGAAGTAGACGTGTCTAGCGACCGTATCGATTACAACAAGCTTCCAGAGCATGAAAAGCACATCTTCATCTCTAACCTGAAGTACCAAACACTTCTAGATTCAATCCAAGGCCGCAGCCCTAACGTTGCCCTACTTCCTTTGGTATCACTGCCAGAAGTTGAAACTTGGATTGAGACTTGGTCATTCTCTGAAACGATTCACTCTCGTTCATATACGCACATCATCCGTAACATCGTGAATGATCCAGGCGTAGTATTTGACGATATCGTTGAAAACGAAGAAATCTTGAAACGTGCGAAAGACATCGCGTTTTACTACGACGACCTAATCAAGCTGACGGCTGACTACCACCGCTACGGCGAAGGTAACCACAACATCAACGGCGAAGACGTTAAGATTTCACTTCACGACCTGAAGAAGAAGCTTTACGTATGTCTAATGTCTGTAAACGCACTAGAAGCGATTCGTTTCTACGTGAGTTTTGCATGTTCATTCGCATTCGCTGAACGTGAGCTAATGGAAGGTAACGCGAAGATCATCAAGCTAATCGCTCGTGATGAAGCACTTCACCTTACTGGTACACAGCACATGATCAATTTGCTGCGTAACGGCCAAGATGACTTCGAATTCATGCAGATCGCTGAAGAGTGTAAGCAAGAATGTTTCGACCTATTCAAAGAAGCAGCAGAGCAAGAAAAAGAGTGGGCAGAATACCTATTCAAAGATGGCTCTATGATTGGTCTGAACAAAGACATTCTTTGCCAATACGTTGAGTACATCACTAACATCCGTATGCAAGCGGTTGGTTTAGGTACTGCTTACCCAGAAGCAACGTCGAACCCAATCCCATGGATCAACGCATGGTTATCTTCAGATAACGTACAAGTTGCTCCACAAGAAGCTGAAATCAGTTCTTACCTAGTTGGTCAGATCGACAACGAAGTAAAAGCTGACGACTTTGAAGGATTTGAACTGTAATGCCAACAATCAAAATCAACAAGCTAACTTCGATTGAATCTAACCCTTCGAATACTCTATTGGAAACAATGGAACAGGCGGGCTTAGAACCAGAATACAACTGCCGAGATGGGCATTGTGGCGCTTGTCGTTGCACATTGGATTCAGGTGAAGTTGAGTACGTTGGTTTTGCTATGGCTTACACGCAAGGTAATGAAATATTACCTTGTATCTGTAAAGCAAAGACTGAGCTATCGCTGAGTAACGTTATTCATAGAAACAAGCAAAAACGCGCATAAGCCAACTGGCTTTAAGTCACCTTGTTCGAATATCGTCAATAAGAAATAAAAAGGGTCCGCTTCCTTTAGGAATGCGGACCCTTTTCTATTTATGTCTTTAGGTATTTAAAACGACTCGTACATCACTCAGCCAAAGTCTTCCTGTTTGTTTGTGTCATACAAAGCCAAACGTTTATTGCTGAGTCAGGTTAAGAGTCACAGAGCCAATATAACAAGCGCTTCGGCACTCTCCACAGCCGTTACACTTATCTTTGTCCACTGTAGGCAACTCTCCCACTTCGATGCGTATCGCACCGGCAGAACACGCAGCTTGGCATGCTGAACAATCCATTTGCATGTAATTATTACAGCTATCGGCAAAGCTAGGCTTGAGGTCGATATAAGGTGTGACCGTTGGATGAAGTGCGCCAGTTTGGCACACTTCAGTGCATTTGTTACACATAGAACAACTGTTGTAATCCAAATTCAGCAGCGCACTACCCTCTAGCGTCTCAATAACGCTATTCGGACACGCTTGCTCACACAGTCCACAACTGTCGCAAAGACGCTCAAACAGCACCTCATCGACAGCCCTAGGTGGTCTAGCATGTAAGCGCTGTGATTTCTCTTCATAATTCGCGGCTGCTTTAACCGGTTTAGAAAGTCGAGTTAAGAAACCGCGTCTATTTGAATTTATTTGTTCAGACATTAGTCGATATATAACTTTTTAGTAGTAACGTTTAAATTATATTCAGATGTTAAGTACTTAAACCAATCTATTACATCAACCGATAGCTTTTTATAAAAAGATAACTCTGATGCTTTATTTAGTTTTTCTAAATAAACAGAAGACCAAGTTAATAAGTGACCCTCAAGCAATTCACCCGCTGAATTTATATTGTTATTTTCTAACAAATACGCATGAGCGAATAACATTAAACCAAATTGATCTTCCGGCTCTCTTAACCCCGTGTCTAATTCAATCTGATTCAATTCTAAAAACTGACGATACTCTACGGTAGAAGCGCCGAACACAACGCGGTCTTTATCTAGGTACACAGAACCCCAAGGCGGAGCTGGCATGTCTCCAACGCCTTCAAACAGGCGGCTGAACTCAGCTGAGAGTGCATCTTCGTCTTCGCTTCTTAATGCCTGCAAGCATTCTTCAGAGAGCACTTCGCTCTCAACCAAAGCTTCAACAATGGTGATTAACTGTTCTTTACTTGTCGCTTGATAAAATAGCGAACCCAATAATTTATGCGTATCGATAATCATTATTATTTATACCGTCATAGGCTTAAAGATAATTATATTAATTAACTCATTTCATTCTTTGATCTATTTTATACATTCGATTCATAAGATTTAAATCTCTCTCTTATTTGATGCCAATCAATCAACAATCCGAAATAAAAACATAAATAACAAACTACCTATAAAGTGCTAGCCATCAATAGCAAAAGGCATCTTAGAATGACGAATAAGAAAGAATCTGGGGTAATGAATCTTACTCGAAGAGGCTTCATGAAAGCTTCTTCTGCAGTAGGTAGTGCAGCCGCACTTGCGGGCGGTATCGCTTTACCTTTCAAATCCAAACCAGTAGCGGCTGCAGTTGCTGAGAATGTGGATGAGAAAATCGTATGGAGTGCATGTACAGTAAACTGTGGCTCTCGCTGCCCACTGCGTATGCATGTACAAAACGGTGAAATCAAATACGTAGAAACAGACAACACAGGTACTGACGAATACGGTCATCACCAAGTTCGTGCGTGTCTACGTGGCCGCTCTATGCGCCGCCGTGTTTACAACCCAGATCGCCTAAAATACCCAATGAAACGTGTGGGTAAACGTGGTGAAGGTAAGTTTAAGCGTATTAGCTGGGAAGAGGCTTACGATGAAGTCGCTGGCACCATGCAACGCCTTATCAAAGACTACGGTAACGACACTATTTACCTAAACTACGGTACAGGTACGCTTGGCGGTACGGTTACTAAATCTTGGCCACCAGCTCAAACGCTGATTGCTCGTCTAATGAACCTAAGTGGTGGTTACCTAAACCATTACGGTGACTACTCAACAGCGCAAATCGCGAAAGGCTTGAGCTACACCTACGGCGGTTGGGCAAACAACAACTCTTTCTCTGATTTAGAGAATACCAAGCTTAACATCCAATTTGGTAACAACCCTGCCGAGACACGTATGTCTGGCGGCGGTCTGATCCACCACTATGTAGAAAGCAAAAACAAATCGAACGCAAGAACGATCATCATCGACCCTCGCTACACCGATACTGCCGGTGGTCGTGAAGATCAATGGATCCCAATTCGCCCTTCTACAGATGCGGCATTGGTAGCAGGTCTTGCACACGTGATGATCACGGAAGACCTTGTCGACCAACCGTTCCTAGACAAATACTGTGTCGGTTACGACGAGAAAACTCTGCCTGCATCAGCGCCTAAAAACAGCGACTACAAATCTTACATCCTAGGTTTAGGTGAAGATGGCGTAGAGAAGACACCAGAGTGGGCTTCTAAGATCACAGGCATTCCAGTTGATACTATCGTTAAGCTTGGCCGTGAAATGGGCACAGCAAAACCATGTGCTATTCACCAAGGTTGGGGCCTACAACGTACAGCGAACGGTGAACTAGCTTGTCGTGCAATCGCGATGCTGTCGCTACTCACTGGTTCTGTGGGTGTATCAGGTGGTTCAACAGGTGCTCGTGAAAGCGACATCAACATTCCGTTTGTGCGCTTCCCTACTGTGCCAAACCCAGTTGAAACGTCTATTTCAATGTTCATGTGGACAGACGCGATTTACCGTCACCATGAAATGACCGACATCACTGATGGTGTTCGCGGTGCAGAGCGCCTTAAGAACCCAATCAAGATGATCTGGAACTACGCAGGTAACTGCATCATCAACCAACACTCAGACATCAACAAGACGCACGCGATTCTTCAAGATGAAAGTGCATGTGAAATGATTGTCGTGGTTGATAACCATATGACTTCTTCAGCGAAATACGCCGATATCATCCTGCCAGACTTAACAACATCAGAGCAAGACGACTGGTGTATGGATGGTAAAGCATCGAACATGCCTTACTTCATCTACGCGCAGAAAGCGATTGAGCCTCAGTTCGAAGCGAAATCTATCTACGAAATGTGTACTCAGCTTGCGAAGCGCATGGGCGTAGAAAAAGAGTTCACAGAAGGCCGTACTCAAGAGCAATGGATTGAGCACCTTTACGCTGAAACTCGTAAGAACGATCCAACACTGCCTACCTTCGAAGAGATGAAAGAGCTGGGTATCTATAAACGTAGCTACGACCACCACTACATCGCTTATGAAGATTTCCGCAAAGATCCAGAAGCGAACCCACTGACCACACCAAGTGGAAAAATCGAGATCTACTCAGAGCAACTGGCTGATATCGCGAAGACTTGGAAGCTGAAAGAAGACGAAGTGATTCACCCACTTCCGATTTACGCGGACTCTTTTGAAGGTCACAACGACCCACTAGCAGAGAAGTACCCACTTCAGCTAACTGGTTTCCACTACAAGGCTCGTACTCACTCAACTTACGGCAACGTTGCAGAAATCAAAGCAGCCGCACCACAAGAGTTGTGGATCAACCCAATCGATGCAAAAGAACGTGGTATTGAAAGCGGCGACATGGTGAGTATTTTCAACGACCGTGGCGAAGTACACATTCCAGCGAAAGTGACACCAAGGATTCTTCCTCGAGTTGTCGCACTAGGCGAAGGTGCATGGTACGCACCGGATGGTCAGAAGATCGACCATGCAGGCTCTATCAACGTGCTGACCACTCAGCGCCCGAGCCCACTTGCTAAGGGTAACCCTCAGCATACAAACCTAGTTCAAATCAAAGCGCTAAAGAAAGCATAAGGTAGGTTGGAATGAAACAATACGGCTTTTACATCGATTCAAGTAAATGCACGGGTTGTAAAACCTGTCAGCTTGCTTGTAAAGATTATAACGATCTAGACATCAAAACGAACTACCGTCGCGTATACGAATATGCAGGTGGTGGCTTCACTCAAGATGGCGATACCTGGGTTCAGAAAGATGTCTTTTCTTACTACCTATCTATCGCTTGTAACCACTGTACTAACCCAGCGTGTGTGAAAGTGTGTCCTTCGGGCGCGATGCACAAACGTGATGAAGACGGTTTGGTTGTGGTTGATGAGAGCGTATGTATTGGTTGTCAGCACTGTAGCAATGCGTGTCCTTACGGCGCACCACAATACAATGCGAAGAAAGGGCACATGACGAAATGCGATGGTTGTTACCAACGTGTTTCTGAAGGCAAACAGCCTATCTGTGTTGAGTCTTGCCCCCTTCGTGCATTGGAGTTTGGTGAAATCAATACACTTCGCGAGAAGTACGGCTCTGGTGCAGATGTGGCGCCATTGCCATCTTCAACAGAAACGCTACCAAACATCGTGATTAAGCTGAACAAAAACGCGAAACCAACTGGCGATACCAGTGGTCACTTAGCAAACCCGAAGGAGGTGTAAGATGATTTTTCATGAGTGGTCTTTAATCTTCTTTACGGTGCTGGCGCAAACTGCGGTTGGTGGTTACTTACTGATTGGCGCGCGTGCACTGGTGCTGGGTCATAGCGAAGAGAAGCTGAACAGCTACAAGGTTCCAATGTTCATCCTATGGGCATTAATGGGTCTTGGCTTCATGTTCTCGACAACGCACCTTGGCTCTCCACTGCGCGCGTTTAACGCTTTTAATCAGCTAGGTTCGGCTTGGTTGTCTAACGAAGTGTTCTTCGGTGCGGCATTCTTCGCTGTCGGTGGCCTGCAATGGCTATTGTCTGTGCTTAAGAAAGGTGACGTAGCTATCCAGAAAGCACTGATGGTTGGCGCGATGGTGTTGGGGATTATCTTCATGTACGCGATGATCAATGTATACATGATCAACACAGTACCTACTTGGGACAACATCTACACACCACTGAGCTTCATCATGACGATGGTTGTGGGTGGCTTACTGTTATCTCAGTTCGTGATTGTATTCGCAAACGACAGCCGCTTTACGGTTGACCGTAACATCACCATGCTGGCTGTTATCGCTGTTGCTATCAGCTTGCTTGTGACAGTAGGAAAACTGAACCTAATCGGTGACATCCAAACTTCAGCGGCAAAAGCGTCTGAGTTAGTCGATGGTTTAGGTAACTATGTGATTCTTCAAGTGGCACTGCTAATGGCAAGCTTGTTGATTTGGATTCTACCTATGCTGAACAAAGCAAAAGTGAACCCAGTTAACCTTGGCTTAGCACTAGTATTGTTCTTGGCTTCAGAGTTAATCGGCCGTGGTTTGTTCTACAGCCTACATATGACAAGCGGTTTGTAATCGGAGTTCTTACAGACATGAGTTGCGTGTAAACATCGCTGCTTGTTTGGTTATCTAGAAGGCTAGATAAACAAAAGGCCCAACACCTATTTAGATGTTGGGCCTTTTTATTTGTTCTGAATTAACGTTGGTTCAAGAGGACCTGGTTAACTAAAAGAGCTGCTTACTTGATGATAGCTGCTGGAATAAACATGTCTTTCAATCGCTTAACCGAAGAGTAAGTGCCAAACATCGGTTTGTTGTCTAAATACCTTCTCAGCATATCAGCGGCGACGGTTTTAATCACATTGCGTTGGTCTTCACGCGAGTACTGACGGTAAAACTCAAGTACCTGACCCCACTCGCCAGCTTCAGTCGATAATGCAACGCTGAATGTGTTGCCTTCCAGCTTACCAGTCACCAAAGCCAATTCAGTTCCGCACTTCTCTCTTGTTGCTCCAGCCAGAGCAAAGGTTGCCGCTAATGGATCGCTTTTTTCAAGTTCGCTCTCTTTTGGCTCAGCCATCACCCATGAGTGTCCGAAGCAATCTTCTATCTGCTCATTCAATTGCAGCCACGCTGACAGTGAACCTTTGGTCGACACTTCAGACACAGATAACGTCTTCTTTTTTTCCGCCATGATGTGTCCAATATGGTCAATCATCGGCTCGTCGACACTCACGACATTACTCTCTAGCAGCTTGTAAACCATTTGCAGAAGCTTAACGCGAGTTTCTAGGTCTGCCTTAGGACCAAACAGTTTGACCTCAATAAACGGCAGATAAGAGCGGTAACCAAGTTCATAACCTTCTGGCAGCTTTAATTGGTCCAAAACATCAGAGATACCGGACTCAGACAAACCAAACGTAAACAGTCGACTGCATTCAGAGGCAACCACTTGAGGGTAGGTACGCGACAAGTCAGGAAGAATCTCAAACGTCACCATGCGTTTGAATTCACTCGGTACACCCGGAGTGAAATAGAACGTTGCATCGTTGATTTTCAGTTTGAAGCCACAAGCTGTCCCCACAGGGTTATCGACGATCTCTGAGCTCGCAGGTAACAAAGCTTGTTTAAGGTTGCTGTCAGGCATCGGCATGCCACGTCCAGAGAACATCTCTTCCATACGAGCAAGCCATTCAGGGAACATGACGAGTTTCTGCTCGGAAGCAGCTGCAGCGGCTGCAGCACTCATATCATCGGTTGTCGGGCCTAAACCACCATTAACGATAACCACATCATAGTTAAAGCTAAGCATCAGCAGTTCTTCAACAAGAGCATTCATTTGATCACCCACAGTTGAGCGCTTAGCAAGCGCAAAACCATGCTGATAAAACTCAGCAGACATCCAAGCTGCGTTTGTATCTACAATGTCTCCATGAAGAACTTCTTCACCTGTGCTTAACATTGCGATTTTCGTCATATTTCTATCCCTTGTTGTCATAAAAAGACACTGCATTATTTACAAACTGGTCTATGGTTGAATTTGGAGCAATTCGCCTTTTCACTAATATTAATAATGTTAAACCTAAGGTTTTCTTAGGAAAAGCTATAAATTATTAGTTCCCTAAATCAGGCATTTAATAGATAATTGTGACCCTGATCAATTCCAAACTTTCTCATGGAGACCCTTGTGGCCAAATCACCGTTACTAGCAAAGGTTACTGCTGCATTTTCAATGCTAATGTCAGTTAACTCGGTTGCAAGCCAATACGACTTCGACCAGCCAATCAACCTTTCTTACTCGGATGAATGTGCTCAAGATTACTGTTTTAATGACAACTTGTACACCTACAAGCCTAGTACCAATTACGCACTGAGCGAATCGAGTGATGAGTACGACTTCTCAATCCAACAACCAAAACACATGTTGGTGAGCCAGGAGAAAGATTGGGATTACCTAATGGGTCAAACCTACACCATTCTAGGCTTAAGTGTCGCGACAGTGGGTCTAATGACTCTGCTCCCTGAAAGTATTACTAAGTGGGATGATGACCAACGTGATATCAGCTCATTAGGTAAAAAGTGGAAAGATAACGTTTCTGAAGGCCCAGTATGGGACCGTGACGAACACTTCCTAAACTACGTAATGCACCCATATTTCGGTGGTGTTTACTACACCGCAGCTCGACACGCAGGTTACGACGAGTTTGAGTCATTCTTATACTCTTGGACTATGTCGACGTTCTTCTGGGAATACGGCGTAGAAGCGTTCGCGGAAGTACCTTCCTGGCAAGATCTCTTCATCACACCTTTCTTCGGTGCGGTTGTCGGTGAAATGATGCTAGAAGCAGAGCAAGACATCATTGCCTCAGGCGGTGAAGTGATGGGATCTCAAACCATGGGTGATGTGTCGCTATTCTTCCTTAACCCTGTTGGCCATATCCACTACTGGGTAAGTGATGCTTGGGGCGGTGACGCAGAAGTGAATCTGAATACTAACCCTTGGTGGGATAACCAAGACGCAGCTCGATTCGCCTACGATGCTGGCGCACGATACGATTCTCAATTTGTTGGTATGAACTTTAAAGTAACGTTCTAAATCGTCTTTCAGTCTATGAATTTCAAGTTACTGCATTCCTAATAAAAGCGACAACTCTTCTAAAAAGCGGCTCTCTAGCCGCTTTTTTTGTGCCCTACTCTTCATTCTCTTTTTTTACATCACAGCTTAGTTTCAAAAATTGACATAGGTCAAACATTGTTCGATGTAAACTTCTACACTGAAATTAAAGAACTTTATCGCGTGATATCAAACATTTAATTAGCAACGAATCATTGAAACTTTGGGGGCTGATATGAACAGTACATTTATCGTAAACTTTATCGGAAAAGCATCACCAGCAACAATCAAACAACTTGCTGCGGTTACTCACGAAAACGACGGCAAATGGCTCATCAGTAAAGTGAATTTTATTGAAGACCAAGTCGCAGGCGTACTTAAGGTTCAACTTCCAGCCATCAACGAATCGATTGTCAAAGAAGCTTTCAGCGCCAATCCAGATCTCATCGTGCAGTTTGTCGACTCAGATCATACGCACAATGCTCAAGACACGATCCACCACTTGAGACTCGACTCTAACGACCGAGCGGGTATCGTAAACGAAGTAACACATGTATTGGACAGACAAGGGATCAGCATTCTTGATATGGATTGCCACCGTGTCTTCATTGCTGGCGGCGGTGGTGTTAGCTCAAGTTTATTCACCTCTAAGATCGCCGTGAAACTACCAATCGAAGTTTTGATTGATGATGTCGTCAACGAGCTAGAAACGCTCAGTGAAGATACTCGAGTGATGATTGAGAACTAACGGATAACACTTAACTTCTATCCTTACTGTTGTTTTTAGATAACAGTTATAACCGTTATCTAAAAACAAAAAAGAGCAGCTCATTGGCTGCTCTTTTTATTGTTCTGAAGCGATGACTCAGTTATTGAACTGACCATTGTGACAATGAACGCTTGAAGTCTTCATAGCCAAATTCATTCAGCTTTTGAATTTCGCCATTGCTGCGCTCGCAATAGATAGATGGCATTTTTAAGCCATTGAACCAGTTCAGTTTCACCATGGTGTAACCTGCACTATCCAACAGGTGAAGTTTTTGACCTATCTTCAACGGCTCATCAAAGCTTGTTTCACAGAACTGATCGCCCGCCAGACACGAACACGAACCAATCACGTAATCATGACTGCCGTTTTCAGAGGCTTCTAATACCGATGCTGGTTCATTGTAGATAAGCGTATCAAGACGGTGGGCTTCAGTTGCTGAATCCACAATTGCCGTTTTCTTCACGTTCTCAACAATATCAACCACTGTCACAACTAAGTCTGTCGTTTTAGTGATGATGGCTTCGCCCGGCTCAAGGTACATCTGCACGCAGTGCTTTTCAGAGAAAGCTTTTAGCGCAAGACCCAGTTTCTCGATGTCATAGCCTGGCCATGTGAAGAACACACCTCCGCCCATGCTCACCCAATCCAACTTATCTAGGTGATCGCCAAACTGCTCTGAGATTGAATCAAGCAAACCGATAAACGCATCGACATCTTTGTTCTCACAGTTCATGTGGAACATCACACCATTAATCTCATCGAAGATCTCTGGCTTGATATGGTCAGCTTGTACGCCCAAACGCGAAAATTGACGTGCTGGATTCGCCAAGTCTTGTCCTGCGTAGCTCACGCCCGGATTTAAACGTAAACCCAGTGAAGCTTTACCTTCAACAATATGACGGTAAGCGGCAAGTTGGCTTTGAGAGTTGAAGATCATCTTGTCGCAGATATCAGCAACTTCTCTCACGTCATCTTCGCTGTAACCGACACTGTAAGCGTGCGTCTCACCACCAAAGGTTTCGTGGCCAAGTTTCACTTCGTATGGGCCAGAGCTTGTCGTGCCATCGAGGTAAGGTTTGATGATGTCAAACACACCCCATGTCGAAAAACACTTCAGTGCCAATACCAATTTCACACCTGAAATCTCTTTCAGTTGCTTGGCTTTCTCTAGATTCGCAATCAACTTGTCTTCGTTGATCATGAAATATGGGGTTTTTAGTTCTTCTTTCTTAAACGTCATTTTTGTAAACACTCAAGCAGCATCTATAGATGGAAAGGTAAATTAACAATTTTGGTGTGATTTATTTTGATTTTGTCCTGTCCGAGCGCAGTGAGTTACAAAATCAAAATAAATGATACCAAAGCTTCAAGGCTATCATCATCGAAAAGGGAACAATCCATGTCCCCTTTAATTAGCAATCAAAACAAGAAATCAGTTCTTATTTTTTCAGCTCTTGAATCACAGGAAGACCTTGGCCTGCTTCAAGTTCTTGAACATGCCAATCTAGACCGATTTCCGGCATGGTTGCTAGGAACGGGTCTGGGTTTAGCTGTTCCATGTTGAACACGCCTTTATCAGCCCATTCACCACGGAAGAACTGAAGTGCAGCGGTAATTGCTGGAACACCTGTTGTGTAAGAGATCGCTTGGTGCTCTACGTCTTCGTAAGCCACTTCGTGGTCTGCGTTATTGTAGATGAAGACACTACGCTCTTTACCGTCTTTCTTACCTTGAACCCAAGTACCGATACACGTTAAACCAGTGTAACCCGGAGCTAGAGATGTTGGATCTGGTAATAGTGCTTTAAGAACATGTAGAGGCTGAACCACAGTGCCGTCATGTAGCGTTAGTGGATCAGGGCTAAGAAGACCGATATCACGCATGCAGTTGAAGTAGTTCAGGTATGCATCGCCGAAACCCATCCAGAATTCGATACGCTTAGCTGGGATGAACTCTTTCATTGAACGCACTTCATCGTGTGCCATTGAGTACACCTTGTGAGAGCCACAGTTAGGGAATTCAAACTCAAGCATACGAGAGTGACAAGGTACTTGTTTCCACTCTTCATTTTCCCAGTAGAAAGAGTCGCCTTGGATCTCAAGCATATTGGTTTCTGGGTCGAAGTTTGTCGCAAACTTCTTACCGTGGTCACCAGCATTCACATCCATTACGTCAATTGAGTCAATCTCATCGAATAGGTGCTTAACCGCGTACGCAGCAAAGATTGATACCACGCCTGGATCGAAACCCGCACCAAGAATACCTGTAATGCCTGCCTCAGCGAACTTCTCACGGTAACCCCACTGCCAATCGTAAGCTTGTGGTACTTGTTGGCCTTCAGAACATAGATCAACCGCTACCGATGTATCTAAGTAAGAAACTTTCGATTGGTAACACGCTTCCATGATCGCCATGTTTACCCAAGGAGGACCAGCGTTGATCACTAGATCCGGCTTAACTTCTTTAATCAAAGCAACAAGCGCATCAACATCGTCAGCGTCTACTGAACGTGCTTCTAGTTTCTTAGTTGAATCTTTAAGGTTGTTTTTACCCTTGATAGATTCGATGATTTTTTCACACTTCGCGATTGTGCGCGAAGCGATCGTGATATCACCCAGTACTTCGTTATTTTGTGCTGCTTTATGTGCAACAACCCAACCGACGCCGCCTGCACCAATTTGTAGAATAGCCATAGTTTTAATTACCCTTGTTGTTCTGCTAGCTCAATAGCTAAAGTTTGAATTTTGTTAATTAGAGATTTGAAATCTGATGTCGTTAAGCACGGATTCAAGATAGTGAATTTCAGCGCACTTTTACCATCAACGACCGTTTCGCCAAGCACGGCAACGCCACGAGTCAGCGCCTCCAGTCTTAACGTCTGATTCAGTTTGTCTAAATCAAGAACACCGTTTGCTGATTGCCCATTACTAGGCGCCGAACGGAACAGCACAGTCGAAAGAGACGGCTCAGCAAGCAGCTCAAAATCGTCATGCTTCTGAATCAGATCGGCAACTTGAAGCGTCTGCTCTAAAAGATGATCGTACATATCACCTAGCTGCTTTGGTCCAACGCTTTGCATCGTCATGAAGACTTTCAATGCATCGAAGCGTTTAGTCGTCGCAATAGACTTATCGACTAGATTTGGCAGCTCATCGTGCTCACGATTCAAGTAATCTGCGTGATGCAGTAGGTACTTAAAGTTCGCTTTGTCTTTCAGAAGCACTGCACCACAGCTGATTGTTTGGAAGAACAACTTGTGGAAATCAACGCTGACAGAATCCGCTTTTTCGATGCCTTTCAGGCGAGCTTTATGGCTACTTAAGATAAGCGCGCCACCGTAAGCACTGTCGACATGGAACCAAAGTTCTTGTTGGCTTGCGATGTCTGCAATCGCTTCTAGGTCATCGATAGCACCGTGATCGGTTGTACCCGCGGTACCGACAACAGCAAAAGGAATCAACCCTTGAGCTTTAAGTGCTTTCACTTCTGCGTCTAGCAAGTCCGGCTTGATAGTGCCGTTTGCATTGGTGTCAACACAACACACAGCCGCTTCACCTAGCCCTAGTAGAGAGGCTGACTTTTGAACCGTGAAGTGAGATTTCTTTGAACATAAGATACGAAGCTTGCTTGCATATTCTGGTAAGCCAAGCTTTTGGATTGAGTGGCCATTGTGCTTATCTGCAACCCAGTCTCTCGCAAGCAATAAGCCCATTAGGTTACTTTGCGTGCCACCGCTTGTGAAAACACCGTCAGCTTGTTCACCAAGTTGGTATTTGTCACACATCCAATCAACCACTCGTTGTTCAACATAAGTCGCAGCAGATGCTTGGTCCCATGAATCCATTGATTGATTCAACGCCGCGATAATCGATTCCGCAGCTACCGAAGCCATAAGAGGAGGAGTGTGGAGGTGTGCAATACAGTCAGGGTGTTGCACGAAGATGGAGTTTGCAGCTACTAAGTCAGCCGTGCTATCGACAACATCAACCAAAGCGTGCTGGTTGTTATCGAGGTCGACAGCATTGATGGCAGCTTCTAGCACTTTTGGGTCTAAACCCGAATAAGGGGTTTCAACCTGTTCAAAAACCGCTTTCATCGCTTGAGTGGTTTGGTTCATCACGCTAGCAAATTCGTCGCTACCGCCTAAACCTGTCTGGATGAAATGCTTGTTCCATTCTTGGTTTGATTCTTCGCTTTGTGTTTGGTCTTGTTTCAAACCACCACCCGCTGCGATGATCGCTTCTTCCATGACGCGCAATGCAAAGTCGATCTGCTCAAAAGAGATAATCATTGGTGGAAGGAAGCGAATAACCGAACCATCACGGCCGCCCTTTTCGACCATCAAGCCGCGTTCTAACGCCGCTCGTTGAATCGCTAGGGTTAGTTCGCCGTCTGATTGTGGTTCGCCAAACTTGTTAAGCTCACCATTTGGTTGCTTGATCTCAGCGCCGAGCATCAGGCCTTTACCACGAACTTCAGCAATACAGCTAACGCGTGATTGAATTTTCTCAAGCCCATGACGTAGGTATTGGCCTGCGATGTTCGCGTGCTCAACCAAACCATCTCGCTCAATGATTTCCAACGCCTTAGCGCCAGACACCATTGCTAATTGGTTACCACGGAATGTACCGGTGTGCTCACCCGCTTTCCATGTATCGATGCTCTTATCGAATACAAGCAGCGACATAGGCAGTCCGCCACCAATCGCTTTAGACAAGCACAAGATATCAGGGTTAACGCCTGATTCTTCAAACGCAAATCGATGACCCGTTTTACCCACACCACACTGAATTTCATCAAAAATCAGTAGGATGCCATGCTCATCACAGATGCGACGTAAACCTTGTAACCAAGATGCTGGAGCAGGAATCACACCGCCCTCACCTTGTACAGGCTCAACGATCATCGCCGCTGGTTTCATTATGCCGGATTCGTCGTCATTCAACATACGCTCGATGTAACGAATGCTCGCGTTGGCACCCGATTCACCACCAATGCCAAACGGGCAGCGGAGGTTGTATGGGAAAGGCATGAAATGTACGTCAGACATCAAGCCGCTACGACGCTCTTTAGTACCGAGGTTGCCCATCATGCCCATGGTGCCGTTGGTCATGCCATGGTAGGCACCGCGGAAAGCAAACATGGTGTTGCGACCTGTGGTTTGCTTAGCGAGCTTGATCGCCGCTTCCACAGCATCAGCACCGGATGGGCCACAGAATTGAAGAACCGAGTTATTTGAAAAGTCTAGAGGAAGAAAAGCTTTAACTCGCTTGATAAACGTCTCTTTTGCTTGAGTCGTGATATCAAGAGTTTGGTATGGCAAGCCAGAATCGAGCTGGTCTTTGAGTGCTTGGTTAATCTCAGGGTGGTTGTAACCCAGAGAAAGTGTACCTGCACCGGCTAAGCAATCGAGAAAGAGTTGGCCACGAGTATCTTCAACTAAAGCGCCACATGCTCGTTTAATAGCAATAGGCAGGCGTCTTGGGTAAGAGCGAACATCCGACTCATGCTGTTCTTGCTCTAGCAAAATAGCGTCAGGTGTTAGGTCGTACGTCCCCTCTAAGATAGGAACCATAGTTGAAAATGAATTTGCGATAGTATTGATATCGACTTCAAAGGCGGTAGTCATAAAAGTCCCCTTGAATATGTTCATACTCACCTCCATCAGACGCAATTACCCACCAACTCTCGTTACATTTGGAGAGAGTTCATAGTGAAGCACGCGTATTATCTAGAAATGAGATATAGCTGTACGCTCGCATAAGTCAAATGACGAATACGAAATTAAGCCGTCTTAAGACAGCGATAAATTGTTAGCGTGAGCTCAAGGTTCAGTAATGCTACTGTTTTGAAGAATTGGACATTTTTGCAGGATCGGGCAGCTATGAGGAGCAGGTCCCTTTGGAAATGCAGAGCTGATTAGCAATGTTGTAATTAGTGTGTTCAATGTTGGGTTTCCCATTAACATGGCGAACTGCGCCATAAGTATCCCGTCTATCGGCTAAAGAACTAGCCAATACCTACCCTACGTAATGTCCCAATCAGCAAGAATGGTCACTACGCGTATCCCCCAGAAGCAATCGTTGCTCTTTTTGAACATTGTTCATTCCGAGATTGCGCGGGAAAGTAACATAAAGTGAAATGAACGATCAATAGTTTTTAATAATAGCTTGATAAATAGCAGCGATGGCTAAGAAATTGCTGTAAATATCGTCAACACTATCGTTTAGGAAAGAGATCCCCGGTTCGCTCGTCCCTCACGCCCGAGATGACGACGTGGAGTTACAAACGTTGCTAGAGAGGCTTTGAGGTCTTGGCGTCATTCCCTAGCACGAGGAACGAGTTCATAGGGAATCTCGCTTTTAAGAACTAACTTGTCTAAACAAACTTGATTGCGAAATTTTGAGGTAGCGATAGAAATAGATATGAATTTTGAGCTCGAGCTCGAACAAGAAGAGTTCTTATACGTAAAAGCTAAACACCAGAAACCAAAAAGCCCGAACATTTCTGTTCGGGCTTCTTAATTTGGAGCGATACATCGGGTTCGAACCGATGACCTCAACCTTGGCAAGGTTGCGCTCTACCAACTGAGCTAGTATCGCATTTGCTACATCCGTTAAGACGTAGACTTTAATAGATGGTGCCCCGGGCCGGACTTGAACCGGCACAGCGCGAACGCCGAGGGATTTTAAATCCCTTGTGTCTACCAATTCCACCACCAGGGCACGCAATTCTTTATTGCGATGCCGATTACTGAAAAGTAAAACACCATCTTAATGCTGACGCCAATCAACATTACAAATTTTGGAGCGATACATCGGGTTCGAACCGATGACCTCAACCTTGGCAAGGTTGCGCTCTACCAACTGAGCTAGTATCGCATTTTCATTCATGTTCTTTCTAGAAGAAAGAGAGAATGGAGGCGCCTCCCGGAGTCGAACCGAGGTCCACGGATTTGCAATCCGCTGCATAGCCACTCTGCCAAGGCGCCTTAGTAACTCCATTCGAATCGCTCATTGCCATCCTCTTGGGTACGGGATGCATTCTACGGATTCAGACGATTGAGTCAATAATATTTTTGTATTTTTAATTCGTTTGAATAGATTTCATACGAAACAAGCCAAATAGCTGACTTTATGTTCAAAACACACTGTGAGCGGGTTATTCAAAGGAGATCTATATCACATTAGATATCCAGTATTGATAACTTAACCTTAGGTTAAAGATCAAAAAAGCGAGCCTCAGCCTGCTTCTTCATCAATGATGTTTTTCGTCTAACAAATCGTCTTTGGCGGCCATCAAGTATTGTGCCATTGACCAGTAAGTAAGTACGGTTGCGACATAGAGCGCAATGTATCCGACCCATACCATCCAATCGTCGTATCTCCAGATAAGTACCCAAAGAGCGAACATCTGAGAAACCGTTTTTACTTTACCAACCCAAGATACCGCAACACTTGCGCGTTTGCCGATTTCAGCCATCCACTCACGAAGCGCTGAGATGATGATCTCACGAGCAATCATGGTCACCGCTGGGATAGTTATCCAAATCGAGTGGTAATGCTCAGTAATCAGGATGAGAGCCGTAGCGACCAACACTTTGTCAGCCACAGGGTCAATGAAGGCACCAAAGCGAGAGGTTTGCCCTAACTTACGAGCTAGCATGCCATCTAGCCAATCAGTGAAACCTGCTACCCAAAACACCATCGCAGCAGCGAAAGGAGCCCATTGATAAGGTAGATAGAAAACGACAACGAATACTGGGATCAAAAATAGTCTCAGTAAGGACAAAATGTTAGGTATATTCAAACGCATATTATTGGGCTCTTATTAATTGCGCTTTAATGGTGCGGGATTTTTACTATTGTTTCAATGCTTGATAAATGTTTTCTGCCAAAGAATGACTAATGCCCGGTACTTTGGCTATTTCTTCGACAGTTGCGCGCTTAAGTTCTTGTAAGCCACCCATATATTTCAACAAAGATTGACGACGTTTCGGTCCCACCCCTTCGATTCCTTCCAAAGCGCTGGTTCTTCGCGTTTTACCACGTTTCGCTCTGTGCCCTGCAATCGCATGATTATGGCTTTCATCGCGAATGTGCTGGATAAGGTGCAACGCTGGCGCATCACTTGGTAAGTTAAATTCTTCACCTTCAAGGGTTACCAAGGTTTCTAAACCCGGTTTACGCGTTACCCCTTTCGCAATACCCATCATCCTTGGTCTAAACGGCCAATCACCCCAATATTGAGAAATGATCTCATGAGCGCGGTTTAGCTGACCTTTACCACCATCGATAAAGATGATGTCTGGGATCTTGTCGACATCGAGTTGCTTCGAGTAACGTCTCTCAAGCGCCTGAGCCATCGCTGCATAATCATCACCACCTGTAATGCCTGTGATGTTGTAACGACGGTACTCCGGTTTAACCGGGCCTTCTTGATTGAACACCACACACGACGCAATCGTGCTTTCACCCATGGTATGACTGATATCAAAACATTCCATGCGCTTGATAGCATCCATCGACAACACTTCTTGAAGCTCTTTGAAGCGCTGATTAATCGTCATCTTGTGATTAATCTTGGTGGTAATAGCCGTCAATGCATTGGTATTCGACAATTTAAGGTAACGACCTCGAGTACCAGAAGGGTTGGTATTGAAGTGAATCTTACGACCCGCCACTTCACACAAGGCTTCTTGAATCGGTATGACATCTTCCATCAAATCGGCATTGAGAATCAAACGAGTTGGGATGGTTCTCGCTTCATTATGCGCAAGATAGTATTGGCTTAAAAAGCTCGAAAAGACCTCTTCTCGCACCGTATTGTTTGGAATTTTAGGGAAATGACTTCTACTGCCTAAAACCTGGCCTTGGCGAATCATCAAGATATGAATACACGCTACGCCATTCTCTTGAGCAAATCCCAACACGTCCATATCTTCCATTGAATCGTCAGATACGTATTGTTGTTCTTGCACACGTCGAATCGCTTGGATTTGGTCGCGGAACGCGGCAGCTTGTTCAAAACGAAGCTCTCGGCTTGCCTTGTCCATCTTTTCGATGAGTGTTTCAAGCACTAGCTTATCCTTCCCTTGCAGAAACAGACGAACGTAGTCGATAAGTTCACTGTACTCTTCATCAGAGATGATTGAGCTAACACATGGCGCAGCACAACGACCAATCTGATACATCAAACACGGGCGCGTTCTATTTGCATAAACGGTATCTTCACACTGGCGGGCAGGGAAAATCTTTTGGATTAGGTGTAGCGTCTCACGCACAGCGCCGGAATCAGGGTAAGGACCAAAGTATTCGCCCTTTTTCTTCTTAGCACCACGATGCATCGACAAACGAGGATGCTTGTGACCGCTAATAAAAATATAAGGGTACGACTTATCATCACGCAAAAGTACGTTGTATTTAGGCAAGTACTGCTTGATGTAGTTGTGCTCAAGAATGAGCGCTTCTGTTTCCGTGTGCGTTACAGTGACATCGATCTTGTCAATATTACTGACTAGAGCGCGTGTTTTTTCACTGTCGACTTTTTTACGGAAATAACTGGAAAGGCGTTTTTTGAGGTTCTTAGCTTTACCGACGTAAATAACGACAGCCTCGGCGTTATACATTCGATAAACGCCGGGCTGCTCTGTTACTGTCTTGAGGAATGAGACTGAGTCAAACAAGTTGGTCACTATACGATCTCAGTGTTAAAGGGTCTCAGTGTCTAACATTCCATGTCTAATCGCTAAATGCGTCAGCTCTACATCGCCACTGATATCCAGCTTACTGAACAAGCGGTAGCGGTAACTGTTGACTGTTTTAGGACTTAGATTGAGTTGTTCTGAAATATCCGTCACTTTCTGACCTTTGGTAATCATCATCATGATTTGAAGTTCACGTTCAGATAAGTCTGCGAATGGATTTTCAGACGCAGGCGAGAATTGGCTCAAAGCCATCTGCTGCGCAATTTCTGGTGAAATGTATCGTTGGCCACTATTAACCACTCGAATTGCATTTACCATTTCATCCGGACCTGCCCCTTTAGTAAGGTAACCAGCAGCTCCAGCTTGCATCACTTTAGTTGGAAACGGATTTTCCGTATGAACAGTTAAAACGATGATTTTAACATCAGGGTTGAAACGCAAGATTTTCTTGGTTGCTTCTAAGCCACCAATACCAGGCATATTCATATCCATCAAAATAACGTCAGTATTGTTAGTACGACACCATTTTGCAGCATCTTCACCGCTTTCAGCTTCCCCTGCTACGTTCATTCCACGGACGTCTTCAATAATACGTCGTATCCCTGTGCGAACCAGCTCGTGATCATCTACAAGGAAAACATTTATCAAACTTGTATCTCCACACTATTAATTGGCTCTGCAACCACTGTGTCGTTTCATCTGTTTGAAACAATTGAACAAAGGAACAGTGGATCGCAGCATTGAGTACATCTTAACTTAATTACTAAAAAAAAGCTCTGTTGAATATGTGCTGAAACACGAACTTTAGCAAGTACTTATTAACAAATAAGCTAACTAAAACAACAAGCTTTTTCTAAAAATCAACCAGTTAAAACAACACCCAATAAAATTACACAAGATAAAGATATTTTCAATACCATTGAATAACCATTCGCGACAATTTCACTTATTTGCCTATAGAGTCCCGTTATTTGCCTCTACTAACTAGAATTTAGTTAGTATTTTTACTGCCTGTTGTGCGCAGAGGGTCGCTAGATGGTAGTATTCGATTCCCCATTTCAATAGGTTACTACATTGGATATTCAGCAAGGCTTTGTACTCACAAGACAAGCAAGAGATTTTTCAGGGCGCACGCAAATCGACTTGTGGTTAAGCACCCCTCAAGGCCCTACTCTGCTGACAATTCAAAATGAAAAACCTGTATTTTTTGTTGCTCAATCTGATGTAGAAGCATGTCAGGCAATCGCAGTGAAAGAGTCGATCGATTGCCAATTTAAGCCTCTAGAATTAGCCACCTTCGAGCAAACACCTCTCGCCGCATGTTACACCTCACTGTCGAGAAGTAGCTTTGGTTTAGCGCAAGCCTTTCACAACGAAGAAATCCAAACCTTTGAAAGCGATATTCGACTCGCCGATCGATTCTTAATGGAACGTTTTATCAAGGGAAGTATTGAGTTCACTGGATCTGCTGTGCAAAAAAGTCAGCACCGTCGAGTCTCAAACGCAAAATGCCGTTCAGGTGATTACTTACCCAACCTATCAGTGGTCTCGCTTGATATTGAGTGTTCGGAAAAAGGCGTGCTTTATTCAATTGGCCTAGACAGCCCTATGGACAGCCGAGTGATCATAGTCGGCGAACCACAACAAGCAGACACCAACATCCAATGGGTTGCCAACGAGAAAGCGCTACTCGAAGCAATGATAGCTTGGTTCTCTAAATTTGATCCTGACATCATCATTGGTTGGAACGTTATCGACTTCGATTTCAGGCTGCTGCACAAACGTTCAGAATGGAACGAAGTGAAGCTCAACATCGGCAGAGACAACCAACCGAGCTTTTTCCGTAGTTCCGCTCAAAATCAGCAAGGCTTTATCACGATTCCAGGCCGCGTTGTCTTGGATGGTATCGATATGCTCAAGACAGCGACCTACCACTTCCGTTCTTGGTCACTTGAATCGGTATCACAAGAACTTCTTGGGGAAGGTAAAGACATTCATAACGTTCACGATCGCATGGACGAGATCAACCGAATGTTTAAGTTCGATAAACCATCGCTCGCCAAATATAACCTGCAAGATTGTGTGCTAGTAAACCGCATCTTCGAACGCACTCACCTACTCGACTTCGCGATTGAGCGCTCTCGATTAACCGGTGTAGAGCTGGACCGCGTTGGTGGTTCTGTTGCCGCCTTTACCAATTTATACATGCCTCAGATACACCGAGCAGGTTACGTGGCACCGAACTTAGAGCCTGAAAACTGGATCGCGAGCCCCGGTGGCTATGTAATGGATTCAATTCCCAACCTTTATGACTCAGTGTTAGTTCTCGACTTTAAGAGTCTGTATCCATCGATCATTCGCTCGTTTCTAATTGACCCTATGGGGCTGATTGAAGGGTTGAAGTTGGAACTAGGGCCAGCAAAAGACCAAGCAGTAGAAGGCTTTCGCGGTGGTCAATTCCATCGCTCTAAACACTTCTTGCCTGAAATGATTGAAAACCTCTGGGCTGCACGAGATGTTGCGAAGAAGAACAACGAAAAGGCCTTCTCTCAGGCGATTAAGATCATCATGAACTCATTCTATGGTGTGTTAGGTTCGTCTGGTTGTCGTTTCTTCGATACCCGCTTGGCATCCTCTATCACCATGCGTGGGCATGAGATCATGAAGCAAACAAAGGTTCTGATCGAAGACAAAGGCTATCAAGTGATTTACGGCGATACCGATTCAACCTTCGTGTCTCTGAACGGCAGTTATGATCAGCAAAAAGCAGACGAGATAGGGAATGAACTGGTCGCTTACATCAACGATTGGTGGACGAATCATTTAAAAGAGACCCACAATCTAACCTCAATACTTGAACTGGAATACGAAACTCACTATCGCAAGTTTCTAATGCCAACGATTCGAGGCTCTGAGACAGGGTCAAAGAAACGTTATGCCGGCTTAATCAATCAAGGTGATCAAGAGAAGATCATCTTTAAAGGACTTGAGAGTGCTCGTACCGATTGGACACCTCTCGCACAGCAATTCCAACAAACCTTGTATGAGATGGTGTTTCACGATCAAGACCCGACCGACTATGTCAGACAGTTTGTTGATGAGACTTCAGCAGGTAAACACGATGATTTATTGGTTTATCAAAAGCGTCTGCGTCGTAAGCTGCATGAGTACCAGAAGAACATTCCGCCACAAGTTCGCGCCGCAAGATTAGCAGACGAAATCAATGCCCAGCTTGGTCGCCCGCTTCAATACCAAAACAAAGGACGTATTGAATATTTGATTACGTTGAGTGGCCCTGAGCCCAAGGAGTACTTGAAGAATGGCATCGATTATCAGCATTACATCGATAAGCAGATTAAACCGGTCGCAGAAGCGATTTTGCCGTTCGTAGGGTTAGATTTTGAAAGAGTCAGCGGCCAGCAACTAGGCCTGTTCTAGATTGAATTCTCTTTTCTAGGCGACATTAGACTCGAGATATCGATTAAAACTCGGGCCAAACATCAAAACAAAAAAAGCAGAGGAGTGCTTAACTCGTTCTGCTTTTTCATATCAATGGATAGCTTACGAACCTCTATCCGATTCTGAACTCAGTTTTCTGATACTGCTTAATCAACCACTCACCAAAACCATCAAGAATACCGATCACCGAACGTTTAGGGATTGGTCTACCAGAAAGTAAAATACCCAACCTTTGGATTTCGACTTCTCGATCTGGATGATACTTCAAAAATTGCTGGCCACACTCTATTGGATCATCGAACCAATATTTATCGCGGTACATCACCAAAGAGTAACTCGCTCGTAGAAGCTTTTTAGCAATCACTACTTGCGCGGCCACTTGCTGCTCTGGCGTTGTTGCTCGGGCTATTTTATTACGATAAACCGCTAACCAATTTTCCGCGTCCATATTCCAATGCTTAGCAATTTCCCAACTCGTTTCGAAATCGCCATAGCAGTCAGATAAATCTTCACCGTGCACACACACAGCCAAATGCTTGAGCATGAAGCCCCACGTAAAGATGTTGTCGAAATCAACTATCTCGCTCACCAAGGTGGTTTTGATCGCCACTTGAGTGACCTGAGGGAAGCTCTTTTGGAAGCGCCATTTGATGGTATTCAGCAGCGTAGTTCGTTGATCTGGAAACGGTCGATGAGTCACCACAACCACATCTAGATTGGATCGACCGACAACGGCTTGCTTACGTGCCACACTGCCATAAATATAAATACTGTGCAGATTAGCTCCTAATCCACCTTTTAAAGAGGTAATCAGATCGTTAACCACAGGTTGAAATTCAGGTTGAAAAGGCTGTGTTGGGTCAATAACAGGTAGCTGCATAGGTCGTTTCGGTAAAGAAAATAATGATTTAACTATAACTCTATGATCGCCTAGGTGACTTTATGATTCAAGCTATTCCTATTTATAGCATCTCCGAGATATAATCAGTGGATAGACCCACTAAGGACAAACACAAAATGCCTAGAGCAAGTGAAATTAAAAAAGGTTTTGCTATCACAGTAGAAAGCAAAACAGTAATCGTTAAAGATATCGAAGTGACTACACCAGGTGGCCGTGGCGGCCAAAAGATTTACCGCTTCCGTGGTAACGATGTAGCAACTGGCGTTAAGACAGAAGTTCGTCACAAGGCTGACGAAATCGTTGAAACTATCGATGTTACTAAGCGTGCAGTGATGTTCTCTTACGTTGATGGCAACGAGTACATCTTTATGGATAACGAAGATTACACACAATTCATCTTCAACGGTGAAATGATCGAAGACGAACTGCTGTTCATCAACGAAGAAACTCAAGGCGTGTACGCAATTCTTATCGATGGCACAGCGGCAACTCTTGAACTGCCTTCTTCGGTTGAGCTTGTTATCGAAGAAACAGACCCTTCAATCAAAGGTGCTTCTGCTTCTGCTCGTACTAAACCAGCTCGTTTGTCTACCGGCCTTACTGTTCAAGTTCCTGAGTACATCGCAACTGGCGATAAAGTAGTAGTGAACACGACTGAACGTAAATACATGAACCGCGCAAGCTAAGATACTTATTATGACCGAAGCTAACGACCTAATGTCTTACGACGATGCAATTGATACTGCATACGACATCTTTCTTGAGATGGCACCTGATAATCTTGAACCTGCAGACGTGATTCTATTCACAGCTCAGTTTGAAGATCGTGGCGCTGCAGAACTTGTTGAAACTGGCGATGATTGGGTTGAACATGTTGGCTTTGAAGTCGACAAAGAAATCTACGCTGAAGTGCGCATTGGTCTTGTGAATGAAGCTGATGACGTTCTAGACGACGTATTTGCTCGCATGTTAATCAGCCGTGACCCAGAACATAAGTTCTGTCACATGCTGTGGAAACGCGACTAATACCGCTGTTGACGCTCATCTGCATGAGTAAACAAGTATTCATGTAAGCGAGTTAAAAGTTAGCCGAGCCGATTGCTCGGCTATTTTTATCACGCAATTTTTCATCATGATTACTCACTTTCATCATCAACTTTAGATTCACTGATTATGACCAAAGCAAAAACAGACACACAATCAAAAGGCTATGCCTGCATTGGCCTAGTTAACCCAAAGACGCCTGAAAACGTAGGCTCTGTGATGCGAGCTGCTGGCTGCTACGGCGCCAACTCTGTGTTTTACACTGGCACACGCTACGACCATGCGCGAAAATTCCATACCGACACCAAAGAAAAGCACCTAGCCCTACCCTTAATTGGTGTTGAAGAGTTGAAAGACATTATTCCAGTAGGCTGCGTGCCTGTAGCTGTTGACCTGATTGAAGGTGCTAAGCCTCTACCTGATTACAAGCACCCACCACGCGCGTTTTACATTTTTGGCCCTGAAGATGGCACGCTAAAGAAAGAGATCACAGATTTCTGTCGTGAGACGATTTACGTTCCGACCAACGGCTGTATGAATCTAGCGGCATCAGTGAATGTTGTGCTTTACGACCGACTGGCGAAGGGCGATAACTTTTCGAATCATAAGTAAAAGGAACGAGATACGAGATGCGAAAAGCTCGCTTACTGCGTTTATGGCAGTATGTTTTCGATACTCGGTTACTCGTATCCCGCATCTTCAATTTCTTCAGTTGTAAAAAAACCTGCTCAATGAGCAGGTTTTTTAGTATTCAGTGCTTTCAGCTAATGAAGCTTTAAGCTTGAGAACAGAAGCAATTACCGGCGTAATTACTGACGTGTTCTTGGCTTAGCTGGTTTAGCCGGACGACCGTTGTTCAGTTTAGGCTTACTTTTGTTAGCCTGAGGGTTGCCTTTGTTTGCAGCTGGAGCGCTACGACCTGAATCAGGTGTTGTAGTACCGCGAGTTGCAGGCTTCTTACGCTTAGTCTGGTTGCTACGGCCTTTAGGAGCATTTGCACGCTCTTCGTGACGCTTAACAGCACGACGAATTTTCTGGCTACGAGAACGCTCACGCTTACGAGAAGTATTTGAAGGATCAAGATCCAACAGTGTCTCTTTCTCAGGCTTAAGCTCAACAAGCTCACGTAGGTAGTTAACTTCTTGAAGATCTAGCTCTTTCCAACCGCCACGAGGCAGTTTCTTATCAAGGTAGATATCACCGTAACGTACACGTTTCAGGCGGCTGACTGTTGTTTCTTGAGATTCCCAAAGACGACGAACCTCACGGTTACGACCTTCGTTAATCGCAACGTAGAAGGTATGGTTCATACCTTCACCACCAGCGTAAACCACATCTTCAAAACGAGCCATGCCGTCTTCTAGTTGTACGCCACGAGTCACGTTTTTAACTTTCTGTTCAGTCACTTCACCGAATACACGTACTAGGTACTCACGCTCAACCTGACGGCTTGGGTGCATTAGACGGTTTGCAAGCTCACCATCAGTAGTGAAAAGCAAAAGGCCTGATGTGTTTGCGTCAAGACGACCAACTGAAATCCAACGAGAACCACGGATCTTAGGTAGACGATCGAAAACAGTACGGCGGCCTTCAGGATCGTGACGAGTACAAAGCTCACCTTCAGGTTTGTAGTAAGCAAGTACACGACAAACCACTTCTTCAGAAGCCTTGCCTGAAACAGTATGGCCATCGATACGGATCACTGAGTTCTCGTCTTCAAGACGCTCGCCCAGTTTCGCAACTTGACCGTTAACACTTACACGACCAGATTTGATTAAACCTTCTAGTTCACGACGAGAACCGTGACCAGCTCGCGCTAAAACCTTCTGTAATTTTTCGCTCATTTACTCTTTTCTACCTAATTGTCGTCTTCACAGACGTCGAATGAATTTTTCGCGACCAAATCGCGGTCGCGTATTATCGCAAATAACCTGCCAAAAAGCACTTGTTATTTACTGTGGCAGGTTTGCTGTATCGTTACAGACTGTTAATCAGTAAAGCGATTATTCAAACGGCGCAGGATCGCCGGCACCACGACGTAGAACCACGGCATCATCGTCACTAAAGTCAATAACCGTCGTCGGTTGTTCACCTAAGTAACCACCATTCAAAATAACATCAACCGCATGCTCTAGGCTGTCACGAATTTCTTCTGGATCCGACTCCGTAGTCTCGTTACCCGGCAGAATCAGAGACGTCGACATCAATGGTTCGCCCATCGCTTCCAACAGGTCGAGTGCAATCTTGTTGTCTGGGACACGAATACCAATGGTTTTACGCTTGGCGTTCATCAAACGCTTTGGCACTTCTTTGGTTGCTTTAAAGATAAACGTGTAAGCACCTGGCGTGTGTGCTTTCAGTAGACGGAAAGCCACGTTATCGACGCGTGCATACAGTGATAATTCAGAAAGATCACGGCATAACAACGTGAAGTTGTGCTTGTCATCGATGCGACGAATTTTACAAATGCGTTCAAGCGCTTGTTTGTTTTCAAGCTGACAGGCCAGCGCATAACCGGAATCTGTTGGATAAACCACAACGCCGCCATTGCGAATAATCGCAACCGCTTGAGTAATTAAGCGTGCTTGTGGGTTATCTGGGTGTACATAAAAAAACTGGCTCATTGTTGATCCTCGTTATCGAATCTCTCGACTCTATCATCAGAAGGAGCTGGTTCACCTAAAGACTATTCAGATGGTGAAACCGTTTGAAACTCCCAATCTTTCCATACTTCTTCGACCCCAGAAGGTAGCCAGAGATTACGTCCAAGTTCCATCCACGGAGATGGGTAATGGAAATCACTGCCTTGGGAGGCTAATAGTTTGTATTGTATAGCATAATCCGCGAGCGTGCGTCTTTCTTGTTGCGCTTGCTGAGGTTGAGCGACTTCCATCGCATCCCCTTTCGCTTCAACAAATGCAGCGAGCAGGCGCTTAACCCACTTTGCTGTAAGGCCATATCGCCCAGGGTGAGCAAGTACGGCTTGTCCACCAGCCGCATGAATGGCCGTGACAGCATCACTCATTGAACACCACGTTGGCGGCACATAACCTGGGTTATTGCGAGTAAGAAACTTTTTAAACACCTGTTGCATGGTTTTTGCGTAGCCGTTGTCGACTAACCACTTAGCAAAGTGAGCGCGAGTAATAGGCGCATCACCCGCAATCAATTTAACTTCTTCTAACACCCCTTCACGAGTCGCTTTCTCAAGACGTTGAGCAATCATCTCTGCACGTCCAATACGGTGTTGCTTCTGTTGCTCAATGAGCGCTTTAAGCTCTGGTGACTCAGGATCAACGTTTAACCCAACAATATGGATATCTTTGTTTTGCCAAACAGTAGAAATCTCAATGCCGTTGATCAGCTGAATAGGAAGGTTGTTGTCAGCAATATAGTTGCGTGCTTCAGCAAGCCCATCAGTCGTGTCATGATCTGTAATCGCTAGCGCTTCGATGTTAAAGCCAAGCGCTCGGTCAATTAGCTCAGGTGGAGTAAGTCGGCCATCTGAGGCTGTTGTATGACTGTGTAGATCAATTCTCATATATTCTTTTTCATTGTTTTCAATTTTTATCGTTATATTTGTGTCAACACACTTGACCCGCAAGCAGAAAACTAGTTAACTAGTACACAAATACGAAGTATCACATTTGATAGGTTCACTATGTTACAAGAATTTAACCAAAACCATAAAGATAAAGTTTTAGAACTTTCTTCAGTAGAAGCAAGTTCAGAGCTTAATTGGTGGCGCACTTGGACAAGTTCTTGGTGGGCCAACGTGTACTTCTAGTTAAACAGTTTGTTTATAAAAAAGTTATCACTAAGCCCGCTTTAATAGCGGGCTTTTTAATTTGTCGAACATCTCACATTCAACTGACTAACAAATCAACGAATTGACCATATTCTAGATTGGGTGAAAGGTATCTTTATGCGACTATGTACGGCAGGAAATTTAAAGAATCATAAAGGAGGTCTTGTGAACAAGGCCATTGAAATCAAAAAGCTGGGAACCATTGAGGTCATCAATTCTTCAGTTCCTTACTCGCAAGATCCAACCAGCGTTTTTCATACTTTGTGTGAAAACAAAACAGACAGTCTGTTGTTGGAATCTGCTGAGATTGAATCTAAACAGAACCTGACAAGCCTACTCCTTATCGACTCTGCTGTTCGCATCGTATGTCGCGGGCATGAAGTAACCTTTCAAGCATTGACTCAAAATGGTCAAGCGCTTATCGAACATCTCACTCAAAACGTTAAAGCTGAGATCAAATCTGACCTTACAGATAATTTACTGACGCTGACTTTTGTTGAGCCGAGCAACGAGTTAGACGAAGACTCGCGCTTAAGAGAAGCTTCTTCTTTCGATGCATTACGTTTGGTTCAACACAGCTTTGAGCAAGACACTGATAATAAGCACGCATTGTTCATGGCTGGCTTATTTGCTTATGACATCGTGGCAAACTTTGAGCCGTTAGGCGATGCAGAAGCGACCAACAACTGCCCTGACTTTGTATTCTATGTGGCTGAAACCCTGTTACGTTTCGATCACCAAGAGAACGAAGGCCTGCTACACGCAAGCTTGTTCGCTCAAGACGAAAGCATCAAAGCACAGCTCACTGAGCGCTTAGCCGACATTCAAACACAATGCCAGTCATTGAAAGCCATTACAGAAGTTACGCCACTAGACAACGTTGACGCTGTACCAAGCGTTTCAGATGAAGACTTCTGCCAAACGGTTCGTGACCTAAAAGAGTACGTAGTAAAAGGCGATGTATTCCAAGTAGTACCTTCACGCCGCTTTACGCTGCCTTGCCCTGCTCCACTGGCAGCTTACAAAGAGCTTAAGCAAAGCAACCCAAGCCCTTACATGTTCTACATGCAAGATGAGCTGTTTACTCTGTTCGGCGCTTCTCCAGAAAGTGCGCTGAAATACGAAACCGAAACCAACCAAATTGAGATTTACCCAATTGCGGGGACTCGTCGTCGCGGTAAGCGTCCTGATGGTCAAATTGATTTCGACCTAGACAGCCGTATCGAGCTTGAACTGCGCACCGACAAGAAAGAAAACGCTGAGCACATGATGCTAGTCGACCTAGCACGTAACGATGTGGCACGTATTGCAGAAGCCGGCACTCGCCACGTAGCAGACTTACTAAAAGTTGATCGCTACAGCCATGTAATGCACTTGGTTTCTCGTGTTGTTGGTCAGCTCCGTGAAGACTTAGATGCCCTACACGCTTACCAAGCTTGTATGAATATGGGTACGCTAACGGGCGCACCAAAAATCCGCGCAATGCAGCTTATCCGTGACGTAGAAAAAACACGTCGTGGTAGCTACGGTGGTGCAGTGGGTTACCTAACAGGTGAAGGCACGTTAGATACTTGTATCGTAATTCGCTCTGCTTACGTTGAAGATGGCGTAGCACAAGTACAAGCGGGTGCTGGTGTAGTATTCGACTCAGATCCACAAGCCGAAGCGGATGAAACTCGTGGCAAGGCACAAGCGGTCATCTCTGCGATTCAAGCTGCCCACACTAAAAATACGGCACCAAGTAAAAGCACATCAAATAAGAAGGAGTCGTAATCATGGCTGATATTGTATTCATCGATAACTTCGACTCGTTCACATACAACCTTGTAGACCAGTTTCGTTCATTAGGTCACAGCGTAAAAATTTACCGTAACAACATTCCTGCAAAGGTCGTTGAAGCGGCGATCAACGAATTAGACAACCCTGTTGCCCTACTTTCACCAGGTCCTGGCGCTCCAGCAGACGCGGGCTGTATGCCTGAGTTGATTCAGCTGCTAAAAGGCAAAGTGCCAATGATTGGTATTTGCTTAGGCCACCAAGCGATTGTTGAAGCCTATGGCGGCACCGTTGCAGGCGCTGGCGAAATCATTCATGGTAAGGTGTCGATGATGGAACACCAAAACCATGCGACTTACCAAGGCTTACCTTCGCCACTGGCTATCGCTCGCTACCACTCTTTAGTAGCAACGCATGTCTCTGATAGCCTAACGGTGACAGCTGAAGTCGATGATTTGGTGATGTCTGTGGTTCAAGAACAAGACAAGGTGTGTGGATTCCAATTCCACCCTGAATCAATTATGACGACCTACGGTGCAACGCTTCTTGCGAACGCTATCGAATGGGCTCTTGAGAAACCTCTCTGCCTTGAGAAGAAAGCCACTCTTGATAAAAAGACTAACTAGGACGAAATCATGGAACAGATTAATAAACTTTACGAACAGCAGTCTCTTACTCAAGAAGAAAGCCAACAATTATTTGATGTCATCATCAAGGGCGAACTAGACCCAATTCTGATGGCCTCTGCACTGACTGCACTAAAAATCAAAGGCGAGACACCAGACGAAATCGCTGGCGCGGCGAAAGCACTGCTTTCGAATGCAAACCCGTTCCCACGCCCTGATTATGATTTTGCAGACATCGTAGGTACAGGTGGCGACGGTCATAACACCATTAATATCTCAACGACATCTGCATTCGTTGCAGCCGCTTGTGGTTTAAAAGTCGCTAAACACGGTAACCGCAGTGTATCAAGCAAATCAGGCTCTTCTGACCTACTGGATTCGTTTGGCATCAACCTAGCGATGACCGCGGAAGACACGCGTGCGGCTGTCGATGAGCTTGGCGTAGCGTTCCTATTTGCTCCGCAATATCACGGTGGCGTGCGTCACGCGATGCCTGTTCGCCAAACCATGAAAACACGTACTATCTTCAACATCCTTGGCCCACTGATTAACCCTGCTCGCCCTAACATCGAGCTAATGGGTGTTTACAGCAAAGAACTTGTACGCCCTATCGCGGAAACCATGCTGCAAATGGGTATGAAGCGCGCGGCGGTTGTTCACGGTAGCGGCCTTGATGAAGTAGCGATTCACGGCGAAACCATCGTTGCTGAAATCAAAGATGGCGCAATTCACGAGTACACCGTAACTCCGGCTGACTTTGGTTTGAACACTCACCCTCTTGAAGCAATCAAGGGCGGCGAGCCAGAAGAAAACAAAGCCATCACAACCGATATCCTGACGGGTAAAGGCACTGATGCTCAAGTTGGCGCAGTGGCAGTCAACGTTGCTCTACTGATGCGTCTATTTGGTCATGAAGATCTAAAAGCCAACGCACAGCAAGCAATTGACGCGATGAACTCAGGTAAAGCTTACGAGCTTGTGCAAAAGCTTGCTGCTCACGCCTAACGAACGACGAATTGAGACAAAGAACATGACACAGACTACCGATAAACTGTCGACCCACGTTTCAGTCAAAGAAGCGGAAATGGCGGAAGTATTAGCAAAAATCGTTCGTGATAAATACCAATGGGTTGCAGCGCGTAAGCAGACTCAACCATTAGATGAGTTTAAAGCGGCGTTAACCGCAACAGACCGCAGCTTTTATGATGCACTGAGCGGCGAACAAACGGTTTTCATCACTGAATGTAAAAAGGCATCTCCGTCAAAAGGTTTGATCCGTGACGAGTTTGATTTGGACTACATTGCATCGGTGTACAACAACCACGCCAACGCCATTTCAGTACTGACAGACGAGAAATACTTCCAAGGTGACTTTGAATTTTTGCCAAAGGTTCGCAGCATTGCTAAGCAACCTATTCTTTGTAAAGACTTCATGGTTGATACTTACCAAGTTTACCTAGCTCGTCACTACTCAGCTGACGCAATCTTGCTAATGCTATCGGTATTGGATGATGAAGAGTACAAAGCACTTGCTGAAGTCGCTCACTCGCTAAACATGGGTGTACTTACCGAAGTCAGCAACGAAGAAGAGCTTCACCGCGCTGTCGCTTTAAAAGCAAAAGTGATCGGTATTAATAACCGTAACCTACGTGACCTTTCGACTGATTTGAACCGTACTAAAGAGTTGGCTCCACTGATTCGCGAACTGGCTCCAGAAGCGATTGTCATTTCTGAGTCGGGTATCTACAACCACCAGCAAGTACGTGACCTTTCAACATTTGCAGATGGCTTCCTAATCGGTAGCTCTCTTATGGCTGAAAAGAACCTTGAACTGGCCGTTCGCAAAGTAACGTTAGGCGAAAACAAGGTGTGTGGTTTAACTCACTCTGACGATGCAGCGAAGGCTTATCAAGCTGGTGCAGTATTCGGCGGTCTGATTTTCGTTGAAGCATCTAAGCGTCATGTGGATATCGAAGCAGCTCGTTTAACCATGAGCGGCGCACCTTTGAACTACGTGGGTGTGTTCCAAAACCATAGCGTTACTGACGTTGCGAAAACGGTTTCTGAGCTAGGCCTGTTCGCTGTGCAATTGCACGGTGATGAGTCTCAAGCGTCTGTCGATGAACTAAAACAGTCACTGCCTGAAAGCGTTGAGATTTGGAAAGCTTATGGTGTTGCTCCCGATGCTGAGAGCTCGCTACCAGAATTACTGGAAAGCAACGTGACTCGTCACCTGCTAGATACTAAAGTGGGTTCTCAAACAGGTGGCACAGGCCAAGTGTTCGATTGGAGCCTAATCAACAACCAAAGCGCAATCATGTTGGCGGGTGGCCTAAACCCAGAAAATGCTAACCAAGCGGCTAAGTTGGGCTGCTTAGGATTAGACCTAAACTCTGGTGTTGAATCTGCTCCAGGTAAAAAAGACGCAGACAAACTGCAACGTGCTTTTGCTGCGATTCGTAATTACTAGTCCCATCTCGGCGCTAGAAGTTAGAAAGCAGAAACTAAAAACATATTTGTGAGCTTTGCCTTTTGCGAAGCTCAAACAAGATTAAATGACTTGGTGTGAATACACATCAGTAGAATTGAAGGAATAACACAATGGCTAAACTCGATGCCTACTTTGGTGAATACGGTGGTCAATACGTACCGCAGATCCTAGTGCCAGCACTAGACCAACTTGAACAAGCATTTATCGATGCACAGGCCGATCCTGAGTTCCGTAGCGAATTCATGACGCTTCTTCAAGAGTACGCTGGTCGTCCAACGGCGCTAACGCTAGCACGCAACCTAACAAAAGGTACAAAAACAAAACTGTACCTAAAGCGTGAAGATCTACTTCACGGCGGCGCTCACAAGACAAACCAAGTTCTTGGTCAAGCATTGCTAGCAAAACGTATGGGCAAGCAGGAAATCATCGCTGAAACTGGCGCAGGCCAACACGGTGTGGCAACAGCTCTAGCGTGTGCTCTATTAGGTCTTAAGTGTCGTGTATACATGGGTGCAAAAGACGTTGAACGTCAAAGCCCGAACGTGTTCCGTATGAAGCTAATGGGCGCAGAGGTTATCCCTGTACATTCTGGCTCTTCAACGCTAAAAGATGCTTGTAACGAAGCGCTACGTGACTGGTCTGCAACTTATGAAGACGCGCACTACCTATTGGGTACTGCAGCGGGCCCTCACCCATTCCCAACGATTGTTCGTGATTTCCAACGCATGATTGGTGAAGAAACGAAGAACCAGATTCTAGCTCGTGAAGGTCGCCTTCCTGATGCGGTTATCGCTTGTGTCGGCGGTGGTTCAAACGCTATCGGTATGTTCGCGGATTTCATTGAAGAAGAGTCTGTACGCCTAATCGGTGTAGAGCCAGCGGGTAAAGGTATTGATACCGACCAACACGGCGCACCGCTTAAACACGGTAAAACCGGTATCTTCTTCGGCATGAAAGCACCACTGATGCAAGATGAGAACGGCCAAGTAGAAGAGTCTTACTCTGTGTCTGCCGGTCTAGATTTCCCATCAGTTGGTCCTCAACACGCGCACCTAAATGCGATTGGCCGTGCTGAATACGACAACGTGACCGATGACGAAGCACTAGAAGCTTTCCAAGCTATCGCACGTAACGAAGGTATTATCGCAGCGCTAGAGTCGTCTCATGCTTTGGCTCATGCAATCAAAATGGCTCACGACGATCCAGAAAAAGAACAGCTATTAGTCGTTAACTTATCTGGCCGTGGTGACAAAGACATTTTCTCTGTACACGACATTCTTAAAGAGAAAGGAGCATTATAATGGATCGCTATCAATCACTCTTCACTCGCTTAGCTGAAAAGAATCAGGGCGCATTCGTACCATTCGTAACGGTTGGCGATCCTAACCCTGAGCAATCGCTTAAGATCATGGAAACTTTGGTTGAAGCGGGTGCAGACGCACTTGAGCTTGGTATTCCATTCTCTGATCCTCTGGCTGATGGCCCAACAATCCAAGGTGCAAACATTCGTGCGTTAGATTCTAAAGTCACGCCAGATGTGTGTTTTGACCTAATTGCTCAAATCCGCGCTAAATACCCAGAGCTACCAATCGGCCTACTGATGTACGCAAACTTGGTGTACGCACGTGGTATCGAGAACTTCTACGAGCGTTGTGCTAATGCAGGTATCGATTCAGTATTGATTGCTGATGTACCAACCAACGAGAGTGGCGAGTTTGTTGCTGCAGCTAAGAAGTTTGGCGTTCACCCAATCTTTATTGCTCCACCAACAGCAAGTGATGAGACGCTTCAATCAGTTTCTGAGCTAGGTGGTGGTTACACTTACCTACTTTCTCGTGCTGGCGTAACGGGTGCAGAAACCAAAGCAAACATGCCTGTGACTGCCCTACTTGATCGTTTGAACAAGTTTGATGCGCCACCAGCACTGCTTGGTTTCGGTATCTCGGCTCCTGAACAAGTGAAAGAAGCAATTGTAGCTGGCGCTGCTGGTGCTATCTCTGGCTCAGCAGTTGTGAAAATCATTGAAAATAACGTTGAACAACCAGAAGCAATGCTTAAAGCTCTTGCTGAGTTTGTTACGCCAATGAAAGCGGCTACGCAAAAATAATAAATAGGCTCCCACTAGTGCGATAATTTGCGCTGTGGGAGTTTTTCTCCGAGAACACGTCCAAACCCTCTCAATTGTTAAATTTATGATAAAAACAACACCTCATACAAACCTGTAGCACACCTATAATACCCCAC
Organism: Vibrio sp. 14G-20; assembly: GCF_026241515.1. GTDB lineage: Bacteria > Pseudomonadota > Gammaproteobacteria > Enterobacterales > Vibrionaceae > Vibrio. Next base: position 74,046 of record NZ_JAPHPW010000012.1, read on the forward strand.
CAAAACATCACTACCATTTATAAAAATAATGACAAATCAAAAAGCAATCGTTTGCTTTGGTGTAAAAAATCATCAAATGACATTTGATTACTGCTTTTTGGTGTTCTTTCATCTCTGCTCATATTGATAAATGTAAAGGATACGTGTAAAACTTCTCGCGAAATATTAATCCAATGGTACATCGTACATTGGTGAGTAGTTCTGGTATTTTTATATTTAGTAGCACAGAGGTTATGGAAGTGTTAAAAGAAAAGAGTTTGCTAAGCAACATCGGCGTTCAAGTCGTTATTGCAATGATCATCGGTACCCTAGTCGGTGCGATGATGGGTGACAGCGCAACTATGTTCGCTCCACTGGGTGCTATCTTCATCAATTTGATCAAGATGCTGGTTATCCCTCTAGTCGCGGTTGCCCTAATTTCAGGTGCTGCTGGTCTAGGCAACAGCTCATCAGCAGGTAAAGTGGGCGTGACCACTCTAGGTTACTTTGCACTAACGTCTGCACTTGCTGTAGCACTAGCGCTAGTAATGGGTGAAATATTCGAACCAGGTCGTGGTATCGATGTTTCTGGCGTTGAAGGCATGTTCTCTTCTGAATACGCTGCGAAAGGCGAACTTCCAACGTTCTGGGCAACCATCACGGGCATGATCCCGACCAACGTTTTCCAATCACTGAATGAAGCAAACATTCTGCAAATTCTAGTCTTCTGCTTATTCTTCGGTATTGCGATTTCTAAACAAGCGAAAGAGAAACGTGACCCTATCATCAATGGCGTAAACGCGATTGTTGACGCGATGGTTTGGATGATCAACAAGGTTATGATCATTGCACCACTTGGCGTATTCGGCCTGATGGCGGAAGCAGTAGGTACATTCGGTTTTGGCGCACTTATGGTTGTGTTCAAACTGTTCATTGTTTACATCGCTGCGATCCTAATCTTCGGCTTTGTTGCTTACCCACTGATGATTCAAATCTTCACTAAGACTTCTGCGAAGAAGTTCCTAGTGGCAATGAAGAAGCCTCAAGCGGTTGCACTATCAACAGCATCTTCAATGGCGACACTGCCAGTAACAATGGAAACGGTAGAGAAAGAACTTGGCGTTCGTAACTCTACGGCTTCATTCGTTCTGCCTCTTGGTGCGACGATCAACATGTCTGGTAACGCAATTTACTACGGCCTAGTTGCTATCTTCTTCGCACAGCTGTTCAACATCGACCTGTCTATGGGTGCATACGTTGCTATCATCGTAACGTCTACGCTAGGCGCAGTTGGTCAAGCAGGTGTTCCAGGTCCTTCTTTCCTAGTGGTTGCAGTTCTTCTAGCGGCTGGTATCCCTATCGAAGGTCTACCTCTGTTGTTCGCTCTAGACCGTATCTTCGACATGATCCGTACTGCTCTGAACATCACTGGTGATGCAGCATGTGCAGTCATCGTTGATTCTCTAATCGAAGACGAAGCGAAAGAAGCTGAGCTACAAAAACAGCAAGCGTGATATTAAGCTTCAGTTTTGATTGATAAAAAAACCGCCTTCATACAGGCGGTTTTTTATTAGGTGATGACCAATGTTGAATCGGTAAACCTTACCCTTGTTAGGCTAATTGATTAGTCCAAACGCACGAGGCAGAGCCAAGCTAATTTCAGGAATAAAAGTAATAGCCAACAGTGTGACGATCAATACGGCACAAAACGGCATGATACTTCTTATAACATTCTCAATCTTAGATCCACTGACACTACAACCCACAAATAGCGCCGTGCCAACGGGTGGCGTTGCAATACCAATACATAAGTTGAAGATAATCATCATCGCGAAGTGAATTGGATGCATGCCTAAATGCTCAGCAATCGGCATAAAGATAGGGGTAAAGATCAATACGGCTGGCGTAAGGTCCATAAACATACCCACGATCAGTAAAATCAGGTTCATCAGAATAAAGATGATAATTGGATTATCTGAAATAGAGAGCATCCAATCGCTGATCATGGTTGGTAGACCGGTAAACGCCATTGCCCATGACATAATAGTAGAAGCACCAATCAAGAACAGCATAATGCCAGTGACCTGAACGGTTTCTCTACAAATTATCGGGAAGTGTGCCCATTTGAGGGTTCGGTAACAAAGTGACAGTATAAAAGAGTAAAGAACCGCTATACATGCCCCTTCTGTTGCGGTGAAAATACCACCAATAATACCGCCAATAACAACAACAATAAGCCCTAAGCTTGGTGTTGCTTGCCAAACAATATTCAACACATCTTTCGTTGTGAAGCCGTCATTCGCGCTTGTTTTGTAGCCTTTCTTTTTAGCAATGAAATAGGCTACGACCATACAACTTAAACCCATTAAAATACCTGGGACATAACCTGCGATAAACAGCGCCGCCACGGATGTTCCACCCGACACTACTGAAAATACGATCAGTGAATTACTTGGTGGTATTAGTAAGCCTGCCGGGCAGGATGCAACGTTTACTGCTGTTGCCAAGTTTTTATCATAACCATCTTTTTCTAATTCAGGGCCTAAGGTTTTACCCACTGCTGCTGCAGCGGCAACAGCTGATCCTGATACAGCGCCAAACATCATATTGGCAAAGATGTTCACGTGAAAAAGTGAGCCTGGGATCCAACCAACCAAGAGCTTTGCAAGATTGATAAGTCGACTCGCGATGCCACCCACATTCATTATATTCCCAGCAAGGATAAAGAAAGGGATGGCTAATAAACTGAAACTATCAATACCGGTAATGATTTTTTGACCCGCAGTAATACTCGCGACTTCAAACGGTAAAATGAAATACATGATCGTTAACGATGACATGGCAATTGCAATCGCAATGGGCATGCTAATCGCGATCATGAATAAGAATAGGCCTAGCAGCCAAACACCAATGGACAAATCCATAATATAGAGTCCTTTTAAAACTTACTTTTTGTTGGGTTCACAAAAAAGATCAAACGTATTCATGACCAAATAGATGAGGATAATAACGGCTGATATCGGCAATATTGAATAAACCGTCGACATCGGTAATTGCAATGCTGGAGAGAGTTGTTGTGTGGTTCTTCCCATTAAAGCGATGCCACCTTGAAGCATTGCTAAAAATACAAATGAACCAGAGATCACATTGATAAGTACGTGTAATGCTATATGTGCTTTACCCTTAAGATAACCATCCAATAACGTTATTGCTAAGTGTCCTTTGATACCGAATAAGTAGCTTGCTCCTAGTAATCCAAGCCATACCATCGCATAACGAGCAAGTTCATCAGTCCAGTTACTTGGGTCATTCAAAACATAACGACTAAAAACCTGCCAAGTGACAGTAACGACAAGTAACATTAATGCAAAAGAAGAGACAAAAAGAATCAACCTATCAAGTAGGTTTCTGAAAGTTGCTAACATGGTGTGATACCTCAAAAAATTTTGCCTTAGCAAAGCTAAGGCAAAATTATATTTTCACTAATACAGATTAAAGAGCTTCAATTTTTTCAATGAATGGAGCTAGTTTTGGATCTTTTTTCGCTTCATCAATCATAGGTTTAACAGCAGCGCGGAAAGGGGCTTTATCAACTTCAACAAACGTTACGCCTTCTTTCATTCCTTTCTCTTTGTTCATGTCATCTGTTGCGTCCCATATTTTAATCTGCTCTTCAAGAGACTCTGCTGCTTCTTTTAATATTTTCTGCTCTTCTGCAGTTAATGAACCCCATTTATATTCTGAAATAATGATCACATCAGGTGTCATCATGTGCTGATCCATAGAATAAAATTTAGCTACTTCACTGTGCTTCATTTCAACTAAGCTAGAAATATTATTTTCAGCACCATCAATGACACCTTGCTGAAGTGCTGTGTAAACCTCATTGAAAGGGACAGGTGTTGCTTTACCACCTAATAGGTTGACCATTTCCATCATGGTTGGAGAACCAGGGACTCGAACTTTCATGCCAGCAAGATCGGCAGGTGAGTTAATTGCTTTTTTAGCGTAGAAGCTACGTGTACCTGAATCATAGAATGTAAGACCAATGAAGCCTTTACCTTCACTTGAAAGCAACATCTCTTGTGCCGCTTCACTTCGCATGAACGTTCTCATATGTGGAACGTCACGGAATAAGAAAGGCAGTGCATTAACTTTAAAAGTTGGTTCAAAAGATTCTGCTAATCCACCGTTGATTTTAGCCATATCAATCGCACCGGTAACAACTTGCTCAGCTTGGTCACGTTCAGAGCCTAGTTGACCGTTTGGAAAAATCTTAATCGTAAGGTCACCATTCGATTTTTCTTTAACCTTATCAGCCATGATCACCATCCCTTGGTGAGCTGCACTTTCTAATGACATTGCATGCCCTAAAGTCAACGTTTTTGCTTGAACGCCAAATGCCATAAGAATTGATGCCGCTGTAATCGTCAGTAGGTGTTTTTTCATGTTCTTCTCCAGAATCCATTTTTGTAAGAGGTACAGTTTGTATATGGCACGTTATAGTTGAGCTTGAAATCTAACGTTCAATTGCATATCGCTCATAACTGTAACGCTTCATTACAATATTCTTACCCTTATGATTTTTGTATTACAATAATATGTGTATATTTTGTGAGCTAAGGTTTATCTATTGGTCTGAGAACCGAATTGATTGTGATACCAATCATATTTGGGACTAATTAGACCATTAATCAGCCCTACTTTGGATTTATTGGGAATTTCGATTACTTTTAACTGCTTTAAGAACAACCTCTTAGCAAAAAAGCACCGATATATTTATGTTATTTTAAGATATTAAGTTCAATTATGGAGCACGATCAAGAAGGTCTCATCGTTCGAAAACGCGAGTCTTGAACAGTGTTTTGTGAGGTAATGAAGGCGAGGTTTTAGGCTGGACTTAGACGATAAGAATGGACAAAGGCAATAGAGAGAAACTTGATAGGGCGAATTATTTGTAACAAAAATCCGAGAGCTTCACAGCCCTCGGATTTTTGTTTCTGGTGTTCTAGTTTTAGGCGTGAGACGAATTACAAATCAGCGCCATAGATATCAAACGTAAAGTACTTAGCGGCAATCTTGTCGTAAGTGCCGTTTGCTCTGATCTCTTCAATCGCGGCATTGAATTGTTTCGCCAGTTTTGAATCCTGCTTTCTTAACGCTAGTGCCGTGCCTTCGCCAATGTAGGCTTTGTCGGTCACTGCTTTACCTTTGAACTCAAAGCCCTCGCCTTCTTTCTTATCTAAGAAAGCCAATGACAGTTGATCTGAGTTGCCGAAGGTTAGATCTAGACGACCGTTTTGCAGATCCAGATACACTTCATCTTGACCAGTATAACGCTTAATATTTGCCACATCGCCAAACTTGTCGGTTACGTAGCGATCGTGGATCGTACCTTGTTGAACACCGATGGTTTTGCCGACTAGGCCTGCCTCATCGACACTGAACTCTGCGCTTTTAGCAGCAACAAATACGGCTGGTGTTTGGTAGTACTTATCAGTAAACAAAATCTTACGCTTACGCTCTTCGGTGATACGCATTGACGCCATGATCACATCTGACTTTCTTGCCAACAAACTTGGAATTAGTGAGTCCCAGCTTTGCGAAACCCAAGTACAATCGAGTTTAGCTTGCTCACATAAGGCATCAGCTATCTCAATATCAAACCCGACAGGCACACCGTCGCTGTTTTTATAGTTGAATGGCGGATACGTAAAGTCCGACGCCAAACGGATTTCTTTCGCCTGTACCGTTGTACCAAGTAAAGCGGCCGCACAAGCGAGTCCTAGTATTATCTTTTTCATCATTGCCATCCTAGATATGATCTTTATCGAGTTGAAATTGAGTTTCTTTATGTTGAGATTGTTGAATTTGTTTGCCTTGTTGATTCTTTTCTAATTCTGTTTGGTAGCGTGTCAGTGACGTTATCACTTCTAGCATGCTCTCTTGGCTACCAATACTGATTCGAACACAGTTACGTAAAGCAGGTTCGTGGTTTTGATTCCTTGTCACAATGCCATCCTTCGCCAATACACTGAACACTTGATGCCCAGGTTTTTGACGCAGCAAAATGAAGTTTGTCGATGAAGGGTAAACAGATTCGATGAAATCAAACTGCGTTAACTCACAAGCAAACCAGTTACGTAGTTCGACCAACTTTTTCGTGGCGTCTTGCATCACTGAGACTCGTTCATCAGACAAAGCGTCTAACACGATTTGAGATGAACAATCTGGCATCGGATAAGGTGGAATCAGCTTCGAGACATACTGCATCACATTTTGACTCGCTAAGATAAAGCCGCAACGAACCGCAGCTAATCCAAACGCCTTCGACAAAGTGCGAATCACAACCAAGTGCGGATAACGCTCAATAAGGCTCACCGCTGACGTTTGTGGTTCAAACTCGATATACGCTTCATCGACTACCACTAGAGATTTTCCAACCGTGCCTTCCAGTACCTGAATCAAGTCCGATTTAAGAATCACGTTACCCGTTGGGTTGTTTGGTGAGCAAAGAAACACGATATTAACCAATTCCGCTTTATTCACGATATCAGCAACGTTCAGGCTGAAGTCTTCCTGCAATGGAGAGTCCAAAGTATTAATCGCCAAAGCATCGGCGCAAAACTCATACATCGCATACGTTGGAGAACAGATAAGTATGCTGTCGCTCGCAGGTTTACAGAATGTTCTGATCAGCAAATCAATCGCTTCATCTGCACCACGAACGGCAACAGTCGCGGCATCAGTGCCGCAATAAGCTTGGTAAGCCTTGGCAATGTCTTGGGGTAAAAAGTCTGGGTAACGATTATGACTGACTTCCCCTTGAAACAGAGAGCTTTCCAATTCATTGGCGTTTAGCCAGACACGTCCATCACCACCAATTCTTCTCGCCGATTGATAAGGTATTAATTTTTTTACAGCCTGAGGCACTAAGTTATCAATAAAAGATGTCAAGAAGCTATCCCTTTCACAAAATCACAATGTCTTCATCATTGCCTTTATATTCAAAAAATGTGACTTATACAAATATTGAATCAAAAATGATGAGTAATTATTTACATTCAAACAGAACACTATTGATAAATGAATCGAAATAATTACATAATAGCCATGATAAAAAGTCATAGGTAAAGATATGAATCGCACACTTCCCTCAACCAAAACCTTGCTCACATTTTTGTCTACGGCAAGGCATCTCAACTTTACTCGCGCGGCACATGAGCTCAATGTTACGCAAGGTGCAGTGAGTCGTCAGGTATTGTCGTTTGAAGAAAGCCTTGGCTGTGACCTCTTCTATCGCCATGCTCGCGGATTGTCTTTAACGCCGAAAGGGGAAGAACTGGTTCCCCTGATACAAGGAACGATTCATCAACTGCAATCGGCTCTCAATCAAGTGGCAAGTTCTCCCTCTAAGATCAAACTCAACGCCCCCAGCTGTATTACCTCTTGGCTGCTACCCAAGTTGATGTCTTTTCAACAAGCCTACCCTGAAATTGATGTCGAGCTCACGTCGACCATCAAGCACGTTTTTGAGCCAAGCTTTGATCCCTTCGATGCGGTGATTACCTATGGCAAGAAACCAAGCCAACACTCAATTGTTAGCCAACTCCTGTTCAACGAACAACTCGCACCCATCTGCCAAGCGCAGAGTATTGCTCCAAGCCACCTAATTGACAGCACTTCAACCGTCATCAAGCCACACAAGCTTGCTCATTACACTTGGTTACACGCCAACAATGAACAAAGTGACTGGCGACTTTGGTTAGAGCACATAGGAAGCCATGATCTTTCGAGTAAGAACAACCAGCAATTCGCCACGCTTGATCAGGCCATGAATGCGGCCATTCAAGGGTTTGGAATAGCGATAGGCGATATCACGCTTGCTAAGCAAGATATCGATTTGGGTAGATTGGTGAAAGTGAGTGAAGGCAGTGTGTTCTCCGGCAACGGTTACTTCTTACTGCAACCTAAGAATCGCCAAAATGCGTCATTATCGACTCTGGTAGATTGGCTCGTTGATTAAGAATTAATTAGCAACAATCCAATAAAATCCCAACGTAACAAGCCTTTAGAACAGAAAGCAGCCCTCACTCGTCAGAATGAGAATAGAGTGATTCCCAAATTGATGTAGGAAATCGATTCTCAAAATAAAACTATTCCTCTTTCACAACGTATTGTTTGGGTGAGAACAGGCGAAACCTTCTTTTAGCTCAATGAAAATACAAATCAAATCATTTCGTTAGGTTAAAAGATCTGACCTCATAGAGAAAATGGCATTCGAATTGCTTTGTCATAGACAACCCAACCAATATACAGCAGATTGCATTTTATTCATCATGCAGCTTGTTACGGAGGATAGGCTATGACCTTACAAAGACATACGTATTACGGCTTGATTCACCACGGAATTAAGACCCTATTAATAGACAGAATTGGCCACTTCACAGAGCGTGAGTACCACGAGTATCTCGACTTAACAACTGGTAAATCGACATGCTTTGCCATGAGCGAACAAGAACTCGAAAACACCTTAGACAGCTTGAAAAGCGAAGGTTATCTAGAAGACATCAAGCAGTTGATACCGCGCTACCAAACCTCGTCAATGCGATAATCTGCTTAAACTCTTTAAACACGATGAGTGGCTAGATTGAATTAATTGGCACCCAATTGTCTCGGGCTATTTAGCATCGAGACAGTTTTCGTTAGACTGTCAGCAACTCAACTAACTGGATAGTCAGTGTCTCATGAAACAAATTCTTGATTTCATTCCTCTCATTATTTTCTTTGCGCTTTATAAGATGTACGACATCTATACCGCGACCGGTGCTTTTATCGTTGCCTCTGCAGTTCAAATTATTTTGACGTACTTCATCTACAAGAAAGTAGAAAAAATGCAGATCATCACCTTTCTAATGGTTGCCGTATTTGGTGGCATGACCATCTTCTTGCACGATGACAACTTCATTAAATGGAAAGTCACCATCGTTTACGCTCTGTTCGCTATCGGCCTGACAGTCAGCCACCTAATGGGCAAATCAGCAATTAAAGGCATGTTGGGTAAAGAGATCACACTGCCTGATGCCGTATGGGGCAAGATCAACTGGGCTTGGACTATGTTCTTTACCCTATGCGCCATTCTCAACGTTTACGTTGCTTTCAGCCTACCGTTGGATGTTTGGGTGAACTTCAAAGTGTTTGGTTTGCTCATCGCGACCTTGCTCTTCACCTTGCTCACTGGTGTTTATATCTATAAGCATCTACCAAAAGACCAGCAGAAAGAGTTAACGGATAAAAATACCGACGAGAAATAATCCTTAGGGATGAGTCCTCATACTCTATTTGATACAATTATTATCAATATGCGATTGGCCAATGATACTCGTGATCATTGGCCACTGATTATTTGTGTTCGGTGAAGACGTTAAAAATTCGACCACCGCGAATCTCGTAAACACATCTATTTTTATATAAAACAATCAATACCATTAAGAGTACGACAATGACTATTCAATCAACTTTGAACCCGATTGGTTCTTTACTTCTTCGCACATTAGCGATGCCTTCTGATACAAATGCAGCAGGCCAGATTTTCGGTGGTTGGATAATGTCTCAGCTTGACCTTGCTGGCGGCATACTGGCAAAGGAGATCTCTAACGGCAAGATAGTCACGGTTTCAGTATCGAGTATCGAGTTCAAACAGCCGGTTTCAGTGGGTGATGTTGTGTGTGTTTATGGTGACTGCACTAAGATTGGTCGTAGCTCGATGAATATAGACCTAGAAGTATGGGTTAAACCTGTACTTGATCACGGCATCGGCGACCGCTACAAGGTATGTGGCGCGACATTCAACTACGTTGCGGTTGATGAAAGTGGTAAACCTCGCCCAATCAACAAATAACACTTTTTAGTCAGCGTTTTGTATCGATGGTCTTTAGTTTATCTAAATGAAATTGCTAAAGACCATACAACTCTCTCGCACCAATTCACAATTTCTTATCATTAGCCCTTCCAATACCAATTAGTTCGCGTAAATTAGCAAGATAGCGAATTTAAACGCCCCAAACTTAGTGAAGTAAAATAAGGATATCTCAATATGTGGTACGTGATTTTTTCTCAAGACGTCGAAAATTCATTAGAAAAACGCTTAAGTGTTCGCCCACAACATCTAGAACGCCTACAAACACTTCACGATGAAGGCCGACTGTTAACAGCAGGCCCAATGCCAGCTATTGACTCAGATAACCCTGGCGAAGCGGGCTTCACAGGTTCAACTGTAATTGCCGAATTTAACTCTTTGGAAGACGCTCAAGCATGGGCAGACGCTGACCCGTACATTGATGCTGGCGTTTACCAAAATGTGATTGTAAAACCATTCAAGAAAGTATTTTAACGTGAAAAAATGGATTATTGGCTCACTGGCTTTAGCTCTGCTTGCAGGCTGTGCTTCAAGTGAGCAAGACGAACAAAGACAGCTAGAGATGATGGCGCAGCACCGAGCTGGCGTTTTATCCGCAGGCTTGCCGATTGAGTATGGCCCACTATCGGTCATGCGCGTGCTAGCAAAAAACACGGTTATCGAAATTATGATGATCTACAACCAAGATGCAAAAGGTGCTAAACCTTTAAACCAAGTTGTAGACATGAGTGTGAATAGCTACTGCACCAACTCTGAAGTCAGAGCAAACCTCGACATGGGTTTGGCTTACAACATCAAGATTCGCAACACTCGCGGACAATTGATGGTTGAGAAGCTGATCAGCAAAGATACTTGCCAGAGCAGCAGCTAGATTTCGATATTCGAACAAGCATTAAACAGAAAGGCCTCGCACTTGCGAGGCCTTTGTTTTTTTAGAATAATCAAACCCTAGCGTTTGTTAAGCTTAAACTTCTGCTGATTCCCACTCTTTACGCAGTGCCTTAGTCGCAGAAACTAAGTTAGTTAGTGCGGCTTCTGTCTCTGCCCAGTTACGTGTCTTAAGGCCACAATCTGGGTTCGCCCACAAACGTTCTGCCGGAATTTTCTCTGCCGCTTTTTTCAGCAAATCAACAATCCACTCTTCTGATGGAATGTTTGGTGAGTGAATATCGTAAACACCGGGGCCAATCGCATTCGGGTAATTGAACTCTTCAAACGCTTTGAGCAATTCCATGTTCGAACGAGAAGTCTCAATGGTAATCACATCGGCATCTAGCGCAGCCACTGAATCAATGATCTCGTTGAACTCGCTGTAACACATGTGTGTATGGATTTGAGTCTCTGGCTTGGCACTCGCTGCTGAAATTTTAAAAGCATCAACTGCCCATTCTAAATATTCTGCATGGTCGCGTTTTTTCAGCGGCAAGCCTTCACGAATAGCAGGCTCATCAATTTGAATAATGTTGATTCCAGCGTCTTGTAAATCCGACACTTCATCACGCAGCGCAAACGCCAATTGGTTGGTGATCTCTTTGCGCGAGATGTCTTCACGTGGGAATGTCCAACACAAAATAGTGACAGGTCCTGTGAGCATGCCTTTCATTTGCTTTGAAGTCAGAGATTGAGCGTAGGTCGACCATTCCACCGTCATCGGTTTCTCACGTTCGATATCCGCGACCACAATCGCTGGTTTCACGCAGCGAGAACCATAGCTTTGTACCCAACCAAACTTTGTGGTTTGAAAGCCTGCTAGGTTTTCTGCAAAGTACTCCACCATGTCATTACGTTCCGCTTCACCGTGCACAAGCACATCCAAATCTAAAGCTTCTTGTCGCTTAACCGCATCCGCAATATGGCCTTTCAATGCGGTTGTGTATTCAGCTTCACTCAATTGACCAGTTCGGTAGGCTCTACGTTGAACGCGAATCTCGCCTGTCTGTGGGAACGAACCAATGGTTGTAGTTGGCAATAACGGTAAACCCAAAACCTCAGACTGGTGCGCGGCACGTTCTGCGTAAGGTGCACTGCGCTCTGCTAATGCTTTAGTAATAGTATTGAGTCGAGCTTGAACTTGCGGCTTGTTCACATGAGTCGCGCTCTTGCGTGCAACAATCGGTTGGCTGTAAGTACCACACGCTAAAATAGCATTTTGGTCGCCATCTAACGCTGCCCCCAATAAGCTCACCTCAGTGACTTTTTGTTTTGCAAAGGCAAACCAACTCTTCACTTCTTCGCTAAGCGTCTCTTCTAACTCAAGGTCAACTGGGCTATGCAGCAATGAACATGAACTTGCGAGCCAAAGCTTATCTCCTAACTTATCTTTCACTGGTTGCAGTAACTCAAGCTGCGCGGCTAGGTCAGCTCGCCAAACATTGCGTCCATTAATTGCACCTGCAGAAAGCACCCAATCTTCAGGTAGCTTATTCACCACTTCATCAAGTTGCTGCGGTGCGGCAGCCAAATCAATGTGCAAGCCGTTGACGGGCAGTTCTACAATTTTATCTAAAGTATCAGTCACCGAATCAAAGTAAGTGGTAAGCAATAGTTTCACATCGCCTTGAATCACTTGATACGCCAATTTGAATGAATCTGTCCACTTAGTCTCAAGTTCCAGAGATAGAATGGGCTCATCGATTTGCACCCACTCAACACCCAACTTGGCAAGTTTCGCCAGAATCGCTTGGTAAGCGGTAAGCAAACGTGGAAGCAAGGTTAAACGGTCAAAGCCCTCTTCCACTTCTTTGCCTAGATATAAGTAAGATAATGGGCCAAGAAGGACTGGCTTAACCTTATGCCCAGCTTGAATGGCTTCATTCACTTCATCAAACAGTTGTGGCCAGCTCACTTCAAAGGTGTCGTCTTTACTGAACTCAGGAACAATGTAGTGATAGTTAGTGTTGAACCACTTCGTCATATCTGATGCTGCTGCACTGTCTTTAGTGCCATCATTCGACGTATGCGTACCACCGCAGCAAGTAGACTGAACTTGAGACTGACCGCGACCTGCACGGAACAAGGTATCCAGATCTGGGAAGGCTTTTTCATCTTCTGCTCCACCAACATGACGTTTTGGCACATGACCTAGAAGTAACGTCGTTGTTAGAACATGGTCATACCATGCGAAGTCACCCGCAGTTGCAAAGCTTAGATTCGCGTCGGCTTGTACATTCCAGTTACGATTTCTCAATTCACTGCCGAGTTGCTTGAGCTCAGATTGACCAATCTCACCACGCCAGTACTTCTCTAGTGTGAATTTGAGTTCGCGTTTTTCGCCGATACGTGGGTAGCCAAGAATATGTGTCGTTGTAGTCATGAACCTGTTCCTTATTCAATAATTGTTAGTATCTGTTCAGATTGCCTATCGTGTTTTTTACTTTCACAAAAGGCGTCTAGATGGCTAAACTATCCACCTAATCGGTTCGATGAACAACGTCCAAATTTTCATCTTGTTTATTAAAAATATTCATCTTCAATAAACCAAAGATGAGGTTCTTAAATCCATCTGGACATCTAGACGTTTACAAATGATAAAAAACCCCGTAGGGTGATTATTAAGAAATATTGAATTGGCTTAGGGAATATGAGGAATACTCATGATAGAGCTTAAACACCTTCGAACATTGACCACCTTGAGAGACAGCGGCTCATTGACAGCTACTGCAACCTCTCTTCATCTGACGCAGTCAGCGCTTTCTCACCAATTGAAAGACCTTGAGGCGCGTATTGGCGGTCAGCTTTTCCTTCGTAAAACTAGGCCAGTTAAATTTACCTCTGAAGGTGAAATTTTGCTTAAGCTCGCCGATGAGATACAACCTAGAATCGCTAAAGCAGAGAACGAACTCGCAAGCCTGAAAGAGGATGTGAATGGTCGATTGCACATGGCGATCGAATGTCACTCATGCTTTCAATGGCTAATGCCCGCTTTGAAGGAGTACCAAGTTGCTTGGCCAAGCGTGACTCTAGATTTCTCATCAGGCTTTGGTTTTGAACCTCTACCTGCATTAATGGCAGGTGAATTAGACTTAGTGATCACTTCTGATATCCAACCTCGTTCTGAAGTTCACTACGAACCTCTTTTCGATTTTGAGATGCGCCTCATCACCGCGATCAACTCGCCTTTGGCTGAAAATCCAAGTATTGATCCGCAAGATCTTAGCGATCTCACTATGCTCTCCTACCCAGTTCAAAAGCAGCGTTTAGACGTCGTGAAGCACTTTTTGCAACCTGCAGGTGTAGAACCGAAGAAGTGGAAACAAGCAGACAACACATTGATGTTGGTGCAAATGGTATCGGCGGGTTTAGGAGTCGCTGCATTACCAAACTGGGCGATCAGTGAGTTCTCAAGACAAGGTTTGATAGCCAGCAAGCCGTTAGGTAAAGGGCTTTCAAGAAGACTGTTTGCAGCGGTAAGAAACTCAGAAAAAGATAAACGTTACCTGCAAGCTTTCTTTAGTACGGCAAGGCAGCAAAGTAAGAGTCACCTTGATGGTATTGAGGTCGTTTAACGATAGTTGTCGTCAGTGAACTCTGTTTATACAAACCACAAGAGACAAATGCCAGAAACAAAAAAAGTCACAGATAATCTGTGACTTTTTAGTTTCAGTACCGATGATTTTCGATACCTGTTGATTCGCGAAAAATAGACTATCTTGCGTAAGATTTAAACTGGTTAGTCAGTGGGTCGTATTGATAGCCAAGCATATCAAGCTTACCCACGACACTTTCTATATCCATTTCATACATACTGATCAGCTCTTCAAAGCTATCGCATTCTAGGCGAAGTTTTTCATTCACGATTCCCAGCAAAATAATGCTATCGAAACCTTTGACGTTGCTTAAATCCATCCCGTACTCCTAACGAACACACCGACTAGATTTAAGTTTAGAACGCTTACCAACGCCATGCTAAAAAACTGATCACACTTCTAACAAGAATACGTGATTAATGAGCGTACGTAATAAATGAAAGTGCGCGATTAAAGCGCCCAAACTGGCGTTAACCCCACAGCCGCCGCCAATAACATCAGCAACGAAATCGTCAGTTGCAGTTTTTCCGGGGTTTTAACGAACAGTAAATGCCAACACCACACCACGATAGCTGAGATTAACAAAGCAAAGCTGAATAGTAGCGTTGAAATCACAGGCTCTAGTTGAGCTTCAGAAAGAGAATAAACACTCACGACCGTTGCTAAAACCACCAACATGCCCGTCAATACACCCACCACAGGAAGAACACGGTGGAATGCTTGCAAACGCGTTCTTGCAATCGTCAGCAGTAAATGTCCGAAAGAAGCACCCAGTAAAGCCACCAACAACACAGTAGCGATAATACCTACTGGGTTTACCTGTTCGCTTGCTTGAATAGCAACGTATGACAATGCCAAACCACAAGCTAAGTACATCACCCAAATGGGGCCAGAATCGCGTGTCTTCTTGGTTTGAACTTGAGAATAGAAATAAAAGATCGCAAACACGACCAGAAAGGCTTCAATTTTTACTGAAGCTACGGCAAGCCACAGCACGCCAATCGCAGGTAACATCTTGTGGATACGACCACGTTGCCCCGGACAAATATCCCCTTTCACCAAGATGAGGGTTAAGATCAGTTGAGCTCCTAAAAGCATCGGAGCAAATTGTACTAATAACGTTTCGACCATTGTGGATCTACTTCTTCAGACTTATTTTCGCGAATAATATCAAAAACTGCTGCGAACACTAATCAAAATCACAAATTAGCGACGTTACTCAAGGCTTCAACTATGCTGTTCTATGGCTCTTTTGTCGCCATTTACCGTAAAAAGACGAAAGACACCAGAACTAACAGGGGCATGTTCTACTGGCTAGTCTAGGCTCATGCCGCTATAATTCCCGCCTCAAAAATCAGAGGTTGAAATATGTACAGCGATATCACTCCTATTCACGAACACAAAAAATACTGGGCCGAGTGCTACGGAACAGCACCCTTTTTGCCTACCAGTAGAAAGGAGATGGATGCTCTTGGATGGGATAGCTGTGACATTATTATTGTAACTGGTGACGCGTATGTCGATCACCCGAGCTTTGGTATGGCTATCATTGGCCGTCTACTTGAAGCTCAAGGTTTCCGCGTGGGCATTATTGCTCAACCAAAGTGGGACAATAAAGATGCCTTCATGAAGCTAGGTAAACCTAACCTATTCTTCGGCATCACAGCGGGTAACATGGACTCCATGATCAACCGCTACACCTCTGATCGCAAATTACGTCACGATGATGCTTACACACCGAACAATGAAGGTGGCAAGCGTCCTGACCGTGCAACTCTGGTTTATTCTCAACGTTGTCGTGAAGCTTACAAAGGTACGCCAATCGTGCTTGGTGGTATTGAAGCGAGCTTGCGTCGTGTGGCTCACTACGACTACTGGTCAGATAAAGTTCGCCGCTCTGTATTGTTTGATGCAAAAGCTGACATTCTTCTTTTTGGTAACGCTGAGCGTGCACTGGTTGAAGTAGCACACCGCATTGCTGATGGTGAAGACATGTCAACGCTGACAGACATTCGTGGTACAGCAATCAACCTTGCTGCAGCGCCTGAAGGCTTCAAAATCATCGACTCTTCTCGTATCGAAAAGCCGAACAAAGCTTACGTGCCGGTAAACCCGTACGAAGTGGAAACGCAATGTGATACTAAGAAAGATGAGAAAGAAGAAGTTAAAGCGCAGCCGATTACGATTCGCCCTTCTCGTCACGATGCAAAAACAACCGCGGTTCGTATCCCAGGCTACGAAAAGCTAAACAATGACCGCATTCTTTACGCTCACGCTAGCCGTATTCTGCACCTTGAAACAAACCCGTATTCGGGCCGAGCTCTGATTCAACGTCACGGTGACCGTGAACTTTGGGTTAACCAAGCGCCAATTCCATTGACCACAGAAGAGATGGATTACGTGTTTGGTCTTTCGTACAAACGTGTTCCACACCCTATGTATGGCAAAGCGAAGATTCCTGCATACGACATGATCAAAACCTCGGTTAACATCATGCGTGGTTGTTTTGGTGGTTGTTCTTTCTGTTCAATCACAGAGCATGAAGGTCGTATCATTCAGAACCGTTCGAAAGAATCTATCTTGGATGAAATAGAAGATATTAAAGACAAAGTACCTGGCTTCACCGGTACTATTTCTGACTTGGGTGGCCCTACGGCGAACATGTACCGTTTAGGTTGTTCAGATCCGAAAGCAGAAATTAACTGTCGTCGCCCATCATGTGTGTTCCCGAAAATCTGTGAAAAGCTAAACACAGACCATCAACACACCATCGACCTGTACCGCTCTGCGAGAAAAGTACCTGGCGTTAAGAAGATCATGATCGCTTCTGGCGTACGTTACGACCTAGCGATTGAATCTCCAGAATACGTTCGTGAGCTTGTAACTCACCACGTTGGTGGTTACTTGAAGATTGCTCCAGAGCATACTGAAAAAGGCCCGCTGGATCTGATGATGAAGCCGGGCATGGGCACTTACGATCGTTTCAAAGAGATGTTCGAGAAGTACAGCGCTGAAGCCGGTAAGAAACAGTACCTAATTCCTTACTTCATCTCTGCTCACCCGGGCACAGAAGATGAAGACATGCTTAACCTTGCGTTGTGGCTGAAAAAGCACAACTACGAGTGTGACCAAGTACAGAACTTCTACCCATCGCCAATGTGTAATGCTACGTCGATGTACTACTCAGAGACCAACCCTCTGAAACGCGTGAAATATAAGAAGCGTGAAGATGTTCCTGTGCCTAAAGGTGATCGTCAACGTCGTCTACATAAAGCATTACTTCGTTACCACGATCCAGAAAACTGGAAGATCATCCGTGAAGCACTGATCAGTATGGGCAAAAAGCACCTAATTGGTGACAAAGCGAACTGCTTAGTGCCAGAAGAAGATTTTGAAGCTCAGACACCAGCACAACGTCGTAAGTCTGGTCGTCACGGCTCACAACGTTTCGCAACTAAGCACAGTAAAGCTCAACCGGGTCTTGGTGGTGAAAGCCCACGTAACCATTCTAAGCCAGGTGGCAATAAGCCTAAACCGGGTGGTAAGAAGCCAACAGGTAGCCAAAGCAACGGCAATCAGGGCAATGGAAAGCAGAACGGTAATGGTAATAAACCAGCGACTGGCTTCATCAAAAAAGCCCCTGCTAGTCAGCAATCACAAGGCAACGGCGGCGGAAATGGCAAGCCAAACCGCAGCAAAGCAGGCAATGGTCAAGGTGGTAAACCTGCAAGTAACGGAAAAAATCGCCAGCGCGCAACACAGCGTTAATATAGCGACCCCATTTACTTGGTTATCATAAAAATACAAAGCGCAGCTATTTAGCTGCGCTTTTTTGTGTCTGGAAGATTTTCCACATGGTTTCAATCAATAAACCTATCAAACTATCAAACTATCAAACTATCAAACTATCAAACTATCAAACTATCAAACTATCAAACTTGGACGCTGCCATTGGTCGGGGTAATGAATAATGTCGTGGAAAACCGCTTTCTCTGTGCCGATGTTTTTATAGCCATGGGGCTGTTCAGCATTAAAACGCACCGCTTGTCCCGGGCTCAATTCATACCAGCTATCGTCAAAGAACACCGCCATACGACCTGAGATACACAATATATGTTCAATCACTCCGGTACTGTGTGGTTCAGAAAAGTGCTCATAGTTCTCTGCTAGCCCAAGCTCATAAATTTCAAAGCCTAACGATGGTTCAAAAGGAAAAACAACACTGACCGAGAAGCCCTTATTCAGGCTTTCATCACGCAGCTCATTCGCGTCTCGGAACAAACTCACCAGCTCATTACTGGAGCAAGACATAATCAAACTCGAAAATGAAACGTTCAAGCCAGTGGCGATTTGCCACAGCTTCGCGACGGTTGGGCTCGATTCACCACGTTCAATCTGCCCTAACATCGCTTTGCTGACACCTGTCGCTTTGGCAGTCGCGTCGAGGCTCCACCCTTTCTCTTTACGAATCCGTTTTAGGTTGTGGCTGACTTGCAACTCGTCTTGACCACTCAAACTCTCTTTTACATTAAAGCTAGCTTCTACATTGATGTTCTTCGGCATGTTTTCGTTCATCTACCTACTTAAGTTTGCTCGCGACTAAAATCATGACGAACAAATTTTATACAAACAACACTTGTGCGCTATAACGTACAGATGCTAAGTTGAGTCCTATGTATGTTATAACGTACAACGAGATTGGTTAGTATGGGTCAGATTAAGTTTTCTCACATCAGTACTGGTTTTATTGCAGTATTTATCGGTTATGCGAGTGCGGCGGCGATCATCTTCCAAGCTGCAACCAGTGCAGGAGCAAGCCAGCAACAGATCGCTTCATGGTTTTGGGCGCTCGGAATTGGCATGGGTGTATCGACAATTTTGCTTTCATGGCGATATAAACAGCCAGTCGTGACCGCGTGGTCTACGCCGGGTGCTGCGCTACTTATCACCTCATTGGATGGGCTCACCGTAGAGCAGGCCGTGGCTATCTTCCTATTCAGCTCACTGCTGATCACCATTACGGGTCTAACTGGCATCTTTGATACGCTGCTTAAACGAATACCCACATCAATTGCCTCTGCGATGCTGGCGGGTGTGTTGTGGATGTTTGGCATCGGAATATTTACCTCTCTGTCTCAAGAAGCGATTATCATCGGCACCATGTTAGCTGCGTATATTTTTGCTAAGCCTAAGTTTGGTAATCTGTTGATTCCTTTTATCTTACTGCTTGCCGTCATAATGAGTGGCGTTGCAGGAAAGCTCGATTTGTCAGATGTGAACTTAACGCTGACTCAGCCGATGTTCATCACCCCTGATTTTGACTGGGCGTCTCTTTTGAGTGTCGGCATTCCACTATTCGTGGTAACGATGGCATCACAAAACCTGCCTGGGTTCGCGGTATTGAAAGCCAATGGTTATAACCCTCCAGCGTCACGAATTATCACCACAACAGGCATTACCGGTTTATTGCTCGCTCCCTTTGGTGGCTTTGCCTTTAACTTGGCAGCGCTGACAGGGGCAATATGCATGAGCCCGAATGCCGACCCAAATCCGAAAAGTCGTTACAAGGCAGCATTAGCGATGGGCGGTTTCTATTTGTTGGCAGGGATATTAGGCACAACCTTTGTGTCTCTGTTCTCATCCGTTCCGCAAGCCATCATTATAACCATTGCGGGATTGGCCTTATTGCCAACTCTTGCGAACTGCCTAACGACGGCACTTGCAGATGAAACGCATAGAGAGGCTGCGCTCCTCACCTTTTTGCTTACTGCCTCTGGTATTAATTTTGCCGGAGTCGGCAGCGCATTTTGGGGATTGTGTTTAGGTTTAATTTGCTACGCGATCAAGAACTGGCAACTAAAAGCGGCTCAAACAAAACAGGCTCAATCTACACAAGCGAACGAAGGCAAAGAGCAGAGTTAAATTTACTCTTATAGCTATCACAGAGATTCAATAAAAAAGGCAGGTCATTGGATGACTTGCCTTTCTCTTTCTTGTCTAACGGGTAAAGACCCAATACTGACTAAACAAGTAGTTAGTCACCATACCGACCAATATACCAACGGCCATTGCGATAAACACAGCCCCAGTAAACGCTGGCAGTAATTCAGTCATGAACTTAAAGCACAATAGATTAGGTACTGCTGATATCGACGCTGAGAACATGAACTTTTGCCACTGAATCAGCTTTTCAGACCAACTTCCCTGCCCTTTGAACCCAAAAGTCAGCACACGATTACCAAGCCAGGTTGTCGTGACAGCAGCAATGAAGGAGCCAATTCGCGCAGTCATTAAAGGCAATCCAATAACGTAATGGAGCAATGCAAATACAAAGCAATCAACAACAAACCCGCCAACACCAACCACTGCAAACCGAACTATCTTGTGATGGGACTGAAGCCTTTGGCTCTGTGTCTGAAGCTTGTAATTGATCATTCGCAGCCCCGAGTTAACGCTGAACATCACTTGCACTTCTAATGTGACTCAACGACAAATTTGGTTTGATGTTTTGGCTATGACAACTGAACAAAGCGCGCTTTATTTTCACCGTCGGCTCTAAAATACACGTTAACGCGTTGTCCTTAATTTTGGTTTCTACTTCCGCTCTTTTACCAATCAAGTAGAACTTGTCGATGCCATCCAGTTGCTCGATATCAAGCAGTTTTTTTGCTTGCCCGTGACTGTAAAACTGCCCAGAGAACGGTCGTTTACCTACGTAAAAGCTCGGTGCTTTATCCGTAATCTGTTCAAAGATAATACGGTCACTTTTCTCGTTCGCTTTGCCTAGGTTAAGGTAGACCATCGCAATCATTAACAGCACAGGCAGAACTAAAGCCACACTCGAAAACCACTTCTTATCTTTTTCTACCACAAGCATTGCCACCAGCAAACCAAGGGCTGGAATACCCGGTAATACATACGCAGGAAGAATATTACCCGCCATAGTGAAAAGGATTAGAGGAGAGACTAACCAACACACAAGGAATGAAAACAACCCACTATGTTCAGCGTTAACTTCTGCGATTTTCTTACGACGGGCAAAAGTCAAAATAGGCAACACAACCGACCACGGCGCAGCCGCTTGAATCCAGAAAACCCAAATCATTCCTCTTGTTTGATCATGGGCCGAACCATAAAGATCCCCTTCCCAACCACTCACAACAAAACGCTTAAAGTGCTCGCCAACAATAAAGTAATCAATAAAGCCCGGTGTTGCCATTTCAGCCATGATGTACCAAGGCAAAGCAATCGCCAACATGACACCTAAACCAGATAGCAGTGGAAAGCGTTGCCATAGCACTTTGAAAGCGCCAAAGAAGCCATGTTGTAATACTAACCAAGGGAAAATAGCGATACCCATGATCACAATCGCTACAGGCCCTTTTGCAAGCAAGCCTAGTGCTAAACCAATGAAACCGACATAGCCCCAAGATCGATTAGTCTTCGCACTACCTTCTCTCTTCGAACCCTCTCCTCCTAACCAACATAGATAGAAACCTAACATGGCAATGGTCATCGATAACGTTAACGCCATGTCGGTCATCACAGCACCCGCAGCGATAGAGAAAATCCCACATGTCGCCAATACCACGGCCGCCACCAAGGCACTTTGTCCTGTGCGCTTGGCCATGTATGCAACCAACAGAATCGTCGCGAAACCTGCTAGCCAGTGTGGCGCACGCACAGCAAATTCACTCAAACCAAACAACTCAATCCCAGCTGCGCTCATCCATGTGAACAATGGTGGCTTGCCCCAAAAAGGAATGCCGTAATCAAACTGAGGAGTTAACCAGTTTCCGGTTTCTACCATCAAGCGAGCCATTTCTCCATAACGCGCTTCCGTGGTATCCATTAAAGGGTACGTCGTCAGAGATAAGAGCCTTAGGACCAATGCAAAAGCCAACAAATACCATAAGTGCGTTCGGTTCAGGCTCATGCTGACTCCTCTAATTTAAAATGTGTTTTTAATGCAGGTGTATCGACCACGGATTGGATCAGATACAAAGGGCGATTCTTGGTTTCAATGAAAATACGACCTATGTACTCTCCCATTAAACCAATACTCAAAAGTTGGATGCCGCCAAGGGCAAGCTGTACGACCATCATTGACGGATAGCCCGTAATGGGTTCGCCAAACATCAGGGTTTTGAACACGATGACCATCCCATACACAAAAGCAGTCAGCGCGACTAGGCCACCCAGTGCTGTAGCGATTCGCAGCGGGCGAATCGAGAACGAAGTAATGCCATCCATCGCCAACCCAATAAGCTTGAGGTAATTCCACTTGGTCTCACCGCAGAAACGAGCGTCACGCTTAAACTGAATCGTTGCTTGTCTAAAACCTGGCCATGAAAAGATGCCTTTCATGTAACGGTTACGTTCAGGCAGTTGGTTGATATGGTCGACAACCTCTCGGCTTAATAGTCGAAAATCACCAACATTTTCTGGTACATCGATCTTCGCAGCCACGTTCATGACTTTGTAAAAGCTCGCCGCTGAAAACTTCTTAAACCAAGTTTCACCGTCACGCTGGTTGCGCTGCATGTTGACGACGTCATAACCCTCACGCCACTTGGCAACCATTTGCGGGATAAGCTCAGGCGGATCTTGTAGATCTGCGTCTAACAGAATCACGGCTTGTCCGCGACAATGTTCAAGGCCAGCGCTCATGGCTGACTCTTTACCAAAGTTACGGCTTAAACCAATCACAGAAATCGAGCTATTGATTGAAGTGAATGAACTCACCAAGTCCAAGCTGTTGTCTTTGCTGCCATCGTCGACATAAACAATCTCACTCGTGATCGGTAAGCTATCGAGAACCTTAGTGAGACGCGAGTGAAACTCTTCCAACACCTCTTGTTCATCGTAGAAAGGCACAATGATAGACAGAGAGACCGCAGGGTTTATCTGCGATGTAGATATCTTGGGGCGGCTAATATGAAGTTCAGACATAATACGTTCTTCTATTTTTTAATCTGAAGCCAATCTACCCCCTCATAAGTGAAAGTTATGTTATTGACATATTTTTCACGCTCACTCAGGATAATGTTACCGTCTATTTCTGTATGAGAATCAAAATGAAACGAGTTCTATTAGTCGAAGATAACCGCGAAATTGCAGGCGTATTGTTTGATTATTTTGAGTGTATTGGCATGGAACTCGATTACGCGGACAACGGTGAGCTTGGCTTGCAACTCGCGATGGATAGCTCTTTTGATATCATCATATTAGATCTGATGCTTCCTAGAATGGACGGCCTAACGGTTTGTAACAAGCTAAGAGATCAAGGCAATACAACTCCAATACTGATGCTTACCGCATTGGATAGCCGTGAAGACATGTTAAAAGGGTTTAAACACGGTGCCGATGATTACCTGACCAAGCCTTTCGATTTGGATATTTTAGAAGCAAGAATGAACGCACTAGTTCGTCGTTACCGCGGAAAAGTTGCGTCCTCTAAATTGCAGTTTGACGAACTCACCATCGACCAAAAAACGCGTAAAGCTTACCGCCAAGATAAGCCGCTCGCACTCAACCCAACCACTTACACCATCCTTGAGATGTTGTGCCAAAAAGCACCTGAAGTGGTTACTCGCGAAGATATCTCCTACAAACTCTGGGAAGAAGACGAACCCAACAATGATGTGTTGCGCAGTCACATCTATCAATTACGAAACCAACTCGACAAACCTTTTGACACTCAGATGTTGATTACCGTCCCTAAAGTTGGATTCCGTCTGGAGTCATCAAATTGATTTTAAATGTTCTCACGAGCACTAAAACCCTGACCGGCCGCTTAGCTGTTTTCTTTGGGCTAATGGCCGTGATTGTATCGGCCTTTGTCTATTTAGTTTTTGTTGCTGCACTCTACATGTCAGAAGATCGCGTCGGTGAAAGACGCATCCTGATTGACCGTAACCATGCGGTTGGTTTATTCCAAGCAGGCGAAAGCGGTGAGTTAAGAATTGATGATCTTACAATCGCCTACAATGACCCAGCGTTGATACCTGCCAAATACTTAAACTACATTAAAGGCAAAAGAAGCTTCATCGGTGAGGTTGGTGAAGAACCTGAATCACGAATGGTGTATGTAGGTGAGTATTCTGATGAAGGTGAAACCTACCCAATCATCCTGCTTTCTGAAATCGACCGCGTCGAGTTTGAGATTTACGAACTGGTTTATGCAACCACCTTTGTACTGACGTTACTTTCTATTCTAATTTTTAGCTTTGGTGCTTTACTTTATCGATTGTCCAAACGACTGATTGAACCCTTTAACGCTTTATCTGAACAACTTGAGTCTAACAAACTCAACCTCAACGAAGAGTTTGGTGTGAGTGATGATGCGGCGGTAGAGTTTCGCCAACTGACCGATCAGCTTAATCAATATCGAAGAGAAATCAATTCACTACTCAAGCGTGAACAAGCCTTTGCTCGCTATTCAAGCCATGAATTGAGAACACCGCTGACTGTTGCTCGCGGGGCAAATAAGTTACTCCTTCGCAGTGAAACGACTGAATTTCAATCTCGCCAGGTTGAGCGTATCGATGACGCCATTGTTCAGATGTCAGAGATGGTCGATGCACTACTAGGCCTCGTACGTTATGAAAGAAATAGTGACGATGCGCCACCGCGACTATTTAGCCAACAAGAGTTAGAGACTATCGTCTCCAAAAACTCCGCACAGGCGGATGAGAAAGATGTCGAAATCTCAATGCACGTTCAATCAGAACCAACCATTCAAGCCACCAGCGCGATAATGAATATGCTGGTCGGAAACTTGTTGAGAAATGCCATTGCAGCAACCAATAGCGGCACTGTAACCATCACCCTCTCCCAAGACAGTCTTGTGATTGAAGACCAAGGCGAAGGCCTACAGGAACAATACAACCCGAATGGGCATGGATTGGGTTTATTGATTGTCGAGGACTTATGTCAACGCTTCCAATGGGGCTTTGAATTGGTCAATCGCAGCTGTGGTGGCTGCACCGCGAGAATCGACTTTCAAACCGATTCTCCCTTGTCCATACCAGAGTAAATAAACTCGTAGTACTAAGTACAATATCCAACGAAAACTTGATTTAGTTGGTTTACAGAGCTCGCTCGCTACTAGATACTCGTGGGTCCTATTTGATTTAAAAATGCTGGCTATTTAGTCAGCATTTTTCCTAAGTGCGATGAAACTAAATAATAGCCCTGTAACTCAGCATCAATTTAACGACCACACCTTTTTCTTAAAGCGTGACGATCAGCTTCACTCCCACTTTTGCGGTAACAAAGCCAGAAAGTTCATGAAGCTACTGGAAGATGAGCACCCAAACACCACCACTCTAATAAGTTATGGTTCCGCGCAGGCTAACTCTCTGTTTTCACTCGCAGCACTTGCAAAGATCAAAGGTTGGACGCTTGAGTTTTACGTTGACCACCTTCCTCAGTGGCTACAAGAACGCCCTATAGGAAATTACCGCGGCGCGATTGATCTTGGGGCTAAGGTTATTTCAACCCAAGAGATGGGCTCGAAACTTCATCCACAAGAGTATATTGAGCAAGTAAGACAGCCAGATTCACAATGCATTCTGTTACCAGAAGGTGGACGCTCTCAGCTTTCTGAATACGGCGTGAAGCAACTGGCGATGGAAATACTCAGCTGGACTCGTTTTGAAAACAAACACGATTTCGCGGTGGCACTGCCAGCTGGCACAGGAAGCACGGCTCTGTATCTGCATAAGCATTTAAAAGTGCACAACATCCCGGTTTTAACCTGTGCATGTGTTGGAGGCAGTGAGTACTTAACACAGCAGTTCAATGAACTTGGCGAAACCGATCACCCACAGATCTTACCGCTAAAAACCAAGCACCACTTTGGTAAGCTGTATCAACAGGACTATCAAACTTGGTTGGATCTGCAAGAACAAACTGATATTGAATTCGACCTGCTCTACGACCCACTGATGTGGCAATGCTTAGAACAATGGCAAGAAGACAACCCAGCCAAAACCATTATCTATATCCATCAAGGCGGCATCCTAGGCAACGAGTCGATGTTGCCGCGCTATCAGCGTAAATATCCAAAGATGTGCCGCAGCACGACCAACGCTTCCTGGTAATTGTTCTTCTTACTTCTAACTCAAGCAATTTAAATTCTCGTGTTCTGAAAACATCGCCAAACAGCCATCACACTTCATAAGTGATGGTTGTTTAACATATTTCACCTTCATTTTTCACCTCTACTATTACACTTCAAATTAGAGACAGAAATCTGGCGAGAATCATCGCGTTATCTATACTTTCGATTGGAACGTCAATTGTCATCGAAAGGAATAACGCATGCGAAAACTCACTACGCTCGGCCTGTTTTCAGTTTTACTGCCCTTCTCAGCGATTTCAGGAGAAAACGTCACTTATCAAGTCGATGGGATGGATTACGAAGGTTATTGGAGTGAAGCCAGTGACCAAGCGCCTTTGGTACTGCTTATACACGATTGGGATGGCTTAACCGATTACGAAAAAAAGCGTTCTGAGATGCTCAACGAACTGGGTTACAACGTGTTCGCCATAGACCTATTTGGTAAAGGCATTCGCCCGACGGAAGTGAAAGACAAAAAACAACACACAGGCGAACTGTATAAAGACCGAGAGAAAATGCGTGCGCTACTCAACGCTGGTGCTATGGAAGCGAAAAGACTTGGCGGCAACTTAGATAACAACGTAATGATGGGATACTGTTTCGGCGGAGCCGCTGTATTGGAAGCCGCTCGTGCGGGCATTCCTTCGAAGGCTTACGTCACCTTCCATGGCGGTTTGTCAACACCAAAAGGCCAAGACTACTCTCAGACTAAAGCCCCAGTTGTCGTATTCCACGGCACAGCTGATGCCATGATCTCAATGGAAGATTTTGGCAACCTCGCCGCTGAACTTGAAACGACCAAGGTTCCACATGAAATGATCACCTACAGTGGCGCTCCACATGCGTTTACTGTGTTTGGCTCAAATAACTATCAAAATGAAGCCGACCAAAAATCCTGGGATCGCTTCACTCATGTGTTAGAAACCACCACCAGATAAGCAGCAACACTCAAACCAAATCAGCCCATGCTTAATGATAAACATGGGCTGATTCGTATGACCAAGTATTTGGATGAACTACATGTATCGATGAATACTCAAGTCGTCTGTTTTTATATCGCAATCAGAACCACTAACCACACTCGCTAACAGCTTTCCTGAACCACATGCCATCGTCCAACCCAAGGTTCCGTGACCAGTATTGGTAAACAGATTCTTAATTGGCGTCTTGCCGATGATAGGCGTGCCATCTGGCGTCATCGGCCTTAACCCTGTCCAGTACTCTGCCTTAGAGAAGTCTCCCGCTTGTGGGAAAAGGTCTTTAATCACCATATCAATCGTAGCTTTGCGTTTGTCTGGAATCAGGTAATTAAAACCAGCAAGCTCTGCAGTCCCTGCAATACGAATTCGGTCATCGAAACGAGTCATCGCTACCTTATAGGTCTCATCCATAACCGTTGAAGTCGGTGACTTATCCGCACTCACGATCGGCAGTGTCAACGAATACCCCTTCACTGGATAAACAGGAATCGATAAGTCCACTTGCTTGAGCAATTCACGAGAGTAGCTTCCCGAAGCCACCACATAAGCGTCCGCTTTGAATTCACCTTGAGTTGTCGTAATGCTCTTTATGGTTTGGTTCTGATGATTCAAACTCACCACTTCAGTATCAAACACGAACTGAACGCCAAGCGCCTTTGCTTTCTCAGTTAAGGCTAAACAGAACTGGTGGCAATCACCCGTTTCATCATGAGGTAAGTATAAGCCGCCCACCAGCTTGTCTTTCACGTCAACTAATCCCGGTTCCACCGACAGACACTGATCAACACCAAACAGAGAGTGTTCGATTCCACTCTCTTTTAGCAGCTTCATATCCTGCTGAATAGCGTCCAGTTGCTTCTCGCTTCTGAATACTTGCAGCGTCCCTTTCTGCCTACCTTCATAAGCCAGTTGTTCACTGTTTCTTAGGTGAGTCAAACAATCTCGGCTGTAGTTAGCGACTCGCAACATGCGCGATTTATTCTGTGCGTACTTGGCTTGATTGCAGTTGGCGAGCATCTTAGTCGCCCAAGAAACTAATTCGGGAGAAAGTGACGGTTTCACTTTTAGTGGCGCATGCTCTTGGGTGAGCCACTTCATTGCTTTCAACGGAATACCAGGAGCAGCCCATGGTGAAGAATAACCGTAAGAAATTTGCCCAGCATTCGCAAAGCTGGTTTCTTTACCACTGTTATCTTGACGATCAATAACCGTGACCGAGTGGCCTTCTTTCGCCAAATACCATGCGCTGGTCAACCCAATAACACCACTGCCAATAACGATAACTTCCATTGCATCCGCCTTTTATGTCACGCAACATTCTTGTAACTTTCGGACACTTTATTGAGCGAGCATTGACTTAACAATACAGTTAGCGTTGATAAAAAGTCATCACTTAATAATTAAAAGAAATACCCGGGATTACAGAACGATAGCGTGGGCATCGCTACGTAAAAAAGACGTGTTCTCCATTAAAAACTCAAGGAAGGTTTCGGCTTGAATACTCAACTCTCTTCCTTTCAAAGACTGCACCTTAACGGTCGCTTTAGATAACACCTCAATCTCAGTCGGCACGACTTCTATACGGCCTGATTCTATCTCTTCGAGAACCGTCAGCTTAGGCATAAAAGTGACGCCAAGCCCCGCAACAACAAAGTTAGTCAGCGCAGTCACCGAGTTAGTTTGTAATTTAGGTTGGAGATTGAAATGCGACATTTGCTCGGCTTGTTTCACTAGTCGTCCCATGCCAGTCGAAGTGTCAATCAAAGCCAGCGACACATCTTTGATTTCTTGCAGCGTCACAGATGTCTCTTTCATTGTTAGAAAGTGCCCTTTCGGAGCGATAAGTTCTAATGGGTGACTGCGTTCCACATGCGTTCGTAGTTTTGGATGCGGTGCTGCTGCGTAAGTGATGGCAAAATCGATCTGCTGATCTTCAAGCATTTTAACTGCATCAAGAGCACCGGCTATTTCTATCGACAAGTTGATGTCCGGATAACGGGTCATAAAGGTCTGCATCGGCTCAGACACTAGATTAGTGATAAACCCTTCACCTATCGCAATACTGACGCTACCACCAGTCAGATTTTTAAGCTTGGTCAATTGAGTTAATACTGCAGCCTCACCTCTTATAATGGTGCGATAGTGATTCAACAACTCGTTTCCCGCTTCCGTTAAATAGGACTGGCGGTTGTTGCGCTCCCACACCTTCATCTCAACCTGATCTTCAAGTTGGGACAGCATACGACTCACTGCTGCAGGATCAACATTCAACATCTTCGACGCCTTACGTAACGACCCGTATTTCGATAAAGCATTAAGGTATTCCAGCGCGCGGATATTAAAGTGGTGCATTCAACTTCCTTGTGATTCAACTGACACTAAGAACAAGCGTCTCATAAATTCGGCATTAACCTATATTCCAATTTGATGAGATAGGGTTTGCGCTCATCAACTTGTGCACCGAGTCACTTCAAGGCATTACATTAAAGGCTGATATAGATTTTTTTAGCTTGCTGTAGATAAAACAAAGGCGACAACTTTCGTTATCGCCTGTTGAGTTAATGCTTCTTATAGGCCGAAAATATCTTTAAGGATGGACTTAGGCATCAAGCACAAGGTTAGGCCGAACTAGATCATAAAGGTAATCTAGTTCATCATTTTGCTGAAGCTGACGGTTGATAATGCCACCAGCCATATGAGGATGACCGCCACCAAAGCCAATTCCTGTATCGTTCAATACCTTTCGAACAATTTTCGCCACATTGTTTTTTGAACACTCAGAACGAAGAGAAATAAAAGATTTTTCACTACTTCTAGCCGTTAGAACGACGATATCAAGCTCATCAACACTTAGCAGAAAATCACCTAATACACCGAGCATATTTTTAGGACAACCTTCGGGAAGAGCAGCAAATGCGGCATTTTTTTCACGGCGCAAACTTGAAAGCATCACATTGAAGAGTTGTAACTCATGGAACTCAACTTGGTTTCGACAAATCTTATTCACGATCGCGTTGTCGGCTTTGGCTTGCAGATACGCAAGCGCTTTAAGATCTGAAGCACTTACACTTCGAGTGAAGTTGGCTGTATCAAAACTCAAACCGACCAGCAATGCTGTGGCCACTCGCTTAGGTATATCAACGGAGAAATACTGATAGTACTCAACCATAATGGTGGCAGTTGCACCATAATCGGATCGAATATCGCTATACCAAACCGACGCAGGCGCTTCCACCTGATGATGGTCGATAACACCGACTTCCTCGCCAGTAAAATCAGTAATGTTCTTCTCACCAATACAACCATCAATCACGATGATTTTATCGTCCGGCTTTAGACACAGATCTTCGGGTTTATACACTGGTATTTCGAGCCAATCGATAAGATTTCGTAGTGACACTCTATCGATGTGTCCTTTGAAGGTGATGAACGGATTCAAGCCTTGTTCTTTAAGCAGGTACGCCAGCGCATAAGCAGAAGAGATCGCATCATGGTCTGGAAAATCATGAGCTTGTACAATCACTCTTTTATTCGCTTTCAGCCTTTCTAGAAAAGCTTCAAATTCAATATTTGCCATTTCGAAATCGCTCATTGAAAACTAGCCTCCGAAGAGGCTATAGAAGTAAGAGACTCTAAATCTTATGTATTAGTCGATACTCAGTATTAGACAGGATCGCTTCTTCCAAAGCACCTACACCTAACGTGCTGTATCCGTAAAAATTCGGTTTCGCATTGGTGCGCAAAGATTGTACGCTTTCAACAATGTTATCATCCAACGTCAGTGCATCCACCACTTCAGAAAGTAACTCCCTATTTTCTTGTGACATAGGTGAAATAAACTCACTTGCACCACTGACAGATGAATACAAGTAGCCAAATTCGCCACCATTATTCTCTTCAATGTAGTAGTTGCCTGTTCTTGCAAACGATGCACGGATCTCATTGACACTCTCGATTGAGCTAAACGTTTGAGAAAAGAAGTCCGAACCACCCGCATGCTCTAGCGTTTCCGGTGCGAATCCTTCATTTGGGAAAACAAGATAAGCGACGATCGCATTGTCTCTGGTAATGGCAGAAAGAATGAAGTTATCGTCTTGGTAATACTTAATGACGTCATCCGTTGAAGCGCGTTTAATATAAACCGGTGCACCAAATGTTTGATCTAACGTCTCAGCAGATGAACGAATATAGATTTTATCTAGTTTTCTATGTGATGGGATGTCTGTCATTTGGGACAAGCCGAAATCAAACATCTTCTCCAGTGCATCAAAGCTGTCATTAAAGCCACCTAAAGCAATGGAAATCACCGACACTAGGCCAATAGTACGAGCTATACCGCCCTTCTTCTGCTCTTCCAACAGAGACTCTTGAGTGTCTTGAAGCTCTTGCAACTCTTCCTGAATATCTTTTTGAATTTCCTTGTTTTGTTCTTCAGACATTTTTAACCTTTGATCTCATCGATTTTGTCCATTAACGCATCTGTACCGTTTTCAGCTTTCTCTTGTACTCGCTCAAACGCATCAGTATCCATGATACTTTCAATTTCATCGCTGTAATTAAGACCTAAATAAATGCCGAAACAGATAAATACTAAAGCGAAAATTTTAAACATTGTTACTCTCAATTCTTAATTGGTAGACAAAATACATGCCGGATGACATGTACTTTGTTGTTTTACTTACCTGACTTATTACTTATATAACGCAATACGACTGTTTACTTTCTTCAAGTAATTTTTGGTTTCGTCGTACGGTAGATTCACCACGAGATGGTCATAAACTTGTTGAGGTGTCATCTGGTTGATGACCTTTGAAGCTTTGCTAATACTGGTAGAACGGTCTTTATTAAACGCTCTTGCCACATTACCCGCACCAGTGTTGTAAGCCGCAATGACACAATACAAACGACTTTCGTCATTCTTGATCTTGCGAAGATACTTACTGTTCAAGATATCTAAGTAAGCCGTCCCCGTTTCTACGTTGATGACCGGCTGATATAGGTCTGCTACTTTCATCGGCGCATCGATATTGCGAACTTGTTTATTCACGTCATGACCAGCACTGGTCGGTACCACTTGCATCAGACCAAACGCAGGTACGTGCGATTTAGCATCCGGACGGAAAGCGGATTCCGAGTGCATGATTGCCATGATCAACGCCGCATCAATTTCCCAGTTTTTACTCTCTTTCTCAGCTAAAGTGCTGTACTTGCTCGCACGTGCCTTAAGACTGTTTTCAGGAAGCTTCACTTTGTAACTGATGACTTTTTTCGGTTTAACCGGATCTGCTGCAACTTCAACAACAGGTTTAGGTTTTACGACTTCTGGCTGTGGCGTTTTCTCGACGACCTGTTCAACCACTTTCGGTGGCTGTTTTTCTGTTGGCGCAGGTTCTAGCTTGGCGACTTCTTTTGGAGCTTCGACTTTTTCAGCGGGTTTTACCACTTCAACTGCAGGTTCTGGTCGCTTCACTTCAATACCATGTTTTGCACGCATTTCGTCATACAGTTTGGTTTGCGCCGCAATACGCTCTTGAGCCTTAGCCAGTAGTGCCATTTTTTTATTATGAGCACGCTGATAAATGAAGGAGTCAGGGATGCCGGTATCAGACAAAATCAGTCGTTCAGCTTGCACATCCAGCTCATTCATCTGGCTCTGTGTCTGCTGGATAACGAAGTTTTTCTCTTCTTGCTCTTTCTCCAAAGAGTAAAGCACGGCGTGGTCTTCCGCCTTAAGCTTGCCTAATTCAACATTTTGACCCGCAACCTCAACAGGGATGTTTTTTACCAGTGCTTCGATCTCTTCCGGAGTACTATCTTCATCCACCAACACAGAGACTGTTGCCGTATTGGTTTCGTAATCGACAGCCGTTTTTACTTGGTCGTCTTGAGAATAATCCACCTGTTTGGTTTGAGAAGAAACTTCCCCCTCACCCCATGTCTTGATAAGGTCGCTTCGACGTTCATCAAGGTTGTTGGTGTATTCATCACGCCACGCTTCGTATTCATCCAAGTAGGCACTAACGTAAGCATGAAACTCTTTGATCTTGTCTTCTTGAGACTGGCTCGCCTTAGCAATAGCGCTGTTTAGCTGCTGCTTTTGATCTTCTGATACTGCAAATGCTTGAGAACTGATAGCAGCTGAGATAACGACAGCTAAAACAGTCTTATTGATCATTTTGTACATAGTTCACTCCCAGAGTGTATAGAGACAAAAGGCCACACAAATGGCGGCCTTTTTCACTAATACTAATCGCGGTTCCGTTCGCGGTTATTTTTTCAATGCATCGAACGCTGCAGCAAGATCCGCTGCCGCTTTTTCGTTGTTGAATTGATCCCACAGTGCAGAATCTTCACCAGTAACTTCATCGATAACTTTGTTCATGTTCGCGTCGTAAGCCGCTTGGTCCATACCGACTAGAACATACAAACCACCCGTTGGGCTTGCTTGGCTTACGATGATACGACTATTAGTGAGTGTTTTATTGACAACCGACTTAGTGATGTTTTCGAATGTCTCTTTAACATCTTCAGTTACAACTGTTACGCCGCCAGCAGCTGAAGTTGACGTTACGCCCTCTGTCGCTGCTTGGAACAAGTTGCTCACATCCGTTTCAAATTCCGCAGCAAGGTTTACACGCGCGTCATTAACGGCGATCTTACGCATCACACTCATACCCGCTGCACTTTTCTTAGCGTAGCCCTTAGCCGCAGTAGCGATATCTGTAGGAATCACATCACAGATCCAGCCCGGAGCAGATACAGTAGGTGCGTCTGGGAAAGTACAAGGCGCAAAGTTTTGTGTTTCTTTAACGGTCGCGTTATTGCTCTGACAGCCAGCTAGAACCGTCACTAACGATGTAGCAATAAGTAGCTTTTTCATAAATTAAATTCCAGAATTTTTAAGTGTGCATTCAAAATCTTTCCAATCACATGTTTCTGGAATCATTTTACCCGTAGTACCCTTTTTCATCTTAAGCGATGTTTCTTCTTCAATCACAACCCATGAGTATTTATCCGTGACTGCGTTTATTTCATTGTTTACTACGTAACCTTCGCCGATTGGATAAATTTCAGTCTCGCCTTCCATCGATTTCATCGCATTCGAAAATTGAATGTCCGTACCCGGTTTAATTTTCTTTTGCTTACCCATAGCGATGCGTACTTGAGTACCAGCAGCACATTGGCGCATCTCGACTACCGGTGCACTTGCCGCTAGCATTTTGCTTATTTCACTAGAGTGCTCTACAGCTTCTGCTGCAGCTTTCGCCGCCATTGAACCGTAGCCTGATTCGCTAACCGGACAACGAGAGTTATTTGTTTCTGATGATGAGTAGTAATCGCCTTCAAGCTTAATACGCTTCACTACTTCCATGCTTGGTAGAGCTACAACTTTTGCAATCGCCTCTACATCAAAGTCATAACTACATGACGCTGGAATTTCTTTAGTTTCACCGTCTTTATTCTCGTAGGTGTCACGTTCACTGAATTTTGTTGAAAGATCAGCACGAGTGATCTCTGTGATTACTGCGTAATCAGCGATTGGCACGCCTTTACTGCTTAGACGGCCGCTTTGTTCAGCAAGTTTGATCTCGCCTTTTACTTTGTTGGCAATTTTACGGTCAACAAGGTTTGCGCCCGTTGCATCAATCTGTGTTTCCAATGCATTTCGCAT
This sequence comes from Vibrio sp. 14G-20, assembly GCF_026241515.1. Lineage (GTDB taxonomy): Bacteria > Pseudomonadota > Gammaproteobacteria > Enterobacterales > Vibrionaceae > Vibrio. Next base: position 109,249 of record NZ_JAPHPW010000012.1, read on the forward strand.
AGCCGCCTGCATCTTTTTCGATGCTGAGTTCTTAAACTCAAGGTCTACAGGCAGAACAACAACTTTAGTGTCGTCTGAAGAAGGCATCTGAATGTCAGCGGCTTCAATTTCTACGCGTGTATCAGGCGTACACACTTCACTCACTGACGCACAACCAGATAAAGTTGCAAGTACAGCACCAGCCACTAGTGTTTTCTTTAACATTTATTCGCTCCGAACATGTTCGTTTTATTTTATTTTTCTAGAATCTGGAGTTTGCTATTTGATTAAACCTAGCGCTGTCCAAATCCCTTTTTCTTTTACTTGCTCATCGAAATGGCGAGCAGCCCCTTCGTCGGCATATTTGTAGTTAGTAACAGAATTGCCCGTCGAAATAATTTCACTGCGAGATACTGTTTTCGAATTCATGTTTACCACTTTAATATTCGAAACCAGTGTTGAAATAAATGCGTCACCTACTTTATTTCTTCGACGTTCTGAATCTACCTTCAGAATATGCGTTTGGTTCTTTTTCTTAGATGTCGATGTGGCAATATTAAATTCAGAGAGCTGATTGCCTAATAACTGGACTGCCTTGCTCGATTCTCGATCAGATGAAAGACGAATATTGATTTGGCTACTTACTGCTTCGTGCGTAACCACGAGTTTCTCGATTGAACTAACATCAGCTTGATAATTAGGCTTTAGGGGCGCGAGCATAGCAATACGTACTGACGCGTCGTGCTGCATCTGATATGCGGTGCGATTATCCAGCCACCAAAGCAGTGTGTCTTCATGCTTTAAGGCTGCGATTTCTCTTTCGGCTTTTCGGTTAATATCTTCAATTTCACGTATTAACTGCTGAGTCACTAAACTCTTCTTTATTTTGACTTCAACAAAAGCCCCGAGATCGTTCTCTTCCATCTGTACGTATTCAATACCATTTAGAGTCAGTGACTCTGTTTTGGTATTTACTTTATTGTCGACCAAGCTGTTCGAGAAGCCTGAACCATTTGTTTCTCGCACGGTATCGCGCATGTAAAAACTGGATTCGACCTGAGTCCATAGTTTCTCGTTAATGTTGTTTACAGCGATTTTTTTAGCATGAGATAACGTTCGTGCTTGAGCAACGGAATAAATATATTCACCGTCATCAACTTGAGGCTTTGAATACCATTCTGGTTTCGTTGACTGACAACCAGAAATTATAAAAACCGAAATAATGACGATAAGAAAGTGAAAAACATTTCTGTTAAAAGACATTTAAAACCAATATCTAAAAAATTTGGCGCAATCTTATATATACAAATTAAAACAATCAAATATCTCAATTATTAATCTTGATTTATTTTTAATCTAAATATGTATAAATTTCATCACCTTCCTGATCGTTATTTGATCGATTTTGGATGAGTTAATAGTTTTAATAATACAAGCCTCTGTTTATAAAGAACTTTGTCTCACTTATGAAACAATAGGAAATTAATTAATTTTTTAATATAAACGTGAGATAAGTCTTGAAAAACTCTCTTTAAAGATTAAAAAACGCACATAGTTTTGATTGTTTTTATGATGTTGATTCAATAAAAATCAAAACATTGCTCAATTAGCATCCACGCAAGTGGGTAATTTTGACTTTAATGATTATTAATTTAGTTACAACCCTAAAACATTAGAATAACAAACAACCAGAACGCAATTGATGTGAATTATAAAATAAGTAAACAGGCGGCGGATTACATAAATAAATTAGTAATTTATTTATCACAAAAATTTAAGAAAGGTAATGAATAGGACAGAAAACTCCTCCCTCGGAGAAGAGGGAGAGTCTATTTTTAGGAAAATTTCAAGACACTTATTAATTAATAGAAATGAACCTCATCAATGAGGTCCAATAAAGTAGAACATCAAATCGAAAGTCAATCTCGATGATTTATTTTAATGCAAGCAACTTGTCGACAAACTCAGAGAAACCGTATCCGCCCGGCTTGCTCATCACCACTGATGGGTGATGCTCAAGTCGCGCCCAGTAGTGTTGAATATTTGCCACCCCCACACTGTTAGGCAAGATTTCAAACATGTATTGGTCGTTCATCGAGTCACCGACGTAGCAACTACGCTCTACTATCTCTTGTTCAGATAGTCCTTTCTCTTTGAGAAAAGCGGTTGATGTCGCTTTCTTAGAGTGCTCTCCATACCAAGCATTAATGTGAATAGAGCTTGCAGTGGCATGTGCACCTAACGCGTGAATCTTAGAGACAATCTCTTCAATAATCGCATCATCGACTTTTGGACGGTTTTGGCCGATGTCGATAGCGACCTCACACAAACGGTAAGACTGATCCAGCGTTAAACTGAGCTCTGGGTAATCGCTCAAAATAGCTAATACTTGTTCTTTGAGCTTACTCTGATTAGCACTGACTTTTGGCAAAGGGATATCAGAACGCAATGTCAGATTGCCGTTTTTCTTTTCCATAATGAACGCGCCGTTCTCACCGAGAACCGCATCAACAGGCCACAACTGAGCAATATGATCACACCAACCAGCACAAGCGCCTGTTACCGCTACCACTTTTTTCCCTGAATCACGAAGCTTGCTTAACGCAATCAAGGTTTCTGGTGGCAACTGTCCTTGCCAAGTTAAGGTATCGTCGACATCCGTCAGAACCCAATCAATGCTTTTCCAATTTTGGTCTAAATCATTCGTTACCGAATTCATTTCTACACCCTCAAATATAAACTAACTTATTAGTGTTAAAGTAAATTCGGCAAAAACATCACTAAACTTTCAGAGAAAGTCAGCAACATCAACACCGACAATAAAGCGAGTAGCAAAGGCACTACTTCTTTTACAAAGTCGACCATACGAACCTTCAAGATGGAACATACAGTAAACATCATCGAACCGAACGGTGGCGTTACACCACCAATCATAATATTAACGATCACGATGATGCCGAAGTGAACCGGGTTTACCCCTAGGTTAAGCACAGCCGGAAGCAGCAACGGCGTTAAGATAATCATCGCTGCGCCACCTTCGATGAACATCCCTACAACGAGCAACAACACGTTAATCAACAGCAACAAGAGTAACTTGTTATCAGTAAGTTCTATCAAAGCAGACGCAACATTGTGCGGGATTTGCTCTAGGGTCATGTAGTAACCGAAGACCATTGCTCCGATAATAATGAACATCACACTACTGGTGCCCTGTACCGTTTCACGCATGATAAGCGGGATATGTCGTAAGCCGAGCTGACGATAAACAAAAACCCCAATAATCGCGCAAAGCAATACGGCAATAGCACCCGCTTCGGTAGGCGTAAACAGACCAAAACGCATGCCCAAAATAATGCCAAAGGGAATAAGCAAAGCGGGAATCGCTTTTAGAAAGTAATGAAAACGCTCTTTGGCAAACGCAGGCTCAGAACGAGAAGGCTTGTAACGACGCTTGCGAGCGATGAACGCAATAGTCACCATCAGCGACAACGCCATCAAAAATGCAGGTACATAACCCGCAATGAACATCTGATGGACGGAGACATTCGCCAACAGAGCGAAGATGATTAAGTTAATACCCGGTGGAATAACTGGGCTGATACTTGATGATGCCGCTGTTACAGCCGCCGTGAATGGCAGATCATAGCCACGCTTGGTCATTTCAGGTGCAAGAATCTTCGATTGCATTGCTGCATCGGCATTCGCAGAGCCAGAAATACCGCCCATTAACGTACTCAGCGCCACATTAACCTGCGCCAGGCCACCCGTTTTATGACCAATCATTGAGTCTGCAAACGCCAACAAGCTTTTACTGATCCCCGCATAATTCATCACCGAACCAACCATGATAAAAAAGGGAATAGCCAACAATGGAAATGACTCTGTCGAGCTAATAAAGCGCTGCATTACCAAGCTGACTGGAATCGAGTCATTAATAAAGAGAAAATACACCATTGCCGATGCGATCAATGAAAACGCAATGGGTATATTCAATAGAAACAGAACAAAAAGAATAAGGATTGGAAGATAGCTTTCCATTAATCGTACCTACTTAAAAGAGCGCTTTAGAGAAGCGATATCGCTGACGATGAATCGAACCGTGTGGATTGCCATCAATGAAAAACAAAGTAACAACACGCCATTGATAGCAAAATATGACATGCCCATCACTGGCGTTACCTTGTTAGACAACATCAGGTATTGATAACTCAGAACAGCCATCAAGATATTCAGAGCCAGTAGGAAGAAGGAAACACATAACCTAAACGGGATTTTTGCTTTTTCTGGCAGCATGGCGACCACCACGTCCACACCCATGTGGAGCTTGTGTTTATAGCAGGAACTAATGCCTAAATAGACAGCCCATATGAAGCAAATAACCGAGAGTTCTTCGCTCCAAGGGACAACAAATCCAAACCCATAACGCAAAACAACGTTAATAATGACAACTAAAACGGTAATCGAAATAGCTATAGAGGCGAGGATTTCTTCAATATTTTTCAATAAAAACAAAAGACTTCTCCAATGAAATACCCAACATCGCGTCGGTTACTTCAGGAATAAAACGGCCTGAAGGAAATCAGGCCGTCTTCATTAACGAATTAATCTACATTCGCACAATTACTGTGCAGCTCGAATCGTTTCCAACTCTTTCATGATCGTTGCGTGTATACCTTCACTCCATGTTGGGAACTGGTTGTACACGTCAGCTGTCAACTCATTGAACTCATCCGAATTAACTTCATTGAAGGTAACGCCTAGCTCTTCAAGTTTTTGAGTGTATTCAACATCAAGCTTAACCAGCTCTGCAGTGTTAGATTCAGCGCCCGCTTCTAGCTCTTCATTGATGATTTGCTGTTGCTCTGGCGTAAACTTGTCCCAAAGAGTCGGTGAAATGTAGATACCAACCGTGCCTAGGAAGTGTTTAGTCAAAGACATGTTCTTTGCTACTTCGTAGATTTTGGTTGAGTACATCGTCAAAATCGAACCTTCAAGGCCGTCAACAACGCCTTGTTGAACACCTGCATAGGTTTCTGGGAATGGCAGAGAAGCTGGAGCCGCACCCATGGCTGAAAGCGTGCTGATAAACAACTGGCTTTGTGGAACACGGATACGCATCCCTTTCATATCTTCAGAGTTCACGATCTCTTTATTGGTGATCATGTGACGGAAGCCAAACATGTAGTCTGCATTCAGCACTTTAATGCCTTTCTCTTCAGCTTTAGCCTTCAAGCCCGCGACAAATTCTGTATCCATCATCGCTAAATATTCATCATACGTGTTGTACAACATTGGGCCAGCCAGTGCAGCGAAGTCTGGTACGTAATCGCCTAGGTAGGTTAAATCCTCAACGGCAATCCAGTTCGCGCCGTTAACGACTTGCTCCAAGTTGTCTTTGTAAACCGGTAATTGACCACCAGGGAAAACTTTAATATTGACCGAACCTTCGGTTCTTTCGCGTATTTTATCGGTCGCTTTAATGAGTTCTTGGGTTAACAGCTCGTTTTGAGTGAACACAAGGCTCATGTTGATATTAATCGGCTCGTCTTTAGCGTCCGTTCCGGCCTTGTCAGCTTCACCACAACCAACAAGTAACGTTGCCGCCATAATTACTGTACCTAATAGCTTTTTCATTTTTTAATCACCTTATCGTGGCTATCTTTTCTAAATATAGAGGGTGTTATTAAGTTTTCGTAGAGTATGTAAGCGAATTATTACATTCATATGAACATTTATCTTAGCCACTTGAACACATTGAGGGTAAGGTCTCACTATTGTGTAAACTCTAACCGACTTCTTTTAACCAGTTCTCAGTTAAAACGGGTTGATATAGCCTATCGATAATAAATCTGTAATAAAATAAAGCTAATGTCCCTTAAATTTTCAAATGAACATCGAGAATACATTATGATTACAGGCCACCGCGGTGCCGCTTCTTTAGCACCAGAAAATACGTTAGTCAGTATTGAGCAAGCAGCGAAAGCAGGTGCAGACTGGGTTGAAATTGATGCCCAACTCAGTGCCGACGGTATCCCTATGGTTTTTCATGATAAAACGGTGAACCGCTGTACTAATGGGACTGGTAATATTGCAGACTTAGATCTCACTGCGCTCAAGGCGTTAGACGCTGGCAGTTGGTTTGGTAGTGAGTTTATAGGAACCTCGATTCCGACGTTAAGTGAAGCGCTAGACAAGTGCCTAGAACTTGGTCTTACTCTGAATCTTGAGATCAAGATATATGACGATAAGGCAATAAAATCTTTAGTTGACCAAGTTGTTGCGCTGATAAAGCAAAAGGACTTCCCTAGTGAAAAACTGTTAATCTCAAGCTTCAAAAAAGAGGCACTAAGCCTTTGCCAAGAGATGATGCCAGAGGTTAGACGTGGTTTTATCTGCGAAGTGTGGAACAATTTCAGTCTGGAGTCCCTTCAATCGCTCGATCTTTACAGCATTCATATTGACCACCGAATTCTTGATGAGAAAACGGCGAAAGCGATCAAAGCTTCAGGCACAGTTCTTAAAATATGGACACTGAACGATCCTCAGTTGGCGGCTAAATATTTCAACCTTGGTGTCGATAACATCATCACCGATGTACCAAACCAATTTTAGTGAGCTTCTATGGAACTGAACCATCGTCAGAAAGAAATACTCGCAACGCTTAAGGCTAATCAAGACATACAGATCGACCACTTAGCCGAGTTATTTTCTGTCACCACTCAAACCATTCGTCGTGATGTAAACCACCTGTGTGAGCAAGGCCTAGCACGCAGAGTACACGGAGGCGTGAGCTTACCCACTACGCTCACTAATACCAGCTACCGATTCCGTGCTGGTGTTGAGTCTGAAACAAAAGACAGTATTGCGATGGCGGTTGCAGGCGCAATACCTGAAGGTTCAACGGTAATGATGGGCATTGGTACGACCGTCACTCGTATCGCTCAATATTTGTTGGCAAAACCCGCATTGCGAGTGATCACCAACAACCTGCAAGTCGCTCGAATCCTTGAAGCAAATGAGCAAATTGAAGTGTATTTGGCTGGCGGTTTGTTCCGACGAGAACACCAAGACATGGTGGGAAGCAGCGTGGTCCACTTCTTTTCCGATTTTGAAGCAGACATTGGCATTTGTGGTTGTGGTTCAGTAACAGACAGTCATTTCGCCATGGAGCATGAACAAGTTGAAGCTGACCTATCCAAGTCGATAATTAACAATAGTCGTGAAAGTTGGCTTGTTGCAGATGCCAGTAAATGGGGACGCTTTGCTGCACTAAAAGTGGCGTCATTGGAGCAATTTGATCGTATATACACCAATAACAGCCAGTTACCTTCGGAGCTCAATGTAAACTTAGTGGAAGATAACGAAGCCAATGCTTAAAGATAACAAAGCCTAGAATCACAGCTAGGCTTTGAAATCTACGTATAGGAAATAGCCGACAAGGTTACATCCCAACGAAAAAGCTGATCACCAACGCGTTAATCAAATCAACAAAGAAACCACACACTAATGGCACCACAATAAATGCTTGTGGACTTGCACCATAGCGATGAGTCACAGCAGTCATGTTTACGATTGCAGTGGCTGTTGACCCCAGAGTGATACCTCCAAAGCCTGAACATATCACCACCGAGTCGTAGTTTCTTCCCATCAAGTAATAAACGACAAAGACGGTAAACAGCAGCGAAAGCAAAACCTGGATACTCATAACAACAGAGATATAACCAAACAGCCCATCGAGATCCCAGATACGCAGCCCCATCAAGGCCATGGTCAAGAACATACCCAAGCAGATGTCAGAGATCATTGCTAAGCCTTTACGGCCTTGTGCAATTTTCTCTTGCGTGCGACGTTTCTTGAACAATGCACGACCAATATTGCCGATTAGGATACCTGCGATTAAACAGCTAACGAATAACGGGAGTTTTAAGCCCATCGAATCGATAACTTCGCTCAGGCTGTAACCGAGCATCAATGTTAAGTTGAGAATCAACCACGCCCACAAGACACCGTAATGGCTCAATTCAGTGCGAGTTTCACTTTCTTGGTACGCACCAACTGTCACTTCTTCTTCATTGGATGGACTCACTTTGTGCTTGTTTAGTAGGTAGTTGGCAATTGGACCACCAATCACACACGCCGCTATCAAACCAACCGTATTTGACGCCACACCTAGCTCTAGCGCGTTAGCAATACCAAACTCTTCCACAAACATTGGCGCCCACGCTAACGTTGTACCTACGCCACCGATTAAGCTAACAGAGCCCGATAACAAACCAGCTTTAGGATCCATTCCAAAGCCAGAAGCTACAGCCATCCCGACCACGTTTTGCAGAACGATAAAGACGGCAGCAAGAAACAATAGAATGAACAACGGTCGCCCACCCTTAATCAGTGTCTTAATATCCGCTTGGAGTCCGATACCAGCAAAAAAGTAGAGAAGCAAAAAGTCTCTGACATCTAGGCTAAAGGTGATTTGGATTTCAAAAATATAGTAAAGCGCCGCTACGGTCGCAGCACAAACAAAGCCACCAATCACAGGCTCTGGTAGTGAATACTTTCTTAACACTTCAGATCGTTCAATCAGACCTTTACCGATAAACAGTAACGAAATCGCGATAGTAAAAGAGAGCATTGGAGAAACTAGGGTTTCTGTCATGGGGTAATGGATTCCTAATAGTTAGATTATTAATAATATTTCGTACTATTAATAATCTAGATTCATGCCAAAAGATCAAGCGTTTATCGATGATAAAAACACCAAATATGGTTCAATCTGCGACGGCATTAATAGAGGAAATAACTATAAAGGAATGATTAAAGGAACTGATACTAGGGATGGATGTAGATGAAGTGAAATATAGGGGCTCTAAAACGAGAAAACCCCAGCATTTCTGCTAGGGTTTTGAATAGTGGTGGAAGGATGGGGATTTGAACCCCAGATACGCTATAAACGTATACTCGCTTTCCAGGCGAGCGCCTTAAGCCACTCAGCCATCCTTCCACAAATTGTGTGTTGAGCTTGTCACTCAACGAGGCGCTACTTTATTGATTCTGCTTGCTTTGGTCAAGGGGCATTGTCAAAAAAAGTGCCTTTTTCAGTTTGTTCGATTACAAATTAACTCATTAGATCAAAAACAAACCAAATTTCATTCTTTCGCTGCACTTACGCTTGTTGCTTTTCTTAAGCTTGTTGATAGTAGCCCGGAACTCGAAACCATTTACGGCACATATCTAAGAAGTAACCGTACAGCACGCCCATACCACATGAGATCACAGCGTTACTGGTTACAGCCGTAAAGATCTGGTCGCTTGAAGCACCAACCGCCAATAAAATACCGGCATACACAGGTGACTGGAACAACACGTAAGCTAAAAGGTCAGAAATATTCTTCATCAACGAACTTTGTGAAAGCTTTGCACCATTACGCAAGAACCAATCACGAAAAACACCATAAGGCCAAGCGATAGCAATGTTTACTGGGATAGATAACGTTCGAGAAGCGAGAGACTGCTCAAATGTCATACCAGAAATAAACACTTCTACGATCATGCCTGAAATAAAACAGAAAACGACCATAGCAAATGTATCCGCAGCTGCGTTTCGAATACAAAATGGACCACGAGACTTCATTGACGTTAAACCTAAAATATATCACTGCCTATTGAGTGAATTAGCAACATATAAACAAGGTGTATTTACACCCTGCCAGATAATGTCTCTATTAAACCATAAGATTAGCAGTCATACATTTCAAATTGTAAATCAAGTTGTAAATTAACAACCAAAAACCACTTAAAAAGCAGTCACTTTCACCAAAAAATTACACTAAGGTCAAATAATATACAATTCGTTATTTACTTTCTGTAATTAAACAACATCTAGGCCATAGGTAAATTTACAGTAATGATATTGATGACATCTTGTGTAGGTGGTGCTCCTAAAGAAACCTGCTCTAGCGCATTATCGACTTGTTCAGTAAGTTCAGCGTTGTTCATAGGTTCAACGTGGACACGCAGGCTCTCTAGTGCAAATTGAATCAGTTCTAGGTTGTTGTCTTCTAGCGCCACATACAGCGTCACTAACAGCTCTTCGGTGTTATCTTTATTTCGCAGATCAGGTTTAGGCAGTGACTCACTTTTACTTTTCGAGTCGTGTTTTTTTACATCTTGGCTTTCGAGAGCATCCGCTTTTACTTCATGGTATTGGTAAAGCTTATTTGAATAGCGGAACAACGCGTCATCCAGTTCACGCTCATCAATCGGCTTAGCTATAATGTAGTCCACACCCGCCCCGAGCATACGTTCGCGAGTCTCTTTAAAGACATCAGCCGTACAACCAAATACCAGTACCGATGACACATCACCTATCAAAGCACGAATCGCAGTGGTTGATTCAACGCCATCCATCACAGGCATATGGTTATCCATGAGTACCAAATCAAAGCGCTCGGCAACCACTGCTTGTATTGCAAGTTCACCATTTTCGACGCTCTTACAAGTGAAACCTTTGCTGCTCATGAAGGTTTCAATGATCACAGTATTCGTTCGGTTATCCTCGACAATCAATACTTTTAAGCCTGAGTAGTCCAACTTCTTATGTGGCAAACTCTCTATCTCACCAGGCTGACATGGCTGAATCTTCAATCGAACATCAAAGCTCGTGCCTATCCCTTCTTCACTGGTAACGGTAATACTGCCATCCATCAATTGGGCAATTTTCTTCACTATCGCTAAGCCAAGGCCTGTACCGCCAAAACGTCTTGTGGTCGAAGACTCCGCTTGTTCAAATGGTTTAAAAATACGCTTTTGAGCTTCTTTAGAGATACCAATTCCGGTGTCGCGAACTCGAATACAAAGATAGGTGTCACTCCCCTCTACGACTTCTTTCAGGTACACCTCGACAAAGCCTCTGGAAGTAAACTTCACCGCGTTGTTCAATAGATTAAACAAGATTTGTCGTAGACGTGCTTTATCTGAGAAGTACCAACGACCAGAAGGCACCTCAGAGTACACTTTGAATTGCAGCCCTTTCTCGGAAGAGAGTGTGTAGTAGACACTGTTGATACTGCCGATGATCGAATCGAGTGGGAAGCGAGTCTCATCAAGATCCAGCCTTCCCTGCTCGATCTTCGAAAAGTCTAAGATCTCGTTGAGCAAGGTCATCATGTGATCACCGGACTCATACAAACTCTTAAGATGCTTCTCTTGTTCAGAATTTAGAGGCGTTTTAAGCAGGATCTGAGCAGTACCTAATACCCCATTCATAGGGGTGCGAATTTCATGAGACAGGGTCGCAAGAAAAGCGGTTTTTGCATTGGTGGATGCCTGAGCTTTAACCTTTTCTGCTTCGAGATAAATGGTCTTTTCGTTGAAGGTTTTAATCAAATGACCGATTTCGTCATCACTTGAGTAGTCAACATCTATGATTTCGCCTGCTTTTGAGCTATCTACCTGTGCAGCAATCGTTGTAATTGGGCTAATCAAATAACGGTTCAATAAGTAGTAACCCGCCATCACACAAAGTAGCAATAGCGGAACAATACCGCCCTCAATACTCATCACCTGACGAAATACTTCGTCTGCTACACGTGACTTAGAATTAACCACATCCACTTGCCAACCGAAATCACCAAATTGATTGCTACTGATGTAGATCCCTTCAACGAGATTGAAGTTATGCGAAACCAATACTTGATTGAGTTTATCTCTGAGCATAATGCCAAGATTGTATTCTTCGGCGTGGTTCTTGATAAAGCCTAGCAACTCTTCAAGCGAGAGATCCACCGTCGCAACGCCAGCAAAAATGCCGTCGTAATAATAAGGCGATGAAGCAGTAATCATTCGAACGTGTGTGTATGGGTCGATATACACATCGCTCCAAGAGATGGTTCCTTGCTTTTTGTTGACTACAGAGGTGTACCAATACTCTTCTTGATAAGGAACATTTTTAGGATTGTTGTAAGAAAACAGCTGATCAATTTTTCCATCGTCGGCTTTATTGAAAAAGTGGCTGTTAAGACGCTTTTTAGAGTCAAGCGCATAAGGTTCAGGCCAAATTCCGGCACTGACGATCGTATCGTCGCTCGCCGCCAACATCGACTTAAAGAGCGGAATAACATCATCAGCGTTGTGATGTGCTTGAGCAAAGCCAACTAGACTATCTACAAAGCCTTGAGAGCTGCTGAGTGGCTCTGTAATCAATGCGGATAACAGTTGCGTACGCAAGTCGAGGTTTTGTTGTAATTTGGCGCGCACAGGGGATTCTACGACGTAATACGTCACACTACCGACAATGGCAATAAACATCGCAAGGTATAACCCAAGCGCTACCATACTTTTTTTCTTTAAAGACGACCGTATCTGCATAATTCTTTTATTGTTTTCTTTTCTGTTAAACCTAGTGTTTATCATCCATGACATCAAGCCTTTTTAGATTGAAGCTTGATTGGCACAAGTTCATTGGTACTATAAGCGCAAATATGTTCCCTTTTACGGTACCTCACTTTGACTTTACAAGATATTCTTGCGCTTCCAGAGTTGGAAGGAAAGCTAATCACAGAACACAAAACAATGGGCTTTGTCACTGCAATGGCAGCGGCACCTAATGTGTTAACCCCTCACGAGTGGCTGCCGTTCTTATGGGGTGGTGAAGAAGTAGCACCTTTTACGGATGGTGAGCAACTAGAGAGCTACATTGAAGTTATCATCACGCTTTGGAATAAAACACGTCCTGAGCTAATTGAAGGAACGTGGAGTTGGCCTGAAGCTTGCCAATTGGATGATGCAGAAGTGGTGAATACCGCTGCTCGCGATTTCTGTGAAGGCTTGCTTCAAGGATGGCAGATCGCCCGTGATGACTGGGAAACATTGATGCCTGAAGAGAGCGAAGACAACGCACTCGTGGGCGGCGTGTTACTTTCACTGAGTATGCTTTACGATCCAGAAACGTCAATTGCGACACTTGCAGAGCAAGGCATCGAAGGCCTAGAGCAATTTGAAGAGATCTTTAACGCTGTTCCTGTAATGCTTTGCGGATTAACGCAGCGTGGTATTGCACTGGCTGAAGCTCAATAAAAGTTAGCTTTATACTGAACCAAAAGGCCTCACAATGAGGCCTTTTTTCGTTTGGACGAGATTAAAATAGTAGCTCTAGAAGCCTTTCCAATCGAAGTCATCAATTCGCTCGTCGGCGATATAAAATAGTTTAGTACCGCTGCTGACAACTTGGTCTAGTTCTGGGTTAAGTTCAATACCACTCCCCGTATCAATCGCGATCAGCGTTGCTTTGTACTTCTCTTTAAACACAGAGAAAATAGGCGCGACGGTGACAGGCTCAGCATCTTCAGGGAAATACGTTGAATATTGTGTCATACCTCTTGTTGAGCTCAATAGCTCTTGATGAAGCGCACTTGAACCTGGGTCTACCGCAGCCTTTGCTAGCATCTCTGCACCCACAGCCGGAATACATTCAGAGTTTGGACAATGTTTGTGTAGCAGGTCGCTCAACGCTTCATCTTTAAAATAAACCAGTAAGTGAGCTTTCGGATTTCGGTTAGCACAGTAAAGTGCTGCAGACAGGGTAATGTCGTCTTCCGGGTTATCAATCAGGATGCAACTCGCAGACTCAATACCCGTTTTCTCCATCTCTTTGCCATCTGTGTAGCTGTTTACTTTGACGAAATTGATTTCGCCGGGTAACGGGTTTTCGATATCTGAACGAGTACATAATACGATTGGTCGCTTACCCGTTTCTTCGTGTTGCAGCATGCGGATGAGGTGAATAGTTCTTTGTTCATTCCATCCCAGCATCAAAATGTGGTTGTCCACTCTAACTCTCCTTTTCCCTAGCAAGCCCGCTCGCCAATATTCAACACCTTCTGTTGCCACTTTACCGAGTAATGCGGCAAAAAGGCTGAGTCCACCCGGAATCACAAATAGAATGACTATCCACTGCCCTGCAGCCGTGGTCGGTGACAGATCTCCGTAACCAACGGTTGACGCTGTCACGACCAGATAATAGGCAAATGTTGTGATTGAGTTGGTTAAATCCGTTTCACCAGCGACGTACAGCATCGACCACGACAAGAATATGTAGCCTAGAAACGTAAACAGTAAGTTTTTGCCATTCAAAACAAAGATGTTTGCTTTGATCCAGCGTTTGAGTTGTAACCAGATTATCATTCGAGCCCCAATCTTAATCTCTTACTTACATGCTAGAAAAAATACGCGATATCAACAAGATATATCATCAGAAAAAGATACATAAGAACAACATTGATATCGATAGCCAATATTCAGATACAAAAAAACCAGCACTCGGCTGGTTTTTCTCTTGATGAGAAAATCAAAACAGTGATTAAGCTGGACTGCTATATATCATCACGGCAACGAAATTAAGCGTTGCCTTTAACCTGTAGGTTAAGCTGTTCGGCAAAATCTAGCATGCGGTTCAATGGGATAAGAGACTTCACACGTAGTTCGTCAGAAACGAAAATTTCGTGTTGCTTACCACCATGCTCAAGTGCATTTTCAATCGCTTCAAGGCCATTCATAGCCATCCAAGGACAGTGTGCGCAGCTGCGACAAGTTGCACCAGCACCCGCAGTCGGCGCTTCAATCAGCTCTTTTTCAGGAACCAATTGCTGCATCTTAAAGAAGATACCTTTGTCTGTCGCGACAATCATCTGTGGATGAGGTAGCTCTTTCGCCTTCTTGATCAGTTGGCTTGTTGAGCCTACAGCATCAGCCAGTTCAACCACGCTTGCTGGTGATTCAGGGTGAACCAAAATAGCCGCTTCTGGGTAGACCGATTTCATTTTCTTCAAAGCATCAGCTGAGAATTCATCATGAACGATACACTCACCTTGCCAAAGCAACATGTCAGCGCCAGTTTGATTTGCAATGTAAGAACCTAGGTGGCGGTCTGGCCCCCAAATAATGGGTTTGCCTTCAGCGTCTAGGCTTTCAACGATTTCTAAAGCAATGCTCGACGTAACCACCCAATCTGCGCGAGCTTTAACCGCTGCAGAGGTGTTCGCGTATACAACCACGGTGTGGTCAGGATGAGCATCACAAAATTCTGTAAATTTGTCAGCAGGACAACCCAGATCAAGTGAACATTCAGCTTCAAGCGTTGGCATTAAAATGCGTTTTTCAGGGGTAAGGATCTTTGCAGATTCACCCATAAAACGAACACCAGCGATAATCAAAGTGCTTGCTGAATGACGGTTACCAAACTTAGCCATTTCTAATGAATCGCCAACGAAACCACCAGTTTCTTCTGCCAGAGCCTGAATTTCAGGATCGGTGTAGTAGTGTGCAATTAGAACTGCATCTTTTTCTTGAAGTAGTTTTTTGATGTTTGCGATGTGGGCCTGTTTCTGAGCGTCGCTCAATGGAACTGGCTTAGGCGGAAACGGGTAAACTGTATCGATTTTATCTAGTATATGACTCATTGCTCTTGCTCTACGCAACTTCTTCCGAGGATTAGAGTATTCTACACAGGACAGCGATGAGGATCAAAAAGGATTGGTTGCAAGTAGTGACTAGCTAATACTTAAAACGCATAAACAAGGCGATGTGTTGGCAGCATAAAGAAGATAAGTAGACACTAAACGGGAGTGATCAGGTATAAAAAAGAGGTACCTGAGCACCCCTATTTTGTTTTACAAGTGGGTTTTAGCCACTTTAGCCGAAGCACTGTTTGGGTACTCGGTAACGACTTGTTGGTAATATTTCTTAGCTTGCGCCGCGTTGTTGTTGCGTGCAGCTATGTCACCAAGCTTAACCAGCGCATCTGCTCGCTTATTTGAGTCTTTGTATGACACAACAGCGGCAAAGCTCTTCACGGCTTCTTTATCTTGCTTCTTAGCAAAATAAAGCTGACCTAACCAGTAGTGTGAGTTAGGTGTGAAGGTTGAATCTGGGAAGTCTTTTTGAAACTTTTGAAATGCTGCGATAGCACCCGTGTAGTCTCGTTGCTTTAGAATCATATCTACAGCATTTTGATAAGCGGTTTGCTCATCCACATCAGTACTGAACGTACCAGAAGCGTCTTTAGAGCCTTCGCTCGCCGCTACTGCTACCGTTGCCGTTCCTGCTGCTTTCACCTCGCCTCTCACACGATCCAGTTCAATGAACAGTTCACGTTGGCGCTCTAGCATTTGCTTCATATCGTAGCTGTTTCGTTCCAGCTCACCACGAAGTTCACTGATCTCCAGTGCCATGTCGTCGATTTGCTGTTGCATTTGAAGCTGAACGAGATTGCGATTTTGAAGCAGGCGCTCTAAACGCTCAATATCTGATTCGTTAGATGCAGACGCTGCTCGAGAGGAAGATGATGAATTGGTTGCGGTGCTATTGAGATCGGATACTGGAGCTGGTGCAGCGAACGTAGTGTTCGCTGCACTTGCCAGTAACGAAAGCAAAATGACTCGCTTTGTGTTACTGAACATGAGGCAATTCCTCAATTATATAGTCTACTAAAATTAGTAAACTAGTACTGCGCGACGGTTTTTAGCGTACACATCTTCAGATTGACCTAGAAGAAGTGGCTTCTCTTCACCGTAGCTTACGATAGAGATTTGGTCTGCTTGAACACCTAGAGCTTGTAGGTATTTCGCTACAGCTTGTGCACGACGCTCGCCAAGTGCGATGTTGTACTCAGGAGTACCGCGTTCGTCAGCGTGACCTTCGATAGTAACGTTCATGTCAACGTTGTTGCTTAGGTAAGCTGCGTGAGCTGCTAGAATTTCTTCGTAGTCGCCAGCGATAGTAGAGTTATCGAATGCAAAGTAGATTGTTTGAGTTTCGCGTAGCGCTTGCTCTTTAAGCTCTTGCTCAGACAGTTGAGCGTTAGCATCAATTGGCGTTACAACAGTTGTGTCTACGTTGCCTTCTGAACCTGAAGTTGTTTGGTTGCTTTCAGTACCTGAAGTTGCAGATGTTGCTTCATCAGTTGAGCTACATGCCGTTACTGCCATCACTGGTAGTGCAATCATCAAGCCTTTAAGAACTTTGTTAAGTTGCATCTTTTTTTCCTTACGTTATAAAACTTAGTTTCTACAGCGACTAAGTGCTATAGATAGTTAAATGCCACAATAGTTAACACTATCAATAGCTAAAAGAATGTATCACTTTAACTAGAGGAACGGTGACCATGCAGGCGCTCTTACACGTCCGTTGGTTGCCGGTAATCTAGCTTTAAAACGGCCATCGATAGAAACCATCGATAGTACGTTAGTTTTGTTGTAAATAGAGCTATAGATAACCATACCCCCATTCGGTGCAATACTTGGAGATTCATCTAACAATGTCTTTGTTAGCACCTGAACCGCACCGGTTTCCAAATCTTGCTTAGCCAAGTTGAAGCCTGAATTACTGCGATTGACCATGATTAGGAATCGACCATCAGGGGTGATCTGGCCACCTAAGTTTTGGCTACCTTGCCAAGTAATACGAGAAGTCGAATTATTGGACAAATTTACATTATAAATCTGTGGTTTACCACCACGATCCGATGTGAAAATAAGAGACTTGCCATCTGGGTGCCAGAATGGTTCCGTGTTATTAGAACGGCCACGAGTAATTTGAGTCAGCTTACGGCTAGCAAGGTCAAGAGTGTACACCTGAAGGCTGCCTGTTTTCGACAATACCAATGCCAATGTCTTACCATCTGGCGAGAATCTTGGCGCACCATTATGACGAGGGTATGACGTTACTTTCTCACGCTCACCCGTGTAAATATTCATGATGAATATTTCAGCTTGGCCATTTTGAAAACTCACATAAGCAAGCTTTTTGCCGTCAGGTGACCATGCCGGTGACATTAGAGGTTGCTTAGAACGAAGCACCAAGCGCTCGTTAAAACCATCGTAGTCAGCAACACGAAGTTGGTATGGGTATTTATCTTTGTCGTTCACTACCACATAAGAAATACGAGTTAAGAACGCACCTTTTTCGCCAGTCAGTTCTTCATACACTAAATCAGAAATACGGTGTGCGTATTCTCTCAAACGTTTGCCCGGAACTGTTGCCTTTTTGTTGAACAACACGTGATCTTTCGAGAGCACCAATTGCCCTTCATCGCTGAGTGCTCGGCTTTGTCCTTTAGTCAGTTGACCACGAACAATGTCAATCAACTGGTAGTTCACCACATACTGCCCTTCGGCATTTTTAGTGATGCTACCTGTTAGCAATGAATCAACGCCTAAGTTAGTCCAAGCATCAAAATCCACCTCACTTTCGCTGTAAGGCGTCTGGGGCATTTTGCTTGTTGCAACTGGGCTGAATTTACCACTGCGTTGTAAGTCAGAAGCAATAACCGCTGATACATCGTGTGGCAATGGCTCTGCACCTTCCCAACGGAAAGGGACAATAGCGATAGGTCTTGCGGAGTTAATACCGTCTGTAATGACAAGCTCTAGAGCTGCATTTGCGACTTGAACACCGCTAAACAGTATAATACTCAGAGTAAATAATAGTTTTTTAAACACACTACATTCCTTTATAGCTCAACGGTTAAATTGATGTCTTTGAGTTTATCAACGATTGCAGGATCAGACGGTAATGGAAATGTTCCCGTTTGAGCAACTGCGCGTTTACTTGCTTCACAAAGGCGACTATCTCCACTCAAAATACTAACGCTCTTAACGATAGCATTTGAACCTGTAGCAAGTAGCCGTAAATTAACTCTACATGATTTACCTGAGAAGCTATCTTCAACACGTAAGTTGCCTTGTATCATTTGTTTGTAGATTTCGCCGTAACGCTGCGCTTCATCATCAATAAATTGTTGTTTAGCCGAAGAGTTTTGAGTCGCTTCAGTTTCAAGATCAGCAAAGATATCGTTCAATGCTGCTTCTTGCTGTTTACGCTCTTTTTCAGCTTTTGCTGCCGCTTCTTTTGCTTTGCGCGCTTTCTCCGCTGCGGCTGCCGCTTCTTTCTCTTTCGCTATACGTTGCTTTTCAGCACGTTCAGCGGCTTCTTTTTCTTTACGAGCTTTATCTGCAGCTTCTTTCGCGGCTTTCTCTTTTGCCACGCGTTCTTGTTCAGCTTTAGCAATCGCCACTTCTTTGGCTTTGCGCTCTTTTTCTGCTTTCACAACCGCTGCTTCTTTCAATTTACGATCAGCTTCTGCTTTAGCGGCTTTCTTTTGTTCTTGCTTTAAACGAGCCTCTTCAACTTTACGTTGTTTTTCATTCTCAACTCGACGCTTTTCCGCTTCGCGAGCGGCTTTCGCTTCTTTAGCCTGCTTTTCTTTCAGCTTTCGAATGTTCTCTTCTTCAGCTTTACGATTTTTTTCAAGTCGTTCGCTTTCACGTCTTAGTTTGTCTAGACGCTCTTGCTCTTTCTTACTCGCTGCTTCTCTTTGCTGGCGAATCTGTTGAGCTTGTTGGCGAACCAACTGAGGATCAATCACCACGGCTTGAACCATCTGCCCAGTAGGCTTTGGTTCCGACATCGTGAAATCCGCCCCCCAAATAAGCGCAACGAATAAGATGACGTGCAGCCCAAGAGAGATAAGAAGCTGTGATCTAAAATTATTGGATTTCTTATTATTCGCTTTCATGAATGCTACGGAGCTATTCCCTTATATCCGTTAATAGGCCAACCTTTGGCACACCTGCACGGCTTAATTCATCAAGTAATAAAACCACTTCAGCGTAAGGCGTTGCGGCATCACCACCAACCGCCACTGGAGAGTTTGGCTTAAGAGACAGCTCGGCTTTCACTCGGACGATAATATCTTCCATCGATAAACCACGCTGTACTTCTTCGTTATTCACACTCAAACCAAGCTCACCGTCTTTGTTCACTTCAACGATAATAAAGCTCGCATTGTCGTCACCCAATAGATCTTGTGCAGACTGAGCCGTTGAAGCCTTAGGCAATTCAACGTCTACGCCTTGAGTAACGAATGGCGAAGTCACCATAAAAATAATCAGCAAAACAAGCATAACGTCGATGTAAGGTACAACGTTAATCTCTGCTGTCATTTTGCGTTTTTTAGGTTGGTATCCGGCCATCTATTATTCCCTGCCAGCCATCGCTTGACGGTGAAGGATACTGTGGAACTCTTCAGAGAAAGTCGCATAGTTGTGCTCTAGCTTACCGACTCGACTGCTAAAGCGGTTGTAAGCCATAACAGCAGGAATTGCTGCAAATAGGCCCATTGCTGTCGCGATCAGTGCCTCTGCAATACCAGGAGCAACCATTGCTAATGTCGCTTGCTTCACTTCACCTAATGCGATGAATGAGTGCATGATTCCCCAAACCGTACCAAATAGGCCGATGTATGGACTGATAGAACCGACCGTTGCTAGGAAAGGTAAGTTGGTTTCTAGCTCGTCTACTTCACGGGCAACCGCTACGCGCATTGCACGGCCAGTACCTTCCATAATGAAGTCAGGAGATGTTGCATTCGATTTACGAAGGCGAGCAAACTCAGTAAAGCCTGCGTAGAAAATTTCTTCAGTACCAGAAAGATCGTCTTTGCGCTTATTGCTCTCTTGGTACAGCTTTGCGAGATCAACGCCGGACCAGAACTTATCTTCAAATACGTCAGTTTGTTTAGAAGCTTGAGATAATACTTTACTTCTTTTTATGATCATTGCCCAAGAAACAACAGACATGCCCATAAGAATCAGCATGACCATCTTAACTAGTAAGCTAGCTTCTAAAATTAGGCCTAAGATTGAGATTTCAGCAGTCACTATTCGTTAGCTCCGTGAGAATAAATGTTGGCATTGCTTTGGGTTTCATTTTTTGATTATCGATACATGCTACCTTAACCATTGCTTTACACAATGCCTTGCCATCAGGATTTACGATCTCTTGACAGAAGACCAAGGTAGCTCGCTTCAACTCGTAAATATTTGTAATGACTTGTAAAGAATCATCAAGTCGCGCACCTTGAATAAAATCAATGTCCATATGTCGGACTACAAAACCGATATTTTGTTCTAACAAGACTTGCTGAGAGACGCCAATTGAGCGCAACATCTCAGTTCGAGCGCGTTCGAAAAACTTAAGATAGTTTGAATGGTATACAACACCACCTGCATCGGTGTCTTCGTAATACACTGTCACTGGCCACGTAAATGGCTTAGATATTCCTTGCAATTTGATACCACAGTCCAAAACGATAAAGATCTCACTATAACCTAACTCCTTATCATTAATAGTATATCGCTGTGAATTTTTTGATTTAATAGACGAAAAAAAAGGCCATCTGTATAAGATGACCTCTTTTTGGCTAAAAACCCAACAAGTATAAAGGTTCACGTCGTTATGAACCTAAATCTTCTGCCTTTTATAAAAGGCGCAACACCGTTAGGTAGAGCAAAATGGTGAGTGAAACGTATGGGCTAAACAGTAGCTGCCACATCCAAGCTCTAGGCTTAAACCCGATACCGTAAACCATGCTTGAGCACACTGCCCAAATAAACATTGGCCCGATGATCGCGTTAAAGCCACCGATGCTTGTCGCATACGCTTCAGGATCCCACATCACCAAACCAACATGCATGAAACCCAATACGAGGGATAAAGCTCTTAACAGAGTCTTATCCATTGGTTGATGCAGTTTAGCTATTTGCTCCGCGAGATTACTCACTGTCTTTATCCATCATTTCTGAATGCTCTAACCATAGAGCATTGATGATGCCGAATGCACATGCTAGAAGTACACCCAAAATCCATGCGAAATACCACATAAAATTTCTCCTAAGTTATTTAACTTCTAGCTTAGTAAGCTGAAACGTCGTTATCTTCGATGTGTTTCTTATCTAGACGACCGAACATTTTGTAGTATGTCCAAGTTGTGTAGCCAAGAATCACAGGAACCATTACCGCCGCAACTCCGGTCATAAGACCAAGCGTTAGCTCACTCGCTGTTGAATCCCACATAGTCAAACTATGGCTAGGGTTCAGGCTTGATGGCATTACGAATGGGAACATTGCAAAACCAGCCGTTAAAATAACACCAGCATTAGATAGGCTTGAGAACAAGAATGCGAAACCACCACGCTCAAAGCGAGATGCAATCACAGCAAGCAGTGGCATTGCTACACCAAGGATCGGCGCAGCCCACATTGCTGGATACGTTTCGAAGTTTGTCATCCAAGCACCAACTTGAAGTGATACTTCTTTGTTTAGTGGGTTTGAATCAGCAAACGTGTCCATCGTGCTAGTGATTACATAGCCTTCAATAGACTGAACCCAGAAGCCACCGATAACGAACAGAGCGATAGCGATTAGGCCCGTGATCTGAGCAACGTTACGAGCGCGGCTGTGCAGTTCTTCTGTTGTCTTCATTTGAAGCCATGTTGCACCTTGCATCACGAACAACATCAGAGCCAACACACCACAAAGCAATGCAAATGGGTTAAGCAGAGCAAAGAACGTACCATGGTACTTAGACATCATAAATTCGTTCAGATCAAATGGTACACCTTGTAGTAGGTTACCAAATGCCACACCGAAAATGATTGGTGGTACTGTGCCACTAAAGCAAAGTGCGTAGTCCCAAGTTTTACGCCATTTTGGATCTTCAATCTTAGAGCGGTAATCAAGAGCAAGTGGACGTAACCAAAGCGCTGCTAACGTCGCGTACATCGCGAAGTAGAAACCAGAGAAAGACGTCGCGTAAACCAAAGGCCATGCAGCAAACAATGCACCACCCGCCGTAATTAGCCAAACTTGGTTGCCATCCCAGTGAGGGGCAATAGTATTGAGCATAATACGACGTTCAGTGTCGCTCTTACCGATAACAGGTGAAAGAGCTGCGACACCCATATCAAAGCCATCAGTTACGGCGAAACCAACCAGTAGAACACCGATCAATACCCACCAAATAAGTCGTAAGCTTTCGTAATCAAACATAATATTCCCTCACTTATACTTCAACTGAACGGCTAACTTTGTCTTCAACAGAGTTATCGTTTTGTTCGAAGTGGTAACGGCCTGTCTTTAAGCTACTTGGACCTTTACGTGCGAATTTCAGCATTAGGTAAACTTCAGCAATCAGGAACACTGTGTACAGTGCAAGAATCGCGAATAGAGAAGTCCAAAGCTGTTCAATAGTCAGTGCTGATGCAGCAACGTTAACCGGTAGGATTTCACCAACCGCCCATGGCTGACGACCAAACTCAGCAACGAACCAACCTGCTTCAATCGCAATCCAAGGTAGTGGGATTGAGAATAGCGCCGCTTTAAGTACCCATGGTTTCTGTTCGATCTTCTGACGACACGTTTGAACAAACGCCGCACCGAATACAAACAGCATGATGAAGCCACAAGCAACCATCAGACGGAATGACCAGAATAGAGGCCAAACAGTTGGGATAGAATCATCCGCAGCCATTTGGATTTGGTCTTCTGTTGCATCAACAACGTCGTCTGTGTAGCGCTTAAGAAGCAGACCGTAACCTAGGTCACCTTTCACTTCGTCGAACGCTGCGATGTTTTCTTCAGACTTATCGCCTGAACGTAGCTTTTCAAGCAACTCGTATGCGTACATACCAGTGCGGATACGATCAACGTGATCATCACGTAAGTCACGTAGGCCCGTTACTTCAGTATCAAGCGAACGCGTTGCGATGATGCCCATTACGTATGGGATTTTAATTGCGTAGTCAGTATTCATTGTTTCTTGGTTTGGAATACCAAAAACAGTAAATGCGGCTGGTGCTTCTTCAGTGTGCCACTCGGCTTCTACCGCAGCGAGCTTCACTTTTTGAACTTCACCAAGCTCGTAGCCAGATTCATCACCTAGTACGATTACTGACAGGATCGCCGCCATACCGAAAGATGCTGCAATCGCAAAAGAGCGACGAGCAAAGGCAAGGTCACGACCTTTAAGAATGTAGTATGAACTGATACCAAGGATGAACATTGCACCCGTAGTGTAACCAGACGCTACTGTGTGTACGAATTTAACCTGCGCTACTGGGTTTAGGACAACTTCAGCGAAGCTCACCATTTCCATACGCATGGTTTCAAAGTTAAATTCCGCACCCACTGGGTTTTGCATCCAGCCGTTTGCTACCAAGATCCATAGCGCTGAGAAGTTAGAGCCAAGTGCTACTAACCACGTTACCGCTAAGTGCTGACGCTTTGACAATCTGTCCCAACCGAAGAAGAAAAGACCAACAAAAGTAGACTCTAGGAAGAATGCAACAAGCGCTTCAATAGCTAGCGGAGCACCGAAGATGTCTCCAACGTAGTGAGAATAGTAAGACCAGTTTGTACCAAACTGAAACTCCATGGTTAAGCCTGTCGCTACACCAAGAGCAAAGTTAATACCAAACAATTTACCCCAGAACTTGGTCATGTCCTTGTAAATTTGTTTGCCCGTCATTACATATACTGACTCCATAATGGCAAGAAGAAATGCCATACCTAAGGTCAGTGGAACAAATAGGAAGTGATACATCGCTGTAAATGCAAACTGCAATCGCGACAGATCAACAACATCAATCATGGTAACTCCTTTGTGTCGGCTGAATGACACTTGTGTGATTATTCACCGCAAAAATCCATGTTAAAACAATTTATGTAATTGTTATTACAAATTGAAATTTGTAGCAAAAACGTACCGTTATAGTTAGATTATTGTTAAGCATGAGCTAATATAGCTGGCGCTAATATTACTGGTAAAATCAGTATGTTTCAAAAGGTTTATAGGAGAAGTCTGCGTTGATTTGTATCAATTTTATTCAAGCAAATTAGAGTTATTTTTAAACAATCATGATTAAAATCACACCAATTTTAGCCTTGTTAATAACCGCGCATGATATCTGTGACAAAAGCTCAGCACCACCTCAACATACCAATTACAACTACCTATAAAGTATTAACAAAAGATATGACAGTTTATTTCATTTTTTGTTATCCAAATCAAACTTGGAATCAAAGTTTCCATTTTTGAATTTCGATAATTCGCCTTTTTATCGATTTGCTCAAAGAGTTGTTATTCAATAAAAACCAAAAAATCCCAGCGCTTATGCAACTGGGATCTTTAGAAATGAATAATTTAACGATTAGACGGTTTATCTATTCCAAAGTGTAAATACGCTCTGTCGGTCGCGATTCGACCTCTTGGCGTTCTTTGTAAGTAACCTTGCTGAATCAAGTAAGGCTCCAACACATCTTCAATGGTGTCTCTCTCTTCACCAATCGCAGCTGCCATGTTGTCGATACCAACCGGACCACCGCCAAACTTCTCCATGATTGCAAGCAGAAGCTTTCTATCCATGTAGTCAAAGCCTTTGGCGTCAACGTCCAGCATGTTGAGTGCTTTATCTGCAACGTCTGGGCAAATATGTCCATCGCCTTTCACTTCCGCATAGTCACGAACACGACGTAGTAAACGGTTAGCAATACGTGGTGTACCACGCGCACGGCGAGCAATTTCTAATGCACCTTCAGACTCCAGAGATAGGCCAAGGCAATCCGCGCTGCGTTGAACGATATTTTGAAGATCTTCTACTTTGTAGTACTCAAGACGCTGGGTAATGCCGAAGCGGTCACGTAACGGAGACGTCAGTGAGCCAGCGCGAGTGGTTGCGCCAATCAAAGTGAAAGGAGGAAGATCAATCTTGATAGAACGTGCCGCAGGGCCTTCACCAATCATGATATCCAATTGGTAGTCTTCCATCGCAGGATAAAGCACCTCTTCAACCACAGGGCTCAAACGGTGGATTTCATCAATGAACAGAACGTCATTTTCTTCAAGGTTAGTCAGTAGCGCCGCAAGGTCACCGGCTTTCTCAAGAACAGGGCCTGAAGTGGTACGGATGCTCACATCCATTTCATTGGCAACAATGTTTGCCAACGTGGTTTTACCTAAACCGGGAGGGCCAAAAATCAACAGATGATCCAGAGCTTCATTTCGCATTTGAGCGGCTTGAATGAAAATCTCCATCTGGTTACGAACGTGGTCCTGACCTTGATAGTCGGCTAGCGCCTTTGGACGTATTGCACGGTCGATAACATCTTCATCTTTAAAGACCGGATTATCCGGTGCAATCAGGCGATCGGCTTCAATCATAAATTCTGTTATTCCTAACTCTGCTCTTCCTGACTCTGCGCTTCTTGACTCTGTGTAAAGGCAAAGTGAATGAGTCTATTTTGTAGAACAAGTATATGAGGTATTAAACCATCGACTTTAGTGCTTCGCGAATCAATTGTTCACTTGTCATGCCATCTTTAGCCACTTGAGCAACAACTTTAGAGGCTTGAGTCGGTTTATAACCCAACGCAAGTAGTGCGCTTACCGCTTCTTCTTCAGCATCGTGAACCGCTGGCATCGAGTCCATTGGCGCAGCATCCGTTGCAGGCGTAAACAGATCACCTGCGCCCCACCCTTTCAGGCGGTCTTTCATTTCAACAACCAGACGTTCTGCGGTTTTCTTACCCACACCCGGCAGTTTAACCAGCGTAGAGATATCTTCACGTTCAACACTCTGAACAAACTGGCTAGCGGTCATGCCTGAAAGTATGCCAAGACCTAGCTTAGGACCTACACCATTTGCTTTGATGACTTCACGGAACAGAGCACGCTCTTTTACCGTATTGAAACCATAAAGTAGCTGCGCATCTTCACGTACGACAAAGTGAGTGTAGATAATTGCCTCTTCGCCAACGTTTGGTAATTCATAAAAACAGCTCATTGGCATTTGTACTTCATAACCAACACCACTGACTTCGATTAGCAACTCTGGTGGCTGTTTTTCTATTAATGTACCGCGTAGGCGTCCGATCACAATTCACTCTCTTGATGGAATATTATTTGAGGGACAGAATATAAAAGAACTGGATGCTTATCCAGTTCTTTGTGTTTATTAAGGTGATTTATTTAAGCTTGCTTAGCTTGGGAAACCACACTATTCAGGCTTTCAACCAGTTCTTTTACCGAAGCAACATGGCCTGTTAATTCAGAACCATAATTGGCCACTAGGCCTGAGACAGATTTAGTTTCCGCGACACTTTGCGCCACTTCTGAACTCGCGAGATCGAGCTCTTTCAGAGAATTCATTTGCATCGCCATAATGTTGGTCAGCTGATTAACGTCAGTCGAGATCGTTTGCACCTCTGAGATGATGCCGTTCATCTCATTCGCCGTCGTCTCAATAATCGCTCGGCCATGCTCCACTTCGTCTTTACTGCGGTCCAACAAGGTTCGAATTTCTATTGCGGAATGACTGCTTTTTGCCGATAGCTCTCTCACTTGATCGGCCACCACAGCAAAGCCTCGTCCCTGTTCACCTGCGCGAGCTGCTTCTATGGCCGCGTTTAATGCCAACAAGTTAGTTTGTTCCGCGACAGAAGTAATCAAATCGGCGACTTTCATGATCTCTTGATTACTTTGAATGATCTGAGTGATTGCACTGGTTGAGGCTTCTAATGACTCAGAGCTCTTTTGCGCTTTCTCGCCAACCGCTTCACTGCGTTCTTTCAGTTCACCGACAAATGAATTGGACTCTTCGATGCCTTGGGTCATTTGATGCAATTGTTGGCTCATCTGTTCTGCGGCACTGGCTTGAGATTCACAGTTGATGTTCAGCACTTCAACTTGAGAATGTAAGTCTCGCGACTGTTGGTCTAGATGCACAGACACACCCTGTAAGCTTTCCGAATTCGAATTAGCTTGGTCAAGCACGACTGACAGACGCCCTTCACTTTGAGTCGCTTGATTGGCAATCTGTTGGCTTTCTGAAATCGCTTCTTCGGCCATTTCGATTGCGACCTCTTTTTGCTTGGCCGTAAACGCTTGAGCAATGCAAATCACCACCAGCGGCATGATCACACCAGACCAGGTTTCAACCACCACCGCTTCCGGAGTAAGTACTAACTGCGGAAATTCAAATCCATCAAGATGAGCTGAGGTCATCACTAATGAAACACCGATAACCAACCCACTCCACACCAAGGCCACAATTCGTGTTCCTGATAAGAAAAAAGCGACCACCAACAAAGGTACCCAATAAGCTTGAGTGGAAGCCACAACCCCTCCGCTTTGATAAATGATGTTCAACGCGTGGACAGCCATGCCGACAAAACCAAAGTTAAGTGCAAGGCTCGGCTTACTCGTCACACGAAGTAGCAGTGCAGAGATCAGTTCGAATACGATAAGAAATACAGATGTGGCGATCAGAAGTTGCTCTTCATGTTTAGTCCACTTGATTAAGCTATAGACACCCACGAAGAATGCGATAAAAGTGAAGAGTAGTAAGATATCGGCTTGTCTGACTTCGTTGTTACTCCACCCGTTACTTTTGGGTAGAAACAGCGCGCGCCACAGCTTGATTGGGTTCATCAGTGATCATCCTTGATTAACTTGTAAGACCTCCGACCAATGTTAATAACATGTTAAATGATACGCAATGTTATTATCTGGGTTATGTTCGAAAGATCTCATTTCATCAAGGATTTAGCAGCGTATTGTTTTGATATGAGCCAAACCGAGCGTGAGGCTCATCAAGAGAATAGTTTTAAAAGGCAGAATGTTAGGAGCTAACAATAGAATGAGATTTAACGGTAACGCCCTTTTCTTGCTCCTGTTGCTTTACCTGCAAGTGCGACCAAGGTTTTATTGGTGTTAGCGTGAGTGATCGCTACGCCTAGAGCATCGGCTGCATCGGCTTGTGGCTTAGCGGGTAGTTTGAGCATACTCATCACCATATTCTGAACCATAGACTTATCAGCACCACCATTACCTGTCACCGCTTGTTTGATCAAACGAGCCGCATATTCATGTACAGGCAAATCAGCATTCACCGCAGCTACAATCGCACTGCCACGCGCTTGGCCAAGTTTAAGTGCTGAATCGGCATTCTTCGCCATGAACACTTGTTCGATCGCGAATACGTCAGGCTGAAACTGAGTAATGATCTCACTCACGCCCGCATAGATTTGCTTTAAACGACCTGGCAATTCTTTTTCGGAAGTGCGAATACAACCACTACCTAAATAATATAGATGGCGACCATTTTGACGAATCACGCCATAGCCGGTAATGCGAGAGCCAGGGTCAATCCCTAAGATAATAGACATAACTTCAAATACTGATTATTTATACATGCTTTATGAGCTTAGTATATCGAACGCAAAAAAAAATGCCCGTCAAATTAACGGGCATTTCGTTGTTCTGCGAAAGAAAAAGTTCTATCAAAAACTAAGTTTTGTTGAAAGCTTAAGTGCTATCTAAAACTTAAGCTCTATCGAAAACTCACTGCTTGATTAGAAAGTTGAGCTTAATCGTTTGATTAGTCTTCTTTCTTCGCTAAGTTAACAGCGATTGCTAGCTCTTCCAGTGATGCTGGGTTTGCTAGGCTTGGCGCGTCTGTTAATAGACATGCTGCAGCTGTTGTTTTCGGGAATGCGATAACGTCACGGATGTTCTCTGTACCACAAAGAAGCATTGCTAAACGGTCAAGACCGAATGCTAGACCTGCGTGTGGTGGCGTGCCGTACTTAAGCGCTTCAAGTAGGAAACCGAACTTCTCTTGTTGTTCTTTAGCTTCGATACCTAGGATACCGAATACAGCCGTTTGCATTTCTGCGCTATGAATACGTACAGAACCGCCGCCTACTTCGTAGCCGTTGATTACCATGTCATATGCATCAGAGTTAGCTGCCGCTGGATTTGCTTTTAGCTCTTCCGCGCTCACACCAAGTGGTGATGTGAATGGGTGGTGCATTGCGTGAAGGTTGCCTTCGCCATCTTCTTCGAACATTGGGAAATCAATAACCCAAAGAGGAGCCCACGCTTTCTTGTCTGTTAGCTCTAAGTCATCACCTAGCTTGATACGAAGTGCGCCCATTGCTTCAGCAACGATGTTCGCTTTATCTGCACCAAATAGGATGATATCGCCAGATTCAGCTTGAGTGCGCTCAAGAAGACCGTTGATTACGTCTTCGTTTAGGAACTTAGCAACTGGAGATTGGATACCTTCCATGCCAGCAGCACGGTCGTTAACCTTCATCCAAGCTAGACCTTTCGCGCCGTAGATACCTACGTGCTCTGCGTAACCGTCGATTTGCTTACGAGTCAGCTTAGCGCCACCCGGTACACGGATTACTGCTACGCGACCTTTTTCGTCGTTCGCAGGGCCAGAGAATACTTTGAACTCTACATCTTTCAGTAAGTCAGCAACGTCTACTAGTTCTAGTGGGTTACGTAGATCTGGCTTATCAGAACCGAAACGACGAATCGCTTCAGAGAATGGCATTACTGGGAATTGACCCAGTTCAACATCTAGAAGCTCTTTCCACATATCGTGAACTAGCTTTTCAGTGATGTTACGCACTTCTTGAGAAGACAGAAACGATGTTTCGATATCGATTTGAGTAAATTCAGGCTGACGGTCAGCACGTAAATCTTCATCACGGAAACATTTAACGATTTGGTAGTAACGGTCAAAACCAGACATCATCAGCAGTTGCTTGAACAGCTGAGGAGATTGAGGAAGTGCGTAGAAGCTACCTTTGTGAACACGGCTTGGTACTAGGTAGTCACGAGCACCTTCTGGAGTCGCTTTTGTTAGTACTGGCGTTTCAATGTCTAGGAATAGGTTCTCATCAAGGAAACGACGAACGAAGCTAGAAGCACGTGCACGAAGCTTGATACGATCGCTCATCTCTGGACGACGAAGATCGATGTAACGGTACTTAAGGCGCTGCTCTTCAGAGTTCGTTTGGTTGAAGTCTAGTGGAAGCGCTTCTGAACGGTTGATGATCTCTAGACCAGTCGCGTAAAGTTCTACTTCACCAGTAGCCATGTCTTTATTTACTTGGCTGTCCGGACGAACACGTACTTCACCAGTAAACTTGATGCAGAATTCATTACGCAGTTGGTTAGCGATCGGGAAGATATCTTTCATATCTGGATCGACAACAACCTGAACGATGCCTTCACGATCACGCATATCAATAAAGATAAGACCGCCTAAATCACGGCGACGGTTTACCCAGCCGCACAATTCTACAGTTTGTCCCGCCAGGGACTTGTTCAGGTTACCACAGTAATGGGTACGCATAATGAATTTCCCAATCTCTTAATTATTTACTAATTTCCAAGCTGTCAGTGGTCATTCCACACAACAGAGCAAAGGAACATTTATACGCGGAAACTCGCTTAAAATCGACCTTCCGCATTCGAATTTATTGTGTTTTATCTGGCTTTGCTGCTTTTTAGCCCATCAAGTGCGCAAAGATTCATCAAAACCGAAAAAATTGCGATAATTATATCTCGAAAGTACCTTAATCAGCAAAACTCTCGTACAGTAGATTTTCGTTTCAACCCAAAAACTTTTTGTAATGACTGATGGCGTGATGGATAACGGTGTAATAGATGGATGATCGTGTAATAACAACAGAAACTTTACCTCTAAGACTTGGATTAACCATGTGGTCTCACTCTGAGTGGCAAAGTCAGTTCTATGGTAAGGGAACCAAGCCTGCTGAACGCTTAGAAAAGTACACCCAAGTTTTTCATACCGTCGAGGGCAACACGACCTTTTACGCTACGCCAAGTATGTCTACCGTTCATAATTGGAAAGCCGCCAGTCACGATGATTTCAAGTTCACCTTCAAATTGCCCAAATTCATCACCCACCAGCAGCAACTCAGACACTGCCAAGCAGAGCTCAAAGAGTTCTTGATGACCATGTCGCCACTGCACTACCGCATTGGTCAATGGACGATTCAGCTGCCGCACAGTTTTGAGCCCAGCATGCTGCCTGCCCTACAAAAGTTTTGCACCTTATTCCCAAAAGATATGCAGCTTGGCGTCGAAGTTCGACACTTGGGTTTCTTTGATAAGGGCGATGCGGAAAAACGCTTCAACCAATGGCTGGTTGAGGAAGGCATCAATCGCATCATTATGGACAGCCGCCCCGTTTTCTCTGCGCCACCCACCACAGAAGCGGTGATCGATGCGCATCAGAAAAAACCGCGTGTTCCTGTTCATGCCATAGCGACTGCCAATAACCCGATGATTCGATTTATTGGTCACCCAGACCAAGAACCTAATATTGAGTTTTTTAAGCCTTGGTTTGCCAAAATCCCAAACTGGCTTAATGAAGGCAAACAACCCTATTTAATGATCCACACCCCAGACAATAACCACGCGCCCGAACTTGCGATTGCTATCTATAAACGACTGCAAAAGCAAGTGTCTGAAAATACATCATTATTACTGCCCGATCTGGCTCAGTTTCCAGCTCAAAAAGGCAACCATCAAATCTCGATGTTTTAACCCATCATCTTTGATTAACTTCGAACCTTGAGCTAAATCTCAGTTTTCGTGACAGTGGCGCTTTTTTTACGTAAAATACGTCCCCTTTTATTTGGTACGAATTTTGTGCCAATTACGCTGACTGTCGAGAGAAAATGCCATGAGCAACACAGACAATATCTTTTCCGCTCCTATTGATAAAATTGGAGACTTCACCTTTGATGCAAGGGTTGCTGAAGTATTTCCGGATATGATTCAACGTTCGGTGCCTGGCTATAGCAATATCATCTCTGCAATCGGCATGCTGGCTGAGCGCTTTGTAAAGCCACATTCAAATATTTACGACCTAGGCTGCTCGCTTGGTGCTGCAACACTTTCAATGCGTCGTCACATTCAGCAAGAAGGCTGCACGATTTTCGCTATCGATAATTCAGAGGCGATGGTTGAGCGCTGCAAATTGCACGTTAATGCTTACCGCAGTGACACGCCGGTAGAAGTGATTGAAGCTGACATCCGTGAAGTCGAAATCAAAGACGCTTCTGTTGTAGTGCTTAACTTTACGCTGCAATTTCTTTCTCCGGACGATCGATACGCTCTGCTTGAGAAAATTCACGCTGGCCTGCGCCCAGGCGGGATCTTAATCCTGTCAGAAAAATACGTATTCGAAGATGAAAGCTCAAATGAACTGCTTATCGACCTGCACCATGATTTCAAACGTGCTAACGGGTACAGCGAGCTAGAAGTAAGTCAGAAACGTAGCGCAATTGAAAACGTGATGCGCCCAGATTCGATCCCTGTTCACAGAGAGCGATTTGATAAGATTGGCTTCTCAAGCAGCGAAGTCTGGTTCCAATGTTTTAACTTTGGTTCAATGTTCGCGATAAAGTAAACATTTGCAATTACGTAACAGTCGCGACACCTAAAATGTCATCCTCAAGAGCGAGGAACGAGCGAATTGGGGATCTCTTATCAAACACGATACACGAGATTCTCTAGCATGTTTGTCCACACTCTTAATCGAGTGATAAATTTAATTTCTACACCACCAACTCAGTGAAAACCTATGTTTAATTTTGCCAATTTTTATCAACTTATTGCCCAAGATACTCGCCTTCAGCCGTGGCTAAATGTACTGCCACAGCAACTGACCGATTGGCAAAATGCAGAGCACGGTGACTTCGACCGCTGGTTGCGTGCACTAAACAAGATTCCACAAGGTGTGCCAGACCAAGTTGATCTAAAAAACTCAGTGACGATTGGTAGCTCAACACCGTTTCACACGGGCGAGCTTAAAAAGTTAGAAAGCCTATTAAAGACGTTCCACCCATGGAGAAAAGGCCCTTACACGGTTCACGATATCCATATCGATACTGAGTGGCGCAGTGACTGGAAATGGGATCGTGTGCTTCCACATATCTCTCCATTGAAAAACCGTTCGGTTCTCGATGTAGGTTGTGGCAATGGTTACCACATGTGGCGCATGCTGGGTGAAGGTGCCCGCTTAACGGTTGGTATCGATCCTTCTCACCTGTTCTTGGTTCAGTTTGAAGCGATTCGTAAGTTGATGGGCGATGACCAACGAGCTCACCTATTACCTCTAGGTATTGAGCAGCTGCCAAAGCTAGAAGCCTACGACACGGTATTCAGCATGGGCGTGCTTTACCATCGTCGTTCACCACTGGACCACTTGATTCAACTAAAAGACCAATTGGTGTCTGGCGGTGAACTGGTTCTTGAAACCTTGGTTATCGAAGGCGACGAAAATGCGGTACTGGTTCCGGTTGACCGTTACGCGCAAATGAGAAACGTCTACTTCTTCCCTTCAGCTCGCGCACTGAAACGCTGGCTAGAACAAGTTGGTTTTGAAGACGTACGAATCGTTGACGAAAATGTCACAACGATTGGTGAACAACGCACCACCGAATGGATGACACACAACTCTCTTCCAGATTACCTCGATCCGAACGATCCAAGTAAAACGGTTGAAGGTCACCCTGCACCGAGACGTGCGATTTTGGTAGCAACAAAACCATAGATTTATCGCCCGACAAGCTGTGGCATATTGAATAAATAAAACACAAGCCTATTAAGGCAGCAAAACAATTGCTTACATGGTCAAAAAGCCACCGTTAATTTCGCGGCAAACTTTGCTTCCTGAGCTCACGAATTGAACAAAAATTGACTTATGTTTAATAAGTGAGCTATTTCAAATAGCAATAATTGGCGTAGCGCTCACATTGCGATTCAATATGACCAGACTCTTACAATAGGATGCTTCACGCATCCTTTTTTGTAGGCTAAACTTCTAAATAGTCTGAACTATTCTCTAATTCTCAAAGGTTTTTTTATGTTTAAGCGATTATCGCCTATTGTGGCGGTTGGTTTGCTCTCTGGTTGTACCCTCACGAACGGTGCTACCTACCACCAAGAAACTCTCGACGCTATTTCCCGCTCAGAGACAAACATCGCAAATAAGGTTCAAAATCTTGAACTGCAACTAAGCAATCAAAGTGACTATATTGAAAGCTTAGAAGACGAAATCACTACCCTTTCTAATCAATTAGATACCCATCTAACGAGCATGGAACACAAGGTTATCGAAGAGCTCGAGGAAGAAGAACCGGTCGCTGTTGCCGTTGCTCCTATCGCTCCTACATCACAACCGACTATCCTTGGCGGTATCGAAAAAGTGTCTATCGACTCGATCTCCCAAAGTTTTGATGCTCGTGTTGATACTGGCGCAACCACCTCTTCTTTAAACGCTGTCGATATCAAAGAATTCGAACGTAACGGCAAGAACTGGGTTAAATTTCACCTAGACGACAAAGCCCAAGCAGAAGAAGACCAGAAATGGATTGAAGCGCCTGTTGTACGTTATGTAAAAATCCGTCAATCAACCAATGATCAAGCAGAACGTCGAGCTGTGATCGAATTATGGGTGAAAGTTGGAAAAATCCATGAAAAAGCGCAATTTACATTGGCGGATCGCTCTCAAATGAGTCACCCTGTATTACTAGGGCGCGAATTTATCAAAGACATAGCGCTAGTAGATGTAAGTAAAAAGTACGTACAAACGGAAGTTAAATAACAATAGTAGGGTAAGCTATGACGTCAAGAATTCCATTTTATATCTCTATATTCCTGCTTATCGTGGCAGGTATAACACTGAGTATGTTCAGACATACGACCTACGGTGTACCTTGGACTCCAGGGGAAACCAGACAGGTTTGGGACGTTGAAGCTCGCATCGAGTTCAATGCAGTAGGCAAAGAAGCAAAAGTTTCCTTAGCGGCTCCTCATACTCAGTCTAACTACACACTTATCGGCGAATCGGCTTCATCGCCAGGTTACGGTATCTCTTACTTGAATACCGAATCAGGTCGCCGTGCAGAGTGGTCTATTCGATACGCAGATGGCCCTCAAACCATCTACTACAAAACACAATTCCTAGTCGACAACCAAGCAAAAGTTGATGCTATCGCACCAGAAGGTGAAGTTGCACAGCCAAGCTTCGACGGCCCTGAAGAAGCGGCTTCTCTTGCATTGATTGATAGAGCAACAAAGCGTTCTGCTGACAATATCACTTTTACCCGCGAGCTCATCAAAACACTTAATGATCCAGACAGCCAAAACTCAGCGCTGATTCTGAACAACATGACCAAAGTGGAAGCGACACACAAGCTACTTTCAACGGCGAAAATACACAACAAAGTAGTTGGTGTTATCGAGCTAGAAGATGGTCGTCGTCGTCAGTCGATTCAAAACATGATTCAGATCTGGGATAACGACGAGTGGGTTCTATTCTCTCCTGAATCAAGCGAACAACAAGTTCAACCAAACCTGCTGATTTGGGATGAATCAAACGTTTCTCTACTGGATGTTGTTGGCGGTCAGAACAGTAAAGTTCACTTCTCTATGATTGCTCAAGAGGTTTCACCAACGGAAGCAACCAATAGTAAAGTCTCTGCTGACCAACTGTTAAACCTTTCAATTCACAGCCTACCGTTAGAAGAACAAGCGATGTTTAAAACCATCATGCTGATTCCCATCGGTGCTCTGATTGTTGTGTTCCTACGTGTCATTATCGGTCTGAAAACGTCTGGTACGTTCATGCCAGTACTGATTGCGGTAGCCTTTGTACAAACACAACTGGTAACGGGTATTGTTGGCTTCCTACTTATTGTAGGTACGGGTCTGATTATTCGAAGTTACTTGTCCAAACTCAACTTGCTCTTGGTAGCCAGGATATCCGCCGTAATCATCACGGTAATCATGATTATCTCTGTGTTTACTGTGGTCGCGTTTAAAGTCGGTCTGACTGAAGGTCTATCTATTACGTTCTTCCCAATGATTATCCTATCTTGGACTATCGAACGTATGTCTATCTTATGGGAAGAAGAAGGCGCGAAAGAAGTAATGCTACAAGGTGGTGGTTCTCTATTCACTGCGGTTCTTGTTTACTTAGGCATGACTAACCCGTTCATTCAGCACTTAACGTTTAACTTTATTGGTTTACAACTTGTTATTCTAGCGACCATCTTGCTACTAGGTAACTACACAGGATACCGTCTAACCGAGCTTCGTCGCTTTAAACCGCTAGCGGAGGACTAAGTTATGTTTGATCAGTTTACTTCACCGTTTAGGTTGAAAGACAAAGGCATAATGGGAATGAACAAGCGTAACCATAGTTATATTGGTCGCTACAATGATCGTTCCAAGTATCCACTCGTTGATGACAAGCTTAAGACGAAGATCATTGCTGAACAGGCTGGTGCTACTGTACCAAAACTGATTGGCGTGATTGGTCATCAAGCTGAAGTAAAAACAATCCACAAGATGGTAAAAGAGTGGCCGGGTTTCGTAATCAAGCCAGCTCAAGGCAGTGGTGGTAAAGGTATCCTTGTTGTGACTTCTCACAAGGACGGCGTTTACACCAAGCCATCGGGTTCGACTATCAATGAAGAAGACGTAGAGCGTCACATCAGTAACGCTCTCGCGGGTCTTTTCTCTCTCGGTGGTAAGAACGATGTTGCGGTAGTTGAAAACCTCATCAAGTTTGACGAGTGTTTTGACGGCTTCAGTTACGAGGGCGTGCCAGATGTACGAATCATTGTATTCAAGGGCTACCCTGTCATGGCGATGATGCGTCTATCTACTTCAGCTTCTGATGGTAAAGCTAACTTGCACCAAGGCGCTGTGGGCGTAGGTATCTGTATCGCTACGGGTAAAGCCGTTCGCGCGGTTCAGTTTGACCACCCAGTGACTCACCACCCAGATACAGGGAAAGAGTTGGCGCTACTTCAAGTACCGCATTGGGAAAAGCTGCTAACACTTGCATCAAGCGCTTGGGAAATGACGGGCCTTGGTTACATGGGTACGGACATGGTTTTAGACCAAGAAGAAGGCCCGATGGTACTGGAGCTAAACGCTCGTCCTGGATTAGCAATACAGATTGCAAACGGCGCAGGTTTATTACCTCGCTTGCATCATATTGAAAACCTGGGCACACCCGCTGAATATCCAAAACCAGCAGAGCGCGTTGCCTACGCTGCTAAGCAATTTGGTGTTCACGGTAGCGAAATTGTCCCAAGCTAATCTAAATAAAAAGCGAAACGACTGAGTAAGTTCATACTGAATATAGCTCGATAAAAAACCGCATAGCTCTAAGAGTTACGCGGTTTTTTAATGCCTGCAATTTAACTTAGCGGATTAGGTTAAGCCTCTGTTACTTCACTCTCTGGCTCACGAATGGGATCAATACGCACAGCCGCCACCTTAAACTCAGGGATCTTGGCATGCGGATCCGTCGCTGTCGTAGTCAAACGGTTCACTGGAGACTCCACGAAATGGAATGGAATAAACACCACGCCCTTTTGCATTCGCTTAGTGACAAACGCCGCGATTTCTATTTCACCACGACGTGTTGATACTTTAAGCATCTGACCATTCGAGATACCTAACGCCTCAGCATCATGAACACTCACCATAGCACGCGGCCCTGCTAAGTTATCCAGCCCTTTTGTTTTACGTGTCATGGTTCCGGTGTGGAACTGTTCAAGAATGCGGCCTGTCGTTAATACTAACGGGTATTCCGCATCCGGAAGCTCAGCAGCGTATCTAAACGGAATCGCCTCCATTTGACCACGCCCACGCGTAAATTGGGTCTGGTGCATGATACGCGTGCCATCTGGGTTATTCTTATTACTTGGCCATTGCACGCCGTTGACCGTAATGTTCTCCCAACGTAAACCACCATATTGCGGAGTCACTCTTGCTATCTCATTGGTGATATCGGCAACGGTGTTGTAGTCCCAGCCGCCGCCCATTGCGTTGGCTAGCATTTGGATAATCACCCAATCTTCCTTCGCTTCACCTGGAGGCACTACCGCAGGATTAATACGTTGAACACGACGCTCGGTATTAGTGAAGTGACCGGATTTTTCTGCAAATGAACAAGACGGAAGAACCACATCAGCATACTGCGCCGTTTCGGTTAAGAAGATGTCTTGAACGACAAGGAAATCCAACGCTTCAATTCCTTCAATCACGTGCGCTTGGTTTGGATCACTGAGCACTGGATTTTCGCCCATCACGTATAAACCACGTACATCACGGTGACACGCCGCATCAATAATCTCTGTGAGCGTTAAACCCGTTTCAGCAGGCAAATCAGCAACGCCCCACTCCATCGCAAACTTTTGACGAACCATTGGGTTATACACTTTCTGATAACCCGGCAGATTGTTTGGCAACGCGCCCATATCACATGCACCTTGCACGTTAGATTGACCACGTAATGGGTTGATACCACCACCTTCAATACCAATGTTGCCGCATAAGAGTTGCAGGTTAGCAATTGAGCGAACGTTGTCGTGCCCTGTGGTGTGTTGCGTAATACCCATTGAGTAATACACCGCAGTGCGTTCCGCAGTACCAATCAAACGCGCCATCGCGAAGATATCTTCCGCTTTCACCCCAGTAACCAGTTCGACCTTATCCAAGGAATAGCTTGGTGACATCACCTCTTGCAACAAGGTATCAAAGCCATCAACTCGATCTTCGATATAATCTTGATCATACCAACCGTGCTTGATGATTTGCTGCATCACACCGTTGATCAACATTACGTCAGTACCCGGTCGATGCGCTAAGTAAAGTTCAGCATGATCGGCAATATCGATCCTTTTTGGATCGGCGACAATAAGACGAGCACCACCATGTCTCACCGCTTGCTTGATATGCGAACCAATAATTGGGTGCGCCGAAGTGGTATCTGAACCAATAATAAAGATCACATCTGAGTGCTTGATACTCGGAATATCATTGGTCATCGCTCCACTGCCCAGAGAAGCTTCAAGCCCAGTTACGGTTGAAGCGTGGCAAAGACGAGCGCAGTGGTCGACGTTGTTGGTTCCAAGCTCACGGCGGATGAATTTTTGGAAAGCATAGTTGTCTTCGTTGGTGGTTTTAGCCGATGAGAAACCCGCTAGAGCATTGCTGCCAAAGCCTTGTTTAATCGCAGTAAATTTATCAGCGATCAATTTAATCGCTTCATCCCAACTTGCGGGTTGTAGCCAGCCATCTTTGCGGATTAACGGTGTGGTTAAACGCGCATCGCTGCCCACAAAATCGAAACCAAACCGCCCTTTCACACACAACATCCCCTCATTGACCGGAGAGTCCCCGCCCTCGATATAACGGATTTTGTTCTTTGCTTCATCAACATGCATGGTGAGCTTGCAACCCACACCACAATAGGTGCAGATGGTATCGACTTTCTTGAGTAGGTCTGTGTCTCCCTGCTTTCTATCACGAGCATCCACCATTGCACCAGTTGGACACGCCTGAATACAAGATCCACATTGAACGCAGTTTGAGTCGCCCATTAAGGTCTTGTCTGCCCCAAAATTAGGACGACATTCAGGTCTTGATGCCGGCTTACCATCAGATTGATTCATGAAGCTTAAAACACCATGAACATTCTGTTCACGACACGCTTGGATACACTGGCCGCAACTGATACAGCGGTTGGCATCAAAGATAATAAATTCTGAACTGTCATCAACTGCGAATTTTTGTCTTGTTAAACCAACCTTAGCTTCTTCAGCGCGAATAGCTTGCCAGCTGTCGTTAGAAGCTACATCGATTTTATATTCTGGATGCGTTTGCGTTGCCTTGTATTCGGTCGAGTAGTCTCGTAGGTCGCAATCGGTATTGGCTTGGCAGCCACATTCTAGGCATCTTGCTGCTTCCGCAATTGCATCGGCATTATCAAATCCTGTTTCTACTTCATCGAAGCTTTGCTCGCGTTGTTCTGGGGTGAGCTCTGGCATGATTTTACGCGCCATACGTTGTATGGACTGGTATTGCTCAGGATCCACCGCTTTTAGCTGCTTGTGCTTTCTTGAATTAAACGGTTTAGCCGGAATGTTTTCCATATCACCATGGAAAAAGCGGTCGATCGCTTGCGCAGCAATTCGGCCATCCCCCACCGCTTCGACAGCGGTTGCTGGGCCACGTCGGAAATCGCCAATACTGAAGATATTGCCTGTTCCCGTGTGCATGGTTTGCGGATCGGCATCAGCGGTATTCCAACGAGTAAGAGGAATCTCAATCTCTTCATTGTCCATAAAGCTCAGATCAGGCTTTTGCGACACGGCAGCAATCACGGTATCGAAATCCTCAACAAAAAACTCACCCGTCGGTTTCGGGCTTCGTCGACCCGATGCATCCGCGGGGCCAAGCGCCATGCGTTCTAATCGGATTTCAGATACATGACCATTCTCATCAGCAATATTTTCAGCAGGGTTGGTCAAGAAATGGAATTTGACGCCTTCGTGTTCAGCTTCTTCGATTTCGTAATCTTCCGCCGGCATCTCATCTCGTGTTCGTCGATAAATTAGCGTGGTATCAGCACCATCACGAACTGCGGTTCGAGCGCAATCAATCGCGGTATTACCACCGCCAATGACAGCTACCTTTTTACCCGTGATGTATTGTTTATCGGTGACATAGTCCTTTAAATAATCGACGCCAAGGTAACAACCTACTAAATCACTTCCGGCGTAATTCATCTCAACGGCTTGTGATGCACCAACCGCTAAACAAACCGCATCGAAGTCGTTGCTTAAATCAGACAATGTAAAATCAACGCCCAACTTTTTGTCACACTCTACAGACATCCCGTTACGACACATTAGCTCGATTTCTTTGTCTAGAATCGACTTAGGTAAACGGTATTCAGGGATACCGTAACGTAGCCAACCACCAGCCTTAGGCATCGATTCATAAACACTGACATCGTAACCCTCATTCGACAAGTAATAGCCTGCGGTAAGGCCACCAGGCCCACTACCGACAATCGCAATGCTCTTGCCTTTATTGGGCTTCTTCGTAGGCATATAGCTTTCTTGAGCGGCTAAGTCCGCATCGGCAGCGTGTCGTTTGAGTTGGCGAATCGCGATGGATTCATCGACTAAGTTACGACGACATTCGGTTTCACAGAAAGCAGGACACACACGACCAATTGAAAGCGGCATTGGCAATGTCTTTTTGATCACTTCAATCGCTTTGATGTGATCATTTTGAGCAATATGGTGTAGGTAAGATTGGATATCGACCCCAGCAGGACAGGCAGTTTGACATGGCGCCTCACAGTCAGCGTAATGATCGGTCATGATGCGATTCAACGCTTCTTGTCGATGATTCGTTAGCTGTTTTGACTGAGTGGTAATATTCAACCCATTAGACACTTCAAGCTCACAAGAGCGAGTAACACCAACGCCATCAACTTCAACGACACACAAATCACACGGTACTTTATCCGCTGTTTTGTTCAAACCACATAAAGATGGGATCTCCAAACCACATGTTTTTGCCGCTTCAAGAACGGTTTGCCCTTGCTCGACGATTCGATATTTCCCATCAATAACGATTTGAATCATACCTAAGTCCTACCTTTACCTTTCGCACACGCGAGTTATCAATAATTAAAATTTAAGTAATACAATATTATTAATATTATTAATATTATTAAATCTATTTCATTACCATACATT
Organism: Vibrio sp. 14G-20; assembly: GCF_026241515.1. Classification (GTDB taxonomy): domain Bacteria; phylum Pseudomonadota; class Gammaproteobacteria; order Enterobacterales; family Vibrionaceae; genus Vibrio. The sequence goes on from NZ_JAPHPW010000012.1 coordinate 151,528, forward strand.
ATTTGTGGTTTTGTGCGTGTGACCTCAAACAAGTTCCATTGATAATAACCATAAGGTATGAGTGGTCTTATCAGTAGCAACGAGAGGATTGAGAGGGAGTTGTTCTGTTGTAGATGTTAGATTCAAGGTACAAAAATGTATGGTCCGCCCCGTTATTGCAACTACAATTGAGTAATAACGGAGTT
>NZ_JAPHPW010000013.1 GCF_026241515.1 Vibrio sp. 14G-20
ACTCCGTTATTACTCAATTGTAGTTGCAATAACGGGGCGGACCATACATTTTTGTGTCTGCTCGTTGGAGCTTAAGCTGCCGAACTAGTTGTTTGGATAGCCTGGGAACTTAGCTTTAAGATTAGCGCGAGTAGGGAAGTATTTTTCCATAAACTTCACCATCTCTGGGTCGTTAGCTTGCAGCTCTGTGAATGTCGAAGAACTTAGCTCTTGAGCTCTGTAGCCTTTGTAGTTCACGTCGTAGTAGGCATACAGAGAGTAAGCTAGGTATTCTTGATCGTATGACTCTGCGTCTAGATCCGCTTCGACAATCGTTGAGTCTTTTCCGTTTGGAAAGTAAGAACCAGCAAGAATCGCTTTTTCATTGAGTTCATCTAACTCTTTCTGCATCTCTGCCCATTTCGAAGAAGACGATTGTACCGCTAGGTTCATCACACCGTAATCGTGTACAAAGTGGATGATCTCTTCAAAGGCAGCGTCTCTCTGAGTCGCTAAGTCCGGTTTGTTCTCACCTTTTGTCGTGTCTGTAGTTTCAGTCGCGAACAGATCTTGGAAGCGGTAATTCTCATCTAAGAAGTCACCTCCATCTCTGTCAGACCAATCTTCATCGTAAAAGAACCCCATGGTCGCTTTACTGTCGTAAATAGCCTTGGTCACTTCTGCCGGGAAGCTATCTAGGTAGTACTGCATGATGTTCTTAACGTGAGCGACTTTTGCTGCACCGTTATTCTTTGACTGGTCTTCAATCAACAGTGGAATCTTATAACCGTGTGCTTCTACGCATGTGCGTTGCTTGATGCCATTAGCGAGCAAATCACCTGTCGTATTCGTGGTAACAGAGCAATCGCTCGTTGGTACTCGCGCAAATGTCTCTGACGCACTTTGAGCAAAGGATGGAACAAATTGAATACCGTTACTCAAAGTGTTGCCCACACGAACATAGAGGTTCATCGGTCTCATTTGATCGATATTAAATTTGACGCCTGTGCTATCAGTAATGAATTGCTTGTTGATAGTGACAGTATCGGCCTGTTTCCATCGAACAACGTTGTTTATATTGTTTTCAACTTCGGCAATTGCAAGCTTTTCAAGAGTGCTCGTTGAGTTAAAGTTTTCGTAGTAAATACTGAAGTTTTCAACGTCGAACGTCTTACCTGCTGAGTTTGTTGCCGTCACAGAGAAGGTGATATCTGCATCACTTTGAGTCTTGTAATTGCGCTCAGGAATGCCGTGAACTTGCGCGAAACTGCCGCTCGCTTTTTGTGTATTACCGTACTGGGTAATATCAATGTTCACGTTCTTGTCTGTACCCGTTGCAATCGATTTAACACTGAATTGCAGTGAGTAATTACTTCCTAAGCTAACAACGGATTTGGCGCTTGATGCATCGATGACATTCTTTGATGCGCTCGTGTTATTGCTGTCGCTGCTTCCGCCGCACGCAGTGAGCATCGTAGTCAGAATTAGAATTAGAATTAGAGTTGGAATTGTGAGTTTGTATACCATAGGGGACCAAGTTATCTACAAGCTATAAAGCCTGCATGTTACAAGAAATGGCATTTGCTCTTGGTAAGCTTTTGTAAGTTGTGTATTGATGGTGCTTACAAATGAATGTCATGTTATTTGCTAGAGCTATTGGTTATTGGTTGATGGTTGTTCGCCACTAGAATCACAGGCAACAAAAAGCCCAAGCATGAACTCGGGCTTTGAATGGTTTTTAAATAGAAGCTATAAAGGCGCTAGACTGCCTGACGAAGTTGGAAGTAACGTCCTTCTGCGTTTAGTAGCTTCTCATGAGAGCCGTTTTCAACAATCTCGCCTTGTTCAATCAGAACGATAGAATCCATCGATTCCAGACCAATCAAACGGTGCGTAATGAAGATAACCGTCTTGCCTTCAAAGTGCTTCTCGAACAGCGTCATGATGCTTTGCTCTGTTTGCTTATCTAAGCCTTCTGTTGGCTCATCAAGAAGCAGGATAGGGGCATCATGAAGGATTGCACGCGCGATACCAATACGGCGCTTCTCACCACCAGACAGTTGACGACCACCGTCACCTAACCAGCTATCAAGTGCAGTATTCTCAAGCAGCTTTTCTAGGCCAACGTCTTTAAGGATGTTCGCTAGGTGATCATCATTAGCGTCTGGTTTTGCAATCAACAAGTTGTCACGCAGAGTGCCGTTTAAGATGTCGACACGCTGGCTCACCACACTGATAGATTCACGAAGCTGTGATTCGTTCCACTGAGTCAGTTCAATGCCCGCGATTGAGATGTAACCCTTCTTCGGATCCCAGTAGCGAGTCAGAAGCTGAATCAGAGTCGATTTACCAGAACCCGTTTGACCCACAATCGCCACCTTGTTGGTAGCCGGAATTGTTAGGTCGACAGCATTCAGAACATTGCGCTCAGAATCAGGGTAGTTAAATGTCACGTTTGAGAACGTAATATCAAGCGGCTTGTTGATGTCGAGTTTCTCTTCAGCGAACTGAACTTCAGGTTCTGACAGAATCACTTCGTTCAAGCGACGCGCAGAAGACAGAGTTTGACCTAAATGCTGGAACGCGCCTGCGATTGGCATTAATAGCTCGAAGCTTGCCATGGTTGCGAATGCCATTAGCGCGATGAACGGGTCTGGTGCATTACCACCCACGCCGTCAGCCGCAAGCCAAAGCATAAGAACCAGCGTCAAACCGTTGAACAGCATTAGCGCTGCTGAAGCCATACCGGTTAGGTTAGCGTTTACAAACTGATTCGCCATCAGCTTGTGTTGCGTTTCTAGAATTGCATGGCGGTAACGCTCTTCAGCACCGAACAGAGTCAGTTCGCTGTAGCCTTCAATCCAATCTAGCGTCGTTACACGAAGATCCGCTTTGTTCTGTGTCAGTTCACCACCGTTACGTTTTCCCAATTTGTAGAACAAGATTGGCCAAAACAACAGCATGATAAGAAGGATAGAACCTAAGATTAAACCTAGTGAGCTATCGAACCACATCAAGAACAGAGTCAGGAAAAAGATCCCGAACACACCCACCGTCACTGGGCTTACTAAGCGTAAGTACACGTGATCCATGGCGTCGACATCAGCAACCAAACGGTTGAGAAGATCAGCATCACGAAGGTTTGAGATACGACCTGGGATCAGCGGAGCCAGCTTCTTGAAGAAGAAGATACGCAGATCTGTTAACAGTTTGAATGTTGCATTGTGGCTGACAACACGTTCACCCCAACGACCCGCTGTTCGGCTCATTGCCAAACCACGCACACCACCACCCGGTAGCATGTAGTTGAAGGTTTCACGTGCAATCGTAAGGCCAGCAACCGCAGAAGCTGAAATGAACCAACCCGATAGCGTTAACAAGCCGATAGAAGCCGACAGAGTAGCAAAAGCCAATAGCATGCCTAGCGATAGGCCAAACCAATGCTTTTTATAGAGTTTCAGGTAAGGCAGTAAATCACGCATCTAAATTACCCTTATTGTCTTGTTGAGCTAAGTTCGCGTTAAGCATCTCTTCGAATAAACCACCCGCAGTCGAAAGCTGAGAGTAATGACCTTGTTCAACCAGACCACCATCGCGCATCACCAGAATATTATCGACTGATTTAAGAGGGGCAAGTTGGTGCGTCACAAGCAGGGCTGTGCGACTTTCGATGTTCCTGTTAATGCCTTTCATTACTAACTGTTCGCTACGAGTATCTAGGCTGGCAGTTGGTTCATCTAACAACCAGAATTGGCCATCTTGAATCATTGCGCGAGCTAGTGCCAAGCGTTGAGATTGACCAACAGACAGGCCGCCAGAGCGATCAGAAATCATATAATCTAAGCCGTGTTCGTTAACGAACTCGCTCGCAAATGATTGCTCAAGTGCATTCTCGACAACTTGGTCAGCGATATCATGCTTACCTAGAGTGACGTTGTCACGAATGCTGCCATGCAACAACAATGGGTTTTGACCAACCCAACTAATCGTTTTACGCCAAGAGGCTAAGTCGAGGTCACGCAGTTCAACGCCATTGATTTTCAAGCTTCCTTCATAAGGCATGAAACCAAGGATGGCGTTGATCAAACTTGTTTTACCCGCACCGCTTGGGCCAACTAATGCAGTTGATTGGCGAGTATTCAGTGCGAACGAAATAGGGCCAACTAGTTGAACACCTTCAGGGCTCAACACTTTAAGATCTTGAGCCTCAATATTGATGCCTTGAGCTGGGTCCAGTTGAGTGTCACCTGATTTAACCTTAGTGATGTCGGTTTCTAGGAACTCGACAATACTCTCGGCAGCGCCCACCGCTTGCTGCTTCGCGTGGTAGAAAGTACCTAAGTCACGTAGAGGCTGGTAAAACTCAGGAGCCAAGATAAGGATAAACAAACCAGCAAATAGCGTAATGCCAACGCCGTAGTGACCGAAGTTAAGCTCGCCGATGTAAGTGAAACCAAAGTAAACCGCTGTCATCGCGATAGAGATAGACGTGAAGAACTCAAGCACAGCAGAAGACAAGAAAGCGATCTTCAATACATCCATAGTGCGCGTTCTGAACACCTCTGATGCACCTTTCAATACTTCAGTTTCAGCGCTAGTACGGTCGAAAAGACGAATCGTTGTCATGGATTGCAAACGGTCGTAAAAGTGACCTGAAAGACGCTGAAGCGCTTTGAAGTTTTTACGGTTTGCATCAGCCGCTTTCATGCCAACCAATGCCATGAACATCGGCACCAGTGGCGCAGTCAGCAAGAAGATAAGGCCAGCCGCCCAGTTTACTGGGAACACCACGACTAAAATAATGAACGGAATCATTACCGACAAAGACATCTGAGGTAAGTAACGAGAGAAGAAGTCTTGCATGTCTTCAACTTGTTCTAGCAACAAGGTTGCCCACGTACCTGCAGGCTTACCTTTGATGTAAGCAGGACCAAGTTCGCGTAACTTATCGAGAATGAGCTGCCTAATATAAACACGGATCTGTTCACCACAGCGATAACCTGCGATTTCACGCCCCCATGTACAGCCCGCACGGCCAACGACCGAAAGTGCCAAGCCAGCAAAATGACCAACCAGTTCAGATTTATCGACATTCTCGATGATCAGCTGGTGAAGAATAGAGGCGAGAAGAGCTGCTTGAGCAATTAAAAACACGCTTGAAAGTACGCCAAGGCTAATCGCAATCATAAGCCAGCGTTTCGCTAACTTACTCTGTTGCTTAAGCCACTTGTTCAAGCTGCGTTGTTTTTTCTTATCCATTATGAAGGCTTAATGATAATTATTATTTGTTGAGGGCGGCTAGTATACAAAAGAAAGCCCAGTGGATATACCACTGGGCTTTAGGGATTTACAACAAAATGTGATGACGCCCTGCATCTACTGAGGCGAGAGCACCGATAATCAAATCTGCAATCTCAGATTTACTTATCGTTAAGGCCATCTAGGAAGCGTTCAGCATCCAGTGCAGCCATACAACCTGTGCCAGCAGAAGTGATTGCTTGGCGGTAGTTGTGGTCCATTACATCACCCGCAGCGAATACGCCAGGGATGCTGGTTTGTGTTGCGTTACCTTCTAGACCAGATTGAACGATGATGTAGTCATCTTTCATGTCCACTTGGCCTTTGAAGATTTCCGTGTTCGGTTGGTGACCGATAGCAATGAATGCGCCCATTACTTCGATGTCTTCTGTTTTATCAGACTGAGTATCTTTAATACGAACGCCCGTTACGCCCATATCGTCGCCTAGAACTTCGTCTAGCGTGCGGTCAGTGTGAAGAATAATGTTGCCGTTCTCTACTTTGTCCATTAAACGCTTCACAAGAATCTTTTCAGCGCGGAACGAGTCACGACGGTGAACTAGGTGAACTTCAGACGCGATGTTAGATAGGTAAAGTGCTTCTTCAACAGCCGTGTTACCGCCACCCACAACCGCTACTTTCTGGTTGCGGTAGAAGAAACCATCACACGTTGCACAAGCAGAAACGCCGCGGCCTTTGAATGCTTCTTCAGAATCTAAACCTAAGTACTTAGCTGATGCGCCCGTTGAGATGATCAACGCATCACAAGTGTACTCGCCAGAATCGCCTTTAAGACGGAAAGGGCGGTTTGAAAGGTCGACTTCGTTAATGTGGTCGAACAGGATCTCTGTTTCAAAGCGCTCTGCGTGCTCTTTCATGCGATCCATTAGAGCTGGACCCGTTAAACCTTCCGCATCACCCGGCCAGTTTTCTACTTCTGTCGTGGTTGTAAGCTGACCACCTTGCTGCATACCGGTAACAAGTACTGGGTTTAGGTTTGCACGAGCAGCGTAAACTGCAGCTGTATAGCCAGCAGGGCCAGAACCAAGAATCAATAAATTACAGTGCTTTACGTCGCTCATGAGGACTCCGAAATTGAAATTGTTTTTATTTATAATCGCTTAGGATTGTATGGAAAATATGGAGGCAATAAAAGTGTAAACAAGGGCTGAAGTGTAATTAATCGTTATAGTTTAGAACTTAATCGAGACAAACGTTTTCGTGGCTGGAAGAGCAGTGGGCTTGCTCTCTTTAGGAAGTCAGATTCATTGAGGAAAATGGGTAAGGAAACGGTTGTCTGTCGATTGATAGTTAGCTTTGAAGAAGGTGACTTGTTTGAATGTTGTCAGGGTTAGACGTTAGCCATAAATGAAAAAGCCTCCCTGAGGAGGCCGAGGCCGTTTAAAAAATTAGCGATGTAATTAGGTAGAGCATCGCTAATGTAGTGCTGGCTAGGAAAGTGTAACCAATACCAGTGTAATATGTTTGTGCATCATCTAGCTTAGGGTAACTAGGTTGAATCTCGTGAAAATATGCTTTGTCGATACTGCTTAGTAATTTATAGCAGCGTTTTCGAAACAATGGAGAGTTACTTATTATAGTTTCTACATCAAAAATCATCAGTTCTTGCAATGGTTCTTTAAGCTCCGTTACGTTAGATTTTTGAGCAAGGACTAAATATTTTGAAATTTCTAACTCGATAACCTTAATGTGCATACCAAGAATTAGTTCCCTTTCGCTTACAAGTAGTCTCCTGTTTTTCAATTCTCTTAAATTGCTCAAAACTTCAAGTCTGTTGACTAAGCTATCTCTGATTTTAGAAAGTTCACTTCTATTGAGGCTTCTTTGGTGAGTAAAAACGGCTATTGCTAAACCGGCAACAGTCGCGATGAGCGTTACTAGAGCTACTGTATTTGGGTCTTTAAACATTATAGTTCTGTCGTGCCATCTCTCGTTGGATCAGGTTCATAGCCAGGTGGCTCTGATGCATACTTCGATTCGGATATTGATAACTCAACGAGTGTCTTTACCTGAGTTGTATCTTCTGGATATATGAACTTTATTTTTTTAGGTAGGTGTTCTTTGGTGATATAGGCTTTTCTTATCAAACCGCCTATAGCTTCACTTAGGAACGAACGCCCATATAAGCTTTCATCGCTGAAATCGATAGTCAGCTCTTCTATGTCTTTATCAAGTATAGCTGGGAGGATGAATTGTTCTCTAAACACTTCCCCGGCAGTAAATTCACAGCCTGGAGCATCGAAGCGATATCTACCATAAGGAATATCGCTGAAATCTCTTATGATATTGATAGTTTTTTTCATTTTATAAGCTCCATTGAATCAAAGTGCCATTTAGATGGCTTTGTAAAGCAAATGTAATCTCAGGCTCATCGTCACCATCTTCTTTAAATAGTGAATATTGATAAAGACCTTTGCAACTGAAAATTAGAAGAAAGCTCTCTTTTTCATTTTTTATCAGCGCTTTAATTCGACTACTTCCTTTTCCATGCTTATCTTTTTTGGTCGTCGATAGCTCACTAGACATAGCCGCACGTATTAGAGCTTCATCTGCAATCGTTTCTCTCAAATGAGCAGTGACTGTAGGAGCTGGAAGGTCTTTTAGTTGTGTTTTTGCACTATCGACATCCTCGTAATACATTTCGATTAGCTTCGCATAGTCGACGTCACTTTGTAATATTGCGTTTGGAATTCCTCTCCCTGCGTCATAGATTGCTATGAATAGCTTATCTTCAATCATATCACAGCAAAACCACCATAAACGATCTTCATGGTTCATTTCTGGGTACGCATGTCTCCCTACATTATCAAGTGTTTCTTGTATAGCAATTCCTATTTCAAACCTGCGATCAGTAAAGTTTGGAGCTTCTTTGTCCAAGTAAAGCTCAACTACGGTATCGATTATTTTTTTTTGTAGCGCAATCACCTCAGCGTTGTTCCCTAAAATAACAGGAATTCCAGTTTTATTGTTTAAAGTATCCATTCTCTTTTCCGGTGATTGAAAGCCACCACAATTTTTTATGCAGGAATTAACTGAATCAGAGGTACTAGATAGAATAATACTGATGGTTTTACCTTTACCATGTGTATCTAATATCGAGTAGATAACTAGGGCTGCTGTTGCTAGTAAAATTTTAGTATTTCTGAATGAAATTATGATCTTGTCATGAGTTTTTAAAGCGTTTTCAATTGCTTCTAGGAATTGCTGGTTAGCAAGATCAAATCGAGTGTTTAGATAATCTATGTACTTTGGTGCTGTGATTGTTGGCACCGGTAAAGGCAAAAGCATCGGTTGACGGGGTTTTTGTTGTTTATATTTTTTAGTTCTTTTTTTTGCAGGTTTTGCCATACGACTAGTTCTCTCATGAGAAATGGATTCGCGAGATTGCGGTTAAAGTTTGTTTTTAGTTTTAACCAAGGAAGTGTATCTAAGTGTTTAATGGTTAACATTGTACTACTTAGAATCTTGATTTTAAATCAGAAGCTTAGTTAGGTTTTGTGAGTTCAGCATACATTCAAATAACGGTATCTATCCAAACGACATAGTTCTGTTTGTCTATCCTTCTCACCCTATCCTAAAGATACTAATACGAGCATTGCAAAGTGATGCTTATCTTTTCCAAATGTACTTTATGTTGAGATCGTTGATTAACGGCTCCAAACCACTGCAATTCTTCAAGGTAAATGGCTGTTCAGAGATATTCCGAAGGAAATTGCTAACTTAAAATCTGTGTGGTTTTATTTGGGGCGGCCGAGTTCCCCCCGAACTCGACCTGTTCCAGACGCGCAAGCAAAGGCGTGTGGATTCTGGCGTACTCATAAATTAACCAATTTCAGTTTGTTGTGTAAATAATCAATAGCTTGGCAATTGATAGGTAGGTCGTATTTCGCTGTGCAAAAGCATAGAAATGAATGATGACGAGTGTGATGCCTGAACTCATATAAGAAGGCTGGTGTATTGAAGCGAAAGGGCTGACACAATATGAAACATCAATTGCTAGTTAATAATGTCGTTAAATTTGAATTTGTAGGGATTTATAACTAGCTAGTGGAGTGTGCTAGTTTTAAGAGTTGGTCATCTTTTATTCTGGTGTTATACACTGCTTTTTAATTTCAGGTTAGACTTAGCGTCTGAATTATTAAATCTGACGGGATAAATGATTGTTTAATGTTGATTTGGCAAGATCTTCAAGTATCCTTTGTGTAAACAAAACGTTAAATATCGAAAGTTAATTAACAATCATTAAGGAGTCGATGATGTTACATGCTCACGAAAATACCCTACATATTACCCACCTCAGTAACCACGCAATTGAGGAGTTGTCACCGTCATTCTCTAAGCTTCCAAGCACAGAGCATGCGGATGGTCAGTTTCGATTGAGAAGGTACTCGGTGGTTCAATTCAGTAATGGACAAGTCGTAGAGCTAGACAAACATAACTTTGTTCAGTCTGAAGACATTAATCACTTTCAAGGTGACGTTGTTCGTCAATTCGAGCCAATTGAAGCACCAATCTTAAGCAGCGAAGGCATGCAAGAGATGTGTGAGTTGTTCATTGAAACCAATGGGCTTGAAGACGGACAAGAAATCGAAATCCACCAAATCCGTATCGCTGCCATTTTTGAAGAGACACAGGTTGCGCCAGAAGGTGTTCACCAAGACGGCTTCGACCACATCGCTTTAATTGGTGTTAACCGTCATAACATTGTAGGTGGCGAGATCATGCTGTACCAAGATTCACATGAAGCGCCATTCTTTAGAAAAGTGCTTGAAGATGGTGAAGTCGCAATGCTGGCCGACAGCAAGCTTTGGCACAACGCACAGCCGATTCGTACCATAGACCACGATGAGATGGGCTATATGGATGTGTTTGTTCTAACGGCTAAGGATGCGCGCAATGTCCTTCACTCTTAATGATGTGCGCCAGCAGTTTAGCGCGCTAGGCCAGTACCATAACGGCAAGCCGGTGACCTTTTTTGATGGGCCGGGTGGCTCTCAGGTTCCTGAAAATGTTTTAGCATCCATGACGGAATACCTCGGGCACTTTAATTCAAACCTAGGCGGTCATTACTTTTCTAGCCAAAAGACTACAAGCTTAATGCAGCAAGCGAGAGAAGCGGCACAAGCGCTACTCAATGCTGAGTCTTCTGGCAACGTTGTGTTCGGTGCGAACATGACCTCGCTGACCTTCCAACTTAGCCGCGCGATCAGCCGCGATTGGAAGGAGGGCGATGAAGTTATCGTCACTGCGTTAGACCATTACTCAAATGTATCGAGCTGGCAGCAAGCAGCAGACGACAAAGGTGCGATTGTTCGCCAAGTTCGTGTCGACGAGTCGGACTGCAGCCTAGACATGGCGCACTTTGAGTCTCTGCTAAATGAGAAGACCAAGCTTGTTGCTGTGACGTTTGCTTCGAATACCACTGGCTCGATTGTTGATATGGCGAAAGTTATTGAGCTTGCACATCAGCACGGTGCGCAGGTTTATGTTGATGCTGTGCATTATGCTCCTCATCACTTGATCGATGTTCAACAACTGAATTGTGATTTCTTAGCGTGTTCAGCTTATAAGTTCTTTGGCCCGCATGTGGGTATTGCTTACATTGCACCTCAATGGTTGCATACGTTAAAGCCATACAAGGTAGAGCCTGCAACTAACATTGGCCCAGGCCGTTTTGAAACTGGAACACAAAGCTTCGAAGGCCTTGCAGGTGTGATTGCAGCGGTGGATTACTTAGCACAGTTTGGTGAGCCAACAGATTCACTGCGTTCTCGTTTAGAGCAAAGCTACGCGCTTTATAACAAGCATGAAAGCCAGCTGAGTGAGTATTTCCTAAAACGCTTGGGCGATCTGGAAGGGGTAAAACTTTATGGTAAAACGGAGTTTGATTCGAACCTGAGAACGCCAACCTTTGCTATCACCTTTGATAACCACTTGCCAGAGTTCATCGCTAAGAAGCTGGGTGAGCATAATATCTGTGTGTGGAACGGACACTTCTACGCGCTAGGTTTGGTGAAGCAGTTGGGTATCGAAGAGCAGGGCGTGGTGCGTATTGGTTGTATGCATTACAACTCGATTGAAGAGATCGACTTGCTGTTCAATGTGCTTGAAGGGATCTTACGAAGCCATTAGCAGAAGTAACTAGCAAGAAGTCACTAGCACTTAATCGCGACAGAATTAGAAAAGAGCATACTTCTCTCATTAATATTGAGTAGGAAGTATGCTCTTTTTCGTTTCACCGCGCTTATTGAGTTAGCGCCTGTGACCTAATCAAGACAGCGATTCGACTAAGAAAGCTGCTCAACAATGGCGACACCCACTGCGTGTGCGCTGGTTGGGTTCTGGCCTGTAATCACTCGCTCATCAACAATCACAAGCTCTTGCCAAGGTTGAACCTTGTTGAAACATGCTGCGCCACGAGCAAGCGACTCTTCCAGTAGGAATGGAATGTCGTTGATGGTGCCAAAGTCGATCTCTTCTTCACGTGTAAAGCCCGTCACCGATTTAGAACTTAGTAGCTTCTCGCCGTTGCTCAGTACGATAGGAAGTAGGGCTGCTGGGCCGTGACATACTGCCGCGACAATCCCACCATCTTCATAATGCTTTGCGGCGATGCTAGCGAACTGCTCGTTGGCTGCTAAGTCCGAAAGCAAACCGAATCCACCTGGGTAGAAGATAGCGTCGTAGCTTTCTGCATTGATTTGGCTTACTGGAATCGTGTTGTTAATGCGGTTTTGGAAATCATCATCCGCCAAGATATCAGCATTAACCACATCTCCCTCAATATCCGTTCCGTAGAGTGGCGCTTTGCCACCATTGATAGAAGCTATGTCGTATTCGAACCCAGCAGCCATGATCTCTTTAAGAGCGTGGGTAAGTTCTGGAGCGTAAGTACCGTTCGCTTGGTCTGTATCGCCAAGCGTTGCGTGGTTAGTTACTGGAATTAGTATTTTTTTCATGATTCATCCCTTTGAGCTGCTGTTTTTTTATTTAGGTGCTGACGCTTTTCGTTAAGCGCTGATGCTTTTCGTTAGGCGCTAGGTATCGCGCTGTTACTTAGCTATCGCCGTCTTGTTGTATCTAATACTAGTTCCAAACCGATTAGGTGATAATATGCTAAACAGGCAAAACATTGTTGCCATATAGCAAAGATAGAATACGAGTAGATTAAGTATGGATAGCTTTGAAGGGATTAATGAATTTGTTGCGGTCGCCGAATGCCACGGCTTTTCAGCGGCCGCCAAGCAGTTAGGTTGCAGTACCAGCCATGTGAGTCGGCAGGTTTCAAGGTTGGAAGAGAGAGTGGGAGTGGCTCTGCTTGCGCGTTCAACTCGTATGGTTAGCCTGACTGAGTCAGGCCACACTTACTACCAACAGTGCAAAGACTTAGTGATTGGGCTGCAACAAGCAAATGAACAAGTTACGTCTCAACAAACTCAGCTTAGCGGTACTTTACGTGTCAGTGCGGCGGGTGCATTTGCAGAGAACCATGTTGCCGCAGCGCTGATGGAATTTGCTAAAGATCACCCTGATCTGACTATCGAAATGAACTTCAACACCAAGATGGTGAACTTCATCGAGGATGGTATCGACTTCGCGATTCGCTACGGTCGATTAGACGATTCAGGGCTGGTGGCAAGAAAGCTGGTTGATCGCCCGATGGCCGCGGCGGCAAGCAAAGATTACATTGCTGAGTTTGGTACGCCAGCGAATCCAGATCAACTCAAGCTGCACAGCTGTATTATCGCCAACAGTGACCAATGGTTATTCGAGAAAGATGGAAATCCGCTAACTGCAGTCAGAGTTCATGGCCGTTGGAGAAGCAACAATTCAAGCGTGGTACTGAAAGCTTGCGAAGAGGGGCTTGGTATCGTTTATCTTCCTAAAAGCAGCTTCAATGGCAGTCTTAGTAATGGAAAACTCGTCCCTGTGTTAGAAGAGTATTGGGGAGCGGGCACAAGCAGTTGGATTGTTTATCAGAACCGTCGTTTTCTTCCACAGAGAGCACGGTTGGCTATCGACTTCTTAGTCTCTTATTTCTCTGATTGGAATGAATAGCTCGTAGGTTCAAAGAATAGCGCGCAGGTTTAAAAGAATAGTGAACAGGGTTTGAAGTGGTTGGGAGCGGATTCTTTCATCAGTTCAAAGCCAAAAATAGAAAAAGATAATGGTTACATTGGTATAGGTTATCTATTTCTGTTTTTTGACGCGAATAATGGGATTGAGATGCTTGTCTACTTTTACTAACTCGTGTTAGCGATTGAGTTGTAGAGAAGGCCGCAACAGTACGATATACTAGATGGCATATTAATGTCCCTAGCGCGTGATAGATTGTGTGGAAGCGTTGGCAGGATGTGTTGTTATGCTCCAGTTCGTGAAGTATAGCTATAATGCGGAGTTGGCAATGTCTTCAATAAATTTCGAATCCACGTACGGTGTAATAACTATTCAAGATATGAATGTGGTTAGTGTTGACGCTAATTATGCTCGTATTTATGGATACCAATCACCCGAAGAACTACTTTCCAATATAGATAGCTTTCTGGATCTCATACCAGAAGAGTTTCATGTTCTCGCCTACCAAAATTACCTTGAAACCGTCAGTGGTCAACGCGACCCGCAGGTGCATACTTACACCAATGTTGATCGCCATGACCGAGAGTTCACTGTGTTCTCTATCGACCATGTCACTGAATGGCAAGGTAGGCCAGCACTGCAAGTAACGGTCATCGATCTTTCTCCTGCGATTCAGCTACAAAACGTAGTGCGCGAGCAAGACAAGATGTACCACGATATGATCATGCAATCCGGTCAGGGCATCTTGGTTCATCGAGATTTTAAGCCATTAATGGTCAATCAATCTTGGGTGAGACTTCAGGGTGGAGAGTCGATTGAGCAAGCCTTGAAGCTAGACTCTATCCTTGATTTGGTGCCTAAGCAAAATGTCGAAAGCATCTATCAACGCTATCAATCGGTGATTTCGGGTGAGCCTTCAGGCATGAGCAATGTGGTAGAGAACATCGGTTTAGACGGCGTGCATCGCTTCTTCAATATCTACGATAATGCGATCACTTGGAAAGGCCAGCCTGCGGTTCAGGTTGTGCTCGAAGACGTGACTCAAAAGGTGATGCTGGAAAGGCAATTGGTTCACCAAGCGAATTTCGATGAAATGACCGATTTGCTTAACCGCAGGGCGATTTATGAGTGGCTGAGAGATCACCTTGTCTCTGAGACTCACTTAGTGTGTATGTTGCTTGATATCGATGACTTTAAATCGATCAATGATACCTACGGGCACATGGTGGGTGACGAGGTGATTTGCGCATTGGCTGATATTACCAAGCGTAATGTTGAGGCTGTGGGCGGTGTTGCGGGTCGATGGGGCGGTGAAGAGTTCATTGTATTTATCCCAAATGCGTCGCCTCAGGTTTCACGTCAAGTGTCTGACCAGATCCGAGAGCAGTTTAATCAAACCGAATTTAAGATTGATGAGCACGTTCGCTTCAATGTGAGTGTGAGTATCGGTGTGAGTGATAGCCGAGCTTGTGAAGGAACGGTTTCTATCGATGCACTAGTGAACGTCACCGACCAATCCCTTTATCGTGCAAAAGCGGCTGGCAAGAATCGCGTGTGTGGCGATGTGGTCGCGCTTTAGATCTTGCTAGTAAGTAACACTGCTTTCTAATTAAAAATGCCCTGAAGTCATGAGCTTCAGGGCATTTTTCGTTTTGGCTACCAGCGGAAGAGCGCTAACAATTAGAAGCGCTCAAGTTCTACAAGTTATGCAGACACTTCCATTTCGTAAGAACCAAATTTACGGATGTTAATCACACCAGTATCTAGGATAAGGTATTGGCCTTTAATGCCTTGAAGTACGCCTGTCACTTCAGGGTTCTTATCAAAGTTGTGCGATACTATCTTCACTGGGTGCTGCTCAACTGGGTAGCTCAGTGAAGTGATGTTTTCGCTCAGAATCTCGATAGCATCATCACCAAACTTGGCTCTGATCTCTTGGATCTTATCCTCAACCAGTGGTAGCAGCTCTTTGGCTTTTTCTACCAACTCCATATCGTCGCCGTCGCCTTTTAGCAGCGTGCGCCAGTTGGTTTTGTCAGCAATGTGCTTCGCTAACTCAACTTCGATCAGGCCAGAAATCTGACGTGTTTTTACCTTCAAGATAGGCAAACCTTGAGTCGCGCCTTGGTCAATCCAACGGGTAGGGATTTGAGTGTGACGAGTGATACCCACCTTTAGGCTTGATGTGTTCGATAGGTAAACGAAATGATCAACCATGCAGTTCTCTTCGCCCCATTGAGGCTCACGACAAGTGCCTTCATCGTAGTGGCACGTCTCTGGTTTCATGATGCACATGTCGCAGCTTGCTAGCTTTTTCATGCACACAAAGCAGTGGCCTTGAGAGTAGCTTTTCTTGGTTTTCTTACCACACGAACAACAAAAAATATTGCCAGTATGGGTAAGGTTGATGGTTTTACCAATCAGAGGGTTTAGCTCTACAAACTCTTCACCTACAGGTAAACGGTAAGTAACCGCACCATCAAGGGAAGCACTCATCTTCTTGAGTGTTCCTTTTGCTAATAAAGACATGACATTACTCGTTGTATTTTGATTATTATTTCGTCCACTCGCTCGCCTTGTGAACAGGCGATACGGTTAACGATGATTTGCGATGAGTATAACAAATAGAGTCTACTTTTATACGCAATATTGCTCGATTATTGCGATGGATAATTGATGGTAAACACCCAGTTTAAACTATGGTATGACATTTTGTTCAGGCGTGATATAACGCTTTTTAGTGGATTATTGGCATCAATATCACTAATCAATTCAGTTTATTTTTTATCATGAAATCCCAACGATAGGGACCTTAAGCCGGAAGCTTAGACGTGAAGTGGATCCATAAGATTGTTATCTTTCTCGTTATCGCAACACTTGCCATTGTGCAGTATTACCGTGTGAGCGGAAATCGTGTGATAACGGCAATTACCCCTGATAAATATGAATTTATCGCAACCAGCGATCAAGTTGATAGGGGAATCAGTACATCCCAGTTTTTCTATGAAAATGGGCAGTACATTCTCGAGTGTGAACTTAAAGAATCCGAGTATCCGTGGCCTTATTGCGGCTTATCGATTCGAATCAACCCTGACATTACCGAAGGTCTTGATCTTTCCCAATATCACACCTTTAGAGTGAACATTGATTACCATGCAGAGGCTGACTCTAGCGGTCGTTTGAGAACCTACCTACGTAACTACAACCCTGCTTATTCGGTTCCTGATAACGAGTACACACATAAGTACAACGGAATGGAGTTTTCTCCAGGAATCGATGGTGGTGTGATTGAGATTCCGATCAAAAACCTACAAGTGATGACATGGTGGTTGGCTGATAACGATATTGCGTTAGAGCATTCGGCCCCTGAGTTTTCGAATGTGAATATGGTCGAGTTTGCTACTGCGTCTGGGGCGAAACTCGGTCACCACAGAATCGTCATACGAAGTATTGAATTCGAAGGCACGTATATCACGGGTGAAAGTCTGTTTATGATTTTGCTGTTTGTTTGGGTCGGTACGGGCACTGTGTTCCTGCTTTCAGAGTTGCATCGGTCAAGAAAGCGCATGGTGATTGCAGAGAAAAGACATCATCACTTGAAGAACGTTAATCGGGCACTGAGAGAACAAAACTTTGAATTTTCAGAGATGGCCCATCGTGATGAGTTAACAGGAATACTCAACCGACACGCGATTCGTGATTGGTTGAAAATGCAGTCACAACATGTGACGCAAGGACATGGCAAGCTGGGTATGTTGTATCTCGATATCGACTATTTCAAGAGCGTGAATGACAAGTACGGACACCAAATGGGTGACCATATTTTACGTGAGTTCAGCATGGTGGTGGGCAGTTCGATCAGCGCTACCGACAAGTTGGTTCGTTGGGGCGGCGAGGAATTTATTGTTTTTTGCCCTGAGACTGATCTTGGCGAAGCACAAAGGAAGGCCGAGAAAATTCGACTTTTAGTCAGCCAACACCTTTGGGTTCATGGCGATCCACTGACATGCAGTATTGGTGTTGCCGAGATGAAGCAAGAACGAGTGACAGAGACCATTGCTCGCGCTGATGAAGCTTTATATCTAGCGAAGCATTCAGGTAGAAATCAGGTGATCTTGAGTCACTAATCTGAAAATTGTTTTGATTACTTAATAAGCCACACGTGCATATGTGACGTGTGGCATTTTTATGGGCGCTATATGAGTTTACCCTCTAGAACCTTTTGTTGGTTAGTATGTTTGGATAACGTATTGAAATGATTTCACTGTTCTTTAAATGTTTGCTAGGTGCAGCGGCGGTTTTATTAATTGCTCTGTTGTCGAAAAGTAAGAGCTTTTATATCTCTGGTTTAGTGCCGCTGTTTCCGACCTTTGCTCTGATTGCTCACTACATTGTCGGAACGGAACAAACCATGGTCGAGTTGCGTACCACAGCGTTGTTTGGCCTGTTTTCACTTGTGCCATACGCCGCTTATCTTGGCGCAGTGTATGTGTTCAGTTATCGCTATAACTTGGTATCGACACTCTCGTTGGCAACCTTAGTGTGGGTGTTGTGTGCTTCGATGCTACTGCTAGGTTGGACGCGTTTGGTGCCAAGCGCAATTTAACGCTGTTGTTCTGAATAGTTATGAGTTGTTTGCTTTAGCCAATAGCCAATAGCCAATAGCCAATAGCCAAAAACAAAAAAGGTGGCGCGGGGCCACCAAAAGGGAAAAGCGTTTCTTGTTTTTATGTACCCGTTCAGTTGACTGATAGTTTCAAACTGAGCGGGCATTTTTGTATTGGTTGAACCGGGGGAAGTTCAACCAGTTTAGGGGAGCATTCCTACAAGTATGCGCTTATAGGACGTTAGTGCTTACCAGAAGATCCAAGCGAACAGAGTCAGAACTAGGATACAAACTAGGTTTAACACCATACCGATTCGCATCATCTCTTTCTGCTTAATGTGGCCTGATCCAAACACGATTGCGTTAGGTGGTGTCGCGACTGGCAGCATGAAGGCACAAGATGCAGCAACCGCAATCAGTGCAGACAAGATAACTGGAGACATACCCAGCGCTTCTGCAATAGTCGCAAATACAGGGACAAGCAATGCCGCACTCGCTGTGTTACTCGCAAACTCTGTTAGGAATACCACGAAGGCTACCACGGCTAGAATCGTAAGCAGTACGCCAGCTGTTTCTAAAAAACCGCTTAATGAGTGTGCTAGGAAAACGCTGGTGCCTGTTGCTTTAAGAATGTTACTTAGACAGATACCGCCACCGAACAGGATCAATACACCCCAGTCTGTCGTCTTCTCAACATCTTTCCACTCAACTGCTCTAGAAGCGCCTAGTAGTACCATCGCACCAATCGCTACCAAGCTGTCGAACTTAGAGAAGCCGCCGATCATTGCGTTGATTGGCTTACCGAATATCCAAAGCGTAACCGTTAGTAAGAAGATAGATAGCGTGATTTTTTTGCTGTTCGTCCACTCAACAGGCGCGTGGTCTAGCTCGAATTTGTGGTCAAGTTTTGGCTTAGTCATCACGTAAAGAATAATCATCGCGATTGGCAGTAAGATCATTGAGATAGGTAGGCCAAGTGCCATCCATTCTGTGAAGCTTAAGCCAACTTCTGCCGCCGCAATTGCGTTTGGTGGGCTACCAACCAAGGTTGCGATGCCACCGATTGAAGCACAGTAAGCGATACCCAATAGTACGAACACGTAGGTGTTGCGGTCTTCACTTTGGTCAACCTTGTTCATGATGCCAAGAACAAGAGGAAGCATCATTGCTGTAGTGGCTGTGTTTGAGATCCACATAGATAAACCCGCACTCACACCGAACAACATAAACACAGCGACCGACATTCTGCCTTTTGCTATCAGCAGCACTTTGTCAGCAATCGCTTTATCTAGCTCTTGCTTGTTCAGTGCGGCTGCTAATGCGAAGCCACCCATGAACAAGAAGATGATTGGGTTTGAGAAGTTAGCCAGTGCTGCGGGCGTGTTGAATACACCAAACAAGACAGCCAATAGGGGAACGAGCAAAGCGGTGATGCTGACGTGAATAGCTTCTGTTAACCATAGAATGGCAACGAACACGAGAATACTTAAACCTGTATTCACTTGCGCTTCGAATGGCAGGGTATTGAGCAAAACTGCAAATAGCGTGAAATTACCAATTAATATCATGCTGTTGCGGGTAAACAACCAGTGTTTCAGTGTAGTAACAAGTGCCGTCATAAGACGCTCCTTTTGTTTATCCTCGTTTTATTGGTGCACGACTTCATTGAGTCGTGCTTATTATTTTCGAGGTATATAGCTTGATGTAGGGTCAGACTTTGTTGGAAGAATGTTACTCAAGTTAATAAAGGAGTGTTGGTGTGTTTTTGCTTAACAATGGGGAAGTGTGAGGCAACAAATTCAAAATGTGTAGTTTTCTACACATCGGTCTCTTCAGGGGCTGCAATCGGGCTTGTTGTAGGGTCGACAACAGGGTTTACAGTGGGGTCAGTAATAGGGTTTGGGATCAGAAATGATTCCGGTTTTGGACTCGGTTGAATGGGCTCTTTAGGTCCAAGGAACTTTGGCGTTGTCCCCATGATATACAGATCAAGGAATGCTTTGGTGCGCGCAAACACTTCACGTAAACGTATTGAACTTCCCGAGTGATGAGTCGGTCCTGAAACCGCTAAACACTGCGCATGAATATCGTAAGAATTGGCGATAAACAGTGCTCTTTCACAGTGGAATTTTTGAGTGATGATCAGGAAGTTATCGGTATCGAATATCTTTTTGGCGCGAACAATTGAGTCTAAGGTTCTGAAACCCGCGTAATCTAGATTGATGCGTTCTTCGGGGACGCCTGCTTTTAACAAGTCGCGCTTCATCGTCCACGGTTCATTGTAAGAGCGATGAGCGTTATCGCCGCTCAGTAGAAATTGGTCTACTTTTTCACGATCGAACAGCTCAATCGCGGCTTCGATTCGGTGCTTATAATAGTCGTTGAGTGTTCGACCCAAATATTTGCTCGTGCCAAGCACAACGGCGACCTCAAGCTCGGGCACTTCATCTATATCGTAGATGATGCGATCTTCCGCTTGCCATGAAACCCAATAATCGATCGCAATAACCGCAGCGCTGCCTACTAAGAACACGAGGAAAGCGCCAAACAGAAAACCTTGCAGTTTTTTGTAAGCTTTATTTAAGTAGCTACGGATAATGTGAGAATCAAATTTCACTCTCGGTATGGTCCTTTGACTGAGCATTAATTTTTGAGTGCTCGATAATACCAAATAAAAATGATAAAAATCAGTTAAAAAGACAAGACAGTGTGAAGAAAAAAGCCCCTGCAGGTGCAGAGGCTCATATAAGAGTAGTTAACGCTCTTTATTTAGAATACAGCACACTTTATTAGAATGCCGTGCGCTTGTAGCGACGGTAAACTGGCTGCCAGAAGTGCTGGTCGATCGCTTGTTGCAGTGCTTCTTCAGTGATTTCCAGTGCCACACCCTGTTCAATCGCTTTCTTACCCACAGCAAAAGCAATCTTCTTAGATACCGTGTGGATCTCTTCCAATGGTGGAAGTAGAGCGCCTGAACCGTTAATTGCTAGCGGAGAACACGTTGCAAGCGCACGGCTCGATTCCATTAGCATTTCGTCAGTGATGCGTGAAGCGTTCACAGCCAGTACACCAAGGCCAATACCTGGGAAGATGTAGCTGTTGTTACATTGAGCGATTGGGTAAGTCGTGCCGTTGTGAACCACTGGCTCAAATGGGCTACCTGTTGCAACAAGTGCTTGGCCATCAGTCCAACGAATGATGTCGTTTGGCGTTGCTTCAACACGGCTTGTTGGGTTCGACAGTGGGAACACGATAGGGCGTTCACAGTGCAGGTTCATCTCTTTGATGACTTCTTTGCTGAATAGACCTGGAGCACCAGATACACCAACCAATACTGTTGGTTTCGCGTGGCGAACGACGTCTAGTAGAGAGAAACCAGTGCCGTCGCTTTCCCAGTCTTTGGTGTTTTCGTTGGTTTGAACGAGACGCTGTTGGAAATCAAGCAGGTTTTGCATGCCTTCCTGTAGCAGACCCCAACGGTCAACCATGTAAACTTGAGAGCGTGCTTGTGCATCGCTGATACCTTCAGACACCATTTGAGCAATGATAGCTTCAGCAATACCACAACCTGCAGAACCCGCACCTAAGAAGGTGATGCGTTGATCTGAAAGTTTGCTGTTTGCTGCTTTACATGCTGCAAGTAGAGAACCAACCGTTACGGCTGCTGTGCCTTGGATGTCATCGTTGAAACAACAGAGGCGATCTTTGTAACGCTCAAGCAGTGGCATTGCGTTCTTTTGTGCGAAATCTTCGAACTGAACTAATGCATCAGGCCAACGGCGTTGAACCGCTTGGATAAACTCTTCAACGAATGCATCGTAATCCGCACCTGTGATACGAGGGTGACGCCAGCCCATGTACATTGGGTCTGCAAGACGTTGAGGGTTGTTTGTACCCACATCGAGCACGATTGGTAGCATGTAAGCTGGGCTGATACCGCCACAAGCTGTGTACAGTGCTAGCTTACCAATTGGAATACCCATGCCACCGATACCTTGGTCTCCCAAACCAAGAATACGCTCACCATCCGTAACCACGATAACTTTAACGTTGTGGTTTGTCGCATTGTTCAGTAGGTCATCGATACGATCGCGGTTCGGGTATGAGATAAACAGACCACGGCCACGACGGTAAATATTTGAGAAGTTCTCACATGCTGCGCCAACCGTTGGCGTGTAAATGATAGGCATCATTTCAGAAATGTGGTTTTGAACTAAACGATAAAAAAGCGTTTCATTAGTGTCTTGGATGTTACGAAGGTAGATATGCTTATCCATATCACTTTCGAAGTTACAATATTGTTTGTATGCACGTCCTACTTGCTCTTGGATTGTTTCGGTTGTTTCCGGTAACAAACCTTCAAGGTTGAAAGAACTGCGCTCTTCAGCCGAGAATGCGCTGCCTTTGTTTAGAAGAGGTGTACTTAGTAGAGCAGGACCAGCATAAGGGATATATAGAGGGCGTTTATCGTTGTTCATTGGATGCCTAATATGGGAGAAAGGGTAACTGAAAAATGATAACGGTTTAGTTATTCAATTGTAAATAGTTTCTCCGCGATCTGAGCAAACAAAATGATATTCTTACCTCTGTCCCACACTTATCGAATTTCAACACGATAATTCGTTATACTCTGCACACACTTTTTCGCAATTCTCCATTTTATGTCATTACTTCCCATCGATGCTTATCAAAACGTATTCCACGAACAAATCGTTAGTTCTCACCTTGTCGTAGAGGCTGAAACCGGATCAGGTAAATCAACGCGCTTACCAATTTGGGCTTCTCAACATGGGCGAGTGTTGGTGGTGGAGCCAAGACGCATCGCGTGTACATCACTGGCTAAATATTTAGCGCAACAATCGAGAGAAAAGCTGGGTTCAAAGGTTGGCTATGCGATTAAGCTAGAGTCGGAATACAACGAGCAAACAGACGTTGTGTTTGTGACGCCCGGTATCGCGCTGCGTTGGCTGTCAGAAGATGGATTAGCTAACTTCGATGTGATTGTGGTGGATGAATTTCATGAGAGACGTTGGGACATTGATCTGCTGGTGGCGATTCTGAAGCAAAAAGCGAGTCATCGTTTGGTGATCACTTCAGCAACCATTGAAGGTGAACGCCTTGCTCAGTATTTGGAGGCGAATCGCATACGCTGTGAAGGACGAACTTATCAAGTTGGGATTGAACACCGAGCGAATGAATCCAGAGCTCTGCCGGATAGTCGACATCTAGAGCAGCGCATTGCTGAAGAAGTGAATCATCAATTGATAGCGTCTTCTGGCGATATATTGGTTTTTCTGCCGGGTAAAAAAGAGATCGTGCAATGTGAACAGGCCTTAGCGAAAAATCCAGATATCCAAGTCGTTAAATTACATGCGTCGGTGAGTGATAAAGAACGAGATTTGGCGCTCTCTGGTCGTAATATCGATACTAAAAATGACGGCGACAGTTTACGAAAAGTCATTTTGGCGACCAACGTTGCTGAAACCTCATTAACCATTCCTGATATTGGTGTGGTGATAGATTCAGGATTAGAAAGACGCACCGTCCAGCGTAATGGCAGAACCACATTGATGCTTAAATCCATATCACGAGCGAGTGCCAAACAACGAGCAGGCCGCGCGGGTAGGGTAATGGACGGCGTTTGCGTGCGTCTATATGGTGAGCATGCGGCGTTAGAGTTAGTCACACCTCCTGAATTACAGCGTGAAGAGTTGACCGAACCGATGTTGGCCGCAGCATGTTGTGGTGCTCCGCTTGAGAGCTTGTCTTTCCTTGATCCTATTCCTGAAAAATCATTAAACAGCGCGACTCAAACCTTGCTGACGATGGAAGCGATTAACGCCGACCATCAAATTACCGAGCATGGTAAAAAGCTGTATCCGTTGCCGATAGATGCTTTGTATGCCGATATCGTTACTCGAATCAAAACCAAATCATTAAAAGAAGCGATGGTCGATCTCACTGCGGCGTTGTCCGTTCCTGCTCGCTTGTATCAGTTACCAAACAATGCAGAACACCTAGAAGCGCTCGCGCAACAAGAGAAAGAAGGGTGTGATTTATCTTTACTCATTCAGGTTGTGCGTGGTCGCGAATATCCGCATTTAGACATCGACCAGCAAGCACGGAATGAAGCTCAAGGTCTGGCTAAGCAAATGCGTGAGGTATTTGAACTTCCGCAGTTAGAGGTTGCCTCTCGCTACCAACGCACTGCTCTACTTGAAACCATTATTCAGCTGCATCCTGAATTGGTGTTTGTACGCCGACTGAAAAGAACAGAAGCCTTTGCTAACGGGATGTTAGAAGTAGTACTCGGCCGTCAGAATCGCTTCCCTGACAATGCACAAGCGATGTTGGTGCTTGATACCCACAGCTTGCCGGGGCGTGGTGTGAAGCAAACACTTACCTTAGCGACGACCACTGCGCCTGTTCCTTTAGAACTCGTTGTTGAAGCAGATTTGGGTGAATGGCAACAAGGTCAAACTGTGGTCAATGATGATGGCGTGTTTACCGAAATGGCATTGGTGTACGCCGGCCGCACGATTACTACCAAGCTGGTGGCGGCAGAAGGTCAGTTATCTTTGAAGCCTATCGTTGATCTTGTGGTAAGTGGTGCTCAGCTTCCTGGCTTTGCAGAGGTTCGCACTCAAGAGATTAAGCATTGGCAATTGTACGTGAAACTTGGGTTAGATGAACAAACCAAATATACGCCAGAGATCGAGCAATTGAGCTTTGAACTATGGTTTATAGAGCAACTGGAAGTGTTAGGCGTGACGGATGTCAGTGAGCTGGAAATGTTCGAACATGACGATATTCCCTTTGATGGTATACCTACTTGGCTGTATAACGAATTCTCGGAAAAATACCCGTTTTCATTGTGTCTTGCCGACTTGCAACTTGAGGTGGAATACCTGACTGGAAGGAAGTTGATTTACGTTCATTATCAATCGGGTAGTCGGAAGTTATCACCAAAACGTTGGGAGCTACCGACATGGTCTGGTTGGCGTATTCAATATAAAAAAGCGAGCCGAATAATTGATATCAAATAGATGGATAACTTTTATCTCTAAAATATTAATCAAATAGGTGCATATATGATTTTTCAGTGCTTATTTTGTTACAAGTTTGATTTTTATATGCCTTTTTAACCAATCAAAAGGTCATAAAAGACTATTCTTCTATATCCTATTGCTATAAAGAAAAAGTTGATAGATATTGAGTATATTGTGTTGCCAAAGTGTCGGGGGACATCATGGATAAACAGGAAGAAACGCGTGTAGAGTTCGATTACACAACATTTCTTGGCGCCTCATGCAGTAAAAAATGGACTTTTCTGGAAGCACTCACCACAATTGCGCCAGTGTTCAGTACCGTTTGGCGAGATAGCATTAAAGAGCTGGGTACCCCAGAGGATCGCTTATGGCAGATGGCATTGAAATCAATGTCGACACGTAAAAGCGATGAATCAAACATTGTTACTTTGCTTAAGCTTGCCAAGCTCGAAGGTATCAATGAACTTAAGGTGGTTATGCCATATTCTCTTGAAGAAGAGCAGATCGAGTACATCGAATCGCGCAGTCATTTAGTAATTGCGGGTAATTCTGGGGAAGAGTTGACGATTAGGTTGTAACTCAGTCGCCTATAAGCTCTCTCAAAGGATAGTAAAAACGTACACGTAAAAAGGGCCTCAATATTGTGAGGCCCTTTTAGTATCTAAAATCTGAGCTTATTAGCTTATTAGCTTATTAGCTTTTTATCTTAAGATTAAGCAATTAAGCAATTAAGCAATTAAGCAATTAAGCAATTAAGCGACTAGTCGATTAGACCATAGTCAGCGCGCAGAACATCAATGATCTCTTGCTTAGGATTTTCGCTCAGTACGATCTCTGCACCTGTGATTTTCGCTGCGATATCAAGGTAAGTGCGAGACAGAGACATTAGCGAATCAAGAGGCAGTTCATTGTCACGAGCCAATGCTTCACGTTCTGGCATGCGTTCTTTGTTCAAAAGAATGTCGGCATCAGGGAAGTAGTTAAGCAAGAACTGACGGAAGCCTTCTTTTGAATTCTCAACGATGTTGCCGTTGTTGTATTCCTGAGTATCCCAAATGCGAGATGAATCTGGAGTACCGACTTCGTCCATGTAGATAAGTTTTTCTTTGCCTTGAGCATCGTTGACGTAGCCGAACTCAAATTTTGTATCAACAAAGGTTTGGTCTACTTTTGCTAGCGCTTGGCTGATTACGTTGAAGCCTTCTTTAAGCAGTTTTTCGTAATGAGCGATGTCGCTTGCTTGAGTAAAGTTGAATGCTGCGAAGTTATCTTCGATGTTGTTACGTGTGATGTTCACATCGTCAGCTTCTGGAACGCCAGGAATATCTCTTAGAATCCCTTTAGTAGAAGGCGTGATAAGTAGCTCAGGCAGCTTCTTGTCTTTCTTTAGGCCTTCAGGCATCTCGATACCACAGAATTCACGTTCGCCGTTCGCGTACGCACGCCACATAGAGCCTGTGATGTATTGACGACAAATCGCTTCAATCATGACTGGACGAGCTTTTTGTACAATCCATACGAATGGGTGAGGGATATCAAGGATATGACTGTCAGCAAGGCCGTTGTCTTTAAACAATTTGAACCAGTGGTTAGAGATAGCATTCAGAGCCGCTCCTTTACCTGGAACACCTTTTAGATTCCCTTCACCACGCCAGATGCAATCAAATGCAGAGATACGGTCACTGATCACCATGATTGCTAAAGGCGCATCTGGTGCTACATCGTAGCCTTTCTCTTTAATTAGTCGTTGGCTATCTTCTTCAGTTAACCAGTAGACTGAGCGAACCTTGCCACTGTGGACAGGTTTGTCAGTACGGATTGGTAGGTCATCATTTACGGCAAGAACTTGATCAGCAAGGCTCATTTAGACATTCCTATCTTTTATCAAACGTCATACAGAGAAGTGCGGTGTGCACATGATTAGACGGGCATTATACCCAATCTACTGTTTGCTTCCAGAGAAAAAGCAAACGATTGCTAAATCTATTAATCAAATAAAAACCCCCGCCTAACTATTAGCTAGAAAATTAGCGAATTGTAGGGCGGGGGAAGGCAGTCTGTTGGGCTATGTTTTGGCGCTATGTTTGTTAGCTAAAAGATTGAGCTATGTTTCTGAACCAAAATGTTAAGCAACGTAGATCAGTGAATACGCTCTGAATTTGCATCCATAAAGAATACTTCACATTGAAAGCGCATTCCTAATGTTCTTAGGTATTGCTGGCTGAACTGATCAATCGATGCACTTGCAACAATCGCACTCGCATTCTTAGAGCGGATGGCTTTCTCAACCGTTTCAACTTCCGTCATCTGGTGAGAGGCTTTCATGTGAATAACGCGGTCACAGCACACGTTGTGTTGCTTAAGCTGCTTAGCCGATGGTCGTGGCGTTTGAGCTGTAAACAGCAACCACTGATGTTGATTGGACAGCAACGCCATTCTTGCAAACAACGCTTCCTCGTTTGAATTTTTACTTTTACGAGAAGCTGATGTAAATGCGCAGTGAACTAGCGGGCTAGAGTGTTGTGCTTTAACGTGTGCTTGAATCATTTTGCTGTCCTTATATACATGCTGTATGTGTATACAGTAGTTTTAGTTGCTTATAAGATCAAGCCTTTTTTGCGGGATTATTGGACGATTCTGTCTGGAGTTATGGATGAGATATAATTAAGTAATTGAAATTATTCAATAAATTAAGTTTGAATGAATTTGTTGTTTTGTCTCATAAGTTGAAATAATGTGATTTCTATACAGGTGTATACAGTGGTTTTTACAGAAAAGTACTGTATACACCTGTATAGAAGATAAGAAGATAAGAAGATAAGAAGATAAATCCCAGATACAAAAAAAGCGCCTTAGGCGCTTTCTTATATTTCACGGTGTTGCTTATCTCAATGTCGCTTGGGAGAGTTTTGTTCTCATTTCCATTTCACCAATATTGAACTGGCGAACATCAATGGTTGCAATATCATTGCACTCTTTACATGCATGATGACACTTACCATCTAGGTAGTCGTGCTTTTTTACTAGGCTTGGCTTTTTGCACCAATCACAAACGCCTTCTATTGTGAACATATTTTCTCCTCACCTGTTTAAGTCAGGTGTATTTTCGGCGCAAAGTATGACACAAGTAAGACCCATTAGTTAATAGTTTGTTACCCGTTTTTGAGAAGGTGATCGATTGCAACACCAATAAAATCGATATCTCCGTGAATTGGAAAGTCAAAGTTGTTTGGTTGTTTACGATTTTGTAACACTTTGTAAAATGGTTTTTAGCGCATTGTTCAAACGTTTCATTTCTTCGTCACATCCGTGACCATCTGGATGGTAGATCTTTGATAGCTGTTTGTATCGGATCTTGATGCTTTTTTGGTCAGGTATTGAACTCGGTGTGTATCCAAACAGAGCGCAAGCCACTTGTAAATGACTTAGGCTTTTGCTGTTTTTCTGCTTCTTTAATTCGTTATAAATGGTTTGAAGCTGACGCTTTTGCTGCTTAATGGTGAAATCCTTCGAGTTAAGTTGCGCTTCAAGAGTCTGTTGTTGCTGATTCAATTCACCAGACTTTAAAATCTGTCCCTTTCTCGAGATCACCAGAGTCCCACTGATACTCACGATAGAAATCAAAATGGCCAGTATTGCGCCAATCATATAGTCAGAGTTCGTTAGATTAGAGCTTGCCGCTTGCCCATTATAGGGCTGAACGGAAGGGAATGAGCTTGATAGCCCTTGATTAGGTCGTTGTTGACCAGACAGCGCCTGACTTGTACTGGTTTCAGTATTGACGTCATCATTGAGCTTCTCAATCGAAGAGATCTGCTTAGCACGCTGTTGGTTGAATTGTGCTTCTAAAACACGGTTGTAACCATCTTCTGCTTGTGGATTATTTTGTAAGGCTGCTTCATACCATAGTTGCGCGGCATCTAGTGGTTGAAGGAGCTCCTTATCAAGTGAGGATTCGTAGATCTTTGCTACTTTTATAGGCGCTTGCTTGTTACCTTGCAGTGCCGCTTTGATAAACCACTCTAAGGCCAGTTTGTTATCTTGTTCGACACTTATTCCCGCCAAATACCACTCACCGAGTTTAAATTGCGCATCTCCATTGCCATTGTCTGCAGATTGCGAGTACCAATAGAATGCGTCATCGATGTTTTCAGGCACATCCGTTTCCAATTCATACGCTTGCGCCAATTGGTATTGAGATGCTGGATCTTGAGGTTGTGAACCTAATGACAGCTGAGGGCTACTTTCTGCATGAACCAAATGTGTTGAGAATAACTGTATCGTGGCAAAGATGAAGGCGAGAAGCAGAGTTCTTAGAGGCGATGATGACAGAAAGTTGGATAGGATAAGCAAAAGATAAGTCTCGTAAAAAAGTCCAGAATCGATATGTCAGTATGAATATGCTTTATGGTTGTTGGCTATTATTATCACGTTAAATGAATAACATAACTAATAAACAACTATATAGAGGTTAATTCAATAGATAAAGACGGACTGGGCTTTAATCGTGCTACTTAAGCGGCAAGATTTGAATTTCTACGCGACGGTTACAAGCACGACCTTGAGAGGTGTTGTTGTCACACAGAGGGTAACGCTCACCGTTACCACGAGCAATGGCACGACCTGCTGCAACGTCTTGAGAGATCAAGAATGCACGAACAGATTCAGCGCGACGCTCAGAAAGTATTTGGTTCGTCGATTCGCTGCCAGTGCTGTCAGTGTGACCTTCAATCACTAGGCTAGTGTCCGGGTATTCAACTAGGATGCGAGCAACGCCGCGAAGGGTATTGTGAATGCTTGATTCCAAAGCGTAAGAGCCAGAATCAAAACCGATGCCGTTTTCTAGGCGAAGTAGAAGTTGGTTTTCGCCAACGCGTTCAACTTGAACGCCTGAATTCATTAGCTCTTCACGAAGGGCTGCTTCTTGTCGGTCAAAGTAGTATCCAATACCACCACCAACAGCCGCGCCACCTGCCGCACCAATAAGTGCACGTTTACCTCGGTCTTTGGAGTTACCGGTAGCAGCACCAGCAACGGCACCAGCAAGTGCACCAATTAGAGCGCCTTGAGTTGCAGAGTTAGTCTCAGATTCGCCAGTTGTAGCGTTTTGGCGTTGAGTAGCCTGACAACCCGTTAAAGCGATAGTAAGCGCTAGGGCTAGTGTGATTTTTTTCAACGTATTTTCTCCATCATGTACTTCTGTCAAACGAATGAATCCGAATGACAAACATAGTCCCGTAAATTTTGCTGATGGTTTTATCAATACGTAGAAGTAATGTAAAGTGGCTCTATGATTTAGTTATCTTTTTAGCTGCCTGGGTACCGCCAACTGGTCGATTAACAGACAATTTACGACCTTTCTTCAAACCAACTTCATAATCGGCGGTGAGGTTTTTCATCGCTTCTCTCAGTTGCTGTTTGAACGTTTCACGGTCGA
Source organism: Vibrio sp. 14G-20 (assembly GCF_026241515.1). Taxonomy (GTDB): domain Bacteria; phylum Pseudomonadota; class Gammaproteobacteria; order Enterobacterales; family Vibrionaceae; genus Vibrio. Next base: position 30,467 of record NZ_JAPHPW010000013.1, read on the forward strand.
TATTTTTGAACTCTTTATCAATGTAGTTATTGATTTTGTTGTTTGACTCGTCGTCTGGAGTAATGGTTGGCAACTTTTCAAGCGCACCTTCTACCCAGCCAGAAACGTAAGAATTTACGCGACGAGTGACTTCTAGCGAACCTGTGCCAGAGCCAGCAAAGCTGTTTCTGAATTGGCCTGTGTGTTCATTCAGTTCGCGATATATGATATCGAACGCAAAGGCTGCGAAGATCGCACGGTCGGCTTCCCCAATGAACTCAACACGCTTGAGGCCTTTGTGATTCAGTAACACGGCTTCTACGCCAAATTTGGTGTTGATACCGCGAATAACACGCAGCAGTGTAGAACTGATATTTGCAGGTAACAGGTGGCTGGACTGAGTTTTCCCCATCTTGATAAATTCAATATCGTCTTTTTCGAGACCATATTTCAGCATCAAGTTATGCGCCATCTTTATTGCATTGGCAGCTTCATTGACGTTCGCAGAATTACCAAGCTCAAGACACTTGGCAATTTTCTTTAGGGCTTTTTTCTTATCCATCGACTACTTAATCATTACTGCAAATTTTTAAAAGTCCAACATTTTACATGTTTTCGCGGGTAACAGAAAGGCAAAACTGGTTTGATGAACAAGTGAGGCGTTAACATTGGATTGTGTGAACCGACTTAGCGCCAAAAACAAAAACGCCATCAAGAGCATTGATGGCGTTCGTGACACAATTTGTCATTATGGCTAGAGCTTTAGTAAACTAGATCCCAAGTTCATCGAGTAGATCTGCTGCAGAATCATTGCCTGAGCTTTGTGTTGGTTTGTTCGCTTCTTGCATTTTTTTCTGAGTCGCTTCAAGAATGCTATCTGGGCATTCGTCTTCAGCGATTTCAAATTCTTCCAATTGGATGAATTCGGTCTTATCCATTGCAAGCTCAAGATAGAAGATGTTGTTGTTCGCCGTCGAGAAAGTCACACGGCGAGCTTGTGGACGATCGAGGTTAGTATCAACTGAAAGGTTCACCTGCTTGTTCAGTGCCAGCATTTTCGGTTGGTTCTGCGTGATGTTGGTTTGCAGTTCCTTGCGAATTTTATTCGTGAAATCACCAACTAGTTGGTTCATTAACTCGCCTAAAACATCGCCCACTTCGTCAGACGTGTGAAGTACTGCTAACTCATCTTCTGGCATGCCCATGTTACGCATGTAATTGGTATAGATCTCTAGCGCCGCTTTAGACGTAAAATTGATTACAACAAGACCAGAAAAGCCGCCATCAAACAGAACGAAGCAACCAAAATCTGGTTTAAGGCTTGTCTTGTTAATCTTTTGCACCATAGCTGAATAGGACACCTGAGAAGCCGTCGCTGAAGTGAGTACGCTTGAGACTGATTGGCATAGTTTAAGAAGAATATCTTCAGTTGTGACTGTTTTGTTTTTTTTCATTGTTATGTGCTCGTGGAGATGTCTTAAACAAAATGTTATTCAGTATGTTGTTACTGAATTAAGACGAAAGTGACTATTTCTCCATTCTTGCACTGAGATTCTGATTTGATCACCTTTTTATATGATCTTAATAGTAGTAAAGTGACGAAATTCAAAGAAAATTATTAAAAATCTCAGATAACCCAATGCTGATAGGATCAGCGAAGTAGGGGCAGGAAGCAAATGTTACCAAGACTTCAACTCAATGCTGATGTCGATCCAGTTGTCGTACGCTTTTTAGATGAACTAAAAACAGCGGGCTTTACTGGCGACATTGAATCTCAATATTCTAGCCGTTTGGCTGTGGCGACTGATAACAGTGTCTATCAGCAATTGCCGCAGGCGGTCATCCTTCCTAAAACAACGCAAGACGTTGTGCTTATCGGTAAAGTGGTTTCTAAATCCGCTTACGAACGTGTGACGTTTTCCCCTCGTGGTGGTGGTACCGGAACTAACGGACAATCTTTAACAAAAGGTGTCGTGGTTGACCTATCACGATACATGAATAAGGTTCTTGAGATTAACGAGAAAGAAGGCTGGGTAAGAGTTCAGTCTGGTGTCGTTAAAGATCAATTGAACGACGCTGTTCGCCCTTATGGTTACTTTTTCTCTCCAGACCTTTCTACCAGTAACCGAGCAACCTTGGGGGGCATGATCAATACCGATGCTTCTGGCCAAGGGTCATTGAAGTACGGTAAAACGTCGGACCATGTATTGTCACTGCAAGCGGTGTTTGCAGATGGTTCATGTCTTGAATCTGATTTATCACATGGCTTACCCGTTGAGGGTGAATTCGCTCACCATGCACTTGCGGTGACTGAGGCGGTTTGTCGAGACAAGCGCGCTCAAATCTTAGATAAATTCCCTCCGTTGAACCGCTTCTTAACAGGCTATGACCTAAAGAATGCAATCAACGAACAAGACGACAGCTTTGACCTAACTCGCGTTCTGTGTGGCGCTGAAGGCTCGTTGGCATTCATCACGGAAGCAAAGTTAAACCTAACCAAGATTCCAAAAGCGCGCACACTGGTTAACGTGAAATACAACACGTTTGATTCTGCGCTGCGTAATGCGCCGTTTATGGTGGAAGCGAAAGCTCTGTCTGTTGAAACGGTTGATTCAAGAGTATTGAACTTAGCGAAACAAGACATTGTTTGGCATACCGTGAGCGACCTGCTTATGGATGTACCGAACAAAGAGATGCTCGGCATCAATATGGTTGAGTTTGCAGGCCAAGATGAAGCGGAAGTCGAACAGCAAGTTCAAGCGCTGACTGCACGCCTTGAAACCATGGTTGAAAGTGAAGAGGCCGGCGTTATTGGCTTCCAAGTTTGTAGCGATTTGGCGAGTATTGGCCGTATCTACAACATGCGTAAGAAAGCGGTGGGTTTATTAGGTGCGGCGAAAGGCCGAGCTAAGCCAGTCGCTTTTGCAGAGGATACCTGTGTACCACCGGAAAACTTGGCGGACTTTATCTCTGAATTTAGAGTACTACTCGATTCAAAAGAGTTGAACTACGGCATGTTTGGCCACGTTGATGCAGGCGTACTGCACGTTCGTCCAGCTCTAGACTTGTGTGATCCGATGCAAGAAGCCTTGATGCACGAAGTCTCTGATGAAGTGGTTAAGCTGGTGGCGAAATACGGCGGCTTAATGTGGGGTGAACACGGTAAAGGTTTCCGATCTGAGTATGGTCCAGACTTCTTTGGTGAAGAGCTATTTACCGAGTTAAGACGTGTTAAAGCCGCATTCGACCCGCACAACAAGATGAACCCTGGCAAAATCTGTACGCCATTAGAAAGCGACGCTGAGTTGGTGAAAGTCACCGATACCAAGCGTGGCTTCTACGACCGCCAGATCGACGTACAAGTTCGCGATAGCTTCAAACAAGCCATGGAATGTAATGGTAACGGCTTGTGCTTCAACTACGATACTAGCTCGCCAATGTGCCCTTCGATGAAAGTGACGGCTGACCGTCGTCATTCGCCAAAAGGCCGCGCAGGCTTGGTAAGAGAATGGTTGCGTCAACTTACTGAACAAGGTGTTGATATTCTCGACCTTGAGCAAGAAGCGTTGAAAGATAACACACCCGTTAAGACTATGATTGAGCGTGTTCGCAATACGATGAACAAACGCCATGAGTACGATTTCTCGCATGAAGTTCATGAAGCGATGAACGGTTGTTTGGCGTGTAAAGCATGTGCGAGTCAGTGTCCGATCAAAGTTGATGTGCCGAGTTTCCGTTCTCGTTTCTTGAATATCTATTACTCACGCTACCAACGTCCAGCGAAAGATTACTTGGTAGCGAACATTGAAACTATGCTGCCACTGATGGCGAAAGCGCCAAAAGTAGTGAACGCTGCATTGGGGCAAAAATGGATACAAACCGCAACGGCTAAAACCGTCGGTTATGTTGATGCACCACTGATGTCGGTGCCTACGCTAAAAAATCGTCTAGCAAGTAAAGAGCTGCAACTTTTCGACTTACAGTATTTAGAAGGCTTGTCTTCCGAACAGAAGAAACAGCATGTGCTGATCGTTCAAGACCCGTTTACCAGCTTCTATGATGCTGAAGTGATTGAAGACTTCGTCACTCTGGCTCAAAAGCTTGGCAAAACCCCGGTGCTTCTGCCGTTCAAACCGAATGGTAAAGCGCTGCACATCAAGGGCTTCTTAAATCGTTTTGCACGTGAGGCGAAATCGACTTCGGATTTCTTGTCGATGGTGGCGGATATTGGTATTCCTTTGGTCGGCGTTGATCCTGCTCTTGTGCTTTGTTACCGCGATGAATACGTCGAGATCTTAGGTGATAAGCGCGGCGACTTTGATGTGCTTACCGTGCATGAATGGTTAATGCCATCGCTAGGTGAGTTCGAAGCGCGCTCTGCAAGTGAAGAAATGTGGTACTTGTTTGCTCACTGTACTGAGAAGACCAAAATGCCGAACGCTGAAAAAGAGTGGGGCACTATCTTTAAACATTTCGGTGCTGCGTTAACCAGCGTTCCTGTAGGTTGTTGTGGCATGGCGGGCACCTTCGGGCATGAAGTCGATAAGTTGCACATGTCGAAAGATATATACGGTTTAAGTTGGAAGCCAAGGATGCAAGACTTACCGAAAGAGCGTTGCTTAGTGACGGGTTATTCCTGTCGAAGTCAAGTGAAGCGTTTTGAGGGTGAGAAGCTTGCCCACCCATTACAGGCGCTAGCCAAAATTCTTTAATACATTTAGCCCAGCAATTGCTGGGCTTTTTTCTAAACTAACAATGGAATTGTTAATAAGGAAAGCTATGAGATTTCTAGAGTTAAAAGTACCACCCGTCGCACTATTCATTATTGTATTCATAGTCTCGTACTTCTGCGCCCAGCAGTTGAGTTTAGGGACATTGGCATTGCCTTATGGAATGGTCGTGCTCGCTGTTGGGATTGTATTGAGTGGCATCATTGGAATATCAGGCATATGGGAATTTCGAAAACAGAAAACCACCGTTAATCCGATCAAAGTCGAAACTGCATCGTCAGTCGTGGACAGCGGTATTTTTGGCTACACCCGAAACCCAATGTATTTAGGATTATTCATCCTACTGTTTTGCTTCGGTTACTTCTTCCAAAACCTGTTAAGTGTTTTGCTTAGCTTTGTATTCGTGGTTTACATGACCCAGTTCCAAATCAAGCCAGAGGAGCGTGCTCTAGAGCAATTGTTCGGCGCAGAATATGTTGATTACAAACAAAAGGTTAGGCGTTGGATATGATGTGCCTATTTGAGTGCGGGCTTGAGTGACTTAGCGTAATCAGGAATCTAAAAAGAAAAGCCCAGCTTGAGATTATCAAGCTGGGCTTTATTGATCTTGTTCTAGAGTTATTTACATCACGTGGTGTAAATAAGGATGCTGATTAAGCAGCTGCTGCGAACTGAGCTAGAAACATCTCTTTACGTTCGTTGAAGCGGTTTACTAGGTCGTCTACAGAAGCTTGGTCGTATGGCTTAAGAGCACTTGCTACCATACGCTTCACGCCTTTACCGACAACTTCGCCGTCTTCTTTGAAATCGAAGTTCAGTGTCACGATGCCACGCTTGCCTTCAACATCAAAAGTCGCACCAGAGAATTCAACTTCTGGGTGAGATAGGTCTAGACGAGTAAATTCAACTTCCATGCTCTCGTAAATCACAAGAGGGCGTTGGCAGTTGATCATCATCTGTTGCTCTTCCATAAGAGGAACCATGATGTGTGGGAAGTTCATACCAGAGAACTTAACGTAGTTTGTTACTACGTGCTCAATGAACGCTTGATCGTGGCTCTTTTCACCTTCACAAGACATGTGTAGGTACTCTTTGCCTTTCTCGTCAACCAGTGAGCTTTCTTTCTCACACTTGTTGTCAACGCTTAGCGCAATACCGTTACCCACCATACCTGAAAAATCAAAACGCATTTTTTGGCTGATGCCTTCTTTTTGCAGAAGTACTGCAAACAAAAGATCGCCAGGCACGCAGAAGCGCTTGTTGTCTTCATCGTGAATTGGGTTGAAGTCAGCGGCTACTTTTTTAGCAAAGTGGCTAGCCTGTTCACGAGTGAATTGAAATTGATTGTCTTCAGTTGAAAAGTAAGGTGTCAGAAACATAGTATCGCTATTAGTCATCAAATCTGGGGTGGATTATAGCTAACTAACTTCGATCTAATGGTCTATCCAGTTAACTTTGTTTATATATCAGTCAATTAGATAAATACGTTGGATGGTATGTGACGATTTTTAAGAGGATATGGTCTTTGACTCAATGCAACAAGGGCTAATCAATAGCCCTTGTTTATACAACACTTTAAGAGGTGTTATTTAGAGTGTTTCTGCTTTAAAAACTACACAGAGTGCCTTCTGGCATTAGGTGATTATGAACGGACAATTTGAGCAATAAATTCGCTTGTTCAATATCCGGTGCAAAATATCGGTCTTTGTCGTAGAAGCTGACTTTTTGACGCAGAATCTGTTTCGCCTCTTCCACACGAGGAGAAGATAGATTCGGCGCTCGGAAGTCTAGCCCTTGTGCTGCAGCTAAATATTCTACGGCCAAAATTCCTCGTGTATTTTCGGCCATGTATCTAAGCCTGCGTGCTGCGAAGGTGGCCATCGATACGTGGTCTTCTTGGTTTGCTGATGTCGGAAGGCTGTCTATTGATGCAGGATGAGCTAAGGTTTTGTTCTCACTTGCTAATGCTGCAGACGTTACTTGAGCAATCATAAAGCCCGAGTTCACGCCGCCGTTATCGACTAAGAAAGGCGGTAGTTTGCTTAGCGCGCTATCAATCAGCAGTGCCATTCTTCGCTCTGACAAACTACCGATCTCTGCGATTGCTAACGCAAGGTTATCAGCTGCCATTGCGACAGGTTCTGCGTGGAAGTTACCACCTGAAATGATGTCGCCATCGTCAGCGAAAACAAGTGGGTTGTCGGATACGGCATTTGCTTCAATGTTTAAGGTTTCTGCTGAATTACGAATCTGCTGTAAACAAGCACCCATCACTTGAGGTTGGCAACGTAGCGAATAAGGGTCTTGAACCTTTTCACAACAAGTGTGTGATTCGCCAATTTCACTCTTTTGATCAAGCATATGGCGGTAAGCAAGTGCTGCATCCATTTGGCCACGATGACCACGAACGCGGTGTATACGAGGGTCAAACGGACGACGACTACCCAGCGCTGCTTCTACAGACATCGCACCACACACGGTTGCAGACGCGAATAAGTCTTCTGCTGCAAACAAACCTTCTAATGCAAATGCAGTTGATGCCTGAGTGCCGTTTAACAGCGCCAGACCTTCTTTAGGTGCGAGCGTGATAGGCTCCAAGCCTGCTATCTGCATTGCTTCTAAGCCAGTGATGATCTTGCCGTTGTGGCGCGCTTGGCCTTCACCTAGAAGTACCGTACTCATGTGGGCGAGGGGAGCAAGATCTCCTGAAGCACCCACAGATCCTTTTTGTGGAACACATGGGTAAACCTGTGCGTTCACAAGATCGATAAGAGCATTGATGACCTTGAGTCGGATACCCGAGTAGCCACGAGATAAGCTGTTAATCTTTAGCACCATCATCAAGCGCACAGTTTCATCAGACATGAATTTACCAATGCCCGCCGCGTGAGAAAGCACGATACTTTTCTGTAGTACTTCTAAATCTTCAGGGGCTATTTTGGTATTCGCTAATAAGCCAAAACCTGTATTGATGCCATACACGGTGCGATCTTCAGCAATCACTTGCTCGACAACGTGCATGCTCGCTTCAATATCAGGAATCGCTGCTGGATCGAGTGATAAGTTCACAGGGCTACGGCTAATCTTACGCAGTTCAGGTAGGCCAAGAAGTCCTGGTTTAAGTAATAAATTCAACATGTTCTCTCCAGACATTAAAGGCGACGAAGTTCTTCGTTTAGCATAGGTAAATCAAGCTTCTGCTCTTTGGCACACTGCTTGGCAATATCGTAACCCGCATCAGCATGACGCATAACGCCAGTTGCCGGATCATTGTGAAGTACACGAGCAATACGTTGTGATGCATCTTCACTGCCGTCACAACAAATCACCATTCCTGAGTGTTGTGAGAAGCCCATGCCAACGCCACCACCATGGTGCAGAGAAACCCATGTTGCGCCGCCTGCAGTATTTAGCAGAGCGTTCAATAGAGGCCAATCTGATACCGCATCTGAGCCATCCATCATGCCTTCTGTTTCGCGGTTCGGGCTTGCGACTGAGCCTGAATCTAGGTGGTCACGACCGATAACAACCGGTGCTTTCAGTTCACCTTTTTTAACCATCTCATTGAATGCTTGGCCTAAACGTTCGCGATCTTTCAAACCGACCCAACAAATACGCGCTGGTAAGCCTTGGAACTGAATGCGTTCACGCGCCATGTCTAACCAGTTGTGCAAATGTGGGTTGTCTGGAATCAGTTCTTTTACTTTTTGGTCTGTTTTGTAGATGTCTTCAGGGTCGCCAGATAGAGCAGCCCAACGGAATGGACCGACGCCTTCGCAAAATAAAGGTCGTATATATGCAGGAACGAAGCCTGGGAAATCAAATGCGTTTTCCACACCTTCTTCCAGTGCCATTTGGCGAATGTTATTGCCGTAATCTACGGTTGCAGCACCACGGTACTGAAGATCTAGCATAGCTTGAACTTGAATCGCCATAGATTGCTTAGCGGCTTTCACCACTTTCGCTTCATCAGCTAAACGTTCTTGTGCTGCTTTCTCCATTGTCCAACCTTGAGGCAAGTAGCCGTTCAGTGGATCGTGGGCAGAGGTTTGGTCAGTCACTACGTCAGGCGTGATATTGCGTTCAACTAACTCTGGGAATACATCAGCAGCGTTGCCTAATAGGCCAACAGAGATTGGCGTGTCTGATTCTTTAATCATCGCCATCGCTTCATCGATGCTGGTGGCTTTTTTGTCGACATAGCCAGTGCGCAAGCGGTAGTCGATTCGTGATTCATCACATTCAACCGCGATCATTGAGAAGCCAGCCATAGTTGCAGCAAGAGGTTGAGCACCACCCATGCCGCCAAGACCACCCGTTAAAACCCACTTGCCGTTTGCTTCGCCTTGAAAGTGCTTCTTCGCGATGGCAACAAACGTTTCATAAGTGCCTTGGACGATGCCTTGTGAGCCAATGTAAATCCAGCTGCCGGCAGTCATTTGGCCGTACATCATCAGGCCTTCTTTATCGAGCTCGTTGAAGTGCTCCCAGTTAGCCCAGTGTGGAACAAGGTTAGAGTTCGCGATCAGTACGCGGGGTGCGTTTTTATGAGTCGGGAACACGCCTACAGGCTTACCTGATTGAACAAGCAACGTTTGGTCGTCTTCTAAACGCTCTAATACTTCAACAATTTTGTCATAACATTTCCAATCACGTGCCGCGCGACCGATACCGCCATACACAACCAGTGCATGTGGGTGTTCTGCCACATCAGGGTCTAGGTTGTTCATCAGCATACGCAGTGGTGCTTCTGTTAACCAAGATTTAGCGCGCAAAGTGGTGCCATGAGGTGCGCGAATTTCGCGAGTCGTGTCTAGACGAGGGTCACTGTTGTGGTGTTCCGTCATTTTGGAATTCCTTCTGTTTCACGTTATATCGTTGTAGTTGTAGTTGTAGTTATCGGTATAGCTGGATTAGTCGCTGGCCATTGCACTGGCTATATCCCAACACAAACGTGCCGCCAATCGAGCCGTTTGGCCATCGACGTCGTAGTCTGGGTTGCATTCCGCAATGTCCGCGATAATGAGTTTTTCACTGTGTTGGAAAATCTGTTCTAGAAAAGGAGCGAGTGCTTCATAGCTCACGCCTCTTGCCGCTGGTGCACTTACGCCCGGCGCAGTCGCTGCGGGGAATACATCGAGATCAATGGTGAGATAGAGGTAATCACACTCAGCGATGAATTTTTGCAACTTAACCAGTTGGGCAACTTGGTTCACTTGGGTCATGTTGCGGTCGTGTTCATACCAAACACCCAGTTGGTCGGCTTTGTTAAACAGCGCTTTGGTATTGCTGGCAGCACTCACACCAAGACAAGCGTAATGAAACGGCCACTGATGTTTGTGGCAGTAATCGCTAATCTGGTTAAAAGGTGTACCTGAACTGGGTTTAACATCAACAATGTCGCTTTCGAATTCACGAAGGTCAAAGTGAGCATCAAAGTTAACGATGCCTATTTTCGGTTTGTGTACTGGCTGATCTTTATCAAGACGTTCTGCTTTATGTAGGTTTTCCACTTTATGTAAATACTCAGCGAGGCCTTGGAAAGATGCCCAAGCCACTTCGTGACCACCGCCAAGGGTAATCACTTTGTTGCTTGCTAAAGCATTTGCAATCACAGATGCGCACTGTTTTTGGCTGTCTTCTAATTGACCATCATTGCACTCGATATCACCAAGATCCGCGATGTGTGCGTCATTGTGCCAAGCCATATTAGCCAGAGCTTGGCGAATCAGGTTAGGTGCTTGTTTCGCACCTACGCGTCCTTTATTTCTTGCAACACCTGCATCGCTGGCAAAGCCGACCAAAGCTATAGCGCCATCAGTAAGCTCGTTACTTAAATCGTTAGTTTGCACTTGGCTGGTGATGTGATGAACGCGGGTGCCGAGATCTCCATCTTCAAGATCATTACGCCCAGTCCACACAAAGTTATGTGTGGTTACTGCATTATCTTGGATGCCGTTGGACTTAGATTGAGTCATGACACACCTCGCCATTAACAATGCGTTTATGCAGATGAGGAACACCGACTTGATAGCTCAGGTCAGCAGGATGGTCGATATTCCAGATGGCTAAATCAGCGGCATAACCGACTTCGACTTTGCCTTTGGTTTGGGAGTCACCAATGGCAGCTGCGGCGTTACAAGTTACACCGCGCAGTGCTTCTTCAGGCGTTGTGCCAAATAGGGTGCAGCTCATGTTCATCATCAGTGTTAAATCAGCAAAGGGAGAAGTGCCGGGGTTTAGGTCGGTCGCGATCGCCATTGGAATGTTGTGTTCGCGAAGTAGGGCGACGGGCGGTTGTTGAGTCTCTTTTAAGAAATAGAAAGCGCCGGGTAGCAAGGTGGCAATTGTGCCTGATTCCGCCAGTGCCTTTACACCAATTTCATCTAAGTACTCAACATGGTCGACAGAGAGTGCGCCGTATTTAGCTGCAAGCGCACTGCCACCCATATTAGAAAGCTGCTCTGTGTGGCCTTTAATCGCGAGCCCATGTTTTTTAGCTGCGGCAAATACACGTTCGGTTTGTTCTAGGTTGAAGCCGATAGATTCGCAAAACACGTCAACAGCATCGGCGAGCCCTTGCTCTGCAGCTTTAGGAATGATCTCTTGGCAAACCAGATCGATATAGCTGTCCGGTTGCTCTTTGTATTCAGGTGGCACAGCATGCGCTGCAAGGAGAGTGGTGGTGATCTTAATTCGGCGATGATTCTCTAACGCTTTAGCAGCGCGTAACATCTTGAGTTCATCATCAAGCGTTAAACCATAGCCAGATTTTACTTCGATGCTGGTTACGCCACTTCTTAGTAGGCCATCAAGTCTCGGTAATGCCATTTCAACCAGTTCGGATTCTTGTGCTGCGCGGGTCGCGGTTACTGTCGCTAGAATGCCACCGCCTTGCTTGGCGATGTCGGTGTAAGACACACCATTCAAACGCTGCTCAAATTCATTGGCACGATTACCCGCAAATACGAGGTGAGTGTGGCAATCAATCAGCCCAGGGGTGACTAACTTGTTTTTGCAATCATAGGTGATGTGATCCGCAGAGCCATCAGTGCTCGGTTGCTCTACCTCAGAAGCATGTGCTTCGTGGTTTGAACAAGATATGGACACGATCTTACCGTCTTCGATAACGATATTTTGAGGGGAAGAGGGCTGATAACCATCGGCTCCCGAACTCATGGAGACCACTCGTGCGTTTTTGAGGATCAAATTCATAATCACCTAGATCTTTGCTAAACATCAAATGTATATACAAATAAATAGGCTAAACGCTGACCCGAATCAAGTTGATGTTGCAAAAATGTGATCGGCGATCAGGATGATGTTCTTTAATCTAGAAGTATCTTGGAGCTTAATTTGTACTTAGAACCAGGATGGTAGAGCAATGCAAAGCTGATTAGGCGCTCTTTGCTCCACGTTCTTCTATTCAAAAGTAGGCAAGGCTCTGATTCAGAAAGTTTTAGTGACGTTCTGATTTTAGAGTCAGGAATAATGGCTTCAACCGTATGCTCGATAGCACTCAACGGGCAGTTTTTTGAAAGATATTCGTTGGGCGTAGAGGTTGAAAAGTCTTGCTCTAGGTATTTTGGGGCGGCTTGAGAGTTCACCCAACGCGCTTCCAGTTGTATCGGTGCGTTGTCCGCAAAGTGTATGATTTCACTATAGAACACTTCTGCGTTAATCATCACACCTAACCGTGTAGCCGTGCTTTCATCAGCCTTGATACTATTGTGCTTGATAACTTGGCTAGTATACGTTTGGCCTCTGTCTTTGATCTCTTGCGCGATGTTGTTGATATCTAGCAGGGGAGATTGCGCTTTTTCGTCGGGTTCACAAACAAAAGTCCCCAGTCTTGGTTTCCTGATGAGCTTGCCTTCAGACACAAGATCTCGAATGGCTTTATTGACCGTCATTCGACTCACTTTGAACTGCTCGGTGAGTTCTAGCTCTGTGGTTATCTGGTAACCCACAGGCCAATGACCACTGGTGATCTTGTCATCTATGAACTGTTTTATCTGAAGGTAGAGCGGCGCTTTCGACATAATGAAACCTTATTTGACTATACAAATAGAGTAACGGAATTTTTCGCGATTTCAACATTTCCTCGGGCAATGTGACCTTATTCAACATAGATGGGGCAAATTACTTGATTCTGTGAGGCAAGTGTCGCAAATTGTCACGCAATAACTATTCGTAAATCAGATAATTAGAAAGGGAAATAATATGTTTAAGAAATTAAAGGCCTCGTTGGGCATCGGTGCAGCAAAGGTTGATACTGTCTTAGATAATATTGAAGTTTTCCAAGGTGGAGAGTTGTCTGGCAATGTTCACATTGTTGGCGGCGACGTTGAGCAACAAATCGACTTGATTAACTTGGTTCTCAACACAGAAGTAAAAGTAGAAACGGAAGACAGTACCAGCTACGAAACCTTTTCACTGGGTCGTATTCAAGCGGTAGAGCCTTTCGTTATCCAACCGGGCGAAACCAAACTGGTTCCATTCCGACTTAAGTTAAATGATGAAACGCCAGTCACCGCGTTGAACGCACAAATGAATCAATGCCATGTGTGGGTTGAAACCAACCTAGATATTGGCTTCGCGATTGACCCTAAAGACCGTGACTTTATCTCGGTACACCCACTGCCAACTGTCGCTAAAATTATCCAAGGTGTGGAAGCATCGGGAATGGCAATGGTGAAAGCAGACGTAGAGAAGGGCTTCTTGAAAGGCAACAGCTTTGCTTCTCGTTCGGGTTGTTACCAAGAGATTGAATTTCGTAGCGGCGGTTTCATGAATAACAAAGAGATCGAGCTGTCATTCATCGTTGAAGGCTCAATGGTTCACTGCCTCGCAGAAATCGATCGCTCAATGAGCTTCCGTGGCGATCAATACATCTCATTCAGCTTGCCTGCAAACGCGGCTGACTCAGATATCCGCAACGCTGTATCAAGAATCATGAGTGCGTAGTTCCCTTTCTGTTAATAGTCGCTTTTTCTATTAATAGAGACAACATAGACTCCCTAAACCGAACTTATCCGTTCGGCTTTTTTTGATTTTACTTTGTCGACCTGAAACGTGTTTACCACTGATGACGATAGGCCAATTGGAAGGCAACATCGGTTGAGTTGTCCATGTTGAAGATGTTCTCGATAATGGATATCTCGATAGCTGAACGTTGCATGAGATAACGATAGCCAAGCATCATTTCATTCGCGGCTTCTGAAAACTCTGTGTCGCCATCTTCTGCACCTTCATACCATCGATACTCTAGGTGTAATTCATGGTTTTCAAATAACGTAAGCTGATAGCCTCCCATCCAGGACCATGTCGTTTTCTTATGTGAAAAGCCATTTTCTATCTCTCGATTAGACTGATTGGCGAACCCTAAGCTTGTATAAAAGGTATTGATGTCTAATTGGTACGCATAGTTGAATTGAGCGCTTTGCTCGTTGCTGCTTCCTTTGAAGGTGCCGTGGCTGACATTGTTATGATAGAGGGATACGCCAAAGGATAAACCGTGGTTTTCAAGGTCTATGATTTGGTATTGAGTGTAGAGGGTGAAAGCGCTAGTCAGCGTGTCGCCGGAGAAGTCTCTAATATTGATGTCGTGGTCTGGTGCGTAGATATCAAATTGGTGTCGCTCTTTACGAGTTCGCCCTGCTTGGTCGATGTCAAATAAGTCATGAAAGTTGATGGTAACTTTATCTAGGTGGTTGTTGGCAGCGTATAACCAGCGGTAATTGAGCTCGACTTGCCATGCTTTAGTTAATTGCCATCGTAGTCCTGTCTGAAGTTGGTTCTGATAATAGTCTAAATGATAGTCGTGAGAGTTAGCCCAGATACTCGCGGCGGTGAAAGCAGCAAACACTTCAACCTTATTCTCTTCGAGTGGAAAGCCAGAGCGGAGCGTTGGAGTAAGACGAACTGACTGTAATGGTGCTTGGGTATAACTGATTAGCGGGCCGTAATCTTTGTTGGCCCATGCGTTTGGCGCAGAAAAAATGGCGGCTATTATTAGCGGTAAAGGTCGTATGAGCGATATACAAGTAGCCTGTTTTCTCATATGCACCTCATCCGCATTCCGTTACTTCTATATAGCTTAGTTCTAAATATCGAATTCGTGGGGTCTAAGTCGGAATAGATAAGGTGTAATAAATAAGACGAAACAACAAATTAGGGTAGCTCGATTTTAAAGGTGGCTTGAAGGAGAGGCGAAGCCGCTGGTTGGCACGATGAGATCTTATGTATTGGGCCTATGGGAGTGTCGAGAGGCTCTCTCTGTCATTGTCATTTCATATAATTTCGTTACAATGTTTGGCTACTCACAAACGGGGCATCTGTATTTGCTTCTATGTGGGTATATTATTATGCATATATCTCCGATCAACATACTCGTTGATTGAAAAACATATATTAAACATTTTCATGTGTTGCTTGGTGTGCAACACCACTGTAAAGGACAAATAATGCCAATTATTACTCTTCCTGACGGTAGTCAGCGTCAATTTGACAACCCTGTATCAACTCTAGATGTTGCCCTATCAATCGGTCCTGGTCTTGCGAAAGCAACCATTGCTGGTCGTGTAGACGGCGAGCGAGTTGATGCTTGTGATCTTATCGAAAACGATGCAAGCCTAGAAATCATCACTGCTAAAGATGAAGTTGATGGCCTTGAGATCGTTCGTCACTCTTGTGCTCACCTTTTAGGCCACGCGGTTAAGCAGCTTTTTCCAGAAGCGAAAATGGCGATCGGTCCTACCATCGATAACGGTTTCTACTACGATATCGACCTTGAGCACTCTCTAACGCAAGAAGATCTAGAAAAGATTGAAAAGCGTATGAAAGAGCTAGCGAAGACCAAGTATCAGGTTGTTAAGAAGAAAGTTAGCTGGCAGGAAGCGCGCGACGCATTCGAAGCTCGCGGCGAGACTTACAAGATTGAAATCTTGGACGAGAACGTTTCTAAAGACGATCGTCCAGGTCTGTACCATCACGAAGAATACATCGATATGTGTCGTGGTCCACACGTGCCTAACATGAGCTTCTGTCAGCACTTCACTCTACTTAACGTAGCGGGTGCATATTGGCGTGGTAACAGTGACAACAAGATGCTTCAACGTATCTACGGTACTGCATTCCACGACAAGAAGGCGCTTAAAGCTCACCTTGTACGCCTAGAAGAAGCGGCTAAACGTGACCACCGTAAAATCGGTAAAGCGCTTGACCTATTCCACATGCAGCAAGAAGCACCAGGCATGGTGTTCTGGCACCACAACGGTTGGACTATCTTCCGTGAGCTAGAAGTATTTATTCGTCAGAAACTGACTGAGTACGATTACCAAGAAGTTAAAGGCCCATTAATGATGGACCGTGTTCTTTGGGAACGCTCTGGCCACTGGGATAAGTACGCTGAAGCGATGTTCACTACTTCTTCAGAGAACCGTGAATACGCTATTAAGCCAATGAACTGTCCTGGTCACGTTCAAATCTTCAACCAAGGTTTGAAATCTTACCGTGATCTACCGCTACGTATGGCTGAGTTCGGCTCATGTCACCGTAACGAGCCGTCTGGCGCACTTCACGGCATTATGCGTGTTCGTGGCTTCACTCAAGATGATGCTCACGTATTCTGTACTGAAGACCAAGTTCAACAAGAAGTGAAAGCTTGTATTGAAATGGTTTACGATACTTACACAACTTTCGGCTTCGAAAGCATTGTTGTTAAGCTATCTACTCGTCCAGAACAGCGTGTAGGTTCAGACGAAATGTGGGACCGTGCAGAGGCTGACCTTAAGCAAGCGCTAGAGGCAATGGACATTGCATACGAGATTCAAGAAGGCGAGGGTGCGTTCTACGGACCTAAGATTGAATTTACTTTGCATGATTGTTTGGACCGCGCTTGGCAATGTGGTACAGTGCAGCTCGATTTTGCATTACCAGAACGTTTAGGTGCTACTTACGTAGGTGAAGATAACGAGCGTCACACGCCAGTTATGATCCACCGCGCGATTTTAGGTTCACTAGAACGCTTCATCGGTATTCTTATTGAAGAATACGCTGGCTTCTTCCCAACGTGGTTGGCGCCAGAACAAGCAGTTGTAATGGGCATTACAGACAAACAGTCTGAATATGTACAAGAAATTACGAAAAAACTGCAAAAAAGTGGATTTAGAGTCAAAGCAGACTTGAGAAATGAGAAGATTGGCTTTAAAATCCGCGAACATACTTTGAAACGTGTACCGTTCATGCTTGTGTGTGGTGACCAAGAAATGGAAGCCGGCGAAATTGCAGTACGTACACGTAAAGGTAAGGACCTTGGTAAATTTAAAGTGGATGACTTTATTTCATACATCCAAGCCGAGGTTTCAAGCCGTAAGCTCAATCTGGAGGAATAGCTATTAAAGGCGGAAGACGTGGCCAACAACCGGCCAAACAAAACCAGCACCGTTTAAACGGTGACATTCGTGGCGTTCGTGAAGTGCGTCTAACTGGCGCAGACGGCGAAGCTGTTGGTGTAGTTTCAATCGCTGAAGCGATGGAAGCTGCAAATGAAGCTGGTATGGATCTTGTAGAGATCAGCCCTAACGCCGAGCCGCCAGTTTGTCGTGTGATGGACTACGGTAAGTTCCTCTTCGAGAAGAGCAAAGCTGCGAAAGAGCAGAAGAAAAAGCAAAAGCAGGTTCAGATCAAGGAAATTAAATTCCGACCTGGAACTGATATTGGAGACTATCAGGTAAAACTACGCAACCTGACTGGTTTCCTTGAAGACGGCAACAAAGTGAAGGTAACAATTCGCTTCCGTGGCCGCGAAATGGCTCACCAAGAAATCGGTGTTGACGTTCTTAATCGTTTGAAAGTAGATACTGAAGAATTTGCAGTTGTCGAATCTTTCCCAACGAGAATTGAAGGTCGCCAGATGATCATGGTGTTGGCCCCTAAAAAGAAGTAATTAACGGCTTTGCAAGTAATTAAACCCTGCAGCCTCAGGTTGCGGGGTTTTATTCGCCCTAATTACTATGTTATTAACAACTCAACAATGCGGAGTTATTCATCATGCCTAAGATGAAAACCAACAAAGGTGCTGCTAAGCGTTTCCAGAAAACTGCTGGTGGTATTAAGTTTAAGCACGCTGGTAAACGTCACATCCTGACTAAGCGTACTACTAAGAACAAGCGTCAGCTTCGTCCGAACTCGATCCTTCCTAAATGTGAAGTTGCTCAAGTTCTACGTATGATGCCATACGCTTAATTCTTTTTAGTTTATAAATTCGTTTAGTTTAGGAGAAGCATAATGCCTCGCGTAAAACGTGGTGTACAAGCTCGTGCACGTCATAAGAAAGTTCTAAAACAAGCTAAAGGTTACTACGGAGCACGTTCACGTGTTTACCGCGTAGCTTTCCAAGCAGTTACCAAAGCTGGTCAATACGCTTACCGTGACCGTCGCAACAAGAAACGTCAATTCCGTCAACTTTGGATTGCACGTATCAACGCGGCATCTCGTCAAAATGGTCTATCTTACAGCCGTTTCATTAATGGCCTTAAGAAAGCATCTATCGAGATCGACCGTAAGATTCTTGCTGACATCGCAGTATTCGACAAAGCAGCATTTGCTGTTCTAGTTGAAAAAGCGAAAGCATCTCTATAATTTAGAGTTAGCTTAAAGGTTTAAGAAAAGGAGAACTTCGGTTCTCCTTTTTTATTGCTTCTAATTTGACTTTTAAAGACTCCCAACTCCTTCCTTCGTCAGTCTTGGGAATGACGAGATGAACTTCCGCATCTAATTTTTATTCGCTTGAACAGGCATTCTGGTATATAAACATCTACCTATTCTTTAATGTTAAGCGACCGAATAAATGAGCGCACCTACCACTATGACGTTCTTCGAACGTTTTGAAACCGATATCCTTTCTGGCAAGAAGACAATTACTATTCGCGATGAATCTGAGCGTGACTACCAACCAGGTAGCGTTGTGGAAGTATCAACGCTAGAGCAGGGACGTGTATTCTGTAATCTTAAGATTGTTAGCGTTGAACCAATTCTGTTTGATGACTTAGGTGAGTTCCATGCTCAGCAAGAGAACATGACGCTGCAAGTACTGAAAGATGTGATTCAAGATATCTACCCAGGCATTTCTCAGCTGTACGTAGTCTCTTACGAGTTGGTAGCTTAAGCCTTATTGGATTGGATTGACTAGCTAGGGATGGCTATTGATGAGTAATAACCAGCAGACACTGCTTCAGCTTTACTGTCGCGAACAACAAGACCAGACGTTACTGGCTAAGCATGACTTAGATAGTGATTTGAGCGAGAGTGCCGATTATTTAAAGTGGTGCGAGAGCAAAAGAAACTTTGTTGAAGAAGATGTCTTAGGGCAGACTTGGGTAAAAAGTTGTCCAGCAGGGTACATTACTGAGGTGCACTTTCATTTTGATGGTAGTTTAACGGAATATCGTTTGTTTGACCGATTTGAAACCCAAGGTCATTGGCAGTTAAGAGACGGTTTGTTACACGTCGAGATTCTGAAGGGTGAGAACCGCTACCAGTTTGCTGTTGTGGCTCGCGCTGACCTTAATATCCACTCTGCGGTTGAGTATAAGAACGGTGAGTTGCATTCGTACTTGAAGCTGGTTCAAGTTGAACGCTAAACGTTTAGCGATGATTCGTTTTATGAACATATGAAAAAGCCAACAGTGATGTTGGCTTTGTTGTTTTCAATTCGACTGAGTAGTTTAAGTTATTAAGTTATTAAGTTATTAAGCTTCGAAGTTCGCCAATCGAGTATAAAGCTCGTTGCCTTGATATTGTTTTGCACATACCGTCAATAGGTCTTCAATAAAGTACTTCAGTGCACGCGCTTCAATTCGACGAATGCCTTGTTGCTGCTCTTTAGTTAGGTAACCATAGATAGTTGCCGCTCCGAAGTCACCAAAGATCATCTGACCTTGCTCGTTAACCAAAGTGTTGTGTGCGTATAGATCACCGTGACAAACTTTGTTTTGATGAAGGTGTTCAAACACATCAATCATCTGCTCTGTAATGCTATTGATCTGATCAATTGAAAGCTCAAAGCCTTCGTTGAACGTATCGCGAGTGCAGCTTTCAAGAGTCGGAGGTAAACCTAGGTTGTAGTAGTTGCTCGGGATAAGCTCCATCACCAACGCTAGGTAGTTTGACTGGTCGACTTGAGCGATAGACTTCACTAGGTTGCTATGTTGGCCTGCTTGAAGACACGCTTCAAGTTCATCATGTGGGTAACCGTCACTGGTCACTTCGCCTTTGAATACTTTAACGGCCACTTCTTGTGGGAAATCAAAGTCACGGTTTAACCAGTTAGCATGTGAAATTACGCCAGACGCGCCTTGGCCAAGTACTTGATTGAGTGAGTAGCTTTGAGAACTCACTGCAGGCACGCTATCTAAACTGCTAGGGTGTTTGCAAAACGGGTTACCCGCAAAGGCTAACCAAGCCAGTTTTGGTAGCTTGATAAGGAAATCTGGGAATTCAGTCAGTTGGTTTGCAGACAGGCGAACTAGCTCAAGGCTTGATAGGTTTTCCATGCTTTCTGGTAAAACGCGAATCTTGTTACCCGCCAATGCGAGTTTTTGTAGGCGAGGTCTTTCACCTAAAGAGTGAGGGAGAACCTCGATCGCATTGTCTGTCAGGATCAACCAACGTAATTGAGCTGGCAAAGACTGTTCGCTAACGGTTTTGATTTGGTTGGTTTTGAAGCCAACCATTTCAAGCTTAGGAAGTGACCCCAGAACATCAGGCAGCTGCGTAAACAGGTTATTCGACGCGAAGATAATACGCAGGTTGGTCAGCTGTGATAACTCTTCTGGTAAATCTGACAGTTGATTACCTGAAAGGTCCAGAATCTCTAGCGAATCGGCGAGTTCTAAGGTCTCTAAAGGAAACTCGGTGAGACCTTCTGACAGTTTTAAGCGTTTAATACCTTTAAGTTGCCCTGATTTTAGTTGTTCTAGAGTATGCAAACCTTAGCCTTATGAATAGATGTTCGAGGCGCGTAGTTTACTTGTCTCAATCGAGAAAGGCGAGTATCCGCAACAATACCCGCCTAACTAAACTCAGCGCTTGTTCATACGAAGATTAAAGTTGTATACGGTTTTGGCTAACGCCGGCCTCCTCAATAAAATCCGCATCATGACTGACTAAGATGAATGCGCCTTGGTATTCACGCAGAGCCGAAGACAATATTTGCTTTGAGTCGATGTCTAGATGGTTGTCTGGTTCGTCCAGTAGAAGAAGTGGGGTATCTTGTTTATGGCTAACGATCAACATCGCCAGTTTCATTTTTTCACCACCACTTAAATGTGCCACTTTTCGGTATACAGAGTCTCGCCTGAACCCTATTCCTGCTAACAAAGTTCTTGCATCACTTTCTGTTAATCCAAAGCTGTGTGCTATTAGGCTATCGAACATTGTGTCGTTGTCATCTAACAGGCCAAAGTGTTGATCCAAGTAGACAGTCGCCCCTAAGCGCATAATCGAGCCTTTATAATTGGTGTGTTTACCGTGAATGGCTTGTAACAGTGTCGACTTTCCACACCCATTAGCACCGGTTAAAGAAGACCGTTCCCCTTGCGATAGAGAGAAACTGATTGGTGCACCAGAGCCGTAAACAAGGCGGCAGTTTTCAACGGTTAACAAAGAACTCTTTTTACTGATATTATTTTGCTGCAGATACAAAGTTTGCGGTTTTAGCCGCTCCTTCTGCCCTTTAAGCGACTGAAGTTTATGTTGGTTTTGGTCAATGAGGTTCCTTTGGTTTGTCGCCAATGCGGCTTGGCTTTGACCTGCTTTATCTTTCATTGCATCCAATAATATCTTGGATTGACTACCTGACTTTCTTAGTCGGTTACCCTGAGACTCACGTTGTTGTGCTTTTTCCTTGTTAATCTGAGCTTGGCGCTCGAGTCTTTTCTTTTCCGATTGATGATGCGTTATCTGCTTTTCCAGTGCTTCACTTTGACTCGACATTTGCGTGAAGTAATCATCGTAATTCCCTTTGTAGAAGCGCATGCCCAAACTATTGAGGTGATAGATCCCTTCCATGTGTCTCAATAAGCTTCGGTCGTGACTGACGACAAGCACTTTACCTTCAAATAACTGGCACTGCTCTAGTAACCAATTGCGTCCATCGCTATCCAAATGGTTTGAAGGTTCGTCGAGAATCAGTATGTCGTGGTTTGATACGAATAACCGATGAAGCTGTAAAAGGGCGAGTTGCCCACCGCTCAATGTATGGCACGGTGTGGTCAACCCACTGGTTATTTTCAATGTGGCTAAAAGTTGCTTGGTATTCGCTTGTAAATCCCAATCCTCCCCAACGATATTGAAGTGCTGAAGTTCACAGCTGCCTTGTTCTATGGCGTGTAATGCGTCTAACTTTTCGGTGATCCCCAAGAAGTCAGCAATGCTGATTGCGCTATCCAATAGCTCTGAAGGTAACTGGGAGTAAAAGCCGATCGAGCCTTGTTTGGAAACACTGCCTGATGTGGGTTGCGTTTTCCCGACCAGTAACGAAAGTAGTAATGACTTTCCAGCGCCATTTCTTCCGACTAGGCCGGTGAGGCGAGTGCTCAAATTAAAGGTGATGTCTTTGAATAACCATTCACCAGTATCAAGCTGGAATGAGAGATTGTTGGCTAATATAGTAGGCATAGAAATACCTCCCTTTACGTGTAAACGAGTAAAAGGGGTGAGGCGCTTTTTTGCATAGATTCCTACGTGGGATTCTATGTCTAGATCGCCAAAGACGTTACTTAAGTAGGATGACAGCAAAAGATAGAGATGATCTTGCTGAAATGCTTTCTTTATTCAAGGTGCTGATCTTAAAGAGGTTGGTCTTAAATCGACTGCTCTTCAATAGCTTGATTTTTCAAGAAATAGATGACGAAGTAACGCCCACTAACCCCGAGAGTCCAAATGATTTTTATAAAAATAAATCGGATGTCAGGATGTTAGTACTTCATTATGGCGTTATTCTCTTTTGAAATGATGGTGGGATGTTACTGAAAGAAGGTGCTGAAAGTCAATATGATGAAGTGACTAAAATGTATCCAAATAATTAAAGCGCCAGTAAGGCGCTCTAGATCGTTCTTTGGAAAGCTAGATTTTTTGAGGAACGTGGGAATTACCGTTTTTGACCACCAACGGCTCGCCAACACATGTCAAAGCTATCGCTGATGTACTTGGCTAATTGATCTGGTGGTAACTCATTCTGCTCAATCAACCAGTTTGCACAAATCAAAAAGTGGCTGTGGATGAAGTGCCTAACAAGATTGATGTCTAACACCATCAACTCACAGGCTTCTTGTCCTTTCAAAACGATTTCATCTAGCGATGCGAACATCTGTGAGACGATAACTTCTCGAGTTTGAGTCGTCGGATCGAAATGAACATTGGTGAAGAACTTCATCGCAACTGGATTTTCTAACGCCCACTCAAGCCCTGTGATCCACATGAACTTTAATGCTTGATAGCGATCTTGTTCAGAGACATCTGTGTGTTTCGCCAGCGTCGAGAATAGCTCAAGTTTCAGTTCGCGAAATAGTTCATCAAGTAACAGCGACTTATTCTCGAAGTGGTGAAACAGTGTCGCTTTCGCTACGCCTGCCGTTTTCGCTATTTGTCCGGTAGATGTGCCCTCTAACCCTTGTTGAGAGAAGAGAAGGAGCGCAGCATCTAAGATTTTTTGTCTTTTCGTAATCATCTATTAAGTACTTTGAACAGAAGCTTTTTAATTGGGTTGTTGTAAGGAGGGTGCATTAACTTGGTGAAGTTAATTTTTCCTCTACTTAGAACGGTTTTGGCATGGCTAAAGGTCTTGAAGCCTTCAATGCCGTGGTAGTGTCCCATGCCTGAAGGGCCAATGCCACCGAACGGCGCATCTTCTGCAGCCACGTGTACTAGAGAGTCGTTAATACAAACACCGCCAGAATGCGTGTTCGATAAGAACTGATCTTGGATCTGTTTATCATGACTCATCAGGTACAGAGCAAGTGGACGTTCTCTGGTTGTGATGTAGTTAGTCGCTTCTTCAATAGAATCATAAGGTACGATAGGCAGAACAGGGCCAAACAACTCTTCTTGCATCGCGATCATGTCGTCGTTCACTTCGGTGAGAAGGTGCGGCGTCATTCTGTGGTTTACATCGTCCTGTGCTTGCTCGGTTACCGTGTGAATAACCGCGCCTTTAGATTGAGCATCTGCAATTACACCCTTCAAACGATTGTATTGGCGCATATCGATCACTGAGGTTAAATCTTTGCTCTCGATACCGTCTTTATATAGCTTGTGGAAGTAACGCTTATAAGCCGTAATGAATGCATCGACTTTTTCTCGTGGTAATAGGATGTAATCGGGAGCTACACAAATCTGACCTGCGTTTAAGCTTTTTGCAAACAGGATGCGTTCAACAGCGTCAGCCACATCAAAGTCAGGGGCGATAATCGTTGGAGACTTGCCGCCTAATTCCAAAGTGACAGGCGTTAAGTTGTCGGCTGCCGCTCTCATTACGTGCTTACCCACAGAGGTCGAGCCGGTAAATAGGATATGGTCAAACGGCAGTTGGCTAAATTTAGCAGAAACGTCAGCTTCGCCTTCGATAATTGCGACCTGATCTTCATTAAAGCCTTCAGCCAGCATGGCTTTTAAAACACGGTTGGTCGCAGGAGTAAACTCAGACATCTTGAGCATCGCAGTGTTACCCGCCGCTAACGCCGTGATCAGAGGCCCTAAAGAGAGCATGACAGGAAAGTTCCAAGGCACAATGATGCCGATAACGCCAACAGGTTGATAATGCACAGTTATCTTAGCCGGTGTTAGCATCAAACCTGCTTTACGGCGCGATGGCTTTAACCATTTCTTAAGATTCTTATCACTGTAATTAATTTGGTGAAGAGAAGGGGTAATATCAGCGATCAAGCTATCGTGTTTTGCGCGATGACCATAATCTTCAGACACTGCGTTAATCAATTGCTCTTGGTTGCGTATTAGTAATGCTTTTAAGGTGGAGAGATTTTTTCTTCTCTGCTCAAGCGTAGGATTAACATTATTGCGGTAGTGATCTTTTTGTCGGTTGAAGATCTGATCCATGTCGTTAATGCTCGACGGGTTTGGTTCAAAGTCTAGATTATGGCTCATAGTATCTCCTAAATTCGAAGGCTGACCGATTGGTTGGTCAGTTAAATCTACGCGAAGATTTCGACGTTTACAAGAGATGAACGGAAAAAGCTCAATATTTGAGCGGTCACAACGTTGAAGCGAGCGGTTTTTAGTTGGAAAAACGAGGTACTAATGGGTACAGAATCATAGGGTATATGCAGTGTTGGTGATAATGGGAGCTCTGACTGAGAAGTGCTGATATTTGTCATGACCTTGACTTAACCTCACTTATTTTTCGAAAAACTTGATGTATAACTAGCATTTTTTGCACCTAAATTTTTGTGGGAAAGTGCTTGAGTTGTGATGCATTTCAGCCTGTTTTCTAGCCTAAAACCTTGTAATTCCTTACTTGTCACTTTAAGTCGGATCGTCGATAAAAAAATGTAATCGTAACCACAAATATCAATGGTTGGACTCACTCTTAATAATATCGGTTAATGCAGCCAACAAATCGTTTTTGAGCGTTTTTTGTTGGGTTATACCTCGCTATTCCAAAGAGGTATCTTCTGTCGATGGCCCTATAGTGTGAGGTCTCTAGAATTGGAAAATTCGGTTAATTTGGAACGCATCCGTGCTGAGTATAATGTAAAGCACTGGAGCCAAGGTTTTTATGGAATTGATGATAACGGCGAGGTGTATGTTTCACCGAGCGAAACCGATCATCAAGTTCCGCTTAGTCAGATCGTAAAACAGTTAGAGCAGCGAAATATTGGTTTGCCTGCTCTTGTGCGTTTTCCTCAAATAGTGCATCAACGTGTGCACAATATCTGTAACGCATTTAACCAAGCGATCGACGAATATCAGTACGACAACCGTTACCTGCTTGTTTACCCGATTAAAGTGAACCAGCAGAAAGAAGTGGTTGATGAGATCTTAGCGAGCCAAGCTCAATTAGAGCAGAAGCAATTGGGCCTAGAAGCGGGTAGCAAGCCTGAACTATTAGCGGTATTGGCGCTGGCTCAAAAAGCGAGCTCGGTGATTGTGTGTAATGGTTACAAAGACAGAGAATACATCCGTCTTGCGCTGATTGGCGAAAAGCTAGGTCATAAAGTATTTATCGTTCTAGAGAAGCTATCAGAACTTGATCTTGTTCTTTCTGAAGCGAAAGCGCTTGGCGTGAAACCTCGTTTAGGTTTGCGTATTCGTCTTGCTTCTCAAGGTGCAGGTAAATGGCAAGCAAGTGGTGGCGAAAAGTCGAAGTTTGGATTGTCTGCATCACAAGTATTGACCGTTATTGAACGTTTAAAAGCAGAAGACCAACTCGATGTTCTCGAGTTAGTGCATTTCCATCTTGGCTCACAAATGGCCAATATTCGTGATGTGCGAAATGGCGTGAGTGAAGCGGCGCGTTTCTATTGTGAACTGCGCGATATCGGGGCTCAATCGAAGTACCTCGATGTGGGTGGCGGTTTGGCGGTTGATTACGACGGCACACGCAGCCAGTCTTCAAACTCAATGAACTACGGCTTGCTTGAGTACGCTCGAAACATTGTGATGACAGTCGGGGACATTTGTAAGCTCTACAATCAGCCACAACCTGTGATTATTTCGGAATCTGGTCGTTCGTTGACTGCGCATCACGCTGTGCTTGTGACTAATGTGATCGGTACAGAAAGCTATTTTCCGGAAGATATGGCGGCTCCAGAAGCTGACGCACCAATGTTGCTACACAACATGTGGAAGAATTTCTTAGAACTAGATGCAGGCAACGATGACCGAGCGTTGATCGAGATCTATAACGACACTCAGAGTGATATCGCAGAAGCGCACAACCAGTTTGCAACAGGCATGCTGAATCTTCAGCACCGTGCTTGGGCAGAGCAGATGTCTTTGCGTATTAACTACGAACTTAGCTCTCGTATGAGCACTAAGAACCGTTACCACCGTCCTATTTTGGATGAGCTGAGCGAGCGTTTAGCCGACAAGTTCTTTGTTAACTTCTCGTTGTTCCAATCGTTGCCAGATGCTTGGGGTATCGATCAGGTATTCCCTGTGTTGCCTCTAAGTGGTTTGGATAATGCGGACGAGCGACGCGCTGTTGTATTGGATATCACCTGTGATTCTGACGGTACGATTGATCAGTACGTTGACGGTCAAGGTATTGAAACGACTCTGCCAGTTCCTGCATGGAACCCAGATGAACCATACCTGATGGGCTTTTTCTTAGTAGGCGCATACCAAGAGATCTTGGGTGATATGCATAACCTATTTGGTGATACCCACAGTGTCGTGGTGAATGTTGATGAAAGTGGTCAAGCGAATATCGACTACATCAATGAAGGCGATACGGTTGAAGACATGATGCGTTATGTTCACATCGATACGGATCTGATTCGTCAGAACTACAAAGATTTGGTCACGGCGAAAGTACCAGATCAAGAGCAACAAAGCGTACTTGAAGAGTTAGAGCAAGGCTTGATGGGTTATACCTATCTTGAGGATTTTTAATGAACGATCTATTTACTAAACCAGATTACTCGCTGTACTCCAATGCAATGACGTTTATGCGTCGTCCATTGGTGCAAAATCCAATCGACAATGATGCTGATGTGGTTGTGCTGGGCGCGCCGTTAGATATGGCTACGTCGGGTCGACCGGGGGCTCGTATGGGGCCTGATGCGATTCGTCGTGCGTCGGTGAACTTGGCGTGGGAAGGCAAAAAATTCCCTTGGGACTTCAATGTATTTGAACATACTTCAGTGATCGATGCTGGCGACCTTGTGTTTGATTGTGGTGATGCAGAAGACCTAACTCAACGTTTGGAAGCGGCGGCTGATGCGATTCTAAACAGTGGTAAAACTCTGTTAGGTTTAGGTGGCGATCACTTCATTACACTGCCTTTACTTAGAGCATACGGCAAGAAGTACGGTGAGATGGCTTTGATTCACTTCGACGCGCACACTGACACTTACAGTCAGGGCAGTCGTTACGATCACGGCACTATGTTCTACCATGCGCCAAATGAAGGTTTAATTTCGCCTGAACATTCAGTGCAAATTGGTATTCGTACAGAGTACAAGCAGGAAGGCCACGGCTTTAACGTTATTAACGCGATGCAAGCGAACGACATGAGCGTGGACGAGATCATTGCTCAAGTGAAAGGCATTGTCGGTGATAAGCCAGTTTACCTAACGTTTGATATCGATTGTCTGGATCCTGCTTTTGCCCCAGGTACAGGTACTCCGGTATGCGGCGGTTTGAATTCAGATAAAGTTTTGAAAATCATCCGAGGCCTGCAAGGCATCAATATGGTTGGTATGGACGTTGTAGAAGTTTCTCCAGCGTATGACCAAAGCGAGATTACAGCATTAGCTGGTGCGACGATTGCTCTCGAGCTGCTTTACGTTTGGACGGCGAATCGCTTAACAAAATGACACTAGTGGTTAGTTGTATTGGTTAGCTAACCGAACGTGTCACCTATTTATTCAGAAGCCCATCAGGTTGAACTTGATGGGCTTTTTGTTTTTAAGAGAACTAAAATCAAAGGTTTAGGGCTGTGAAAATCGTCTTGCCGTTTCCGTGAACTAATGTGCCGATAGCTACGTAACATACAAGCTATAGCATGGCTTTTGAGCGAAAATTCATCACCTTGATCTTGAGTAATGTCTCAAAGCTGGGACTTACCTCGCTTTACTAACGATGGATAGCTCACCTCAACTAATACCCTGTATTCGTTAATGATTTATCAATTTGATTACTGTATATATTTATAAAATGAAAAGGTGCAATTACATTGTGAAATCACTTGTATATTAATCGGCATCCTACTAACTTTTAGCTAGTCTTTTTAAGCTTTCAAAGAAAGCTTAAATATTAGAAAAGACGTCTCTTAGCACAGACATGGCATTTTTTATGGGGAAGACTAGGCTTAAGAGTAAGTAAACTATAATAAAACAGGTGAAATACATCTCTCCAAGGGTGGTTTGGACATAAGAACGAATTGTCATTGAAAAGAGCTAAGTATGAGTTTGATTAAAACCTGAAATTGCTATTACAAATAATTTTCACAGCTCTGAAGAACAGTGCTTTGTGACAACGGGGGATGTATGGATATTGAAGTTTCGCGCCAGGCTGCAGTAGTTGAAGCTGTGAGTGGTGATGTTGTCGTAGTTAAGCCTGACGGCAGTGCAAGAAAGGTTTCAGTTGGCGATACTATCCGTGCAAATGAGATCGTTATTACTTCGAACGGATCGGAAGTTCTATTAGGTGTTCAAAACGCTGCTATTCCAGTTGGCGAGAATTGTGTCGGTTGTGTTGATAATAATGTTGCGTGGGCAGAGGTACCAATTGCCGGTGAGGTTAATTTCGATTCAGAGCAAGCGGACGCCGGAACCTTTACCGACGATGACCTTGCTGCTATCCAAGACGCAATTTTAGGTGGTGCCGACCCAACTCAAATATTAGAGGCAACGGCGGCTGGTGGCGGGCTGGGTTCTGCAAATGCTGGCTTCGTGACCATCGATTACAACTATACGCAAACTCAACCGACAACTTTTTTTGAAACCACAGGGCTAGACGACGAAGTTACAGAAGAACCTCGCGAAGAGTTCCGATCGATAACCCGCTCATCTGGCGGTCAATCAATCAGTGGAGTGCTCACTGAAGGTTCCATTTCTGATAATACCTATCCCCAGTCTATTACATCTACAGAGACGATAATTGCCGGCAGTTTAGCGCTCGCACCTGATTCTTTTACCCCAGAAACGTTATCCCTCGCGTCACTACTTAGTGAACTTAATAGCGACATTACCTCAAGCGGTCAGCCCGTCACCTTCACGTATGACGCGGTGACCAATTCTATCGTTGGTGTGCAAGGTTCTGACGAAGTATTACGTATCGACATTGAAGCCGTCAGTGTTGGCAATAACATTGAGCTTTCTTTAATCACAACGATTTCTCAGCCGATTGATCACGTACCGTCTGTTGGCGGTGGCCAGGTTTCCTACACTGGCGACCAAATTGATATCGCCTTCGATATTCAAGGTGAAGACAGCGCAGGAAACCCATTAGCAACACCAATCAATGTGCAAGTTGCCGTGGTTGATGGGGTCGATCCGTCTGCTGAAAGTGTGAATATCAGTAACGTTGAAACGAGCAGTTCAGCAATCGAAGGCACGTTCTCCAATATTGGGAGTGATAACCTTCAATCAGCAGTCTTTGATGCAAGTGCATTAGAACAGTTTAATGGCGTACTCAGTGATAATCAGAACACGCTTGCCAGACTTTCTGATGATGGAACGACTATCACTCTGGCTATCCAAGGTCGTGGTGAGGTGGTTCTCACTATCTCACTTGATACCGATGGCACCTATAAATTTGAGCAGTTTAATCCGATCGAACAGATCGGCACTGACTCACTCTCTTTTTCGCTGCCGATCACGGTTACGGACTTTGACCAAGATGTTGTAACTAATACCATTAACATTGAGATTGCTGATGGCGATAGCCCGGTTGTGACCAATGTCGACAGTATCGATGTTGATGAAGCTGGTATTGTTGGTGGTTCTCAAGAGGGAACCGCACCCATAGCGGGTAGCGGAAGTATTACTGCAGATGTTTTTGATAGTGATATCATTGACCATTATGAGCTTGAGCCGACGGAGTTTAATACTGGTGGTTCTTTAACGTCTAATGGCGAAGCCGTATTGCTTGAGCTGATTGATGAAACTAACGGTGTAAGAACTTACGAAGGCTATGTTGAAGTCAATGGTTCTCGAATTACGGTCTTTGACGTTAAAGTTGATAGCCCGTCATTGGGGAACTATGAATTCACTCTGTACGAAGAGCTTTCTCACCAAGGTGCTGAAGACGCGTTGTTGACCTTTGCTTTGCCTATTTATGCCGTTGATGCGGATGGAGACCGTTCTGCACTATCTGGCGGTTCGAGTACACCAGAAGCCGCTGAGATTCTCGTTAATGTCACAGATGATGTTGTTGAGCTCGTTGATAAGGTTGAATCAGTCACTGAACCAACTTTAGCGGGCGATACTATCGTTTCGTATAACCTGTTCAGTTTCGAAGGCGCAGATGGTTCGACAATTCAATCGTTTAACTACGACGGTGTTGACTATCCACTAGATCAAAGCTTGCTCCCCGATGCTACCCAGACTTTCAGTTTTACTGAGGGTGTCGTCACTATCTCATTAAACGGTGATTTCAGTTTTGAAGTCGCTCGTGATATCGACCACTCAAGCAGTGAAACTATAGTAAAACAGTTCTCATTTTTAGCTGAAGATGGTGATGGAGATACTGATACCTCAACACTTGAACTGAGTATTACCGATGGTCAGAACCCAACTATAGATCTGATTCCACCTGTCACTTTATTTGAAACAGATCTTGCCGATGGTTCTGCGCCAAGCGGAAGTACAGTGAGCGCAACTGAAACGATTACCTTTACTGCAGGCAGTGATGATGTAGCGAGTTTCCGTATTGAACCAACCGAGTTCAATGTGGGTGGTGTACTCAAATCGAATGGATTTTCGGTCGAGATAAAAGAAGATTCGGCTAATCCGGGCACTTATATCGGCTTTATTACTGATGGTTCGAATACTGAAGTTCCTGTATTCACGATTGCCTTCTCTACAAGTACGTTGGGCGAATACACCTTTACTCTACTTGAAGCGTTAGACCATGCGGATGGTTTAGATAACAACGATCTGAGCTTCGATTTGCCTGTTTATGCGGTTGATACGGATGGCGACGATTCATTGGTGTCTCAACTTAACGTGACCATCGGTGATGATGTTCAAATCATGCAAGACGGCACGTTAGATATCACTGAGCCAAATCTGGCTGATGGAACAATCACAACCAATACCATTGATGTAATGCCAAATCAGAGTGCGGATGGCGCGACGATCACTCAGTTTACCTATGACGGTCAGCTACGAACACTTGATCAAAATGACACTGGCGAACAGCAATTCAGCTTCACGGAAGGCGAACTGTTTATCACCCTTGAAGGTGAAGTGCGATTTGAGCCAAATCGTAATTTAGACCACACGGCAAGTGAAGATATCGTGAAGTCGATTGTGGTGACTTCAAGTGATTTTGATAATGATCCGGTGACTTCAACCGTAACATTGACGATCACGGATGGTGATAACCCTACGATTGACGTTATTCCAAGCGTTATTCTTTCCGAAACTAATCTAAGCGATGGCTCAGCTTCGAGTGGCAGCGCGGTAAGCTCGACTCAAACCATCACGTTTACCAATCAAAGTGATGATGTGGTTCGTTTCCGTATTGAGCCAACGGAGTTCAATACTAACGACGATCTTAAATCGAACGGTTTAGCCGTTGAGTTACGTGAAGATCCGGCGGGGTCGGGTGATTACATTGGTTTTACTACCAGTGCGACGAATGTCGAAACCACGGTATTTACGCTGAGTTTCTCTAGCACCACTTTAGGTGAATATACCTTCACTTTGCTTGAAGCGTTGGACCACCAAGATGCTCGAGGTAATAACGACCTCAGCTTTGATTTACCTGTTTACGCGGTAGATAGCGATGATGATGATTCTCTGATGTCTCCGCTCAATGTGACTATCGGTGATGATGTTCAAATCATGCAAGACGGTACGCTCAATATTACTGAGCCGACAGTCGCCGATTTAACCGCCGTCACACCACCGACGACTGCTATTTTCGATGCGATGCCAAATCAAAGCGCTGATGGCGCGACGGTCACTCAGTTCACTTATGATGGCCAACTTCGAACGCTTGACCAAAATGACAATGGTGAGCAGCAGTTTAGCTTCACGGAAGGTGAACTGTTCATCACTCTTCAAGGTGATGTGCGCTTCGAGCCCAATCGTAATCTAGACCACACGCTGAACGAAGACATCGTGAAATCGATTGTGGTGACATCTAGCGATTCGGATAACGATGTGCTGACCTCAACGGTTACGTTGACCATTACCGATGGTGATATCCCGACCATTGATAATGTCCCAATTGTGAACTTGTCAGAAACGAATTTGAGTGACGGCTCTGCGCCAAGTGGCAGCGTGGTTAGTTCAACTCAAACCATTACCTTTACCAATCAAAGTGATGATGTAACAAGTTTCCGTATTGAACCGACTGAGTTCAACGTCGGTGGTGCTTTGACATCAAACGGCCTGGCAGTCGAACTGAAAGCCGATCCAACCACGCCGGGCGGCTACATCGGTTATGTTACTGATGGTTCGAATGTTGAAACCAACGTATTCACGATTAGCTTTTCAGATACCAACTTAGGCCAATACACCTTCACCTTACTTGAAGCGTTAGACCATGTAGATGGCCTCGCAAATAATAATTTGAGTTTCGACTTGCCGGTCTACGCGGTCGATAGCGATGGCGATGATTCTTTGGTTTCTCAGTTAAATGTAACCATCGGTGATGATGTTCAAATCATGCAAGGTGGTACGTTAGATATCACTGAGCCAAATCTTGCAGATGGCACAATCACAACCAATACCATCGATGTGATGCCAAATCAGAGTGCCGATGGTGCGACGATCATTCAGTTTACTTATGATGGTCAAGTTCGAACACTGGATCAAACTGACAATGGTGAGCAGCAATTCAGCTTCACAGAAGGTGAGTTGTTCATCACTCTTCAAGGTGAAGTGCGATTCGAGCCAAATCGCAATCTAGACCACACGACTAGCGAAGACATCGTGAAATCGATTGTGGTGACCTCAAGCGATTCAGACAATGATGTACTGACTTCTACAGTGACGCTGACGATTACCGATGGTGATATTCCAACCATTGATGCCGTGCCAAGTGTGACTCTGTCTGAAGCTAACCTTAGTGACGGTTCTGCACCAAGCTCCAGTGCCGTCAGTCAGACCGAAACGATTACCTTCACGAACCAAAGTGATGATGTGGCGAGTTTCCGTATTGAGCCAACGGAGTTCAATGTAGGTGGCGCACTGAAATCGAATGGCTTTGCAGTTGAGATAAAAGAAGACTCTGCTAATCCGGGTACTTATATCGGCTTTATTACTGATGGCTCGAACGCTGAAGTTCCAGTGTTCACCATTAGTTTCTCGACAACCACATTAGGTGAATACACCTTTACCTTACTCGAAGCGCTAGACCATGTGGATGGTTTAGATAATAACGATCTGAACTTTGATTTGCCTGTTTATGCGGTTGATACCGACGGCGATGATTCATTGGTGTCTCAACTTAATGTGACCATCGGTGATGATGTCCAAATCATGCAAGACGGTACGTTAGATATTGTTGAGCCAAATCTGGCTGATGGAACAATCACAACCAACACCATTGATGTGATGCCAAACCAAAGTGCCGATGGCGCGACGATCACTCAGTTTACTTATGATGGTCAGTTACGAATACTTGATCAGAATGACACAGGAGAACAGCAGTTTAGCTTCACCGAAGGCGAGCTATATATCACCCTTGAAGGTGAAGTGCGCTTTGAGCCAAATCGCGATCTAGACCACTCAGTTAGTGAAGATATCGTGAAGTCGATTGTCGTGACTTCAAGCGATTTTGATAACGATCCGGTGACTTCAACCGTAACGCTGACGATAACTGATGGTGACAATCCGACTATTGATGCGGTGCCGAGTGTATCGCTGAAAGAAGCGGATCTCGCTGATGGCTCATTGCCAAGTGGTAGTGCGGTTAGCCAAACGGAAACCATCACGTTCACCAACCAAAGTGATGATGTGGTTCGTTTCCGTATTGAGCCAACGGAGTTCAATACTAACGACGATCTTAAATCAAACGGTTTAGCCGTTGAGTTACGTGAAGACCCACAAGGTTCGGGTAATTATATTGGTTTTACGACCAGTGCGACGAACGTAGAAACTCAAGTATTCACGTTAAGCTTTAATGGTGGGTCATTGGGTGAGTACACCTTCACACTCATCGAAGCCTTGGATCACCAAGATGCCCGTGGCAACAACGACCTAAGTTTTGACCTACCTGTTTATGCGGTAGACAGTGACGGCGATGACTCACTGATGTCACCGTTAAGTGTGACCATCGGTGATGATGTTCAAATCATGCAAGATGGCACATTAGATATCGTTGAACCAAATCTTGCAGATGGCACAGTGACAACGGGTACTGTTGATGTGATGCCAAATCAAAGTGCCGATGGTGCGACGATCACTCAGTTCACTTATGACGGTCAACTACGAACACTTGATCAGAATGACAATGGTGAGCAACAGTTTAGCTTCACAGAAGGTGAGTTGTTCATCACGCTTCAAGGTGAAGTGCGCTTTGAGCCTAATCGTAATCTTGATCACACGCTGAACGAAGACATCGTGAAATCAATCGTGGTGACGTCTAGCGATTCTGATAACGATGTATTGACCTCAACTGTCACGCTGACCATTACCGATGGTGATACCCCAACCATTGATAATGTACCAACAGTGAACTTGTCGGAAACCAATCTGAGTGATGGCTCTGCGCCAAGTGGGAGTGCGGTTAGCTCAACTCAAACCATTACTTACACCACTCAAAGTGATGATGTGTCCAGCTTCCGCATTGAACCAACGGAGTTTAATGTTAGTGGTGCTTTGACATCAAACGGATTAGCAGTCGAGTTGAAAGCCGATCCAACCACACCGGGCGGTTACATCGGTTTTGTTACGGATGGTTCGAACGTTGAAACCAACGTATTCACGATTAGTTTCTCAGATACCAATTTAGGCCAATACACCTTCACCTTACTTGAAGCGTTAGACCATGTAGATGGCCTCGCAAATAATAATTTGAGTTTCGACTTACCGGTTTACGCGGTCGATAGCGATGGCGATGACTCGTTGGTGTCTCAACTTAACGTAACCATTGGTGACGATGTTCAAATCATGCAAGGTGGTACGTTAGATATCACTGAGCCAAATCTTGCAGATGGCACAATCACAACCAATACCATCGATGTGATGCCAAATCAGAGTGCCGATGGTGCGACGATCACTCAGTTCACGTATGACGGTCAACTACGAGCACTTGATCAGAATGACTCTGGCGAGCAGCAGTTTAGCTTCACAGAAGGTGAGTTGTTCATCACGCTTGAAGGTGAAGTTCGCTTCGAGCCAAACCGTAATCTAGACAATACGCTTAGCGAAGATATCGTGAAGTCGATAGTGGTGACCTCAAGCGATTCAGACAATGACGTATTGACTTCCACAGTGACGCTGACCATTACTGATGGAGGTATCCCAACAATTGATGCCGTGCCAAGCGTTACGCTTTCGGAAACGAATCTTACAGATGGTTCTGCACCAAGCGGAAGTGCAGTCAGTCAGAACGAAACGATTACTTTCACGAACCAAAGTGATGATGTAGCAAACTTCCGTATTGAACCCACCGAGTTCAATGTGGGCGGTGCACTGAAATCGAATGGCTTTGCAGTTGAGATAAAAGAAGACTCGGCTAATCCGGGCACTTATATCGGTTTTATTACCGATGGTTCGGGCTCTGAAGTTCCTGTATTCAAGATTGCCTTTTCTACGAGTACGTTGGGTGAATACACCTTTACTCTGCTTGAAGCGTTAGACCATGTGGACGGTTTAGACAACAACGACCTGAGCTTCGACCTGCCGGTTTATGCGGTTGATACAGACGGCGATGATTCATTGGTGTCTCAACTTAACGTGACCATCGGTGATGATGTCCAAATCATGCAAGACGGTACGTTAGATATTGTTGAGCCAAACCTTGCTGACGGCACGATCACAACCAACACCATTGATGTGATGCCAAACCAAAGTGCCGATGGCGCGACCATCACTCAGTTTACTTATGACGGTGTCGTAAACACACTGGATCAAAGCATTTCAGGCGAACAGCAATTCAGCTTCACCGAAGGTGAGTTGTACATCACTCTTGAAGGTGAAGTACGCTTTGAGCCCAATCGAAACTTAGACCACTCGGTGAGTGAAGACATCGTGAAGTCGATTGTGGTCACTTCAAGTGACTTCGATAATGACTCTCTGACTTCTACCGTAACGCTGACGATTACGGATGGTGATAACCCGACGATTGACGTTATTCCAAGTGTTACGCTTTCTGAAACGAATCTGAGCGATGGTTCTGCTCCGAGTGGCAGCGCGGTAAGCTCCACTCAAACTATCACGTTCACCAACCAAAGTGATGATGTGGTTCGTTTCCGTATTGAGCCAACGGAGTTCAATACTAACGACGATCTTAAATCGAACGGTTTAGCCGTTGAGCTACGTGAAGACCCTGCAGGGTCGGGTGACTACATTGGTTTTACGACCAGCGCGACGAACGTAGAAACTCAAGTATTCACGTTGAGCTTTAATTCTGGTTCATTGGGTGAGTACACATTTACACTCATCGAAGCCTTGGATCACCAAGATGCCCGTGGTGGCAACAACCTCAGTTTTGATTTACCCGTTTACGCGGTAGATAGCGACGGCGATGATTCACTTATGTCTCCGTTAAACGTCACTATCGGCGATGATGTTCAAATCATGCAAGATGGCACGTTAGATATCGTTGAGCCGAATCTTGCTGATGGCACAGTGACAACGGGTACTGTCGATGTGATGCCAAATCAAAGTGCCGATGGCGCGACGATCACTCAGTTCACTTATGACGGTCAACTTCGAACGCTTGACCAAAATGACAATGGCGAACAACAGTTTAGCTTCACGGAAGGTGAACTGTTCATTACGCTTCAAGGTGAGGTGCGCTTTGAGCCTAATCGTAATCTAGACCACACGCTGAGCGAAGATATCGTGAAGTCGATTGTGGTGACGTCTAGCGATTCCGATAACGATGTATTGACCTCAACCGTCACGCTGACCATTACCGATGGTGATATCCCAACCATTGATAATGTTCCAACTGTGAACTTGTCGGAAACGAATCTGAGTGATGGCTCTGCACCAAGTGGGAGTGCAGTTAGCTCAACCCAAACCATTACTTACACCACTCAAAGTGATGATGTGACAAGCTTCCGAATTGAACCAACCGAGTTCAATGTTGGTGGTGCTTTGACATCAAATGGTTTTGCGGTCGAACTGAAAGTCGATCCAACCACGCCGGGTGGTTACATCGGTTTTGTTACGGATGGTTCGAATGTTGAAACCAACGTATTCACGATTAGCTTTTCAGATACCAATTTAGGCCAATACACCTTCACCTTACTTGAAGCACTAGACCATATAGATGGCCTCGCAAATAATAATTTGAGTTTCGACTTACCGGTTTATGCGGTCGATAGCGATGGCGATGACTCGTCGGTGTCTCAACTTAACGTGACCATTGGTGATGATGTTCAAATCATGCAAGGTGGTACGTTAGATATCACTGAGCCAAACCTTGCAGATGGCACAATTACAACCAACACCATCGATGTGATGCCAAATCAGAGTGCCGATGGTGCGACGATCACTCAGTTTACGTATGACGGTCAAGTTCGAACACTGGATCAAACGGACACAGGTGAGCAACAATTTAGCTTCACAGAAGGGGAGTTATTCATCACTCTTGAAGGTGAAGTTCGCTTCGAACCCAATCGTAATCTAAACCACACGCTTAGCGAAGACATCGTCAAGTCAATTGTAGTGACCTCAAGCGATTTAGATAATGATGTACTGACTTCCACAGTGACGCTGACCATTACTGACGGTGACATCCCAACCATTGATGCCGTGCCAAGCGTGACGCTTTCGGAAACTCATTTAGCTGATGGTTCTGCACCAAGCGGAAGTGCAGTCAGTCAGACCGAAACGATTACTTTCACGAACCAAAGTGATGATGTAGCGAGTTTCCGTATTGAACCCACAGAGTTCAATGTCGGCGGTGCGCTTAAATCGAATGGCTTTGCAGTTGAGATAAAAGAAGACTCTGCTAATCCGGGGACTTACATCGGTTTTATTACTAATGGCTCGAACGCTGAAGTTCCGGTATTCACCATTAGCTTCTCTACGAGTACGTTAGGCGAGTACACCTTTACTCTAATTGAAGCGTTAGACCATGTGGATGGTTTAGATAATAACGATTTGAGCTTCGACCTGCCTGTTTATGCGGTTGACACAGACGGCGACGATTCATTGGTGTCTCAACTGAATGTGACCATCGGTGATGATGTTCAAATCATGCAAGACGGTACGTTAGATATCACCGAGCCAAATCTTGCTGACGGCACGATCACAACCAACACCATTGATGTGATGCCAAACCAAAGTGCCGATGGCGCGACCATCACTCAGTTTACTTATGACGGTGTCGTAAACACACTGGATCAAAGCATTTCAGGCGAACAGCAATTCAGCTTCACAGAGGGCGAACTGTTTATCACCCTTGAAGGTGAAGTGCGCTTTGAGCCGAACCGCGATCTAGACCACTTAGTTAGTGAAGACATCGTGAAGTCGATAGTAGTAACTTCAAGTGACTTCGATAATGATCCGGTGACTTCAACCGTTACGCTAACTATTACTGATGGTGATATCCCAACCATCGATGCCGTGCCAAGCGTCTTGCTTGAAGAAGCGGACTTAATTGACGGCTCATCGCCAAGTGGTAGTGCCGTCAGTCAAACTGAAACCATCACTTTCACGAATCAAAGTGATGATGTTGAAAAGTTCCGATTAGAGCCAACTCAGTTCAATACAGACGACTCACTTAAGTCGGATGGCTTGATCATTGAAATACGAGAAGAGCCAACAGGCTCTGGTAATTATATTGGTTTCACGACCGATATTTCGAATGTCGAAACTACCGTATTTACTCTCGACTTCAGCAGTACGACTTTGGGTGAGTACACCTTTACGCTGCTAGAAGCAATCGACCACACACCAATCCAAGGCAATAATAATCTAACATTCAACTTGCCAGTATACGCCGTTGATACCGACGGTGATGACTCTCTCATGTCACCGCTGTCAGTCACCATTACCGACGATGTTCAAGTTATGGTAAGCGGTGATCTGACGATTGAAGAGCCTACTGTGGCTGACTTGGCTGCAGGAACTCCGGCGACATCGGTCTTCGATGTCTTGACCTCGCCAAGCGCTGATGGCG
Organism: Vibrio sp. 14G-20; assembly: GCF_026241515.1. Lineage (GTDB taxonomy): Bacteria > Pseudomonadota > Gammaproteobacteria > Enterobacterales > Vibrionaceae > Vibrio. The sequence goes on from NZ_JAPHPW010000013.1 coordinate 70,399, forward strand.
CGAGCGTGACGCAATTCACTTATGACGGTCAGCTTCGAATTTTGGATCAAACTGACAATGGTGAGCAGCAATTTAGTTTCACAGAAGGTGAGCTATTCATTACGCTTGAAGGTGAAGTGCGCTTTGAGCCCAATCGTAATCTTGACCACACGCTGAACGAAGACATCGTTAAATCAATCGTAGTGACGTCTAGTGATGGTGATGACGACGTTCTTACCTCAACAGTCACTTTGACCATTACCGATGGTGATGTTCCGACCATCGATGTGATTCCACCCATCTCACTGGCGGAATCGAATCTCGCAGATGGCTCTGATCCATCGAACTCTGCAGTCAGCGACACCAAAATTATTCAGTTTACTCATGAGAGTGACGATGTTGAGTTTTTCCGTATCGAGCCAACGCAGTTCAATACACTTGGCACGTTAACATCCAATAACTTGGTCGTTCAGTTGAAAGAAGACCCTAACAGCGCTGGCGATTACATCGGCTTTGTTAAAGACGCTTCGGATGTTGAAACCAATATCTTTACGGTGAGTTTCTCTGACTCTAATTTAGGCCAATATACCTTCACGCTACTGGAAGCACTCGATCATGACGATGGTCTGGTGAAGAACAGTTTGAGCTTTGACCTGCCGGTTTATGCAGTAGACAGCGACGGTGATGACTCAGTGATGTCGCCATTAACGGTGATCATCGAAGATGATGTTCAAGGCATGAGTAACGGAATCTTGACCATCGAAGAGCCGACGGTTGCCGATCTTGCGGCAGGGGTGGTGGCCACAACCACGTTTGATGTAATGCCGGAACAAAGTGCTGATGGTGCGACCATCACTCAGTTTACTTATGACGGTCAAGTTCGTACTCTAGATCAAACCGACAATGGTGGGCAGCAATTTAGCTTCACGGAAGGTGAGTTGTTCATCACTCTTGAAGGTGACGTACGCTTTGAGCCAAACCGTAACCTTGACCATGAATCTGGCCCAATCGTGAAGTCGATTGTGGTGACATCCAGCGACGGTGATCTCGATGTTGAGACGGCAACGGTTGTTTTGACCATCACTGATGGCGATATTCCAACGATCGAATCCGTGCCGAGCGTGTCGCTCTCAGAAACGCAACTTGCCGATGGTTCAACGCCGAGTGGCAGTGCCGTTAGTCAGACCGAGACCATCTCGTTCACCAACCAAAGTGATGACGTAGTGAGTTTCCGAATTGAGCCAACAGAGTTCAATGTCGGTGGAGCACTGAAATCGAATGGCTTTTCGGTCGAGATAGAAGAAGATTCGGCTAATCCGGGTACTTACATCGGCTTTATTACTGATGGTTCAGGCGCTGAAATTCCTGTATTCACCATTAGTTTCTCTACGACCATACTAGGGGAATACACCTTTACTCTGCTTGAAGCGTTAGACCATGCGGATGGTTTAGATAACAACGATCTGAGTTTTGATCTTCCGGTTTATGCAGTTGATACAGACGGCGACGATTCATTGGTGTCTCAACTAAATGTGACCATCGGTGATGATGTCCAAATCATGCAAGACGGTACGTTAGATATTACCGAGCCAAATCTGGCTGCTGGCACTGTAACGACTAACACAATCGATGTGATGCCAAATCAGAGTGCTGATGGTGCGACGATTACTCAGTTCACTTATGACGGTGTCGCAAACACATTGGATCAAAGTATTTCAGGCGAACAGCAGTTCAGCTTCACAGAGGGCGAACTGTTTATCACCCTTGAAGGTGAAGTGCGCTTTGAGCCGAACCGCGATCTAGACCACTTAGTTAGTGAAGACATCGTGAAGTCGATAGTAGTAACTTCAAGTGACTTCGATAATGATCCGGTGACTTCAACCGTTACGCTAACTATTACTGATGGTGATATCCCAACCATCGATGCCGTGCCAAGCGTCTTGCTTGAAGAAGCGGACTTAATTGACGGCTCATCGCCAAGTGGTAGTGCCGTCAGTCAAACTGAAACCATCACTTTCACGAATCAAAGTGATGATGTTGAAAAGTTCCGATTAGAGCCAACTCAGTTCAATACAGACGACTCACTTAAGTCGGATGGCTTGATCATTGAAATACGAGAAGAGCCAACAGGCTCTGGTAATTATATTGGTTTCACGACCGATATTTCGAATGTCGAAACTACCGTATTTACTCTCGACTTCAGCAGTACGACTTTGGGTGAGTACACCTTTACGCTGCTAGAAGCAATCGACCACACACCAATCCAAGGCAATAATAATCTAACATTCAACTTGCCAGTATACGCCGTTGATACCGACGGTGATGACTCTCTCATGTCACCGCTGTCAGTCACTATTACCGATGATGTTCAATCATTAGTCACGGGCTCTATGACGGTTAAGGAACCATCAACAGGTGTTGAAACCTCCAATATTATTGATCTAATGCCCGATAGTAGTGCGGATGGAGGAACACTGACGAGCTTCAGCTATGATGGCGGGGCTTTACAAACACTTAATCAAAACATCGCAGGCGAACAGTCGTTTATTTATGACGAGGGTACGTTATACCTCACCATCGACGGCAACATGCGATTTGAACCGGTGTCAGACCTCGACCATTCTGGTGGCGATATCCTCAGAACTATCTCGGTTAATTCAATCGATGGAGATGGGGATATTGTCAGCACCTCTGTGTCGCTGAGGATAGAAGATGGCGACGAACCAGTGATTGACCTCATTCCTGATGTTGCTCTGAATGAAGCAAACTTAGCTGATGGTTCTGCCTTTACAGGTGCAGCTGTCAGTGAAACAAAAGTCATTACCTTTACAGAAGGCAGTGATGATGTGACGCACTTTAGAGTCGATACCACGAACTTCAACTCGTTAGGAACATTGAAATCGAACGGGCTCACAGTTGAAATTAAAGAGCAACCGACTGATTCAGGGAACTATGTTGGTTTTGTTACCGGAGCTTCAAATGTTGAAACGAACGTGTTCACACTTGAGTTTTCAGACAACAATGTTGGTCAGTATACATTTACGCTTTTAGAAGCTTTAGATCACGCTGATGGTAACCTGTCTAATCTCTTAGATTTTGATATCCCTGTGATAGCGGTTGATGCCGACAACACCGATTCAGCTTCGTCTTCTTTGAGCGTCACCATTACCGACGACTTACAACAAACGCAAGATCGCATTTTAAGTATTGTTGAACCCGTTACGACTTCCGGAGCAGGTGGCCCGCCAACTACAGGTATTGTCGATGTTATGCCTGCAGAGAGTGCAGATGGTGCGACTGTTACCCAGTTTATATACGGGGCTGATGGGCCGTTTACGCTTGATCAAACTGATTTAACAGAGCAAGAGTTCTCAGTTGCAGATGGACTGTTGTTCGTTAAGTTGGATGGTTCGGTCCGTTTCGAACCAGATAGAGACCTTGACCACTCGAATGGCGGTATTGTTCGAACCATTACCGTGACAACAAGCGATTTCGACAACGATATTGAAACCGCAACGGTGACGCTTACTATCACGGATGGTGTTGATCCTGTTATCAATATTGTCCCTGATGTTTACTTATCTGAAGTGAACTTATCCGATGGTTCAATGCCGACGGCAGGGCCAGTTAGCTCAACTCATACTATCACCTACACACAAGGGAGTGATGACCTTAGCCATTTCCGAATCGCTACGGATGAATTTAATTTTGGCGGATTACTGAAATCAAACGGTTTAGTCGTTGAATTGAAGGAGGAGCCTGCGGACTCGGGTAGCTATGTCGGATTCACCACAAGCGGTTCCGGTGCAAAAACCGATGTCTTCACGGTTAGTTTTGATAGCGTTAACAAGGGACAGTTTACCATTACCTTGCTGGAAGCACTCGATCACCTTAATGGCCTCAATTACAACGATCTGAATTTCCGCTTGCCAGTTTACGCTGTCGATACGGACGATTCTGAATCGACAAGACGAGATGTCGTTGTGACCATTGAAGATGACATTCAGCAAATGCAGGATGGGATTCTGACCATCACAGAACCAAGCTCTGGCACGCCGACAACAGCAACGGTTGATGTCATGCCATTGCCAAGTGCGGACGGAGCGACCATCACCGAGTTTATTTACGATGGTGGATTAGCCATTTCGCTCGATCAGACTGTAACGGGTGAGCAAGAGTTTACCTTCAATGAAGGCTCTTTGTTCGTCACTTTAGATGGTGATGTTAGGTTCGAGCCAAATAGAAATCTCGACCACTCTAACGGGAATATCGTTAAAAATATCGTCTTCACTTCATCGGATTTCGATAACGATATCTTCATGTCGAGTGTTCGACTGACCATTATTGATGGTGAAGGGCCTGAGCTGAATGTAGTGCCCGGCGTCACTTTATCAGAAAGTAACTTATCAGACGGCTCTTCTCCTGACTCGATGCTGATTAGCGAAACCAATACAATCACATCATTCGCTAGCAGTGACGATATTGCAAAAATTGTTGTCGACACGTCTCTGTTCAACACTGGTGGATTAATCAAGTCGAATGGCCTAGTCGTTGATTTAAGGGAAGATCCAGCAAACTCTGGTGACTACTTGGCGTTCACGACGGTTTCACCGGGCGTTGAGGTGCCTATTTTCACCTTAACGTTTGATAGTTCAAATCCAAGTATTTATACCTTTGTGTTGCTAGAGCGCTTAGACCATGCGCCTGGCGATGGCAACAATGACATTACCTTCGATTTATCGGTTTATGCCGAAGACACCGATGGTGATGTGTCCGCTTCTAAGCAACTTGAAGTGGTTATTGGTGATGATGTTCAAGTGATGCAATCGGGAGACTTACTGGTCACTGAGCCAACCTCGGGCACGGTGAGCAGCAATGTGTTGGAAACAATAACGGGTCCAAGTGCCGATGGTTCAATAGTTACTAAATTTACCTATGATGGTGGTGCCGAGGTTCTTCTCGATCAAAACGATACGAATGAGCAAGCATTTGTTTACCCAGAAGGGACACTGTTGATTAAGTTGAATGGTGATATCCGCTTTGAGCCAAACAGAAATCTAGACCATGAAAATGGCGATATTGTTAAAACCATTATCGTTACATCTGAAGACCAAGACACAGATATAGAGGACTCGACAGTCACCTTGACCATTGTTGATGGTGCGCCACCGATTATTAATGTTATTCCGCTAGTCAGTTTGAGTGAAGTTAACTTAGTCGATGGTTCTTCACCAAGTTTACCTGTGAGCCAAACAGAGCAGATAACCTTTACTGAGGGTAGTGACGACGTTAGCTACTTCCGTATTGCGACCAATGAATTTAATGTCGGTGGAGTTCTAAAGTCCAACGGATTAGTAATTCAATTGAAAGAAGATCCAGCCGACTCTGGTAGTTATGTTGGTTTCACCAAAGACGGTCTCGATCCGGAGGTTGAGATCTTTAACATTGATTTCTCTTCGTCGGTATTAGGGGAGTACACCTTTACGCTCCTTCAAGAAATCGACCATGCGGACGTTCAAGGTAATAATGACCAAATATTTACCTTGCCTGTTTACGCGGTAGACACTGATGAAACCGACTCAGCAATGACACCACTCAGTGTCACCATTACCGATGACGTGCCTGAAATTACTGAGATAGAGGCTGGCAGTACTTTTATTGTGGATGAAGAGGAGATTGGTACACCAACGCAAGCCTCGGGAACTTTTGTGACGACCGAAGGTGCAGACCAAGTTGAGGTTTACGAGCTGCGTAATATCTCAACGCTGGAAGCAACGCTATCGTCGGGTAGTGAAGGTATTAAGATCACAGAAATTACCGGCGCTGCTAATACTACCACCTACCAAGGTGCAACCGACCCAAGTGGAACACCAATTTTCACATTAGTGTTGACTGATGATGGTGCTTACACCTTTACCTTGCTTGGTCCTCTCAATCACGCGACGACACCGAGTAACCTCGATACATTAACAATACCATTTGATGTTGTTGCCGTTGACGGTGATGGTGATGATTCGAATCAATATGTATTGCCGATAGAAGTCCTAGATGACGGCCCAACCATGACCGATCCGACCGGTGAAACGGTTGTTGATGAAGACGATTTAGCGGGAATAGGTTCTGACCAAACGGAAGATATGGTCATTAATGGTTTGTTTACCATCGATGAAGGTGCGGATGGTGTTGTGTTGTATGAGCTGATTAACCCTGATGCAGTGCTAACTGGGCTTATGTCTAATGGTGAAGCGCTAGAGTGGCTTCCTGTTGTTGATAGTGGTACGACATTTACCTACACAGCACAAACTGAAACAAGTAACGAAGCTGTGTTTGAAGTTGTGTTTGATACTGCGGACAACAGCTATCAGTTTGAACTGTTTAAACCGCTCACACACCCTCTTGCTGACGGTGAAAACACCATCGAACTTGGTTTCTCAGTTGTGGCTGAAGACTTTGACCAAGACCAATCAAATACGATTGATCTGACAATCACAGTGACGGATGATGTTCCGTTAGTGACAACTCAGTCGATTACTCGTCTTGAAGGTCAGAATTACAATGGTTCTAAAGTCGATATGTTTGCTAACGCGACGGATGAGGGGGCAGATGGCGCGGTACTGAGTCGAATTGAAGGTATCTCAAGTAACGGGGCTGATATTGTTTTTCAAAGAGGGAACAATACTGGCTTTAGCGATGGCTTGAATGTTCAAAGTGGACGTCGAACTATCCGTGTTTATGAGCAGACCGATGATGGCAATGGTGGTACTCAGGAAAGACAGCTGGGTACTTTACGTATCAACTCAAATGGCGAAATAGAATTTAGAGCCAATGGTTATCTAGATCATGACGGCGATGAGATCAACTTCTCGATCAACGTAATTGCAACCGATGCAGACTTAGATACCTCTGAAACGCCACTGAATATTACTGTCGTTGACCAGGACTCAACGGCTGTGTCGCTGAAAGTGACGACAACAGAGGATATTGGTCGTGATGCATCAATTGATTATGCAGCGGGTAGTGAACCAACAGACCTAGAAAACACTTTTGATAATCAAGACGGTCTACCTGATGCACCTGCCCAGGTCGCATTGCAAGTAAACTTGTACGACCAAGATAATACAGAGGCGATCGGCCAGCTGAAGATCTTCGATAATACTAATCATAGAGGTACTTTCTATTACTTTGATGGTGCTGAATATGTGAAATTGTCGACAGATGTAGATGGTAACTATGTACTAGATGGCGCAAATATCGTTCAGAGTTTCATGCCTGACCCCGATGATTTAACTGACCCAAAAGATGTTATAGCTACCATCGACAATCTTTATTTTGTACCAGACCGAAACTACGGTTCGAATGACAATGGTGTGCGAATCAACTACGAACTCGAGATTGATAATAATGGTTCGCTAGACCACACCGTAAACTCAAACTTTAGAATTGAAATTGAAGCGGTTGCCGACATTGCGACTTGGGATGATGCGAATAGCACTTACACTTATCTTCCAGATACAGACAGCATGGGTGCAGAGAGTCCGGTAACGGAAGATGGAAATACCATCACTCTTAACCTCGAGGCTGATTCTCAAGATACTTCTCGCCCTGAAACACTCACATATAAACTTACTGTTGATGAGGGTGTTGGGAAGTTTACTCTATTGGATAGTTCAGGTAATCCGATAGGGCCTGTTGGAGGCCCATATGTTATTGATGCGGCAGATATCAATAGTACGGTCGTCGACCCGATTGATAACTTCTCAGGCACCATCAGCTTTAAAGTAGTGGCTTTGACGGAAGAAACCCGTAATCCATTCCTAGATGGCGATAATAGCGGTGCTAACAGTAAACAGGTTGCCACTTCTGAAGAACGAACATTAGTTATTGATGTACTTCCAGACGCCGACTTAGGCTCCTTAAGCGTGAATCGTAAAACCATCAATGAAGACAATATTCTCGATCCAGATACTGTTGGGGATCCTAACAATAGAGTCGCGTTTACTCTTGATGAAGTGATTACGATGACGCCTTCTGAAGATATGGATACGTCGGAAACCTTATACGTACGCATCAACAATATTACTCAGGGAGCAGGGCTTTATTTACTCGGGACCGATACCCTTGTATCAACCGTGACCATTGAGGGTGTCGACTATCAAGAGATTCTTTACTCTGAACTTGCCAATGTAGAAGTGATACCCAAAGACCACAGTAATGAAGACTTTAGCTTTGATGTGTTAGGTGTTGTCAAAGACAAGGCAGATCTTTCAACGGGTGAAGTAGTTGATGAAATCACATTTGGTCCTAAAACAGTCAACGTTGAAGTCATTGGTGTTGCTGATGTGCCATTTGGTGGAACTAATGGTACCGATTGGGAAGAGTTTACAGATGGCGGTGTGAGTGGGGTACAAACCACAATCCAAGAGAGTCAGAGCGGAGACAGCTACGCTGTTCTAGATTTCACGGTGTTGTCTGGAGAGCGAAGACCTGATCCGGCAGCTGTAGACCAAACACCATTACCTGACGACGGTTCAGAATCCATAACCGTTATCCTCTCAGGTATTCCAGATGGCGTGATTCTCGAAGACGGCGATGGTACGGTGATCGACCTTAACTTTGTTGGTTATGAAACGGGACCGGGCGGTAGCCCTGATTTATCTAAACCTATCTACGAAGCGAACATTACAGAGGCGGGTAAAACGTCAGGTATTCGCATCAGACCTGTCGACTCATCGACAGAGAATATCCACATTCAAGGTCAAGTGATAGTGACCGAGAACGATGGCCATACCTTAACGTTCGACCAAGAAGTTCGAGTATTAGTTGAACCTAGAATTGACACCTCCGCGACCTATGCTAATACAACCACAGGGAATGAAGATACGGCCATCAATATTGATTGGCACCCAGAGGGTACTGACTATATTGACGATGATGAGCATTTCACTTCCATTACCATTAATGGCATCCCTGCGGATGTAGTCGCGGTGGTCAATGGTGATGTGACGGTCGATTCTAGTACGCCCGGCACTCTAGTAATCACACAGAAAGACTCCTCACAAACACCTGAGCAATTTACTCAGATTGCTTTGGCGAACAACTTTATCCAAATGACACCACCAGAAAACTCAAGTGTCGACTTTACGCTGACAACCGTCGTTGAGATGGAGGAGAGAGATTTCGAGTACACCGATGACGCTATTGTTGGTGAGGGCGGCCGAGTAGTTGCTAATCCAGCAATTACAGGCACCATCACAGTACAAGTTGTGCCTGTTGTGGAACCTGAAGATCCAGATGGAGATGGAGTTGACGATAACTTTATCGTTTTCTCCAATGAAGACGGTAGTGGCGAATTGGCAACAATTACCTCTGATGCCGCAGGTGTTATCAAATTTACGACCAATAGCGATAACCAAGCCGTAGATGGTGGCGGTGTTGAAATCTTGGATGGTGAGTACGTTATCCGTTACAAAGAAGAAGATGTCTCTCCTGAGTTTGCTATTAATGAAGTCGTTAACGAGGTTGTGGTTCAATTGACTACTACGTCTGATGGCGCGTTACCAGAAGAGGTGTTGAGTCAATTGCTCGTGACTGGTGCTGTGTATGAGGGTGATGGTCGTTGGGTGGTCACAGACGAAAATGCGTTTACGATTAGCGCACCAGAAGGCTTAGATCTAACTTCCCCATATAATGATGGTATATCGAGTAATACCAGCAGTATCAAAATGACTGCCTATACGGAAGTTGAAGACTTAGGGGATGAGGTCGGCGACCAAGAATCGGACGTTGTTATTCGTCAAGGCGACGTGATTTTGACCTTCCCTGAAGAGATAACAGGTGGTGGGGAAATCGCGGCGGATATAACAGCGACACCAGATCAAGTAATAGACGCTATCGAAGATATTCAGCTTATGCTCGGCGATGCTCTTGAAAGTATCATTAGTTTCAGTGGTGGTGATGCATTTAACGACCAAATTACCATCGTTATTGATGATACCGTGTTTCTTGACCCAGCAGACCCTACCCAAACGCTTAACATCAGCATAGGTGGTAGTGGTGAGATTGATTTTGTTAACGGCGAATATGTATATCAGTCCACTTTGATACAAGGTGCAACGCCAGACTTTTCTGATTTGGTGCTGAATTTACCCGCTGACTACTCTGGTGACTTTGAATTGCCATTTACGGTGATTACCAAAGACCTCATCTCTGGTGATGAAAATGTACTTGATACCAGCGCCATTATTAAAGTCTCCGCAGTAACCGACGTAGCGCCAAGTATTTCTGTCGATATCTCGGGTTCTTTAGGTGACTCGTTGAACCCAGTTGATATCGATGGCCAGCCGGGTGCTGAAGCTGTGGGTTATGAAGACACCTATATTGTGCTTGATTTCTCGGGTTCGGTTGCAGACCAAGTTAATGGTGTTGAAGGCGGTGATGAGCGCTTCACCGATATTACTCTAACCTTAACTGACACAAGTAATGGTGAATTTTACAGCGATACTGGAACGGCTTTGGGCACATCAATATCTTTCACTGAAACGGAAATTGAGAATGGAGCCTTATCTGGTGTGTTGTTTAGACCGAAAGAAAACTTCCCGACTTACGATGATGTAAATGGTGTTGATGTCAGTACCGTTAGCGTTACTGTGAGTGGGAATATCTTAGATACTGCGACGTTCAACGAAGATGGCTCAACAACGACGGAAGATGCAACTCCCGAGTTTTTCTCAACGTCGGTTAGCTTTGACGTAGTCCCTGTGGTAGATGATATTTCGATCACTGGCCCGGGAACGAACGCTGATGTCATTGAAATAACAGGTAGTGAAGATCAAGAGATTTCACTTGCTGGCTCAAGTCCAGTGTCGATAGCTTTGACAGATTTAGATGGGTCGGAAGAGTTTGTCTCTATCAAGTTCACTGATGTCCCTGATGGCTTCCAATTCAGGGTAGATAACTCCTCAGACTTCACGGTTAAGAATAATGGTGGAGGCGTGTGGAGTGTTCAATTGCCTTCAAGTGTCTCGAATTCATTCGATTTGAGCGAAATATCGGTACTGCCTCCGAAAGATTTCAGCGGTACTTTTGAGTTTGGTGTTGAGGTGTTTACGCAAGAATCTTTGCTCGGTGTACCAACTAACGCAGGTACTCTGCCAAGTTTCCAAGTGCATGTACTTCCGGTAGGAGACGATATTGATACGGACCCGACTGATTCGGTAGTCGGTTTAGAAGGCGAAAATATTGATATTGAAATCAACACTACTATTCTGGATAACGCATTTTCGGCATCGGGGAGTGGGACTTATACTGAAAATTCGCCAGAAACCATCCGTGTTGTGGTCAGCAATGTTCCACAAGACGCGTCAATTTGGCATCCGGATGGAACAACACTAGGTATTTACGATTCAGTATCTGATACATGGACGTTAGACGTAGATGCAACAGCACTCGATAAGATCGTGTTTAACTCCGGTGAGCACAATTCAGACACAGGTAATGCGCTTGGTATTGATACACCGTTGTCTATTTCTGTTCGCTCAGTAGATACAGATGCGGATAACACTGAGTATTTAGGGGCGGAAACCATTTTCAGTGTCGACTTGGTGGTTGATCCGATCAATGACCAACCAACCTTTGTCAATATTGAAAACTTAGAGACGCCGGAAGACACCTCTATTGCATTGAGTGATATATCGGGCTTTAAGATAGAGGACCCAGACGCCGTTTATGATGATCCGAACGCGATTTACACACTAACATTATCGGTCGACCAAGGTACGTTGACCTACACATCTTCAACGGGTGTTACCTCTACGCCAACCAGTGGCAGCGCCATTGTTCTCTCTGGAACTTTGGCCAATATAAATACAGCTTTGGATGCCGGGAGTGTCAGGTTTGAGTTGGGTGCGGATGAAAATTACTTGAATCAAGGAGGTGTGGCGACGGTAACTGCTACCGTTGATGATGGTGGAAACAACGGTTCATCAGGCCCATTGAACAATCAAACCACCTTTGAGATTAAAGTTACTGAAGTCAATGATGATCCAATGGCAACGGACATCGATTTAGGCACGATTGCTGAAGATGATCAAATCGTAATTAAAGCTGAAGATTTGATTGCCGCATCAAGCGATCCTGAAGGCGATAACCTGACAATAACCGATGTCAGCCTCACTTCGGGTCAAGGGCAGTTGGACTACTTTGAAAACAGTGGTGGTGTAGATGACCCGTTGATTACTGGCCCATATTGGGTTTTTGATGCCAACGATGAATACGATGCGACCAGTGGAGATATCAGCTTTACATACACCGTTCAAGACGATGGGCAAACCAATGGAGTTGATGACTTCCTAACAGACACCGGCGATTTGAGCTTAACAGTGACAGGGGTTAATGATTCGCCAATCATTAATGGTGACAATGTCACTTCGGCTATCGATGAAGATGTCGACCAGTTGATTAGTGGTATTACCGTCGCAGACCCTGACTATGTTGGCGTTCATGCTGACGATTTCATGACCGTCACCTTAAGTGTCGACTTTGGTACCTTATCGGTAACGCTTCCTGGAATTACCACTGTTACTGTCAGCGGGCAGGACACAAGCTCAATCATACTGGAAGGTAAACCAGCGGATATCAATGCAATCATTAATACACCAACCAACCCTATTGGCGTGTTTGTGAATACGCAATATATCCCATCGAACAGTATTCAGTTACAAGTGGTAGCTCAAGATAGTGGCAATCCATCTGGCATTATCATCGAAACACCACCAGAAGAGTTTACGATACAGGTGACACCAGTGGCTAACGCGCCAACGTTATCGATTGATCCTGCATCTAACTACGTGAGAAACATTACTGCGAGTCAGTCAGTCAGCGCGAGTGGTATTCCTTTAGTTGGAATTATCGCGGCCTTAACGGACATTACAGAAGAGCTAACGCTGCATATCAGTGATGTACCTGCTGGCGCTCAAATCACCAGTACAGCCGGCTCTGTTACGGATCTTGGCGGTGGTGTTTGGGTAGCAACGGCGGATGCAATTGAAAGCTTGCAAGCGGTTGGGCTTTCTCAAACTCCAGGTAACTACACACTGAAAGTTGAGGCGGTTTCTGAAGAGACTGACAACAACGATACAGCGACATCGGCTTCGATTGACCTTGACCTGAATATTGTGTCTGACGCGGTCGATATTAATCTGGCTTCGGAAACTGACGATATTCAGCTATTGGCTGGCGCGAATGCGACTGACCTAACTGCAGGCTCTGGAAATGACCGTCTAGAAGGTGGCGCGGGTGATGATACGCTTGTTGGTGGTGACGGTAATGATACCCTGATTGGCGGCGGCGGTTCAGATATTCTAACCGGTGGTGATGGTATGGATTCGTTCGTATGGCTTAATATCGAAGATGGTGTTGAAGATACGATTACCGACTTTGACTTGTCGGAAGGGGATAGTATTGACTTGAGAGAAGTGTTGCCAGAGCTTAAAAACACATCTCCAGACATGACCGCGTTGTTACAACAGATAGACGCGAAAGTGGAAGGGAATGACATTGAGCTTACGATCAAGTCTGATGGTTTAGGTACCACGGAACAGGTGATTGTGGTTGAAGATCTTGCACCTCAGTTGACGCTAAGCAGCACCATGCCGTCAGACATTCTGGATGCGTTAGTACAGCAGAATGTAATCACTCACGGTTAAAGTTAAATAGGTGAGCGCTAGTTACGTGTCCGATAGTTAAGGGCACGATAGTGATTAGAAGCGAACTATCAAACCATCACGAAATAGGCCAGCAATGCTGGCCTATTTTTTGGTCACTGTATAAATCGAAAAGAGGTTACTTAAGAGAGTTGTGGATCAGGAACTCTTCTTCAACGCCTTTTAGTTTCATCTCATCCATAATGAAGTTCACCGTGTTCAACAAACGTTGTTCACCTTTTGGAATCAGGTAGCCGAATTGGCTGTTGGTGAACGGTGTTTCACAGCGAGCAGCTTCAAGACGTTCATCAGTCACTTGATAGAACAGACCTTCAGGGGTTTCTGTCACCATCACATCAACTTTACCTTCCGCAACGGCTTGCGGAACGTCTAGGTTGTTCTCGTAACGTGTAAAGCTCGCATCTTGTAAGTTAGCATCCGCGAAAATCTCATTAGTCCCGCCGATATTGACGCCAACACGCACAGAAGAAAGGTTCACTTTCTCAATGCTGTTGTATTGTTCTGCTTTGCCTTTAGCGACTAAGAAACACTTACCAAAGGTCATGTAGCCTTGAGTTTGTTCTGCGTTTAACTGACGCTGCATTTTACGTGTAATGCCGCCCATCGCAATATCGTACTTATCGTCGTCTAGATCGGCCAGTAGATCTTTCCATGTGGTACGAACTATCTGTAATTCGACGCCCAGCTGCTCTGCAACATGTTTAGCTACGTCAATGTCATAACCAGAGTAGGTTTTGCCGTTGAAGTAAGAAAAAGGTTTGTAGTCGCCTGTGGTACCTACACGCAGAGTGCCTGACTTTTGAATGTCCTCTAGCTGGTCAGCTTGTGCTACACCGGAAAGTGCAAGAGTAATGGAAGCAAGTAATAGTGATGTTTTTTTCATTGTAGTTGTCTGTTGTGTTTGTGTTGTTATTCAAAGTAACAGAAACAATCAGAAAAAGAGATCAAACCATTGGAAAGGTCGTAAAAGAAGATAAAGCGAGGGTAGGAGATAGGTACTTCTATCGATTTGTGAGTATTGGTAGAGATGCGTTTCATATTCCATTTTGATAAACGGAGACAAACAAAAAGCCCATGTTATCGAATAACATGGGCTTCATTTTGGTTTAACTTGTTAGCTGCTTATTTAGCTATTTAGCTATTTAGCTATTTAGCAACTGACTCGTTGTTCATCTTAGCCGGAGCTTTAGACGCGTTAACCAGTAGGATACCAACGGTTAGTACCATTGAACCACATAGTAGGAACAACAAGCGTCCTGTTGGTTCGTTTGGAATCAGAGCCATTGCTAGGATACCGAAACCTGCTGTGCTGATAAGCTTACCAAGCATTGAACGCTGTTTAGTATCAAGGTTTTGTTGCTCTTCACCTTCCGCTACAAGCGGCGTGTTCCAGTTAGTGAATAGTTGGTCAACTTCTTTCTCACGCTCTGGCGATAGGCCTTTGTAGAAGCGAGAAGTCATGATGAAGTAACCACCTGTGAACACTACGTGAGCAGCTAAGCTAAGACCGACTTTCAAGTCGCTCCATTCACGGCCTGTAAGCGCTGTTTCTAGACCAAATAGGTTCTCGATGTCTTCTGCTTGAAGAGAGATACCGAAAATGTAAGAAACAAAACCACCAACCACTAGAGTAGACCAACCAGCCCAGTCAGGTGTCTTACGAATCCACATACCTAGTAGTACAGGGATAAGCATTGGGAAGCCAATCAACGCACCTACGTTCATCACGATATCGAACAAGCTTAAGTGACGTAGAGAGTTAATGAATAGACCAATCGCGATGATGATAACACCCATCATGATAGTCGTTAGCTTACTTACAATAACCAGCTCTTTCTGAGTCGCGTTTTGACGAAGAATCGGGCTGTAGAAGTTCATTACAAAGATACCAGCGTTACGGTTCAAACCTGAATCCATCGAAGACATCGTTGCAGCGAACATTGCTGACATAAGAAGACCAACCATACCTGCTGGCATTACGTTCTGTACGAATGCTAGGTAAGCAGCATCACCGGCTTTGTCGCCCATTGATGTGTATTGCTCAGCAAACTCAGGCATGAATGCACTTACGTACCAAGGTGGTAGGAACCAAATTAGTGGACCAACAACCATAAGGATACATGCTAGGCCTGCCGCTTTACGTGCGTTTTCACTGTCTTTTGCACATAGGTAACGGTAAGCGTTGATGCTGTTGTTCATTACACCGAACTGCTTCACGAAGATGAATACAACCCAAAGGATGAAGATGCTCACGTAGTTTAGGTTGTTACCTAACATGAAGTCGCCGTCGAAGTTAGCAACGATGTTAGTTAAGCCGCCACCGTGGAAGTAAGCTGCTACCGCACAAGTGATTGTCACGGCCATGATTACAAGCATTTGCATGAAGTCAGAAGCAACAACCGCCCAAGAGCCGCCCGTTACTGCCATCAATACTAGAACCATACCCGTTACCACAATGGTTGCTTCCATTGGGATGTTGAATACCGCTGCTACAAAGATAGCTAGACCATTTAGCCAGATACCTGCAGAGATAAGGCTGTCCGGCATACCTGCCCATGTGAAGAACTGTTCAGACGTTTTACCAAAGCGCTGACGAATAGCTTCGATCGCTGTTACCACACGAAGTTGGCGGAACTTTGGAGCGAAGTACATATAGTTCATGAAGTAGCCAAAAGCATTGGCTAAGAATAGGATTACAATAACGAAACCGTCATTGAACGCGCGTCCTGCGGCACCTGTAAACGTCCATGCTGAAAACTGTGTCATGAAGGCAGTTGCACCAACCATCCACCACAACATTTTGCCGCCCCCTCTGAAATAATCACTAGTTGACGTGGTGAACTTACGGAACATCCAACCAATAGCGATTAAAAAGAAGAAGTAGGCGAGAACAACAAAAGTATCAATAGTCATCTTTTCAGCCTTTTAAATATCATAATTAACTGGGCTTAGATTAACTCGTCCCAAGGTTTATTTGTACTACAATATGTCTTTAGTATGATCTAGGTCGCATTGATTTTTCACTAAATGCTGAAAGATCTTTTAAGTTACTGTTTTAATTGGTATTAATTGTGCGTGTATTTTATTTTTGTTGTGAAATAAATTGAAGGTTAAATGTTCATATGTATTACAATATAAGAAAAATCGCTCACTTCCTCTTATCTATAAGATTTTAATTATAGCCGTAACAAATATGCTACAAATTAGTGTGTTGTGCGACTAGGTTCACGTTAATTTACAACGCTATACTTGAAGATTCCTAATTGGGAGTTCAAGTGTAGCCTATTGTTTTCACTTCGCTATTTTTGTTTGTCTGCGGCTATGTAGCCTTTCTATGCTATTTACTACTTTCGATCTAGAGAGGCACATATTTGGAATTTTTGTCAGTGAGTGGGCGTTAAACTGGACAACGGGACACATTCTGCGGCTCACTTTGTCTATTGTGACCTTCTGTACATGCTATGCGAGATGTTTGATGATGTATTGAAAAGGAACATTTTTGGATAAGGGGTGATAGGCGTAGATGCGCCAGTAACGCTCAGCTAGATGCGTGCTGACGTTGATTGAAAACTCACATCACTACGCTCTTGCTTGTCTTAGTCACGGACCTGTACGAAGCCATAGAGATAAAGGTGATAGAATGTGGTGGGTAAACAGAAAGTCGATTGAGAGTGTCTTATACCAATCACAGTAAGTGATCAAAAATAGCGTAGGGAAAAGGCTTGAGAACAAGGCAGAAACTTTCGATAAGTAGTTATTCTACAATCAAAAGTTCTAACGCAGTTATCGGGCGTTTTAGCAAGCTAGGGTGACCAGCTATTTACTACGATGGGTATTACTGCTAGTCGGTGCGATAAACGGCAGATAACAAAAAGCCCCACCGAAGTGAGGCTTCATAACTAAATCTAAAACAGATTAAGCGTTAACGTGATCAACAGCGTCACGAACAAGCTTACCTAGTTCGTCCCACTTACCTTCGTCGATAAGGTTAGTTGGAACCATCCAAGTACCGCCACACGCAAGAACAGAAGGGATCGATAGGTATTCATCTACATTCTTCAAGCTTACGCCGCCAGTAGGCATAAATTTAACAGGGTAAACCGCTGTCAATGCTTTAAGCATACCAGTACCGCCAGAAGGCTCAGCAGGGAAGAACTTCAGCGTGCGAAGGCCCATTTCCATTGCTTGCTCAACTAGGCTTGGGTTGTTTACACCCGGTACGATTGCAACACCTTTGTCGATACAGTATTGAACAGTACGAGGGTTAAAACCTGGGCTTACGATGAAATCAACACCAGCTTCGATAGATGCGTCAACTTGCTCGTTAGTCAGTACAGTACCTGAACCGATTAGCATGTCTGGGAACTCTTTACGCATGATGCGAATAGCTTCGATTGCACATTCTGTGCGTAGCGTGATTTCTGCACATGGCATGCCGTTTTCAACAAGTGCTTTACCTAAAGGGATAGCGTCTTCAGCACGGTTGATCGCGATTACAGGGATTACTTTTAGGTTTGCTAGTTGTTCATTTAATGTAGTCATGAATTATTTCTCACGTTAAATGTGGGCTTGCTTTCAACTAAGCAAACCCTTGATTAATAGTTAAAGTGCGTAATTATAGAGACAGATCTGGCGTCGCATCTACAGGAATGATAGCACCTGGATGCTGAATCACAGTTCCTGCCACAATATGACCTGCCAATGCTGCATCACGTGCATTGCCACCGCTTAAACGCTTAGCTAAGAAGCCTGCGCTGAACGAGTCGCCAGCCGCTGTAGTATCAACAATGTTGTCTACTGGGTTTGGAGCAACGTACTGAGCATTTTGGCTTTCAACCACTAGGCAGTCTTTCGCGCCGCGCTTAATGATGATCTCTTTCACACCAGACTCAGACGTACGTGCAATACACTGTTCAATGCTTTCGTCGCCGTACAGCTCTTGCTCGTCATCGAACGTCAGTAGCGCTGTATCGGTGTACTTAAGCATTTTCAAGTACCAAGAAATCGCTTCTTGTTGGCTTTCCCAAAGTTTAGGGCGGTAGTTATTGTCGAAGAATACTTGGCCGCCTTGAGCTTTGAATTTGTCTAAGAAGTTGAATAGCTGCGTGCGTCCGTTCTCTGTCAAGATAGCAAGCGTAATACCACTTAGGTAAACCGCGTCAAAAGAGAATAGCTTATCAAGTAGAGCAGGCGTGTC
This sequence comes from Vibrio sp. 14G-20, assembly GCF_026241515.1. Classification (GTDB taxonomy): domain Bacteria; phylum Pseudomonadota; class Gammaproteobacteria; order Enterobacterales; family Vibrionaceae; genus Vibrio. The sequence goes on from NZ_JAPHPW010000013.1 coordinate 89,296, forward strand.
TTGTTGATCAAACATGAATTTCGCAGCAGCGTCACTACGCCAGTAGTGGAAGCTACGCTCACCAGTTTCATCGGTCTCGATGTAGTAAAGCCCTGGTTGTTTGTGATCAAGCTGAGCAATTAAGCTCGTGTCGATACCTTCTGCTTGCCACTTTTCCAACATGTCGGTACTGAATGGGTCAGTACCTAACGCTGTTACATAGCTTGTTTGGATATCTTGCTCTTTTGTTAAGCGTGACAGGTAAAGTGCTGTATTCAGTGTATCGCCACCAAAACTCTGCTTAAGCCCGTCTTGTTTCTTTTGTAGCTCAACCATGCACTCGCCAATGACCGCGATGTTTAATGATTTCATATGCTTACCTTAGCAACTGAGGTTGCGCTATTAATTATTTTAGGAAATCTTCACGCGCAGGGTTGAAGATATCAAGAAGGATGCTGTCTTGCTCTAGAGCAACGGCACCGTGCATCATGTGTTTACGAGCGAAGTAAGCATCGCCTTCTTTAAGTACTTTCTTTTCACCTTCAATCTCAGCTTCGAAGCTGCCACGAACCACGTAACCGATTTGATCGTGAATTTCGTGAGTATGAGGGTGACCAATCGCGCCCTTGTCAAAACATAGGTGTACTGCCATTAGATCGTCAGTGTAAGCAACGATTTTACGCTTAATACCGCCACCAAGTTCTTCCCATGGGTTTTCATTTAAGATAAAGAAAGAGTTCATTGTGTATCTCCTAATCTGTTTAAATCTTTTAAGTGTTACTTAACTTACATTCATCATAAAGGAATGAGTCTAATTGTAATACAATATATCTAAATTTGTGTGATATTGATCAAGTGATACTTTATATAGCGTAAATAAATCAACAACTTAACAAATGGCTGATATTTACCATTAGTCAACCACATCAATGACTTACGGCTAATTATGTGACTCTACTCATCATTTGGCGACGAATAGGTATAATTAAAGCTCATATTGTATTACTTTATATGAAGTTTGAAAATTTAATCAAAGTTTAAGTAGATAAACTCTTTATTGAGGGTGACAAAGAATATGACGACTAAACCAGTATTGTTGACTGAAGCAGAAATCGAGCAGCTTCATCTTGAAGTGGGCCGTTCTAGCTTAATGGGCAAAACCATTGCAGCGAACGCGAAAGATCTAGAAGCGTTCATGCGTTTACCTATTGATGTCCCAGGTCATGGTGAAGCTGGGGGTTACGAACATAACCGCCACAAGCAAAATTACACGTACATGAATCTAGCTGGTCGCATGTTCTTGATCACTAAAGAGCAAAAGTACGCTGATTTTGTTACAGAATTACTAGAAGAGTACGCAGACAAATACCTAACGTTTGATTACCACGTACAGAAAAACACCAACCCTACAGGTCGTTTGTTCCACCAAATCCTGAACGAACACTGCTGGTTAATGTTCTCAAGCTTAGCTTACTCTTGTGTTGCTTCAACTCTGACACAAGAACAACGCGACAATATTGAGTCTCGCATTTTTGAACCGATGTTAGAAATGTTCACGGTTAAATACGCACACGACTTCGACCGAATTCACAATCACGGTATTTGGGCAGTAGCGGCTGTCGGTATTTGTGGTCTTGCTTTAGGCAAGCGTGAGTACCTTGAGATGTCAGTGTACGGCATTGACCGTAACGACACTGGCGGCTTCCTAGCGCAAGTTTCTCAGCTGTTTGCACCGTCTGGCTACTACATGGAAGGTCCTTACTACCACCGTTATGCGATTCGTCCAACGTGTGTGTTCGCTGAAGTGATTCACCGTCATATGCCTGAAGTGGATATCTACAACTACAAAGGCGGCGTGATTGGTAACACAGTACAAGCGATGCTTGCGACGGCTTACCCGAACGGTGAGTTCCCGGCTCTGAATGATGCTTCTCGTACTATGGGTATCACAGACATGGGTGTTCAGGTTGCAGTAAGTGTTTACAGCAAGCATTACTCGTCTGAAAACGGCGTAGACCAAAACATTCTTGGTATGGCGAAGATTCAAGACGCGGTATGGATGCATCCATGTGGTCTTGAGCTGTCTAAAGCTTACGAAGCCGCTTCTGCAGAGAAAGAAATCGGCATGCCTTTCTGGCCAAGTGTTGAATTGAACGAAGGCCCTCAAGGTCACAACGGCGCGCAAGGCTTTATCCGTATGCAGGATAAGAAAGGCGACGTTTCTCAACTTGTTATGAACTACGGCCAACACGGCATGGGTCACGGCAACTTTGATACGCTAGGTATTTCTTTCTTCAACCGCGGTCAAGAAGTGCTGCGTGAATACGGCTTCTGCCGTTGGGTCAACGTTGAGCCTAAATTCGGTGGTCGTTACCTAGATGAAAACAAATCTTACGCTCGTCAAACAATTGCACATAACGCAGTAACGATTGATGAAAAATGTCAGAACAACTTTGACGCAGAGCGCGCGGATTCAGTACATGGCTTACCGCACTTCTTCAAAGTAGAAGACGAGCAAATCAACGGCATGAGCGCATTTGCTAACGATCATTACGAAGGTTTTGACATGCAACGCTGTGTGTTCATGCTAAACCTTGAAGAATTAGAATCTCCGCTACTATTAGATCTTTACCGTTTAGATTCTGAGAAAGGCGGCAAAGGTGAGCATCAATACGACTACTCGCACCAATACCAAGGTCAAATTATTCGCACCAACTTTGAATACCAAGCAAACAAAGAGCTGAATACTCTGGGTGATGACTTCGGTTACCAACACCTATGGAACGTGGCAAGCGGTGAAATGAAGGGCACAGCACTGGTAAGCTGGCTACAGAACAACACCTACTACACGTGGCTAGGGGCAACGTCTAACGATAACGCTGAAGTTATCTTTACTCGCACTGGCGCTAACGACCCAAGCTTCAACCTACGTTCAGAGCCTGCGTTCATTTTACGCAGCAAAGGCGAAACAACGCTGTTTGCTTCTGTTGTTGAAACGCACGGTTACTTCAACGAAGAATTCGAGCAATCTGTAAATGCGCGTGGTGTTGTGAAAGACATCAAAGTAGTGGCTCACACGAATATCGGTTCAGTAGTAGAGATCACGACAGAGAAATCAAACGTGACAGTGATGATCAGCAACCAACTTGGCGCGACTGACAGCACTGAACACAAAGTAGAACTGAACGGCAAAGTATACAGCTGGACAGGCTTCTACTCAGTAGAAACAATTTTAAGCCCAGAATTAGAAAGCACAGCAGAGCAGGGGAAATAACAATGAGCTATCAACCACTTTTACTTAACTTTGATGAAGCAGCAGAGCTTCGTAAAGAACTTGGCAAGGATAGCCTTTTAGGTAACGCATTGACTCGCGACATTAAACAAACTGACGCTTACATGGCGGAAGTTGGCATTGAAGTACCAGGTCACGGTGAAGGCGGCGGTTACGAGCACAACCGTCATAAGCAAAACTACATCCATATGGATCTAGCGGGCCGTTTGTTCCTTATCACTGAGGAAACAAAGTACCGTGATTACATCGTTGATATGCTAACTGCTTACGCGACGGTATACCCAACACTTGAAAGCAACGTAAGCCGTGACTCTAACCCTCCGGGTAAGCTGTTTCACCAAACGTTGAACGAGAACATGTGGATGCTTTACGCTTCTTGTGCGTACAGCTGCATCTACCACACTATCTCTGAAGAGCAAAAGCGCCTGATCGAAGACGATCTTCTAAAACAAATGATCGAAATGTTCGTTGTTACTTACGCACATGACTTCGACATCGTACACAACCACGGCTTATGGGCAGTGGCAGCGGTTGGTATCTGTGGTTACGCAATCAACGACCAAGAGTCTGTAGACAAAGCGCTTTACGGCCTGAAACTAGATAAAGTAAGCGGCGGTTTCTTAGCGCAACTTGACCAACTGTTCTCGCCTGACGGCTACTACATGGAAGGTCCTTACTACCACCGTTTCTCTCTACGCCCAATCTACCTGTTTGCAGAAGCGATTGAACGTCGTCAACCTGAGGTTGGTATCTATGAATTCAACGATTCAGTGATCAAGACAACGTCTTACTCTGTATTCAAAACGGCATTCCCAGACGGTACATTGCCAGCGCTGAACGATTCATCGAAGACAATCTCTATCAACGATGAAGGCGTTATCATGGCAACGTCTGTGTGTTACCACCGTTACGAGCAGACTGAAACTCTGCTTGGTATGGCTAACCACCAACAAAATGTTTGGGTTCACGCTTCAGGTAAAACATTGTCTGACGCGGTTGATGCAGCAGACGACATCAAACCATTCAACTGGGGTAGCCTGTTTGTAACCGACGGCCCTGAAGGCGAGAAAGGCGGCGTAAGCATCCTTCGTCACCGTGACGAGAAAGACGACGACACCATGGCGTTGATCTGGTTTGGTCAACACGGTTCTGATCACCAATACCACTCTGCTCTAGACCACGGTCACTACGATGGACTGCACCTAAGCGTATTCAACCGTGGCCACGAAGTACTGCACGATTACGGCTTCGGTCGCTGGGTAAACGTTGAGCCTAAGTTTGGCGGTCGTTACATCCCAGAGAACAAGTCTTACTGTAAGCAGACGGTTGCTCACAACACAGTAACGGTTGATCAGAAAACGCAGAACAACTTCAACACAGCACTGGCTGAGTCTAAGTTTGGTCAGAAGCACTTCTTCGTAGCAGACGACCAGTCTCTGCAAGGCATGAGCGGCACAATTTCTGAGTACTACACAGGCGTAGACATGCAACGCAGTGTGATTCTTGCTGAACTTCCTGAGTTCGAGAAGCCACTAGTGATTGATGTATACCGCATCGAAGCTGACGCTGAGCACCAGTACGACCTACCAGTTCACCACTCTGGTCAAATCATCCGTACTGACTTCGATTACAACATGGAAAAAACGCTTAAGCCATTAGGTGAAGACAACGGTTACCAACACTTATGGAACGTGGCTTCAGGCACAGTGAACGAAGAAGGTTCTCTAGTAAGCTGGCTACATGACAGCAGCTACTACAGCCTAGTAACCAGCGCGAATGCAGGCAGCGAAGTGATTTTTGCTCGCACTGGTGCTAACGATCCAGACTTCAACCTTAAGAGTGAGCCTGCGTTCATCTTACGTCAGTCTGGTCAAAACCACGTGTTTGCTTCTGTACTAGAAACGCATGGTTACTTTAACGAGTCTATCGAAGCCTCTGTAGGCGCTCGTGGTCTAGTTAAATCAGTATCTGTTGTGGGCCATAACAGTGTCGGGACTGTTGTTCGCATTCAGACTACTTCTGGCAACACTTACCACTACGGTATTTCAAACCAAGCTGAAGACACGCAGCAAGCAACTCACACTGTTGAGTTCGCAGGTGAGACATACTCGTGGGAAGGATCATTTGCTCAACTGTAAATGATTAACACACATGCCGTTTAACGATGGCTTGTGTTGATGTGGTGCTTTGCGGGAACGAAGCATCACATTGAATTCAGTCGTGATTGCAAAATCGTTCGTTGATACCAACAACGACTGAATACATCGGGAATAAGTCAAACCGAGTAACTCATTGCGAGTTGTTCGGTTTTTTTATATGTGCAGAAAAGGGAACAATGTGACAAAAGAAAGATAATGCACTAAATAATCAAAAACAGTCATTATGATGTCGATGTGTAAGCTACAGTAAATGTTAGGAATGAAATAATTAAGGATAAATCATGAAGTTAATGGAAGGATTGGCGTTAATACTTACAGCTTCTTGTTCTACTTATGCGCTAGCGAATGACACACAAAACTATGCGAATACAGATCAATTCGTGCGCTATCTTTATCAGGACAAAATTAGCTACGGAAAGTTGACGAAAAGTGCAATTTTTCCAATCAATGGTGACATCTTTAGCGAGTACTCCGTTGATAATACCTCAATTCCACTAGAATCGGTTGAGCTGTTGCTTCCGACTGAACCCGAAAAAGTGTTCGCCGTTGGTATGAATTACATGAGCCACGCTGCTTCTCATCCTGATTTACCTCCACCAATGTTCCTAAAATTACCGTCTTCTTTGATTTTATCTGGCGAAAAAATTCATGCGCCTTTTGATGCCCAAAATGTGCATTTTGAAGGTGAACTGGTGGTCGTCATTGGCAAAGAAATTAGTAAAGCAAGTCAAGAACAAGCAGAAGATGCGATTTTCGGCGTGACAGTCGGAAATGACATAACGGAAAGAAGTTGGCAGAACAGTGATTTACAGTGGTTGAGAGCTAAGGCTTCGGATGGGTTTGGACCAATCGGGCATACTATTGTGAAAGGCATTGATTATAATAATGTTCAACTTACAACACGTGTGAATGGGAATGTCGTCCAGAAAGAAAACACCTCTTTTATGATCCATAGCCCGCGTAAAGTAGTCAGTTACTTAAGTCATTACTTTACTCTTAAACCCGGGGATCTTGTTTTCATGGGGACGCCAGGAAAAACACATGCGTTGTCAGACAAAGATCAAGTGAGTGTCACGATTGAAGGGGTAGGGACGGTCGTTAATGAAATTCGGTTCTAAGCGTGAGTTAGCCTGTAACGGCTTAACAAACGAAAAGCCTACTCAGTGTGAAGTGAGTAGGCTTTGATCTTATTGACTAGCTAACCAACTAGTTAACGTTGCGTTTATTATTTAGATTAAGGCTTTACGTGCTTTGGCTGCCAACCACTCCGAGAAAATAACTGTCACGAGAATCGCACAGAAAATCACAGTTACTTGAGGCCATGCAAGCATTGCCATCGACTCTTGCAGTTTTAAGCCGATACCGCCAGCACCCACCAAGCCTAAAACTGTAGACTCACGAATATTGATATCCCAACGGAATAAGCTCGTGCCGATGAAACTTGGCATTACTTGCGGAAGAATGCCGTAGTTCAACACTTGCAGCGGAGATGCCCCCGTCGATTGAATCGCCGACATCTGTGTTACGTTCACTTCTTCAATAGCCTCATACATTAACTTTGCCACGAAACCAATCGAACGTAGCGCTATCGCAATGATACCGGCCAACAAACCTGGGCCAATGATTGCTACCAACAACAACGCCCAGATTAAAGAGTTGATTGAACGACTTGCCGCGATGATGAACAGCGCAATAGGTCTGATAAACGTTGTGCTGGGCGTTGTGCTTCGTGCAGCTAAGAACGCAACCGGAAAAGCGAGTACTATCCCCAACAAAGTGCCAAGTGTCGCGATGTTAATCGTGTCCCACAACGGGCTCCAAAGTGACTCCAAGTAGCTCCATCTTGGTGGCCACATACGTGACGAGATATCAGCAAGTTGGTTGGGTGAATCAGTCACAAAGTACCAAATCGTGTCTTTGTTCATGATTTGCCATGTAAAAACCGTTAGGACAACAAAGCAAAGCCAACCAAGCCAGAGCATTAGGCTCTGTTTACTGTCGTAACGCTGCCATTGGGTACGATTCATAGAGCTTGTAGAGGTGTCATTTAGCGTGCTCATTCGTCGTTCCTTACTGCACATGTTTGCGGATGATGGTTGATAGATATTCACACATCATCACGATCACGATAATAATCAATAGAATAGCGGCCGCTGCGCTGTATTCGTAACGGTCCATAGCGGTGTTTAATGTTGCGCCGATACCACCTGCGCCAACAATGCCAATCACAGCAGACTCACGAAAGTTGATGTCGAGTCGGTACATCGAAAGCCCGATAAAGCGTGGCATCACCTGTGCTTGAATTGCGTAATTCACCTGTTGTAACCAGCTTGCGCCCGTTGCACGCATTGCGGTGAGTGGTGCTGGGTCAATGGCTTCAATCTCATCGGCGAACAGTTTTGCGAGAAAGCCGATGGTCGCGAAGGTGAGCGTGACAAAACCCGCAAACGTACCAAAGCCAAACAGAGCCACACACAGAATCGCAACGATGATCTCTTGTAAGCTACGAGCTATCGAAATAAACGCACGGCAGAATAGATAAACGGGAGTAGGGGCAAGGTTTTTGGCTGCGCCTAATCCGAATGGGATTGAGAGAAAGACACCTGCCACGGTTGACGTGAGTGTCATGGTTAAGCTCTCAATCAAACCTTGTGAGATGTTGTTCCAACGGCCGCCAAAATCAGGGTTCATGAAAGCCAAAATGAACTGCCAGCCGCGTTCGCTGCCTTCGTAAATTCGAGTCCAGTTTATGTGCACCGACTGGGTTGCAAGGTATAAGTATACCGCAACAATGATGATCAAACTCCAACGCAGCCATGGGTTGGAAATCAGTGGCGGCTTGGTCCATTGTTTTGGATATGACTGAATCATACTGTTGCCTCTGACAAGCGAGGATTCGTGATGTTCAGGTCATCTTCCTCTTCTTCTACCTGTTGGCTCCAATCTTCTTCACCGTAGATCTGTGTCAATACATCCTCAGTGAGCAGATTTGGTTTGTCATCAAATACAACACAGCCTGCATTTAGGCCGACAACGCGGTCAACAAACTGTTTTGCTAACTGAACGTCGTGAATATTGATGATGGCTGGTAGCTGTTGCTCTGAACAAATCTCGCTGATCAATCGCATGATCTGGCGAGCAGTACGTGGGTCGAGTGCGGCCGTTGGCTCATCAATCAACAGTAATTTCGGCTTTTGAGCGAGTGCGCGAGCTATACCCACACGTTGGCGCTGACCGCCCGACAGAGCATCGGCTCTTTTATTGGCGTGTTCTAATAATCCAACGCGGTCTAGTAGGCCATAAGCGGCTTGGATATCTGATTCTGGGAAACGGCGCGTAAAGCTTTGCCAGAAATTCACGTACCCTAAACGGCCTGAAAGTACGTTTTCCATAACCGTCAAACGTTCAATCAGTGCGTACTCTTGGAAGATCATCCCAATCTCACGGCGTGATTGCCTAAGTTGTCTCTTAGAAAGCGTTTCGAGGTTGGTATTGGAAAAGATAACTTCGCCGCTAGTGGGCTCAGTAAGTCGGTTAATACAACGAATAAGCGTTGATTTACCCGCACCAGATGGGCCAATTAATCCAACAACTTCGCCAGCATTCACTGATAAGCTGACGTTAGTTAGGGCTTTGTCAGAACTTGAATAGTGCTTGGTAAGCCCTTTAAGGGGAAGAGTCGACATAAAATTCCTATAAGGACGGTGTACTAAGAGTTCGCCAGAGGCAGACGTGGAGAGCAAACCGGAAAGAGTGGTGAATAACTGCAGGTAAGTATTCCTGCAGTTAGTTTAATCAGTGTATGATTGGCTTTTTAGTTCGTTTGAACTTAGCTACACGTGTAAGACACTTTGTTTGCTGTATCGATAGTACGAATTACTTCCCAGTGCTCTTGGTAAGTGATTGGAACAAATTTCGCTTCGCCGTTACGCTCGAATTCATCTTGAAGCTTTGTGCCTTCCCAGTCGAAAGTGAAGAAGGCTTTTTGAATCTTCTCTTGCAGCTCTGGCGTCAGGTTGTGTACAGTACCGTAAGCTGTTGTTGGGAAGGTTTGAGACTTGTAGATGCTCTTGATTTGACCTTCTTTCACAACTTCGCGTGAAAGCATACGGTTCAATACTGAGTTAGCAACGGCCGCCGCATCGTAATCCTTATGTGCTACACCTAAGATAGAGTTGTCGTGCGCGCCAGAGAACGCAGGTTTAAAATCACGATCCGGTTGAAGTTGGTATTCAGCATCTAAAATTGCAGAAGGAGCTTTGAATCCAGAGTTAGAAGTTTGCGCTGTGAAAGCGAGATTTTTACCTTTCAGATCTTCTACTTTTTCAATGCCAGAACCAGGATGAGTGATGATTTCCATTTCGTAACCGAAAGAACCATCTTCAGCCGCCATCATTGTGAATGGGGCAAAGCCTGCACAGTTAACCGCTAGTGGTGTCGAACCTGTGTTGAAACCTGCAATATGTAGACGACCTGAACGCATTGCTTCAATTTGAGCAGCGTTATTTTGAACAGGAAAGAAACGAACCGTCTTTTCTGTGGTTTTTTCAAGGTGGCTCAAAAACTCGCTCCACACATCAGCGTATACTGCAGGATCTTCAACTGGCGTATAAGCGAAAATTAGCGTGTTTGGGTCAACCCATTGTGATTCATCTTGAGGAACATCGGCGACCAAGTTACCAGAGCGATCTTCGTATCGTGTATCCATTGCTAATGCAGAACCAGAATAAATCAGCGCAGCAGTAATAGCGCTCTTAAGCGTGAGATTTGTTTTTTTTCGGTTTCATTATTTCAGTCCTATTGAGTTATCTGTTGGGAAGGGAGTATAGGAATCGACGATGACAGAACCGCTGCTTTTTGATGACGGATTTATAAATGATGTAACATAATATTTCTGGTTGGATGGGAGTGGATGTTTTCTAAGTGGTTGATTAATTTGTTAAATTAACAGGCTGTTCTTCGCTTTTATTTTACTCAATTGGCTGTAGGTTGAAATACTGTTATAGTCATCATTAAATAATACATAAACATAACATATAAAATAAGTGAACTTATGGTTAGCACTTTTAATTCAATTTCGGGCTCGAAGCGTAGCCTACACGTGCAAGTCGCACGTGAAATCGCTCGTGGAATCTTGTCTGGTGAACTGCCACAAGGTTCTATTATTCCTGGTGAAATGGCGTTGTGTGAACAGTTTGGTATCAGCCGAACGGCACTACGTGAAGCAGTTAAACTACTGACTTCTAAAGGTCTGTTAGAGTCCCGCCCGAAAATCGGTACTCGTGTAGTAGACCGCGCATACTGGAACTTTCTTGATCCTCAACTGATTGAATGGATGGATGGTCTAACCGACATAGATCAATTCTGTTCTCAGTTTTTAGGCCTTCGCCGTGCGATTGAACCTGAAGCGTGTGCATTAGCTGCAAAATTTGCGACTGCTGAGCAACGTATCGAGCTTTCAGAGATCTTCCAGAAGATGGTTGAAGTGGACGATGCAGAAGTGTTTGACCAAGAACGTTGGACAGACATCGATACTCGTTTCCACAGCTTGATCTTTAATGCGACAGGTAACGATTTCTACCTGCCATTTGGCAATATTCTGACTACCATGTTTGTTAACTTTATTGTGCACTCTTCTGAAGAGGGCAGTACATGTATCAATGAACACCGAAGGATTTATGAAGCGATTATGGCAGGTGACAGTGAAAAAGCACGTACAATGTCGGCTGCTCATTTGCAAGACGCCAACCACCGTCTGGTGACTGCGTAATAGGAATGAATAGAGCGTGTATGAGTAATTTCATATTGAGATGAACAGTATCACGCTCGGATAAACGACTTAAAAGGGTATGCCAAGTGCATGCCTTTTTTATTGTCTGTTTTTACAGAAATTGATTGTTTATTGTGTACTAAAAAGCCAGAGACATAGGTCTCTGGCTTTGGTGTTTTCATGTTATTGGTTATTGGTTATTGGTTATAAGTCACAAGCTAAATGCGATGTCTTAACCGCTACCCATTGAACAAACAGTCAACTATGGATATTGCTCAGTTTCCTTTTGTTTCTGCTTTTTCTTCATTTTCAACGTTGAATAAACAGAGAATACAGCTAACAAGATAAACGCGAGTGCAATAGGGCGCTCATAAAGGAAAGACCAACTGCCATCGTACATCAACAGTGATTTCCTCAGGTTTGTTTCTGCCATTGGCCCTAAGATGATCGCAAGCAGAATTGGCGAAGACGGAATATCCAGTTTAGTTAAGATAAAGCCAAGTAGACCGAAACCGATTGCAATACCCACATCAAACATCGAGTTGTTAATCGCGTAAGCACCAACAATTGAAAGGAAGACAATGATTGGAATCATGATGATCTTCGGTACTTCAATGATGCGGCAGAAGAAGCGAATACCCAGTAAACCAATCACTAACATCACAAGGTTAGCAACCAACATCGAACTGAATACGCCATAAACCACTTCCGGGTTTTGGGCAAACAGCAGAGGCCCTGGTGTTAAACCTTGAACAATGAGTGCGCCTAGAAGAACCGCTGCCACGGCATCCCCAGGAACTCCCAGTGTTAATAACGGAACTAGTGAGCCACCCGTTACACCGTTGTTTCCTGATTCGGCTGCTGCTAGACCTCGAACTGATCCTTTACCAAATTCTTCTGGGTTTTTCGATGAACGTTTTGCTTCGTTGTAACAAACGAATGCCGAAATATCAGCACCAGCACCCGGAACAGAACCGATGGTGGTTCCCATCAAACCACTTTTTACAGCCGTTGGTAGCATTTCTTTGAGGTCACTTTTACTTAATAGTTTGTGGTCAAATTTCGGTGCAACGACTTTTTTCTCAGAGAACAGTTTCTCTAGTTGGTTTAATGCCTCAGACAGAGCGAATAAACCAATCAAGACAGGGATGACATTGATTCCGCTGTAAAGATCCATGATGTCAAAAGTAAATCTTGGCACACTGCTGATTGGGTCGAGTCCTACAGTTGAAACCAATAATCCAATGGTTCCTGCAAGTAATCCTTTAAAAATGTTGTTTGAAGAAACACTCGCAATAATCGTTAAACCAAACAGAGCGAGTGCAAAATATTCTGGCGCATTAAAACGCAGTGCAAAGGTCGCTAATTTAGGCGCAATCGCGATGAGGACGATAGTACTTAATAGCCCGCCAATAAATGATGCAACAGCAGAAATACTTAATGCTCTTGCTGCTTGTCCTCTAACAGCCATCGTGTGACCGTCGAGTACACTTGCTGCAGAAGCTGGTGTCCCCGGGGTTTTAAGCAAAATTGCGGCAATTGAGCCACCGTAAATCCCACCAATGTATACACCAATTAACATCACAAGAGCTGAAGTCGGTTCCATACCAAAGGTAAATGGAAGGAGAATCGCCACGCCCATTGTCGCTGTAAGGCCGGGTAGTGCGCCTAAAATAACGCCTCCCAGTACGCCAAAAACAAGGACAGGAAGCACTGCAAAGCTAACTGCAGTTGCGAGGCCATCGATTAGATATTCAAACATATTACCTCCTATGACCACGTTGCTTCAGGAAGGGCGATGTAGAACACCTCGCCAAACAGATAGTAAACCGCGAAAACAAAGACAACGGCGACAACGTAATAGATTGGCTTCTTCACTTTGAAGTAAACGAGGTAAAACATAAATGCCATCAAACTCGCGTAAAGGTAGCCAACCACACTGATGAGTAATGCGTAGCCAATAAGAAAAGCAACGCCGAAAATCGACATCTTGCTTATCATCGCTTCTTGTTGTTCAGAGGAACCTTTTAATTTGTGTTGAATGATGAGAACTATACAGATAGCAATTTGGGCAATCACAATCATCATCGGGAAGAATTTTGCATCGACACTTGCATCTTGGTACATCGGACGATCAAATTGAGTGATCAGCGCGAGAGCGATTGCGCTAAGGATAATGATGATAGAAGGGAAAACGACGTTTCGGTTTAAGTTAGAGTGAGCGTTAGACATGGAGTTTACCCCTAAAAAGTAAAGCAAGGGAAAGGTACAAACTAATAGCAGAGGCACAACTGATAAAAGCTGTGCCTCTGAACAAAGGTTATTGAATTAATTGAGTCAGTGATTTTGTATCTTCTGCGACAAATTCAGTGAAGGCTTTGTCATCAAGGTTGTGAATCGTCATAGCACCTTTCTCCATGAAAGATTTGAACTCTTCACTTGCCATTGCTTGATCAAATGCAGCTCCTAGTTTCTCGATTACTGCATCAGGTGTATCTTTTGGAGCACCAATACCGCGCCATGTACCTGTTACTACATCAATGCCTTGCTCTTTCAAAGTAGGAACATCTGGAATGTATTGAATACGTTCTTCAGACATGACACCTAATGCTTTTAGTTGGCCTGAACGAAGTTGAGCGATAGCTTCACCAGGAGTAACCATAGTAACGTCTGTATGATGGCCTAATACAGCAGGAATTGCTTCTGATGCACCGTTGTAAGGGATAGCGTTTAGTTTGATGCCTTGATCTTTTTCAAGAGACATTAGGTAGAAGTTTGGCGCAGCGGTTGAAGCGAATTTTACGCTGCCTGGTTTTTCTTTGGCTTCCTTAATCAGGTCGTTAATCGTGTTGTATGGGCTATCGGCTGCAACCAATACGACCGCAGGATCTAAGTTAACTAAACGAATGAGTCTAAAGTCATCAGCGGTATGACGCATTAAACCCATTTGAGGAAGTGAAGCAATTTCACGTGTTACCACTGTCAACGTGTAACCATCAGCACGCTGCTGAGCACCAAAGCTCATACCAACGGCGCCAGCACCACCCGTACGGTTCATGATTGAAATGTTTTGTCCTAAAATGTCTTTCGCACTATTTGCAAGGGTACGGCCAACAGCATCGGTACCGCCGCCCGCGCCAAATGGGACAACTAAGCGAATATTCTTGCTCGGGTAGTCAGCTGCAATTGACGTTGCAGAAACAAGTATGCCGGCTGCCAGCATGATGGATTTCAATAATTTACTCATAGTAAGTTCCTTCTGTTTCTAATTATTAGCGATATGTTTTTGTAGGGTTTTCTGCTTTTTCTGTTTGGTACTCGTGCATTGTTAGCTGTTCAATAGCTACTGCTATCCAGCCACTGATCAGCATGTCATACCATTGTTGTACGCCACTGCAGGCAACAACCACGTTTCCGTAGACAAACGAACCATAAAACAGTAAGTCTTCGTCACGTAGTGAAGATGGGTGTTGGGAATGCAGTGTTAGATTGCTTGTCGATTCTCGCCACGCTTGTTGTGCTTTCTTACGGGCAAGGTGATCAAATTTGATTGTCCAGTTATCAGGATCTCCTAACGATTCTTCATATAGAATGGCGTCTTCAAAAGAGGATTCCCAAGGCTTAAGGTGTGGATTCATGACGACAATATGCAGTTCTTTTCGATTTGTTCTTTCAAACAGCTTGTCGATAGCGGGTTTTACGATGTCGATCGCGTCTTGAGTGATATCTTTCATTGAGCGCATGCCGCATGTCCTTACGTTTAGTAGATGAATATAGAATATTGTATGACAATAATTCTTCAATTAACGATGACTTGGAAGCGGGGAGCGGTCACAAGTGAAAGTCTTCTAACAAGACTTCGATCTTGTTTTAACCATATTATGTCGGAAATAGTGTGATTCTGGTCTTTTTATGAACTGGGTATGAATAGATACAGATCCGGTTCCAGTTTTATTTTAGCTTGATAATGGAGCGCCCTAAAAAATACGGGATAAATGCGCACATGTCCGCGGCTCTCCTACAAGACGCTAACTACCGTCTAGCAACTGTAAGCTAAACGAGGTTTTGAACTTTCATGTGAACCAAGTAAACGTCCCGATGAACTGTTTATAGGTTCATCAAAACCAGTCAAAAAGGTATGCCAAGTACGTGATTTTTTTGTTTTGGGAAGCGTGTTGCACCATGTGTAGCACTGTTTTGGTTCATTCCCGATTAACTCTTTCTTAAGTCAATTCTTCCTTGTATACGTCTAGCGGTAGTGCTTTAGCATCGCAATTAAAAGAATATTGCGCCCGAGATACGTGTCTTAGACACTCGAACCCCCTAAAAAATAATTATGCATCATTTATGATTTTTCATTTTTTGTATTTTGAATCCACCATCATCTCAACAAGATATGACGCTTCTATATTGATTAATTTACGTAGAATTCTAATGAAATTAGCTACTCTCAATTGATAGAAAATACTGGTTTATTGTGTGATAAATGAGGGGAATTCAGTTCTGATTTGGCTTTTATTATTTTTGAGAATTTTATATTTATATGTGTTTGGTTGTACTTGTTAATAAGTGTGCAAAGTCTCACTTTCTCATAAGTAATTGATTTTTATAGGGTAGGTGTTCTTGTGGTTTGGTTTCTCATGTTTTTACCTCAAACCCCAGTAATTTCCTTAATGGATTAGCCATATTCCATCCTATGTCATATATATAATTAACTTAATCAATCAAAATAAGATCGCCATCACTTATTTGGATTATTGTACTACAAATAAGGTTTGAGATTTCCTATAGTCCTCGTAACAAATTACAACGGACAAAGGATACACGATGGAACTCAACACGATTATTGTCGGCATTTATTTCCTATTCTTGATTGCGATAGGTTGGATGTTTAGGACATTTACTAGTACCACCAGTGATTACTTCCGCGGGGGCGGTAATATGCTGTGGTGGATGGTTGGTGCAACCGCCTTTATGACCCAGTTTAGTGCATGGACATTCACCGGTGCGGCAGGTAAAGCGTATAACGATGGTTTTGCCGTAGCGGTTATCTTTATCGCTAATGCTTTTGGTTACTTCATGAACTTCGCATACTTCGCACCTAAGTTCCGTCAACTACGTGTAGTGACGGTAATTGAAGCAATCCGTATGCGTTTTGGTGCGACTAACGAACAAGTGTTCACTTGGTCTTCAATGCCAAATAGTGTGGTTTCTGCAGGTGTATGGTTAAACGCATTAGCAATCATCGCTTCTGGTATCTTCGGCTTCGACATGACAGCGACTATCTGGATTACTGGTCTAGTAGTATTAGCTATGTCAGTAACGGGCGGTTCATGGGCAGTTATCGCATCTGATTTTATGCAGATGGTTATCATCATGGCAGTTACGGTTACATGTGCTGTTGTAGCGGTTGTACAAGGTGGTGGCGTTGGCGAAATCGTTAATAACTTCCCTGTAGCAGAAGGCGGTTCATTCCTTTCTGGTAACAACATTAACTACCTAAGCATCTTCAGCATCTGGGCATTCTTCATCTTCGTGAAGCAATTCTCAATCACGAACAACATGCTTAACTCTTACCGTTACCTAGCGGCTAAAGACTCAAAGAATGCTAAGAAAGCAGCACTGCTTGCATGTGTGCTAATGCTTTGTGGTGTATTCATTTGGTTCATGCCTTCTTGGTACATCGCTGGTCAAGGTGTCGACCTAGCAGCTGCTTACCCAGAAGCTGGTAAGAAAGCAGGTGACTTTGCATACCTATACTTCGTACAAGAGTACATGCCAGCAGGTATGGTAGGCCTTCTAGTTGCGGCGATGTTTGCAGCGACAATGTCTTCTATGGACTCAGGTCTAAACCGTAACTCAGGTATCTTTGTTAAGAACTTCTACGAAACTATTGTTCGTAAAGGCAACGCAAGTGAGAAAGAGCTAGTAACGGTTTCTAAGATTACTTCTGCAGTCTTCGGTATCGCTATCATCCTTATCGCTCAGTTCATTAACTCGCTTAAAGGTTTGAGCCTATTCGATACAATGATGTACGTTGGTGCTCTAATCGGCTTCCCAATGACTATCCCTGCATTCTTAGGCTTCTTCATCAAGAAGACTCCAGACTGGGCAGGTTGGGGTACGCTAGTAGTGGGTGGCTTTGTATCTTACTACGTAGGTTTCGTTGTAAACGCTGAAATGGTGTCATCTGTATTCGGTCTTGAAGAGTTAACGAGCCGTGAATGGTCTGATGTTAAAGTTGCGATTGGTCTAATTGGTCACATTACACTAACAGGTGGCTTCTTCATCCTATCGACATTGTTCTACAAACCACTGTCTGAGAAGCGTCAAGCAGACGTTGATAAGTTCTTCGGTAACCTATCTACTCCGTTAGTCGCTGAGTCTGCAGAACAGAAAGTACTGGATAACAAGCAGCGTGAAATGCTTGGTAAACTGATTGCAGTAGCAGGTGTGGGTATTATGCTAATGGCTCTACTAACTAACCCAATGTGGGGACGTCTAGTCTTCATCTTATGTGGTGTGATTGTTGGTGGTGTTGGTGTGCTACTTGTTAAAGCGGTCGATGACGGCGGCAAGCAAGCGAAAACGGTAACCGAAAGCTAATACATAGAAAACGTTTATAATAGAATGCGACGACTCGAAAGGGCGTCGCATTTTTTGTTCTGCGAAACGGAAAAACCGTCAGGTGAAAGATATCTGACCTAAATCACGAAAACTGTACAAAGTGGTTCAATCGAGTCGAAATGTATTCAATTGTCCTACAATAAGACGTATATTATTGCTAATTCCTTTCAATCAACTTGAAAAATAAGTGAGTTAGAATGAGCGACCAAAAATCTCTTGATGCAATCAGGAAGATGAAGCTGGAGAATGATACTTCAGCAGGTAATCTTGTAGACCTACTCCCTATCGAAGTACAGAAACGTGACTTCGATCTATCATTCCTAGACAACTTGAGCGAAGCGCGTCCACGTCTTCTTGTTCAAGCTGATCAGTTAGAAGAATTCAAAGCGAAAGTGAAAGCTGATGAAGCTCACTGCATGTTTGATGATTTCTACAACAACTCTACCGTTAAGTTCCTTGAGACTGCTCCTTTTGAGGAGCCTCAAGCGTACCCAGCTGAGACGGTAGGTAAAGCTTCTTTGTGGCGTCCTTACTGGCGTCAAATGTACGTTGATTGCCAAATGGCACTGAACGCGACACGTAACCTAGCAATTGCTGGTGTTGTGAAAGAAGACGAAGCGCTAATTGCTAAAGCAAAAGCTTGGACTCTAAAGCTGTCTACCTACGATCCAGAAGGCGTGACTTCTCGTGGCTATAACGATGAAGCGGCTTTCCGTGTCATTGCAGCGATGGCTTGGGGTTACGACTGGTTACACGGCTATTTCACCGATGAAGAGCGTCAGCAAGTTCAAGATGCTTTGATTGAGCGTCTAGACGAAATCATGCACCACCTAAAAGTGACGGTTGATCTATTGAACAACCCGCTAAACAGCCACGGTGTTCGTTCGATCTCTTCTGCTATTATTCCAACGTGTATCGCGCTTTACCACGATCACCCGAAAGCAGGTGAGTACATCGCATACGCGCTAGAATACTACGCAGTACACTACCCACCATGGGGCGGTGTAGACGGCGGTTGGGCTGAAGGTCCAGACTACTGGAACACACAAACTGCATTCCTAGGCGAAGCATTCGATCTATTGAAAGCATACTGTGGCGTAGACATGTTCAACAAGACATTCTACGAAAACACCGGTGACTTCCCGCTTTACTGTATGCCTGTTCACTCTAAGCGCGCAAGCTTCTGTGATCAGTCTTCAATCGGTGATTTTCCTGGTCTAAAACTGGCTTACAACATCAAGCACTACGCGGGTGTTAACCAGAAGCCTGAGTACGTTTGGTACTACAACCAACTGAAAGGCCGTGATACTGAAGCACACACCAAATTCTACAACTTCGGTTGGTGGGACTTCGGTTACGACGATCTTCGTTTCAACTTCCTTTGGGATGCACCTGAAGAGAAAGCACCATCGAATGATCCACTGTTGAAAGTATTCCCAATCACGGGTTGGGCTGCATTCCACAACAAGATGACTGAGCGTGATAACCATATTCACATGGTATTCAAGTGTTCTCCGTTTGGCTCAATCAGCCACTCTCACGGTGACCAAAACGCATTTACGCTTCACGCATTTGGTGAAACGCTAGCGTCAGTAACAGGTTACTACGGTGGTTTCGGTGTAGACATGCACACTAAATGGCGTCGTCAAACGTTCTCTAAAAACCTTCCACTATTTGGCGGTAAAGGTCAGTACGGCGAGAACAAGAACACAGGCTACGAAAACCACCAAGATCGCTTCTGTATCGAAGCGGGTGGCACTATCTCTGACTTCGACACTGAATCTGATGTGAAGATGGTTGAAGGTGATGCAACGGCATCTTACAAGTACTTCGTTCCTGAAATCGAATCTTACAAGCGTAAGGTCTGGTTTGTTCAAGGTAAAGTATTCGTAATGCAAGACAAGGCAACGCTTTCTGAAGAGAAAGACATGACTTGGCTAATGCATACAACTTTCGCAAACGAAGTGGCAGACAAGTCTTTCACTATCCGTGGCGAGGTTGCGCACCTAGACGTAAACTTCATCAACGAGTCTGCTGATAACATCACGTCAGTTAAGAACGTTGAAGGTTTCGGTGAAGTTGACCCATACGAGTTCAAAGATCTTGAAATCCACCGTCACGTTGAAGTGGAATTCAAGCCATTGAAAGAGCACAACATCCTGACGCTTCTCGTTCCTAATAAGAATGAAGGCGAGCAAGTTGAAGTGTCTCATAAGCTTGAAGGCAACACGCTGTTGCTAAATGTTGACGGTGAAACGGTTTCAATCGAACTGTAATTCGCTGAAGTAACATAAGCTAAATATTAGAAACTCCGAGTGAAAGCTCGGAGTTTTTTTGTTTGGCTAGCTAGAACCCATTAGATTGAAAAAACTTAAATTGCCCTAAGATAAATAGCTACTCGATGCCGACTCAATGGTTCTAGGGATAAAACTGAAAGCTGATACTGAAAAAGACCGGACATGTACGTAGTCACTATACTGAATGAAATATCCAAGAGCTGTAGAGGGGACTCGTACATATCCATCTATTATAAATAGGGTGACACGCCTGTTTGTTAGAAACGGTTATGACTTACTTTTCCGAGGGCAGTCTAGTCACTGGTTAAGTAAGGGAGTACTAAACTATACATAGGTAAAGGCGTAGCTTATTCTTATTAATCGTATGATATTTAACGTACGTTATTTCATCAATAGACAGTTTTTTAAGTGGCATATAGTGCCTGTAAGTACAAAGCGTGACCCATATTTTCTCGTAAAGTGAATCCCCGTCACAACTTGCGTCTAACCATCGAATCAATGCCCTAAAACTATTGCGTAACGAGAAAGACGTAGTTATTATAATGAGCATATAATCATACAATACTATATTTGGAGTTTGAACATGACTAAACCTGTAATCGGTTTCATTGGCCTAGGTCTTATGGGCGGCAACATGGTTGAAAACCTGCAAAAGCGCGGCTACCACGTAAACGTAATGGATCTAAGCGCTGAAGCTGTTGCTCGCGTTACAGATCGCGGCAATGCGACTGCATTCACTTCTGCTAAAGAACTAGCTGCTGCAAGTGACATCGTTCAGTTTTGTCTTACAACTTCAGCTGTTGTTGAAAAAATCGTTTATGGCGAAGACGGCGTTCTAGCGGGCATCAAAGAAGGCGCAGTACTAGTAGACTTCGGTACTTCTATCCCTGCTTCTACTAAGAAAATCGGCGCAGCTCTTGCTGAAAAAGGCGCGGGCATGATCGACGCACCTCTAGGTCGTACTCCTGCACACGCTAAAGATGGTCTTCTGAACATCATGGCTGCTGGCGACATGGAAACTTTCAACAAAGTTAAACCTGTTCTTGAAGAGCAAGGCGAAAACGTATTCCACCTAGGTGCTCTAGGTTCTGGTCACGTAACTAAGCTTGTAAACAACTTCATGGGTATGACGACTGTTGCGACTATGTCTCAAGCTTTCGCTGTTGCTCAACGCGCTGGTGTTGATGGCCAACAACTGTTTGACATCATGTCTGCAGGTCCATCTAACTCTCCGTTCATGCAATTCTGTAAGTTCTACGCAGTAGACGGCGAAGAGAAGCTAGGTTTCTCTGTTGCTAACGCTAACAAAGACCTTGGTTATTTCCTTGCTCTTTGTGAAGAGCTAGGTACTGAGTCTCTAATCGCTCAAGGTACTGCAACAAGCCTACAAGCTGCTGTTGACGCAGGCATGGGTAACAACGATGTACCAGTAATCTTCGACTACTTCGCTAAACTAGAGAAGTAATCGACGTACGACCTCGCTTGGGTATTGCCTGTCTTTTTTAGGCGGCGATACCTCAGCGAGGTTCGTTTTTATCTGCCATATTCATTCCCTCGTTAAAATCTTCTACTTCTACTTCTACTTCTACTTCTACTTCAATTTCTTCAGCTACCTCTAATCAAAACTCTGTTTAACTCTTTTACTACCTCAATTCCGATTTTTGTTTCTATTTCTATATTTATATCTATCTGTAAATTCAAAACCTCCTAGCACCAACTCGCTCACTCATTTTTCCTCGCAAGCTTGAAACTAGCGCGCTTACGCGATTGTGGGTGATGGCTGAACACTACTCGAATACCGGGTCCAAAAATAAAACAAAAAAAAGCCCACACAGCTGGTGACTGTATGGGCATGTTCGGACGAGCCGTCTGAAAAAACGAATGAACAATCTAAGTGAAGTACCGTTTAACGAGATCCCCCGACAGTTTCTACGTTAACCGTGTTCAATGACCTTAAAGCGAGACGCTTCAATTTCCACTTTGAATTGCACAAAAGCATTCAGAAAGAACTTAAGTTATGATTCAAATACACCTTAACTTAAGGCTTATTGTATTACAAATAAATTTTAAGGTTGAATGCCTTTAGTGAATGGGTTGTTAGTGAAAATGTGACTTAAGGCCCACTTTCCTAGTCAGCGAATTGAAATTGGTATAAATAATTCAAGTAGAAGCATTATCGGCGAAGTTGTAAGGTGAATATCAAAAATTCGATCAATTTTAGTAAGTTGCTAATTCTGTTCTAATCGAGTTAAAAGTCAAAATCCATAAATGATACCTATGTCACAAGGTGTTTTTAGCCAGTTTTAATATATCAAGATCGCTCACAGAAAGGGCTGTCAATTAAACATACAATACTAATTAAATTAATGGTTATGACGATGGAACGGCATGAATAAGTTTCGCTTCCCGTATCTTCGAAAATGTAAAAAATGACCATTTCACTCGGATAAAAATAATAGACATAGGTTGATATGGATGATGAGTTTTACGAATTCAAAATTGTCTCTAGGGTTTAAAGGAAAATTGATTTTAATGGTGGCGATCGTCAGTTCTAGTGCGTTGGCATTTACGAACTGGTTTACGCTTGACTTGGCAACAGACCAGGTAAACCAAACGATTTATAACGAGATTGACCACTCGCTGACGATAGAAATTAATCAAATAGAAAGTACCGTTCAGCGCACTATCGATACCGTAAATTCAGTCGCTCAAGAGTTCATGAAGTCACCATACCAGGTACCTAATGAAGCGCTTATGCATTACGCCGCCAAGCTTGGTGGCATTGATAAAATTGTAGTGGGTTTTGACGACGGCCGTTCTTACACTTCTCGTCCTTCCGAGTCTTTCCCTAACGGTGTTGGAATCAAAGAAAAATACAACCCAACGACTCGCCCTTGGTATCAACAAGCGAAATTGAAGTCAGGTTTATCTTTTAGTGATCTGTTTTTCACTAAGAGTACTCAAGTACCAATGATTGGGGTGACGTATTCTTATCAAGATCGCGTAATCATGGCGGACATTCGATTTGATGATTTGGAAACTCAACTCCAACAACTAGATAGCATCTATGAAGCCAAAGGTATCATTGTTGATGAGAGAGGAATGGTTGTCGCATCCACAATAGAAAACGTGCTTCCACAGAGCAATATATCTTCTGCTGACGCGTTAATGAAACTCAACAAGGCCATCGAACGACCAGATCAATTTATTGAAGGTGTGATTGATGGTAATCAGCGAATCTTGATGGCTAAGAAGGTCGATATTGGCAGCCAGAAAGAGTGGTACATGATTTCAAGTATTGACCCTGAACTCGCGCTCAATCAGTTGAATGGTGTGATGTCAGATGCTCGAATGTTGATTATTGCCTGTGTCTTGGGCTCGGTCATATTGATGATTCTACTCCTGAATCGTTTCTACCGCCCAATCGTGTCACTGCGTAAAATTGTTCACGACCTTTCTCAAGGTAATGGAGACCTGACTCAAAGGCTTGCCGAGAAAGGTAATGACGACCTAGGACACATCGCCAAAGACATCAACTTGTTCATCATTGGCTTGCAAGAAATGGTTAAAGACGTGAAATTCAAGAACTCAGATTTGGATACCAAAGTCTTAAGTATTCGAGAAGGTTGTAAAGAAACCAGCGATGTATTGAAAGTTCACACAGACGAAACCGTTCAAGTTGTCTCTGCGATTAATGGGCTGTCAGAAGCGTCAAACGAAGTAGAGAAGAGTTCTCAGTCCGCGGCAGAAGCAGCAAGAGAAGCAGCTGTTTTCAGTGATGAGACGAAACAAATTAACACAGTGACCGAAACCTATATCAGTGACCTTGAGAAACAAGTCTGCACCACCTCTGATGATATTCGCTCTATGGCCAACGAAACACAGAGCATTCAGTCGATAGTGTCTGTGATTGGCGGTATTGCTGAACAAACCAACTTGCTTGCGTTGAATGCATCCATAGAGGCGGCGAGAGCGGGCGAGCATGGTCGAGGTTTTGCCGTGGTGGCTGACGAAGTCCGTGCGCTAGCAAACCGAACTCAAATCAGTACCTCTGAAATAGAAGAGGCGCTATCTGGGTTGCAATCTAAATCGGATGGATTGGTGAAATCGATTGAGTTAACGAAGAGCAATTGCGAGATGACTCGTGCTCAAGTAGTTCAAGCGGTAAACATGCTAGCGAAGCTAACGGAGCAGATGGAAACCGTGAGTCGTTTCAATAACGATATCTCTGGTTCTTCGGTCGAGCAGAATGCACTGATTCAAAGTATCGCTAAGAACATGCATAAGATTGAAAGCTTCGTTGAAGAGCTCAATAAGCTAAGCCAAGATCAACTGACAGAATCCGCTGAAATCAAAACACTGAATGGCAGCGTCAGTGAACTGATGAGCAGTTTTAAAGTTTAAGTTTTTTATGAATAATATTTAAAAATCAATGTCTTAACTTTTATTTTCAGTCAAAGAGCCACTCAATAACTTTCGAGTTTAGAGTGGCTTTTCTGCGTTGTTTTTGTCTCTAAACCCTACGTAAAAACTGCTCATATAACTTCATCTGTCGCATCTCACATTCTGATAAATAGATAATTGACATAAAATAGTACAAATATACATTGTCACTCTACTCTTATGGATAAGTGAGATAAATGTGAATAAGCCAATCCTCATCGTTGCGCTCGCTTCGCTCACATACGGCTGCGGTGGAAGTAGCTCAAGTGACAGTAGCGATCCTTCCGATACCAATAATCCAGGAACGTCTAATGGCACTGTTGCGCCTTATTATATTGCTAAGTATCAAAGCATCCTCTCTAGTTCTGACCTTCAGGTATCGGATCCTAACGGCACAGAGGGTAACAAAACCTCTGAAGTTAAAGATGGGGATTTCGATGGTTACCTCAGTGATTACTTTTACGCGGATGAAGAGACGGAAAACCTAATCTTCAAAATGGCGAACTATAAGATGCGTTCAGAGGTTCGTGAGGGAGAAAACTTCGATATCAATGAAACTGGTGTAAAGCGAAGTTTGTATGCGGAAATAAGCTTACCTGATATCGAACATGCAATGGCGAGTTCACCTGCCGATCATGATGAAGTGACGTTGTTACAGATACACAATAAGGGCACTGATGAGAGTGGCACAGGTTACATCCCTCATCCGTTATTGCGTGTGGTGTGGGAGCAAGAAAGGGACGGCCTCACAGGACATTATTGGGCAGTCATGAAAAACAATGCGATTGACTGTAGCAGTGCTGCTGACTCTTCGGATTGTTATGCCACTTCATACAATCGTTACGATTTAGGTGAGGCGGAACTGGATAGCTTTACCAAGTTTGATCTTTCTGTTTATGAGAACACACTGTCGATCAAAGTGAATGACGAAGTAAAAGTGAATCAAGATATCACGTATTGGCAGTACCTATTGAGCTACTTTAAAGCCGGTATCTACAATCAATTCGAAAATGGTGAAGCGACGGCCTACTATCAGGCGCTGAGATACACCACGACTCAAATCAATGGGTCAAAAGATTGGGATATTGATGATTGGAAGCTGACTATTCCGGCAAGTAAAGATATATGGTATGGAAGCGGTGGTGATAGTGCTGCTGAGCTAGAACCGGAACGTTGTGAATCGAGCAAAGATCTTCTTTCAAATGACAGCGACGTGTACCACAGCGATATTAACCTTTCTTACTTCAATGCAGATGAAGGAAGAATGCACTTTAGAGCGGATATGGGATACGGCACCTCTACGCAAAACTCTAGCTATATTCGTTCTGAGCTTAGAGAGTTGTACCAAAGCAGTACTCAACCAGATTGCAGCACCAGCGATGAAGATACAAGTTGGTATTTGGACGACACCAGAGCCAACACAACCAGTCACGAGTTAACCGCAACCCTGCGAATCGAGGACTATCCGAACATTAATACCCAAGACCCGAAAGTGGTGCTTGGGCAAATACACGGTTGGAAAATCAATCAAGCCCTAGTGAAGTTACTTTGGGAAGGCGAGGATAAGCCAGTAAGAGTGATTCTGAACTCCGACTTTGAACGTAACAATCAAGACTGCGGTTATTGCGAACCGTTCAGTGTTGAATTAGGTACTTATTCGGCCAGTGAAGAATGGCGATATACAATACGTGCCAACCAAGACGGTGTGTACTTAGCAACCCATGACTTAGATGGAACCAACACCGTTTCTCATTCAATCCCTTGGGGACAAGATTACACCGACAAAGATGGGGACACAGTGTCGTTAACATCAGATTGGACATCGACAGATATTGCTTTCTATTTCAAAGCGGGCATCTATCCACAATTTAAACCTGATAGCGACTATGCTGGTGAGGTGTTTGATGTGAGCTTTAGTTCCCTTAGAGCGGCACACTATTGAGTATCACGGTATTTGAATGTAATCACTAATACGTGAATAGCTAAAACTGTGACTTAAAAGACCACATTGGTTCCCAACAATGTGGTCTTTTTACGTTCTGGGGGGAGGGAGGTCATCACTAGATTTTTTCGTTGAAAAGCACGGATTCACAGGGTTCGAAACTCCTCATCTCAACTGGGTTGTTTTTGGTATTGCTAGCCTATTTCGCATTCATTTTTTTTATATATTGTTTTTATCAATAGGAAGTGTGATCCAGTTAAAGTATGGAAAAATCGGAAAGTGTTCCCAGTCTCATTTATTCAATGAAATGTTTTATTTGTATTATAAGATTATGTAATATTTTCATGTTATCGCAAATACTGAGAGGGGAATTGCCTTATAGCTCATGTTTGCAGGTTCTATTTTCACTTATAAATGCTGTCTTTGTATTATAATAACGGATTAAATATGAAACAAATTACTATAAAAACCCTACTCGCTTCTTCTATCTTACTTGCGGTTGGTTGTGCGAGCACGAGCACGCCTACTGCTGATTTTCCAAACAATAAAGAAACCGGCGAAGCGCTTCTAACGCCAGTTGCTATGACGGCTAGCAGCCACGATGGTAACGGTCCAGATCGTCTGTTTGACCAAGATCTTACAACACGTTGGTCTTCAGCGGGTGACGGCGAGTGGGCAATGTTGGACTATGGTTCAGTTCAAGAATTTGACGCTGTTCAAGCATCATTTAGCAAAGGTAACGAGCGTCAATCTAAATTTGATATTCAAGTTAGTGTTGATGGTGAAAGCTGGACAACAGTACTTGAGAACCAAATGAGTTCAGGTAAAGCTATTGGTCTAGAGCGTTTCCAGTTTGAGCCAGCTGTTCAAGCACGTTACGTACGATACGTTGGCCACGGCAACACCAAAAACGGTTGGAACAGTGTGACTGAGTTAGCTGCAGTTAACTGTAGCATTAACGCATGTCCTGCTAGCCATATTATCACTTCAGACGTGGTAGCAGCAGAAGCGGTAATTATCGCTGAAATGAAAGCAGCGGAAAAAGCGCGTAAAGCAGCACGCAAAGACTTACGTTCTGGTAATTTCGGTGTCGCAGCGGTTTACCCTTGTGAGACAACAGTGAAATGCGAAACACGCACTGCGCTACCTTTACCAACGGGTTTACCTGAGACACCTGTTGCAGGTAACGCACCGAGCGAAAACTTCGATATGACTCACTGGTACCTATCTCAGCCTTTCGATCATGATAAAAATGGCAAGCCTGATGATGTTTCTGAGTGGAACCTTGCAAACGGTTACCAACACCCTGAAATCTTCTACACAGCGGACGATGGTGGCCTAGTATTCAAGGCTTACGTGAAAGGTGTACGTACATCTAAAAACACTAAGTATGCGCGTACAGAACTTCGTGAAATGATGCGTCGTGGTGACCAGTCTATCAGCACGAAAGGTGTTAACAAGAACAACTGGGTATTCTCAAGCGCACCTGAATCAGATTTAGAAGCGGCAGCGGGTATCGATGGTGTTCTAGAAGCGACGTTGAAAATCGATCACGCAACAACGACAGGTAATGCGAACGAAGTAGGTCGTTTTATCATTGGTCAGATTCACGATCAAAACGATGAGCCGATTCGTTTGTACTACCGTAAATTGCCAAACCAAGCAACGGGCGCAGTTTACTTTGCACATGAAAGCCAAGACGCAACAAAAGAGGATTTCTACCCTCTAGTGGGCGATATGACGGCTGAAGTGGGTGAAGATGGTATCGCGCTTGGCGAAGTATTCAGCTACCGCATTGACGTTAAAGGCAACACGATGACTGTTAGCTTAATGCGTGAAGGCAAAGATGACGTTGTACAAGTCGTTGATATGAGCGAAAGCGGCTACGACGCAGGTGGTAAGTACATGTACTTCAAAGCCGGTGTTTACAACCAAAACATCAGCGGCGACCTAGACGATTACTCACAAGCGACTTTCTACCAGTTAGACGTATCGCATGATCAATACAAAAAGTAATCTAACCGAATAACACTTAATATTAAAGATATCGCAATAGCCTCCAGCCTTTGGTTTGGAGGCTTTTTTGTGCCTATTGTTTGGTTTTAAAGTTATGATTTTATTGATTAAAAGTAGGGATGCTAGCGAACAGTTACACAGAGTTTAGGACATTATCATCAAGCTCATTTAGCTTTAATCATTATACGTTTCAGTCACTATTGCTAGGTGGTTTGTACTAACCCTCAAGCGCCGATCACCATTAACCTCGCTCATGATTAATCTCAGCTATTGGTAGGTCAACTTGTCGAGTATTCAAACCCAAATAATGTCGTTATGTTTATCGGAATTATCATAGCTCGAAAACTTTGACTCCGTTCTCAAGGCTTTGCCAATGTACGAACGTATTATTGTGCGCGGTCTACTAATAAGCGTTAGCTCGGCTGACTACTCCCGTACTGTTCTTGAAACGCCACTCTTGGGTTGTTGAGCAAGGCTCCTAGCAATAGCCATAAATAGTGCTCTAACTCGTTCAAAATTAGAAGGGTAGGGTTGGCCATCACTCAATTTGCTCTTATGCTCTATGAAATACATAGGCAGGTTCAAGTCGATAATCAAACGACTCTAACAGCTTAAGGGTATACGCTTTAGCGTTAATTGCTTGCAGGCCGTAAATGCTCTGATTGTAATGGTACGGTGGCGCTGAATAATAATTTGTGGGCTGGGTATAGAACTGAGGGTTTTTATCTATATATGATAGATACAGGGCGTTGATAGGGCTAAATAAGTAGGAAGGCAGCGACGATTCCTTACTTGTGGCATCGGTGCTTATTCAATGATGAAGTAAAGTTCCGCTGAGTCAGAGAGCCTAACTGAATCGCCAATCTGCTTTTTATTCTTGAGCTAGGAATAAAAAATCCCTATCAAATATGTTGATAGGGATTTATTTTATTTAGCAATCGAGCCTAGCTTTTCTAGTGAGAGCTAGAACAAGTCTGAATCTAGGTTGTCGAAGTAGCTGTATGTAGCGACAGAACTGTTGTCACCAACATACAACGTAAGAGCGGTAGGAGTTGGAGTTTCTTTATCTGGATCAAGTGAGTTTTGAGCCTTTAACCCAGTGTAGTCTGTGCCATCAACATTGACGGTAATGTCTGTACCTTCCCATGAAATGGTCAAATCTACCCATGTGTCTTTAGAGTATGAAGCAAGGTCAACTTGGCTTCCTGTTTCGTTGCGGAATTTAATCATACTAGATGTAAACACCACTTCAGTATAGCGCCCTCCAGATGAACCGTCTGAATTAGAACCTAAGAAAACATATGTCGCAGCATCATAACCTGCTGAGGGGATATATACAGATGTAGAAACAGAACCAGTAGTAGCTGCACCGTCGGCAAACTCGCGACCTACTGCCGGTTTCGTACCAGAATCGTTGTCTTCTAGGCGC
Source organism: Vibrio sp. 14G-20 (assembly GCF_026241515.1). GTDB lineage: Bacteria > Pseudomonadota > Gammaproteobacteria > Enterobacterales > Vibrionaceae > Vibrio. The sequence continues at coordinate 119,250 of NZ_JAPHPW010000013.1, forward strand.
AGAGAGTTGCTTCCCGACTTGGCAAAATCGTCGCTGATAGCGGCACTAGTTGACTTATCACCAGCAACATTTTTTGTCTTGTATGCAGGGTTAGCCACATCAATCTGCGTACCTACAGTATAAGAATCGAAGTTGTCTGTCACTTCTCCCGGCTCAGGGTCTGGTTCAGTGCTGTCACCGTCAACAATAACAGTTGCTTCAGCTGTGGCGCTATTATAAGGGTTACCTGATAAAGAGTGACCATTAGGGTAACCATTAAAATCATCTTCAAATACTAACTCGTCAGTAGTCGTGTCGTGTGAGTAAACTTTAAAGTTATCCGCGATCATTTCGTAATGCGTTGTGTTTGAAGTATCACCAAGCTTTAATGATATGACAGTAACTGCAGCTTTATCAAAAGATTCAAAACCGTTTCCATCATTGTCGTATACGTTGTCATTCACTGTGAAACTGTAGTAACCGTCAGTCCAACTGATTTCAACAGCTAGGTCTTCGCCTAAAGTGTAAGTACCAACAGGCTCATCAGAAATTTGAGGTTTACCATCTTCAACCTCCGTAGAACGGTAGAAAATTTCCCCAGCGTTGAAAATGACTTCACCGTGCAGGTTGATATTTGATGTACCTGAAGCAAAGAGACTAATGTATGCGTTATTACCTGAGGTATTTTCTTCTTGTGTCGTATCTTCGTCCACTTGGTAGATTAGGTCTACAGTCATTTTTCCTGATGCAATAGTATCTACAGTTGCACCTGTACTACTGTCAGACAATTTTAAACGTAACTCTCCTGAGTCAGTTTTACTACCATTATGGTTTGTATCTAAAATTTGAACGTAGCCGTTAATACCAACTAGGTCATTGGCGTCAGTGACAGCATCTTGCACGCCTTCGACCTCAGTTTGATCTGAACCAGAGTAATTGATTCCTGAAGAATTATCAGTAACTATCAGAGCGCCCGAATCATCTAGGGTGAAAACACCATCCAAAATTTCAAGAGTGGATGATCCTGTTTCATAGTAAGTAAAAGAAACGGTACCTGCTTCTTCATCATAATTATTTGTAGATGCACTTGCATCTTTAATTGTGTATGTGCCTAAGTTGTCATCGTCGTCATAGTATTTATGGTTGCCGTCTTCTTGGAAAACATACACATTTGGAAGGTCTGCGTTTGATGACGCAGATATTGAGCTAGAGTTACTATCACTAATTTGCCAGTAACCCGCAGTTAAAGTAGGAGTACCAGGATCGGGAGTAGGTTCTGTTGGGATAGGTAAACCATCACTGTTACAACCAAATAATAAACCTGTCGAAAGGGCGACAGCAGTAGCGACTTTAGAAATTTGCATAAAATATTCTCTTTATGATATTAAATCCATATGTAAACCATATGAGAGATAAATAATGAATAGTCTTTAAGTATTTATAAGGATGAAACTAACGTTAATTAGAACATCCTTTTATTTAAAATAAAGTGCTTAAAATATGCCCCAAAAATTTTCAAGAGGAGAGGGCTATTCTATAATGTGACTATTTTATTATTAGAATGAGTAAGCAACGCCAACACGGTATTTTGCTTCGCGATCTTTAGAAGATGAACTGATATCAGAAGACCAGATCTCAGCAAAAGGTTTCCAAGAGCCGAACTTGTAGTTTACTTTTAAGCCAGCATCCCATTCCCAGTCATCGCTGTTGTAAAGCAGTACGTTATCCAAAGATTTCACGTAGTTTGCTTCGTAAGAAAGACCAAGCTTCGGTAGAGATTCAACTTTGTAAGAACCCGTTAGTGTGATTTTTGATTTCTGTGCTGATTCTAAACGCTCACCAGTCTCTGAATCTTTGTCACCAAATTGGTTGTGGTTACGGAAATCAGCATACTCGTGACGGTAACGGATGGCAGTCGTTAAGCCCATATCTGCTTTATAGCCAACACGGAACTGAGGCTTGAACGTAACCTTCTTCATCTTCCAGTCGCCGTCGTTGTAGTTCGGCTCATCCCAGTCCCAAGCGATTGGCATACCAACTTGTAGGTACCAGTTGTTATCAACCTTATAAGTTGCGGTATTTTCGACTTCCATGCCGTAGATGTACCAATTGCCATCATAGAAGCTTCTACTGTTCGCTGATTTAACTTCGCCAGAATCTGCGTCGTAGTAAGAATCGTCAGTATGGAATTTAACTTCAAGGCCAGTTGAGTGCTTCCACTTATCTGACAGTTTGAAACTATGACCTAGTTTTACACGGTGCTGGTGGCGAGCGTCGACGTGAGCTTCATCGCCATTGGTTTTTGTATAATCAGTCGCTGCACGATACTCATAACGGTAATCAAGTGTTGCACCAGTAGCAGTGCCCGCTAAAAGAGTACATGCAACAGCTGCAGCAATTTTTGTAACAGAATTCATACCTTTGTCTCACTATTATTTTTTATTTTGGATACATCCAATGTACCCATGGCTCACAAATCAATACCTTACATGGTATTAAATTAATGTATGACAAATATGATATTAATTACCGGGTGAAATTTCTGTGAGATCTATCAAAAACTTCTGAATAATCGCCCAAATATATAGCTAAATGCTATGAATATCCCAATTATCACGCTGTTTTCTAAATCGATAATGACTTAGATCTCATATTTATAAACGTCGTAAGTTAGTTGATATCTATGTGTTAAAATAAGACAAATAATTCGATTTATAACTATTAATGGCATACAAGTTACAGAGTTGGTTTATGGGTGTGATCACTTACACAGTAAATTCAAGGTTAGCTATTTTAAAACTGTCATTGTAGTTATGTTAGTTGTTTGTTTTTGTATTGTTTCTTTTTAGGTCGAATAAATAGTCATTATTACGAATTGGTGTTTGTACGTAGCTTTTATACTGAGAGTGTTACTTGGTATTTGTTAACAATAAAGGATGAGTCATGTTTAAGAAAAACATATTAGCAGTGGCGTTATTAGCGACTGTGCCAATGGTTACTTTTGCAAATAACGGTGTTTCTGATCCAGTGCCTGCTGATAAGTTTGATATGCGTAATTGGAAAATAACGATTCCTTCGGATATTAATGAAGATGGTCGTGTTGATGAAATAGAAGGGGTCGCTATGATGAGCTACTCACATAGTGATTTCTTCCATCTCGATAAAGACGGTAACCTTGTATTTGAAGTTCAGAACCAAGCGATTACGACGAAAAACTCGAAAAACGCGCGCTCTGAGTTACGCCAGATGCCACGCGGCGCGGATTTCTCAATCGATACGGCCGACAAAGGCAACCAGTGGGCATTATCTAGCCACCCAGATGCAAGCGAGTACAGTGCGGTTGGCGGAACACTGGAAGCAACACTAAAAGTGAATCACGTTGCGATTAATGCTAAGTACCCAGAAAAGTACCCGGCTCACTCGGTAGTTGTTGGTCAGATACACGCGAAGAAACATGATGCTTTGATCAAAGCAAAAACAGGTTACGGCCACGGTAATGAACCACTGAAGATCTTCTACAAGAAGTTTCCGGGCCAAGAAATGGGCTCAGTATTTTGGAACTATGAACGTAACCTAGAGAAGAAAGATCCTAACCGTGCCGACATCGCTTATCCTGTTTGGGGCAACACTTGGGAAAACCCAGCAGAACCGGGTGACGCGGGGATTGCTCTTGGTGAAGAGTTTAGCTACAAAGTGGAAGTAAAAGGCACCATGATGTACCTAACGTTTGAAACAGAGCGTCACGATACGGTTAAGTATGAAATTGACCTAAGCAAGGGCATTGATGAGCTTGACTCACCAACGGGTTATGCTGAAGATGATTTCTATTACAAAGCGGGCGCATACGGCCAATGTAGCGTGAGCGATTCTCACCCTGTATGGGGCCCTGGTTGTGGGGGTACGGGTGATTTCGCTGTTGATAAAAAGAATGGCGATTACAACAGTGTGACTTTCTCTGCACTTAAGTTGAACGGTAAATAATACCTAGCGTAACCAGTAGGCTAGCTTAAACACAGCCAAATGTTTTCGAAGACCACTTAACCGAATGTTGAGTGGTCTTTTTTATATGAGCTGGGTATCAGCGAGAGTGGATTGAAGCCAACCAATAAAACGTACGGCTAAAAACAATACAACTTTGTCAAAAGGCAAGGTTGTAATCAGAAAGAGTAGAAAGATTTTAGTATGACAACTCGATACCGAGTTTAGTCATACATCAACTTTTTAGCTTTACTGGCATCAAACTCTTTAAGAGATTTGCGTGCCAAGTGACGGAATGGGAAGGCTTTGACTATCTCTTCAAATGGTTGGATAGCAAATGCCCAAAAGATAGAGCCGTCTAAGCCAAAGATAATCAATGCACACAGTGGGATTGAAATGACCCACTGGCCAGTAAAGTTGATTTTGAATACGTCAGTGGTTTTACCGAGTGCTCTTAATACGTGACCGTGAACGGTGTTGTAACCACGAACGATTGGCAAAAAGATGTAGAGTGGGGCAATAACAGCCAAAGCTTGATAAGTAGAGGCGTCAAGCTCTGAGTAAATATCGCCAATCACCAAACTTAAGCCTGCAAACAACACCGCACAAACCACAGAGATGCCAACTGCAACATCAATACTGGTATCAACGTTTTTGGTCAGGTCATCCATTTTTTTCGAACCGATCGCTTGGCTGATAGTAATCGCTGAGGAATGAGCCCAAGCAGTAATGAATTGAGTGCCGGCACGGATCCACGGCATCACCAAGGTAATCGCCACGTAAGCATTGATATTGAGTTGTGAGTACAACAACTGATAGATCGTCGCACCAATCGAAAGCATGGTCACATTCGCAGCGACAGGGAATATCTCAATAAAGTGACGGCGGATGTTGGTAATGAACTCAGACTTTTCAGTATCCAGCTTCAGTGACACAGACGAATCGTAATGCACACACAGAATCAAATACACAAGACGAACTGTGATGGCGATGACACTACCAAGTGCTGCACCTTGCACGCCAATGCCTTCAAAGTTTGAGAAACCATGAATCAGTACATACGAGAGTACAGCATTGATAGGCAGTTCAATTAAGTAACCTTTGAATGGGACTTTGGTTCTGCCTAGCGCATTAAATAAAGCAATGATCACTTGCGTCAATGCTGTAAAAATGACGATGTATTTAGAGATATCTAGATAGCGGCTGATTTCTGAATGAAGGGAAGTGTCATCTGTTAATGCTTGAATCAAGGGTTGTTCGAAAAAAGTAAGTAGAAGCCAAAACAGTGTTGCAACGCCAAGGTTGATAAATAACCCTGCCCAAAATGCTTTAGATAATGACGCGGCGATGCCAGAGCCCACAGCGCGGCTTAATACTAGCTGAGTGCCGTTTGCCAGCGCCATTTGAATTCCTAGCACAAAAGCAACGATAGTCGTCGCAATCCCCATTGCAGCTAAAGGGATTTCACCAAGCGGAGAAACCAATAGTGTGTCGATCATCAACATCGACTGCATCAGTAATGCGTTTAAGGCGAGGGGCCAGGCGAGAGAGAAGTTTTTCCTTACGTACGATTGCGAAGACACAAACAACACCTTATGTGTATAACCGTGAGCTTTCTTTGAGATGACCCGACTTCAAGGTTTAAAGATTAAACACTACGGTATGGATAGTAAAAAATTGGACGCTAAAATGTGACTGACTCGTGTATTGAGATACACGTGTCAGTTGGTAGATCTTGGTTATGCCATGGCGAGTTCAACCCGAGACAGCTTTTGGTTCTCATCGTCTAGCAAAGCTTGAGAAGCAATACGAGCTTGCTTGGCATTTCCTGACATTATCGCGTCGTAAATCGCTTTGTGTTCTTCCAAACAGAAGCGACCGCCTTCGGCTGAATGGTCGATAAATTGCTTGAAAATCGTCGATAAAATGTTAGCAAACGGAATGTAGAACTGATTACCTGTTGATAGGAAAATCGTTTGATGAAACAGGTGATCGTTAGCTGTCCACTCTTCATAATCAAAGTTGTTTGCTGCAATGGTCATCTTTTGGAAAAGAATTGAAAGCTCTTTGCGCTGCTCGACAGTTGCGTTGGTTGCGGCCAGTGCGCACGCTTCCGGGTCAATCGCTTTTCTTAAGCCTAAGAATTGAGACAAGAAAGGCTTGGTATCTTCTAAGTCTTGAATCCAGTATAGCAATTGCGGGTCTAAGAAGTGCCACTGCGTTCTTGGTTTGATTCGAGTGCCCACTTTCGGCTTTGACTCGATCAATCCTTTTGCCGAAAGTAACTTGGTTGATTCTCGAAGGGCAGTTCTGCTCACGCCAAAGATATCGCACAACTCCATTTCGCTGGGTAACTTTTGATTTTCTTCTAACTCGCCTGACAAGATCTTGCGAGCAATTTGCCTCGCCACTTGAACATGAATTCGGCGGCTTGAATCTTCCACCAATGTAAATATTGACATTTAAACCACCTGAAATTGAAACTTTAAAAACAAAAAAAAACCAGACGAATCTGGCGTTTAATGTCAGTGTATACGTCGAATTTAGTGTGAGGTTTTCCCTCATCTACTAGGGTCTGTTGACTTTATATAGTGTGGCGAACTTAAATCGCTGAGTGAGCTTATACAAACCAGCTAACTAAGGTGTGATTTGTCCGCCGTTAACATCTAGGATTTGACCTGTGATGTAACCGCTGCAAGCGTGCGATGCAAAGAAAGCAAATGAAGGGGCAACTTCATCAATATTACCAAAGCGTCCCATTGGGATGTTGCTAGCAATGTTCGATTTCAGCTCGTCGCTTTTACCATCGTGAAATGCAGTATCGATAGTGCCAGGAGAAACAATGTTGAAACGGATATTGTCTTTCGCAAACTCTTTCACCCAGTTACGGTGAATGTCGTGTAACCACGCTTTTGAAGCTGCATAGATGCCAGCACCCACACCGCCACCTTCGCGAGCAGCAATCGAACCCGTGCTGATAACACACGATGTTTGCCCCGACTCAACAGCAGAAGCGCGTAAGTGGGGGATAGAGAACTTGGTTGTCATCAGTGCAGAACGAACATTGAGGTTCATTACGCGCTCATAAAATTCATCATCGATATTTTCTAGGTTGGCGCGACCACCAAGGCCACCTGCGTTGTTGATCAATACATCCATGCCACCAAAATGGTCAGTGAACTCTTTGACCAACCTTTCGCACTCTAATGTGTCCATTAGGTTTGCAGGAAAAAATGCAACATCGCCACCCAGTGCAGTGAGTTCCGTAATAACGTCATCGACTTTTGGGCTAAAAGCACGACTATTGATGCCAATCTTTGCACCGTACTTTGCAAAAATACGTGCGGTAGCTAAGCCCATACCAGCGGTCGAGCCAGTAATTAGAATGCGTTTGCCTTTTAAATCGTTAAACATCAGAGTCGCCTATATTGTAGATTATTTGCGTCAATAAATCATACAATAACACTTGCTGTATTCAAGGATGTTCATCTCAAAACCGATCATTAATGACAGAAATAGTGAGAGTAAGAGTGGTTTTGTGAGTTCACGCATACTCAAAAAGTGTAAATAAGAACTATTTGTATGAATTAATGGGCAGGAGGGGTTTTATGTGCTTAATAGGTGTTGGGTGAGTGAAATATTGCTCTAGAGTATATCAGGAGTGACCTCACGTTATTCTTATACTGAGTTGGTGCAGATATAAATCAGTGCTATAGTCCGGGTTAAATAATACATATCTAATAAGTAAGTAGACACATGGCTGGCTCTTTCAATTCTATTTCAGGCTCTAAGCGAAGCCTTCATGTGCAAGTTGCACGTGAAATCGCCCGTGGTATTTTGTCGGGCAATTTGCCTCAAGGTTCTATTATCCCTGGTGAAATGGCTCTGTGTGAGCAATTTGGTATCAGTAGAACAGCATTAAGAGAAGCCGTTAAGCTTCTGACTTCAAAAGGCCTATTAGAATCTCGCCCCAAGATTGGTACTCGCGTTGTTGACCGTGCGTACTGGAACTTCTTAGATCCACAATTGATCGAATGGATGGACGGTTTGGCCGATACAGACCAATTCTGTCATCAGTTTTTGGGCTTACGCCGAGCGATTGAACCAGAAGCGTGTGCTTTAGCCGCTCAGTTCGCGAGTGCGGAACAACGCATTGAACTATCGGGTATTTTCCAACAAATGGTAGAAATCTCTAACGAAGAAACTCTTGATCAAGAACGTTGGTTAGATATTGATATGAAATTCCATAGTTTGATCTTCAATGCAACAGGTAACGACTTCTACCTTCCATTTGGTAACATCTTAACCACGATGTTTGTTAACTTTATTTCTCACTCTTCTGAAGAGGGAAGTACTTGTATTAACGAACACCGCCAGATTTATGAAGCAATCATGGCAGGTAATAGTGACAAAGCGCGCCATGCGTCAGCAAGTCATTTATTGGAAACAAACCACAGGCTACCAGCCGCTAGCTAATTGTTTTTATTGTTATTTTAGCTTTGATAGTTTTGCATTATTGACGAGAGGTCATTCTGGTAAAACTAGGATAGTCAAAGTTAAAATTACGGTTGTTCAAGAGCTAATTTCAGCAGTGACCTCCCAAAAAGCACGTTTGATACGTGCTTTTTTTGCATCCAAATTTGATGAAAACCTGATTGATGTCCAATATTTAATCTATTATTTGCTGTTTCGTTAAAAGCACTAGCAACCAGTATTTTAAATTATATAATAATACTAATTAAATTATTGTGAGTGTGATTATGCCCCAGTCTCTACTGCCAAATATTCTTCAATTCATAGGTCAAATCGACCCATTCGATAAGATCCCTAAAGAAGCACTTCGCGAACTTGCCTCTAACGTGCAAATTACCTATCTCGGCAAGGGAGATGTGGTTGATTTGTGTGAGTCGGGGAAGGAAAAATCGCTCTATATCATTCGAACGGGCTCTATGGAGCAACGAAAATCGGATGGTGTGCTTCGTGCTCGTCTAGGCAGTGAAGATTTGTTCGGCTTTACGTTCTTAGATTCTGAAGTCAACGACGAAAAAGGCTATAGAGCTGTCGCAATCGAGAACACCTTGCTTTATGTGATTCCACACTCAGCACTTCAAACGCTTTTCAAAGCTTTTCCAAGTTGCGCTGAACACTTTGCTTCACAGGCGCAGGTTCGCTTAAAATCGGCTCTGGACGTGGTCTGGTCAAATAAAGAGAAAGGCTTGTTCATTCGTAAGGTTGAGGAAGTGGCCAGCGGGCAGGTGGCGATTGTTAAGTCTGAGCAAAGCATCCAATCAGTTGCGGTTGAAATGCTTCATCAACGCTCGCCATGTGCTGTGATCTATGAAGGTGAAACCATTGTTGGTTTGATCACCGACCGAGACATGACCAAGCGAGTGATCGCCCATGGTGTCAGTACCGATAGCCTGATCTCTGAGGTAATGACGCACTCTCCACTTACGGTAAAACCGGATGATCTCGTGCTGCATGCTGCGTCTATCATGATGCAATTCAATATCCGTAACTTACCCGTTGTGAAAGAGAATAAAGTCGTTGGTCTTCTTACTACGTCTCATTTGGTTCAAAACCACCGTGTTCAAGCGATTTTCTTGATTGAGAAGATTAAATACGCGGGCAGCGTGAAAACTATGTCTTCTTTCACTTCAGAGCGCCAAGCTATTTTTGAAGCGCTGGTGGAAGGCAAGGTTGCCCCTGAAACCGTTGGCAAAGTAATGACCATGATTATGGACGCCTACACTCGCCGGTTGATTCAGATAGCGATTGATAAGTTAGGCCCACCGCCGTGTGATTTCTCTTGGATCGTAGCGGGATCGCACGCGCGTAACGAAGTCCACATGTTGTCGGATCAAGACAGCGCGATTGTACTGGCCGACGATGCAACAGACAGTGACCGTATTTACTTCAAACACTTAGCGATGATGGTGACCAACGGCTTAGCAAGCTGTGACTACCCATTATGTCCAGGCAAATTTATGGCCGCGACGCCAAAATGGTGTCAGCCACTCAGCGTTTGGAAGCATTACTACAAGAAGTGGGTAGCTAACCCAGAGTACGAACGCTTGCTTAACATTAGTGTGTTCCTAGAAATTCGTACTATCTATGGCAACAGTGAGTACGAAGGCATTCTTCGTGATGAATTGCATAGTAATATTCGCGGTAACCGTGAGTTTTTAAGCACGCTAGTGAAAGACGCGGTGAACACCAACCCACCACTGGGCATCTTCAATAGCTTGGTACTCGAGAAGTCGGGTGAGAATAAGAAAACACTCAATGTGAAGAAGTACGCCATCAACTTGATTATCGATCTTGCGCGTATTTACGGATTAGCGGTGGAATGTGATTTGTCAGCAACCGATGAACGCTTTGCTGCAGCCAATGAAAAAGGCATGTTGAGTGATGACGCGTTCAAGAACATCCTTGGTGCGTATCAGTTCATTCTGTCTTTCCGTTTCGGCCATCAGCTCGAAGCCCTCAAGAATGGTGAAGTGCCAGACAACAACATCAACCCAGACAGTTTTGGCAGCTTTGAACGTAAGCACTTGAAAGATGCCTTTAGGATCATTGCTGACCTTCAAGAAGCGGCGAAAATTCGTTTCGGAGCGCGTTAATGAAAGCTTTGTTGAACTACTTTCACCCGCTTGAACGAATTAAACGTAAGCGTAAGCAGTATTTGAATACGGTTAAGTTGCCAGAAGCGTTACACGATCTTGTTGAACAACCTTGCCCTGAAATGACGGACTTGGCCAAAGACAGCGACTATATCGTGTTGGATCTTGAAACCACAGGCTTAGACAGTGAGCAAGATCTTATCTTGTCCATGGGTTGGGTCGATGTGGTCAAAGGGCGAATAGACTTAGCGTCGGCCAAGCATATCTATCTGAACAATGATTCTCAGATCAACGCTGAAACCGCGGTGATTAACCACATAACACCACAGATGTTGGAAGAGGGCGCATCCATTCATGATGCGATGCTCACTTTTTTCGAAGCAGCGAAAGGTAAGATCATCGTCGCGCACGCTTGTGTGGTCGAAGAGAAGTTCATTAGCCAGTATCTATTAAGATGTTATGGCTTAAGGCAGTTGCCTTTACTTTGGCTAGATACATTATGTATTGAGAAGAGTATGGAGAAAGCGATCAGCAACCATGAAGAAGTGGATTTAACTCTAGCGGGTACGCGACACAGGTATGGGCTTCCCGAGTACAACAGCCACAATGCGTTAGCGGATGCAGTCTCAACAGCAGAATTGTTGTTAGCTCAGCAGAAGCGAGTAGTGCCTAACGATGAAGTGACACTTTCCTTTTTATATCGGATCAGTCACTAGGGCAGTCGTTTAGCGTATTCGAATCATGGTGAATGACCTGATTTGAAAACATAAAAAAGCCAGCGATTAAGCTGGCTTTTGTTTAGGTCTTAGAAAATTAGGACAGTAATTATCTTAGATTTTTCATGTAGCCTACTGCTTAGAAGCTGTAAGTGATACCTACACGGCTACGCAGTTGACGGTCACGGCTGTCTTGAACGTTACCGAACTCAACGTATGGACGCCAGCTCCAGTCAGCCTCTTTGTAACCCACTTTAAGGTTGTAATCCCACTCGTTGTCAGCACCGCCGCCGCCAGTCCACTCATTATCAATGAAGTCTTCTGCGTAGTTAGCTTCGAAGCCGAACTGCCAAGCATTCCAGTTGTAATCGATGTTACCTGTTACTTTACTGCGGTTCTTGTTGTCGTTTGAAGAATCAGAGGTGTAGTCACGGAACTCGTGACGGTAGCGAAGCTTCGCTTTTACACCTGAATCGAAAGAGTATTGAACACGTACTTGTGGTTTGTAGGTTACGCTATCAGAACCAAATGTTACTGGCATACTTGGTTGGATTAACCAGTGATCGCTGATTTTGAATTTGTAGCCGTATTCAAACTCGTTGTCCGCTGCTTCCCACTCAGAGAAAGGCTTACCTTTTTGCTTCATTTCAGCGCCAAAGAAGTGGTTGTCTACAGAACCGCTCATTTTGATACGGCTTGCCCAGTCTTCAGAACCATGTTTGTACTCTTGGCGTGCGTCAAGTGAAGCGGCAGAAACACTGCCAGCAAAAAGAGTTGCTACGATCGCTAAAGTAATCTTATTGTTTTTTATCATTTTATTGTTTCCACTGTATCTAAATAAAAAATGGTTGTTTAAGGGACTGACATTGAGCCCCTTGTCGTATTGGGATTAAAGTTGTGGGTAAAGCAGCTCTACGTCTCGTTGAGCCCAAACTTCCGCTAGGTTCTTCTTAACCGTGAACTCGCTGAAATCAGTCTCTGTTGCCAGTTTCACCCACTCAGGGTTTTCCATAGCAACACCGGCTTTCAGGTAAAGCGGAGTCATTCGTTCAACGCGACGACGTTCATCTTTTTGTGTGTATGGCCACTCTTTAGATAGGTCGTTGTAGTCAGCCATTAGCTGAATGCCTGTGTCTAAAGAGCCCCCTTTTTTGTTTGTGTAGTTCCAAAGGTCGATACCGACTTTGTCACCGATCTGAGCCATACCGACCAATGGATCTAGGCTGAAGTAGTGGTAGTGATAAGCACGTGTACGTTCGATTTCGTGAGGCTGAGAGCCGTCTTTCTCGAATTGTGTGTCGATACGCATTTTGCCTTTCTGAACCATCTGCTTAGCCAGTGCGTCGTTACCAATAAAGTAAGAAACACCTGCTACTTGATAGTCGTACCAAGTGCCGTGGTTGTTTTCTGCGTAAGCTTCGCCTTTAGGGCCACCAGATAAATCATCGATGATCAACCAATCTAGGTATTCGCTGTACCACTGAGTGATTTGCGTTTCATCAGACTCAGTCCACGTTGGTGATTGAGACAGAATGGCGATTGAATCCAGCATACGATCAGTCAGTGTTCTGGTATCGATGATTCCACCGCGGCGACCTTCAGCAACGCCAGGTACACCTTGTCCGTAGTTCACGTTCGGGTTCATCTTCGTATCTTCATTGAAGAACCAAGTTCTTACATATTCGATACCTTGCTGAGCGTATTTTTCGTCTTGGCTAAAGTAGTAGGCGATCGCTAATGCGCGAACAGAACGGGTGAAGTGGCCAATACGTTTTGAGTCAGTTTCGTCAGTTTTTGATGCTGGGTTGGTTTTTCCGTCATGGCGTACCCACGGAAGCCCGTCTTCTTTTGATTCATCAGGCCACCAGTAAGGGCTGATGCTCATGTAATCGTTTTTGCTGCCGCTTGGTGGAACCATGCCTTTATCAGCAACGCTGAAAGGACCATCGTTCATTGCTAGTTCTGCTTCTTCAATCAGCTTGGTGTAAGCATCTTTCATTGAATCAGAAGCTTTATCTGACTGAAGAAGAGTGCGGTTCGCTTCTAATGTTGCTTCATCGAGGAAAACGAATTCAGCGGCTATAGCTTGAGAACCGAAGGTGATAGCACCAATACAAGCAGCAAGATGTAGGAGTCGAGGGGCTTTCATATTTACGCCTTTTGTTTTGAATTAAAATAATACAAATATGCTAACGATTCGAGGAGTGATGATCTGTGAATTGGATCGTGTTGTAGGGATAAAACCACTATTTACAAAGGGTTACAAAGTTAGTTAAACCTGATAAGTTGATGATTTTAGGTGATTTATTTGTTTGCCAATAACGATTTTTAAGGGTTTTGTTCGTCAATAAATGTGCGCTACAGCAAAAAAATTAATCTTTATATGTCATTTTTATTTGTAATACATTATTATTTACTAACTTTCTGTAGCAACACATAACTTTGCTGTGTTGATTACACGAACTGACGGTGTGAAGCCGAATAAGTAAGAATGGTCTTGAAGCTAAATAGATTAAAACCAACTTTTTTAAGAGCATGAGGCATTTGCTTGAGGTGATTTGAAGCTCAAGCAGAGAAGGTTTGAAATGTAGTAGGTAAGGCAGTTACATAGCCTGCTATATAAATATGAGCCGATAGGAATGAACAGGGTTCGAATAGTTACCCCTTGTTTTAATCGGCGACAAAGAAGAAATTGTTGAAGTGCTTGCGAAAGCATTTTGATTATTGCTCCCAACTATTCTAATTATAACTTCTGCTTTCCTTTAGAAAGGTAGGAGATGGTAGTCGAAGATCTGCCCTTGCGCTCATGTTGATACAGGCAACATGAGCGTTTTTTTTATCTTAAATTTGAGTAGAGAGTAGTTTGAGGCTCAATAAGCGTTTAAGTCTCGGCCTGAGAGCTAGGCTTTTAGGTTGATGACAGCACGTTCAAGTGAGTCTGTTTGTTCCACTACTGAAGTTGCAGAAGCTGCGTTTTTTGAAGCACTTTTCACATTCGTCATTGTCAGTTGCTTGATGGCATCTACGTTTTCGATGATCTCTGATGTGACCTCACTTTGCTCCTTCATGGCATTGGATACCTCTAAACTGTTATTTAGTATGGTTTCCATATCTGCGATAACCGATGTGATTCTTGAATGTGCCTTCTCACAAGAGTCGACACTGGTATTCCCTTTCTCACAACAATTTTGAATCGTGTTAACCACCATTTGGGTTTGGTCTTGAACCCCTTGAATAATGGTTGATATCTCTTCGGTTGAAAGCTGTGTTCTGCCTGCCAGAGTTCTCACCTCATCCGCGACGACCGCAAAACCACGACCTTGTTCTCCAGCGCGCGCTGCTTCAATGGCGGCATTCAAAGCGAGTAGGTTGGTTTGTTCAGCAATGTCTTTAATCACCTCTAGCACGGTATTGATCTTCTCGGAATGAACAGAAAGACGATTCACTTCTTCACTCGCGCTCACGAGATCGGTTGAAAGGGTATTGATTGTGTCTCTGGTGAAGGCTACATCGTTCAGGCCATCATTCGCGGTGGCGAAGCTGGTTTGTGCATTTGATGACGCGTTTTCACTATTGGTAGCCATATTTTGGATATTGCTGCCCATCTGGTTTATCGCGGTCGCAATATTCTCTGTTTGTTGTTGCTGCTTATTCAACGCGCCTTCCACTTCGATACCGTCGTGTTGCAACTGGTTAGAAATGTTGCCCAGCTCCTGAATCGACCCCTGCACTTGACCAACAAGTTGGCGAATGTCTTCTAGTACGGTGTTAAACGACTTGGCAATCTCAGCAATTTCATCTGAGCCGCTGTCTTCCGCTGTGACGGTAAAGTCACGTTGTTGGGAGACGAGCAACATAGTTGCGTTTAATGAGGCTATCTTCTTTGCGGCACGAGATGAGATCCCAAAAGATAAGGCCATCAGTAATACCGTGACGGCAATTACTGAGCTCACAATAAACGTGGTAATGGTTTGTTGAATCGATTCGACCTGTTGTTCTAAACGGACTTCAACGCCGGTGAATATAGAGATGATATCTTCAAATAGCATTTTCATTTCTGATTTCAGTTCACTGACCTTTTCTGGGTTGCGGTCTATCGCGTCTACCATCAAGGAAAAGTCTTTGTTGTATTGCTTCACTTCTCGATTGAGCTTTTCTAACTCAGGCACCGCTATGTCTGACTCTTCAAGTAAAACAGAGAAGTTATTCATCAACTGTTGGAAGTGTGAATACTCTTTGGAGAATTCAGGTTTGAGGCTTTTGTCATGAGTGATTAGAAACTCTAGTTCTGTTCGATTCAGTTGAAGCATCGAAACTTCGAGTGACTTTACTTTGATCAGCGTTTTCTCAAGTTTGATTAACTTTAGATTGGCCAGTTCTGTGAATGACACAACAATCAATAAAGAAACAATCGACAAGCAAGCGAGGCTAAAAAGGGAGGTTTTAATTTTCATAGGTGGCACCAAAGCAAAACAATATGACTCAACAACGTATTTGGAATCGTGTTTCTCTTATTTGCGTGTAGATAGCTTACGAGGTCGGTAATTGAGATCTGACTCGCAACGGAAACGTTTGCTTACAGTATTTTATGGAAAGGTTATGCGCAAGTTAAATATTTATTATTTTCAATGACTATTGATGATTGTTTTATCACTAGATGGAGTGCCGTAAATAGCAGTGAAGGGGGAGAGGTAAAGTTGGAAGAAAGTGATGGGGGAAGGGATAGCGAAAAGAGCAAGTGAAAAAGCCACGAACATTCACGCTTAATCACATGAATGTTCGTTTCTCTTCTCTTGTCGCTTAGTTGCAGGCGTGTAGCTGTAGACTTTAGCAACAGGCGTTTAGCTATATCAAAGAGCTCTATGAGAGCAGTTCTTGATGCTTAGCTTTCTGTAGGCATCCACACCTGTTTAGAGGTGACTTTGTGGTCTTTAAAGGTCAGTTCTTCAACCTTGTCACCGTTAGTATTCCAGCGAGTAAGTTTTCCGTTCGCAACTTCACCTTCATCAAACTTCGCTTGGCTGGCCTTGTTACCGTTCGGGTAGTAGTCCGTTACCAATCCATCTTTTTGTCCGTCGCTGTATTCAGCTGTCAGGCTTTGTTCCCCATTGGGATACCAGCGAGAGGCGGTGCCTGATAGTTCATTGTCTTTATAATTGAGTTCTGCTTTTTTCTGTCCGTTTGGATACCAGATTTCAGCTTTGCCTTGCAGTTCACCTTTTATGTAATTCACTTTAGAAGCGACTTGGCCATTCGGATACCAGTTAGTTTCTAGCCCAAGTTCTAAGCCATCGGCAAACTGAGCTTGGGTCGCGACTTGGCCGTTATCGAACTTCTCTTCAAATTGACCAGTGAAGGGTTTTGAATGGTTTACTTGGTAAGCCACGCCTTTACGCATCTGTAAGTAGTCAACAGCATCTTCACGTGGTGTTGCTGCATAGCTCATAGAAGATACCGTACTAAGAGCAATTAAGATTGGAACGTATTTCTTCATAATGACACCTTTTTATTGGACGGGGAAAGTGTAACGGGTGTGTTAAAAGCATTTCACTTCCGTGTATCCCTGTCAGTATCTAATAGTGGTTTTCAAGTTTTCATTATTGGCTGCCTAGTATAGGGAACTTTTAAAAGCAAATTCTCAATCTTATTTGTACTACAAATGTGTTGGTTTCATTCATTTTTATAAATTATATCTAACGATACTTTTGCTGTTCATCTTTGAGCTTTGATCGTGACGAATAATAGTTTTTAACGATTATTCTTCGATTTTTAGAGACTTTGTTCATGTTTTTCGGGATTTTGGTCGAGATTTAGTGCGGATAACTGCACTGACTTGAGGAATTACGCTCCTAGGTGGTGCAACTTTGAACTCGATCACTTGTATGATTAATTGAGTGTCAGACTGTAAGATCAATGTCACGCATTTGGATTATTGTAGTACAAATATGACTGCCATCTATCTATAGTGACCTCAACAAAAAAACATAAATAAAAGGTCTAACGATGGAACTCAATACCCTGATAGTTGGCATCTACTTCCTATTCTTAATTGCGATAGGCTGGATGTTCCGAACGTTTACAAGTACGACAAGTGATTACTTCCGTGGGGGAGGTAATATGCTGTGGTGGATGGTAGGTGCAACCGCATTTATGACCCAGTTCAGTGCTTGGACATTTACTGGTGCAGCAGGTAAAGCCTTTACCGATGGCTTTGCCGTAGCGATTATCTTCATCGCGAACGCATTCGGTTACCTAATGAACTACCTTTACTTCGCTCCGAAGTTCCGCCAACTGCGCGTTGTGACGGTAATTGAAGCGATTCGTATGCGTTTTGGTAAGGTGAATGAGCAAGTATTTACTTGGTCTGGCATGCCAAACAGCGTTATCTCTGCAGGTATCTGGTTGAACGGCCTTGCGATCATCGCATCAGGTATCTTCGGCTTTGATATGACAACGACGATTGTCCTAACGGGTCTGGTTGTATTGGTGATGTCAGTAACGGGCGGCTCTTGGGCGGTAATCGCATCTGACTTTATGCAGATGGTTATCATCATGGCGGTAACGGTGACGTGTGCTGTGGTTGCTATTTACCACGGTGGCGGCGTTACGCAGATCGTTAACGACTTCCCAACAGATTCATTCATTACGGGTGATAACCTGAACTACATGAGCATCTTCAGCATCTGGGCTGTGTTCATCTTCTTAAAGCAGTTCAGCATTACCAACAACATGCTTAACTCTTACCGTTACCTTGCTGCGAAAGATTCAAACAACGCACGTAAAGCAGCACTGCTTGCTTGTGTACTGATGACGCTTGGTCCAATCATCTGGTTCATGCCTTCTTGGTTCATGGCTGGTCAAGGTGTTGATTTAGCCGCTGCTTACCCAGAAGCTGGCAGCAAAGCCGCTGACTTCGCTTACCTTTACTTTGTTCAAGAATACATGCCTGCAGGTATGGTTGGCCTTCTGATTGCCGCTATGTTTGCTGCGACTATGTCTTCAATGGACTCTGGTCTAAACCGTAACTCAGGTATTTTTGTTAAGAACTTCTACGAGCCAATTCTTCGCCCTAAAGCGACAGAGAAAGAGCTAATGGTTGTTTCTAAGCTAACGTCTACCTTCTTCGGTATTGCAATCATCTTGGTTGCTCTGTTCATCAACTCTCTTAAAGGTTTGAGCCTTTTCGACACCATGATGTACGTGGGCGCATTGATCGGCTTCCCAATGACGATTCCAGCATTCTGTGGCTTCTTCATCCGTAAAACACCGGATTGGGCAGGTTGGGGCACGCTAGTTGTAGGTGGTGTGGTTTCTTACTTCGTTGGTTTCGTTATCACAGCGGACATGATCCAAAACTGGTTCGGTTTGAATGAACTGACAGGCCGTGAATGGTCTGACCTGAAAGTGGCTATCGGTCTTATCGGTCACATCATATTTACTGCTGGCTTCTTTGTTCTTTCAACGCTGTTCTACAAGCCATTACCGGCGCACCGTGAGAAAGACGTAGACAAGTTCTTCAACAACCTAGCGACACCATTAGTTGCTGAAAGTAATGAACAGAAGAAACTGGATAACAAGCAACGTCGTATGTTGGGTTCACTTATCGCGGTAGCGGGTGTGGGCGTAATGACTATGTTTGTACTGCCAAACCCAATGTGGGGACGCATGGTATTCGTTCTGTGTGGCTTGATTGTGTTCTCTGTTGGTCTGTTACTTGTTAAAGCAGTCGATGACAAAGTCGAGCAACAAGACGAAGTGACTCCAGCCGAAGGCTAATTTAATACGCATCCTAAATAACATCACGGCCACCTAAATGGGTGGTCGTCATTTTTATAATCCAAACTTTAACGTGAGATGTACGATGAACAAAAAACTATTATCGGTAAGCATTATTAGCGCGTTCACGCTCGCTTTTGCAACAGGCTGTACAACACAAGAAAAAACAGCACCGGTAGTCAGTGTCGCTGAACAAGCTACGCCTGCTATTGGCGAAATCGACCGTAGTTACTTATTGAGTAGTGACCGCTTAACTGAGGTGGATGGCAATACAATAAACGTTGCATCAGAAGAGCAAGTAGCCGCGCTTAAAGCACAATTTGAAAACCTAAAAGATGGCGACGAAGTGGTGATCCCTGCCGGTAAATACGCGAACTTAGGTCAAGTGACGATTACGGCGAATGACATCACTATCAAGGCTGAGCAAGCAGGTTCTGCTTGGATCACTGGTTTGATTCAGTTTGAACTGAAAGGCGATGACATCACACTTGATGGCTTGGTATTTACTGAAGGTGGTCCTAACGAACGCTTTGGTGCAGTTCGTATGATGGGTAATGGCAATACGCTTCAAAACTCAACATTCTACTACTTCAACCACGATTACACGTACGAGCCAGACGAGCGTCGTTCTGAGTATCCAAAGTACCTTTGGGTTTCTCTATGGGGTAAAGACGGCAAAGTCATCAACAACCGTTTCGAAGGTAAGCAAAAACGCGGCACTTTGATTGGTGTACAAAAAGATGACACAGCTGACAACCACCTGATCGCAAATAACATCTTCATGGACCAAAAGCCTAACCAGTTCAACGAATTCGACATCAAAGAAGCGATTCGTTACAACGGCAACAGCTGGGAAGCGATCCGTATTGGTGATTCTAAAGCTTCACAGTGGGATTCAAGTTCTAAGTTCGTGAACAACCTAATGATCGATATGGATGGTGAGCGTGAGCTTATCTCGATTAAGTCGGGCGACAACACGATCTCAGGTAATACTATTTTCCAAAGCACAGCGCTTATTTCACTGCGTCACGGAAAAGGCAACACGGTTGAGAACAACATGATTCTTGGTAATGGAAAGCGCCTAACGGGCGGCGTCCGTATCTACGATGAAGACCATGTGATTCGTAACAACTACATTGCAAACACTCGAGGCCGCGATGGCTTGATTGAAGGCAACGCTGACCTACGTGGCGGCATTGTTATTAACACGGGCATCATCGACGTAGCGAATGGTGAGCAGCTAGATCAATCGGTGAAAGGCAAAGAGCTTAACAAGCAGTGGACACCGAAAAACATCACGATCGAGAATAACTCTTTAGTCGATACTGAGTGGGGCATTGTTTACGGCAACCAAAGCCACCGTGTAAGTTTGTTTGATAACGCAGAAGTGGAAGGCATTTATGCTGGTGTTGATGTGGCGTTCAAACACAACGTGGTTGATAACTCGCAATCACCTGAGTTTGTAAGTGTGCGTGCAACTCACGACTTCCCATTAGTGGGTGCGACTTACACAGACGAAACTTACGTGGGTCAAGTGACGGATTCTGAGCTGATTGAAAGCTATTCGGTAGAACTACCAAAAGTAGCGGTAGAAAACGGCATGAATGCTTACCAAGGTGAAGGTGCAGATGTGTCTAAACTGGCAGTGGTAACGGCTGAAACAGCAGGTCCAGATTACGTGCTTGAAAACACAAAGAAGTAACGCTGAATAAAGTCAGTTTTAACTGGCAACGATAAAAACGAGCCCCAGAGCGTGTCAGCGTTCTGGGGCTTTTAGGTTCTAGATTCTAGGCTAAATATCTTAGAAGCTAGGTTGGAAGCTCAAACTAAGATTTGTATTTATGCAGCAGATCCCAAGGGATATGACATAAGTGATGATCTTCAGGAAAGTGGCTTAAGTGATGCTGATGGATATCGTCACTGGCGACGTATTTGGTTAATGGCAAAACCTCTAGAGCGATTCGGTCTGCGTCTTCACGTGATGCAATGTAGCGCACGGCTTCCGCTAAGTGTTGAGCGTCAGTGCTGTAAACACCGGTGCGATACTTTTCGCCCACATCGACACCTTGTTTATTTACGCTGTATGGGTCGATGATTTCAAACATATGTTCCATCAGAACCGTGACCGATATGATGCTCGGGTCAAACTCAATCTGCACACACTCTGCGTAGCCATCATAAGCGTTTTGGGTGTCATCGTTTTTTGATGCCTCGGCTTCTGTTGGCTGGGAGCTACCATTGGCGCGGCCTGCTTTTGTGCTGATCACACCGGGCACATACTTGATGAACTCTTGCACACCCCACAAGCATCCGCCTGCTAAATAAATTTGTTCCATACTTCTCTTTGAGCTCTCTGTATTTGTTGCTAGCTTCTAATTGATAAATGTAGATTACTTATAGGCAGCCTAAACTGTTGCGGCTTCAAGCATTCAATAGCTTGGAGCATGCTTAAATACGTGATAGAACCGTATATAAAACAGGCTCATAAAAACAAGCGCTTAAGCATTGTAAAACAGTGCCACTGAACAGACTTAAGTAAAATGCGATGATGTGATTATATAAGTCATCGCGCCTTGTCACCAACCCGAATCTCAACATCAAGTGAGAGTTAGTCTAACCATGTTTGATCAAATAAAAGACTTCATTAACCCGAGCAAGAACCCCGATCTCACTCAGGCCCATGAATATCAGCGCAAACACCTTCCTACATTGTGGCTGTTGGGCAAAACAGGGGCGGGCAAGTCATCGTTTATTCAAGCGGTCACTGGCGACTCTTCTGTAGAAGTGGGCAATGGTTTTGCGCCTTGTACCATGACGGCGATGTCGTATGAGTTTCCGCAAGACAAACCCGTGATGCGCTTTCTCGATACCAGAGGTTTAAGTGAAGCGAGTTATGATGCGAAAGAAGATCTGGAAGAGATCGGTCAAGCGGGCAATGCGCTCGTCGTGGTAATGAAAGCCGATGAGCCTGAACAATCTGCTGTGCTTGCGGCTCTAAAACAGATTAAAAAACAGAAGAAGATTAAACACTTGCTGCTTGTTCATACGGCGGTGTTGTCTTCCAGTGAAGCAGACCGAGCAAGGCAAATTCAGTTCAACACGAGCCAAGTGGAAAAGGTTTGGGGTAAAGGGTTTGAATCAGTAGCGGTCGATTTTGAAGTCGATGACAACGCTATGCCTAACAGCGAAGCGGATTACAACTTTGACATCTTGTTAGAAAAGCTGACCAGTATTCTTCCTGTTATTGGCATGATGGTGGTAGACAAAGAGCATTCCACCCAAGAAGAAGCCAACTTTGATCAAGTAGAAAACGAAGTGCTTTGGTATGCAGGAAGTGCCGCGGCAAGTGACTTGATTCCGGGTGTTGGTTTGGTGTCTGTACCTGCAATTCAAGCGAAAATGCTTCATAGTTTGGCGAACCAATATGGGGTCGAATGGAACAAGAGAGTCTTCAGTGAGTTGATAGGCACCTTAGGAAGCAGCTTCGCTTTGCAGTATGGCATGAAACTGGGTACTCGACAGTTGATAAAGCTGATTCCAGTCTATGGTCAAACGGTTGGCGCGGTTGCTGCCGCGGCAATGAGTTTCGGCACCTCTTATGGTTTAGGTCGAGCGGCTTGTTTTTACTTCTATCATAAGAACAAAGGTGAAGAAGTGTCTGAACAAGAGATGCAGAAGATCTACAAAGAATCCCTGAAAAAAGGAAAGGCGGCGTCGGGTTATGAAGAAAATTAGAAACCTATTTAGATTACTGGCCGTCCTATCGAGCGGCCGCTGGGGTATTGCTCTGATTTCGGCCATCTTCCCGAGCATTATCATGATGGGCTTTGGTGTTTTCTTGGCGGTTAAATACGGCTATCTGTTGGAAATGTCGATTGCCATTGCCATGAGTACCTTGGTGTTCACCATTCCTTTATACATTTCTAGCCGTTCTTCTCGTCAACCCATTTATAGCAATACGTCTGCCAATCCAGAAAGAGAGGGTGAAACCGAATCATCGCCTAAGAGTGCTGACATCAATGAGGCGTTAGTAAAGGATGCGATGGTCAAAGCATCCGATGAATGGTCGCAAGCTGAGCTGTTGATTTGGAACGATTCAAAACACTATGTGCGACAGCAATTAAGTAACGAAATAGAGTGGGGTAACCTCGACCAAACTGGTTTAGAGGTGCTTGAGTTTGTCGCCAAAAAGTTTGATAAGAAATCGCTAGATTTTTCGATTCCTGAAGGGCTTAAGTTATTTGAAGAGGTTAGCCGCCGCTACAAGTTGGTGGTGAAAGAACACATTCCGGGCATTGAGTATCTTAAGGTTTCATACATCAAAGCGGGCTACGAAGCCTATGACAAATATGGTGAGCTAGGGCAGAAAATCTTCAAAGCGGCTATTTGGGGTAACCACCTTAAAAACCTATATTTGAATCCACTCAAGGTGATTTCTGATTTAGGTCGAGAGCAAGCGACATCTACCATGACTAAAGGTGTGGTAGATGACATGCAATATGCTGCCAAACAAGCTTTACTCGATGAAGTAGCTGCGGTCGCAATTGATCTCTATAGCGGTCGATTCAGCATTGAAGATGAGGCACTGAAAGCGTCCGATGTTTCTGAACTTGATGAACAATGTTTTGCTCCTGAATTAGAGCCTGTACGAATTGTGCTGGTGGGGCAAACAAGCTCTGGGAAATCCTCACTCATTAATGCGCTTAAGCAAGAGCTTGTTGCCGAGGTCGACGTTCTGCCATCAACCGATACTTCAACCGTTTACAACGCGTTTGTCGATGACAATGATGTTCGCGTTGTTGATCTTCAAGGGCTTGGTGGCAATCCTAAAACCGAAGCCTTAATGCTGAAAGAGATGACCCAAGCCGATGTGGTGCTTTGGGTGCTTAAAGCCAATCAATCGGCTCGTGAGTTGGATAAACAGTTGAAGGGCAAGTTTGACGCTTTCTATGAAGAGCCGAAGAACATCTCACGTAAGAAGCCGATAGTTGTCTCGGTTGTCAATCAAGTAGATAGATTAAAGCCTGTAGACGATTGGCAACCGCCGTATGATTTAGATAGCCCAACGTCGGCGAAAGCGAAGATCATTGCTCAAGCGCTCGAATATAATCAAACACTGCTACAACCCGATATTGCATTGCCACTGGCGATTGCTCCTGAAAAAGCGCAGTTTGGTTTAGATGTATTAAGGCAAACGTTGCTCGAGCGTATCGCTGACGCAAACAACGTGCAGAGAAACCGCCAACGTTTTGAAGCAATGAAAAGAGGGACGTCGGTTAAAGGGCAACTTAATAAAGCGGTAAAAGCCGGTAAGAAGGTGGCACCTAGTGCGCTGAAAGCCGCGACACCGAAGTTAGCTGAAATGGCGATTAAACAAGTTACTAAGAAGAAGTAATTTACGACTGCGTCTGCAATACGGTTCTGGTGAGGTTTGAGCCTCATCAGAGCTTGGCTTTTTTAGCTCAGTAGGTGTCCAGAAAACAGCGACCTTCATCCTATATTGGATAAGTGTTTAATTCAAAAGTAACCGCTATTATTAAGGTTCTCGTTGAACTAGTCTAATAGTATATAAGCTGACGATATTCACAGTTTATATAACACGCTATCGTATTTAATTACCATTCTGAATATTGATCACATTTATACTTTTCTAAGCTTTATTTATAAAATAATTTCACTATATTTATATTTCGGATCATCTTGATTTCAACGTAGGGATATATTGTGAACATGTATCTGAAATGGCAATCAACAACTTGGCTAACCTTGTTAGCTTGGTATACATTAGATCACCAGCTCTCGTTCCACCTTTCTTCAGAGTAGTACCCTCTAGGCGTCACGCGCCAGCAAAGCAGCGCGCTTTGTTTACCTTATCAGCAGCTTTGATTCCCTTTGAACGCATGAATGTCGCACTTATTATTCCGTGTAGGGTATTCGCTTTTTTGTCGTTCTCGCTAATTATCTTAGCCTCTGTTTAGGTTTGATTAATAAGTCATTATTTAACTTGTTTATTTTCACTGTTAATTTTATGTGTGTCTTTATAACGAACTAATAATTTAATGGTGAGGATTAGTGACATCTAAATAAAATAGATTTCGACCAAATCGGAATGTATTGAAAGGTATTATTATGGAAAATTTCAAACATCTACCAGAACCGTTTCGTATTCGTGTTGTAGAGCCAGTAAAAAGAACAACTCGTGCTTATCGTGAGCAAGCCATTGTCGAAGCGGGTATGAATCCGTTTCTACTCGACAGTGATGACGTGTTCATCGATTTGTTGACCGACAGCGGTACCGGTTCAATCACACAACGTATGCAAGCAGCGATGTTGATGGGTGACGAAGCCTACAGTGGCAGTCGCAGTTACTATGCACTGTCGAATGCGGTGAAAGATATCTTCGGCTATGAG
Source organism: Vibrio sp. 14G-20 (assembly GCF_026241515.1). GTDB lineage: Bacteria > Pseudomonadota > Gammaproteobacteria > Enterobacterales > Vibrionaceae > Vibrio. Next base: position 144,733 of record NZ_JAPHPW010000013.1, read on the forward strand.
CTGACCATTCCTACTCACCAAGGGCGTGGCGCAGAGCAGATTTACATTCCTGTTTTGATTAAGAAGCGTGAAATGGAAAAGGGACTCGACCGCAGCAAAATGGTCGCTTTGTCGAACTACTTCTTCGATACCACGCAAGGCCACACTCAAGTGAATTGCTGCGTGGCGAAGAACGTTTATACCAAAGAAGCGTTTGATACCTCAGTGAATGCCGACTTCAAAGGAAACTTCGATATCGTCAAATTGGAAGAGGCGATCTTAGAAGCGGGCGCTGCCAACGTTCCTTACATTGTGAGTACCATTACTTGTAACTCTGCTGGTGGACAGCCAGTGTCTATCGCCAACCTAAAAGCCGTTTATGAAATCGCTCAGAAGTACGATATTCCAGTGATCATGGACTCTGCGCGCTACGCTGAAAATGCTTACTTCATTCAGCAACGTGAAGCGGGTTATCAGGATTGGACCATCGAACAAATCACACGTGAGTCTTACAAATACGCGGATGGTTTGGCCATGTCGGCCAAGAAAGACGCGATGGTGCAAATGGGCGGTTTGTTGTGCTTTAAAGACGACTCCTTTATGGATGTGTACACCGAATGTCGTACTTTGTGTGTCGTGCAAGAAGGCTTCCCAACCTATGGTGGCTTAGAGGGCGGAGCAATGGAACGCCTTGCAGTTGGCCTTTATGACGGCATGCGTCAAGATTGGCTAGAGTATCGCATCGGTCAGGTTCAATACCTCGTTGATGGCTTAGAAGCGATAGGCATCGTATGTCAACAAGCAGGCGGTCACGCTGCGTTTGTCGATGCGGGTAAACTGCTACCTCATATTCCTGCTGGTCAGTTCCCAGCACATGCTTTGGCGTGTGAACTGTACAAAGTAGCCGGCATTAGAGCGGTTGAGATTGGCTCTTTACTGCAAGGTCGTGATCCTGCAACGGGCGAGCAACATCCATGCCCTGCGGAGTTATTACGCTTAACCATTCCACGCGCGACGTACACACAAACCCACATGGATTTCATTATCGAAGCGTTCGAAAAAGTGAAAGAGAACGCAGGTAAAGTGAAAGGGCTCGACTTTACCTATGAACCGCTAGTATTAAGACACTTTACGGCGCGCTTGAAAGAGGTAGAAGTAAGCGAGAAACAAGCAGGAAAAAAGAATGAACAAACGCTCGAAGAAGCATTTTAAAATAAAAACATAAGCGAATAGTCACAATCACAAAGGCTCCTGTTGGAGCCTTCTTTTCATTAAAAGCATCAGAGACGTATAGGCAAAGCTACGTTTACTTACTGCTTAGGACGGACTTTAAAATAGTGAGAAGCCATTGATTTATCGGTGCGTCTTTTTGCGAACGACGACAACTCATCACATAGCTTACGTCGATAGTGAGTTTCTCCGGCAAGTCAATACTGCGACATCCCTCTGGCACACTCCCATCGAGTGTGATTCCAAAATGGTCCGACTTTAAAATGATGTCGTGAACCATAGCTGGATGGTCAATTTCTACTTTTGGGGTGACGTTAAATCCCACTTTTCTAAGGCGGTCGAGTATTGGATATCTATAGTCATTCCAGCCGGGTGTTTTAAATAGAATGATCGGGTAATTTACAAGTGCCTCGAAGTTCTTCGCTTTGTGACCATCTCGAACAAAGAACACGATTTTTCCTTTTCCAACCTCATTTTGACTAATGGATTGTGGTAGGGTCTCATCGAAATAATGAACAGAGATGGCTTCTTCTCCGTCGATGATTCTGTTTTTCGTGTTCGTTCCCCATCTAACAAATGAATACGATGCTTTGGGAGCCTCTTTGGTCAAAGCAAGATAGAGTGTTGCACCGAATTGTTCCCAGAGTAGGGTATTGGCGTAGATGGTGACATCACCTTTATAGGTCTGAGGCCTAAATTCTTGGTGTTTTATCGCCTCAACTCCCTCGAGTATTTGGTCGAAGTTTGCCATGTTTGCTTCAACAAACGATGTGGGCTCAAAGCCCTGTTTAGATTGAATGAACAATGGGTCATCGAGTTGATTTTTGAGTTTAGCTAAATTTTTACTGATCGCGCCCGGCGTTTTGCCTAATGATTCTGCCACTAAACTGACATTACGAAGTTCATACATACGCTTGATGACTAAGATATTCTGAATATCTAGGTTGATGTCCACAGGCTCTCCAAATGATTCCCTTTATAGGTAGCAATCTCTGTGTGGTAGGCGACAGAGATTATGCGACTCCAATATCATAATGGCAGTACAAAACCAATAAGACAGCATAGCGTCAGAACTTCTCTAATTCCTTGATTTTCCGTTTGGTAAATCTTGCTTTTCCTCGTGTTGTTAGCATTCCAGCGCTAAGGTGACCTCAACAAAGAAACACTAAAATCTATCGAACAAAGAATTAAAAATACCAGAGGTGATGTATGAAGACGTTAATCGCATTAGGTTTAATGACTATCTCAATGAACACGGCTTTTGCTGCAGATAATAGCTATGCTGACACTCGTGTAAGTAAAGGCGAAGAAATTAAGGCTGAGCGTGTAGAATCTGACTTAACATTAGAAGGAAGAAATGATGCCGCTTTAGGTGGAATTAAATTCCAAAAGAATTTTGATAAAGACCAACCTATCCAGCTTAAAGGTCGTCGTGACTAACGTTTAAACAGTGTTTGTCATTGTCATAATAAATGCTGTGCCGTTGGGTGCAGCATTTTTCGTTTTGGGATGGTTTTATAAATAATAGTTTTATAAACTATATTTATCTATGCTTGGCATGGTGTGTAACGTGTGGCATTTTGTTTTCCTCTAACTTTAGAACGCAACTCGGTGCTGGTTAAGCATGCCAAACGAGCAAGCGAATGATTCGAAAAGGACAAGGAATGACTCAAAAAGAAACGGGAATGATTCGTCATATTCTACTGATTAAGCTTAAAGAAAACGCAGAGGCTTCAGAGGTTCAAAAACTAAAGATGCTGTTTGAAGCGATGCCAAGCAAGGTGGAAGGCGTAACTTCAGTCGAGTGGGGTCTAAATGACAGCCCTGAAAACAAAAACCAAGGTTATACCCATTCGGTGCTAATGACGTTCGCCGATGAAGAAGGCCGTCAGAACTACCTTCCACATCCAGAGCATGATGTGCTGAAAGATGTGTTTCGTCCGTTACTGGATGACATTATCGTGTTTGACTATTCATTGTAATCCGCTTAGAACTGTCTTCCCTTGAAGGATAAAGCTCAAAGTGCAAACTGATAAAAGCGTATAAACCGAAAGTAGATTTACTTACAGCATATACGCTTAAGCTATTTCAAATAGCGGGTTAGGGATCAAGATAAGAATCCATAACCAGTGCAAATCGATTATTCTGTAGGTGAAATCGTGACAGGGGCGAACGAAGCAACGGCATTTCCGCCTGCGCCCGGACGATCTACATAAGGCGTGCTCTGCATTAAGGTCTAGTACACGTCCACGAAGTCATCATCATTGACTAATACGCCATATTTGAGAGGTTCGTTCTAACTCAATCTAAACGCAATGTTAGGCCTGAGTAGTTAGAGTACCCACGCAGTAACACATGATAAGTCACGCCCGGTTGAGCGCTCACACTGCACTGCTCATTGTTGCCTGCGCGATAGGGGCGACAGTCGTAACTCGATGTGGTTGGCTTGCTTCCCGATTTCACATAAAGGTCGGCATCGCCTGAACCGCCAGACATTGAAACTGTCACGTTTGATGCAGAATCAACAGTGAAGGTGTAGAAGCTCTCTGATGATTGATTCCCGCTTAGGTTCGCAATCGGTGTGCCTTTCGTCAGTACATTGCCAGTTGGCGGTGTGACACCACAGCTTGCATTCACGCCTACCGTGTTAAAAGCATCTTCAACATCGGCAACCACATAACCCATGTCTGCTGCGGCTTTCGCAACGCCACACGCACCAGCATCAAAGGTACTGTTTGCCGTCCAATAAAGTTGGTTTGCGACTGTGAATATTTCAAAGCCCTTACGTACATTCCAACCCGATTTGTTCGCTAAAAGGTAAAAGGCGCGGTTATAAACACCGCTAGACAAGTGAACATTCAAACCATCGTAGTATTCAGAGGCATGATCAATCGAGCGGCCATCTTTTGATGGTTGATCAAAGTAGCGCAAGCCACCTTCCGATTTGAAAATGTCGCTACCCACAATCCAATCCACATTGCCACGCAAGTAATATTCAGCCGCTTCACCTGCAATATCGGAGAAGGCTTCATTAATACCGCCCGACATGTTTCTGTAAACGAGCCCCGAGTTCTGCTCTGTGAACCCGTGGCTGACTTCGTGAGCACTCACGTTAATATCGACCAATGGATAGAATGTGCTGCCACCATCGCCAAAGGTCATTGATGAGCCATTCCAAAACGCATTCTCGTAATTCGAGCTGTAGTGAACACGCATCGTCAGCTGAAAGGTTAACGGCGAGGTGTTCATCCACTCTTTGTACATATCAAATACGACATTACCGAAGTAGTGCGCATCGTTAAGAGGCGAGTAAGCACCGTTAATGTATTTATGATCGGTGTAGTTGGTTCCATCGGCACAGTTGTAGCTGTAGGCTGCACTGCCAGATGTTCCGTGATTCAAGTTGACCGTCTTAACCGAATCATTTTCTAACTTACACGTCGTGCCTGTTTTGTCGATAGGAAAGCTAGGGAAGTCACTGCCATATTCATATCGAGTGGTTTTGAGGTTGCCACCGGGGCCAGTACCTAATGCTTTAGCGTGGTTTAGCCCATTCCATTTTTGGAGGACATCGCCAGTCGTGGCATCAATAAAGTAGAAAGGGCGCTCTGGCAAAGAGGACGCGATAAAGAAATCGACCAGGTACACCACTTGGGCGACTTGGTTCTCATCCAATCTCACCATCAGTTTCGCGTTTTTATTTTCAATCGACTTTTTGCCGACGGTAAACGTGCGGTGAGAGGAGATCGCAGCTTCAATTGCTTGCTCTTGATTCAGTTTTGGCGCGATGCTGGATAGGTCACCGCTGATCCCTTGTGCCATGGAGCCGAACACCTGAGTGGGTTGGTTCTTGGAGAGGGTGGCCACAACCGAAGTATCAAAGACGGGTAAACCTAAGTGAGTTTGTTGGTAGCGGACTTTCGTTTTTCCATTAGGCAATACCACCCGTTTAACTTCAGAAAAACCTAATTCAAGTGGAGCAACACTCTTCGACTGAGCGACGAGGCTTTGTTGTAGTAATGCATCATCATCGACTCTGACCATTTCTGCAGCGTGTGCATTAAAGCCAAAAGATGTACCTAGAATAGCTGCTATTTTCCAGCTTAGTTGACGTTGTTGGTTCATTTTTCGTTCCTGATTTTAATATAAACTCCTTCTTCCCAACGGCTTTATAGGAAGTCTATATGCAACACGCTAATGCCATGTGTTGCGAATCAAGATTGGAAGAGCATTTAGAATTATGACAAGTTTATCAGGGAGATTTATTTTTAGAGTATGTAATTCAAAGTTTACAAAAACTCTTATTGATCAAATTGTTTTTATAAAATGTAAATTTGTTATTTATCGTAAATGTATGATAGAGCGGGAGTTATTAAAATCCGTTTTGTTTTAATTTATAGAATAACTTTATCTACGTTAAATTCGATATTTTTCGGTTTTTATCTTAATTACAAATAAGTAAATAACCAAGTTTTCTTAGTTTTAATATTGTCTTTATTATCAATAGTAAACTTGTTTTAACAATACCACTAAATACAGAACTCATCTTTTCTACATTTAGTTCTGTTAGACAGAAAAATTCTACATTTTCTTGTTCAATCACAAACTAAGAACGATAAGTCGTTGTTATGAATAAAGTAAGTCGCTTAAGATAAGCTACATAAGAAACTAGACAGGAAAATCTGTATTTAAATGCAGAGTTTTTTGTCTAATAGCTGTTATAAGTCATATTGAGAGAGGTGAACATTGAACCATCCCAAACCTAAAGTTTTTGTAGCATCTTCTGTTGAAGGATTAAGTGTTGCGTATTCTTTGCAAACGAATCTAAATCATGATGCTGATTTAACTGTATGGAGCCAAGGAGTCTTTGCTTTATCGGAGACTCCTCTTGATTCTATATGTAGTGGCATAGTGAATTTGGTCACTTAGTTAGAGGTGATATCATCACCTCATA
>NZ_JAPHPW010000014.1 GCF_026241515.1 Vibrio sp. 14G-20
CTAGCATCTAGCATCTAGCATCTAGCATCTAGCATCTAGCATCTAGCATCTAGCATAAAAACATACAGGATTCACATGTACCAACTTAGCTTTTCTATGCCCGAGTTTCTTGAAAACTACTGGCATAAAAAACCAACCATCTTGAAAGGTGGCTTCCAAAACTTCGTCGACCCAATTTCGCCGGAAGAACTTGCTGGTTTATCGATGGAAGAAGAAGTGGATTCTCGCTTTGTCTCTAACCTCGACAATCAGTGGACTGCAGAACACGGTCCATTCTCTGAAGAAAAATTTGGCGAGTTGACTGAAACTCATTGGCAGTTAATCGTTCAAGCAGCGAACCACTGGCACCAAGGCGCAAATCAGCTGACTGAGGCGTTCCAAGCGTTACCAAACTGGTTATTCGACGATCTGATGATCTGCTACTCAGCACCAGAAGGCGGTGTTGGCCCTCATATTGATCAATACGATGTCTTTATCATTCAAGGTCAAGGTAAACGTCAATGGAAGGTTGGCGCGAAAGATGTTGGCCAATACAAAGAGACAGTTCAAGCTTCTGCACTTCGTCAAATTGAAGGTTTTGACCCGATCATTGATGAAACTTTAGAGCCGGGCGATATCCTTTATATCCCACCGGGCTTCCCACATGAAGGGAATACGTTAGAGCCGTCAATGAGCTATTCTATTGGCTACCGCTCCCCTAAAGAACAAGAGCTGATCAGCAACTTTGCCGACTTTGTGCTTGCTCATGATATGGGTGACGTACACCTGCATGATCCAGAATTCAAAACGCAAGAAGGCTACGGCAAGATTCGTTCGTCAGATTTAAGTAATCTCACTGACATGTTGAAATCTGCACTAGAGCAACCTGAAACCATCAGTGAATTCATGGGTTGTCTGCTAAGCCAATCACGCCACCAGCTTGATATCGTTGCTCCTGAGCCATTATGGGCAGCAGAAGAGATCGCTCAACACTTAGAGTCTGAAGGTGAGATTCACCGAGTATCAGGCTTAAAAGCGCTCTACCACGAAAATGAAAGCAACACGGCTTACATCAATGGCGAAGTGGTTAAGGTTGATGAAGCGGATTCTTCGTTACTCAACATACTTTGCGATGAGACCATGATTACCTCGGCTACTGCCCTATCTCCTTCGGGCGTAACTGTCGTGACTGAATTGGTCAACAAAGGCTACTGGTTTATCGAAGAGTAAGCAGCGTCAACCGCTGGTTATTGACTAGCTTCTAAAGAAACAATTAAAAAAGGGACAAATGAAATCTTCATTTGTCCCTTTTCCTATTCAACCGTTAACTAAGCTTAAATTGCTAAACCTTGAACACCTATACCGTGAACAACTAAACCTTGAACTGATTAACCAATTTCTGTTGCTGTTGAGACAGTTGGTCAATTTCACTTCCCACTTGCTCAGACGCCGCTGCTTGCTCCAGAATCTTCGCGCTTAAATCACGAATGTTAACCACACTTTGATTCACCTCACCGGAAACGGATTGCTGCTCTTCAGCGGCTCGAACGATCTGACTGTTCATATCACTGATCGCCTCAATAGAAGTAAAGATCGAACCTAGATCTTCAACCGCTTTCTGAACGTGTAGTGCTGTGTCATTTGCAAGTATGTTGCCTTCTTGTATCGCTTCGACAACATCTTGTGTTCCAGCATGAACCTTGTCGATCACCGCTCTGATCTCACCAACCGATGACTGTGTGCGACTTGCGAGGTTTCTTACCTCATCCGCAACAACAGCAAAGCCTCGACCTTGTTCGCCAGCACGAGCCGCCTCAATAGCAGCATTCAAGGCTAGCAAGTTAGTTTGCTCAGAGATCCCTTCAATAACACTTAAGATCTCGGTGATATTACCGTTATTTTTTGCCAATTCTTCAACGATAGGTACAGCACTCGACATACGCTCCACCAACTTTCTCATTTCACCGGCTGAAAGTTCGATAACTTGCTGCCCTTGTTGAGCTGAACGATTCGCTTCGCACGCGGCATCAACGGCCACTTCTGCATTTTGTACTACTAAACCTGAGGTTTGAGTCATCTCTTCTGCCGCTGTTGCCACAAGATCGACTTCTTTAAATTGAGATTCACTGCTTTCTCGAGTGCTTGATGCGGACGCTTTAGCCTGGCTCGTCGTACTCGCCACTTGCTCAGTGGTGTGAATGACTTCTTTGATCGTGTGTTGTAGCTTGTCTAAGAATAAGTTGAACCCTTTAGATAACTGGCCAATTTCGTCTTGAGATTTAACCTCTAAACGCTGCGTCAAGTCACCTTCACCAGAAGCAATATCGTTCAGTCGCTCGACTACTTGTCGAATAGGCTTAACAATTGAAAGTGAAGCAAATGCGATAATGGCTAAACCGAACAAAATAAACACAGTACCTGCAATCACTTCCGTCTTTATACCTTCACTTAACTTAGTGCTAATGATGGCATCCAATTTGTTGGCATCGGCGACAACGCTCTCTCTTGGGATCTCAAACAACACACCCCAAGTTTGGTTAGCCGCAACAACAGGCGCAAAGGCAAGTAACCACTCACCGTTTTCGCTCCATTGCGTTGTCACTTCGCCGCCAAATATAAAGTCGGTCATCAAATCGCTGTTAGTGTTGTCACTTTGGAAGGTCGAACCGACTGCAATACTTGAATCATCCGAAGCGATAACCGAGCCATCTAGGCTAACGACATAAACCGCGCCAGCTCCATCAAATAAGCTTTGGTCAGATTGCGTGACCACACTCGTTAAACCATCGAGTCTTAAATCAATACCAAGAAAACCAATAGCAACGTCGTCAACCAAAATAGGGACTGATATTGAAGAAGTCAGAAGTGCGGTACCACCACTGTTCACGATTCTCGGCGTACTAATACACGTTTGCCCTGAAGACAAAGGACAGTAAAAACGTTCGCTATTGCTGTCATCATTCAGGATAGCTTCTGAAATTACGTTCGAGAGAACATTCTCACCGTTGTCTGCTACTTTCCAATAAGGTGCAAAACGGCCTTTTTCATTGGATCCAACATAGTCAGCATCGACATAATTAGCATCTTCACCATCAAGTAAATCAGGCTGGAAAACTAAATATGCCCCTTGAATTGAATCGAAATTTAAAACTGAACGACGCACCATTTCATCTAATGCCGTACGTAACTCTTCACTTGGCGTAAAGTTTTCGTCTGCATTGTTCTTAAGAAACTGAGCACTAGACGCGAGCATCTCGGCGCGATAGATGGCTTCGTCGACATAACGCTGGGTTTCCTGTGCATTGAGCTGAGAAACTGACGCTAATAGTTGCTCGGTCTTATTGATAACCGATTCTGAACTTTGAGATTTGATAACTTGTTGATTACTCGTCGCATTGTAGATCGAGAAACCAATAAGAGACAGTGACGTGATGATTAGACAACAACCTGCTAAGAGGGTTATTTTCCACTGTACCGATAGAGAGCGCATTTAATATCCTTATTTAAGCCAAAAGACTTCCATAACCATAACTATCACATCGACAACGAATTGCTGTACAAAATGTAAATAAGTTAGACGAATAGCTTAGCGGATAATTACAGCACAAATTACTTACATATAAAACGAAAGTTTATACAAATGTTAATAGAGCGTATTTTCTTCCTGTTTTTGTGATTTCAAATAATGTACTCATATAATCATTGGCTATGTTGCTTTGATTCTAACGCTTTGAGCATAACCAAAACATCGATATTTAAAGGAAGTCCACCTCTCCCTCTTTAAAATGTAGCGATTTCGGATTAGTTTTTATAATTCAAACTATAGATTTTTATCTTGATTAACTTCACACTTTTTGATTGCTAAGCCCACAATCAAGCTCTAATATCTCGCGCCTAGATTCCCTGAATACCTTTATTTATTTGGCTCTCCTCAATGGAGCGCTAAGGCTTTTTACGTCTTTAATTTTTGGAGAGATACGCAAATGTCCGCCTCATTTTCATTAGCGAAACTTACCTTTTTAATCGCTATTCTGACTGCCGTAGGTCAAATGACCCAAACGATGTACGTGCCTTCTATCGGTCATATGGCGGGTGAGTTCTTAGTTTCGGCCTCTTCATTGCAAGCGGTGATGGCGTGTTACTTGATCCCTTATGGTCTGTCGCAATTTATCTACGGCCCACTTTCTGATCGCTTAGGTCGTAAACCGATCATCGTTATTGGTTTGATCATCTACATCATGGGCACTCTGGTGGCATTGTTCGCTCACGAATATGAATGGTTCTTAACGGGTAGCTTTATCCAAGGTTTGGGCATCGGTTGTGGCGGTGCGATGTCTCGTACATTGACTCGCGATTGTTTTGAAGGCGCAGAACTGCACCGTGCAAACAGCTTGATTAGCATGTGCGTGATTTTCTCACCATTGATGGCTCCTGTATTGGGTGGTTACCTAACCGAAGCTTTCGGCTGGCGTTCTAGCTACTTATTCCTTGCGTTGTTTGGTATCGCCGTTGTGATCACTATGATGACGAGCATGATGGAAACACTACCGAAAGAGCGACGCAAAAACGAATCGGTTGTAAACAGCTATAAATTCGTTCTGTCTGACAAACGCTTCCAAGGTTACTTATTAGTATTAGTCGCAACCTTTGCGGGTGTAGCCGTATTTGAAGCAGCGGCAGGTGTGTTGCTTGGCGGCGTACTTGGCTTACCTGCAACGACAGTAAGCTTGTTGTTTGTCTTGCCCATTCCAGGTTATTTAGTGGGTGCTGGCTTATCTAGTTACATCGCACAACGTCGCAGTGAGCGCCGCGCACTGAATGTTGGTCTTGTTGCTATCTTGGTAGGCTCAACAGTGGTGTTAATACCGGGTTTATTTGGTCAAACAACAGCATTAACCTTGATTGGCGGCGCAACGATTTACTTCTTGGGCGCAGGTATCTTATTCCCAGCAGCAACAACAGGGGCACTTTCGCCACTCCCATACCACGCTGGTACTGGAGGCGCGATCTTAGGTGGCATGCAAAACCTAGGTGCTGGCATCGCAACACTATTGGCATCGTTCTTCCCCGCTCAAGACCAACTGCCACTCGGTTGCCTGATGATTGCAATGTCGTTCATCGCTATGCTGGGTTTACGTTGGGTTAATCGTAAGCCTGACCACTCAAACGAAATGCCATTGGCTATTTAACGTAAAACTCGAATCCGACCAAACAAAGGAAAGGGACATGCTGAAAAGTGTGTCCCTTTTTTGTTGTACATTTCTTCCACTCTCATGTATCAGTAATTTCATTTAACATTGCTTTGATTTTTTGAAAACAATAACAGACACTTACGATGAAAGTGCATATCCAGAATCCAATTATAAATAACAATCACTGGACGAACACCAAAGTACCTAATAAGGATGCTGGCATTAAAACGAGTAAGGTGCACACTAAGGATATATAGATGCGTATCGCTTTAACCACATTAGCCGTATCGGTCGCGCTTGCAGCCGGATGCAGTAATCAAGGAATTACAACCATGAACCACTACTCTCCATCGCAACTCGTCGCTCAGCAAAAACAAGCTCCTGTTGCTAAGAAAGTCCCTCATACAATGACGATTCATGGTGATACCCGAATCGATAATTACTACTGGATGCGCGATGATGAACGCCAAGATCCAGAGATCTTGCAGCATCTTGAACAAGAGAACCAGTACGCAGATACCGTGCTCAAACATACAGAATCAACACAAAAACAGTTGTTTGAAGAGATCAAAGGCCGAATCGCGAAAGACGACAATTCGGTACCAGTTCGCAAAGGCAGTTACTACTACTCAAATAAAGTCACTGGTGACAACGAATACCCAGTTCACTTGCGTGAAAAAGACTTTTTAGGCACAGACAAGCAAGTCATCCTAGACGTTAATGAACTAGCAAAAGGCCATGAATTCTTCAGTATTGGTGGCCTAACAATAAGCCCAGACGAAAACTTGTTGGCCTATGGCGAAGATACGCTTAGCCGCCGCATTTACACCATCAAGATTAAAGACCTCACCACTGGTGAATACCTAAAAGATGAAATTGAAGGTGCTTCGAGTGCGATCGCGTGGCAAAACGACAACCAAGCCTTCTATTACATAAAAAAAGATCCACAAACATTGCTGGGTTATCAAGTTTACCGCCACGTTTTAGGCACAGATCAGGCAAGCGATGAGTTAATCTACGAAGAAACCGATAGCGCTTACTACACCTCTTTGAGTAAAAGCAAAGATGGTGAACAGGTCTACATTTGGCACTCGAGCACAGAAACCAGCGGTGTTTCAGTCATAGATGCCAACAACCCAAAGGCTACAGCTGAGGCTTTCTACCCAAAAGAGACCGGCATAGAGTACAGCATCGCTAAACTGGGTGATTGGTATTACATCTACACCAACTACCAAGCGGTCAACTTCCGTTTAATGAAAGTCACAACCGAAGACATGCATGACCGCTCAAAATGGGTCGATGTCATCCCAGCAGACGATAATACTCAGCTTGTTGATTTCGAGTTGTTTGATGACCATCTTGTTTACGAGCAACGTGCGGGTGGCTTATCGACAGTGAAAGTTCGCCAACTCTCAACAGGCAACGAGTTCCCACTTGAATTCAACGACACCGCATTTGCCGCTTACCTAACGAATAACTATGAATTAGATAACTCAAAAGTTCGTATCTATTACAGCAGCTTAACCACACCAGGTACTTATTATGATTTCGACCTAAGTACGGGTGAGTCTGAAATCAAGAAGCAAACACCCGTATTAGGTGATTTCGAAGCAGATAACTATCAATCAGAGCGAATCATGGTTACGGCTCGCGATGGTAAGCAAGTACCTGTCTCTTTGGTTTATCGCAAAGACTTGTTCAAGAAAGACGGCACTAATCCAATCTACCAATATGGTTACGGATCTTACGGATCTACTATTGAACCGACCTTCAGCTCAACTCGCCTAAGCCTACTGGATAGAGGTTTTGTTTATGCAATCGCACATATCCGCGGTTCAGAAATGCTTGGTCGCCCTTGGTATGAAGATGGCAAAAAACTGACCAAACAAAACACGTTCAACGACTTTATTGATGTAACCAAAGGGCTTATTGAAGAAGGCTACGGCGCAAAAGATAAAGTGTTCGCTGTTGGTGGTTCTGCTGGCGGTCTATTGATGGGAGCAATCATCAACCAAGCACCAGAACTGTACCGTGGTATTGGTGCACATGTTCCGTTTGTAGACATTGTGACAACCATGCTTGATGAATCGATTCCGCTAACCACCAACGAGTATGATGAATGGGGCAACCCAAACGATAAAACCTACTACGATTACATGTTGGGTTACTCACCATACGACAATATAAAAGTGCAAAACTACCCGAATATGTTGGTAACGACAGGCCTGCATGACTCACAAGTACAGTACTTTGAGCCAATGAAATGGGTCGCGAAGTTGCGTGAGATGAAAACAGACAACAACGTGTTGCTATTCAAAACCGATATGGAAGCCGGTCACGGTGGCGCTTCTGGTCGATTTAAGCGATTGAAAGAATACGCACTTGAATACGCTTTCTTTTTAGATTTACTAAAGACTCAATAGATTCTGCGTAACTGTAAGTATTCACATCATTTAATGTCGCCACTTTGTCTCTACAAAGTGGCGACATAAATTATTAAGCATGGTTAAATACGATGAACCATGAAATCCACCAAATCAAAAACCTTTAAAGACAAGCAGTGACAAAGGTTTACGAGAGGTATAAAAACAAATGAAAGTAATTAGCTTCAACATCAACGGCCTTAGAGCCCGCCTTCACCAACTGCAAGCTATTATCGACAAACACCAACCCGACGTGATTGGTCTGCAAGAGATAAAAGTACACGACGAAGCCTTCCCAATTGCTGATGTTGAAGCAATGGGCTACAAGGTTTACTTCCATGGCCAAAAAGCGCACTACGGTGTGGCTATGCTGTGTAAGCAAGAACCTATATCTGTACAGAAGGGGTTTCCTACTGACAATGAAGACCATCAAAAGCGTATGATCATGGCTACGTTTGAAGATGAAAACGGTGAAAAGGTTACCGTGCTAAATGGCTACTTCCCTCAAGGGGACAACATCAAGCACGAGACCAAATACCCGTACAAACGCCAGTTCTACAAAGACTTGATGACTTACCTAAATGACTACCACAACAAAGACGAACAAGTCATTGTGATGGGCGACATTAATATCAGCCCTATCGACGCAGACATCGGCATTGGTGAACCTAATGCGAAACGTTGGTTAAAAACAGGTAAATGCTCTTTCCAACCAGAAGAGCGCGAATGGTTGAAAACATTGATGGACTGGGGCTTTGTAGACAGCTTCCGCTTGCTGCACCCTGAAGTGAACGATCAATACTCGTGGTTTGATTACCGCTCAAAAGGCTTCGTGGACAACCGCGGCCTACGCATTGATGTGGTACTTGCGACTCAGAAACTTTCTGATAAGTGTACTGAAGCTGGCATCGACTATGAGCTACGCGGCATTGAAAAACCGTCAGATCACGCTCCGATTTGGTCAACGTTTAAATAAAATCCAAATTAAATTTCAAATCAAAAATGCACAAGCTTTTGTTTAGCTTGTGCATTTTTTTTACTTAGCTCAAATCCACTCAAAAATCTTGAGATAGTTCACATTCTCGCCACTGCCCATCTATACTATTTGGACAACCAATGGAGAGAGTTTTGTATGGACGCAAAGCCTTGGGCCGGTATAAATCCAATTAATCTGCGTAGTTTACTTCCGATGATGGTGGTCAGCGGAGCGATCAGCGTATTGATGTTAGTCGTTCCCTTATTCAGCCTTCAAGTGTTTGATCGAGTCCTCTCAAGTCAAAGTTTAGATACGCTTCTATTCTTGGCTTTCATTGCTGTGTTCCTACTGACAGCCCAAGCGTTCCTTGACGCATCTAGAGCCAAGTATGCACAAAAGAAAGCGATCAAATTTGAATTTATCGCGTCTCAGCAGCTATTTGAACAAACCTCCTTCTCATCGAAATCAAAAGAAAAGCATCTGTTCAATGATATCAGCGAGGTAAAGAGCCTGCTCTCTTCTCCAGCCTACTTTGTCATGTTTGATCTGCCATTCACTCCCCTGTTTCTTATCATTATGTTTGCGATTCATCCATATATAGGATTAGTCGGTGTGGGTGCCGTTGTTTTTATTCTCATGACAACATTGCTTTCTCATTGGGTTAAATCTAAACACTTTAAAACCACGTACTTAAGCCAGCTCGCAACACAAAGAAAAAACGACGAGTGCTTTCAAAAACACGCCACGATCTTTAGCCAACATCAGCAACAAGGTCTAAGTCAAACCTACCAAGAAATTTTGGCGGAAAAGAGTTGGTCTCGAAGCCATTTAGATCAAGCCACCTGTTCACTGAGTGCATTTTCTCGTTACATACGTATGGTCCTTCAACTCATCATCATGGCTGTCGGAGCGAGTCTTGTTATTCAAAATGCTATGTCTGCAGGTGGCATGATTGCAGGATCGATCTTAATGGCGAGAGCACTTCAGCCAATTGAGATGCTCTCTAGTGGTATTCAAGCATGGAAAACTGGGTTAGATGCAAACAAACGCTTAGCTAAGGAATTTGCGTCTCATACTAAACACAACGAGCGAACCGAGTTAGAAGTCATTAAAGGTGATTTGGTCATCGACAACGTCACATGGTTCGCCTCTGAAAACCTTAACAAGCCGACTCTTAATGGTTTGAAGCTAAGACTGGAATCTGGAAATCGAGTTGCATTGATAGGCCCTAGCGGGTCAGGCAAGTCTTCCATCTGCAAAATGATCACTAACGGCATATCCCCCTCAAAAGGTGGTATTTCTATCGATGGACTCAATGTCGAGTTATGGAATCAGAATCAGTTCAAACACACCGTCGGTTATGTCCCTCAGCACATCGACTTTTTACATGGCACTGTCAAACAAAATATCGCTAGATTTGATTCCAACGTTACAGATAGCCAAATAGTCAGATCCGCTATTCAAGCCGGTGTGCATGACGCAGTTGTCGCCTTACCGAATGGATATGAAACGATTATCGGTTCTTTTGGTCATCAGTTATCTGGTGGACAAGCACAGAAGCTAGCCATCGCAAGAGCATTGGTTTTCTCACCTAGGTTACTCGTGCTTGATGAGCCCGATTCACATCTCGACAAAGAAGGCGAAGAGTTTCTTGTTTCGCTATTACAATTGGCGAAAGAGAAATCCATTTCTGTCGTGATGGTAACGCATAACCCAAGCTTACTCAGACATGTCGATTGGGTTGTTGAATTGAAAAACGGCCAAATAACACAAGCAGGTGAAGCGAGTAAAGTAGTCCGTTCGCTCTTCAATGTCGCCTCTCCGGAGGTGTCGAATGGCTAGTATTCATCATGACGATAAAGGTATTCACTTCGACGATGGTAGAAAACTGAACTTTTCTACCTTCAAAATACAGGTGTTTATCTGGTTAGTTCTTGTGACCACTCTTGGTGGCTTTGCTGCTTGGGCATACTTAGCCCCGCTTTCTTCTGCCGCCATCGCACCTGGTGTGATTATCGTAGAATCAAAGCGAAAACCCATTCAACATTTAGAAGGCGGGATTGTAGAAATCGTCCATGTTTCTGACGGCGATCATGTTCAAAAAGGCGAACTGCTCATCACGTTAAGTCACACACAAGCTCAAGCATCGCTTCTAAGGCTAAGAGCCCAGTGGCAAAGTGATTTAGCGCGGCTGAACCGCTTACAATCAGAGTTAGCGAGCCATCAAGAGATTCAATTTGATATGAGATTACTCTCCCTTATGAGTGACCCAAACGTATCAAGCTTACTTGATACGCAGAGTAAGCTTTTCAGCAAAAGACAATCGTTAAAATCTGGTGAATCCGATGTGTTACAGCAAAAAGTGGAGCAATCAAAACTGGATCTACAAGGTTTCCAACAACGATTCTTTGCCGGAAATCGAAGCCTAAAGTATTTAGAAGAACAGGTACAAATGCACCAAGACTTGCTTGTTTCCGGCAACACATCTAAATCTCGCTTACTGGATTTACAGCGAGAACGATCTCAATTACAAGGTGATGTTGCAGACCTCAAAGCTAGGATTGGACACGCAAAACGTACCATTGCAGAAGCAAAATTAGAGCTTATCAACGCGGATTATACTTACGCTAAAACGCTCGGCGAAGAGATTCAAGACTTAGAACGAAAGCTGAATGAAACCAGAGAAGCTATGGTCAACGCTCAAGATATACTCACCCGAGTTGAAATTAGAGCACCTCAGAGTGGTGTGGTGGTTGGACTTAATATTGTGTCTGAAAATGCCATTGTTCCACCGGGTGAAACCTTAATGGAATTGGTTCCTCAAGATGATGAGCTAATTGTTGAAGCATTAGTGAAACCAGAAGACATCGAAGCCTTGAGAATTGGCTTAGATACCCAAGTAAGGCTTACCGCATACAGCTTCCGTAAAACGCCACCGATTCGTGGAAAATTAGTCCATATTTCGGCTGACCGCATTAGCGATCAAGCCACAGGATCTTCTGCTTACCTAGCCAGAGTATCGTTAGATAAGTCTGAGCTAGAAGCATTAGAAAGTATCTCATTGTACCCAGGCATGCCCGCCGAGGTGATGATCTTATTAGAGCAGCAAACACCTCTTGAGTACCTACTCAACCCACTATCTGTTAGTGCCTATAAAGCGATGAGAGAAATTTAACCAAGTACAAGAAGACAAAGCCAAACCTACTGTGAAGTAGGGACGGAAAGCGACAGGTCTCTAAGGAGATGGCTGAGCTGCCTCTATGTATCGAATGATATATGAGGAAAAAACGATGGCAGAAGTAACCAACACAGCAGCAGGACTGAAAAGTAATGGTAGCAATGATACCAATATATTAGTAGATGGTCCTAACCTCCCCACCCCAGAATCTAGAGATGTCAACAATAACCTTTCTAACCTCAGCGGCGATAACCTCGAAGTACGAGCCGGTAAAGGCGACGACATTGTGCATACCGGCAGCGGCGATGACTTTATCGCTGCTGGACGTGGATCGGACACAATTAAAGCAGGTGCCGGAAACGATGTGGTTGAAGCTTGGAATCATTCGCTCAATGCTGGTGATGAAGCCGGCGCTAACCGCGATTTAAGCGCGGCACGCGATAAAGATTTAGAAGCGCTAGGAGAAGAGTGTGTTGACGACATTGTGGTTGCAGGTGCCGGTGATGATTACGTCGAAGGCGGTGCGAACAATGACATTATTTATGGTGACAGAGGCGCTGGTGCTGAATTTGGTGAAAACCTAATCAGCGATGGTGATTTTGAAGCTTTTGACCTTGGTAATACGTGGGGAACAGACACAGACGCTGGTGATTGGAACGCCGAGGTTGGCAGTATCGAGATTCAAGAACAACTGCATGGCGGTGTCCCCGCTGGTGGTTACGGAACTGATATCGCCAGTGGTCACTTCCTAGAATTAGACTCGCATGGCGCGAATTCAAACTC
This sequence comes from Vibrio sp. 14G-20, assembly GCF_026241515.1. Taxonomy (GTDB): domain Bacteria; phylum Pseudomonadota; class Gammaproteobacteria; order Enterobacterales; family Vibrionaceae; genus Vibrio. The sequence continues at coordinate 12,532 of NZ_JAPHPW010000014.1, forward strand.
AACCGTCTCCCAAACATTTACGGTCGATGACGACGGTATATATCAACTCGATTTTTCCTACGCTTTCCGTAATAAAGGAGGCGATAGCACCACCGCTCCTTTTACAGTTCAAATAATGGCAGGCACAGAGGTTGTATTCGAGAAGTCTTTCCAAGACATTGACGGCATAGATGATGATTGGGATCTGTTTAGCGAAGATGTCGATCTCTCTTCAGGAAATTACTCACTCAATTTTATTGCCGACGGTGCAGAAGACACCTTTGGGGCCCTGATTGATAACGTGTCATTGAAGCAGGTACTGCATAACGATGTACTCATTGGTGATAACGGGCCAGACGCTGCAAATGAAGGCGCTGCTGGGAATGACTTGATTCGAGGCGGTAAAGGGAATGACGTAATTATCGGCGATAACTTTGAAGCGCTGTCGTTTAACGAAGGAACCGGCGAGTTTGAATTAGCAGAGCCAACGACATCCGTCGACCTATCAGCAAATTCAACCGCCTACAACGCTGATGGATCTGTCGGTACCGTTGATACAGGTAATGCAAGTTCTGGCGGTACAGGTTATGGGGTAGATGGCGCAGCAGAGGCCGGCGTGCTTGCTCAAATTGGCTTCAGCTACGACGGAGGTACCGGTGAAGGTGCATCAGAGATGTTTTCTGTCAGCTTAGACGAACATACAATGATTGCTAAAGTCGGCATTTCCAACCTCTACTTAAATGAAGGAGACAATGGCGTAGATGAGGCTGGCCATTGGGCAGCATATCGAGAAGGTATTCTGGTCGCAGAGGGCGATTTCATTGCGAGCGATTTAGCGGATGGCAATAACAACAGCGGTTATCTAAACATCGGTCCTGATGACACGGGTTTTAAAGCCTTTGATGAACTTCAGTTTACTGCCGTTGGTCCTGCATTTGACAAAAACGGAAACGCTAATGCCGATTCAAGTGACTACTACGTCACTTCTGTTACCACCGATGGCCTAACGGGTGACGGAACCGATATATTGCGCGGTGGTCGTGGCGACGATGTCATTCTTGGTGGCGACAACGCCAAGGGTGGCGTACCTGAACTCGATCCTAATACGGGTTACTACGATGTAAGTAACTTCAGAGGGACTATTGATGTCACTATGGAAGGCACCGAAGCGGGCTTCGAAAATTCGTTTGGTTACTTCACAAAAGACAGTGAAGGCAATGTAAACGCTGAAGTCATTTGGGGAAATGTGAAGGATCACCTTCCAAACTCTGAAGCTGGCAACAGCTTTAGTCTCGATTTGGGGCACTGTGATGATTACGTTGATACGCTCGGGTTCTTCATTATCCCTGATGGTGGGAATGACGGTTTCGTCTCAGGCGAAAGTATCGCGATTGACTTAAACACTCAACAAGCGACAAGCTCTAACAATAGTGACCACCCCTTCTTGCTGGGCGTACAAGATTTAGTCGGTAGTAACGGCAACCTTACCTTAGATGTTAGCGGCATTAACAACTTCAATCCGGGTACAGAACTCGGAAATCAGTTCTGGAATGACAACCCTGGCGGTGATGGTGACTTCGATGATGTGGTAACCACCGTTGAAATCGACGACCAACCAGAGCAATTGTTTGGTGGTAAAGGCGATGATTGGCTTGATGGCGGAGACGGAATCGACCATATCAAAGGCGGTAAAGGCGATGACATCATCATTGGTGGTGGTGGTGCAGACGAAATCCGTGGGGGTAAAGGCAACGATACAGTAGCCTTTGATGCAGAGGATACTCTAATCCATGGTGGTAAAGGGTTCGATGTGCTTGTCGCCAATGACCCTGGTGGTGTCGATATCGACATGTCGAAGGGGTCAAACATCAATGGGTTTGAAGCAGTCATAGGGGGAGACTCAGCTAATGACAAACTGACTATTTCTCTAGGTAAAACCTTCAATCAAAACCATGACCTTGATGGTAATAGAGCAAAGAACGACGACCAAGTTGCTGAATTCTTTGCTTTAGGAATTGAAGATATCGACGCAAGTCATCTTCAAGGTTTCCAATACCAAACCGCAACATCAGTGACGCTAGACCAAGATATGCAAGATAAGCTTGGACTCGATGGAACTGAAACGATTACCGCTTATAGCTTCACCAAAGGAGGCAAAGAAGTCATCATCTACACTGATGCATCCTTTGATGGTGATTTCATTGGCGTTAATGAAGTTTAATTACTTTTTGATCTAGTAAATCAGAAACAAAGTTAAAGGACTTATTACTTGTGTAATAAGTCCTTTTTGCTTCAAAGAGCTACTCAACTAATTCGTATACAAACCCTAAATAAGGACGGCGCTCAATGAGCGCCGTTTTGTTAACTGTATGGATACCGTGCTATTAGCTAAGGGGTCTTAGGTAAGCAAGGAAACGTTTCTCTGCGAATTTGAAAATCGCGATGATGATGAACGTTAGTGCCATGTAGAACAGACCTGCCGTTAGGAAAGACTCGAATGGGGCGTAGTAACGAGAGTTAACCAAACGCGCTGCACCTGTTAAGTCCATAATGGTTACGATACCAGCTACCGCAGAGCCGTGAAGCATGAAGATAACTTCGTTACTGTAAGCCGGTAATGCACGACGTAGAGCACTTGGCAAAATGATGCGGCGGTATGTCTTGGGTGTGCTCATACCATAAGCCTTTGCTGCTTCTACTTCGCCTTTCGGTAAGCCGTTAATAGCACCGCGAATGATCTCTGCTGTATATGCTGATGTGTTAAGAATAAATGCCACCAGAGCGCAGAACCACGCGTTTTCCCATAGTGTGTCTTTTACTGGAAAGAACTGATCCATACCGTAGTAAATCAGGTACAACTGCACCAGTAATGGCGTACCACGGAAGAAATAAATGAACGACCAAGCCGGAGCGTTAATCAGCATGTTTGGGCTGTTACGAGCGATCGCTAATGGTATGGCTACAAATAAACCAATAATCAAAGCGACACAAACCATCCAAGCCGTTGTCCATAAACCATCAAGGTAAATAGGCAGGCTTTCAATTATCAATGAAAAGTCCATAACTACCTCGCGTGGATACTGAATTTACGTTCAACCAACTTAAGTAAGCCCGTCGAAACACTGGTGAAGAATAAGAAGATAATCGCTACTGTCATATAGAAGGTAAATGGCATTTTGGTTGAACCTGCCGCTAGTGCGCTAACACGTACCATGTCTTCTAGGCCAATAATCGAAACCAGCGCGGTAGTTTTAAGTAAAACCAGCCAGTTGTTACCAAAACCCGGTAGTGCGTGACGAATCATTTGCGGTAATAGAATACGACGGAACGCTAAAACGGGGCCCATGCCATAGGCCTTTGCTGCTTCCATTTCACCGCTGTCAACCGCCATGATTGCACCACGGAAAGTTTCGGCCATGTAAGCGCCAAAGATGAAGCCAATGGTTAAGACACCAGCAATAAATGGGCTGACATCAATATAATCAGGTAAGTAAGAGGTCCATTCGTGGTTAGGATCACTTGATGTGAACCACTCGTTGAGCCACTCATTGATGGAATACAAACTGTTGTTTAAAAGGATTTGCCCACCAAAGAAAATCAGCATCATCAAGACGAGATCAGGAATGCCGCGAATAACGGTTGTGTAGAGGGTTGCAATAGCACGAGCCCAGCGATAAGGCGCTAGCTTTGCTAAGGCACCTAGCATACCAAGAACCATAGCTAAAATTAGCGACAGTAAGGCAACTTCGATTGTAAGCACCGCCCCTTTCAGGATCGACGCTTCATATCCTTGTAAATCAAACATAATGAATTCCAACAGAACTGCGAAAAAGTTGGTAAGACAGGGAGAGGAGAACCTCTCCCTTAAGAAGTGATGCTAGAGATTACTCACCGTATACGTCGTAGTTGAAGTATTTAGCAGCGATATCTTGGTAGATGCCTTTTTCACGTAGTGAAAGGATTGCCGCATCTAATTGCTTAGTCAGATCTTTGTCTTGCTTACGTAGAGCAATACCAAAACCTTCACCGAACCACTTAGGATCTGTTAGTGATGGACCAACAAACTCGTAGTCTTCACCACCAGCTTTGTTTAGTACGCCTTCTTCTAGAGCAGATGCATCACCCAGTACAGCAGCAACACGACCGTTTGCTAAATCAAGGTAAGCTTCATCGAATGAACCGTAACGAACGATTTCTACTGTGTCACCGTAGTTGTCTGTTAGGTACTTATCGTGAGTTGTTGCACGTTGAACGGCAATCTTTTTACCACTTAGATCATCAAAGTTAAGGTCTGCACCTTTCTTAGCAATGAAATTGTTTGGGATAAGTGCGTATTTACCAGTGAAGTCGATCTTTTTCTTACGCTCTTCCGTGATAGACATTGCCGCGATGATCGCATCATATTTACGAGCAAGTAGAGAAGGAATAATACCATCCCAATCTTGTGCAACGATCTTACACTGCACCTGCATTTCAGTACAAAGCGCGTTAGCCATATCGACATCGAAGCCTTTCAGTGAACCGTCAGCTTCCGTCCAGCTAAATGGAGGGTAAGCACCTTCAATACCGAAACGTACTGTTTTCCATTCTTTTGCTTGAGCTACGCCCGTTGCAGCAGTTGCAGCAAGTGCCGCGACTAATAACCACTTTTTCATATCCCTACTCCTGTGATTTAGGTTTTTATGTTTTGCTAGTTTTAATATTGTGTTTGTTGTTACTTATTAACTTACTTGTTGTGTTTTATTGTTCACACCGTCGCTGTTTACCTTGGCAACGGCATTTCAATTCTGATTAGTAAATCGATGAGATAAATTGTTGTAAACGCTCAGATTCAGGTTCCGTAAACAGTTTAGCTGGATCGCCCTGCTCTTCCACTAAGCCTTGGTGCAGGAACATCACATGATTTGATACGTCACGAGCAAAAGCCATTTCATGTGTTACCACAAGCATGGTTCTTCCTTCTTCTGCTAGATCGCGCATTACACCAAGTACTTCGCCTACTAACTCAGGGTCAAGTGCTGATGTGGGTTCATCAAACAGCATCACTTCCGGATCAACAGCTAGCGCTCGAGCAATTGCCGCACGTTGTTGTTGTCCACCTGATAAATGACCTGGGTAGTAATCTTTACGCTCATACAAGCCTACTTTTTTAAGGAGTAGTTCTGCATTTTCAACCGCTTGAGCTTTAGGTACACCTAATACGTGAACGGGTGCTTCGATAACATTTTCGAGAACGGTCAGGTGAGACCACAGATTGAAACCCTGAAAAACCATCGCTAAGCGAGAACGGATTCGCTGTACTTGTTTTTCATTGGCAGGAACAGAAACACCTTGGCGGTTGTTTTTCATTTGAATTAATTCGCCATTAACCCAAATCTCGCCTGCGGTTGGTGTCTCTAAAAGGTTGATACATCTAAGGAAAGTACTTTTACCCGACCCTGAAGATCCGATAATCGATACTACATCGCCTTTATGCGCAGAAAGTGAAATTCCCTTTAAAACTTCATTTTGACCAAACGTTTTGTGTAGATCCTTTATGTCCAGCGCTGGTACATCTTTCATGCGCTTTCTCTCCCAAGTTTGTGAAAATGCAAGGTACTCCGACCTTTTCATGCGATACAAACTAGCACCACACGGAATAACATGCAACAAATTATTAACCTAATAATTTGGAATAAATAGCGATTCGCTCTGACTTATTATGCAAAAGGTAGCGTTTTCGCCTCAATTTAATGAATGCGATTTATTAAAAAGCCCCAATTAAGGGGCATTTTATGTTTTATTTTTGTTAACTAAATACTATTTACTAAGCATTAGGTAGTTTTGATTCTGGATCTTCACACCGGTTTCATTTAATGCAACTTCATTGATAACAAGGCCATCTAAGTCTTCATCCAAATCAGTGACGTTACCGTGCGCGAATGCAGTCAAGAAATCGTAACCTGTAATGTCTGACTCTTCTGTTTCAATTAGAACTGTCTGGTGGATCGGATCTGCAGTTGGATCCAACTGTAGCTCATCCTTTATAGTATCAGAGTAGTCATAGTAATGAAGTTCGGGAACTACCACCGTATTTTTTAAATGAGTAAACAGCTTATGTGTCAATTTATGGAGGCCACTACTTAAACTTTCTGTCGTATAAGCGACTCTCATTTTTCCAATTTCATCCGTAAAGCTGAAATCAAGATCTAAATTATTACCCAATAGTGTCGGCAAGTTAACTGGCAAAGAATTCAAGTCAAATAAAGAATCAGTCGCAACGCTTACATCCCACGAGCCTTCAACATACAACTTTTTATTAATATCAATATTCCAACCATTTAATGGAGTATCCGATTCAACACTCAAGCTCCAATTTTCGGTGTTAGGTGTATCTGGATGTGCAAAATCCGCTTGAGTACTTGGTATCGTTACTATGTCATAGCTAAAGTCGCTCTGTGTAACCTTAATTTCTACTTCAGAATAGTCAAAGTCATTGGTGTGTGTTAACTGACCGTTGTTACCCGCCATACTAACCAGTAATAATGGGTCAGCATTACTCCAATCACGCACACCATATTGATGTAAATACCCATCTTTGAATTGCGTAACGATAGTTGATTCAGTTGCCCCATTAGGCAGGCCACGCGCATCTAAACTATCAATCGAATATGTCGGTACAGACGCTTCTGCTAACTGTGATTGAAAAATATAGTTTCCACCACCAGATACAACTGCAAGATAAGATAGATCATTGCGTGTGGTGCTATTAAAGTTATCACCTTTATTACAGCTACTAACGGCTTCGCGATTCATACCAAATGTCGCATTTCTAAGCGTTAAGTCTTCTAAGTACTCTTTAGAAAATGTATTTGCAGTAAAATGCGTATTATTCGCCTCACGAGTTTGAAACGTAATAAAGCCATCATCAGGTATACCTTCTAAGGTAAATGATAACTTCAAGTTACTAGGAACAATTAAATCACCAACCCTTGCTCCTGTTGCATCCGAGTAGTAGGCAATCACATTTTCATTATTTAGTTGTGACTCAATCGCAGGTTGGTAAGTCAAAACCGTCGCCTGTTGACTACTATTCTCTCCGTGCTCATAGACTGTGCAGTTTGAAGTATTGCTACTTTCAAGAATTGTGTTCGGAGCAGAGAACATGAAGTTAAACTTTGTTGATGGTGCACCACCGCCACCACCGCCGCTGCTTCCACCGCCACAACCAACTAGTAACCCTGAAACCATTGCCGCTAGTGGCAACATTAATGTCTTTTTCATCTATTCTCGTCCTGTTTGTGGCAACAGCTCGCCAAAATTAAATATCTATCAGCGATTAAGCAAAAAGTAAGCCAATCATTAAAAATGGAATTTATATAGGATAAGAACTGTGACAAGACGATGAAAACGACAGTTTGTGAAAACTAATTACATGATTCATCAATGATAAGTTAATGAATCGCTGCGTTTTGTAGCTTTCTTTCACATAAACTCATAAAGTGATCAAGATCAATCACCCTAAAGGGTAAGCTTGTTAGACTCCTCAGCAAAGAATAAGGCATTAAAAATGCCAAACATTTCTTTTAACTTAGCTGCATAAAGCACATCAAAATCGTGCAACATAATGTTAATGAGTTATAACTAAGAAATAACGCAATTACGCGAACTTATAGAATTCAATTTTAGAATTACTAACATAAAAATATGAGGAATCTATGTCAGACGTTGTGAACAATGCGAACTCTGAAGTAGAAGAGAAAAGCTACAAAGAGCTACACCGCCCTGCTTCTGAATTTGAGAGCCGCTCAGATTATCTAGATCACGAACTTCAAATCATGAAGCCTCGCCGCTTCGGTCTAAACCTTCCAGGTCGTGACTTCCGCTTTGAACTTGAAGACCTTGTTCCTGCACTTGCTGGTACCATTGGTATCATCGCGATGTACTCTGCAGTAATGATGTCTTGGGCTGATGGCCTAACTCAAGCTTGGGACCACGTAAACCTAGGTAAAGACTTCGCAATTGAAGTTGCTCGTGTAGAAATGCTTATTCCTGCACTACTGTTTTGTATCCTTGCTTCTGGTTTCTTTAACCCTAAAGCAAACCTTGCCGGTAACCACGGCCCAATGATCCCTCTTATTGGTACCATCGCTCTCGCTGGTGCTCACCCTCTTGCATTGGCAATCCTTATCGGTGTCTTCGGTCTAATCCTAAGTTTCCTAAAAGGCGGCTCCAAGTTGGTTAACCTTACTTCGGAAGGTACCGCTGGTGGCTTGCTCATTTTCTTAGGCCTAACGGGTACAATGAGCCAAATCAACTCAATTCAAGAATGGGCGGTTGGTCTTCAATCTTCTACTGTTGAAGCGGGTAGCATGGGTTACGTTGGTTTAATCGTTCTTGCTATTACTATTGCTATCTACGCTTTCCTAGCAAAAGTGAACAAGCGCTGGTTAGCTATCCCAGTTTGTGCATTCACAGGCCTTGCGATTGCTTTAGCACTAGGTGCTGGTTTCGATATCGTATTCGAAACCAAAATGGGTATTCCAAACCTAAACCCAGTTTACTGGTGGGGTTCTACTTCTGAAGGTTGGATGCTTGGCTTGCCAAATGTTGAACACTTCATTGCATCTCTACCATTTGCAATCCTTGCTGTAGCAATGTGGTCACCTGACTTCCTAGGTCACCGTATCTTCCAAGAACTTAACTACCCTAGACGTTCTGAAAAAGTGCTTATGGACGTAGATGACACAATGACTATGTGTTCAGTTCGTCAAATGGTGGGTACTGCAGTTGGTGGTGGTAACATCACATCTTCATGGGGTACGTACATGATCCCGGCAGCAATCGCGAAACGTCCAATTCCTGGCGGCGCAATCTTGCTTGGTTCTCTATGTATTATTGTTGCAATCCTTGGTTTCCCAATGGATGTTGCGGTTTGGCCACCAGTAATGCGTGTCGCTCTACTTGTAGGTGTATCTCTACCTCTACTTGAGGCGGGTATGCAAATGGTTAAGGATTCAAAAGATTCTCAAGCGGCTGGTATCTGTATCTTCGGTTCGGCAGTTGTTAACCCTGTATTAGCATGGGCACTAACTATGCTTCTTGATAACAATGGCTTTATTGGTGATAAAGAACGTGCGAAGCGTCTATCATTTGTAGACAAAATTGTTATCCCAGTTGGCGTTTTAGTTATCTGTCTAGTAGCAATGCTTGCAGTTGGTATGCTAGAAAGTCAATATGGCCTAAAAGCTTGGCTATAATAGTCTTAACTACACAAAAGTAGTATTGAGACTAAAAAAAAGTTTGGGTGGCAACCCCTGCCACTCAAATTCTTTCAACTTTTTTTAGCATTTATTGATTTAGTTTAAGGTTTGCAGGAATTTTTTAGCGTAGTCTTGAATTCATAGAGTAACGACAACATATAAAAAGTAGTGACAATATATATAACCATATGACGCTTATATGCTCATATATATTGTTATTAATAAGAGTGTACTACCCTTACGAGGGGCGCTGGCTCAACAGTGTTAAGTACGAATTTTTTCTACTAAAAAGGTAGGTATGTCATGGCAGAGCAATTTGCTAAAGCTTGGGAAGATTTTGCTGCAGGTGAGTGGCAAAGCGAAGTAAACGTTCGTGATTTCATTCAAAAGAACTACACGCCATATGAAGGCGACGAGTCTTTCCTAGTTTCTGAAGGTACTGAGGCGACTAATACGCTTTGGGCTTCGGTAATGGAAGGTATCAAACAGGAAAACGCAACTAAAGCACCTGTAGATTTCGATACTTCTGTTATCTCTACCATCACTTCTCATGATGCGGGCTACATCCAAAAAGACCTTGAAACAATTGTTGGTCTACAAACTGAAAAACCACTAAAACGTGCAATCATCCCTAACGGTGGTGTACGTATGGTTGAAGGTTCTTGTAAAGCATACGGTGAAACTCTTGACCCGATGGTTTCAAAAATCTATTCAGAATACCGTAAAACACACAACGCTGGTGTTTTCGATATCTACACGCCTGATATTCTGAAATGTCGTAAGTCTGGTGTTCTGACTGGTCTTCCAGATGCATACGGCCGTGGTCGTATCATTGGTGATTACCGTCGCGTAGCACTTTACGGTATTGATTTCCTAATGAAAGACAAAGCAGCTCAATTCGCTTCTCTACAAGAGCGTTTCGAGAATGGCGAAGATCTTTCTGCAACAATGCAATTGCGTGAAGAGATTTCAGAGCAACACCGTGCTCTAGGTCAAATCAAGCAAATGGCAGCGACTTACGGCTTCGATATCTCTGAGCCTGCTCAATCTGCTCAAGAAGCTATCCAGTGGACTTACTTCGGCTACCTAGCTGCTGTTAAATCTCAAAATGGCGCTGCAATGTCTCTAGGTCGTACTTCGACTTTCCTAGACATCTACCTAGAGCGTGATATCGCTGCTGGTAAAATCACAGAAGACCAAGCTCAAGAAATGATCGACCACTTCGTAATGAAGCTGCGTATGGTTCGTTTCCTACGTACTCCTGAGTACGATGAGCTATTCTCTGGCGACCCAATCTGGGCAACAGAATCTATGGGTGGTATGGGCATCGACGGTCGTACGCTAGTAACGCGTTCGAACTTCCGTTTCCTTAACTCTCTATACACAATGGGTCCTTCTCCAGAGCCAAACATCACTGTTCTTTGGTCTGAGCAGCTACCTGACGGCTTCAAACGTTTCTGTGCGAAGGTATCTATCGATACTTCTTCTATCCAGTACGAAAATGATGACCTAATGCGTCCTGACCTTGAGTCTGATGATTACGCTATCGCTTGTTGTGTATCTCCAATGATCGTTGGTAAGCAAATGCAGTTCTTCGGTGCTCGTGCTAACCTTGCGAAAACAATGCTTTACGCAATCAACGGCGGTGTGGACGAAAAACTTAAGATGCAAGTTGGTCCTAAAGAAGCTCCAATGACTGACGCTGTTCTTGATTACGATAAAGTAATGGACCGTCTAGATCACTTCATGGACTGGCTAGCTAAGCAATACGTGACTGCACTAAACAGCATTCACTACATGCACGACAAGTACAGCTACGAAGCGTCTCTAATGGCTCTTCATGACCGTGACGTTCGTCGTACTATGGCTTGTGGTATTGCTGGTCTATCTGTTGCAGCTGACTCACTGTCTGCAATCAAGTTCGCGACTGTTAAACCAATCCGCGACGAAGATGGCATCGCAACTGACTTCGAAATCGAAGGCGATTACCCTAAATACGGTAACAACGACTCTCGTGTAGATGACATTGCTTGTGAACTAGTTTCTACGTTCATGAACAAGATCCGTAAGCTTAAAACTTACCGTAACTCTATCCCTACACAGTCAGTTCTTACTATCACGTCTAACGTGGTTTACGGTAAGAAAACAGGTAACACTCCAGACGGTCGTCGTGCTGGCGCTCCTTTCGCTCCTGGTGCAAACCCAATGCACGGTCGTGATGAGAAAGGCGCTGTAGCTTCACTAACGTCTGTAGGTAAACTACCGTTTGCTGACGCACAAGATGGTATCTCTTACACGTTCTCTATCGTGCCAAACGCACTAGGTAAAGAACAAGACAGCCAACGTGCTAACCTTGCAGGCCTAATGGATGGTTACTTCCACCACGAAGCTGGCATTGAAGGTGGTCAACACCTTAACGTTAACGTTCTTAACCGCGAAACTCTTGAAGACGCAGTTAAGCACCCTGAGAAATACCCTCAGCTAACAATCCGTGTATCTGGTTACGCTGTTCGCTTTAACTCTTTAACTGCAGAGCAACAAGCTGACGTAATCGCACGTACATTTACTGAGTCTCTATAAGCTCACCGCTTAATCGACAGTAAATAATATTAGCCTCGCCAATGTGCGGGGCTTTTTTATATCACTCATAAATTTATTATTTCGCTTTCACTTATACCAAACGTCAGATTGAGCAAAAAAACCGTCATCTATTCACTTTTTTTTCACACCTAAACTCTAATTACGGTACTATCTTAGTTCATAATTTAAGAGTAACTGCTCCATGAAATACCTGCGTTGTTTACCCCTGATTCTTCTCTCTTTCTCATCTCTAGCCTCTGAGCGTTCTACGCTGACTTTTGCTTTAGATAATGATGGTATTTTTGGTGTCGACCAAGACTATACCAACGGCTTATTTCTGGGTTACACATCGTCAAGTATTACGCCATACAATTGGGTGAAACCATTGAGTCTTTCCTATTGGGGCGCAAGCTCTTTAGATAAGTGGGAAATAACCATTGGCCACAAGATGTATACGCCTTCCGATATTGAAGCAGAAGAACCCCTTGCCAATGATCGCCCATACGCTGGCTACCTGCATACAGAATTCAACTACATCAGCTTGAACCCACAACAAGCTCAACGTTTTAACATCACGTTTGGTACAACAGGCGAACGTGCATTGTCTGAAGATGCTCAAAAGTTGGTTCACTCGATCACAAAATCGGATGAGCCTATGGGTTGGGAATATCAAGTTGATGATGAGTGGGCGGGGAGCGTTGGTTACTTAAGCCATTTCAACCTAATGCGTAATCAAGCTCTAGCGAACACCGACTTCGAAATATCAAATATCTCAGAAATTAATGTGGGTAACTTTAGAAGTGATATCCAAACGGGCTTCATGTTTCGTTGGGGTACCGACTTAGATGGTAACTTTGGCGCGGCTAACATCAGCACTGAAAACCCATTTAAAGCTGGCATGATTGGCGCATCCAACACAGGTTGGTTTACCTATGCTGGCCTTGAAGGTCGTTACCGATTCAATGACTTGACTATCGAAGGTGATCGCTCTGGTGTAGATGAATATACTGATAAAAACGGCCTAGATCCTGCTATCTACGATGTCACTTTAGAGAATGTTCAAGCAACGGCTGTGCTAGGTGTGGCTTGGTATAACCAATACGTTGGTGCATCCTTCGCACTTACGGCAAAAACGCCAGATTACGAAGAAGCAAAAGAGTCAATGTACACCACTGGTGGTATCACAATGTTCGCTTTCTTCTAGCCACCAATAAGGGCTTTCGTCCTTTACTTTTCAAGTTTAATAAAGGCAATCATCTTCACAGGTGATTGCCTTTATTTTTAAAGGTCTCGTTACCATTTGACCCTATTTTATGTGCCGTTTTTGTAATAAAATAAACGGTATAAATTCCTCTACGAGAATAGCTCATGTCTACAACTGGTCGCATTCACTCATTCGAATCTTGTGGTACTGTCGATGGCCCTGGTATCCGCTTTATTGTGTTTCTTCAAGGCTGCTTAATGCGTTGTATGTACTGTCATAACCGCGATACATGGGATCTTCATGACGGAAAGGAAGTTACGGTCGAAGAGATCATCAGCGAAGCAAAATCATACCGTCATTTCATGAAAGCCTCTGGTGGTGGTATCACCTGTTCTGGTGGCGAAGCGATGCTACAACCTGAGTTTGTTCGTGACTTTTTCCGCGCAGCTCAAGCCGAAGGCATTCACACTTGTCTTGATACTAATGGCTACATTCGTAAGCACACAGAAGTGGTTGATGAAGTACTAGAAGCCTCTGATCTAGTGATGCTTGATCTTAAACATATGCGAGACGAGATTCACCACGATTTCATTGGTGTATCAAACCGACGTACTCTCGATTTTGCACGCTACCTGCACAAAATCGGCAAGAAAACTTGGATTCGCTATGTGATTGTTCCTGGCTACACGGATACAGCTGAAGATGCACATCTTCTTGGTGAATTCATTAAAGACATGGATAACATCGAGAAAGTAGAACTGCTTCCATACCACAAGCTTGGTGCTCACAAATGGGAAGCGCTTGGTTTTGACTACCCTCTTGAAGGTACAAATCCGCCAAGCAAAGAGAAAATGGACGAGATTGTTGCTGTGCTTAACCAGTACCATTCAAACGTAAAATACTAATCTCGACTTACGTTCATAGTGATTTCAAACGCCTCAATTTCGATTGGGGCGTTTTCTTTTATGATTATACCAATCGTAGTAAATAACTGGTCATCCTAGCTGGTTAAAACGCTCAATAACTGCGTTAGAAATTTTGATTGTAGAATAACTACTTATCGAAAATGTCTGCCTTGTTCTTAAACCTTTTTCCTGCGCTATTTATGATCACTTACTTACTGTGATTGGTATCAAAACAATCCTTTCACTTTTCTTTACAACTTTTGTTTATCAATTCAAAAAATCATATTAAATCCGTGTTGAGATCATGTTTCCACTCGTAGGAATGCTGTTACTCTTACTGCAACAAAAGAATACAACATTTAGTTTTTTAGTGAGGCTCCTCCCATGGAAATGACCAATGCTCAGCGTCTAATTCTATCAAATCAATACTACCTAATGTCTCAAATGAATCCTGAGAACTCCGCTAAATACCAACGTCTACAAACGATTGTAGAACGTGGTTACGAACTTCAAATGCGTGAGCTTAACAAAGAATTTGGTTGTTTGACTGAAGCAGAATGTCGCGAAATTATCGACATCATGGAGATGTACCATGCAATGCAAGAGTCGAACAAAATGCTTGCAGAACAAGAACGTGCTGAAGTTGACCAACGTCGCCTGCAGTTCTTAGGTTTTGATATCGCTTCTGAAGCACAGGCCGTACACTATGTGCGTTTCCTTGTGGATTCTGAAGGTCTTTACCCTCAATTCGACAAAGCCGATCATCACTTCAATAGCCAAATGCCAATGCTAGATAAGTACCGTCGCATGCTAACAACATGGCGCAACTGCCCTCGTCAGTACCACCTATGTGCGACAGAGCTATCTCAAATTTTTAGCGCTTAATGCATTAGAAAATTAGCTCTAACTGGGTTTATAAAGTTTCAAGAAAAGGGTTACTCACCATGAGTAACCCTTTTTTAATATTCGTACACAAAGAGAAAACAAAGCAACTAGAAAACGTAAGCCACACCGACATTTGACGCCACATGTATGTAGATAGTCCACTTTCAGAAGTGGGCTTTTTATATCAAAGAGCCAGTAACGATGTTGTGTAAGTCTGCAGATAGTGAATATTCACAAACAGAAAACGGGACTTATGAAGCGATGTGGATAAAAAGTGTACTTCAGATACAGAAAACGAGAATGAATCATAAAGATAAGATATTAAACATTGAACCATTTCCAATTAATTTCTCTGATTCCGCCCATTAACCCACGAACACAAACCTAGTATTTACAATCAATTAGGTCATTCATCTTTGTTAATTCCACTTCGAAACCTTTAATACAAATTAAAAACCATCGTTCGATTTTGAACGGTGTTTTTTATTTTAAATAAGATAGCTAGAATTCTCCCCGAAATTTATTAACCAGAGCGATAAACAAAATGAGAAAATTCATCCTTGCATCACTAGCTATCATGTCTACTTCAGCTTTCGCAGCTAACGAAATGTACGTACTTGGGGGCGTTGGCATTAACGAAGACGATACAGGCGCACAATTCACTGTTGGTTCACAAATTCTTGATACAAACTTTTATCTAGAATCAACTATGAATTACATCGACTCAGACAGCAGCGATGTTATTTCAGACGTAAACGGCGACCTAACTAAGTACAAGGGCGATTACCAACACTTCAAAATGTCTCTAGCGCCAATGTATAAATATAGCTTCGATGACTCTTTTGCTATCTACGGTAAGGTTGGTCTTGCTTACTCAAACTTTAATTCTAAATCAACATGGGCTAATGCTGACGAATCAGACACTCACAAGTATTCAGATAGCAAGTGGGGCGCAACTTACGGCATCGGTGCTGAATTTAAGTCAGCGCAACCAATGTTTGGTAACTCGAAGTTTATGGCACGTGTCGGTTTCGATTGGTACGACTTCAGCTCAGGCAGCATGAACTTAGGCAGTGATGCCACTCTAGGTCTACAAGCTGGTTTCACTTTCTAAGATATGAAGCAGAAAGGTTTTACATTAATTGAGCTAATGAGTTCTAAATCTAGCCATGCAATGCCTTTCTTTGCTTTGATTCTTGTAATAATCAGCCTGTACTTCGCATAAATAAAAAGGGTTATTCATCATGAGTAACCCTTTTTTAATGTTCGCACACAAAGAGAAAAACCAAAGCAACTAGAAAACGTAAGCCACACCGACGTTCGCGGCCATGTTGATGCCACTTTCAAGTATTGGACTATTCTCAATATCGCCTTCAAGGTTGGTATAACGAACGCCACCAGTTACTCGAACATTTGGCGTAACATGCAAATAGCCTCCTAAACCAATAAAGTACTGACCATTCCAGTCTGCGTCGAATTCATTTAAGTTAGTTCTTGCCGCTTCAGCTGAACTCACACCATATAAATGATTGTTCAAGCGCTCGCTGTTGTAAGCGTAACCAATAGATGGGGTAATCGCCCAGCCATTACGACGTATAGGTAGACGCCACGCCGCTTCCGCATAGATGCCGTTGTGCTTAAAGCCTAAATCCGAACCAGCAGTCGCTTCAAACATACCAACCAGAGTGATCACTTGATAGCTGATACCGCCCAATATCGAGGCATCACGTTCATCCAATTTTTGAATATCGACGTTATCGGAATCACCCGGCTTTAATATTCTTGAATCATAAACCGCTCGAAATACGATGTTTTGTGGTGAGCCTGCTGGTAATAAGCGATAACCAGCGCTAAAACCACGCATAAAGAAGTGCTCGCCTTCATAACCAACCATAGGGATCACGGCACGGTTTGACGGTGTATCTTTATAAACAGCAGGAGAATAAGAGGCTGCAACACCCAGTGACCACCGCGAGATTCTTGCATGTGTTGCTGTTGAAGCCAGTAACGCAGCACTGATTGCCACTATTTTAAACCCATTATTCTTCACTACATCTACCTATTTATTGAGCAAATTTTGATAACGTCGCGTATTATATGGTACTTCATTCCAAATAATCAATAGAGCCCAGTTATACATCTAATACACATAAATCCATTGTGAGTATTGTTAAGCGACCTAAAATCTCAAAACAAACGGCCAGATCCCCTCGAATGTAAAATAATTTGATTCTAAGCGCCTCAAGTTGCGTATTGTGCTCGCCACGTTTTTCACACGCAAAATTGTAAATAAATACATAATTGTTAAGCAAAATTGTGGAAGCGGGTCTAACCTTAAAATGTAGGGAGAGCCTATTTTTCAATCGCTCGTCAGTTTTGACTGGTTAACAAGGGGAATGTGACTATGAGTATTTTTGACCACTATCAATCACGTTATGAAGCAGCCAAGGAAGAAGAGCTGACATTGCAAGAGTTCTTAGGGCTGTGTAAAGACGATAAAAGTGCTTACGCTAATGCTGCCGAGCGCTTATTACTAGCCATTGGCGAACCGGAGGTCATTGACACAGCTCAAGACCCTCAACTGAGTCGTATTTTCTCGAACCGTGTCATCTCACGATACAGCGAATTTAAAGATTTCTACGGCATGGAAGATGCGATTGAACAGATTGTTTCTTACTTAAAACACGCTGCGCAAGGTTTAGAAGAACGTAAACAAATCCTTTACCTACTTGGCCCTGTGGGCGGTGGTAAATCTTCTCTCGCAGAAAAACTTAAAGCCTTGATGCAGAAACTACCAATCTATGTATTGTCTGCTGACGGTGAACGAAGCCCAGTAAACGATCACCCATTCTGTCTATTCGATGTTAACGAAGACGGCGACTTATTAAAGAACGAATACGGCATTGAGAAACGCTACCTTCGCTCGATTATGTCTCCGTGGGCAGCGAAACGTCTGCACGATTTTGGCGGTGATATTTCCAAATTCAAAGTCATCAAACTGCGCCCTTCTATTCTCGATCAAGTTGCGATCGCGAAAACAGAGCCTGGTGATGAAAACAACCAAGATATTTCGTCTCTGGTTGGTAAAGTCGATATTCGTAAACTTGAACACTTCTCTCAAGATGATCCTGATGCCTACAGCTACTCTGGTGCGCTATGTAAAGCCAACCAAGGTGTGATGGAATTCGTGGAGATGTTCAAGGCACCAATCAAGGTATTGCACCCTCTACTAACGGCAACACAAGAAGGTAACTTCAACGGTACCGAAGGGCTTTCTGCGCTGCCATTTGACGGTATGATTCTGGCTCACTCGAACGAATCCGAGTGGCAGACCTTCCGTAACAACAAAAACAACGAAGCCTTCCTCGACCGTGTGTACATTGTAAAAGTCCCTTACTGTCTGCGCGTCTCTGAAGAAGTTAAGATCTACCAGAAACTACTTGAACACAGTGAGCTCTCCAAAGCCCCTTGTTCGCCGAGCACACTCGATCTGCTATCGCAATTCAGCATCCTATCGAGACTGAAAGAACCTGAAAACTCTTCTCTGTTCTCAAAAATGCGTGTTTACGATGGTGAGACTCTAAAAGACACCGATCCAAAAGCGAAGAGCTACCAAGAGTACCGAGATTATGCCGGCGTTGACGAAGGCATGTCTGGGCTATCAACGCGTTTCGCCTTTAAGATCCTGTCTCGTGTATTTAACTTCGACCAAGCCGAAGTGGCGGCAAACCCAGTTCACTTGTTCTACGTTATTGAACAACAAATCGAACGTGAACAGTTCCCTCAAGAGACCGCTGAGAAATACCTAGAATTCTTGAAAGGATACCTAGTACCGCGTTACGTAGAGTTCATTGGTAAAGAAATTCAGACCGCTTACCTAGAGTCTTACTCTGAGTACGGACAGAATATCTTCGACCGCTACGTCACCTATGCTGACTTCTGGATTCAAGACCAAGAGTACCGCGATCCAGAAACAGGCCAGCTATTTGACCGTGCTTCTCTGAATGGTGAACTAGAGAAAATCGAGAAAACCGCTGGTATCAGTAACCCTAAAGACTTCCGAAATGAGATTGTGAACTTTGTGCTTCGTGCCAAAGCCAACAATAACGGTCAAAACCCAGTTTGGACGAGCTACGAGAAACTGCGCACTGTGATTGAAAAGAAAATGTTCTCCAACACAGAAGAGCTACTTCCTGTTATTTCGTTCAATGCTAAGACCTCAACGGATGATCAGAAAAAACACGACGACTTCGTTGCTCGTATGATGGAAAAAGGCTACACCGAGAAACAAGTTAGACTGCTATCCGAGTGGTACCTAAGAGTTCGTAAATCCTCATAACCAAACTGTACTGAGCTGTTCAAGTGAGCAGCTCGTACATAATAAAAAGTAGGATCGTGACATCAGCTGAGAGGGAGTTCTTATGGCACAATTTATCGATCGGAGGCTCAATGGCAAAAATAAGAGTGCTGTTAACAGACAGCGATTCTTACGACGCCATAAAGAGCAAATCAAAGAATCTGTGGCCGATGCAGTTAACCGTCGCTCAATCACCAATACTGAAACGGGTGAAGACGTCACTATTCCCCATAAAGACATCAAAGAGCCGAACTTTCACCAAGGTCAAGGTGGCATTAGAGAACGAGTTCACCCAGGTAATGACCAGTTCATCACGGGCGATAAAATTGAACGTCCTAAAGGTGGCGGTCAAGGTGGTGGCTCAGGCCAGGGTGACGCAAGCCCTGATGGCGAAGGCCAAGATGAATTTACCTTCCAAATTTCAAAAGATGAGTATCTTGATATTCTCTTTGAAGATTTAGCTCTACCTAATCTAGAGAAGAATCAGGTAAACAAAATCACCGAATGGAAAACTCACCGCTCTGGTTACCAAAGTGCGGGGATTCCGTCCAACATCGCTATCGTTCGTTCACTGCAGCAATCTCTGGCTCGTAGAACTGCGATGACAGCAGGTAAAAAGCGCGAGCTTAACCTACTGATGGAGCAGCTTGACCAAGTTAAAATGACAGAGCCGGCACAACCTTTTGAAGAAGGTCGCCTCAAAGAAGAGATTGCCGAGTTACGTAAAAAAATTGAAAGTGTGCCGTTCATTGACACCTTCGACTTACGTTTTAAAAACTACGAGAAGCGCCCTATTCCATCTAGCCAAGCGGTCATGTTCTGTCTAATGGATGTGTCTGGCTCAATGGATCAGGCCACAAAAGATATTGCGAAGCGCTTTTATGTCCTTCTGTATCTATTCCTAAACCGCACCTACGAAAACGTCGATGTTGTGTTTATTCGCCACCATACTCAGGCTAAAGAAGTCGACGAACATGAGTTTTTCTACTCACAAGAAACGGGTGGCACCATTGTTTCGAGTGCATTGAAACTGATGAAGGAAATTGTCGCAGACCGCTACCCTGCTAATGAGTGGAACATCTATGCTGCACAAGCCTCTGATGGCGATAACTGGGCTGATGACTCTCCTCGTTGTAAAGAGCTATTGGTCAATACGCTTCTGCCAACTTGCCAATATTACTCTTACATCGAAATAACACGCCGCTCTCATCAAACGCTTTGGCACGAATACGAAAAACTCGAGAGTAGCTTTGACAACTTCGCCATGAAAAACATTAAAACGGTGGATGATATTTTTCCTGTGTTTAGAGAACTGTTCCAGAAAGAGACAGCGTAAGGGAGTTTGCCATGACAGCGAAATCAAACGTTGCAGAGAAAGATAAAGCTGCACAGAAAAAAAACGACAAGATGCTGCCTGACGGTCCAGATTGGACGTTCAACCTCTTGGAGAAATACCACGTAGAAATTAAGCGCGTGGCGCAGCATTACCGTTTAGATACTTACCCAAACCAAATCGAAGTAATTACTTCAGAGCAGATGATGGATGCATACTCAAGCATTGGTATGCCAATCAATTACAACCACTGGTCATTTGGTAAAAAATTCATTCAAACTGAACAAAACTACAAGCATGGCCAAATGGGATTGGCGTACGAAATCGTAATCAACTCCGATCCTTGTATCGCTTATCTGATGGAAGAGAACACGGTCACGATGCAGGCGTTGGTAATGGCTCACGCTTGCTATGGTCACAACTCTTTCTTTAAAGGTAACTACCTGTTCCAAACATGGACCGATGCCAGTTCTATCATCGATTACTTGTTGTTCGCTAAGAAATACATTAGTGGCTGTGAAGAGAAATATGGTGTCGCTGAGGTCGAGCAGCTCCTTGATTCTTGCCATGCATTGATGAATTACGGCGTAGACCGATACAAACGCCCTGAGAAGATTTCCATTGCAGAAGAGACAGCAAGACAAGAAGAACGCGAAGCTTATCTGCAATCTCAAGTGAATGAGCTTTGGCGAACCGTTCCTCAGAATAAAAGTAAGGAAGAAGAGACCAAGATCCGTTTCCCTAGCGAGCCTCAAGAAAATATTCTCTACTTTATCGAGAAGAACGCACCACTGCTTGAACCTTGGCAGCGCGAGTGTGTTCGTATTGTTCGCAAGGTAAGCCAATACTTCTACCCTCAGAAACAAACTCAAGTGATGAACGAAGGCTGGGCAACCTTCTGGCATTACACCATTCTTAACCATCTTTATGACGAAGGCTTGGTGAGTGATAAGTTCATCTTAGAGTTCCTACACAGTCACACCAGTGTGGTTGCTCAACCCGCCTACAACAGCCCTTATTTCAGTGGGATAAACCCTTATGCACTTGGCTTTGCCATGTTTAGAGACATCCGACGCATCTGTGAAGAGCCAACTGATGAAGACAGAGAGTGGTTCCCTGAATTAGCAGGAAGTGATTGGTTAGAAGCGGTGCATTTTGCTATGCACAACTTCAAAGATGAAAGCTTCATCAGCCAATACCTTTCTCCAAAAATCATTCGAGACTTTAAGCTATTCTCTGTACTTGATGATGACCGTAAAAACACCATTGAGATAAGTGCTATTCACGATGACCCGGGCTACCGCCTAATTCGTGAGAAGCTTGCGGCGCAATACAACCTAAGTAACCTTGAACCGAATATTCAGGTGTTTAACGTCGATGTTCGTGGTGATCGCTCAATGACGCTGCAGTATGTACCTCATGATCGCATCCCACTTGATAAAGGCTACGATGAAGTAATGAAGCACCTCTACCGTTTATGGGGCTTCGATGTAATTTTGGAAGAGGTCAAAGACACGGGTCATAGAGAAATTCTAACCACTTGTCCAAAACGTAATGATTACGGAGCCAAGATTTAAGACCCATCACAGTGAGTAGATGATGGGTATAAAACTCCGCTCCCCCTACAACATAGTGGTCAACCCGCTCGGAAGTGGAGCAATAAAAAAGCGCATAAGTCTGATGACTTATGCGCTTTCTTTTTAAAGCTCAAACGTCTGTAAATGAACGTAAGGCACTAAACCTAGAACTAGAACTAGATACTAGTGCTAAAACGGAACAAGCTTAAACAATCGGCTTTTGACCGCGTTCAATCAGTTTCATCAGCACACTGTCTGCAGATTTACCTGCTACGCCCGCTAGTTTGTCTGACAGCTTTTTCTTCTGAACGTAGTGAATCGCTAGAACCGTCTTGTCTTTACATGCCGCTACGACCAAATCATCAGAAGTGCTGATCTCATCCACAAGCCCAAGTTCATGTGCTTGTGTACCAAACCAGTGCTCACCGGTTGCTACTTTTTCAAGATCTAACGCAGGACGATGGTCACGTATGAAGTCTTTAAACAAACCATGAGTTTCCTCTAGCTCTTCTTTAAACTTCTCGCGTGCTTTATCACTGTTCTCACCAAACATAGTAAGCGTGCGTTTATACTCACCTGCCGTTAGCTGTTCAAACTCAATGTCATGCTTTTTAAGCAGCTTGTTGAAGTTTGGCAGTTGAGCGATAACACCAATAGAACCAACAATAGCAAACGGTGCAGATACGATTTTGTCTGCGATACATGCCATCATATATCCGCCACTTGCTGCAACTTTGTCTACTGAGATAGTCAGAGGCAGACCTGCCGCTTTGATACGATCAAGTTGAGAAGACGCCAAACCATAGCCGTGAACCATGCCACCGCCAGATTCCAGCTTAAGCAAAACTTCATCACCTTCACGAGCAACAGCCAATACCGCCGTTACCTCTTCACGTAGCGAAGCTACTTCTTTAGCATCAATGCTGCCATTAAAGTCTAGAACGAATAGGTGTGGTTCACGCTTACTATCAAGCTCACCCTCTTTCGCTGCTTTCTTCACTTCTTTACCACGTGATTTTACTTTTTCTTTTTCCGCTTTCTTTTCTGCTTTATCACGTGCTTTGATGAAAGCATCATCATGCAAATGGTGCTCTAGTTGTTCAATCGTCTGTTTGTGATGCTCAGATAGGTTCGTGATTTCCAGCTCACCTTTAATTGCGCTTGATTTTCCACCCACAGATTTAGCTATCACTAAAATTGCAATGATGGCGATTACAACGGTCGCAATCTTGGCTAAAAACAAGCCGTAGTCCAACAAAAATTCCAATGTCATATCCCCTATTGTATGAATTAGTGTATTGTAACCATCTTGTCACGATTACCAAGAATTTCTCATCATTCCTGCGGTTATCTGTGTGATTAAACATCAATGGAATGACGAACATAATAAAAGAAAGAAGGATAAGCACAGTGGATTACCCAATCTCTACAGATGCCCTCAAAGATAAAGTAATTTTGGTTACAGGTGCCGGTGCTGGCATTGGTCGCCAAGCCGCACTAAGCTTCGCTCAACATGGTGCAACTGTCATTCTGTTAGGCCGCAATGTCAAAAACCTTGAATTGATTTACGATGAAATCGAAAGCGCTGGTTACCCACAGCCTGCGATTATCCCATTGGATTTGAAAGGTGCGACAAAGCAGAACTACATCGACATGGCTGAAACCATCGAATCACAGTTCGGTCGTTTAGATGGTCTACTGCATAACGCAGGTGTGCTTGGCACGTTAAGTCCATTCGATCAAATCGATGAAGAAACGTTTGATGGCGTCATGCAAATCAATGTTAAAGCTGAATTTCTAATGACTCAAGCGTTACTGCCTGTCATTAAGAAAGCAGAAGCGGGTCGTATTGTCTTTACCTCTTCAACGGTTGGTCATTCTGGCCGAGCGTTCTGGGGCACTTACGCGATTTCAAAGTTTGCAACAGAAGGCATGATGCAGATCTTAGCCGATGAGCTTGAAGGTACCGATATCCGTGTTAATGCGATTAACCCAGGCGGTACTCAAACACGCATGCGTGCAAAAGCGTACCCAGGTGAAGATGCAAACAAGCTAAAAACGCCACTCGACATCATTCCGCTGTATCTACACTTAATGAACCCAAGTGTGACAGACATTAATGGCCAATGTATCGACGCCCAACCTAAGTAGTTGATATTATAACCAATAACAAGAAGTCGCTTTAATAGCGGCTTTTTTTGCATCTAAATCAACCATCTAATACTTACTTCCGCCAATTTTCATCATTTTACTTTGCATCTTTTTCATTGTTAAATATACTGTATAAATATACAGGTATTTAATTATGCATGAACTCATAAAAAACTTACAAGACCGCCAGCTAATCTGGAAAGGGCTACAATCAACAACGCAAGGAACTACCACTTCGACAGGCTATCCGCAATTGGATAAACAGCTTGATGGTGGTTTTCCGACACACGGCGTTATTGAAGTTGAATCACAACAAGGGATTGGCGAACTGCGCCTGCTTACCCCCTATTTAGCTCAGCAAAACTCACAGAAGCTGGCTATATTCATTAACCCGCCAGGGAAGATCTGTGCCGAGTTTTTTAGCAGCCAAGGGATTGAGCTCGATAACATCTTGGTGATCGAGCCTCAACGCGATCTCGATGCATTATGGGCTGCTGAACAATGCCTCAAGAGTGGTGCTTGTCATTCTGTATTGTTATGGGGAGCCGATCTCGAAATCCACCAAACCAAACGCTTACAAGCGGCAAGCGAAACGGGTAAATGCCTGCAATTTCACTTTAAAGCCACCAGCCATAATCAGTTATCCCTGCCCGTTTCTTTAAGCATGAAGCTCTCTTCTCACGCGCAGGGTTTAAAGGTTGAGGTGACGAAAAGAAAAGGTAGCTGGTCGTATGGCAGCTTTATTCTCGATATGACCCACAATTGGCCGTTACTGACAGAGAAAGTCATCAGCATCGACAGTTCACATCACAATCTGTCAGATAATACTGTGTTGGCCTTTCCTATTGCGAAGCAAGGTTAGCGCATGCTGTGGCTTTATCTGCACTTTCCATCTCTCCAGTTGGATACCTTATTTAACTCTAATGAATTAGGTTTGAACGAAGAATCACACGAACAACCTATTATTATCGTGGATGAAAAAGATCATCGTGTGCTGCAAGCTAATCAAGCCGCGCTAGGCTCAGGCATTACACTGGACATGGGTCTAGGGTCTGCGGCGGCGCTTTGCCATAACTTACACGTCCACCCTTACAGTATTGAACTAGAGAAAAATAAGCTGAAAGAGATTGCTCAATGGGCGTATCTGGTCACTTCTGATATGGCGTTATTGCCACCTAATGGTTTATTGATTAAAGCTTCTAACATGCTGTCACTTTACGACGGGCTAGATAACTATTGGCATGAACTCAAAAACCATTTAAAAACACTCAACATCCAGTTCAGCTTCGCTACGGGTTATTCGCCGCTTTCTGCGATCCTTTTGGGTAAGCAAGCGATCAACCAAGCAACAAACAATGTTCAACAGATGAAGAGTTGGGTTAACCAACAAGCTCTAAGTTCTAGCGAACTACCGCCTAAACAAGTTGAACGCTTAAATCGTGTCGGCATTAATATCGTTGAAGAGCTATTGAAACTGCCTTTGCAAGAAGTCGCACGTCGCTTTGATATCGACTTGGTGAATTATGTTGGTCGCCTTAATGGGCAGTTCAAGCACCCTATTGATTTCTATCATCCACCAGAAAGCTTCCAGCAATATCTGGAGCTGCTGTTTGATATTGAAAACATTCTATTTATCGAAAAGCCGCTGCTGAAATTGTTGAATCAACTGGAATGCTTTTTGAAGCTACGTGACCGAGTAGCTTTTGAGTTAACGCTGACTCTGCATCTTAGAGATAAAGACGATCACCATGTCTCTTTCTATTCGGCGCAGGGTGATTATCTTGCCAGCAAATGGGCGAACCTAACGCACCTCACCTTAGAGTCACTGAAGATCACAGCCCCCGTTCAAGGACTCACTCTCTCGTTAACTCGTCATGGTGAGCCTCAAATGGCCTACCATGATCTTTTCGATGGTAATACCGGAACACTTGCCGCGCTAGATTTGCTCTCACTACTGCAAGCAAAGCTTGGGCAAGCCTGCATTCAAACACCGAAAATACAGCACGACCCAAGGCCAGAAAAGGCCAATCAGTATTCGCTCCCTACACTGAGTAAATCTGTGGCAAAGAGGCAAACGCCCACAGGGTTCGAGCAACAAGCCACTGCTTTCAACATCAACCAACAACGACTCAGGCCCAGTATTTTACTGCCAGAGCCCGAAGCCTTAACCGAAAGCGTCACCTTATCTCAAGGCCCTGAGCGCATTGTGTCTGGCTGGTGGGACGGAGAGAAAGTCATTCGTGACTACTTTATTGCTCACAGTGAAAACGGCCGCAGATTATGGGTATTTAGAACGCCAGATAAACAATGGTTTTTGCACGGTTTATTTAGCTAGCCGTAAGGCTGTTTGGTAAGTCGTTCTTACCACTTGTTCCATTTAAACGTCCCTTTTCAATCATGTTCACTCGCAACGGTTAAGTGAGATTCCATTATGTCTCAGCAGTACTCAGAGCTATTTTGCCAAAGTAATTACTCCTTCCTTGAGGGGGCTTCACACGCGGAAGAGCTGGTTTTACAGGCCGACTTCTTACGTTACAAAGCACTCGCAGTTACTGATGAGTGCTCGGTCGCAGGCATCGTTAAGGTTCACTCTGCAATCAAGCAACATAAACTGTCGCTCAAGCAAATTGTCGGGAGCATGTTTTGGTTAAATGATGAGTGCCAAGTGGTTTTGCTATGCCCAAACAGACAAGCCTATGCCGAGCTGTGCCGTATTATTACCAACGCGAGACGTCGTAGCAGTAAGGGACATTATCAGCTCTCTGAGTGGGATATCATGTCGGCTAAGCACTGCTTTATTCTTTGGCTTCCTCAACAGAAAAATGAAGACGCGCACTGGGGGCAATGGCTTTCTCAACATCATTCCGGTCGATTGTGGATCGGCTTACAACGACACCTAAAGCAAACCGACCAGCAGTACACAGATTACTGTGTTGAGCTGTCACAACATCATCAACTGCCGATAACAGCTTGTGGTGGCGTGCTGATGCACAACGCGAATCGCTTACCCTTGCAGCACTCACTCACTGCGATCAAATATCAAAAGTCAGTGACTGAAGTGGGCAATCACTTACTGGCGAATGCCGAGCGCTGTTTACGAAGCATCAATAAGCTCTCTCATATATTCAAAGCTGAGTGGCTGGAAGAGAGCAACCGAATTTCTGAACTATGTGAATTTGATTTAGGTAGCCTACGTTACGAATACCCAAGTGAGCTGATTCCTCAAGGTGAAACACCCATGAGTTATCTGCGCATGTTGGTTGAGAAAGGAAAACAAGCTCGCTTTCCACAAGGTGTCCCTCATGACATCCAACAGATCATAGATAAAGAACTAGGGCTGATTGGCGAGCTCGACTACCCTTTCTTTTTTCTCACGATTCACGACATCGTGATGTTTGCTAAAAGCCAAGGGGTTCTTTACCAAGGTCGAGGTTCAGCGGCCAATTCAGTGGTCTGTTACTGCCTAGAGATCACCTCTGTCGACCCAAGACAAATCTCAGTGCTGTTTGAACGCTTCATCAGTAAAGAGCGTGATGAGCCGCCTGATATTGATGTCGATTTTGAACACGAACGCCGTGAAGAAGTCATCCAATACATCTACAAAAAATACGGTAGAGAACGCGCTGCGCTTGCCGCGACTGTCATTTCATATCGCTTCAAAAGTGCGGTAAGGGATGTCGGCAAAGCTTTAGGGTTACAGGAAACCCAGCTTGATTACTTTATTAAGAACACCAACCGCAGAGACAAAAGCTTAGGTTGGCAGGCTCAGTTAACTCAATTAGGACTACAACCTGACTCTTTGAAGGGTCAGCAGTTTATCCATTTGGTTAATGAAATCATCGGCTTTCCACGTCACTTATCTCAGCACGTTGGTGGCTTTGTGATCTCTTCTGGACCTTTGTACGAATTGGTTCCCGTCGAGAATGCCGCGATGCACGACCGAACAATTATCCAATGGGACAAGGATGATCTAGAAACCTTAGGCTTGCTGAAAGTTGATGTACTCGCGTTGGGTATGCTCTCTGCGATTCGTAAATGTTTCGACCTAATCAAACGTATTAACGGGCGATCACTGACCATTGCTGATATCACTCGCCTCAAGGACGATCCTCAGGTTTACGGCATGATTCAACGGGCAGACACGGTCGGGATATTCCAAATTGAGTCACGTGCACAAATGAGCATGCTACCAAGGCTTAAACCGAAGACTTATTACGACTTGGTGATTCAAATCGCTATCGTACGCCCAGGACCAATTCAGGGTGATATGGTACATCCGTTTCTCAAGCGTCGAGATGGTATTGAGCCAATCAGCTACCCATCTAAGGATGTTGAATCGGTACTGTCGCGCACCTTGGGTGTACCTATATTCCAAGAGCAAGTGATCAAACTCGCGATGGTGGCCGCAGGCTTCACAGGCGGAGAAGCGGATCAACTCAGACGCGCAATGGCAGCTTGGAAGAAAAATGGCAACGTCTTTAAGTTTAAAAACAAACTCATCGAAGGCATGCAAAAACGCGGTTATAAGACAGAGTTTGCTGAGCAGATCTTTAAACAGATATGCGGTTTTGGTGAATACGGTTTTCCAGAAAGCCATTCTGCTTCATGTGCGGTGTTGGCCTATTGCTCAGCTTGGTTGAAATGTTACTACCCAGAGTGTTTTTACGCGTCTTTGCTAAATAGCCAACCTATGGGGTTCTATAGCCCATCACAGTTGGTACAAGATGCGCAGCGACATAATGTGGTAATACTTCCGGTATGTGTGAACGCTTCTCAAAACGATCACATGGTTGTCTCTCATCAGAATGGTCTAGCGATTCGATTAGGGCTACGACAAATCAAAGGATTCAGCGAACATGGCATTCAAAGCGTGCTCGCCAATCGTCCACAATCCGGTTATCGCCACCCTAGCCAGGTGAAACAATTATCGATGAATAAGAAAGATATCGAGCTACTGGCATCAGCCAATGCGCTACATAACGTTTCTGGAGACCGCTTCCAGACTCGCTGGGCGATCATGGACTCCGCTTCTGATCTACCTCTGTTTAGCCAGATCTATGACGATACCGAGGATGAGACTGGCGAACACACACTGCATAAGCCCAACGAGATGCAAGATCTACTCGAAGATTTCACAAGTGTCGGAATTTCATTAAACAAGCACCCAATCACTTTGCTCGAAGAAGCGGGGCGATTAGGTCGATTCACACACATGAAAGACTTAATACAACAAAGGCACAAATCTATGGTCACCGTTGTCGGATTAGTCACAGGCAAACAATCTCCCGGAACCGCGGCAGGTGTCACCTTTGTCACTCTAGAAGATAGCACTGGTAATATTAATGTCGTGGTATGGGGAGCAACCGCACGCGCTCAACAGCAAGCTTATCTCACAGCCAAGGCGTTAAAAGTACAAGGGATATTAGAAAAAGAAGGTGAAGTCGTGCATGTTATCGCGGGAAAACTTATCGATATTACCGATGAAATTGTTGGCTTGAAAACCAAATCTCGGGATTTTCATTAGCGAAGTACCAACTGTTCTCAATCGATCATTGGCTAAAGAAACGAGAGAAAGAGAAACGAAAAAGGGAAGCACCCGCTTCCCTTCGATTCCAATTGTTGAGTTATGACTCAACTTCAGCTTCCGTACGTCTTTTCTTAAATTCCCTATACAGTAATAAGCTCAAAGTCATAACGACTTTAGACGTTAACCATATCATTAAGAGGAACTACCTTAGATTGTGTGTGAAAAGTTACGCTAGTAGTTGAGCATATTTCGTTAAGAAAAATATACTGCGTGAATATTAGCAAACGTTTTCTATAAGGTCACTCAAAACAAACCGTACAGCAGCATTAATTATAAAATCTGACGCATTCGCTCTTGAGTCACTTCAACCAAGAGGTCTGGCTGGAACTTAGAAATAAAGCGGTTACACCCTACTTTCTCAACCATAGCTTCATTAAAACTTCCACTTAATGAGGTATTTAGCGTGATGAATAGGTCATGCATTCTTGGGTCAGTACGTACTTCGTGTGTCAGTTTATAGCCGTCCATTTCAGGCATTTCAGCATCAGTGATCATCAACAATATTTCTTGATTGATGTCTTTGCCTTCATCACACCAGCCCTTAAGTAAGGTCAGTGCTTCTAAGCCATCACAACACTCAATAATGTTCAAACCCAACTGCGACAAGGTGCCTTTGATCTGGTTACGCGCTGTTGAAGAGTCATCAACGATAAGCACGTTACGTCCTATCATCTCCTGAGCTAATTGTTCATCTAAAACGCCTTCAGAGATCGAGACATCGTAATCAATGATCTCAGCCAACACTTTCTCAACATCGATGATCTCGACGATCTTGTGCTTCTCTTCTTCTTGAATATGCGTAATAGCGGTTAGGTAGTTTGCGCGGCCTGTTGTCTTTGGCGGCGGCTGGATTTCAGTCCATGTTGTATTAACGATATTACGCACTTGCCCAACCAAGAAGCCTTGTACGGTTCGGTTGTATTCCGTAATGATCAGGTTGCTCTCTTGAGATTCCGCACGAGATGGCGGAAAGCCAATAGCACTACGCAAATCAATAACAGGCACCGATTCACCACGTAAAGACGCAACACCCGTAATATGATGATGAGAGCCCGGTAAGCGAGTGAGTACTGGCACTTTGAGGACTTCTTTCACTTTAAATACGTTAATCGCAAATAGTTGACGACTATTTAAGCTGAATAACAAGAGTTCCAGACGGTTTTCACCGACCAGCTTGGTTCTCTGATCAACCGAATTTAAAACGCCAGACATACAACACCTTAGTGACAAATAATAACTGTGGCTACAATAGCCTAATTCAATAGGTTAAAGCAAAGCGCCAATGCACAGAATGCTTAAACTAAGTACAACAAATGATGTTATACAAAGCTTAAGTACATGGAAAGGTTCAGGGTAAGGCTACAAGACGAGAAAAAGGGGCTAGCCTTCAATAACTTTCATTAACAATTGGCCATCGTATAAGGCCTGCTTGATGAGCGCAGCACCTGGCATGGTTGCCTGCTTATAAAAACGAGATTCCACCAGCTCTAAGTCTTTATGGTAAACCGATAGACTCTGCTCTTCGATACACTTTTGAATCGCTGGATATAACACGCTCTTCGCCTGATTGATAACCCCACCCACCAAGATTTTCTCTGGGTTGAACAGGTTAATCACAATCGCAATCGCAGAACCTAGGTAACGACCTAACTGTTCAATCACTTCGACAGCTAACGGATCACCATCAGCAGCGGCAGCGCAGATCTGTTCAATAGTGACGTCTTCAAACACCGTTAGCGTTGATTCTTCACCATTGGCCAAACGCGCTTTGACTTGCTCACGGATTGCCTGAGAACTCGCCACCGTTTCTAAACAGCCTCGATTACCACAGTGGCAAAGTTTGCCTTCCTTATCGATCTGGATGTGCCCCAACTCACCGATGTTACCGTGACGCCCTTGCAGAACGCGACCATCAAGAATGATCCCGGCGCCTAAACCGTGGTGAATCGAAATAAGAACAGAGTTGTCGTTGTCTTGTGAGTTACCAAACAGCTTCTCTGCTAATGCCCACGCTCGGGTATCATTGGCAATAAAAACTGGCAGGCCCGTTTCTTTGTAGATCTCCGGCCCCAACGCTAAGTTTTCAACGTTGTAGTGCGGCATCTGCAACACAATACCTTGCTCTGAATTCACCAGACCAGGCAGTGTGATTGCGATACTCGTCACCCTGTCGAGTTGCTCGGCATAGGTTTGGAAGAACTCATCGATTTCATGGAGAAGACGCGCAAGCACATCATCTTGATCTCGTTCATGGATATCAATCTTGGTATCGATAAGCACGTCACCGCCCAATTCATGGAGCGCGATCGTCAAGTATCCACGACCAAGACGCATCGACAAAAATTGCCAACCTTCGTTATTGGTTTGTAGACCGACAGCAGGACGCCCACGAGTCGTGGCTTCTTGAACCGTCGTTTCGTGAATAAGGTGAGCTTCAATGAGTTCACGGGTAATTTTAGTAATACTCGCCGGAGCCAACTCACTTTGCTTGGACAGATCGATACGAGAAATAGGACCTTTAAGGTCAATTAGTTTATATACACGACCAGCATTGACCTGTTTGATATGATCAATATGGCCCGGTTGAGCCATGTACATTTTACGCTCCAGAAATCATCAACGAGGTAATTTTTTTACTTTGCGAAGTAATTGTGAAGTCACTTGGTATATCGCCGTGACCAGTATCACGTATATACATGAATCTTTGTGTATCGAGTCAAATAGTTCGAGGAAAATTAACACCCACATCGATAATTTGCGACTTAATTTTCAGAATAAAACATCGCGTTTGAGCCCTGAATTCAATAATTAAAGGCAAATCAAGAAATATCCTCCTAGCTCCCAATAAATTATCAATTAATGCATATACTTAATTCAGTCTTTCAAAAGATTACTTGGCCTCACTCTAGGAGTATTCATGACAACCGAATTAAGAAAAACGAAAATCGTCACAACGCTAGGCCCTTCTACTGATAAAGGTAACGTGCTTGAAGAGATCATCAAGGCAGGTGCCAATATCGTCCGTATGAACTTCTCTCACGGCACCAGCGACGACCATATTCAACGCGCAGAAAAAGTCAGAGCAATAGCAAAAAGACACGGTACTCAAATCGCCATTCTCGGAGACTTACAAGGTCCCAAGATTCGTGTGTCGACATTCAAAGATGGCAAAATCCAACTTGCCGTAGGCGACCTGTTCACTCTCGATAGCAGCCTAGGTTTAGGCGAAGGTAATCAAGAAGCCGTTGGCCTTGATTACAAAGAACTGCCTAACGATGTGTCCGCCGGCGATATCCTGTTGCTTGACGATGGTCGTGTTCAACTCAAAGTAACCAAAGTAGAAGGCTGTCGCGTTCATACCGAAGTCATCATTGGCGGCCCACTCTCAAATAACAAAGGCATCAACAAAAAAGGTGGAGGCCTTTCCGCTGAAGCGCTAACAGAAAAAGACAAGCGCGACATCGTCACCGCCGCACAAATCAAAGTGGATTACCTAGCGGTGTCTTTCCCTCGTAATGGTGAAGACATGCACTATGCTCGTCAGCTTGCACGAGAAGCAGGCTTAGAAGCTCACCTCGTCGCAAAAGTGGAGCGAG
Organism: Vibrio sp. 14G-20; assembly: GCF_026241515.1. Taxonomy (GTDB): domain Bacteria; phylum Pseudomonadota; class Gammaproteobacteria; order Enterobacterales; family Vibrionaceae; genus Vibrio. The sequence continues at coordinate 45,928 of NZ_JAPHPW010000014.1, forward strand.
CAGAGACAGTAGCCACTGTTGAGAACATGGATGACATCATAATGGCCTCAGATGTGGTCATGGTGGCTCGTGGTGACCTCGGAGTGGAAATTGGCGACCCTGAGTTGGTCGGAGTACAAAAACAACTTATACGCCGTGCCAGAGCGCTTAACCGAACAGTGATCACCGCAACTCAGATGATGGAATCAATGATTTCAGCGCCAATGCCAACCCGTGCTGAAGTCATGGACGTTGCCAACGCCGTACTCGATGGAACAGATGCTGTGATGCTTTCTGGTGAAACCGCTGCCGGTGATTACCCTGTAGAAACCGTAAAATCAATGGCAGAAGTCTGTATTGGTGCCGAAAAAATGGCAGGTATTAACAACCAATCCAATTACCGTATTGATCGCACCTTTGTCACCGCAGAAGAAACCGTGTCGATGGCGACCATCTATTCCGCGAACCATATGGAAGGCATTAAAGGTGTCGTCACTCTCACCGAATCAGGCCGCACTGCACTGATGATGTCTCGCTTAAGTGCTGATATGCCTATCTATGCATTATCTCGTAACGAAGGAACACTTAATCGCTGTACCTTGTACCGAGGTGTGACACCGATCTACTTCGAGACAGAAGCCGAGGACAGCTTCGATATTGCACTATCGACTCTTGCTTGCTTGAAAGAAAAAGGACATCTTAAGTTTGGCGACCTAGTGATCGTCACTCAAGGCGACATTATGGATGTGGCGGGGTCGACCAACTGTATGAGAATCTTGCCTGTCACCTAATATTTGACCTTAAGGCGAAACGATTCGCCTAATCTCAAAAGCCCAAAAGGGTTATCGAACCAAGTTCAATAACCCTTTTTCATTTCAGAACACGACTCACTAACGATCTGGTTAAACAGCATGATGAACTCACAGCATGCTAACTCATCAACTTCGAGGATTACTTGCCAGCAGCAATAGTGGCTAACTGTGATATATGCGAGTTGCGAGCGTTTTCCGTTGAGGTATAGGTTTCTATAAATCGGTAACCGGCTTCTAAACCCAGGTCGTAATCATACAACAAGTCTTCTTTATCACTCATTAATGAACTCGACTTGAGCGGTTGACTCGGCGCAATCTGCACCACAAACGCATCATCCGGCGGAGAGTTTAAAAAGTCTTGGGTTAAAGAGTATGTTTGATAATGCACCATCAACATGTCAGCTAACCCTGAATCAAATTTATCTCCGATTAAATGGCTTAAGCGATAAATATCATCCGCACCAAACAGCCAGCGACCACCATTCAGCAGGTCCAAATGCCCACGGTCACGTTTCTGCTCTTTTGAGCGCATGATTTGTTGTTGGAAAAAAGAGGTCCAGTCGGTTTTCCACTGTTCCACCTTTTGCTGCCAATGACCTTGAACACTGTCGAAAGATTCACGGAACCATTCCAGTTCTTCGGCAGATATCGGTTTAGGCGCTTTGACTGAAGACCCATTGACTGGTCTTTCAACCAAATGGCCATTGCCTTCCTCAACCACAGGTTCAGTGCGAATCACCACAATAGAGCGAGCTTGTCTTCGCCACGCTTCTTGAACCGGTATACACGCTGATACACCACCGTCCACATAAGCACTGTCACCAATATAAATTTCATCATTGTACAAACGAGGAATGGCGCACGTCGCGATCATCACCTTGTACCAATCTTCGCCTAGTAGCGGAAAGTAGTGGTCTCGTAAGTCTTTAGAATCCGTTACAGCCGCATAGAAATGGCGATCACCTAGCGTTTGTCGCCCTAAATCCAGGTCGAGCTTATATGGGTAAGCCATGATTTGTTCTAAGGCCCACTCTAATCCCAGATTCTTCCTGTGTCGTATATAGGAGAAGATATTAAAGAATTCAGGAGAGGTGGTTAGGTCGAGAACAAAAGAACGGCTAAGGCCTTTATCGCGGCATAGATAAGCACATAAATTAAGAGCGCCTGCTGAGGTACCAAAAAATTCGTCGAAGGGGTCAAAATTAGAGAGAAGAAAGGCATCCAGCACTCCAGAAGTAAAAATACTTCTCTGTCCGCCACCTTGAGCGACCAGTGCTGTTTTTCCAGCAATAAACTTAGCGTAATAATCCAAGTCTATCGCTGTATCAATATTGGTTATAATCCCACTATTCATTATTCCCTGAGTATAAAAACTCAGCCTCGCAATCGATGGTATTAACTACCAATCGCAATAAAGCCAAATGAAAGAATGATTGTGTAGATAAACACGGTTATTTGTAGGGCATTTTTCAGATTATGGTCCATAGACACCTCTGGCTTATTATTAATTTGTCGAGTCTCTATTTAAGTACTATCAGGTGTGTGAAGTATCTTCAAGAATCGTCGAAATTAGTCGCACAATATTGATGTAACCATCACAATTAGTAAGTGTATGGATAAGGATATACTCATGAATAACAAAGCAAATATGATGGCACTGATTACGCTTCTCTCCGCTTCAAACGCGTATGCTTCGCCGGAGATCATCATTACACCTATGGTGGGTTACACCGGCGGTGGCAGTGTCGAAGACCAGGATGGTAAAACCTATGACATGAAAGGCTCTGAAAACTACACCTTTGCAATCGAAACACCAGTTGACAAAGGACGTATCGGTTTCTTCTATTCCAATCAGAGTTCTGAATTAGAAACACTCAACCTAAGCTCCTCCATCCAATACCTGCACTTTCAAAGTAGCATCTACTACCCTGCTTCGCCTGTATTATCGGGTTATCTAGGGCTAGGCCTTGGTGCTTCTTACGTCGATGTAGATTGGGCAAAAGATAAGTATGGATTCTCAACTTCCATCTTTGGTGGCTTAGAATACAAATTTAGTGACCGATTAGCGTTGAACACACAAGTACGTTGGCTGGGTACAGTTGTCGATAACGATACCTCCGGCGTTTGTAACATCCCAAGTAACGGCCAAGAGTGCATCATTCGTTTTGATACCGACTGGATGAACCAATTCCAAGCCAATGTCGGACTGAGTTTTACTTTCTAAGCGGCCCAAATGAAAAAACCAGCTAAATGCTGGTTTTTTCATTATTAAAGCGGTTTTAGTTCAGGTTAGAACTTATAGGTAACACCTAAAGCGCCGCCCACTTGCAACTCAACACCTTTATACATATCGAGTTCAGGGTGAACTTGAGCGTAAGCATTCCAACCTTCGTAGAAATTCACTTTCACGCCTAACGGCAAGCGTAAGCCAAAGTCGTCATTCCATTCAGCCCAAGCACCAGCACCGACGTACCAGCTCAACGGAGCTTCAGTTTCGAACTGACCACGCTTCAAAATGTAATCAAATGCAGCGCCGTCATTGCCAATCGTAGCACGGTATTTCTGGTCAAATTCCACAACGACACTCAGGTCTTGGTCAATGGCGAGTCCAACTTCCAAAGCTGGAGCTTCAGAAGCTTGAGCAAACGAGGCTCCGCTGTAGCACATAAGGCCGATCAAGTAACGATGTTTCATAATATTCTCAGACTGTATTTAAAAAATGGGAGTCTACTGGAATCTCAACGAAAGGTGTCATCGCTAGGTAAAAGATAAAAGACACGAAAAACCTGAGAACGACCATCACCTGATCGAGCTTAATGGTAACTATTTGACTTAATAGGGATTAGACGCAGAAAGGTGTTTCATAGAGCAGAAAACAAAAAAAGGAGGCCTGTCGGCCTCCTTTCAATTTATTGAATCAGTGAATTAACCGTTGTTACGGATCCACTCATCCATGTCTGTTTTAAGGTTGTCAGACTTAGTACCGAAGATAGCTTGTACGCCACCAGCAACTACAACAACACCTGCAGCGCCTAGTTTCTTCAGTTTGTCTTGGTCAACAACTGCTGTATCAGCAACTGCAACACGTAGACGAGTAATACAAGCGTCAAGACCTGTGATGTTCGCTTTGCCACCGAATGCAGCAACTAGCTCACCAGCAAGCTCTGTGCCAGTTGCAACGATTTCGTCTTCTGACTCGTCTTCGCGACCTGGAGTTTTAAGGTCAAGTGCTTTAATCACAGTGCGGAATACGATGTAGTAAATTGCAGCGTAAGCAATACCACATACAACCATTAGGCCCATCTTAGACGCGTTGCCAGATAGAACTAGGAAGTCGATTAGACCGTGTGAGAAAGATGTACCGTGTACAAAACCTAGAGTGTTCGCAAGAACGTATGCAGAACCAGCTAGTAGAGCGTGGATTGCGTACAGTACTGGAGCAACGAATAGGAAAGAGAATTCGATTGGTTCAGTGATACCCGTTAGGAATGAAGTCAACGCAGCAGAAGCCATGATGCCCATTACTTTAGCGCGGTTTTCAGGCTTAGCTGAGTGTGCAATCGCGATTGCAGCAGCAGGTAGACCGAACATCTTGAACATGTAACCACCAGCTAGCTGACCGAAGCCATTGCCCGCTGCACGAGATGCGTCATCAGCAACTAGGTAACAAGTAAGAACACCGTTTTGAGTTTCGCCAGCAGCGTTTACACAAGTACCAGCTTCAAAGAAGAAAGGTACGTTCCAAACGTGGTGAAGACCAAATGGAATTAGAGAACGCTCAACGATACCGTAGATACCAAACGCCACTTGTGGGTTTTGGTGAGCAGCCCAATCAGAGAACGCAGAGATAGCGCCGCCAACTGGTGGCCATACTACAGATAGTAGGATTGCTAGACCAATCGCAGAGAAACCTGTGATGATTGGCACAGCACGCTTACCAGCGAAGAAGCCAAGGTACTCTGGTAGTTGAATACGGAAGAAGCGGTTGAATGCCCAAGCAGCAACACCACCGACTAGGATACCACCTAGTACACCAGTATCGATTTTATCAACGCCCATTACACCAGCCATTACGCCAAGTGTAGCAGTCATGATGCCGTAACCAACGATAGCAGCTAGACCCGCTACACCATCGTTGTTAGTAAAGCCAAGTGCAACACCTACTGCGAACAGTAGTGCCATTTGACCAAATACTGAACCACCAGCTTGTTCCATTAAGTTTGAAACGATTTCTGGAATGAAAGGAAGATCTGCTGCACCGACACCTAGCAAAATACCCGCAACTGGTAAAACTGATACTGGAAGCATCAGAGACTTACCAACTTTCTGCAGGCTAGCAAAAAGGTTCTTAAACATGTTTATGCTCCTGATAAAGATAAAATAATTATATTGGGTTCTAACGGCACACCCCCGTAGCCTATATGTTAGCACCCTGCGAAAATGTAACCATGTATTGCATTATATTTTCTGCCGCTAAATATATATTGATGGGGAACTAACTTTCTAGTCACTTACGAAATTTAGTTTCAAAACACGTCTTGGATCACATGTCAAATCTAGAAATGCAATGCTTTACAATCATTTAATTCATTGAAATATATAAGCATTTTTCAAGAGCCCTATTATTTTACTGGGTGAATAAAATAGGATCGAATGTTATTTTTAGTAACAAAATTACAAATGTTATAATTAGCGCTCTCAAGTTCAACATAATTCGTAAACATTAAAAAAAAACGTATTTTTGGTGATCAAAAACACAAAAAGGGAGCTTTCGCTCCCTTTTATTTGTTTACTTAGATTTTTATCGCAAAAAAAGTTTTTGGTAATTTTTGGTCGTTTGTTCGGCAACCTCTTTCATCGACACACCTTTTAATTGCGCAATGTAGGCCGCCACTTCGACTACATATGCAGGCTGATTCTGCTTTCCACGATATGGGATGGGTGCCAAGTATGGAGAATCCGTCTCGATCAGTAACCTGTCTAACGGTAGGTTTTTAACAACTTCTTTAAGTTCTGTAGCCTGCTTAAAGGTCACAATACCCGAAATTGAGATATAGAAACCCAGTTCCATTGCTGCTTCAGCGAACGCTTGATCTTCGGTAAAGCAGTGAATCACACCACCACACTTATCAGCTCCGCCATCACGTAAAATAGCTAATGTGTCTTTACGTGCGTTACGAGTGTGAATGATCAAAGGTTTATTCAGCTCAACAGCCAGCTCAACATGCTGCTTAAATCGTAGCTGTTGCAGCTCTGCCGTCTCTGGTTGGTAGTGATAATCTAAACCTGTCTCACCAATCGCCACAACCTTAGGGTTGCTCGCGTATTCACGCATTGTCTCTAGGCTGAAATCACTTTCAACATCGAGAGGGTGAACGCCACAAGAGGCTTTAACGTTATCAAACGGCGAGATCATCTCGAGCATGTTTTCAAACGAATCTAGTGTCACACCGACAGAAAGCAGCTGGTCTACATTAGCAGCCTTCGCCTTGTTCACCACATCTTCTACGCTTGTGTGTAAATCTTGATAATCCAATTTGTCTAAATGACAGTGGGAATCTACGAACATGTTTCCTCGCAAGTGGCTATTAGCCAATTCATTATGAGTAGCTCCGTATTGAGCCCAGGGTGTTGCTTTAACTGCTCAATCAATATCAGCAGCTTATTCGATGCTGCGTAAGCATTTTGATAAGACATCACTTCGACCAGTGCTTTCGCGCTAGGAGTCATAGCCTGAGTCGCCAAGTCAAAATGCAGCTTCTGCACGTCAGACAATAAGTGCCATAGCCAACCCAATTGAATCAAAGGGTCTTTGCTAAGCTCTGTCGAGAATTTTAGCATGTCAGGTTGAGTGCCCTTAATGACATTAACAAAGCCATCGAGCGCTTTGGTCGAAGCTTCAACTCCACCCTGCTCGAACATCGCCTTTGCTTTTAAAGGCGCGTTGTCATTCAGCGCTAAAATATATTGTGGAACAGCCTTACCAACTTCACCATCTAACCAAGCCGATCCTGCCTCTAACTGTGGGCTTACCACATTAAATTGTTGGCAACGGCTAATGATAGTTGGCATCAAGCGGTTACTGTTACGAGTAGACAGAATGAAGATGCACTTGCTTGATGGCTCTTCCAGAGTTTTCAGTAATGCATTGGAAGCCGATTCGTTCATTGCTTCAGCAGGGTTAAGCAAGATAACGCGCAAACCACCTAACTGCGACGATTGTTGAGCCCAGCGGTTACTGGCACGCACTTGATCAACCGTGATCGCCTTGCCTTCTTTCTCTGGTGAGATCACATGAAAATCAGGATGACTCCCCGACTTCATTAATTCACAGCTGTGGCAAAACCCGCACGACTCGTTTTCATAATTCGTGCACATCAAAACGTCGGTAAGTTGGCTAATCAACGCATCAACGCCGAGCCCTTCCGGTGCATTAACAATCACAGAGTTAGGAAAACGCTCCGCATCGAGACTTTTTTTCCACTCACTCCATACCGGTGTGAGCCAAGAATACACTTCCGCCATGATTACCTACTGTTTGTCGAGCCAAGCAGTTAGCGCGACTTTAATATCAGCGGCTACTTGCTCAATTTCTTGCTGCGCGTTAATCACAAGTACAGAATCATCTTGTTTTGCAATTTCTAGATAGCGCTCACGCGTACGCTCAAAGAATGAGATGTCCATCTTTTCAATTCTATCAAGCTCACCACGGCCTCTAGCACGCTCTAGACCTACTCTAGGGTCTAGGTCCAAATATAGCGTTAGATCGGGTTTAAAGCCGCCTAGCGTGGTTGCTTTCAGTGATTCCATAGTCGTGCGCGCGATCTGACGACCACCGCCTTGGTATGCCTGTGAAGACATATCATGACGATCACCCAATACCCATTGACCACTGTCGAGTGCGGGCTTGATGACGTTTTCTACTAATTGAACACGTGCTGCATACATCAGCAGCAATTCAGTCATGTCTTGAAGCTTCTCGCCTTCGTGCTCTTCTTTAACCAATGAGCGCATCTTTTCAGCTAAGACAGTCCCACCCGGCTCACGAGTATTAACAATATCCTCAACACCCGATGCTTTTAATGTCTCAACGATGGCATTGATTGCTGTGCTTTTACCAGCGCCTTCAAGGCCTTCAACCACGATAAATTTCGACTGATTCATAATTATTTCTTTATCTGTTTTTTCTTAATTGCTTTAAGTAAGCTCGCACTGCACGGTTATGCTCAGTCAAACTCTTTGAAAATACGTGACCACCTGTCCCACTCGCAACGAAATACAAGTAGTTGCTCTTCTCTGGATTCAACGCCGCGTTGATAGACGCTTTGCCTGCCATAGCGATAGGAGTCGGTGGCAAGCCACTCATTGTATAGGTGTTGTACGGCGTTGGCGTGCGTAAGTCTTTTTTACGGATATTGCCATCGTAGCTGTCACCCATGCCGTAGATAACCGTTGGATCAGTTTGCAGACGCATACGCTTGTTCAAGCGGTTAACGAACACAGAAGAAACACGCTCACGTTCTGACGCAACGGCGGTCTCTTTCTCAATAATAGACGCAAGAATTAACGCTTCGTATGGCGATTTAAGAGGAAGCTTATCATCTCGATTTTCCCACTCTTCATTCACCACGTTCATTAGATCTCGGTGGGCGCGCTTCAACAGATCTAAATCCGTTGTGCCATAGGTGTAGTGATACGTTTCTGCTAAGAAAAGACCTTCAAGCTTTTCATTTTCAATACCCAACTTTTCAGCGATCTCTGTTTCAGACACACCATCCAGCGTCTGTTGAATGAATTCGTTGTCTTTTAGCTGAACAAGCCACTCATCAAAGCGACTGCCTTCTACGAAAGTAATCATGAACTGGTGCTCTTTCCCTTCGACCAGCACTTGTAGCGCTTGCTCGAGGGTTAAACCTGGCTCAAGCAGGAATGTACCCGCTTTTACGTCTACAAGCTCAGGATGTAACTTACGGATTAATTTCTCGTAAGGAGAAGCCTCAAATAGCCCCTCATTTATCAACTGTGCCAGAACACGATTAAAGCTGCTGCCTGAAGCAACAGTCACAACTTGTGGTTTTTCTAATTGAATAACTTGTTTCAGGTTATCTTGCGCTTGGTTATAAATGTAGAAACCAGCAGCACCGGCTGCAATTAGGCACAAGATAATAAAAATAAATAACTTTTTGATCACGAGTTTAGTTGTCCTTGAAGGCTACGAGTAACGTTTCCAATGTTAAATTGGGTATCACTTATACGGGTAACTGGGGCAACCCCTAAGATGGAGTTGGTCATGAAAACCTCATCAGCTTGCATGAGTTGAGATAAGCAGTAGTCACTAATAGTAACGGAAAGTTCAGCTTGATTCAGCGCGGTTAACACTTGCTTACGCATAACCCCAGCAACGCCACTTTGCGTCAGTTGAGGAGTGTGAATCGTCTGCCCTTTTCGCCAAAACAGATTGGCCATGGTGGTTTCAATCACATTACCTGAGATATCAAGAACCACACCATCAACTTCATTAGCTTGATCCATTTCATCTTTCATCAAAATCTGCTCAAGACGATTATTGTGCTTATGGCCAGCAAGTAGTGGGCTCAAACCTAGCGCTTGATGACAGATACCGAGTTCAACACCGTAGTCTTGCCACGCTGAATAATGACTTGGGTAATCAAAAGTACTGATGGTGATTGTCGGCTTGGCGATATTCTTCGTACTGTAGCCACGCCCGCCTGCCCCACGGCTAACGTGCAGTTTGATCCCTGATTTTTCATTATGAAGATCGTTATCTTGGATATGTTGAAGCGCACTATCGAGCCAAACATTAACTACATCCCAATCAAGAGCAGAAATGCGTAACGCTTTCAGGCATTCATCGACGCGACGCTGATGATCGTGAAAATGTTGAATCTGACCACCTTGAACAAGCATGGTGGTAAAACAGCCATCTCCGTACTGAAACGAACGGTCCAAGATATCGACAGTTTGCTGGCTTTCTCCATCAACCCAAAACATGTTTTTCCCCATAAAAAGAAACGGCTCAATGCTAAAGCATCAAGCCGTTTAAAAACAAGTCTAATTGTGACTATCTACGAGTGTTTACGTCTTTAATAAGATGATTAAATCTTTTTGAAGATCAAACAGCCGTTTGTACCACCGAAACCGAATGAGTTACATGCAGCATATTCCATGTTGCTAACTTCACGCGCAGTGTGAGGTACTAAGTCAATATCTAAGCCTTCTTCAGGATCATCTAGGTTGATTGTTGGTGGAACAATTTGATCAACCAGAGACATAGCCGTGATGATAGCTTCAGCAGAACCTGCAGCACCTAAAAGGTGACCAGTCATCGATTTCGTAGAAGAAACCAATACTTGCTTGCTGCCTGCTTCGCCAAGAGCACGTTTAATGCCCTTAACTTCTGCTACGTCACCCGCAGGAGTCGATGTACCGTGTGCGTTAACATAACCGATTTGCTCACCAGTAATGCCAGCATCACGCATAGCCGCTTCCATCGCTAATGCACCACCAGAGCCATCTTCACTTGGAGATGTCATGTGGTAAGCGTCACCCGACATACCGAAGCCAACTAGCTCACAGTAAATCTTAGCGCCACGAGCTTTCGCATGTTCGTACTCTTCAAGAACCATCATGCCTGCACCGTCACCAAGAACGAAGCCATCACGGCCTTTGTCCCATGGACGAGAAGCTTTTTGAGGCTCATCGTTACGAGTAGACAGTGCTTTAGCCGCACCAAAACCACCCATACCTAGTGGCGTTGATGCTTTTTCAGCACCACCCGCTAGCATTGCGTCAGCATCGCCGTATGCAATCATACGAGCCGCGTGACCAATGTTATGTAGGCCAGTCGTACATGCAGTAGAAATCGCGATGTTTGGACCACGTAGGCCGCGCATGATAGACATGTGACCAGCAATCATATTCACGATCGTAGACGGTACGAAAAACGGGCTGATCTTACGAGGGCCTTTTTCAGTTAGAGCTTGGTGACCGGCTTCGATCAAACCAAGACCACCAATACCAGAACCGATAGCAACACCCACACGAGGAGCGTTTTCTTCAGTAATAGTTAGGGCTGAATCATCTAAAGCTTGAATACCTGCTGCGACGCCGTACTGGATGAACAAGTCCATCTTACGAGCATCTTTTTTAGTCATATACTCTTCGCAGTTAAAGTCTTTAACTAAACCTGCAAAACGAGTTGAGAAATTGGTTGCATCAAAATGATCGATATTAACGATACCACTTTGACCAGCTAGCAGGGCTTTCCAAGAAGATTCTACAGTGTTGCCTACCGGCGACAACATACCCATGCCAGTGACAACTACACGACGCTTGGACACGATATTACACTCCGGGGATTGAGGTGATTTAAGATGAGGATAGATGAGTTAGATAAAACACAGGCGGTCGAGGTGACCGCCTGGGACAGATTATTACTGAGCGCTAGTTACGTAATCGATAGCTGCTTGAACAGTAGTAATTTTCTCAGCTTCTTCATCTGGGATTTCAGTGTCGAATTCTTCTTCTAGAGCCATTACTAGCTCAACTGTGTCTAGAGAATCTGCACCTAGGTCATCAACGAAAGAAGCTTCGTTTTTAACTTCAGCTTCGTCTACACCTAGCTGTTCAACAATGATTTTCTTTACGCGTTCTTCGAGGTTGCTCATTTTTTCTTTTCCTTTACAGAGTTCGCTTTATGCGATGTTTTCCGTAGTTTATTCAATCTATTGAAAGTTGCAAGGTCAACTTTTCTGGTCAAACCACAATTTTCACGATTTTAACCGAAATTACGTATGATCTTGACTTAAATCATGCACAAATGTTGCACATAATTTACACCATGTACATACCGCCATTGACGTGAAGTGTTTCACCTGTGATATAAGCTGCCGCAGGTGACGCCAAAAATACCACAGCTTCAGCGATTTCGCGAGGGTCACCTAGTCGACCTGCTGGTACATTCGCCAAAGTTGCTGCACGTTGGTCATCATTTAGCGCTTTAGTCATGTCAGTTTCGATGAAACCAGGCGCTACAGTGTTGACTGTAATGCCACGAGACGCAACTTCACGTGCCATTGATTTAGTAAAACCAATTACACCTGCTTTTGCAGCTGCGTAGTTAGCTTGACCAGCGTTACCCATAGTACCTACTACAGAACCAACGTTTACGATACGACCTTGACGCTTCTTCATCATGCCACGCAATACAGCTTTAGACATGCGGAAGATAGGCGTTAGGTTAGTATCGATGATGTCATTCCATTCGTCATCTTTCATACGCATAAGTAGGTTGTCACGAGTGATACCGGCGTTGTTAACTAGAATGTCAATCGCACCGAATTCATCGTTGATGGTTTTCAGTGTAGCAGCAATTGAGTCAGTATCAGTTACATTAAGAGCAAGACCTTTACCGTTCTCACCTAGGTACTCGCTGATTGCAGCTGCGCCGCCTTCAGATGTAGCAGTACCGATAACTTTAGCACCACGCTCAACTAAAAGTTCAGCGATTGCACGACCTATGCCACGGCTTGCGCCTGTAACGAGTGCAACTTTGCCTTCTAAATTCATCATAACTTCTCTATTAAGTGGTTATTTACTTAGCTGCTTCTAGTGATGCAGTGTCATTAACTGCAGCAGCTGTCATAGTTTTTACGATTCGTTTTGTTAGACCAGTAAGAACCTGACCAGGGCCTAATTCAAGTAGCTTCTCAACGCCTTGCTCATTCATCGCTTGTACACCCTCAGTCCAACGAACTGGGCTGTATAGCTGACGAACAAGTGCGTTTTTAATTTTTGCAGGGTCTGTTTCAGCAATAACATCAACGTTATTGATAACAGGCAATGCTGGCGTGTTGAACTCTAAAGCTTCTAGAGCCACTGCTAGCTTGTCTGCTGCTGGCTTCATCAGTGCACAGTGAGACGGCACAGAAACAGGTAACGGAAGTGCACGCTTAGCGCCCGCTTCTTTACAAAGTGCACCAGCACGCTCTACTGCCGCTTTGTTACCCGCGATAACAACTTGGCCAGGAGAGTTAAAGTTAACTGGAGACACAACTTCGTCTTGCGCCGCTTCTTCACACGCTTTAGCAATCGCTTCATCGTCTAGACCGATGATTGCGTACATTGCGCCAACGCCTGCAGGAACCGCTTCTTGCATCAATTGACCACGCAATTCAACCAGCTTGATCGCTTCTTTAAAGTCGATAACGCCAGCACATACAAGTGCAGAGTACTCACCTAGGCTGTGACCTGCTAGATTTGCAGGTTGCTCTAGGCCAAGCTCTTGCCATACACGCCAAATTGCAACAGACGCTGTTAGTAGAGCCGGTTGAGTGCGAAAAGTTTCATTTAGATTTTCTACTGGACCATCTTGAACCAATGCCCATAGATCGTAACCAAGTGCTTCTGAAGCTTCAGCAAATGTCTGTTTTACAACATCATACTGTTCGCCTAGGTCAGCAAGCATACCGATAGCTTGAGAGCCTTGGCCTGGGAATACGATAGCAAACTTGCTCATTGTAATTTTCCTTTAAGCAAAGCAAAAAATTGAATAAGGCACATAAGTATGTGCCTTGTTTATTGATTATCGCTTGGGGTTAGAATTTAACTAATGCAGAACCCCAAGTGAAGCCGCCGCCAAATGCTTCAAGTAGAAGCGTTTGACCACGTTTAATTCGCCCGTCGCGAACAGCCTCATCTAGGGCCGTTGGTACAGTAGCTGCTGAAGTGTTGCCGTGCTTATCAAGAGTAATCACTACTTGATCAAGCGACATTGTCAGCTTTTTAGCCGTTGCCGAGATAATACGGTAGTTCGCTTGGTGTGGAACTAACCAATCCAGCTCTGACTTATCCATATTGTTCGCAGCTAATGTGTCTTTAACTAGCTTAGAAAGCTGAGTTACCGCCACTTTAAATACTTCGTTGCCCGCCATGTGCAGCCATTTGTCTGCATCACCACCACGCTCTGGTACTTCTAGGCTTAGAAGCTCACCGTATTTACCGTCAGAGTAAATATGAGTAGACAAAATACCTGGCTCTTCGCTTGCGCCTACAACCACCGCGCCTGCTGCATCACCAAATAGGATGATAGTAGAGCGGTCAGTCGGATCACAGGTTTTTGACAGTGCATCAGCACCAATTACCAAAACGTTCTTACACATGCCAGTCTTGATGTGTTGATCAGCAACAGACAGTGCGTAGACAAAACCAGAACACGCTGCAGCCAAATCAAACGCAGGACAGCCTTTGATGCCAAGCTTGCCTTGTACCTGACATGCCGAAGACGGGAATGTGTGGCTACTGCTGGTTGTCGCAACGATGATTAAATCAATCTCTTCTTTGTCGATACCTGCCATTTCAATGGCATTTTCAGCAGCGTAAAACGCCATATCCGCAACGGTTTCATTTTCCGCTGAAATACGACGCTCTTTAATACCAGTTCTAGCAACGATCCACTCGTCGCTAGTCTCTACCATTTTCTCTAAGTCTGCGTTAGTACGCACCTGAGATGGCAAGTAGCTGCCAGTACCTAAAATTTTGCTATACATGAAGACTAATAATGCCTCTCGAGTAAAACCGCTTCCAAACGATCGCTAATGCGGCTGGGGACTTGTCGTTTGACCTCGTGTACTGCTTCACCAATCGCGTTGACGACTGCAGACACATCAGCACTTCCATGACTTTTAATGACAATGCCGCGCAATCCTAACAAACTTGCGCCGTTATACTGGTCGGGGTTCAAGGTTTTTAATTCAGTAAATAGCTCAGAAAACAGCATTCTGGCTATCCAACCCTTTATTGTTGAAGCCATCATGCGCGTTTTTAGCTTATCAATAAAGAGCTGAGCTGTACCTTCGCACGTTTTTAAGCAGACATTGCCCACAAAACCATCACATACGACGACATCAGCAGCATCTTGAAGTAATTGATTACCTTCAATATAGCCTATGAAGTTCACAGACTGAGTATTAGACAACATTTCAGCGCATCGTTTTACAAGGTCATTGCCTTTAATTTCTTCTGCGCCGATATTCAAGATAGCGACACGTGGTGCGCGACCTAAATGTTGTTCGGCTAATGCACTGCCCATGACAGCAAACTGAAAGAGTGAATCTGCGTCACTAGAAACGTTGGCCCCTAAATCAAGCATCCATGTGCGATTTCCGGATGCAGTAGGCAAGGCTGAAACTAATGCAGGCCTATCAATACCGGGAAGAAGCTTGAGTCTGAAACGGGATAAAGCCATCAGTGCGCCAGTGTTACCACCACTCACACAAGCATCAGCCTGTGATTCTGCAACCAGATCGATAGCGGCACGCATAGAGCTACCCTGACTATTACGTAAGGCTAGTGAAGGTTTTTCAGAATTGGAAATGACTCGATCACAATGCTGGATACTCAAACGAGAATCAGGCATTCGACCTAATGAAGATAATTGAGATGTGATCGCGTTTCGATCACCTATGAGAATGACTTTTAGCTCTGGGAAATACGACAGTGCCTGCACGGCGGCAGGCACTGTTACACGAGGACCGAAGTCCCCGCCCATTGCATCAAGCGCAACGGTTAGATTTTGCAAAGGTCAACCTTACTTGTTGATAACCTTTTTGCCGCGGTAGAAACCTTCGGCAGTCACGTTGTGACGTAGGTGAGTTTCACCTGAAGTTGCGTCTACAGAAAGTGCAGCTGTAGTTAGCGCATCGTGTGAACGACGCATGCCACGCATTGAACGTGATTTCTTGCTCTTTTGTACGGCCATTGACCCTACTCCTATGTAAATTCTTAAAGAAGCAATTACTTCTTTAAGCTTTTTAAAACATCAAATGGATTCGGCTTTTTGTCTTCCTCAATTTCTTCAGGAAGTTCACCAAACACCAAGTTATTTGAGTTAACGCTACATTTCGCATCGTCGTGCATTGCTATTTGAGGCAATCCAAGGATGAACTCGTCTTCAACTAATTGAATCAGGTCTAACTCACCGTACTCGTTCAGATCTACCAAATCGTACTCTTCCGGTGCTTCCTCTTCACTTTTCTCGCTGTAAACAGGAGTATAAGTAAATTGGACATCGCACTCATGTGCGAAAACCTCATTACAACGTTGACACTCTAAATCGACTTCGACGTTAGCTTTACCAGAGATAACGACTAATCGTTGTTCATCAAGCCCAAATGACATTGAGACTTGCGCGTCACGTTTTACGCCTTCAGTTGCTTCGGTTAAACGCTTTAAAAGACTGACCTGAATGATGCCATTCATATCGAGTCGTTTTTGAGCCGTTCTTGCCGGATCAACTGTACGCGGTATTTTTTCCTTTTGCATAGGGCGCGAATCTTATCTTCCAAATCGTGTTTAGTCAAAGGAAATGGCAAAAAAAATGTACTTTCCTGCCTTTCCTATTCAGAGCATTATGAATAGCAGGACAAGTTACGTTATCCTGAGATAAATGCTTCCTTGAATTGTAAATTAAAATGAGAAATTACCAACTAGTTTTAGCCTCTACATCACCATTTAGGCAAGAGATCCTCAAAAAACTACAGTTAAGCTTCATTACAGCCAAGCCAGACTGCGATGAAACGCCGCTTCCAGAAGAGACACCGCAACAGTTGGTGATGCGCCTTGCTGAAACCAAAGCTAAGTCTTGTGCTGTCGAGCAACCTAGCTTAGTCATTGGTTCTGATCAGGTTTGTGTCATTGACGGAGAGATCATTGGTAAGCCTCATACTCGAGAAAAAGCGATCGAACAATTATCTCGTCAAAGCGGCAAGAGCATTACTTTTTATACTGGCCTTTCGGTTTGGAACAGCGAAACCAATAAAGCTGACACGCGTCTCGACACCTTTGTTGTGCATTTCCGTGATTTAACCGAACAGCAGATCATCTCTTATGTTGAGAAAGAACAGCCTTATTACTGCGCGGGCAGCTTTATGTGTGAAGGGTTAGGCATCGCGTTGTTTAAACAGATGGAAGGCAAAGATCCGAACACCTTAATCGGTCTACCACTGATCGACTTAGTCGATATGTTAGATACCCAAGGGATGAGCGTGCTTTAACTAGCGCTTACCACATTGACAGAGACTCCCTACTCCTTCCTTCGTCAGTCTCGGGAATACAGGAATAGCCACCAAACAAAAAAGGTTGACGATATTCGTCAACCTTTCTTATTTGTAGATACTTGATAACTAATTCAGAAAGCCTTCTTTCTTTTCGTATCTCGTATCTCGTATCTCGTATCTCGTATCTCGTATCTCGTATCTTTAGAAATTAAAGCTTACGCAAACCTGTGAGTGCTCTCTCTAGCCTTTTTTCCATTGGCGCCGAGATATCCATCTTCTCTTCACTACCCGGATGGGTAAACTTGATATTGGCTGCATGTAAGAACAGACGATTCAGTCCTACTTTACCCGTATAAGCATCGAAACGACGATCACCGTAGCGATCATCCCAAGCAATAGGGTGACCAGTATATTGAGCGTGCACACGAATTTGGTGTGTACGACCTGTAATTGGGCTAGCTTGAATCAACGTCGCCTCTTGGAATTTCTCCAAAACCTTAAAGCGGGTTTCAGAGGCTTTACCATTTGGGTTAACTCGTACAATGCTATTCACTTCATTTTTTAACAAAGGCGCGTTGACGACTTTACAGCTGTTCTTCCATTCGCCCATGACTAAAGCAAAGTAGTATTTTTGAACCGTTTTCTCACGGAACTGTGCTTGAAGGTGTCTTAGCGCCGAGCGCTTCTTAGCAACAAGCAAAATGCCTGACGTGTCTCTATCGATACGGTGCACTAACTCTAGAAAACGAGCATCAGGTCGAAGAGCACGCAATGCTTCGATTGCGCCAAACTTCAGCCCACTACCACCATGAACCGCAGTGCCCGACGGCTTGTTCAAAATCAGCATATGATCATCTTCATAAATGATGCACTGTTCTAATTCTGAAACCTTGTTGAGTTTAGTGCTTGGTACGTTCTCTTCTGTTTTCTCTTCGATAGTAACCGGAGGGATACGAACTAAATCGCCAGCTTTTAGTTTGTACTCAGCCTTGATGCGCTTTTTGTTTACGCGGACTTCGCCTTTACGCACGATTCTGTAAATCATGCTTTTCGGGATGTTTTTTAATTGGTTGCGTAAGAAGTTATCAATACGCTGACCAGCCATATCTTCGTCAATGTCGACGAATTGGACTTGGGTTCTAATTTCGCTCATTACACTATTGTATCACTGTCACTTTTGATAATTGATATTTTCTTAGCCCTATTCCGAACTTATTTATCCCTAATCCTTACCGATTTAGCCCAAAATGGTCATTGAAGTTCTATATTTCTTTGATTCTTCGAACAAAAAAGCACCAAGATTCCTGCAAATTAAAATATCAATTGATAAATTATTTATAGACAGTGAGTTAGAGCTATCAAAACCCAAACAAAAACTGTTTTTTTTACAGCATTCCGACAAAGCAGATTGCTGTGTTTACCGACCGCTGCTATAGTTCACAGCTGCTATTAGTGGTTTGACTATTATTTAAACAGCTAACCATTCATAAGCAAGTAAATGAGTAGATAACTCAGATTAGACAGTGCTGCAATCGGCGTAAGACACGGTCAACTGAGTTCCTTATCGCTCTACTCACGTACGCTCATGTTGAGTATTCACCGCCACATCGCGGATCATAGGCTAACTCCCTATGATGACTGACGTGCCCCAGAGCATCCCTCTCCAGCCGGGAGGCTGCACCGATAAAGCCATGGGATCTGGCACCATGAGAAACGAATAAAGCGATAAGAACAATGATGAAAATAAGAAAAGACAATGAGAATTTCTAAATGAAAAGAATGTTAATTAACGCAACTCAAAAAGAAGAGTTGCGTGTCGCTTTGGTTGATGGCCAGCGACTGTTCGATCTAGATATCGAAAGTCCAGGTCACGAGTCAAAGAAAGCGAATATCTACAAAGGACGTATTACCCGTATTGAACCAAGCCTAGAAGCGGCATTTGTTGATTACGGCGCAGAACGTCACGGTTTCCTCCCTCTTAAAGAAATTGCCCGCGAATACTTCCCTGAAGGTTATACATACCAAGGCCGCCCTAGCATTAAAGAAGTGCTAAGAGAAGGACAAGAAGTAATCGTACAAGTTGAGAAAGAAGAACGTGGTAGCAAAGGCGCTGCACTGACAACTTTCATCTCTTTGGCGGGTAGTTACTTAGTTCTTATGCCTAATAACCCTCGTGCTGGCGGTATTTCTCGTCGTATCGAAGGTGATGAACGCACTCAACTGAAAGCAGCATTAAGCACTCTTGAGCTACCTCAAGGCATGGGCTTAATCGTGCGTACAGCAGGTGTTGGCAAAAGTGCAGAAGAGCTAGAGTGGGACTTAAACGTTCTATTGAATCACTGGGGCGCTATCAAGCAAGCTTCTGATTCAAATGCAGCTCCTTTCCTTATTCACCAAGAAAGTAACGTTATCGTTCGCGCGATTCGTGACTATTTACGTCGTGATATTGGCGAGATTCTGATCGACAGCAACACTATTTTTGAACGTGCACAAGCGCACATTCAATTAATACGCCCAGATTTCATGAATCGCGTTAAGAAATACGATGGTGAAGTGCCACTATTCAGCCATTACCAGATTGAAAGCCAGATTGAATCTGCTTTCCAACGTGAAGTTCGTCTTCCATCTGGTGGCTCTATCGTAATCGACCCAACAGAAGCTCTGACTTCTATCGATATCAACTCTGCTCGTGCAACAAAGGGCGGTGATATTGAAGAGACAGCACTTAACACTAACTTAGAAGCAGCCGATGAAATTGCACGTCAATTACGTCTACGTGATCTAGGTGGTCTTGTTGTTATCGACTTTATCGATATGACTCCAGTTCGCCACCAACGCGAAGTAGAAAGCCGTCTACGTGATGCTGTTCGTTTAGATCGTGCACGTGTTCAGATTGGTCGTATTTCTCGCTTTGGTCTTCTAGAGATGTCTCGTCAACGTTTGAGCCCATCACTAGCAGAAGCAAGCCACCACATTTGTCCTCGTTGTACAGGTACTGGTGTTGTTCGTGATAACGAATCGCTAGCACTATCTGTTCTACGTCTGATCGAAGAAGAAGCACTAAAAGACAACACAGCGCAAGTTCTTGCTGTAGTGCCTGTTCCTATCGCTTCTTACCTATTGAACGAGAAACGTCGCTCAGTAAACCACATCGAGAAGAACCAAGAAGTGAAGATCACTGTTGTTCCTAACTCTGACATGGAAACGCCGCATTTTGAGGTTATCCGTGTACGTGAAGGTGAAGAGTTCGATCTACTGTCTTACCTACTGCCTAGCAAGCTAGAAGCTCTAAAAGAAGCTGAAAGCAAAGAACCAGCAGAACAGACTATTCGTCCTAAGAAGATCGAAGAGCCGGCTCTGAAAGGTTTCGCGGCTCCAGCTCAATCAGCACCGACTCCTGCTCCAGCCCCTAAAGCTGTTGAAGAGAAGAAAGTTGAACCAGCTGCTGCAACGCAAGAACCAGGTTTAATTGGTCGTTTCTTCAAAGCTATCGGTAGCTTCTTATTCGGATCTTCAACTCAAAAAGAGAAGAAAGAAGAAGAGAAGAAAGAAGAAGAGAAGCCTAAGAACAACCGCAACAACGGCAACCGTCAACGCCGTGATCGTAACGACAACCGCCGTCGTAACCAACGTGGTGAGCGCGGTGAACGTAATGAGCGCAGCGAGCGTGGTGACAATCGTAACGAAAACCGTGACAACAAACGCCGTCGTAAGCCTGTACGTGATGAGAAGCCTGAAGAGCAAAAAGAAGCAGCTCCACAGCAAACTCGTCAGCCTCGCAAGCCTAAGCAAGATCGTCGCAACAAGCCACGTGAAGAGCAGAAGCAACAAGACGACCAAGCTCCATCTAAATTAGCAGAAGAAGGCCTACAGCTAGCGGCAGAAGCACAAGCTGGTAAACCGGAAGCGCCTAAGGCTAAGCCTGAAGCGAAAGCGGCTAAGATTAAAGAGCGTCGCCAGCGTCGTAAGCTAAACAAGCAAGTTCGTGTTAAAGACCAACAAGCTCAAGCTGAAGACAACGCTTCGAAAGAACTATCTGTTTCAAAAGAACAGTCAGTAGCTCAAGAGCAGAAAGTTGCGGAACAAGTAGAAGCAACTCAAGCGAATACAGAGCAAACTGAACAGGAAGAGCCGAAACAACGTCGTAACCGTCGTTCTCCACGTCACCTACGTGCAAGTGGGCAACGTCGTCGTCGCGGTCGTGATCGTCGCCCTAACCCATTCCGCCTTCGTAAAGGTGGAGTAGCTTCTCCTGAGATGGCTATGGGTAAAGTGATGCCTCGCTTCATTCCAAAACCTCACCACAAGCAGACAAAACCTGAAGTGGCTGAAGTTCAAGTAGCAGCTAAAACTCAAACACCTGTTCAAGAACAGAATGTTACTTTAGAGACGGCACCACAAAGCAACGTAGCTATGGCTGGCGGATTTGCATGTCCAGAGCTTGCTATGGGTAAAGTTATCATTCGTCGTGAAGATGCTGTTATTGCTGAAGAAGTGGCTACTGAAGCTCCTGCAATCGTTGAAGAAGCACCAGTGGTCGTTGAGGCTGCGAAAGTTGAAGCTCCAGTGATTATAGAAGCGACGAAAGTTGAAGCGCCTGTTGTAACAAAAGCTGTGCAAGCAGAAACAACACCAGTTGTTGAAGCTGAAGCGCCTAAAGCTGAAAGTGCAAAAGTTGAAGAAGCCCCTGTTGTAAAAGCAGAAGCTCCTAAAGCGGCACCAAAGGCAGCTGTTGCTAAGAAGCAAGCCGGTTCACCAATGACTAAAGCTCCTGGTCCTCAAGAGATCAAGGAGATTGAAGTGATTGCAGCTCCGTTCCGCACTGAACGCTTTGTATCGAAAGGTGCAGGCAGTCAGGCAGCGTCGAACAAAGCTGGCGCGGCGATGACTAAGCCAAACTACTAGTGATTACTGATAGATAATCGCAAGTAAATAGAATCAAAGGCTGCTTATTAAAGCAGCCTTTTTCATATCTACTAATCGAATAAAAATTAACAGATATATTACTCAAAGTTAGGTTCAACCTTGAACTTAATCACATTTTTGGGTAGCATTCGCGCACTTATCTTTTCGACACTTCGCTATTGCCGCTCTTTTCCATCACTGTTTGGCTACGCAATACACCTGTGTCGGTAAATCCATCTTAAGCATAGCTGAGCAAACATGTTCGAATTCCCAAAATTTTCAAAGCACTCTGTAAAGAATGACGTGCTTTCAGGTCTTACAGTAGCCCTAGCTCTGGTACCTGAAGCCGTAGCATTCGCCTTTGTTGCAGGCGTTGACCCAATGGTTGGTCTTTACGCAGCATTCATCGTAGGTTTAATCACTTCTGTCTTTGGCGGCCGTCCAGGTATGATTTCTGGCGCAACTGGCGCAATGGCCGTTGTAATGGTGAGCCTAGTGGCAACTCATGGCGTTCAATACCTATTCGCAGCCGTTATGCTGGCTGGCCTTCTTCAAATTGCAGCAGGTGTATTTAAACTAGGTAAATTTATCCGTATCGTTCCACACCCAGTAATGATTGGTTTCGTGAACGGTTTAGCAATTGTTATCTTCCTAGCTCAGCTTGGTCAATTTAAAGCGCCAGACGTAACAGGTGCGTTAACTTGGTTACCAAGCGGTCAAATGACACTAATGCTGGGTCTAGTAGCCCTTACAATGGCTATCATCCACTTTCTACCTAAGCTAACAACAGCAGTACCATCTTCATTGGTTGCTATTGTTACAGTAACGGCTTTGGTTGTGGGTCTTGACCTTGAAACTCGCACTGTTGTCGACTTCCTACGTACCATGTCTGGTGACGAAGCTGCTACGCTAGCAGGCTCTCTACCAACCTTCTCTATTCCTGCTGTTCCGTTTTCTTTCGAAACACTACAAATCATCCTGCCATACGCAATTATCCTTGCAGCTATCGGCCTGATTGAGTCTCTGCTGACACTGACAGTACTAGACGAAATGACAAACACTCGTGGTCAATCTAACCGCGAATGTGTTGGTCAAGGTATGGCTAACGTAACGTGTTCTGTATTCGGTGCGATGGGTGGTTGTGCGATGATCGGTCAATCGATGATCAACGTAAACTCAGGTGGTCGTGGCCGTCTTTCAGGTATCGTAGCCGCAGTTGCACTACTGATGTTCATCCTGTTCGGTTCTGCACTGATTGAAATGATTCCTCTAGCAGCACTTGTGGGCGTAATGTTCATGGTTGTTATCGGCACATTTGAATGGGCAACCTTCAAGCTTGCGCGTCGCGTTCCTAAGCAAGACTTCTTCGTTATCGTTCTTGTTACCGTAGTAACCGTACTGACTGACCTTGCTGTAGCTGTAGGTGTTGGTGTTGTAGCTTCAGCGCTAATGTTCGCTTGGCAACATGCTAAACACATCTACGCAGATACATCAGTAAACGCTGAAGGCTCTAAAGAATACAAAGTTAACGGCCCAATCTTCTTTGGTTCAACCGCTAACTTCCTAGAGTTGTTTGACGCATACAACGATCCACAAGATGTAATCGTTGATTTCGCAAACTCACGCGTGACTGACCACTCTGCAATTGAAGCGATCGACACGATTGCTGACCGCTACGCGGCACTGGGTAAAACACTTCACCTTCGCCACTTAAGCCAAGACTGTGTTGCTATGCTGCACAAAGCTGGGAGCTTAGTTGAAGCGAACGTTGCAGAAGACCCTATCTACAAAGTAATGTCTAAGTAATATTAGACATCACTTATCGTTAGATTTAGAAAGGCCGACTTTGAATGTCGGCCTTTTTTATATCTGTCGTTTTATATCTATTGCGGAAACACGGAACATAGCTTCGGCGTTAAATAGAGCGCAATATCGCTTCGCTAGACTCTTCAATTAAATCCAACACCAACTCAAAACCATTCCCTTCGCCATAATATGGATCGGGTATCTCTTGATACTGCGACTCTCCAAAACTCAAAAACAGCGCAATCTTGTATTGTAGATGAGCCGGGCATTGGCTCATTAAGTCATCTAAATTCGCCTTATCTGCCGCGAGTATTAGATCAAACTCTTCAAAGTCATTCATCACGACTTTACGAGACGTGATACCTTTGAAGCTGTAACCACGTTTCTCACCTGCTGACTTTGAACGAGAGTCTGGTGGGTTACCTTGATGAAAGCCAATCGTCCCTGCAGAATCTACAATTACATCTAGTTCTAGTTGATTAGCTTTCTTCCTCAATACTGCTTCACCTGTTGGCGAGCGACATATATTACCCATGCAAACAACGAGTATCTTCTTCATTCGTAATCACCTGTTCTTCCGATGGTTTTTGCTATGGTTAAGTTAGGCTATGATAGGTGCAATCACAACTTAAAAGGATTTGTTATGTCGACTGAAGACAACAAAGAGCAACGCCATAAAGCAAGGCAACAGAAAGTAAAAGAACAAGTCGATGCACGTATCGCAGCCGCGCAAGAAGTGAAAGGCCTGTTGTTGGTTATCACTGGTAACGGTAAAGGTAAATCAACATCAGGGTTTGGCACCATTACTCGTGCTGTAGGTCACGGTAAGAAATGTGCGGTCGCTCAGTTTGTGAAAGGAACTTGGGATAACGGCGAAAAGAGCGTTCTCCAAAAGTTGGATGTTGAATTCCAAGTCATGGGAACCGGTTTTACATGGGAAACTCAAGACAAAACAAAAGATATTGAAGCCGCACAACGTATCTGGAAAGAATGTCAGCGTATGCTGGCTGATGTATCCATTGATGTGATTCTGTTTGATGAGCTGACTTATATGGTGAGTTACGGCTACATCGAGCTAGATGAAGTGGTAGAGGCTCTCAACAACCGCCCGAAAATGCAATCTGTGATCATTACCGGTCGTGGTGCGCATCGAACTCTGACAGAAATGGCGGACACGGTATCTGAAGTTCGTAACGTGAAGCACGCTTTCGAATCCGGTGTTAAAGCACTGCAAGGTGTCGACTGGTAATCGCGTTCAACTAGAGATCCCCGACTCGGTCATTCTTCCCTCTCGAGGATGACGACTCTTCAGTGTTACTCCCCTAAATAAAGGACGAGCACCGATCGTCATTATTCCCTAGAACGAGGGGCGAGTGTCATAGGTAATCTCTCGAAAGTATTGTAAGCATCCAAACAAAAGCGCCATCCCTACAGTAGGAATGGCGCTTCTTTTATAAGCGAGTCAGATAAAAATTAGTTAAAGAAACCTTTCAATAAACCATCAACCGCTTCTTTAGTCTTCTCGTCTTTGATCTTATCCGTTAGCTTATTCACTCCACGGTCGATCTCTTTCTGTGCTTTTTGTTTCAACACGTCATCAAAAACGAGCGCAAATTTCGGATCAGCCCACTGGCCTGTCACCTTAATAGGTATCGTCACATCTTTCAGGTCATCGATGTTCTTACCACCCTGACCTTCTAATGAACCAACAATTGACGTTCTGACTAAGAAGTCGACCGTTTCATTGATGAAGTTTGCTTTACCTTGGCCAGTAACACGTAACAGTGGCGACTGTGCCGTTAAGTCGTTCGTTGAAACCC
Source organism: Vibrio sp. 14G-20 (assembly GCF_026241515.1). GTDB lineage: Bacteria > Pseudomonadota > Gammaproteobacteria > Enterobacterales > Vibrionaceae > Vibrio. Next base: position 71,326 of record NZ_JAPHPW010000014.1, read on the forward strand.
AACCTTTGTCTACTTTCAGTGTTGCTTTCATTGCACTGAAATCAGTTTTTTGAGCCTCATCTTTGCTTTCGACTTTTTCGCCTTTGATCTTAGCGTAGTTTTCTCGAATCAGCTGAGCGACATTAATACCGTTAACCGCACCATCTTCGAAATTAATCGCAATCGTACCAACTAAGTTCTGTTTGATTCCTGTTGGTGTCAAGCTTTTACCTTTGACGTCAACATCGATATTACCAGTACCTTCTAGCATATCGTTTTCAGCGACATCAACCAGTAACGGCTGAACTTTCACACCTTTGATTTTCTTCTTAGCGGTGTAAGTCGCCGGTGTATTACGTGCATCTAATCGAGCTGTTGCAGAGATAGACCCATCGTAGAGATTCGATGTAAATGAGGTTAGCTCCGCGATACCACGATTAACAGAAAATGCTGTTTTAACATTCTGCATCTTCGCGTTGTTCGCTTTGAACTTATCAATCGTGATGTCACCTTTCACGTCTAACGTTTTCAGAGCCGAAAGATCCGGTTCTACTTCTTTCGCTGGAGTCGAGCTGCCAGCATTTGACGTTGAGCCACCAGCAGAATCTGAAGGCGCATTACTCGCAGTTTCTGTTGAGTTACCTAAACCTAAGAATTCATCTAAATCAATGTTAGGGCTGTGAAGAGAAAAACGAACTTTGGGTATTTCAGATAACGTTACGTCGGCTTTACCATCTAACGCAATAGAGTTAGCTTGCAGCTTCTCTAACACAAAGCTCAAGTGGCTCTTAGTTAGATCAAAGCTTAGGTCAGACAACATATCCACTTTCATTGGTGATTGTGGAAGCGCATCGCCTTTGAGTGTTGAATCTAACGTCAGCTTATTCAATTTGACTTTTGAAATCGCACTATCTACCGTTAGTTCACCGCCACCTTTAAGATCAAGGTCAAGGCCTGCGGCGTTACCAACTACAGCATAAGTAAGTTGGTTTACCTTATCGAACTCAAACGTGTTCAAACCAATTTTTGCAGATTCAATCGACGTCGCAGGATCATTGAACTTAGCGTTTAGGTCGATATTACGAAGTGCGTAACTTGCGAAGCCTTCAGCTAACTTGAACTCTGCGCTACCTTCCGCAGAGAACTTCTGTTGATTATTCTCACCAGAAGCCGCAAACGTCGCGGTTGTCCATGTATCAACGGCAAACTCAGAAAGATTCAAAGACACATCGTATAGCTTAGTGAATGAACCCGCTTGCTTGTCGTCCATTTCAAACAATGCGTTTGATACAGTTACGCCTGCAAGGTTGATCGTCCAACCCGATGCGTCTGTGGTAGTTTGCTCTTGAGGTGCAGGCGCGGATTCAGAACTTGTGTCTGCTGCAGGCTCAGATTCTTGAGGCGCTGACGCTTGCGTTAGTGCATCAATGTTCTTGCGACCATCTTTAAGCGTTTCTAAATAGAATTCTGCACCATCTAGAGTAATGTTGCCGATCTCTAGTTGGTTGCTAAATAGCGGAGTAACCGAAACATCAACGCCAACGGTATCAACCTTAAATAGGTTTGGTTGGGTGAACCCTTCAGGGTTACGTAATTCAGTTTGACCAAGTTCAAAGCCAATGGATGGGAAAAATTGCCAGCTGATATCACCCTCGATCACGAGCTCTAGGCCGGTGTGTTTTTGGGCTTGTTCGACAATTAATGGCTTAAATTGGTTGGGATTCACTAACAGCACTAGTGCCAGAATTGCTGCAACGACAACAAACACTGGTACAGCTATGAAAATGAGTAGTTTCTTCATCCGCATATTCCTTGCTTAGATTCCAAAAGAAAGTGGCACTATAAAAGTGCCACTGATTCGGTAAAAAATAAAGCTAAGTGAGTCACTTAGGCAAAATTTTATTCGATTAAGACTTCAACAACTTCGCAATGTGCGCTTTTAGCACATCAATCGCAATACGGTTTTTACCACCACGAGGAACGATGATGTCTGCATGTTGTTTTGAAGGCTCGATAAACTGCATGAACATTGGACGTACTGTTTCTTGGTATTGCTTAAGTACAGTGTCCATTGTACGACCACGCTCTTCTACATCACGCTTAACACGGCGTAGTAGACAGATGTCTAATGGTGTATCCATAAACACACTTGCGTGCATTAGTTTACGAAGACGCGGGTCTGTTAGAAGCAGAATACCCTCTAAAATGATCACTTTCTTTGGAGTAAGTGTAGTCGTTTCAGAAGTACGTGTGTGCTCTGTGTAGCTGTATTCAGGAACTTCTACGGCGTTGCCACTCATTAGCTGCTGTAGATGTTCACATAAAAGATCATGATCTAGTGCATTTGGGTGATCGTAGTTAGTTTTAACACGCTCTTCCATACTCAAGTGGCTTTGGTCGCTGTAATAGCAATCTTCCGTGATAACACCAATTTGATGGTCGCCTACTTTTTCGCGCAATTCATTATAAATTGTACTAGCAATCAGACTTTTTCCTGAAGCTGAAGCGCCAGCGATACCTACGATGACACATTGATTATTATCAGACATTAATTTTGCACCCGATATGGTTTGGTGGTGGGAAGAGATAAACCGCCTGATTATAGGGGCTAAAGCACATAGATTCTAGTCGCGATTTTAGCTAATTGCAGTCAAATTGATGATCTCAATACATTTACTTAAGACAATCGTTTGCTTTCAAATAACTTGCCTACAACTATTTGCACAACCCCAATGGCTATCAGCCTAAATCCAAGCGTTGTTTATCTAATCCAACATGATTAATACAACTTTTTGATTATCTTTCGCTATTCAACCAAAGAAAAGTTAATTGCCTCTGGTCTCGCCTTACCGGTCCAAAACATCTTCGCAGCCACATTCTCAGCAAGCTCTAAGTAGTGACGTGTATGTTCACTATCTGGACGACGAATCACCGTCGGGCAACCTGCATCGATGTCTTCTCGCACATCAATATGAAGAGGGATCTGTGCCAAAATATCGAGGTAAAACTCTTCTGACATGGCTTCAGCACCACCAGCACCAAAGATATGCTCTTTCTCACCACAGTGACTACAAATATGATAGCTCATGTTTTCAACTAAGCCTGCCACTGGCACGCTTACCTTATCGAACATTGCTACACCTTTACGCGCATCCGCTAATGCCAAATCTTGAGGAGTGGTCACCACTACTGCGCCCGTCACTGGGATCTGTTGCGACAACGTCAGCTGAATATCACCGGTGCCCGGTGGCATGTCGATAACAAGGTAATCCAACTCTGGCCATACAGTTTCATTAACTAGCTGCCCCAAAGCCTTCGCTGCCATAGGGCCACGCCAGATTGCCGCATCATCTTTCGACACAAGATAGCCAATAGAGTGAGTGAAAATGCCATGTGCTTCGATTGGCATCATCCATTTGTTGTTCTGTACTTCTGGTTTCGCGTCTAGTTGGCCGAGCATCATAGGTACTGATGGACCGTAGATATCCGCATCCAACAAACCCACTTTTGAACCTGACTTAGATAACGCGAGCGCAAGGTTTACTGAAGTCGTTGATTTACCCACCCCACCCTTTGCCGACGTCACAGCGATAATATTCTTAACACCCTTCAATGGCGTCGCGACAGTGGTTTCCAGCGCAGACGGCTTCACGTTTACTTCAAACTGAAAAGCGCTAACAAGCTGTTGTTCAATCTGAGAGAGGATCCACTGTTCCAATTCAACCGCAAGCTGATTAGCAGCAAAAGGTAAGGTGATAACAAATGATCCACGCGGATCAACCGATACAATATTTTGGTGTAGCGCCCACTCTGGGATGAGGATTGGTGACTCGAACTCATTCAACCATGAACAGAAATCTTGCTTAGAAGTAAAGTTACGCATTGGGGCTCCTTTTTTTATTTATGCTATCACCCACGAGATGAAGACTGAACCCCTAAAAAACTAGGGGAATCCTTTGTCTGATACCTTGGCGTATCACACGTTATAAAGTAGTATTACCTCTCAAATTTATACCTATCAAAAAAGCGAATTATTAAGTATGGCAACTGATCCAAGACAACTTTTGGTAACTTGTGCGCTTCCGTACGCTAACGGCTCTATTCACCTTGGCCATATGCTTGAGCATATCCAAGCTGATATCTGGGTTCGATACCAGCGTCTACGTGGCAACACTGTAAACTTCATCTGTGCTGACGATGCTCACGGCACGCCAATTATGCTTAAAGCTCAACAGATGGGTATCACGCCAGAAGAGATGATCGCTGCTGTTAGTGAAGAGCACCAAAAAGACTTCGCTGGCTTTGATATCAGCTTTGATAACTACCACAGCACACACAGCGAAGAGAACCGTGAACTAGCTTCTCACATCTACCTAGAACTTAAAAAGAACGGCTTCATTTCTAGCCGTACTATTTCTCAGCTTTTCGATCCTGAGAAAGAGATGTTCCTACCAGACCGTTTCGTAAAAGGTACTTGCCCTAAGTGTAAGTCAGAAGACCAGTATGGTGATAACTGTGATAACTGTGGTGAGACATACAGCCCAACTGAGCTAATTAACCCTAAATCAGCGGTTTCTGGCGCAACTCCAGTAATGAAAGACTCTGAGCACTTCTTCTTCGACCTACCTCAGTTCGAAAGCATGCTTAAAGAGTGGACTCGTTCTGGCTCTCTACAGAATGAAACTGCAAACAAAATGCAGGAATGGTTTGAGTCTGGTCTGCAACAGTGGGATATCTCACGTGATGCACCTTACTTTGGCTTTGAAATCCCAGGCGAAAAAGACAAGTTCTTCTACGTATGGCTAGACGCACCTGTTGGCTACATGGCTTCTTTCAAGAACCTATGTGACAAGCGTGACGATCTAAACTTCGATGAATACTGGAAGAAAGACAGCACAACTGAGCTTTACCACTTCATCGGTAAAGACATCGTTTACTTCCACAGCCTATTCTGGCCAGCAATGCTAGACGGCGCAGGCTTCCGTAAGCCAAACAACGTATTCGTACACGGCTATGTAACAGTGAACGGTGCGAAGATGTCTAAGTCGAAAGGCACATTCATCAAAGCAAGCACGTACCTAAACCACCTAGACCCTGAGTGTCTACGTTACTACTACGCTGCGAAACTAAACAGCCGCATCGATGACTTAGATCTTAACCTTGAAGACTTCACTCAACGTGTAAACGCTGACGTAGTAAACAAGATTGTTAACCTAGCTTCTCGTAACGCTGGCTTCATTACTAAGCGTTTTGAAGGCAAGCTAGCTGCTGAATTTGCAGAGCCTGAGCTATACAACGAATTCGTTGCTGCTGCTGAGCGTATCGGTCAGCTATACGAAACTCGTGAATTCAGCCGTGCTATCCGTGAAATCACGGCACTAGCGGATAAAGCTAACCAATACATCGACGAAAAAGCACCTTGGGTTCTTGCAAAAGAAGAAGGCAAAGAAGCTGAGCTTCAACAAGTTTCTTCTGTAGGTATTAACCTATTCCGTGTACTGATGGCTTACCTGAAACCAGTAATGCCAGAGCTTGCAGCTCGCACTGAAGCTTTCCTAAACGAAGAACTAACGTGGGAAGCGATTGCGACTCCGCTAACTGATCACGAGATCACTAAGTTCAAAGCGCTATTCAACCGTATTGATCCTAAGAAAGTGGAAGCAATGGTTGAGTCTTCTAAAGAAGATGCAGCCGCTGAAGCAGCAGCGAAAGAAAAAGCAGAAGCTGAAAAAGAGCAAGCAAGCCAAACTGAGCTAGACAAAGAGCCAATCGCAGACGAGATTGAGTTCGATACGTTTGCAGCAGTAGACATGCGTATTGCTCGTATCATCTCTTGTGAAGAAGTACCAAAAGCGAACAAACTACTGAAGTTCCAACTGGACATCGGTGGTGAGACTCGCCAAGTATTCTCTGGCATCAAATCAGCATACAAACCTGAAGAGCTAGAAGGCAAGCTAACTGTAATGGTAGCAAACCTAAAACCTCGTAAGATGAAGTTTGGTATGTCTGAAGGCATGATCCTAGCAGCGGGCCCTGGCGGCAGCGACCTATGGATCCTTGAGCCACACGAAGGTGCTCAACCTGGTATGCGTGTAATGTAATTCTGACTCCAGTCAGATAACAAGCACCCATCACTAAATCCCTAATGCATTTTTGACTTGAAAGAGTTAATCAGCATTGGGGATTTTTTATATCTACCGAAAATTAGCGTTCTCTGTTAGAGTCGCCGTCAACTATGCTATGTAGAGTAGAAATTGGTTCGTCGACAAAAATAGGCGAAACCAACACCTCTTTACTCTAAAACCCTTTTTAGGAATCCCCAGTGACTAACAACGAAATCTTGCGTCGTATTCAACACGCTCTAAACCTTAAAAATGCACAAATCATCAAAGCTATCGAACAAGCTGATGTGACCGTTGCTCATGACCAAGTGATTAACTGGCTAAAAAACGACAACGACAAGTCATGCTCTAAGATGAAAGATAAAGAGTTAGCGGTATTCCTAAATGGTTTTATCAACCTTAAGCGTGGTAAAAAAGAAGGCGAGCAACCTAAACCTGAAGTTGCACTGACTAACAACATGATCTTCATGAAGCTTCGTATCGCATTAAACATGAAAGCAGAAGATGTTTTGGACGTACTAGAAGTGGTTGGCATTAGCTTGAGCAAGTACGAAATCGGCGCTTACTTCCGCAAGCCAGAAAACAAAAACTACAAAGTGTGTGAAGACCAACTACTTTGCGATTTTCTAAACGGTGTGCAATTTACCAACCGTCCAGACTCAGAAGAGTTTGTGGGTTAAGTTGCTACTCCTAGATAAACTCCTAGTCATAGATAAATTACTACTCGTAGGTAAATGAATACCCCACTGGTAATTTTCTAGCTACGACAGATAAATAAAAAGCGGCGAGATAATTGAATTATCTCGCCGCTTTTTCGTTTTCTTTACATCACTGACTAAACAGGAGCAACAATAGTAAACCTATGGCTTAGCTGTCGTCTTCAGTGAAGTTCGTTGGCAATGTCGTTTTCATTTCATTCCAAACTTGTGCACTTGCGATACCGTAGTTACGAATCACTAATGGCAAAGTTTCGCGCTCGCCACTTTCACAGATAATGAACAACTCTTTATAAAAGTCCATCGCTAAACGTCGTGCTTCTGGGTTAGAGAAGTAGTAGCTACCGATACGGTCATACAGTTTACGCACACCGTTAAAGATCAGGCCGTAAATCTGGTTGCCTGAGTGGAATGCCAAACGTTGGAAAAGCATATAATCATAGAAGTTGAAAGTCTTCGCGATTAAGATCGTCTGACGTTTCGCTTCATCTTTTTCTGAATCTTCTTTTACCGCTTGTTTGATCTTGTCAGCGTATGGCGACGATTCTAGGAACTCATCCCAAGTTGGTGCCGCAAGTAGCGCTTCACAAGATTCAATCACGTTACTGATAGTACGCTCTGAAGCTTCTTTGTTTGCTTTGAATGCATAACGCATAAAGATCGGGCTGATATTAGTACGAGCAGCAAGCAGGTCTTCTACCATTTTGCTTGCGTTATCAACGTCCAACGTCATTAGCGTATCAAGGATATGAAGACCTGAGGTTTCCATAAACTGGTTAACTTTAGTTGGTTTGCCATGTTGGATTGTCAACCAACCATCACGAGCAAGACGTTGTAGTACTTCACGAAGCGTAGTACGTGTAACACCAATCAGCTCAGAAAGCTCACGCTCTGCGGGCAAGATAGAACCTGGAGGGAAACGGCCATTCCAAATACTTTCAATGATATACTTTTCTGCAAATCCTGCCGGGCTCTTAGCCTTAATGACCATCTACACTTCAATCCAATTTAATTATTCTACTCTAATTTACTCATCATACCACTAGTTCACACCTCGCGGAAACACCCTCAAAAATTTTACTCACCTAAAACACCAATAGAGTTAAAACTCTAAAGTTAAGCACACGTTTGCACCTTAGGTTTGTATAACAAGCGACTCTAAACCACTATTTCAACAAACCGTTAACACAATAAATTCACTTTAAAATCAATGAGATTGGTCATATTTTTAAAGCTATTAATTTGCAATATTAAGTTGTAATAATCATATATAAACCGTCGTTATTCTGTCATTTTCAATCATTTCGCTGAAATATTGATTCTAGTCGGTTTTTATCACATTTTAAGTGGTATGCTTGCGCTACTTTGATCGCGTTTCTCAACAAAAAAGAGGTATTTTTAGTACAGCAGGGCTTTTCCTGTTGACTAAATGTTATCTAAGAGTAGAGTTGCGCTCAAAAATTAGCAGTGCTTGAGTTTCTAAGGGAGTGACTTGGCAAGACCACAGAACATTACATGGAATGTAGTTTTTCTAAGTCACTGTTAGTTATATATTTTAACAAATACATAACTCGATTCTCAAATGTTGTATTGCTTGTCTATTCATAATCAACATAAAAGAGTATTAACATGCCGATGTCTCTCGGAAACGCTTTTATCAAGAACTTCCTTGGTAAAGCTCCTGATTGGTATAAACTTGCCATCATTTCCTTTTTAATCATCAACCCGTTTGTTTTCTTCCTAGTTGACCCATTTGTTGCGGGCTGGCTATTAGTGGTTGAGTTTATTTTCACGCTAGCTATGGCGCTAAAATGCTACCCTCTTCAACCTGGTGGTTTATTAGCAATTCAAGCAGTCGCCATTGGTATGACCAAACCTGAAATGGTTTATCACGAGCTACAAGCAAACCTCCCAGTATTACTCTTATTGGTGTTCATGGTTGCTGGTATCTACTTCATGAAAGAACTGCTTCTGTTCATTTTCACGAAGATACTGCTCGGCATCCAGTCAAAAATTTTACTCTCTATTGCGTTCTGTGTCGCAGCGGCCTTCTTATCTGCCTTCCTAGATGCCCTGACAGTAATCGCGGTCGTTATTAGCGTTGCGGTTGGCTTCTACTCTATCTACCACAAGGTCGCATCAGGCAAGGGCACGACGTCTGCGCACGATCATACTCATGATGAAGAGATCTCCGAGCTAACTCGTGATGACCTAGAAAACTACCGAGCTTTCCTACGTTCACTGCTAATGCACGCTGGTGTGGGTACAGCACTGGGTGGTGTAATGACCATGGTAGGTGAACCACAAAACTTAGTCATTGCTAAGCAAGCAGGTTGGGAGTTCGGTGAATTTATCATCCGTATGCTGCCAGTAACACTGCCTGTTTTCTTCTGCGGTATTTTAACTTGTGCACTTGTCGAGAAATTCAAAGTGTTTGGTTACGGTGCTGAGTTACCAATGAATGTTCGCCAAATCTTAGTTGAATTTGACAACAAAGAACGTGCAAACCGTACAAAGCAAGACGTAGCAAAGTTATGGGTTCAGAGTGCAATCGCAGTTTGGCTGATTGTTGGCCTTGCGCTTCACGTCGCTGAAGTGGGTTTGATTGGCCTTTCAGTGATCATCTTAGCAACAGCGTTTACTGGTGTAATTGAAGAGCACTCGATGGGTAAAGCCTTTGAAGAAGCTCTGCCATTTACCGCACTTCTTGCCGTCTTTTTCGCGGTTGTTGCTGTAATCATCGACCAAGCTCTATTTAAGCCAGTAATCGATGCTGTACTTCACGTTGAAGATAAAGGTGCGCAGCTCGCACTCTTCTATGTTGCCAACGGTATTCTATCGATGGTTTCAGATAACGTATTCGTAGGTACGGTTTACATCAACGAAGTGAAAACGGCACTGGTTGAAGGCATCATCACTCGTGACCAATTCGACCTACTTGCTGTAGCTATCAACACAGGTACTAACCTACCTTCTGTTGCTACGCCAAATGGCCAGGCTGCATTCCTATTCCTATTAACATCAGCACTTGCTCCGTTAATTCGACTGTCTTATGGCCGCATGGTTATCATGGCGTTGCCATACACCATCGTATTAGCACTGGTTGGCCTTGCAGGTATTGTGTTCTTCGTAGAACCGATGACAGCATGGTTCTATGATGCAGGTTGGATCATTCAGCGTACTGGTGAAGCTGTTGCTCCAGTTATCTCTGGCGGTCATTAAGCTAAACACTGTGTCGCAAACCATAAAATGTGTAACTCACTAATCAAAAATATTAGTTGATTAGGAAACTTATCCAAGATAAAAAGCTCTGAGTAATCAGGGCTTTTTTATTTTATAGACAGGATTCAATTCGTGAACTTTTTAGCAATGATCAAAGACTTCTCTAAGGGACGTTTATCTTGGCTTTTACTGCTGGCTTTTATTGTCTTTTTTGAAGCGTGCGCTCTCTTCTTCCAACACGTGATGATGCTTGGTCCTTGCGTGATGTGTATCTATGAACGCGTTGCTATGCTCGCTATCGGTGTCGCCGCAATGATTGGTGCTATTGCCCCGAATAACCCAATATCACGTTGGTTAGGCCTTGCTGGTTGGGGATTCGGCGCATACAAAGGTTTGATGCTTGCTTTGGAGCACGTCGATTACCAGTTCAATCCGTCTCCTTTTGCAACCTGCGACTTATTCGTCACCTTCCCTAGCTGGGCGCCTTTAAACCAATGGGCTCCGTGGATGTTTGAAGCTTACGGTGATTGCAGCAAAGTGGTGTGGCAGTTCTTCGACCTTTCGATGCCACAATGGCTGGTGATTATCTTCGCGGGTAACTTAGTTGCTTTCGGTTTTGTGGTGATTTCTCAATTTGTAAAGTCAAAGAATGACTAACAATTAGCTCATCATGTTCAGAAACTAAAAAGTCGACCAAAAGGTCGACTTTTTGTTACTTAAACTTTTCTCACTTAAGAAAGTTTGTTACTCACTCAACCAAAGTTCATCAATAAACCGTGATTAGCTGTTTTTACCACAGCATTGCTTGAACTTTTTACCACTTTCACATGGGCAAACATCATTGCGGCCGATATCTTTAAATGGATTCACGCTTTGGGACTTATTGCCCAACATAGCCTCATCCGCTGCCATTGCCACTTCTGAGATCATAAGATCGACTTGACCGATTAAATCGGCAAGCGATGGTGGATTGGTAAGTCCTGCAGCGATCATTTGTTGTTGAGTTTGCTCTTCATCAATCGCAAGCATCAAGGTTGTTAGGAGCGCTTGCAACATGCGTAGAGTGCCATCCGCGACGGTTACGCTCTGCCATTGCTCTTCAACTGTTGGCCAAACCATCATGAAGCCTTCAGAAAAATCGGCGAACTGCTCGTTAAAGTCACCTTCAACCAGTACGTCTCTCAGTAGATATTCATTACGCTGAATCAGGTTGTGTTGGCGGTTAATCTGTTCTGTCACCGTTGTTACCAGCTCTTTACCCGCTTCAGGCGCAACGATAGCTAGCCACTCTTCTGGATCAAGTGGCTTGGTCGCCAAATTAGAGGCAAGGATTGCACCTTCCATAAACTGCGGAGTAATGTCAGTGATTGATTCTGGTAGGCTTAATAATTGATATGTCATGAAAGCTCTAGATATTGGGCATTTTAGATATTATAACGCCATCCTCCCCAAGATGTCGCTATTAAGAGACGAAACCATCATTAAGACAGACACACCACACTCATAGTGACAATCCTGTAAGCAAACCGTACAATCACGCCTCGAATTTTTCGGTTCACTCAGTTTTGGTAAAGCAGCATGCGCGTAATACTCGGCCCTATGGAGGGCGTTCTAGACCACCTAATGCGTGAAATTCTCACAGAGATTAATGATTACGATCTCTGTGTGACAGAGTTTGTGCGCGTCGTGGATCAACTTCTTCCTCCGCATGTTTTCCACCGTATTTGCCCAGAGCTACATCAAGGCTCTCAGACCATGGCTGGTGTGCCAATCCACCTCCAGCTTCTAGGACAACACCCAAATTGGATGGCCGAGAATGCTTTTCAAGCTGCTAGCTTAGGTGCTAAAGGTATTGACCTTAATTTTGGTTGCCCAGCAAAAGCGGTAAACAAAAGTAATGGTGGGGCTTCACTGCTAAAAGAACCAGAGCTCATCTATCAAGTGGTGAACGCCTGTCGAGAAGCAGTACCTGCACACATTCCTGTATCCGCAAAGATTCGATTAGGTTGGGAGCATCCGGAAGAGTGCTTTGAAATCGTCGATGCCATCGAACAAGCCAAAGCTGACGAACTCACCGTGCATGCAAGAACCAAAGTTGGCGGCTATAAAGCCAGCGAAATCAAATGGGATTTCATCAATCAAATAAGAGAAAAAACGTCTCTGCCGTTGATTGCTAATGGGGAAATCTGGAACTATCAAGATGGTCAAGATTGCATAGAAGCAACAGGCGTCGATTCATTGATGGTCTGCCGTGGTGCTTTCAACATTCCAAACCTTGGTAACGTCGTTAAGCACAACCACCAGAAAATGCCGTGGGATAAAGTCATTGAACTTTTGCTGCGCTATTCAGAGTTTCAAATTAAAGGGGACAAAGGCATGTACTACCCCAATAGAGTGAAGCAGTGGTTTGTTTATCTAAGTAAAGGCTACCCTGAAGCAAACGAACTGTTTAAAGAAATTCGTACTTTCAAAAAGGCGCCGCCGATTGTAGAGCGCCTTCAGCGTTATCAAGAAGAACGCCGTCAACCTGTTTAAGATTAAAATACTCAACGCTTCGAACGTGTTTACTGGTGCAAATAAGCTTTGCTAGGCAGACACGTTCGCTTTCCCCTCTTTCCTTTTCCTTTTGATACAAAGCATCGATTCAATAACGTAGCTAAAATTCAAGACGGTCTTTACCCGTTGTCTTAGCCACGTACAGCTTTTCATCGGCGTACTTAAATATCTCATCGAAGTTAAGTTTACTTTGCTCAGTTTCAACAATGCAGACACCGCCAGATACTGTAAATCCATTTGGAATAATGTCGGCTGAAGTCGAACAAATCGCATTCTTCACTCGCTCTAATGTTCTCATCAAAGTTTCACGATCTTCGCCTTTCATGTAAACGACAAACTCTTCACCGCCAAACCGTGCTGCTACGTCACTGCTTCGTACACTGTTACTGATCTGACGCGACATATAACGAATCACATCATCACCCTTATCGTGGCCATAAGTGTCGTTAATTGACTTAAAATCATCGATATCAAAGACAGTTAAGGCAAACAGTTGATCGTGTTCTACACTGCGCCAGAACGCTTCTAAGCCACGACGATTCAATAACCCTGTCATAGGGTCTTTGGCTGCGAGATCTTTAAAGTAGCCACGTTCAATATTGGAATTGACGTAGAAAAAGATAGTTACTGAGAACAGATACACAATGATGGCAACAATAAGGCTGCCTTTCTCGTAGACGAAAAAATGCTCGACCTCTTTGGCAATATCCAATTCGTAATACATGGCATGATGGGATGCGACACCTTCGAGGTTAATCTCATGGTAAAAAGCCGCACTATCAATCGGCGCAGAACGAGTGGTATCGATAATATCTATCCGGCCAGCCAGATGCTCATTAGAGTTCTCAAGCAACCTACCAGCATTAATATCCACCGACAGCATCCCTTGGTGAACGCCTTTATGAAATACAGGGATGGTCATACTGATCATACGGTCAAGGGAATCAAAACGATAACCAGGGCCGGAGAGCGTAAGTTTGTCAGGATTGTTGGCGGTTTTCTGCCAATATGGACGACTCTTGATAGTCGAGAGCAACTCTTTACTCAATCCTTTAGCAAAATCTTCCGGCGAAGAAATCACATAGCCACTCGTATCAATAAAGTGTACGCCGTCGTGGTATTCATCAAGCTGAGATAAAAATGAAAGAATAGGAGCTAGAGCTATCTTTTCTGAGGCGCTCTTGTAGCTGTCACTGGTTTCGGAACACAAGGATTCTTGGCCGACCAGCATATAGTCGATATCGACAGAAGGAATGTCTGAAGTTTTACCATCCGCGAGGAGTAGCGCATCAATAGGCCAGATTTGGCAAAGCCCATCCACAACTTGTTTGTTGTGATCGAGAAAGAGAGGGTTTCCTGATTTGTAGTAGTTAGAGAAGCTGTAGTCTAAGGCTGTCACCACTTTTGTGGTTCGTTTGAACACCTCTTCAATACGTTGGAACTCGCTGCTGATGTCTTTCTTCACCAAATCAAAATGATTCTTTCCTGTTAGGCCAAGCAATATTGCGGCGATCACAGCTGGAAACCCAAAGATAAAGGTAAGGCTAAAATGCCTGTTTACTTTCATATAGTGTGCTCTTAGCGTTCAGCTATTTTCATTTACCCCATTAATATTATTGCATTAATTGTCATTTTCCTCGAGGTAAAAGAGTGTAAATTGATATGAATCGGACCTAATCCTTGAACAGCGAATTCCTTTTGAAAAACTAACCTCGCATTAAGTAAGGTTAGAAGATACAGTTTAAGTCATTATAAAATTCAACGATTTACTACATCAAAAATCTTCGCTTGTATCGCTGGAACGGTAATATCAACTGTACCATTAGCAATTGGTATGCCCTTTATTTCACTTGATAGCTCTACCAACTCTTCTAGCTCATGTCCAAGCATCCACACAGGCAAAGACAACGCCTTTTCACCTTGGGATAGGTTAAGCACGACCAGTGTTTTTTCGCCGTTCAGACTTCGGGCAAACACTAACGTCTTAGCATCACAATACATATCGAGATAGGCACCACTTTGTTTTCAGTAAGGCTGATTTCTCTCAAAATGCTCAAACGAGCCACCCATTTAAGAAAGGGGTATAAAATTTGGGATTGCGCCATCAGCGGCTAATGACCGCCCGATCAATCACAGACTGAGGCACTGTCACTCCCAACTCACGAGCAGCGTCTAGATTCACCACCAGTTTTGAACTTTGTGCTGTTTTAACGCTCAATTTTCCAGGCTTTTGTCCATTGAGAATAGCCGCTACATAATCCGCAGTTTGTACCCCAACGTCATAATAATCTAAACCCAAACCTGCAATAGCGCCTTTTCCTACATAAGATGTAGCGCCTGCGACGACTGGCGTATCAGCTTGGTTAGCCGCGTTGATAAGACCTTCCATGCCGCTTGCAACAGTATTGTCCGTTAAGGCGTAGATAACATCCGATTTCTTTGCCACTGATTCTGCTTTTGATTCCACATCATCAATGGTGAGTGCTCTTTCTGTGTAAAGAGTAAAACCAAAGTCTCGCGTCGCTTTCTTTAACAGTCCAACCAAGGCAACTGCATTTGCCTCTGCTGGGTTGTAAACAACACCGATTGAATTAGCTTCAGGGAGCAGTTCTTTGATTAATGACACATGCTGAGTGATCGGAGATAGGTCAGAAAGACCCGTGACATTTCGGCCCGGCTTTTCTAGCTGTTTGACCAGCCTAGCGCCGATAGGATCAGTTACCGCGGTAAACACGATCGGTATCGAACGGGTTGCCGAAACCAAAGCTTGAGAAGTTGGTGTCGCGATACCAACAAGTACATGTGGATTTTCACTGACGAGCTCTCTAGCAATCTTGGCTGCCTGAGCCGGGTTACCATTCGCCATTTCATAGGAAAATTCTAAGTTCTTACCGGGTTCATAACCCTTGGCTCTCAATCCTTCAAGAAGCCCTAGACGTGTCGCATTCAGATCTGGATGGTCAACAACTTGTGAAACCGACACTTTGGCAACGTTTGCCATTACATCGCCAGTCCATAGCAACATCAAGCAACTTAAAACCGCTGCCAATACCTTTCTTACAGAACTCATTATCGCTCCCTGAATCAAGCTCTACCCGTCATTACTCGCTCAAAGAGAACAACATCAAAATCACTATTGACATTATTACCAGTAACCATTGATAACTTGAAGTGATATTTAACAAAAATACAACAAGGCTCGAGTTATGTGAGAAAGGTTATATTGACTTCGGAGGAAGGTAAGAAACCAAGTGAATAAGGACAGGTAAGCTAAACGAAAAGTAAGCGAGGTAACAAAGAGAGGAGCAAATCTGAGAACGAGCTATCGATAATGTATGGCTGTTCTCAGACTAGAGGGAGAGATAAGACGACCTTTTAGAACCAACGTTCCATTGAAGATTTGTCTAGTTGACGAAATGCGCGATTCAAAATGATCGCCAACTCTTTGTAACGAGGGCGTGGTTTCATTGGTTCCAATGCAAAACCTGTTTCGCTGATCTTCTCGTGCAACTCTCGATACCAAGAAACCAATGCTGGCGGTAATTGAGTGTTCGAACGGTTACCTAACCACCACATGCCTTGAAGCGGTAAGCTGATCGCAAACAACGCCATAACCACAGCTTGCGGCATCGCATGATAATTGTTGAAGACCATTTGTGTAAGAATACTAATAGCAGCTATCGCTGGCATCACTTTCACACCAAAACGCGTGGCTTTAATGATGCGCTGTTCAGGGAAGATAGCGTTTAACTCTTTTCGAACAGGCCAGAGATCCATGTACTTTTGGCCATCTTTTAAACTGCTCGCTAAACCAACTCTATTACTCATGTGAGTCTCCCATTAAAAAAAAGTTGAAATCATCAACTAAAAACACAAAAATTTGACGAAAAATAATATTCTTTCAAATTTTTTTGTTATATTTGCACAATATCGCTATTATTTGCAGACCTCAATCTCATTGTTGCCCTTATTTACAATTTAAGCAACTTTGGGACGACTTCTGCAAGGAATGCAAAAGCCTCTTTTTCTGAAAAAGTGCGCTTTCACTTTAATACGGAAATTAACGTTTTTTTGACCAAGGTTAGTACGCAAGCCTATGTGCTTCGACTATTCTTGAGATTAATTTTCATCCTTAACTGATTTCGATCAGAAAAATAAACAGGTAGTCATTAATGTCTAAGCTAGTTTTAGTTTTAAACTGTGGTAGTTCTTCTCTTAAATTTGCTGTTGTTGATGCAGAAACAGGTGCTGAGCACCTAACTGGTCTTGCTGAATGTCTTGGTCTTCCAGAAGCTCGTATGAAATGGAAACTTGACGGCAAGCACGAAGCACAACTAGGTGCGGGCGCAGCTCACGTAGAAGCACTATCTTTCATGGTAGAAACTATTCTTGCTTCTAAGCCTGAGCTTAAAGCTAACCTTGGCGCTATCGGTCACCGTATCGTTCACGGTGGCGAGCAGTTCACTTCTTCTGCACTTATCACTGATGAAGTTCTTAAGGGTATTCAAGACGCTGCAACTTTTGCACCTCTTCACAACCCAGCTCACCTTATCGGTATCGAAGCGGCTCAACAGAACTTCCCTGGCCTACAAAACGTTGCTGTATTTGACACTGCGTTCCACCAAACAATGCCTTCTGAGTCTTACCTATACGCTCTGCCGTACAACCTGTACAAAGAGCACGGCATCCGTCGTTACGGCATGCACGGTACTTCTCACCTGTTCATTACTCGTGAAGTAGCTGGTCTACTAAACAAGCCAGTTGAAGAAGTTAACATCATCAACTGTCACCTAGGCAACGGCGCATCGGTATGTGCAATCAAGAACGGTCAATCTGTAGATACTTCTATGGGTCTTACTCCTCTTGAAGGTCTAGTAATGGGTACTCGTTGTGGTGACCTTGATCCTGCGATCATCTTCCACCTGCACGACGCTCTTGGTTACTCTGTTGAAGAAATCAACAACATGCTAACTAAAGAGTCTGGCCTAGCTGGTCTAACTGAAGTGACTTCTGACTGTCGTTTCGTTGAAGACAACTACGGTGAGAAAGAAGAAGCAACTCGTGCAATGGACGTGTTCTGTCACCGTCTAGCTAAGTACGTTGCTGGTTACACTGCAACTCTAGAAGGTCGCCTAGACGCAATCACTTTCACTGGCGGCATCGGCGAGAACTCTGGCCCAATCCGTGAAATGGTTCTTAACCGCCTAGGCATCTTCGGCATCGAAGTTGACAGCGAAGCTAACCTTAAAGCACGTTTCGGCGGCGAAGGTACTATCACTACAGCTAACAGCCGTATCCCTGCAATGGTTATCTCTACTAATGAAGAGCTAGTAATTGCTGAAGACACTGCGAAACTAGCAGGTCTTTAATTGATTTTCCTGACTAGCTTCACTCGAAGCTAGTCAGTTTTTCATATCAAGAAAATGGGGCTCAACTTCTATTCCTACCCCAATTTAAATATCGGTGGGAATAGCAGTTGAGCTTTTTTTATTTCCAATAGTTAAAGGTGTCCGTCAATGTCCCGTACTATTATGCTTATCCCTACAAGCGCTGGTGTTGGTCTTACTAGTGTTAGCATGGGTGTTCTTCGCGCTATGGAGCGTAAGGGCGTAAGTGTTTCTTTCTACAAGCCAATCGCTCAACCTCGTAGCGGTGGTAACCAACCAGATTTAACGTCTACTATCATCAGCGCAAACAGCGACATTAAGATTGGTGAGCCAATCGCAATGACTAAAGCTGAAGCTTTGATCGGTAGCGAAAAAATGGACGAGCTTCTAGAGTCTGTTGTTGAGCAATACAACAAGATCAACAAAGACGCAGAAGTAACGCTAATCGAAGGTCTAGTACCTACTCGTAAGCACCCATTTGCTAACCAAGTGAACGCGGAAATCGCTAAAACACTAGGTGCAGAGATCGTATTCGTTGCGACTCCGGGTACATACAACCCTATTCAGCTTAAAGAGCACATCGAAGTAGCATGTTCTAACTTCGGCGGCACTAAAAACAAGAACATCTCAGGCGTTATTATTAACAAACTGAATGCACCTGTTGATGAAGCTGGCCGTACTCGCCCTGACCTTTCTGAAATCTTCGATGATGCAGATAGCGCTCAACAAGCGAACCTTGAAGTAATGCAAATCTTCAACTCTAGTCCTATCCGTGTTCTTGGCTGTGTGCCATGGAGCATCGACCTAATCGCAACTCGTGCGGTTGATATGGCTAAGCACCTTAACGCTGAAATCGTTAACGAAGGTGAGATCTCAACTCGTCGTATTAAGAGCATCACTTTCTGTGCACGTTCTCTACCGCACATGATTGAGCACTTCAAACCAGGTTCACTGCTAGTAACTTCTGCAGACCGTCCTGACGTTATCGTTGCTGCGGCTCTTGCTGCGAAAAACGGTGTTGAGATTGGCGCAATCCTGCTTACTGGCGGTTACGACATTCCAGAAAGCATTGCTAACCTTTGTGCACCAGCATTCGCTTCAGGTCTACCGATCTTCAAGGCTCAAGGTAACACTTGGCAGACGTCTCTAAACCTACAGAGCTTCAACCTAGAAGTTCCTGCAGACGATAAAGAGCGTATCGAGTTCGTTAACGATCACGTTGCAAGCCACATTGATGGCCCTTGGATTGATTCTCTATCTGAAGGTACTCAAGGCATCCGTCGTCTAAGTCCACCAGCATTCCGTTACCAGCTAACTGAATTTGCTCGTAAAGCGGCTAAGCGCATCGTTCTTCCTGAAGGTGATGAGCCACGTACAGTTAAAGCTGCGGCTATCTGTGCTGAGCGCGGTATCGCAACGTGTGTACTTCTAGGTAACCCTGAAGAAATCCGTCGCGTTGCTGCACAGCAAGGTGTTGAGCTTGGCGCTGGCGTTGAGATCATCGATTCTGCATCAGTTCGCGAAAACTACGTAGCTCGTCTAGTAGAACTTCGTGGCGCTAAAGGTATGACTGAAGTTGTTGCTCGTGAGAAGCTAGAAGATTCAGTATTCCTAGGTACTATGATGCTTGAAGCTGGCGAAGTTGACGGCCTAGTATCTGGTGCTGTTCACACAACGGCGAACACAATCGTTCCTCCGTTCCAGATCATCAAGACTGCTCCTGATGCTTCTATCGTATCTTCAATCTTCTTCATGCTTCTGCCTGATCAAGTTCTTGTATACGGTGACTGTGCGATCAACCCAGATCCAACAGCTGAACAGCTTGCTGAAATCGCTATCCAATCTGCAGATTCTGCTGCGGCATTCGGTATCGACCCACGCGTTGCTATGATCTCTTACTCTACTGGTGAATCTGGTAAGGGTGCAGACGTAGATAAAGTACGTGAAGCAACGAAACTTGCTCAAGAGAAACGTCCTGATCTAGTGATCGACGGTCCTCTACAGTACGATGCTGCAATCATGGAAAATGTGGCCGCTTCTAAAGCGCCTAACTCTCCAGTTGCAGGTAAAGCGACAGTATTCGTATTCCCAGACTTAAACACGGGTAACACGACTTACAAAGCTGTACAGCGTTCAGCAGATCTAGTATCTATCGGTCCAATGCTTCAAGGTATGCGCAAGCCAGTAAATGACTTGTCTCGTGGCGCTCTTGTGGACGACATCGTTTACACAGTAGCTCTAACGGCTATCCAAGCAGACCAAGCTGCACAAGCTGAAGAAAAAGTAATTAACTAATTTTTCTTTTGTAGAAAGCAAAAACCCTAGATGTTTATCTAGGGTTTTTTTATGTCTGGAGTAAAGGAGCTACTTGGTAAGCCTAGCCTCGACCATGTGGTGATTCTAAGTCTAGCGCTGGTCCTTTGGGTACCACTTGAGTCGGATTAATACCTGTGTGGCTGTAGTAGTAGTGACGCTTGATATGATAGAAATCGGTCGTCTCTTTAATCCCCTCTATTTGGTACAACTCTTTTAAGTAACCTTGAATGTGTGGGTAGTCGGCAATTCGCTGCTTATTACACTTAAAATGCCCAACATAAACCGCATCAAATCGAACCAGAGTAGTGAACAAGCGCCAATCCGCTTCTGTAATCTCGCTGCCCGCTAAATAGCGATGTTCGCTAAGGTGCGTATCTACTTTGTCTAGGGCTTCAAACAAGGCGTCATACGCTTCTTCGTAGGCTTCTTGTGTTGTCGCAAAGCCGGTTCGGTATACGCCGTTGTTGATGTTTGGGTAGATATAATCATTCCACTCATCAATCTTCTTGGACAACTCCCACGGATAGTAATCATCGGTGTTACCTGTTAACTCATTAAATTCTGAGTTGAACATGCGGATAATTTCAGAGGACTCATTACTCACGATGGTGTTGGTTTTCTTGTCCCATAGCACTGGAACCGTTACTCGGCCTGAGTAGTCAGGTTTGGCTTGAGTATAGATTTGGTGCATACGAGTATGACCGAATAGAGGTTCAGGTAACCCCATTTGCCACCCTTCACTCATCATGTCTGGGCAGACTACCGTCACATCAATATGATCGGTTAGATCTTTAAGCTCTCGGAAGATAAGAGTTCGGTGCGCCCAAGGGCAAGCTAACGATACGTATAGATGGTAACGACCACTTTCTGGTTCAAATTGCACTCCAGCTTTGTTCTCGATCCAACTGCGAAAACCCGCATCTTCACGAACGAACTTACCACCGCTTTCTTTGGTGTCGTACCACACATCATGCCAAACACCTTCAACTAACTTACCCATATCCAAACCTCTGTCATCCAAAATTTTTTATACCAATCACAGTAAGTAAATGTTCAGAAATAGCGCAGAGAAAAGGCTTGAGAACAAGGAAGAATTTTTCTGTTAGTAGTTATTCTACAATCAAAAATTCTAACGCCGTTATCGAACGTTTTAGCAAGCTAGGATGAGCAGTTATTTACTACGATTGGTATTAGTATAAAAAAAACCAACTTTTTCAAAACTAGAAGAAGTTGGCTTAGTTGTTCGAATTATTTGAAGAAGCTTATTAAATATGGAGCTTTAGATACAAAAAAAGCGCAACTCATAAAAAAGTTGCGCTTAAGCCTGTCACAGGCTGAACCGTTTTAAATGGGTTCTAGACTTGTACGTGCAAGCAAGATACTGCGTGTACGTCATCGCCTTGAATGGTTGGCTTGGTTTGCGCGCAGGCCTCGGTTGCTTCAGGGCAACGAGTACGGAACACACAACCTGATGGTGGATTAATTGGTGATGGGAGATCACCCTCCAGCATCTGAATCGTTTTGCTGCGCTCTAAGCGTGGGTCTGGAATCGGAACTGCAGACATCAATGCTTTGGTATATGGGTGTTTAGGATCTGAGAACAAGGCATCTGATTCACCTAGCTCAACAGCATTACCTAAGTACATCACCAATACACGGTCAGAGATGTGTTTCACAACCGACAAATCGTGCGCGATGAATACCAAGGACAAACCTAACTCTTTCTGTAGTTCCATAAGAAGGTTAACTACTTGAGCTTGGATAGATACATCCAGAGCAGAAACCGGCTCATCACAGATGATCATCTTAGGCTTCAAGATAAGTGCACGCGCGATACCGATACGTTGACACTGACCACCAGAGAATTCATGTGGGTAACGGTTGATTACGTTGGGTAGTAGACCAACCTTTGCCATCATCTCTTTAACTCGATCTTTCACTTCCTGTTTAGAAAGCTCAGGATAGAAAGTTTGTAGAGGCTCAGCAATGATATCTCCAACTGACATACGTGGGTTAAGCGATGCTAGCGGGTCTTGGAAGATCATCTGAATCTCTTTACGAGTCTCACGACGCTTCACTTCCTGCATCTTAGTCAGGTCTTGACCTAACCACATAACCTCGCCTTCAGTTGCCTCAACTAAACCAATAATTGCACGCGCAAATGTTGATTTACCACAGCCAGACTCACCTACTACACCCAGAGTCTCACCTTCGTAAAGGTGAACATCCACACCATCAACCGCTTTAAGATTTGATGGTTTCGCCCAAGGCCAAGCAGACTTAGCCGCAATGCTAAAATGAACCTTAAGGTTTTTAATATCTAATAGTAATTCTTTACTCATTTTGTCCAAGTCTCCCAATCAGAAAAACAAGCACGCTGGCGATCTTTCGCAAATGGCTGCAAAATTGGTGCTTCTTGCTTACAACGGTCCATTACACGGTGACAACGGTCTTGGTAAGGACAACCGGTTGGTAGGCGAAGTAAGTTAGGTGGGTTACCTGGAATCGTCGGTAGAATTTCACCTTCGGTATCCAAACGAGGAATCGCTTTAAGCAGGCCTTCCGCATAAGGGTGGCTAGGCTCATAGAAGATTTCATCTACTGTGCCGTATTCCATGGTACGGCCAGCGTACATCACTAGAACTTTGTCACAAGAACCGGCAACTACACCCAAATCATGGGTGATCATGATGATTGCTGTATTGAACTCATCTTTAAGCTCGTTAAGCAATTCCATGATTTGCGCTTGAATGGTTACATCCAACGCCGTTGTTGGTTCATCAGCAATCAGTAGCTTTGGACGACATAACAGAGCCATTGCGATCATCACACGCTGACGCATACCGCCAGAAAATTCATGTGGATACATGGTAATACGTTTACGTGCCTCAGGGATTTTCACCGCTTCAAGCATGCGTACTGATTCTTCAAACGCTTCTGCTTTACCCATGCCTTTATGCAGCATAAGTACTTCCATCAACTGATCACTTACTTTCATGTAAGGGTTCAGTGAGGTCATTGGATCTTGGAAGATCATCGCGATCTGTTCAGCGCGAACTTTGTTCAGTGCTTTCTCAGGTAGATTGAGAATCTCATTACCTTCAAACTTTGCACTGCCTGAGATGATGCCGTTCTTAGCCAGCAGTCCCATCAGTGCAAATACCGTTTGAGATTTACCCGAACCCGACTCACCAACAATACCCAGCGTTTCGCCTTGGTTGAGTGAGAAGTTCAGGTCGTTTACTGCGGTTACCGTACCATCTTGTGTGGTAAATTCGACGCGCAGATCTTTGACATCTAATAAGCTCATTATTGCTTCCTTAATCTTTTATAGCTTTTAATTGCTATTTCGTTATCTGTCTTTTGGATCAAGCGCGTCGCGCAGACCATCACCTACGTAGTTAAAGCAGAACAGCGTAACTACCATGAAGGCCGCAGGGAATGTTAATTGCCAGATTGCAACTTCCATTGTTTGCGAACCTTCTTGAAGCAATGCGCCCCAGCTCGTCATAGGCTCTTGAACACCAAGACCAAGGAAAGATAAGAATGATTCTGTAAGGATCATGCTTGGAATAAGCAGCGTAGAGTAAACCGCTACGATACCCAGTACGTTCGGTACGATGTGACGTGTAATGATCTTCCATTTGCTTACACCACATACGTGTGCAGCTTCAATGAACTCTTTACTACGTAAACTCAACGTTTGACCACGTACAATACGCGCCATATCTAGCCAAGCAATCGCACCAATAGCAACGAAGATTAGGACTATATTACGACCAAAGAACGTTACCAGTACGATTACTAGGAACATGAATGGTACTGCGTACAAAATCTCTAGGATACGCATCATCACTCGGTCAGTACGACCGCCGATGAAGCCTGAAGCTGCACCGTAAAGCGTACCAATCAGTACCGCTACGAAGGCACCCATCACACCAACCATCAATGAGATGCGGCCACCAACAAGAGTACGAACGTACAAATCACGACCTAAGCTATCAGTACCAAACCAGTGATCCGCATTCGGACCAACGTGCATTGCGTACCAATCAGTATCGTCATAAGTGTACTGAGCCAGCATTGGTAAGAAGATAACTGCCAGTACCATAAGCGTAAGAATGAACAGGCTCACCATTGCAGCTTTGTTTCGCATGAAACGAATGCGCGCATCCTGCCACAAACTACGACCTTCAATCTCTAAGCTCTCAGAGAACTTTTCGATCGCTTCTAAATTTTCTTTTTTCTTCAACATAACCAGTCCCTGTTAGTAGCGAATTTTCGGGTCAATCAGCGCTAGCAAAATATCAACGATTGCGTTGAACAAGATGAATAGGAAACCAATCAAGATGGTTACACCCATTACTAGCGAGTAGTCACGGTTAAACGCGGCGTTAACAAACAGCTTACCGATACCTGGTAGGCCGAAGATGGTTTCAACAACAACTGAACCTGTGATGATACCTACGAACGCAGGTCCCATGTAAGAAACAACAGGCAACATTGCTGGCTTAAGTGCATGTTTTAGAATGATATAACGATAGCTTAAACCTTTTGCTCGAGCAGTTCGGATAAAGTTACTGTTTAGCGTTTCAATCATGCTACCGCGAGTAATACGAGCAAAGGTTGCTACGTAAAGAAGAGACATCGCGATAACAGGCAGCACGATGTACATAAATGTACCGCCATGCCAACCACCTGCTGGGAATATGTTCCAGTGCAGGGAGAAAAGGTATATAAGCGCCGGTGCCAACACGAAGGATGGCATCACCACCCCGAGCATGGCGGTCGACATTATGGTGTAGTCGACCCAGGTATTGTGCTTCAAGGCAGCAATCGTCCCGACGGTGACCCCCATCAATAGTGTGAAGATAAAGGCAACAAAACCTACCTTCGCAGATACTGGAAGTGCAACCGCGATCAGCTCATTTACTGTGTAATCTTGGTATTTAAAAGAGGGACCGAAGTCACCTTGTAAGATATTTGTCAAATACGTGGTGTATTGTTCAAATACTGGTTTATCTAAGCCGTATTTAGCTTCGATGTTAGCCATAACTTCTGGCGGTAATGGACGCTCGCTTGAAAACGGGTTACCCGGTGCGAAACGCATGAGAAAGAAAGATATAGTGATCAACACCAACATGGTTGGAATCGCTTCAAATATCCTTTTCATAATGAATTTAAGCATAAACTCACTCTTTCAGTCTGTGACAATTAAAATTAGAAAGACGCTACATGCGCGCCCTGCGCATGTAGTGTCTGTATCGTTATAGTTATATTAACTTTTTAGAATCGAAGCTTATTATTGAGCTTTGATGTATAGGTCTTTCGAGAAGATCTTGTCTTCCGCGTTATTGATTGGGAAACCACCAACATGCGGGTTAAGTAGACGAGATTTCACGTATTGGTAGATAGGAGCGATTGGCATATCGTTTGCCATTAGCGCCTCAGCTTCTAGGTAAAGTGCTTTGCGCTCTTCTTCTGAAGTTGAGTTAAGTGCTTTATCGATGATTTTATCGTAAGCCGCGCTGTCGTAGTGAACACCACCTGTAGTGTTGTTACTCTTCATTAGCGTTAGGAACGAAGACGCTTCGTTGTAGTCACCACACCAACCAGCACGTGCTACTTCGAAGTCACCAGAATCTTTAGAAGATAGGTACGTTTTCCACTCTTGGTTCTCAAGTGTTACAGAAAGACCCAGTGTTTTCTTCCACATAGAACCTAGCGCTACAGCAATCTTCTTGTGGTTCTCTGAAGTGTTGTAAAGTAGGTTGAATTTAAGTGGGTTATCTTTACCGTAACCTGCTTCTTCAAGAAGACGTTCTGCTTCTGCGTTACGCTCTTTTTGAGACATTTTACCGTAAGCTGGTAGCTCAGGATCGAAGCCAGCTGTGATTTCAGGCGTTAGGAAGTACGCAGGTTTTTGACCTTGCGCTAGGATAGCACCTGTTACGATATCACGGTCAATTGCGTAAGAGATTGCCTGACGAACACGAACATCATCAAATGGTGCTTTCTTCGTGTTGAAGATGTAGTAGTAAGTACATAGGTTACCCGCTACAGATACATCTTCCGCGTACTCTTTTTGAAGACGCTTGAAGTGCTCAGTTGGAAGTTCGTTTGTAAAATCGATTTCGCCAGATAGGAAGCGGTTCATTTCCGCTACTTGGTTTTCGATTGGTAGGAAGGTTACTTTATTTAGAACCGTCTTATCGTTATCCCAGTATTGGTCGTTACGCTTTAGAACTAAACGCTCGTTCACAACCCATTTATCAACAGAGAATGCACCGTTACCAACGAAGTGGTCAGGCTTAGTCCATTGATCGCCGAATTCTTCAACAGTCGCCTTGTGTACTGGTTTCATTGTTGTGTGGCCCATCATCATTACGAAGTATGGTACCGCTGTTTCTAATTCAACAACAAGCGTGTTTGCATCTACAGCTTTAACGCCTAGCTCACTCTTGTCTTTCTTACCCGCTACGATGTCCTTCGCATTCGCCATCTTGGTATATTCCATGTACCAAGCATATGGAGAAGCAGTTGCAGGATCAACTGCACGTTTCCAGCTGTAAACGAAATCTTCAGCTGTTACAGGATCGCCGTTAGACCATTTTGCGTCTTTACGTAGGTGGAAAGTGAATGTTTTGTTGTCTGTCGTTTCCCAGCTTTCAGCAACACCAGGGATAGTATTACCTTCGCCGTCTTGGTTCACTAGACCTTCTAGAAGATCACGAATTACGTGAGATTCTGGTACACCTTGAGATTTGTGTGGGTCGATAGTTGCAACTTCAGTACCGTTACCGCGAACAAGTTCCTGAACTTTTGCTAGTTCTGTGCCTGCTGGAACTTCAGCAGCGATAGAAAGAGTAGAAGTGGCAGCCACTGCCAAACCAGCACCTAGAAGAAGGGCCTGAGTGATTTTATTCTTGTACATTTAATAAACTCCAAGTTTTTCGTTTTGCATCCATGACTTCTTTGTTAGGTTCACTGAACGGCAGTGATTTAGGTTTATTTAGCTCAAATTATAAGCATAAAAACCTAAAACCTTACAAAGATTGAGGCACACACTATCAACCATTGAAGTAATTTGCCACAAACAAGTCGCAAAAAATCGGATAATTCTCCGAATTACTTAAGGTAATAGTGTAAATCTCTAATAAAAACCTAATGAATAGTGAGTTACACATAGGGATTAATTAAAAAACAGCCTTTAGTGTTGATGTATCTGTATTGATACTTTTTTTTAGCATCTTATGCTAGAACACTGTTAGCAAATTAACATTAATGCCACATTAAATCCAATTGCACATCACATATCCCCTAAATAGACTCCACTATTTGTGAGGGTTATCACTTTATACAAAACAGTATAAAGCACTGCACCAAAACAGATTTAGAAATGCACCAAGACAGACAAAATCACGCACTGAATTTATATGCAACATGAATGACCAACCATTTATTAATACGCTAATTATTTATAAATGACTTTGTAGCATGCACAAAAAAACCGATTTCAATAGTCGGCTTTTAATATTTGTTCTGAAGATAAGTAACCTTGGGTGGTTATTTTTCCCAACGCTCTGCAGCTTTCGCATCTGAATCTCGAGAGTCAACCCAACGAGTTTCTTCAGTGGTACGTTCCTTCTTCCAAAACGGCGCTTTGGTTTTCAGGAAGTCCATCACAAACTCACACGCTTCAAAGGCTGCACCGCGGTGTTCACTGGATACACCAACGTAAACAATCTGGTCACCGATATCTAGGTCACCAACACGATGGATAACTCGCATCTTTTGGATTGGCCAGCGTGCTTCAGCTTGATCACAGATCTCGCTCAGTGATTTCTCTGTCATGCCCGGATAGTGCTCCAGAGACAAACCAATCACATTGTCGCCAAGGTTCATGTCGCGAACTTTACCAATGAACGTCACAATCGCTCCGGCAGCTGTACCTTGAGCCAAGTAGTCGTATTCGTCGCCTACAGAGAAGTCCTCTGCTGTCACTAATACTCTTGGATCCATGCTTAGCCTCCAGTCACTGGTGGGAAGAAAGCGACTTCATCGCCGTCTTTCACTTCAGTCGTCAAAGGTACGATTGATTGGTTAAGCGCAGCCAGAAGCTTGCCCTCTTCCAATGCGATATCCCATTTGCCTTCTTGTGTTACAAGGTGGCTGCGAATCGCTTCGATAGTGCTGAATTGCGCGTCGACTTCTAGGCTATCAACACCGACAAGTTCACGAGTTTGAGCAAAGAAAAGTACAGTAATCATGATTCCACCTTAAAGTGTCCTGATTTACCACCCGTCTTCTCTAACAGACGTACGTTCTCGATAACAATGTCTTTCTGAACAGCTTTACACATATCGTAAATCGTCAGTGCAGCAACAGAAGCAGCCGTTAGCGCCTCCATTTCTACGCCCGTCTTACCAGCAAGCTTACAAACAGATTCAATGCGGACCTTATTTTCAGACTCGATCGCTTCAAGCTGCACTTCTACTTTAGTTAATAGTAGAGGGTGACACAGTGGAATCAGATCCCACGTCTTCTTCGCCGCTTGAATACCCGCAATACGTGCCGTTGCGAAAACATCACCTTTATGGTGGCTGCCAGAAACAATCAGCTCTAGCGTTTCAGCAGACATTTGTACAAAAGCTTCCGCTCTCGCTTCACGTACTGTCTCAGCTTTAGCCGATACATCGACCATGTTTGCTTCGCCAGACGCGTTAATGTGTGTAAATTGGCTCATACTCAAACCGCCTTATACAGAAAGGTGTGGCATGAAGTTACAAGGGCGGTGACTAGCATCCATCTGTTGCTTGATGATCTTAGTCCAACCTGTACGACAAGCACCTGTAGAGCCTGGTATCGCAAAGATTACTGTGTGGTTAGCAAAGCCCGCAATTGCACGAGATTGAATCGTAGAAGTACCGATCTCTTCGTAAGACACTTGACGGAATAGCTCACCAAAGCCTTCTACTTCTTTGTCGAATAGTGGCTTAAGCGCTTCAGGCGTGCTGTCACGAGAAGTGAAGCCCGTACCGCCCGTGATCATGATCGCTTGTACGCTTTCATCAGCGATCCACTTAGATACGATCGCACGGATCTTGTACATGTCGTCGATAACGATTTGCTTCTCAACCACGTTGTGACCCGCTTCTTTAGCATGCTCAGCTAGGTAACCACCTGACGTGTCATTTTCTTCTGTACGTGTATCTGAAACCGTTAGTACTGCAATGTTTGCTGCTTGGAATTTGCTTTCTGCGTGACCCATTTGTTCACCTATATAAATTTTTCAATTATGAGGGCGTGTTGACCTTTCGTGATTAAATTTTGTTCGAGATAAAAGCGTTTTAATCGCGGCGAGGGGGAAGTAGCCTAGTCATTCTAAGCAAATCTCCCTCAACAAAGAGTAAAACGCTTTTAGCCGAACCCTTCGGGCAGCGTTTGCTGGTCATTTCTACTACGTTATCGGCTTCTCATGTAGGCTAGCTACACATCAAAGCCTCTGCCTTGTATAAATACCCAGCAACTCGCTGCAAAAATCAGCTCGAAAGAGCAACACGCCCTAGACTGATTCGCCCAGCCTAAAGAAGCTGAGCGATAAAATGCTTTAGAGTATATAGCGGGTTAACCGCCGATTGACGCCAAGTTTGGAGTCATGCCGCTGTTGCCATCATGTAAGAAGTGGCTAACGGACTTGGTTTGAAGCTGAGCCTGAATTCGATCAATGAGCTCTTGCTCTTGTTGATCTTCTTGAATCAGATCTCTCAGTTCAACACCGTGGTCGCCAAACAGACATAGGTGAAGTTTACCGGTCGCAGAAACACGCAGGCGGTTACAACTCTCACAAAAGTCTTTCTCGTAAGGCATGATCAAACCAATTTCACCTTTGTAGTCTGGGTGGACAAACACTTGTGCAGGCCCATCATTCACGGCTTTGACTTTCAGTAGCCAACCGTTAGCAATAAGTTGGTTGCGAATTGCAACGCCCGATACATGGTGTTTATCAAACAACTCGTCCATCTCGCCGGTTTTCATCAGCTCGATAAAACGTAATTGAATAGGTTTGTCTTTGATCCAATTAAGGAAGGCTGGTAATTCCTGACTGTTGAGGTCTTTCATCAATACAACGTTGACTTTGACTTGTTCATAGCCAACCTCAAACGCTTTATCAATACCTCGCATAACCTCAGTAAACTTATTCTCACCAGTGATCTGATGGAACATACGTGAATCTAAGCTATCCACGCTCACGTTTATATGGGTTAAACCGGCATCACGCCACTGCCCTACTTGTTTCTCCATGCGGTAGCCGTTCGTTGTCGTGGCTACTTTTTCGATGCCAGGAGTAGAAGCAACGGTATGTATGATTTCAGGAAAGTCTTTACGCAGACTCGGCTCTCCGCCTGTAATGCGGATCTTTGAGGTACCACAATCTGCAAACGCTTTTACAACGCGTTTGATCTCGGGAACACTTAAAAAAGACGAGTTTTTTTGCCCTGACGGTTTGTAACCATCCGGCAAGCAGTAAGTACATTTAAAGTTACAGACGTCTGTAACCGACAAGCGCAAGTAATAAAACTTGCGATGGAATCTATCTTCGAATTGTTGCGCCACGGAACACCTTTCCAAACACGGGAGGCATAATCATTTCCAATTAAGCCCTTGTGACAACATGTCACTGGCTCTTGATGCGTATCGGTACAGCAAATACCACTGTGCGACTTAGCATGCGAGAGCTCGGAGTTATGGCAACCGCACGTTATATTCATACGTGCAGTAGCTGAGTAATAAAATACTTAATATTTGTACGTGAATCTAGCTCTGATGGTAAAAAACGGGTCACATCGGCAAAAAAAACGTATCAAACGCTCAAAATAACTCTTGTTGAGTATATAGCGAGAAGCATTTAACCTAAATTATAGTTGGTAATAATCTAACAAGAACAAAAAATGAATATTTACTCTTCAAAGAAAGTCGTAGCAATCGGTGGAGGCCATGGCTTAGGTCGTATGCTTGCTGCACTAAAAGACTTTGGTAACAATGCAACTGGCATTGTTGCAACAACGGATAATGGCGGTTCAACCGGACGAATCCGAGACTGCCAAGGTGGTATCGCTTGGGGAGATACTCGCAACTGTATCAACCAATTGATCACTGAACCTTCAATCAGCTCGATGATGTTTGAATACCGCTTTCGCGGCCAAGGCGAACTCGATGGTCATAACCTAGGTAACCTTATGCTCACTGCATTAGACAACCTTTCGGTTCGTCCATTGGAAGCCATTAACCTAATTCGAAATATGCTTAAGGTCGACGTTAACATCGTGCCGATGACAGAGCATCCTTCCGACCTCACGGCCCTATCCATGGACGGCCGCTGGGTAACTGGCGAAACCAACGTTGATGACATGACAGAAAAACTGCGCATGATGGACTTATCGCCAGAAGTGCCAGCAACCAAAGAAGCCGTAGCTGCGGTGGAAGAAGCAGACTGTATTGTGCTTGGTCCAGGCAGCTTTCTAACCAGTGTGATGCCTCCGCTGCTGCTGCCAGAAATTGGTAAAGCCATCGCAGGAAACACCAAGGCAAAAGTTATCTTCATTGAAAACCTGTCTCCAGAACACGGTCCAGCAGGTAAAATGACGCTTCAAGAGCAATTGGAGTGGTGTGAACGTACCTGTAAAGCACGTAAGATAGACGTTGTACTGGGCAATGAACCACACCCAGAACTTGAAGGGCAATGGAATTGTGTGACCACGGATCTTGCATCAGCAAACCGAGATTGGCGACACGACCGAGTGAAGCTTCAACAAGCAATCGAAGCTCAGTTGGCTTAGTTCATTAGTTCAAGCGTCAGAAAACGAAAAAGGAGCATTATGCTCCTTTTTTAGTCTCTGTATCTCTACCTGTATATTTAGCGATTAACCGCTTTAGAGATCCGTCATCAACTGTTGATATTCAGTATAAGTCGATAGCAGTAGTTCCTGCATATCTTGAAAATCAATATCTGTCACGGGCAATGCTTGCTTCACTTTTGCGTCTAAGCTAATAGCAAAATTACACAGAGAATCGGCACCAAAACTCGCAGCACTGCTCTTTAACGCATGGCTGATATCGGCCAAATACTTAGACGTATCAGTATCTTTGTTTAGCTCTAGGTGCTCGTAGTATCCCTTCAATTCACCTAAAAAGATTTCCAATAACACTGGGACATTCTCTTGCCCAATCTCACCGGCAAGCTCATCAACTTTTTGCTGATTTAATACTTTCATCATCGTTCTTTCTTATTGTTTGGTGATTACTGCTTCGCATTCCACGTTTGCAATTTACGGTATATCGTTGATGGACTGACATCCAAGAAACCAGCCGCGCGAGGGATGTTGCCATCACACGCTTTTATGGCCTGTTCGATTGCCGTTTTCTCAGTGATCCACAATGGGAAAATATCTTTTACTGTGATGTCTTCACTCTGCTTCTCTTTCAGTCGCAGACTGTTTTCAATCGGTTGATTCAATGGTGGCGGAAGCATGTTCAGAGTAATCTCTTTACCATTATTCAATACCACTACATTTCGCAATACGTTTTGTAGCTGACGAACGTTACCCGGCCACTCATATTGGTTAAAGCGATCCAGCACTTCTTGAGCAAAACGCACAAACGCCTTGCCTTCTTCAACCGACATATAGCCCAATAATGAGTAAGCAATCTCGATGACATCTTCACCACGTTCACGCAATGGCGGCAAGTGCAGAGGAATCACGTACAGACGGTAGTATAAATCTTCTCTAAAGCGACCTTCCTGTACTTCTTTCCAAGGGTCACGGTTGGTCGCACAGACAAAACGAACATCGACACTCTTCATCTTCGAAGAGCCGACTTTTTGAAAAGTACCGGTTTGAATAAAACGCAGAAGCTTAGTTTGCAGTTCAAGATCCATTTCACACAGCTCATCAAGGAACAGTGTGCCTCCATCAGCTAGCTCAGCAGCACCTTGACGGTCTGTTGCCGCGCCCGTAAACGCCCCTTTTACGTGGCCAAACAGCTCACTTTCAATCAAGTCTTTAGGAATTGCCGCACAATTGATTGCAATGAAAGGCTTATCGCCACGCTTACTCGCCGCGTGAATCGCTTCTGCGCACACCTCTTTACCCGTACCACTTTCACCGGTAATGAAAATACTCGCTTTACTCGATGCCGCAGAATCGATAGTTCGGTAAACCTGCTGCATGGTTTGGCTACTGCCAATGAAGCCTTGGTAATTCTGGTTTCCCGGATGTTCAGAGCTATTCTTAAGCTTGGTCGCTTTGCGGATCGCGTTGTTCACCGTAATACGAAGTCGGTCGGCTTCACACGGTTTGATCAGGAAGTCTTGAGAACCATGACGCATCGCTTCTACGGCAGTATCGATAGAGCCGTGCGCTGTCATGAAGATAACGGGCACTTCAGGGTATTTTTGTTTTACAGCGAAAAGCACGTCCATACCCGTCATATCAGGTAGACGTAGATCTAATAAAATGAGGTCAGGGATTCGATGATTCAAACTCTCAATTGCATCGCGGCCAGTGCCGACAATGTTGATATCAATTTCGAGCGGTGTAAGATACGAGCGATATAACGCTGCGACTGAAGCCGTATCCTCCACCATCAACAAATACTTTGATTTGTTATCTAACGTTTTTGATTGCATATCCTAGCCATTTATAATTTGCATTTCTTATTATAGTCGCATTCCGCTTTGCATTATGCAAATTAGCCACAGTATTTGTGGAACATTTCTTTCTCTGCTTTAAACAATCAATGTGTTATCTATATGGCACGAACGATGCAGGTATCTACATGACCTTCGGGTCACCTAGCCAACTGACGTTGTTAGTGGACCGAGTGTTCACAAACGTAAGCCAGTAGAACATTTACTACTGGCTGTTTTTTTGTCTAAAACACTCTCAATTTTTGTATTGAGGGATTCAATTTTTTGAGTAAAAAGGGAGATTAGCTGTTGGTAATAAACTGCTTTCTTAGCTGCTCAATTTCATCACGCTTCTGTGCTGCCAATTCAAATTCCAGGTTCTGAGCATGCTGATACATCGCAGCCTCTAACTTGCTGATCTCTTTATCAAGCTGTTGCGGTGTAAGTACGGCATAACTTTCAGAAGGCTCTGCCACCTTAGATAGAGGAACTTGCTTCGATTGGCGCTGCTGCTTCGACTTGGTTAGATCACCCAGTTCCATAATATCTTTGATATTGCGTTTCAACGCTTGCGGCGTGATGCCTTGCTCTTCGTTGTAGGCTTGTTGTTTCTCGCGACGACGATCGGTTTCATCAATCGCTTTTCTCATCGACTTAGTAATCGAATCACCATAAAGGATTGCTCGACCTTCCAAGTTACGCGCAGCACGACCAATGGTTTGGATCAGAGAACGCTCAGAACGCAAGAAGCCTTCTTTGTCTGCATCAAGAATCGCCACCAGCGACACTTCAGGCATATCCAAACCTTCACGAAGTAAGTTAATACCCACTAACACGTCGAACTCGCCCAAACGTAGGTCTCGGATGATCTCTACACGCTCAACCGTATCGATATCCGAGTGCAAGTAACGCACTTTAACGCCGTGCTCACTTAGGTATTCGGTTAAGTCTTCTGCCATTCGTTTAGTTAGCGTCGTGACAAGCACGCGCTCTTCTTTCACTGAACGTATTCTGATTTCAGACAATAAGTCATCAACCTGAGTCGCAACCGGACGTACTTCGATGATTGGGTCCAACAGACCAGTAGGACGCACCACTTGATCAGCAATCTCGCCATCTGATTTTTCAATCTCATAATTACCCGGCGTTGCCGACACAAAAATCGTTTGTGGGGCTATAGACTCAAACTCTTCAAACTTCATCGGACGGTTATCCAATGCAGAAGGCAAACGGAAACCAAACTCAACTAGAGTTTCCTTACGAGAGCGGTCACCTTTATACATAGCGCCTATTTGCGGCACGGTCACGTGTGACTCATCGATAATCAACAGACCATCATCAGGCAGGTAATCAAATAATGTCGGAGGCGCTTCCCCTTCCGCACGGCCACTTAAGTATCGTGAGTAGTTTTCGATACCGGAACAAAAGCCAAGCTCCGTCATCATCTCAATATCAAACTGAGTTCTCTGAGAAATGCGCTGCTCTTCCAAAAGCTTGTTGTTGTCTTTTAAATATTGAGCCCTATCGCGCAACTCATCCTTGATGTTCTCAATCGCCTCAAGGATCTTCTCT
The DNA here is from genome assembly GCF_026241515.1 of Vibrio sp. 14G-20. Classification (GTDB taxonomy): domain Bacteria; phylum Pseudomonadota; class Gammaproteobacteria; order Enterobacterales; family Vibrionaceae; genus Vibrio. The sequence continues at coordinate 106,886 of NZ_JAPHPW010000014.1, forward strand.
CTTGGGGTTACATAGTGAGTTTTTGGATAAACTGTAAAACGCGGTAAGTCTCTTTGTTTCACCGCACCAGTCAGAGGATCAAAAATACTAATGCAGTCCACTTCGTCATCGAACATTTCAATTCGAACCGCATCTTGGTCAGATTCAGCGGGAAAGATATCGATCACTTCACCACGAACTCGGAACTGACCACGTTCAAAGGCGACATCGTTTCTTGAATATTGCAGCTCAGCCAATCGGCGCAAAATATCACGCTGATCCATCACCTCGCCACGACTCAAATGAAGCATCATCTTCAAATAAGACTTAGGATCACCAAGACCGTAGATAGCCGACACAGAAGCCACAATGATGGCGTCTTTTCGTTCTAATAAGGCTTTGGTTGCCGAAAGCCTCATTTGTTCGATATGAGCGTTCACAGACGCATCTTTCTCGATGAATGTGTCCGTGGTTGGAACGTAGGCTTCAGGTTGGTAGTAATCGTAGTAAGAAACAAAATACTCAACGGCATTGTTTGGAAAGAAAGATTTCATCTCACCATAAAGTTGAGCCGCCAATGTCTTGTTAGGCGCTAACAGGATCGCAGGTCTTTGAGATTGGGAAATGACGTTGGCAAGGGTAAATGTTTTACCAGAGCCCGTAACCCCTAATAGAGTTTGATGTGCCAAACCAGAATCTAGTCCATCTAGTAATTTGGTTATCGCCGTCGGCTGGTCACCGGACGGGCTATAGTCCGATACCAAGTCAAAGAGTTTGCTCATAGGTCGCCATTTCCATACTGTTTTTTTAATCAGGTCATTGTCACTCTAGGTGGAGTGTCGTTGCAACTATTATCTAGAGAAATGCATCTTAAGATCAGATATCAGTTATAGCTTTTATTTTTAGAACTTGGTATTATCCGTGCCCCTGCAAGATCTCTTCAGCTAAATTGCTCGAATTTTAATCCACTACTTTTCCCCAAAAAACCTAAAAATACCGCTTGTTTTACTGTTCGTTTTATAATCTACAAAAGTTATACAATTGCGACGTTTTTCTATAAATCTTTTAAATACATTACGTTAGATAAGATTTTTACATTTTTCGATTTATCCCAATTATTGTTGTTAAAGTTTCACACACACACTTATCCACAATTTTGGTGGATAACTAAAGCAAAGCTAAATCCAATAAGGCGTTCAAGAAAGTAAAGTTTTTTATCTTACTTTTTTCTGATATTTTTTATTGACAGAAATCCGGACAATTATTAGAATTCGCGTCGCTAACAAGCAATTCCCCTTTAGTTCAGTTGGTAGAACGGCGGACTGTTAATCCGTATGTCGCAAGTTCAAGTCTTGCAAGGGGAGCCAAATTCTAGAAGAAAGCTCAATCGAAAGATTGGGCTTTTTTCGTATATAAATGCGACTAACTTGTTCCAAGTTAATGTCACACCCGAATCGTCGGACCGTCCCATCCGCCCGCGTTCAAGTCTCGACAAGGGTGCAAAATTTAAAGAAGCCGCATCACTCGATGCGGCTTTTTGCGTTTTAGTCGAAACAAAAGCTCTACAGGCACAGCTTTGATTAACTCACATCCATAAAAAAACGCCTCACAAGGAGGCGTTTGGGCTTAGTGACTAAACTGAGCGTTATTCTAGATGAGGCGTCGTTTTAGCGGTTATGCTTCTGCTGTAACAACATTAGTCTGAGTCTCTTTAGCGGCTTGATCTTGATCAAACCCTTCATGCAGGTGGTAGTAGCGCTTATAAACAAGAGCACTTACCGTCATTAGAATCGCTGGTAAACCTACCATCATAAACTGCAGTCCCATGATAGTGCTGTCAGACTGTTCCACGTTTGGTACATAACCCACCACAGACAAGCCCATACCAACAATAAAACCACCAGCCGCGCCTGCAAACTTAACAAGCATCGTTTGAACAGAGAAGATAACACTCTCACTGCGACGACCTGTTTTGTGTTCACCGTAATCAACAACATCGGCAAGCATTACAGTTTGCAGTGCGTTAGCGATACCCACACCAAACTTGATAGCAGCACCTGCGATACCGATTAGAATCGCGTTACCTGGAGCGATAAAGCCCATGATAAGTAGAGTGATACAAGACAGCACTGGGAAGCCACAAGCGATAACCCATAGGTGCTTGCGTGGTAACACTGATGCAATACGAGGGAACAAGAATACACCTGCAACTTCAGCGATACCTGCCACCATCATATAAACGGGGAACAAGTCAGCGTTGCCTAAAGCGTAAGAGAAATAGTAAATCGCAAAACCACCCACCAGCAAGTTTGCTATTTGGAACGACAATACGGTACCAATAAGTGCTTTTAGTTGGTCATTCTTACCAATGATAACCATTACATCTTTAAAGCTGAAACGCTCAGCTGGTTTAGCATTTGCTGGTGCAGATTTTTCTTTTACGTTGCGAGCAATCAAGAATGCACTCATCACGAACAGAACAGCAATCAACATAGCAACGTTGAAGAAACCTTGTCCTTGGTCGCCATCACCCAGTTTACCGACAATGTGTAGCCCGTAAGTACCCGTAATAAACCACGCCAAGCTAGCAAACAATCGTGGCCAAACAACCAGCTTTTCACGTTCTTGACGAGAGCTCGATAGTGCAGGAATCAAAGACCAGTATGGAATGTCCATAATAGTGTAGGTAAGGCCCCACAGAATATAAGCAGCCGCTGCATAAATGTATAACGTAGTGCCTTCAAACATATGCGTACTAAAAAGGCCAACAAGCACTACAGCATTTAACAGAGTTCCAATCACTATCCAAGGACGGAATTTACCAAACTTAGAGCGTGTGTTATCAACGATAACGCCCATCATTGGGTCGGTCACCGCGTCGACAATGCGCGCGGCCAAAAATATAGTACCCACAAATGCCGCTGACAGCCCAGCAACATCGGTGAAGTAAAACATTAAGAAGATGTAGATTGGAGCACAGGCAAAGTCTTTACCTAAAGCCCCAAGTCCATACGATAATTTGGTTTGTAGAGTAATTTGATCAGACATAGTATTTCCTTCAGGCGCGTAACTTCATCTCCTAACAGACGTTGAAACGCTTACCTTTTATTTATAATAATTTATCCACTCAAGTTCTGTTTTAGAGCCACTCTGTGGTCGCTTCTTAAAACACTCAAGTATCAAGTCCGACGCTAATGTAACCATTCCAACGCACAGATACTGTGATCAACAACCACTCAATGGAAACGTTTTCAGTCAAATATCTAAAGTGAGAGATCGAACAATAAAACACTCGAATTGATAGAGAATATCGCTAATTAAAGTGCTCAAAACAGTTCGTAGTGTGAAGTAACGCATGAGAACGATTACATAAATACAGCATCACGCTGGGAATACCTACAGATCTCAAATCTATAGGGGCACATCAAATTGATTAGATAGTTCATGACGGCTTATTAAAGGCAATAAAAAACCGCGTAATTTCACCTACGCGGTTCATCAAATATAACGCCTATGCTAAAACTTACTCGATACGTTCAAACTTAATCAGCATCGCTGTTTCTGCATCGAGTATTGGCATCGTCAACCCCACCTCGGCACACCAAGCACCTGATAATTCACAGCCAGACTCTGTCCATGGCGGTTGATAATTCACAATATCATCGTAATTTGAAGGTTTATCAATCACAGAGACCTTGTATAGGCTTTGTGGATCTAGCCCAGGTATACGCAAATGACCACTCAACGAATTGGTTGGCATCGCCAGCTGTGCAATCATCACCACCGCTTCTGACACATCTTCGGAAACGACCGCATGGATTTGATGGGCACTATCGTCCGTTGGAACTCGCCAAGTTCTCCCGCTATGCAGTAACGGACGCAGCATCTTGTGTAGCTTAATATAGTGTTCAAAGCCCTGTTTCTCTTCTTGAACTTCTTTCACAGGGTCTAATTCAATCCCCATATGACCAAACAGTGCTGTTAGGCCACGAAACTCAATACTATGACGACGACGAGTGCTGTGGCAGTGACTCGCACCAATATGACTTCCCATTACCTCAGGAGGGAAAAAGTAACTCATCCCGCGCTGAATCGTTTGTCTCTCCAGAGCGTCATTGTTATCAGACGCCCAAAAACGTTGCGTACGCTTAAGAACCTCAAAATCGATACGACCACCACCAGCCGCACAAGATTCAATATCAACCATAGAGTGCTTCTCTCGAACTTTATCGACCAACTCATAATAACGAGCGGTTTGTTGATGGGCCGCAGCCCTGCCTAGATGCGCAGGTTGTACAACTTCTCGGTTCATATCCCACTTAATGTAAGCAATGTTGTACTGACTTAAGAAGTGATCAAGGCGCTCAAACAAAAAGTCGAATGCTTGTTGATTCTGAAGATCGATAACATATTGATTGCGACCCGTTGGTTGGTCATAGCCGTCAACCGCAAGCAACCAGTCTGGATGGGCTCGGTATAAGTCAGAATCCTTATTGATCATCTCAGGTTCGAACCACAATCCAAACTCCATACCCAACTGATTAACGTGTTCAACTATCGGCTCTAAACCATTTGGGTACTTTTCTTCATCTAAGAACCAATCCCCAAGCGCAGCCTTGTCTCCGCAGCGCTCTTTGAACCAACCATCGTCAATGATAAAACGCTCTACTCCCATATCCGCGGCTTGGCTAGCCATCGACATAATATAATCAGGATCATGGTCAAAATAGATGCCTTCCCATGTATTAAGATGGATAGGTCGAGGCTTTTGTACGAAAGACTCCGGCAAGATCGAACCACGCACATGGGAGTGGAACTGATGGCTCATTCCATTTAAGCCTTCCGAACTGAAACTGGCATACAGCCAAGGTGTCGTTAAGCTTTCACCTTCATCCAATGCAATCTCGCCCGGTAGATAAATAACTTCCGCTTGCACGTAGCGACGACCGTCTGCTTTTACATCAGCGCGCAATCTGTGGTTACCACTCCAAGCGAAGTGAATGCCCCACACATCACCTGCCATTTCATTGAAGTTAGCGGTACCAACAACCATCGCTGGATAATGTTCATGAGACGTTCGTCCGCGACGATTTTCTTGTTGATAGCCCCCTTGCTGTAAGGGTTGGCGCACCGTTTGGAACTCATGTACCCAGCGGCCGTAGTACGTCATCAACTCATTAGCTCTTGCTGGTAATGGTAAAGTATTGGCGAGACGGTTCACCTGATAAAGGCCGGCTTTAACGTTGGTTAAGGTGTGACGAGATTTCACAACATCATGTTTATCGAGGCATAACTCGGTTGTTAAACGTAAGCCTGCACGCAGATCTTCACTCTCAATGATTAGGCTAGATGGTGTTTGTTGAATATCCGTAATAGAGAAAACAGGCGCCCAGTCCAACCCATCTCGGTGTCCTTCTAATGCCGGACTGCTGAAAACACCGCGCCCGAGTTCAGGGCTCAGCGACATAGCAACATCATTATCAAGGCGACCGTAAGGAACAGGCCTTTGAAGAGAAACACGAAAGTTCGCTAGATCGCCACGAACTGGAACTCCCCAATGCAGAATTTCGGCGAAATCACCAAGTTCAACGATCAGTTGCGAGTCTTTACCCGTAATTTCTACTAGGGATTTATTCGTCATTTTATTTAACCTTAACGCGTTTAATTACCCCGTATCATAATTATTGAGCTGAGAGTTTCTGTGATCAACCCCAAAATCATGAAAACGTTTCCATTAAATATTTTGAGATTAATAGATTCAAACAATACCCCCTAATTCAAAGATTTATGCCAACCACCATCTCAACGCATATACTCCTGATCCCAAGGAATAGGGATATTCCACATTAAATAAAGCGCGATAACGTTAAAATAAATAGGAGCTTAACAACAATTAAACCCATAAAATTCATTACGTTATAATGAATCTATCATTTGAAAATTGGCTCAAACACATTTCCTCTTGAACTCACCACACCACACTCGTATTCTTAACCTTTAGAGTACAACTATGAAGTGTCTCCCTGGGTCCTAACTTTTACATTCCAGCTTGACGGTATAGAACGCAATGCTTGTAGCCTAGCTTCGACATTGAATTTGATATTTGCTTCCTTGTCTCACATGCCCAGTTATCATTGACTGGGCTGCTTTTCCCCTCAAAAACAACCCTAATCCCTTGCTAGCTCTAGCCTTAAATCACTATTACCGATGTTCGAACACAACGAGCAACTTCAACTTTAGCGCACGATCACCCCCCCTCAACACCCCTGAAATAGAAAACGATTCCATTAAAAACCCACAAAACCCTCTATAAAACTGCCACTACAAGCTCAATAACTCGATCAAAATCACACAAAATAATCACAAACCCATCAATAGCGTAAAAATGCCAACCTCATCATGAAAACGTTTCCATTGTTTGCTTACACTCTCGCTCGAGTTAGGACTCAAACATAAAAATATCCATAAATAAAAAATAATGGAGACACTTCATGAAACAAAAAATGCTAGTTAAAGCATTAGGATTCACTCTGGCCCTCACCCCATTAATCAGCTTCGCTGCAGTGGAAAACGTAACCTATTTTGGTTATGCGAAATGGGGCAACATCTACACCGACAATGACCAACATAACGATGGCAAAGGAGAACGCAACGACGTTATTCGAGCAGGTCAAGGTTACGGTAACTACCGTTTAGGTAATGAACTGAACTGGTGGGAAGCGGGTGTGAAAGCAGATGTATGGCGTGACAATGACGCTTATTTTGATACCACGATTTATCTAGGCAGCGGTGATAGCTGGGGAGACGTCAGTACGATCCAACTTTGGTCAGCAGGCCATGGCCTTATAGATGGACAACCTAACGCGAAAGTATGGGCCGGAGAACGTTTTTATCGGCGCCATGAAGTCCACATGATTGATGTTAAGTACTGGGATACATCCAGTACGGGTTTAGGTATTGAAGATTGGGATCTAGGGTTTGCGGATGCACATTTGGCCTGGATGGCGCCAAACTCGTCAAGTGACGATGGGCGTAGTCTTCACAATATTGATGCTCGCTTAAGCGGTATTGAATTGAGTGACACAGCGGATCTTACTCTTGGTTTGAACTACGTAACCACGCAAAACTCGAGCTACGACGATAAAGACATTACTACTTCTGGCGCAATGCTCTCTGCTCTTTACCGTCAAGCTTGGAACTACGGCTCAAACACCTTGGCCTTCCAATATGGTACTGATGCCTTAGCTGGCGGATTAATGAGTGCTGAAGGTGGTTCAGACAAAAAGTACAGCACTGGCGTCGAACATGATGGCTACAGCTGGCGTCTATTTAACCATGGTGACTTAAATATCAGTGAAGATGTTCAAGTCATGTACTCCATCGCTTATCAAGATAACAACCTAGATAACAACGATGGTGAGAAATGGTTCAGTGTCGGTGCTCGTCCTCAATATGCTTGGACAGATTATATGTCGACAGCACTTGAAGTCGGTTACGAAACGGTAGAAGCACAAAACGGCTCAGGCACAAATGATATGTACAAAGTGACTGTCGCTCAAATGTTCCAAGCTGGCAAAGGCGTATGGGCTCGCCCATCTATCCGTATCTTTGCAACTTACTCTGAATCCAGTAACGAATGGGATCGTGGTAACGAGGCTTATGGAACGGCAACAAGCATCAACGCCGAGACTGTTGACGAGATTACCTTTGGTTTCAACGTAGAAACTTGGTGGTAAACCACAACACCCGAGCGTCTGTTCAATCAACGAATTGACGCTCAACACTGGAATAGCAATTTAACGGGGAAAGCCGATGTTTTCCCCTTTACTAAGGTAGCAATCAGATGAAATTAAAATCATTGGTGATCATTGTCGCGGCACTCACCGTTAGCGCATGCAGCGGAATACCTGAAAAGGAACTTAAGACTGATTTCAATGACAGTGCATGCTGTTCTCAGCTAAGTGCGCTGCCAATGACGCAATTGTCTGTTCCATTCCACCAACAAGTGATTATGGACGGTCATTTACCGACCCTTTCCTCTTCATTGTTAAATGACAATACACAAGCGGATAGCCAACGCTTTCCGACCATCGCGTACCAAATCAGTGACACGACAGAATCGCTGTCCTTACTCATTCGTTCATACATTAAAAATGATGCGCTTTTCGCTCCGTCTATTTATATCTTCGATAAACAATGGCGACTGCTTGGTCAGTACAGCACTAACGATTTCACTTACTACCCGACAGCGATGCAAGGGTTAGAAAGAATTGAAGCATCAATTGCACTCGAACCTCAACGAGACAACGCGCAATTTATTGTGGTCAGCGCCGATAGCACTATGTTAGATAGCGCCATCAATCGAATTCACCCTGAAGATCTGTATTCAGAATCTCAGCAGATTATTGGCAATAAGCAACTACCGCTGACTGCGACGTTGAGCAGCGTAGGTGTCATTGATGTTACGGCGAGAAAATCAACAAACAGTACGGTTTTGACCCTATTGGCTGAGCTTGGCGTTTCATCCAACAATGAACCCGAAACCTTAGGTTCAAAGCAAATCTCTCAACCATCAATTCAGACAGTTGAAACCAATCAAAAGGCGCAATGGTTGAATATCCAAAAGGACATTGACCAAGCCCTAAACAACAACGACATCAAACAAGCCGCATTTATTGCTAATCAAGCGGCCGAACAGGGCATGCCCGAAGCAAAAGATTATTTATTAAAACAGCTCTCTGAATAGCTGAATAAGCCAACAGAACAATACGCAGAACAATACGCAAAACCAACGATTTGATAACGGTCATCACGGTTTAAAAATCCGATGACTTAATAGAATGATTACCAATATTGAACACTTTAAGAGTAGGAATACCATGAAGGCATTTTCAAACATCATCCAAAGACGCGATTGGGAAAACCCACAGTCTGTGAATATCCACTGCCTTAATGCGCACAGCCCATTATCAAGCTACCGCAACCTTAAGCACGCTCGAGACGGCATTGAGTCACAACGTAAATCTCTTAATGGACAATGGAAGTTCAAATACCTTGATGCACCTGAACAAGTTGACGGTGAATTTATCGAAACAAGTTTCAATGACTCACAATGGGACGAGATTACCGTACCATCGAACTGGCAAATGCAAGGCTACGATAAACCTATCTACGCCAACGTAAAATACCCATTTGAAGTGAACCCACCGTTTGTACCGGCAGAAAACCCAACCGGTTGTTACCGCACTCAAATTACGTTGACTAAAAATGACCTAAAGAACACCCAACGTATTATCTTTGATGGCGTCAATTCCGCTTTTCATCTTTGGTGTAATGGCAATTGGGTTGGTTATAGCCAAGATAGCCGCTTACCTGCCGAGTTCGACTTAACTCAGTATCTAACTGTTGGCGACAATACGCTGTCTGTCATGGTGATACGTTGGTGTGATGGTAGCTATTTAGAAGACCAAGATATGTGGTGGCTAAGCGGTATTTTCCGTGATGTGACCTTACTAGCCAAACCAAAGCAGTGCATTGAAGATGTGTTCGTTACGCCGGACTTAGACGCATGCTATCGCGATGGTTCACTGTCTATTGTCACCAAAATTACGGCACCAGACACCTACCAAGTTCAGGTTCAACTGTTTGACGGTGAAAACGCGGTGACTGAACCGCTTATCGATCGCCCGCATAATCGACGAATTGACGAGCGTGGCACCTACGACGATGTGGTATTCCAAACTCTTCATGTTCGAGAACCGAAGAAATGGAGCGCAGAAGTTCCTAACCTTTACCGAATTGTCGTGTCATTGCTTGATAGGCAAGGTAACCACATAGAAAGTGAAGCTTATCAAGTTGGATTCCGTAAAGTCGAAATGACAGACGGTCAGCTAAAGCTAAACGGCAAACCGCTATTGATTCGCGGCGTCAACCGTCATGAGCATCACCCAGAGTTGGGGCATGTGATGACAGAAGAAGACATGATCCGCGATATCTGTCTAATGAAGCAGTACAACTTCAATGCTGTGCGCACCGCGCACTACCCTAACCACCCACGATGGTACGAACTGTGTGACGAATACGGTTTATACGTGTGTGATGAAGCGAACATCGAGACCCATGGCATGCAGCCTATGAGTCGCTTGTCTGCAGACCCACAATGGGCACACGCTTATATGAGTCGTTACACGCAAATGGTCATGCGTGATAAGAACCACCCTTCTATCATCATCTGGTCTTTGGGCAACGAGTCAGGGCACGGCAGCAGCCACAATGCGATGTATGCTTGGTCGAAACAGTACGATCCTTCTCGCCCGGTACAGTATGAAGGCGGTGGTTCAAATACCACAGCTACCGATATCATTGCGCCAATGTACGCACGCGTTAACAGCACAATCGAAGACGATGCCGTTCCAAAATGGTCTATCAAGAAGTGGGTTTCTCTGCCTAACGAGCAACGCCCGCTTATTCTTTGTGAATACGCACACGCAATGGGCAACAGTTTAGGTAGCTTTAATGATTACTGGGATGCATTCCGAGAATACCCTCGCCTACAAGGCGGTTTCATCTGGGATTGGGTTGACCAAGGATTAAGTCAGTGGGATAAAAACGGTGAACACTTCTGGGCTTATGGTGGAGACTTTGGCGACATCATCAACGACCGTCAGTTCTGCATCAACGGTTTGATCTTCCCAGATCGCAGCGTACACCCTACCTTGGAAGAGGCGAAATACTGCCAGAGAATGATCAATGTGACGTTAGCAGAGCAAACTGAAGATCAATGCCGCCTAACGGTAACCAATGAAAACCTGTTCCGAGCGACTGACAATGAAATCTTACGCTGGCAATTGCTCGAAAATGGCATCGTGATTCAATCGGGGCAACAAGTCTTATCCGTTGCTGAAGATAGTAAACAAGAGCTGGTCATTAACCTCGCTTTCACACCAAAAGCACAAGCCGAATATCATCTCAACACAGATATTACTCTGACTCATTCAACCAAGTGGGCAGAAGAAGGCCATGTTTGTGCAACGGAGCAGTTTGCTTTACGTAACCATGCTGGCTTGCAATTCCCTAGCACTGCAAATGCTTTGGCTCCTCAGTTAAATCAGCAAGACAATAAAGTGGTCGTGTCTAGCCTAGATGAAACACATCAATGGCAATGGAATACAGAGAGTGGATTGTTGACCCACTGGATCGTTGATGGACAACCGCAAGTTATCAAGGCACCTGTCGATAACTTCTATCGCGCACCACTTGATAACGATATTGGTATTAGTGAGATAGACAACATCGACCCAAATGCATGGGCTTGTCGCTGGGAACTTGCAGGTATTGGTCAATGGGAGCGTCAGTGTACAAGTTGTGTCGTGCAAGCGCTCGCAGACTCAGTACAAGTGACGTCAGTATTCGCCTACCAATTTAATGGCCAAATCCAAGCGATTACAAAATGGCAATACACCTTAAATAACCTAGGTGAAATGAATATCGCGGTTGATGTCAACTTAGCCGATCACTTACCACCGATGCCGCGCATTGGTCTTGAGATGGAGCTGCCGTTACCACTCGAAACAGCCAATGAAACTCCAGTTTCGTGGCAGGGATTAGGTCCTTTTGAAAACTATCCAGACCGTTTGACTGCTGCTCGATTCGGTTTACACAAACAAACACTGGATCAGATGCACACTCCGTATATATTCCCAACCGATAGCGGGTTACGTTGCGGAGCCAAAAACTTGAATGTTGGAAATATCGGGATCGAAGGCGATTTTTCATTCAGTGTGAGTCAGTACAGCCAGCAACAATTAACGGATGCTAAGCATACCAATGACCTGACTCGTGAAGAGAAAATCTATGTACGCGTTGATCACCAACATATGGGTGTTGGTGGTGATGACTCTTGGAGTCCAAGTGTTCACCAAGAGTTTCAACTCACCGACAATCAATATCGTTATCAGGTTACGCTAACAAGCGCATCGTAAGTAGATTCGGGCCAAGCGGTTTGCTTTGAAGCCACTTGGTACCCTATTACTGGTTACCTTTGATTACCTTACTTCACACGACTACAGTTCACACGCCAATATGACTCAAAAGCCAAGCTCAAACCTAGAGCTTGGCTTTTTATTTTCAAACTAATCAGCCAACCAAAAATAAACCATCAAACCTCGTCATATTTGATGTTTAGTATTTGAATTGCCTAACTATCCGTTGTTAAATGTCCAACCACCAGCACACAGCATTATATTCAGAATAAGAGAGCGGAATGGCTACCATTAAAGATGTTGCGAAGGAAGCAGGCGTATCAATCGCGACCACCTCTCGAGTAATCAACAATGCACCTCACACCAGTGAAACCGCAATTGCGGCGGTAAAAGCCGCTATGGAAAAACTCGGCTATCGCCCAAATGCCAACGCCCGTGCATTGGTCAGCAAATCTTCAAACGCGATTGGTGTACTGGTTAATGATGTTTCTGCCCCGTTCTTCGGCTCAATGATCAAAGCCATTGATACCGTGGCAAGTGAACAAGAAAAACAGCTACTGATTGGCAGCGGCTACCATGATGCCACCAAAGAGCGTAATGCGATTAACCTGCTTATCAACAGCCGCTGCGAATCACTCGTGGTTCATAGCAAAGGCATTAGCGACGAAGAATTGGTTAAGCTAGCGAATGAAGTACCCGGAATGGTACTGATCAATCGCATTGTTCCCGATATTGAAAACCGCTGTATTGCTCTCGACAACCGCCGCGGCTCTTACATCGCGACTGAGTATTTGATTAAAAACGGCCACAAACACATTGGCTACATCTGCTCGAGTCACGATATTGAAGATGCTCACGACCGCTTAGGTGGCTATTTGGATGCATTGAAAGATCACGGTATTGAATCGAACGATGAGTACATCGAATATGGTGAACCTGACGAGCTAGGCGGTGAGCAAGCCATGGTTAACTTAATGGCAAAAAACACAGATATCACTGCAATTGCCACGTATAACGACTACATGGCAGCAGGCTGCTTGGCGTTATTACAAGAAAATGGCGTTCGTATTCCAGAAGATATGTCAGTTATTGGTTTTGATGACGGCCACATTGCTCGCTTTATTTACCCTAGATTGACGACCATTCGCTACCCAATTCAAGTCATGGCTAATCAAGCGGTTAAGCTCTCTCTGCAACTCGCAAGTGACGAGCCAAAAGAGCACCCGGAACATAAGTTATTTATGCCAATTTTGGTGCGCAGAGCCTCTGTTCGAAACATTAATTGAGAGAGCTCAGGTTCATAAAGACTAAGTCATTTCGTTCCTCGACACTTTTTACAACAAAGGAAATAGGATTGATTAGATGAGTTATCATTGAGTTAATCTTATTTTTCATTCCCAGCAAATACCCACCTATACTTAACCTGATCCATCTTAATCAAACGGTTACCCGTTGATTTTTTCACCAAGTGTCTAAATCCCTAGTGATCCTTGGTTGTTATTAGGTGAGCAAAGCAGGATAATATCGGGATCGGAATCTCAAGAATTAATCCATTATGACCGAATACCTTTTGTTGTTGGTTGGCACCGTGCTGGTCAATAACTTTGTGCTAGTGAAGTTTTTAGGGCTATGTCCTTTCATGGGAGTCTCCAAGAAACTGGAGACTGCGATTGGCATGGGCCTCGCGACGACTTTCGTTCTGACGTTAGCGTCGGTATCTGCATACCTAGTAGAAACCTACATTCTTACCCCTCTGGGTATTGAATACCTGCGTACCATGAGCTTCATCTTGGTTATCGCGGTAGTTGTTCAATTTACGGAAATGGTCGTTCACAAAACCAGCCCAACGCTATATCGCCTATTAGGTATCTTCCTGCCTCTTATCACCACCAACTGCGCGGTGTTAGGTGTGGCACTTTTGAACATCAATGAAAACCACAACTTCATTCAGTCGATCATCTATGGTTTCGGCGCAGCGGTGGGTTTCTCTCTTGTTCTGATCCTATTCGCTGCGATGCGTGAGCGTATTGCGGTTGCTGATGTTCCAATGCCATTCAAAGGCGCATCAATTGCGATGATCACAGCAGGCCTAATGTCTCTGGCATTTATGGGCTTTACTGGGTTGGTGAAATAAGCATGAGTACCATTTTAATTGCGATCATTGCGCTAGCCGTTTTAGCCGCTGTTTTTGGCGCTATTTTGGGCTTTGCTTCTATCCGCTTTAAAGTAGAAGCCGATCCTATCGTCGATCAAATCGATACCATTTTACCGCAAACTCAATGTGGCCAATGTGGCTACCCAGGTTGTCGCCCATACGCAGAGGCGATTGCTAACGGAGACAAGATCAACAAATGTCCTCCTGGCGGCCAAGCAACCATTGAGAAGCTAGCAGACTTAATGGGCGTAGAAGTTGAAGACTCCGCTCATGACTTAGATAACAAAGTAAAAACCGTTGCTTTCATTCATGAAGATATGTGTATCGGCTGTACCAAGTGTATTCAAGCCTGCCCTGTCGACGCCATTGTTGGTGGCACCAAGGCACTGCACACAGTAATTAAAGATGAATGTACAGGTTGTGATCTATGTGTCGCACCGTGCCCTACTGACTGTATTGAAATGATTCCAGTGGCAACGACGACTGAAAATTGGAAATGGCAGATGAACATCATTCCTGTTACTGATATCACTAACCAAGCGACTGATGCGGCTGCGTCAGAGCCTAAAGCATAGGGTTAGTATGATCTCTTTAATTGAACAAATTCGCACGGGCTCTATTTGGAACTTCCCGGGCGGCGTGCACCCTGCTGAAAACAAGAAACAGTCCAATACCACTGACATCGTTCATGCAAGGCTTCCTGAAGAAATCGTTCTTCCTGTAAAACAGCACATCGGTAAGCCAGGTAACTTATTGGTTGCTGCGGGTGACACCGTGCTAAAAGGCCAACAACTGACAGCCTTGGACACGGGTTTTACATTACCGGTACATGCACCTACATCAGGTGTGATTACTGCTATCGAACCAAGAACTACCGCTCACCCTTCAGGCTTGAGCGAACTCAGTGTAGTCATTAAACCTGATGGCTTAGACACTTGGATTGAAAAACACCCAGTTGAAGACTTTTCAACAAAGACCTCAGACGAACTGCTTGATGTGATTCGCCAAGCTGGTATTTCAGGTATGGGCGGTGCAGGCTTCCCTACCGCGAAAAAGCTTCAGTCTGGACTTGGTCGTACTGATATTCTGATCGTCAATGCAGCTGAGTGTGAACCTTACATCACCTCTGATGACAAGTTGCTTCAAGAACATGCCGAAGAAGTATTAAAAGGCATCGAAGTGGTTGAACACATCCTTCAAGCAAAGCTGACGGTTATCGGCATAGAAGACAACAAGCCAGACGCGATAAAAGCACTTGAGATTGCAGCGAAAGACAAAGACATCGTCATTCGCGTTATCCCAACTAAATACCCTTCTGGTGGTGAGAAACAGCTCATCAAGATCCTCACCAATAAAGAGGTTCCAGCTGGCGGCATCCCTGCTGACATCGGTGTGTTGGTTCAGAACGTTGGCTCTCTCTACTCGATTAAGAGAGCAGTAATCGACGGTGAACCTGTCATTAACCGCGTTGTGACTTTAACCGGTAAGACCTTTAAACAACCTCGTAATGTTTGGGCGCTATTAGGCACGCCAGTACATGAGTTGCTTGAAGAGTTTGGCTACAAAGCCGATAAAAAGCTGCCGCGTTTGATTTTGGGTGGCCCTATGATGGGCTTCACCTTGCCACATGCCAATGTGCCAATCACTAAAACGTCGAACTGTATTTTAGCGCCAACGCGTCGAGAGATTTCACCAAGCACTTACGAAATGGAATGTATTCGTTGCAGCGCGTGTGCTGAAGCTTGTCCTGCGTCTCTACTTCCTCAACAACTGCAATGGCACGCCAAAGCCCACGAGTTGGATAAGTGTGAAGAGCTGAATATTAAAGACTGTATTGAATGCGGTGCTTGTGCGTTTGTCTGCCCAAGTGAAATCCCTCTTGTTCAATACTATCGCCAAGCGAAAGCTGAAATCAAAACAAGAAAAGACGAAGCAACAGCTGCAGAACGTGCCAAGATTCGTTTCGAAGAGAAAAACGCTCGTATGGAGCGTGACAAAGCAGAACGCGAAAACCGTTTCAAGAAAGCCGCGGACAACCGTCGTAAAGATATGAAGTCTGCGGATGGTGATGATGCGATAGCAGCTGCGATTGCTCGCGTTAAAGCGCAAAAAGCCGCGGCAGACCAAACGCCTAATGCGGAACCAGCAGTGAAACCTGCGGTAGCCGCTGCTATTGCGAAGGCAAAAGCGAAACAAGCTGCGGCTCAGAAAGCGGATGGCGCTGAACCAGACAACTCTGAAATGTCGAAATTGCGTGAAGAACGTAAACGTCAAGCTCGAGAGCGCAAGGCACAACAAGCAGCCGCTGATACTCCTGCAGAAAGCTCAGGTGATGGCAAGAAAGATGCTGTCGCTGCGGCCATTGCTCGCGCTAAAGCCAAGAAAGCACAACAAGCAGGTTCAGCTTCCGAGGCTCCGACTGAAAGTACTGGTGATGCTAAGAAAGATGCAGTCGCTGCGGCCATTGCTCGTGCTAAAGCAAAGAAAGCTCAACAAGCGGAATCAGCTACTCAAACCGAAAATGTAGCTCCAGCTGAAAGCTCTGGCGACGCTAAGAAAGATGCCGTTGCTGCGGCTATTGCTCGTGCTAAAGCCAAGAAAGCACAGCAAGCAGAATCGGTAATTCAAACAGAAAGTGAAGCTCCGACTGAAAGCTCTGGCGATGCTAAGAAAGACGCAGTTGCTGCGGCAATTGCTCGTGCTAAAGCCAAGAAAGCACAGCAAGCGGAATCAGCTACTCAAACCGAAAATGAAGCTCCAGCTGAAAGCTCTGGCGACGCTAAGAAAGATGCCGTTGCTGCGGCTATTGCTCGCGCTAAAGCCAAGAAAGCACAGAAAGCGGAATCGGCAATTCAAACAGAAAGTGAAGCTCCGACTGAAAGCTCTGGCGATGCTAAGAAAGACGCTGTTGCTGCCGCAATAGCTCGCGCTAAAGCGAAGAAAGCTCAGCAAGCGAAACAGGCTGAGACAGTAGAAACCCCTGAGCCAGTGCTCGAAGTAGTAGCTGATGCTCAACCAGAAGCTGTCGATCCTAAGAAAGCAGCCGTTGCTGCCGCTATCGCACGCGCTAAGGCGAAAAAAGCTCAGCAAGCTAAGCAGGTCGAAGTTGAAGAAATCGCTCCTGAAGCCGTGGCTGAACCATTAATTGAAAAAGAGACTGTGGTTGAATCTGAGGCTCAATCAGAACCCGTCGATCCTAAGAAAGCAGCCGTTGCTGCCGCAATTGCTCGTGCTAAAGCAAGAAAAGCGCAGCAAGAGCAAGATAAAAAGAACAATGAGGAGAAAGAGTAGTGGCCTTCTTTATCGCCAGCTCACCGCACGCACACAATCGTAGAAGCACCCCTGATCTCATGAAATGGGTGGCTATTTGTGCATTGCCAGGTCTACTAGCTCAAACCTACTTCTTTGGATGGGGTACGCTCATCCAGTTAGTATTTGCTATCGCACTTGCTGTTACCTTTGAAGCAGCCGTAATGCTGCTAAGAAAACGCCCGCCAGTAATGGCGCTGCGTGATTACAGTGCTGTTGTGACCGCTTGGCTGCTCAGTGTCGCTATCCCTCCGCACTCACCGTGGTGGATTCTAGTGATTGGTATGTTCTTCGCGATTATTATTGCGAAACACTTATATGGCGGCCTTGGGCAAAACCCATTTAACCCAGCGATGGTGGCTTACGTTGTTTTGCTGATCTCATTCCCAGTTCAGATGACCAGTTGGAATGCTCCAGCCAGCTTAACGGCAGAAGCAACAAGCTTTGTTGACTCTTTCTTGATGATCTTTACAGGTTTCAATAACGAAGGTTTGTCTCTTCAACAAGCGCGCCTTGGTATTGATGGCACCACAATGGCAACGCCGCTTGATGCATTCAAAACGGCATTAACGGCAGGTAACACAGCGTCTGAAGCTCTGTCTCAACCGCAATTCAGCTGGCTAGCTGGCGTAGGTTGGGAATGGGTGAACCTTGCTTACCTAGTTGGCGGCTTGGTACTTATCAAGCAACGCGTGATTCAATGGCATATTCCTGTGGCGTTCATCGGCAGCCTTGCGCTGTTTAGCCTAGTGTTCTTAATCCTAACTCCGGGTGAAACGGCTTCTCCAACCATTCATCTCTTGTCTGGCGCAACCATGCTTGGTGCATTCTTTATTGCAACCGATCCGGTTTCAGCTTCAACGACAGTAAAGGGTCGCTTAGTATTTGGTGCTCTGATTGGCGCATTGGTGTTTATTATCCGCAGTTGGGGTGGCTTCCCCGATGGCGTGGCGTTTGCTGTATTGTTAGCCAATATGTGTGTTCCACTGATTGACTACTACACCAAACCTCGTACGTACGGTCACTAAGGAGCGGATACCATGCTAAATGCTATTAAGAAAAACGGCCTTGTACTCGCGATTTTTGCCTGTGCTTCAACTGGTTTGGTTGCGGTAACGCACTACCTGACCAAAGATCAGATCAAACAGCAAGAACAGGCTCAACTACTGTCTGTTCTTAACCAAGTGATCCCGCACGATCTTCACGACAACGAACTGTTTTCGTCTTGTACTTTAGTTCAAGCAGAAGAGCTTGGTACTGAGCAAGCGATGCCAGCTTACATCGCCAAACTTAATGGTGAGCCAAGCGCGATTGCGATCGAAGCGATTGCACCAGACGGCTACAATGGCGCGATTAAAGTCATTGTTGGGATGAAAATCGACGGTACTATTTTAGGTACTCGCGTGCTTTCTCACCAAGAAACTCCGGGCTTGGGTGATAAAATTGATCTGCGTGTGAGTGATTGGATTCTTTCGTTTGCAGGTAAGCAAGTGACGGATTCTAATCTAGACCGTTGGAAGGTTCGTAAAGACGGTGGTGACTTCGACCAATTTACTGGCGCTACTATCACTCCAAGAGCGGTTGTGAAGTCAGTTAAACAAGCGGTTCAATACGTTAACCAAAACAACCAAGCATTGCTTGCTCAACCTCTAAATTGTGGTGGTGAATAATGAGTGACCATAAAACACTAATCAAAAATGGCATGTGGGCTAACAACCCTGCCCTAGTTCAACTTCTTGGCTTATGTCCTCTGTTGGCTGTGTCTTCAACGGTGACGAACGCACTTGGACTGGGTATTGCGACTCTGCTTGTATTGGTCGGTTCGAACGTTGCTGTTTCTCTAGTTCGTAACCACGTGCCAAAAGAAGTGCGTATTCCAGTCTTCGTAATGATCATTGCATCACTGGTAACCTGTGTTCAGCTTCTGATGAATGCTTACGCGTATGGCCTTTACCTGTCTTTGGGTATCTTCATCCCACTGATTGTAACCAACTGTATCATCATTGGCCGAGCTGAAGCCTTCGCGTCTAAAAACGAAGTGCTACCTGCTGCTCAAGATGGTTTCTGGATGGGTCTTGGCATGACATCGGTACTGGTTGTACTGGGTGCAATGCGTGAGGTTATTGGTAACGGCACTCTGTTTGATGGTGCAGACCTGCTTCTTGGTGATTGGGCTTCTGTGTTACGAATACAGATATTCCAATTTGATAACAGTTTCTTGCTAGCCCTGCTTCCGCCAGGTGCCTTTATTGGTGTTGGTTTCTTGATTGCGTTGAAAAACATCATCGACAACCAAGCAAAATCTAGACAGCCTAAACAAGAAAAACCAGTCATTGAACGCGCTCGCGTTACCAATGCTTAATAAGTTACAGTAGCTTAAACCCTGCTGAGTAGCTCAACCGCTCAGCAGGTAATTTGATTGACCAAGTACACATAATAATGACGCTCATAAGAGCGCGTAACCGATGATAAAGCCTGAGCATTGAGAGTTTATTGAATACCAACTCCGGAACTCAAGCCCTAACTATTTGAAAGTAATGTCGCTATGAACAATGTAAAACGAGTAGAAATACTTGAGCGTTTAAGAGAAAACAATCCAAAACCTGAGACTGAGCTTAACTGGAACAGTCCTTTCGAGTTGCTGATCGCGGTACTTTTATCAGCACAGGCAACCGATGTCAGTGTCAACAAAGCAACGGATAAGCTTTACCCAGTGGCCAATACTCCACAAGCCATTTTCGACCTAGGTGTTGACGGCTTGAAAGAGTACATCAAGACAATCGGCCTGTTTAATTCAAAAGCAGAAAACACCATTAAAACGTGTCGAATGCTGCTTGACCTACACAACGGTGAAGTGCCGGAAGATCGTGCGGCATTAGAAGCCCTTCCTGGCGTTGGTCGTAAAACAGCTAACGTTGTACTCAACACCGCTTTTGGTTGGCCAACTATTGCCGTTGATACTCACATCTATCGTGTATCGAACCGCACTAAGCTCGCTATGGGTAAGACAGTCGATGATGTCGAAGCCAAGCTACTTAAAGTGGTTCCAAAAGAATTCAAATTGGATGTCCACCACTGGCTCATTCTTCATGGACGTTACACCTGTGTCGCGCGTAAACCACGCTGTGGCAGTTGTATCATTGAAGACCTATGTGAGTTCAAAGAGAAGACCGAAGATTAGTCTTTCCGTTCACAACGATTAATCAATACGGCAGCGCTTAAAGCGCTGCTTTTTATTATGACTCTCTAGAAGCCGCCTCTATATCAGTTTTCATTTCTCATTCTACGTTCCCAAGATAACTGGCATAAAAAATCCCGCCTTTTGGGGCGGGATTCAATTATTTAGCTAAGAAGTCTGTCTTAGATAAACTTCACTTTAGTCACTTCCTTGATAGCAGATAGAACAAATGTTGGTACTGCTGCAATGAAGATTAACGATATTAAGTGATCAAACTCTAGTGCTTCTGTGCTGAATACCAGCTGGCCGAAGCTTGTGTAAACAACGCTTAAAGACAAGATAGCCGATACTGCCACCGCACCAAGTAGGTAGTGGTTAGTGAACGGATTCTTACGATAAATCGTTGTAAACGTACGTGCATCGAACAAGCTCCAAAGTTGAGCAAAGATCAGTGTTAAAAACGCAACGGTTTGTGCGTATTGAGCACTGTAGCCACCGTCGAGTGCGTAAGAGAATGTCACAAAGCTTAGACCACCTAATGCGAGACCACGAGTTAGGATACGAGCGCCTAGACCATTAGAGAAGAAGCCTTGGTCACGTTTGCCTGGCTTACGCTCCATGAGATCTTTCTCTTCTGGCTCAACACCGAGTGCGAGTGCTGGTAGACCATCAGAAACGAGGTTAACCCATAAAATCATTAGTGGAGTTAGCGGAAGTACTACATCTGGTCCCATGAGTAGGAATGCAAATAGGATTACCGAAACCTCACCCACATTCGCTGTAAGTGCTTGGCGGATAAACTTACGTAAGTTATCGAAAATTTGACGACCCTGACGTACCGCCTTCACGATAGTACTGAAGTTATCATCCAACAGGATAAGGTCACCTGAGTCTTTCGCAACAGACGTACCTGTAATACCCATCGCAACACCAATGTCTGCACGACGCAGTGCTGGCGCATCGTTCACACCGTCACCGGTCATAGAGGCAACTTCGTTGTTCTCTTGCTGCGCTTTTACGATACGCAGCTTGTGCTCTGGAGTAACACGTGCAAATACTGCAACCTGAGAACAGATAGACAACAGCTTCTCGTCATCCATTTGATCAAGCTCAGTACCCGTTACCACTAGATCATCTTCGCTACGGATGATTCCGATTTCACGAGCAATCGCTGCTGCCGTAACTGCGTGGTCACCGGTAATCATTACCGTACGAACACCAGCGCTATAACAGCTATTTACTGCATCACGCACTTCTGGGCGTGGTGGATCCATGATGCCATAGATACCCAGGATACTGACGTCTTGTTCAAGCTCAGGGAAGTCTAACTCTAGCTCTTCCTCTTTTAATTCACGGAAACCAACGGCAAGTGTACGCAGAGCATCACCACCAAAGGTTTGGATTGCCTCTTCAAAGTTTAAATGAAGATCTTGAGACGGTGCAGTATCGAGAGCCAAGTTGCCTGATACTCCACAGCCAAGCGTTGGTACGAAACCACCGTCAACCATGAAGCTAGTTGATTTACCAAGAACAACATCTGGCGCGCCTTTCAATGCTAGGAAGTGCTTACCTTGTGGGTCACGAACGATAACAGAAGCCATCTTACGACCAGAATCGAACGGGAACTTCTTAACGATTGAGTAGCCTCCCGTTGATAGCATTTCATCTTGTTTAAGACCAGCTTTTGCCGCTGCAACAATTAGTGCACCTTCTGTCGGGTTGCCACGAACCGTCCATTTACCATCAGCATTTACATATTCAGCATCATTACAAAGTGTTGCAACTACAAGACCTTTCATCATTGCAGGGCTGTTTGTCGCTTCGACATTGTGACCTTTGGTAATGAATTCACCCTTTGGATCAAAACCTTTACCTGACACATCCCAGTAACGACCAGACACATCGTACGCTTTCATTACCTGCATTTGGTTTTGTGTCAGCGTACCTGTTTTATCTGAACAGATAACAGTTGTAGAACCTAGCGTTTCGATTGCTGCTAGCTGTTTAGCCAATGCATTATTCTTAACCATCTTAGTCGAGCCCATCGTTAATACGATAGTAACCACCGTTGGCAAACCTTCAGGAATAGCGGCAACCGACAAAGAGATACCTGTTGTTAGAATTTCTAACCATGGCATACCGTGGTAAACACCGATAGCACAAACAATAGCAACAACCACAAGAGCAACAACCAATAATGCGAGTGCGATAGTGTCCATACGCTCTTGCATTGGTGTTTTCGTCTCTTCCGTTTGGTTCATCATATCAGCGATGTGACCAACTTCAGTTTGCATACCTGTGCTTGTTACAACAGCAAGGCCTGTACCCGTAGTCACTATTGTTGTCATGAAGCCCATGTTCTTCTGATCGCCAAGACCAAGAGTCTCATCTTCAAGGCGTTCAGACTGCTTATTCACTGGCTCAGATTCACCGGTCAGCGCTGCCTCATCGACCGTCAGACGGTTTGACTCAAGAATACGAACATCAGCTGGCAGAATATCGCCAGTATTAATTTTAATGATGTCACCAGGAACGAGGGTTTTCGCTGGAACACTGATCCATTTACCATCTCGCATCACTTCGGCTTCTGGAGCTGCCATTTCTTTTAGCGCTTCCATCCCTTTCTGAGCTTTAAACTCCTGCCAGAATGCAATACCAGTATTAATAAGAATAATCACTGCAATAGCGATAGCATCAATGGCGTGGCCAGTAGACCAAGAAACGATTGCACCAACAGCTAGAATAAAAATCAGTGGGTTTTTATATTGATGAATATACAGTTCCCATGCAGACGCAGACTCTTGTGCTGTCAGCTCGTTGGTACCGTGCTTCTCTAAGCGTGCATCCGCTTCAGAATTTGATAAACCTGTAGTTTGATCCGCGTTCAGTTCCTTTAGAACATCTGAACTTTGTTGTGTAAACCATTTACTCGTCATTTGAGTACTCCACATCAATGCCTCACATCGAGGCTAATGTAATAAAATAATACTTATTTTTATATGATAAAAAAATCGCACAAATCAAAAATGAATATTTAGTCGATTTAGTGCGCTTGAAAAACTATATATTAAGGATTCTCTATTTAGCAAAGATCACAAAAAAACACTTGATACACACTTGACAACCACTTTAAAAACATAACAATCCAAAATATCAAACATAAAACCAACAATGAAAACTCAACCCATTGTTTAATAAGAGTAAGTGCAAAAAATAAACACTCCTTATCACTTCGTAAAAACCACTGGTTATTGGTGTAATTTATCGAAAATTCCTTAATAACGAAGTAAAACATCGGAATAACCTTTCTATAAACAGGGAAATATTGGCGTAATCATAAATTGATAAAATGGAAAGTTAGATGCTAATTGTAAAAATGAAGGCGGTTCAGTAACAAGATGGAGATACAAATCACAATTCAATAACTAAGGCTACTCTTGGACCTCACGAAAAATAGCAACACTTGAACTTACTACTTATGCAAAATCTCGAACTAGGCTCTAGTGATGGACAAATTAAGAATGCCGTTTCCTTTGATTTTATTGTAATACAAATAAAAAAAGGTAGAGACGGAGAGTAAGACAGATGATGGGAATAAGAAAATATGACCAAACTTGTCATCTCTTTGGTGTTGCTTATGAGCTTGCTCATATATAGTGCTATAAAAGAAACAACCAATAAAAAGCTAGGAGCAAATCATGTCAAACGGTCGTATTTTACACACCATGCTACGCGTGGGTGATCTAGACAAATCTATCGAGTTCTACACCAATGTAATGGGCATGCAGCTATTACGTAAGAACGAAAACAAAGAGTACGAATACACACTGGCTTTCGTTGGCTTTGGCGACGAATCTCAAGGCGCAGTAATTGAGCTGACTTACAACTGGGGCACCACGGAATACGACCTTGGTTCGGCTTTCGGCCACGTAGCTATCGGTGTTGATGACATCTACACAACGTGTGACGCGATTAAAGCAGCAGGCGGAAACGTGACTCGTGAAGCTGGTCCAGTAAAAGGCGGTTCTACACACATCGCATTCGTTAAGGATCCTGACGGCTACATGATTGAGCTGATTCAAAACAAACAAGCAAGTGCAGGTCTAGAAGGTTAACCCCTAATTACCTTGCGAGATTAGGCTAAACGCCTGATGAAATGAATAAAGAAGCGAGCATAGTGCTCGCTTCTTTTTTATCACTCTCCCCACAATCGATATTCTTTACCAATTATTATTAACAATCTCACTGATGAAATTTTACATGATAATGATTATCATTTAAATTAACCACCTATTGATTAGTGAGGTAATACAATGATTAGCGAATGGGAAAAACACACGTTACTCGCCGATACGGCATTGCAGCTCGATGATCCTGTACGAAGTATTCTTCACTATCAGCAAGCATTGAACTTAAGCGAAGAAATCACAGAACGTACCGATATTCAGGCCGATGAACGCCTACTTATCTCAGTGATTTCTTGCCACAATCTTGCGCAATTCTGGCGCTGGGCCGGTGATACAGAGTACGAACTTAAGTATCTTCAACTGGCTTCAGAAAAAGTGCTGACTCTGATCCCTCAGTGCCCTAACACGCAATGTTCCAGCTTTATCGATTCTATTGGTTGCTGTAAGAAAGCGCTTATCGATTTCATGAAACGCCATCCCAACCCTAAAATTGCTTCTATGGTGGAAAAGATCGATACCGCGACCAATTGTGAAATGATCGCTCGCTTCCGCTTAAACTAAGCAAGCCCCCTTTCACAGACGAAATATTTAGCCTATTGATTCAGATACAAAAAGCCCGTCATGACGACGGGCTTTTTAATTTGAGCTTTAGATTTTATTGGCGCTAAACCTGCGTTCTACCCAATGAGATTACAACACGTCGGTTCTTGTCTTTACCAATTGGCGAGTTGTTATCGGCAATTGGACGACGTTTACCATAACCTTGTACTTGAATACGGTCTTCTGGCAAGCCTAGAGATTTAAAGTACTCTCTCAACGATTCAGCTCTGCGCTCTGAAAGGTTTTGGCTAATACCTTTGCTATCGACAGAGTCGGTGTACGTTGCCACCAGCACAAGATCAATGTCTTGGTTGTAGCGAACATAATCAGCAATCTGGCTCAGCCTTTTACGTGACGACTTATTCAGCTGATCGCTGTTACGGTCGTAATGCAAGATAGTGAAAGAGATATCTTCAAAGCTGTAAGGCAGTAAGTTGGCAACACAATCACTGAACACATTGTATTTTTCTTGGAACAACACCGATGACAACGACACTTCGATACGTTGATCTCGGCTTTGCCACTCTTGGTAACTGAATGTCGGGTAGCGCCCTTTCTCCAGCTCACTCAAGATACCCCAAGCGGTTTGTCCGCCTACGTAACCATCAAATTGTTGGAAGAACTTAATGGTTGTCATGCGATCCGCACTTTCGCCCGGACGCCAAGGTGGTGGCATGGAGATCAAGCTGACATTGCGAGTCGCACCCATTGGGCGGCGCATTTTAAGCTCAAAGTCCAAAATGATTTTTTTACTCGCACGAGATGAAAACTCAGCGTCACCAAAATTTGGGATAGGATGAACTAAGCGACATTCTAGTGGCGTGTTAGCCACCATCTCCCACGTTGACTGTTGAGGAGATGCTCCGTAACGCTTTTCTTGTGCCATTACCGATGACGACATAAGAAGCGAAAATAGCATTGAACCTGTTATGAGTTGTTTCTTCATAAAGTGGAGTATCTCTTAAGCAATTCGTTTAACAATGCAGCCAATTGCCGCATTTTTCTCTCGCGTTTAAATATGCAATTATCAAGCCGCAATGGGTCGGCTAATTTATGATTTATTGCCCTTCCCTAGTTTTTATCACTGCTATTATCTGCAATAATGCAGCCTTAATCACACTTATTTGGGCTAACATGACTGTAGAAAACGAAGCTCTGACCCTAAAAAAACGCTTTCGCGGCTATTTTCCAGTGGTCATCGACGTGGAAACCGCAGGGTTTAACGCAGAAACCGATGCATTATTAGAAATCTGTGCCATTACATTAAAAATGGATGAGAACGGAGATCTGCAACCTGCATCAACGCTTCATTTTCACATTGAGCCTTTTGAAGGCGCAAATATAGAGCAGGCAGCATTAGACTTTAACGGAATTAAAGACCCATTTAGCCCATTACGTGGTGCTGTGTCGGAACAAGAAGCCCTTAAAGAAATCTACAAGCTAGTGAGAAAAGAACAAAAAGCTTCAGATTGCAGTCGTGCAATCATGGTCGCTCACAATGCTACATTCGATTTGAACTTCGTTAATGCGGCAAGTGAGCGTTGTAAGCTTAAACGCGTCCCGTTCCATCCATTTGCAACTTTTGACACTGCAGCTCTTAGTGGTCTTGCCTACGGTCAAACCGTTTTGGCTAAAGCTTGCCGCACTGCAGGGATGGAATTTGACAACAAAGAAGCACACTCTGCTTTGTATGATACGCAAAAAACCACAGAGTTATTTTGCGGCATAGTAAACAAATGGAAAGCCCTTGGTGGTTGGCCTCTTGTTGACGAAGAATAAAAAATAGAGTCGGTAAACGTTTTTTCGTATTGCCTTCATAAAAACACAACATCCCGAGAATAATATGAATCCTGTTGTAATTTCAGTTTGCATCATGCTTGTTTTAGCTTTGATGCGTGTAAACGTAGTCGTTGCTCTGACGTTCAGTGCAATTATCGGTGGCGTAGCCTCTGGTATGAGCTTGAACGACGCAGTCGCGGCTTTCGAAAGTGGATTAGGCGGCGGTGCAACAATTGCACTTAGCTACGCTATGCTTGGTACATTCGCTGTTGCTATCTCACGTTCTGGTATCACAGACCTACTTGCTCAAAGCGTTATCAAACGCATTCACGGCAAAGAGAACAGTGCAGCATCGACTGGTCTTAAATACGGCATCCTTGCGTCTTTGATCTTAGTGACCATGTCTTCGCAAAACGTGATTCCGGTACATATCGCCTTCATCCCAATCTTAATCCCACCTCTATTAGGCGTATTCGCAAAAATGAACCTAGACCGTCGTCTGGTTGCGTGTGTGCTGACTTTTGGTTTGATTACACCTTACATGGTTTTGCCGATTGGTTTTGGTGGCATCTTCCTAAACAACATCCTGCTTAAAAACCTTCACGACAATGGTCTTGAAAACGTTGTAGCAAGCCAAGTACCAATGGCGATGTTGTTACCAGCTGCCGGCATGATCTTCGGCCTTCTAACGGCAGTATTCTTTACTTACCGTAAGCCTCGTCAATACAAAGAAACATCTCACACGATTGTTTCAACTGAGACAAAAGAGATCAACAAGAAGCACATTCTAGTAGCGGCGGCAGGTATCGTTGCAGCACTAACGGTTCAACTGTCGACGGGTTCTATGATCATCGGTGCTCTTGCTGGTTTCATGGTATTCACCTTCGGTGGCGTAATCGCTTGGAAAGAGACACAAGATGTCTTCACCAAAGGCGTTCACATGATGGCAATGATTGGTTTCATCATGATTGCAGCGGCAGGTTTCGCAGCAGTAATGAAGCAAACTGGCGGCGTTGAATCTTTGGTTGAAGCGCTTTCAACCAGCATCGGTGACAACAAGCCTCTAGCTGCACTACTTATGCTAATTGTTGGTCTACTGGTAACTATGGGTATTGGTTCTTCGTTCTCTACGATTCCAATCCTTGCAACTATCTACGTTCCACTAGCAGCAGCATTTGGCTTCTCACCAATGGCAACGATTGCTCTAGTAGGTACAGCTGCAGCGCTTGGTGATGCGGGCTCTCCTGCTTCTGACTCAACCTTAGGTCCTACATCGGGTCTTAATGCTGATGGTCAACACGAGCACGTATGGGAAACCGTAGTACCGACGTTCCTACACTACAACATCCCACTGATCGTATTCGGTTGGATTGCAGCGATGGTTCTGTAATTAGGTTCTGTAGCTAAACAGTCCTACGCTCACTTTTATAAAGACCGCCTCGTGCGGTCTTTTTTGTCTCTGGGATTCGTTTCACTCTTTCTTCCTCTCACTCTCAATGAACAAGCGACACCAAACAAAAAAGGCTTACTCTTATGAGTAAGCCTTAGAAATCATTGCGTCAATACAGACAACTCTCGCTGAATTACGCAGCGGGAGCATTACTCACTAGAATTTCGCGAATAGACTTAAGCGTCGCTTCCGTTGAATGGTAATCCAATTCAACTTCACTAAAGATGCCGTTCACTTCAAGCATCAAGGTCGGGTAAGAAAATACACCCATCGCTTCTTTAAAGCCTAGCTGGTCATCTAACTCACTTTCCAATAACTTGCTAGAAAGGTCATTTTCAAACTGTTGAACATTCATGCCTAGCTCTTCAGCCAACTGCAAATGCGTATCTTGGCTATGAGGCAGCATCGCACGAAGGTAATAAGCATGTTGAATCGCTTCAAGCATCGCTTCGTAGTGGTCTTGAAAACCAGCGGCAATTACAGCACGGCACGCTGGGTAAGTGCTGCGGACAGGCTTACACTCAGTCCAAAACTCATGGTTAAACTCAGTACCTAGCTTAGCTTCGATCTGCTTCCAAATCGCTTGCAGCTTGTCTTTCATCTCTTCTGACATTGGCTCATCATAATCCGGGGCCAAACCACCCACTACATAGTTAAACTCAATGCTCGCAGGCAATTGTTGTTTCAATAACTCAAGTGTTGGCTTGTAACCCCAGCACCAGCTGCACATTGGATCATGCACATAATGAAGTTTTACGTTCATTGTTCATTCCTTATCGAGTCAATGATTCGATCAATTCAAACAAAAAAGGAGCCTGATTAAGGCCCCTCATTTTAACTATTCAGCGCAAAGGCTAGAACTTATTCAGCGTCATCGCCAGCAACTTTAGCCGCTGCTTCTTTAACGATTGGCTGAAGTTCGCCTTTTTGGAACATCTCAAGAATGATGTCACAACCACCGATTAGCTCACCTTCAACCCAAAGTTGTGGGAAAGTTGGCCACTGTGCGTAAGCAGGAAGCTCTGCACGGATATCAGGGTTTTGTAGGATATCTACGTAAGCAAATTTTTCGCCACATGCCATTAGAGCTTGAGACGCTTGAGAAGAGAAACCACAGCTAGGTAGCTTAGGAGAACCTTTCATGTACAGTAGAATAGTGTTTTCTTCAATTTGCTGTTTGATTTTATCGATAGTTTCCATTGCTTCCTCGTTAATGGATTACGGCTTTTATTACCTTTATTCTACCCCAAACTAAAAGAATAAAAACCATATAAAAAAAGAGGTTAACAAGCTAAGCTAACAATTCACACAAAAGTAATGAAATAAGCTTTTAATAAAGTAAAAACTTGCTAAACTATATCGCAAGTCAGCAAATTGACCATGGTTGGCAGTATAGCGAGCCATGAATAATAATATCACTGGAAGCAATCGAAAGAGTTAACTCTTTCATATCAATGGAGAATTGAGCAATGGCATTTGAACTACCGGCTCTTCCTTACGCGAAAGACGCGCTAGAACCACACATCTCAGCAGAAACGCTAGATTTCCACCACGGTAAGCACCACAACACTTACGTTGTTAAGCTAAACGGCCTTATCCCAGGTACTGAGTTTGAAGGCAAAACACTAGAAGAGATCGTTAAGACTTCTACTGGTGGTGTTTTCAATAACGCTGCTCAAATCTGGAACCACACATTCTACTGGCACTGTCTTGCTCCTAAAGCAGGCGGCGAACCAACTGGCGCTGTTGCAGAAGCTATCAACGCTGCATTCGGTTCTTTCGAAGAATTCAAAGCGAAATTCACTGATTCAGCAATCAACAACTTCGGTTCTTCTTGGACTTGGTTAGTTAAGAAAGCTGACGGTTCTCTAGACATCGTTAACACTTCTAACGCTGCTACTCCTCTAACAGAAGAAGGTGTTACTCCACTTCTAACTGTTGACCTATGGGAACACGCTTACTACATCGATTTCCGCAATGTTCGCCCTGACTACATGGCTGCATTCTGGAACCTAGTAAACTGGTCTTTCGTAGAAGAGAACCTAGCTAAGTAATTATTGCTTACGCTGCGCTATTTATAGCGAGTTACCTGTTAAAAGCTCATGCCTTGGCGTGAGCTTTTTTGTATCTGTCGTATTCCTATCAATACGAACATTACGAAACAAATTAGCCAATCAAGCCTGCTTTTTAACCGATTCTTACCTTTCTTAATCGCCCTGCATAAATTCTCTATTCGCCTGTAATTAAAGACTAAAGTTTGCCGACTCCATGCCGTTAAAGGTGTATCAAATGAGAGGCGTCATGCAAATACATACTTTAGACAAAGCAGGAATCATCAACGAACTGAAGTTCGGTACCGGGATCAGCCAAGCGGTTGAGCAAGGTCGCCGTGCAGATTTCGCGTTGCTGCTATCTATGTTTTCTAATGATGTTCGAGATTGCACGCCAATTGACACCATTGAAGTTACAGAAACAAATGAAGATCGCCTGCGCAAACAATTTGGCGTAGCAGAGCCTCAACAACTGCGTTCAAACCAGTCGTCGTATGAGATTTCAGCTCAGCAATCTAATCATTTTCATCAAGCTAGCCTTGCCAGTGCAAAGCTAAGCCATTACTTGAAACCGGAAGCGCTTGCCTTCATGCCTGAAGATACGGCCGACTTACCCGAAGAGGTTTACCAAAACCTTTCTGGTCATGAGCGACGCAGACTCGCGAACAAGCATTTCCCTGATTTGCCGCATGCTACGCTCTATAATGAGCTAACAACCGCGCAACGTCAGTATCAAATTCAAGCTCAAGTATAGCGGTCACCTACCTTTCCTCTTTTTCACTTTCCATTCACAGCGATTTTTCGATTAACTCGCACACTTCAAACTATTCATACGAGTGATATGAACCACTAGTCTTAGGCAACCTAAAAACATCAGATGTCGGTTACCGCTTGAAGTTACCACAAAATGTGACCTGTCACTAAGTTCATAAAAACTTATTAACTGGCGCACCTTAGTTTGAACCAATTCACACCCATTGTATGAAATTTAACCCATCTTTATCCGACATGGACGATTTGTTTAGGTACTGGGATGGAAATAAAAAGCTCAATCATATTGGTGACATCTGCCGGCTCGCGACTGGGAGGGACGATTGCGAACCACTTTGTTAACCTTGGAGCCACCGTCATCCTTTGTGATAAAGATACGGAAGCACTTCAGGCGACGTATCTACAGTGTGCCCGCTTTTCTGACTCTGTTTACCACTACACGCTCAAAAGCAATGACAGCCAAGCGATTCTCAGCGTATATGATTTTATTCAAACCACCTTCAACACTTCACCCGATGTACTGGTCAATAATTGGATAAGCTCTCCGATGCCAAGTCTGATTGGCGATCAACCTGTCAGTAGCTTTATTAATGATCTCTCATCGATGGCATCGACCCTGTTCGCATTTGGGCAAATCAGTGCAGAGAGATTAAGAGAGGAAGATAAAGAAGGTGTGATTGTGAATGTGATATCTCATGACGACTTTCATGATGTGTCCGGCTTAGAGAGCGCCAACTCAATGATCACAGGCTTTACCCATAGCTGGGCGAAAGAGTTGACTCCCTTTGGTATCCGAGTTGGTGGTGTTGTTCCCGCCGTTCATAACTCCGATGGCAAGCTCAACCGATGTCACTGGGCTCAGCTGCAAGACGAGCTGACCCGAACCACTGAATACATTGTCTCGAATGACTACTTCAGTGGGAGAGTAGTCGCGGCTGAGGTTTAACTCTCAACTCCAAGTGAACATGGCTGACTCAACTCAAATCGAGTAGCAGAGCTATTGCCTTTCAATCCGTTTTACAAACGAACCAAACATAAAAAAAGCCCCAGTCTCTCGACTGGGGCTTTCATCTTTTCCCGATAGATAAGTATCGTGCTAGCGAAAACTTATCTCAAAACTAATGCTTACTTACTATGCGTTAGCTTTTTCTTTTTTAGCTTTTGGCGCTTTCGCTTCAGTTGGCTTTTGGTCTGCTTTCTTAAGGATAACTGTAGTACCTTCGAAAGTTTCGCCTTCAACGTATGGTTGACCGAAGTAAGAAGTTGTTAGAACTTCTTTTAGCTCAGTGATTAGAGGGTAACGTGGGTTAGCACCTGTACACTGGTCATCGAACGCTTCAACAGCTAGCTCATCTAGTTTAGCGATGAAGTCAGACTCGTTAACACCCGCAGCTTGGATAGATAGTGGGATGTCTAGGTCAACTTTAAGCTCTTCTAACCAAGTCAGTAGACGTTCAATCTTCTGAGCAGTACGGTCACCAGCTTGGCTCAGGCCTAGGTGGTCAGCAACTTCAGCGTAACGACGACGAGCTTGTGGACGGTCGTACTGAGAGAATGCAGTCTGCTTAGTTGGGTTATCGTTCGCGTTGTAACGTACAACGTTTGAGATAAGTAGTGCGTTAGCAAGACCGTGTGGTAGGTGGAACTCAGCACCAATTTTGTGAGCCATTGAGTGACACACACCTAGGAATGCGTTCGCAAATGCTACACCAGCGATAGTTGCTGCGTTGTGTACTTTCTCACGAGCGATTGGGTCAGCCGCACCATTTTTGTAGCTTGATGGTAGGTATTCTTTAAGCATCTTAAGAGCTTGAAGAGCTTGACCATCTGAGTATTCGTTCGCAAGAACTGATACGTAAGCTTCAAGAGCGTGAGTTACTGCATCGTAACCACCGAACGCTGTTAGAGACTTAGGCATGTTCATTACTAGGTTCGCATCAACGATAGCCATGTTTGGCGTGATTTCGTAGTCAGCTAGTGGGTACTTAGCACCAGTCTTGTCGTCTGTAACAACAGCGAATGGAGTAACCTCTGAACCCGTACCTGAAGTTGTAGTGATACATACAAGCTCAGCTTTTTGACCCATTTTAGGGAACTTGTAGATACGTTTACGGATGTCCATAAAGCGCATTGCTAGTTCTTCGAAGTGAGTTTCTGGGTGCTCGTACATAACCCACATGATCTTAGCAGCGTCCATTGGAGAACCACCACCTAGAGCAAGGATTACGTCAGGTTGGAAGCTCTTCATTGCTTCAGCGCCTTTCTCAACAACAGATAGTGTTGGATCCGCTTCTACGTCGAAGAAAGTTTGAACTTCGATGCCTTGTGCTTTAAGCAGGCTAACTACGTCATCTGCGTAACCGTTGTTGAATAGGAAACGGTCAGTTACTAGGAATGCGCGTTTCTTACCTTCTAGGTCGCTCATTGCGATTGGAAGGCTACCACGACGGAAGTAGATAGACTTAGGTAGTTTGTGCCACAACATGTTTTCAGCTCGCTTCGCTACAGTTTTCTTGTTGATAAGGTGCTTAGGACCTACGTTCTCAGAGATAGAGTTACCACCCCATGAACCACAACCTAGAGTTAGAGAAGGTGCAACGTTGAAGTTGTACAGGTCACCGATACCACCGTGAGTAGTAGGGATGTTGATTAGGATACGAGCCGTCTTCATCTTGTCACCGAAGTAACGGATGCGGTCTGCGTTAGTATCTTGGTTAGTGTAAAGACCAGATGTGTGGCCGATACCACCGATTTCAACCATAGTTACCGCTTGAGCAACTGCGTCTTCGAAGTCGTCTGCGCGGAACAGACCTAGAGTTGGAGATAGTTTCTCGTGAGCGAATTCGTCATCGTAAGAAACTTTACCAAGACCTTCACCTACAAGTACTTTTGTATCAGCAGGAACTTTAACACCAGCCATTTCAGCGATTGCTGGAGCAGGTTGACCTACGATTTTAGCGTTTAGGTTGCCGTCGATAAGAAGCACTTTACGTACTTTATCAGCGTCAGCTTTAGATAAAACGTGAGCTTTGTGAGAAGCGAAACGCTCTTTAACTTCGTCATAAACTTCACTAACAACGATTGCAGCTTGCTCAGAAGCACATACAACGCCGTTGTCGAATGTTTTAGACATAAGAATAGATGCTACAGCACGTTTGATGTCAGCTGTTTCATCGATAACTACAGGAACGTTACCAGCACCAACACCGATAGCAGGCTTACCTGAAGAGTATGCTGCTTTAACCATGCCTGGACCACCAGTAGCTAGGATAAGCGCAATACCGTCGTGCTTCATCAGCGCGTTAGAAAGCTCTACAGATGGTTGGTCGATCCAACCGATGATGTCTTTTGGAGCGCCCGCTTTAACAGCCGCGTCTAAAACAAGTTTAGCAGCGTCGTTAGTTGAGTTCTTTGCACGTGGGTGTGGTGAGAAGATGATACCGTTACGTGTCTTAAGAGAAATTAGAGACTTGAAGATTGCTGTAGAAGTTGGGTTCGTTGTTGGAACGATACCACAGATGATACCTACAGGCTCAGCGATTGTCATTGTGCCTAGGTTGTCATCTTCTTCTAAGATGCCACATGTTTTTTCGTCTTTGTATTTGTTGTAGATAAATTCAGATGCAAAGTGGTTTTTGATAACCTTATCTTCAACAATACCCATTCCAGATTCAGCAACGGCTTGTTGAGCCAAAGGAATACGAGCATGGTTAGCAGCAAGAGAAGCTGCGCGGAAGATTGCGTCTACTTGCTCTTGAGAGAATGTAGCAAACTCTTCTTGTGCTGCTTTAACGCGTGCTACTAGAGCATCAAGTTCCGCTAGGTTAGTTACAGGCATGGTGGATCTCCTAAAATAATAAATATTAAAAACTTTTTATTAAATTCGCTGCTTGCCTTTAACCTTAAACATCAGCGTTCTTAGTAAATTGCTTTCAGGGCTGAGTATATTATTTCACGGTGTGAAAAAAATTGACCCAGATCAGTTACCCAAAAAGAATTAACCAGAAAGTAGTAAGGCAATCGCAAAAGTGAACTTAAGATCATGATTTACTTAGATTAAAGCCACACTTTTCGTACGCGCAAAAAACAAGCAAACAGACAATTTTTTTTTACATAGCGTAATAAAATGTAAAAAAGTTTCATTTTTAGTCCGTTAAATTACATGTATACAGCTATATTCGTGCTACTGAGAGTATATCCATACCGTTGCACGGGCTAGATTCTGACATAATTTTTATTAATTTCGTGCGCGAGTTAACAGTTACTCAATAAGAAGTCACAAAATAAAACACTAACGACTAGCTCGCAACAAGGCTAAAACAAAAGTGAGATTCAATTAGTTTTTCTAAAAAGAATCGCCTATTTCAAGTTAGTTTTTTTCATTCGTGAAAATTTGGTTTGTCCCTTACATTACGCGCCTAGACTATTCACAGATCAACCCTTCAACCTTAAAGTACGCTAACTGGAGATCGCTCTCATGCAAGGCTTAGAACTCGCAATCTTTATGCAATTCTTCCTTGGGCTTGTTGCTGCCGTAAACCCTATCGGCATCATGCCTGTTTTTGTTTCTCTTACGGCTCATATGCCGCCGGAAGAGAGGAACAGGACAGCCTTGCAAGCAAACATTGCTGTTGCCGTGATCTTGATTGTGTCGCTTGTTGCGGGGCAAATGCTGCTTGATATGTTCAGTATTTCACTAGACTCATTTCGTGTTGCTGGTGGCTTGCTATTACTGAGCATCGCGTTTTCGATGATGAGCGGTAAGCTCGGTGAAGATAAACAGAACAAGCAAGAGAAATCAGAATACATCAGCAAAGAGCAAATCGGCGTTGTTCCACTTGCTATGCCGCTAATGGCAGGTCCGGGTGCAATCAGCTCGACCATTGTTTATGGATCTCGCTACCCTGCTGTTATTGATA
This sequence comes from Vibrio sp. 14G-20, assembly GCF_026241515.1. GTDB lineage: Bacteria > Pseudomonadota > Gammaproteobacteria > Enterobacterales > Vibrionaceae > Vibrio. Next base: position 143,245 of record NZ_JAPHPW010000014.1, read on the forward strand.
CAGTAGGCATAGGTATTAGTATTATTGCTTTCGCAACCTGCTCTTGGCTTTTGTTCCGTTCAGCGCCGGTTATCGTTCGCTTCCTAGGGCAAACGGGTATCAACGTTATTACACGTATCATGGGCTTAATTCTTGGCGCATTGGGCATCGAGTTCATCGCCAATGGCCTACGTAATCTGTTCCCAGGTTTGGCATAACGTTTAGCGGTATTTCGGTTGCTCTATAAAGGGCAACAATATTGAAATATAGATGAGGCGAGTAAAGTGATTGGGCTTTCACTCGCCTCATTATTATGAAGCTTGTATAATCACAGTTAATATATTTAACAAAAGATGATCCTTAACCTATGTCACGTCAGCCTCTTAAGCATCATTTGTACGTCATTATCTTTGGTACTCATACGCCAGCTGGGCGTGCATTTGATATATCATTGATCATTGCAATATTAGTTTCACTATTGGTGCTGATCTTAGAATCGATCCCCAACGTCATGACAGAGTGGTCGCAAGAGCTTCGCTACATTGAATACAGTTTTACAGCCCTCTTTACGCTCGAATACTTACTGCGACTATATTGTTCTCCGAAACCAAAATCTTATGCCACCAGCTTTTATGGTGTCGTTGACCTATTGGCGATTCTTCCAACCTACCTAGCGATCATCTTCCCAGGCGCTTCATTTATGGGTGTGGTAAGGCTGCTACGTGTGATGCGTATTTTCCGAATCCTAAAGCTAGTTCGCTACCTTCAAGATTCCAACATATTACTGCGTTCACTTTTGATGGCGAGACGGAAGATACTGATCTTCTTTAGCACTGTAGGTATCTTAGTCGTAATCTTTGGTGCTCTGATCTTTGTTATTGAAGGACCAGAAAATGGCTTCACCAGTATTCCCCACAGTATTTATTGGGCAATTGTAACCATCACTACGGTTGGCTACGGTGACATGATCCCCCAAACCGCGTTAGGTAAAGCGATCGCTTCACTTACCATGCTGTTGGGTTACTCTATCTTAGCGGTGCCAACCGGGATCATTACCGCAGAACTCAGTAATGAGATGAACTCACACAAAGAGTTGGTTAAGTGTCCTAACTGCAACCGAGCGGGTCATGATTCGGACGCGATGTATTGCAAGCACTGTGCTAGCGAATTAGCAGATCCAGACAAGCGGGTCGTCACCGACGAGACCGAATAAAAACCAAAAAAAGAGCTCCTAAGAGCTCTTTTTTTTCTTAACTATCTAACTAAAGCAACTAACAGCCGTCTGTGAAAACTTCCACTTGGTAGTCATCATTTGCTTCCATTGCGGCCGTGTATTTCAGGTAGCATTGGGTCCTCTCGATAGCGGTATTGAAGTCATTAGGAAGAACGTCCGACAAATATTCCGACCGGGTAATCAGCCACAGGTCTGGGTCACTCACTGAGCCATTATTATGCGCTGCCCATGTCCACTCAGTAGTCAGGTCATGAAACCCTGAATCAATCGCTAAAAAGTTTTCCATTCCCCCTTTTTCAACCGCGGGGTAACCAAACTTCACTCGCCCATACTCAGGAATCAAATATGATTCTTGGTCTTCCATACCTTCCACGGCGGCTTTTTCAAACGCCAAATCAGCCGCAGTATGGACAGATGCTCCCAATCCTTCCATAACCGAAGCCCTAGCATCATGTTGTATGTTTAAAAACCTAGGTGCTGCAACAACCGCTAAAACACCAATAATGACGATAACAACAATCAACTCGATAAGAGTAAAACCTTTAAGGTTTGCTTTCATTTTCTAGCTCCAACTTTAAGACGCACGAAAGGTAAGGTTTTAAAGTCAGGCTTCTGTCATCAGAAACAAAAAATGTATGGTCCGCCCCGTTATTGCAACTACAATTAAGTAATAACGGAGTTG
>NZ_JAPHPW010000015.1 GCF_026241515.1 Vibrio sp. 14G-20
AGAGCCTACTCTAAGCTTAATGGCTTGAGAGTGAGGCGGACCATATAATTAAGCCTCCACAAGGGAGGCTTTCAAGATTCTTAATCTAAACCGCTAATTCGGTATTAGTGGGAACCACAGCTACCGCCGCCGCAGCAGCCGTCTTTTTTCTCTTCACTGTGGTCGTGGCCTTCGCCACCACAGCAACCGCCTTCGTGGTCATGATCGTGACCGTGGCTGCCACAGCCGCCTTCTTGGTGAACGTGACCGTGTTGAACTTCTTCTTCAGTCGCTTCACGTACCGCTACAACTTCAACGTCAAACGTTAGAGTTTGGCCGGCTAGCATGTGGTTACCGTCAACAACAACTTCGTCGCCGTCTACTTCAGTCACTTCAACTGGGATTGGACCTTGGTCAGTATCCGCTAGGAAACGCATGCCAACTTCGATTTGCTCAACACCTTGGAACACGTCAGCAGGAACACGTTGAACTAGGTCATCGTTGTGATCGCCGTACGCGTCTTCTGGAGTAACAGTTGCTGAGAACTTATCGCCAGCTACTTTGCCTTCAAGCTCTTTTTCAAGACCTGTAATTAGGTTGTTGTGACCGTGAAGGTAATCTAGTGGAGCTTCTGCAGTTGATTGGTCAACTACTACGCCATCTTCAAGTTTCACTTGATATGCAACACTAACTACTACGTTCTTTTCAATTTTCATGAGAGCTCCAAGGAGGTTTGGACTAAGCTCGAACAGTTGAGCTTAGGAAAAATTCTGTACCGGGATATTATGGGGATCAATTAACGAAACTCAATCATTCTGGCTTAAAAATACCGATCATTTCTTGATTCGCGTGTTCAGATTTCTCTACAGTTTTTGGTTTACGCTGTTCTGAGAAGTCACAATCGACACATTCCACCAGCTCGATATTGTTTTCAATCCACCAACGGAGTGTGTCTTGAGTGTTGCAACTTGGGCAGTTCGCCCCTGCGATAAAGCGTTTTTTCTGTTTCACGTTCATATCCTTTACTACTCTAGATTCGCGGTTCTTCCCACTCACTCTATTAGACGTTAAGCAGAGACCGCGTTTATTATTAGATTGGTTCTATGATCTATTACTTCTATGCCCAAGCTCTATTCCTAAGCTCAAGCACTAGTTATCACTTTAAGCTACTGCCAATAGTTTCGAGATTGGTGATCGTTTTCCATCTCGTGTCCAAAGATCTCCTCAAGCTCTTTACGAGCCTCTTTCGCTCTTTGGGCTAACTCGGCATCTTCGTTATGCTGAGGCAACAACTCTTTCAGCATACCATTATCCAACTTTCTAAAGTGTGCTTCGGCTCGCTTCGCTTTATATGGATGCATGCCAAGTTCAGTCAATGTTTGACGCCCTAAATCCAATGCTCCAAGGAAGGTTTCACGAGAGTAGTTACTCACACCGTGGTTAAGTAATTGATACGCTTCAACACGGCTTCGTGCACGCGCTAAGATCTTTAAGCGCGGGAAGTGCTGCTTACATAAATCGACGGTTTTCATGATTTCATCAGGGGAGTCAGTACACAACACAATCGCTTCTGCTTTATCAGCACCGGCTGCGCGTAATAGCTCTAGGTGAGTAGAGTCACCATAAAATACCTTGTAGCCGAATTTTCTAAGGATATGTATTTGGCTGGCATCACTTTCAAGGACGGTGATACGAATCTTATTGGCGTACATCAAACGACCTATGATCTGACCGAAACGACCAAAGCCAGCAATGATCACTCGAGGGCTGCGATCGACCACATCCGAAGACATCGCACTTTCGCTGATTTGGTTAAGTTGACGAGCAAAGAATCGGTCTTGCAGCTTAAGCATCAATGGCGTAGTCACCATAGATAAACTCACCACGACCAATAAGAACGACACTTGTTCGCCACTCAAGATGCCCTGCGCACTTGCTGCGGTAAAAATAACGAAAGCAAACTCACCACCTTGGCTGAGAATCATCGCCATTCGGCTACGCGCTTTTGTCTGTGTACCAAAGATACGGGCAAGTGCATACAGTACCAAACCTTTCAACACGACCAACGCACAAACTGCAATCAGTATCGCGAATGGGCTTTCGGCTAGTAAACCTAAGTTCACTGCCATACCCACAGAGATAAAGAACAGGCCAAGCAATAACCCTTTGAATGGGTCAATCGCAATTTCAAGCTCATGTCGGTATTCACTTTCAGCCAGAAGAACACCCGCTAAGAAAGTACCCAGCGCCATCGACAAACCAATCTGCTGCATGATGACGGCAATACCAATCACCAATAGCAGCGCTGCAACGGTAAACAACTCACGCACACCGCTCATGACTACATAGCGGAATAGTGGTCTCAGTAAGAAATGACCACCAACAAGTAAGCCAATCACGCCGCCTAGCATCCACAACATGTCAGCCCAACTACCGCCCGTATTACCCGCAAGCAGAGGTAACACCGCTAACATAGGGATTACTGCAATATCTTGAAAAAGTAAAACTGCAAAACCTGACTGTCCCGCTTCTTTACCACCAAGCTCTCGCTCTTCAATAACGCGCAAGGCGATGGCTGTCGAAGATAGGGCTAACCCCATACCTATCACGAGGCTAGTTTGCCAAGTTAATCCGAACAGACAGGCAATGGCGGTAATAATCAGAGTGGTGATCAACACTTGCGCACCACCTAAGCCGAGAATAGGCGCCCGCATCTGCCACAGTTTTTTGGGATTAAGCTCTAAACCAATAAGGAAGAGCAGCAGCACCACCCCGAACTCAGAGAAATGTAGAATCGCCTCTACGTCACTAATTAGGCCAAGCCCCCATGGACCAATAGCAACACCCGCTAATAAGTAACCTAATACTGAACCTAAGCCTGCTCGCTGCGCGATAGGAACCGCAACCACAGCCGCCGCTAAAAATATAACGCTACTTTGTAGAAAATCATTAGTCAGAGCCATCATCTGCTCCTATATCTTGTAGCGGGTCTCGCAACCAGTTTCGATACGCTTCGGCGTGTTGGTAACGCGTCATATCGGTGACATTTCGTGCCCAGTGTAAAACCAAAGGGGATATCCAATTCATTTGACACAAAGAAGCGGTGAGCTCGAATGGTTGCAAGATCTCTTGTAATGGATATTTATTATAGCCTGCAGCACCAAACGCCTCTTCTTTACCACCCGTGGTGATAACACTGCGCCAATGCTTACCCTTAAGTGCACTCTGCTCACCAAACGCAAAGCCCTTGCCTAATACTCGGTCAAACCATTCCTTCAATAACGAAGGGCATGAGTACATAAACAAAGGATGTTGGAACACAATCACATCGTACTGCAGAAGCAGTTCATGCTCATAAGGCACATCAATAAAGAAGTCAGGATAGAGGGCATAAAGATCGTGAATTTTAACATTCCCAAGCGACTCTATCTTTTTAACCATAATCTGGTTAGCGATAGAGGTTTGCGGCTCTGGGTGTGCATAGATCACTAATACCTTTGGCACGGGTTTGTCTATCGAGGGAGTAATACTCATTCCTTTGAAACATTCCTTTAAGGGCTAAACGGTGGCAAGGCCACTAGAATTTAAATAAAAGTTATTAATATGTTATTGGCATCATAACGCAAATTGCATTGTGATCGACTTTTATCTGGTTTCAGCCTACTATGCAGGCGTCTGTTCACCTCTAATTTCTATGCTACTTCAATTATGATTACTTTCTCTGATATTCAATTGCTACGCGGCGGTAAGCCACTCCTCGACCAAGCATCTGCGACTTTTCACCCTGGCGACAAGATCGGTTTGGTTGGTAAAAACGGCTGTGGTAAATCTACGCTATTCGCCTTAATTAAGGACGAACTGTCTATTGATGCAGGCTCATTCAGTAAACCTGCCCATTGGGAAATGGCTTGGGTTGCTCAAGAAACACCTGCATTAGAAAGAACAGCCATTGAATATGTGATTGATGGCGACCGAGAATACCGCGGCCTTGAAGATCAATTAGAGAAAGCGGAACAAGCCGACAACGGCACATTGGTAGCAGAGATCCACGGCAAGATTGAAACCATTGGTGGTTACAGTATCAAGGCGCGCGCTGCCGAGTTACTGGACGGCCTAGGCTTTAGCCAAGAACAAATGACATGGAACCTGACTCAATTCTCAGGTGGTTGGCGTATGCGTTTGAACCTAGCGCAAGCCCTACTGTGTCGCAGTGACCTACTGCTACTCGATGAACCTACCAACCACTTGGATTTAGACGCAGTAATGTGGCTAGAGCGTTGGTTACAAAGCTACCCTGGCACGCTAGTGCTTATCTCGCACGATAGAGACTTCTTAGACCCTATCGTCAACCGCATCGTGCATGTTGAAAATCAGCAGCTCAATGAGTACACGGGTAACTACTCATCGTTCGAAACCCAACGAGCGCAAAAACTGATTCTGCAACAAGCGATGTACCAAAAGCAGCAGAAACAGATGTCTCACATGCAAAGCTACATTGACCGTTTCCGTTACAAAGCTTCAAAGGCTCGCCAAGCACAAAGCCGCATTAAAGCGCTAGAGAAAATGGAACAAGTACTACCTGCTCAGTTTGATAACCCATTCAGCTTTGAGTTTAGAGAACCAGACGCACTGCCAAACCCAATCATGATGATGGACGAGGTCTCTGCCGGTTATGATGACAATCTGATTCTAGAGAAGATTCGCCTGAACCTAGTACCGGGCAGTCGCATTGGTCTACTTGGCCGAAATGGTGCTGGTAAATCAACGTTGATTAAACTGCTTTCTGGCGAACTAAAACAACAAGGCGGTGAGCTGAGCTATTCACAAGGCGTAAAAATTGGTTACTTTGCACAGCACCAATTAGAGACTCTGCACCCAGAAGAAACACCACTGCAACACATGATGCAGATTGCCCCTAAGCACACAGAGCAACAACTGCGTGATTACCTAGGTAGCTTCGGTTTCCAAGGTGAAAAAGCGCTCGATAAAGTGGCCCCCTTCTCAGGTGGTGAAAAAGCGCGTTTAGTTCTGGCGCTTCTGGTATGGCAAAAACCGAACCTATTGCTACTCGATGAACCAACCAACCACTTGGATCTCGACATGCGTCAGGCTCTGACTTTTGCATTGCAGACATTTGAAGGTGCAATGGTTATCGTATCGCACGACCGTTACCTACTGCGTGCAACTACCGATGACTTGTATTTGGTACACGACCGTCAAGTAGCACCGTTTGATGGTGATCTAAGCGATTACTACAAATGGCTAACCGAACAACAGAAAGTTGAGCGCAAAGAAGCACAAGCATTGGCACCAGCAAAAGACGGCGCCAACAGTGCAGCCGCGAAAAAAGAGCAGAAACGTAAAGAAGCCGAGTTCCGTAAACTGACGGCACCACTGCGTAAAAAGCTGACTCAATTTGAAAAGCAAATGGATAAGCTGACACTATCTCTCGAAAAAGCTGAACAAGAATTATCCGACACTTCACTGTATGAAGCTGAAAATAAGGCTAAACTGAATAAAGTACTCGCTCTACAAGCGAGCAGTAAGTCACAGCTAGAAGAAGTTGAAATGGATTGGATCTCCACTCAAGAAGAGCTTGAGCAGATGGAACTGGATATGGATAGCTTATGAGCCCAGAGCACGCCCCAATATCACTAACACTGGAACGACTATGGCAATTTAGCCTTCAGTATTACAGTGTGCGCGGTGTAAAGGATGCGTGCCTAGCTTTGCAAAACCAGTTCCACGGCAACGTCAATCTACTGCTGCTTCTCAAATGGCTTGATGAGCATCAATTGTCTTTTGCTGAAGAAGAGTGGCACAAGGTGCAACAGTGCTTGAGCCGCTCTGAACCCCTGCTTCATAGTTATAGAGAGCTGCGTAAACACCTCAAAGCACACGTTCTTGACTCGCTATACCGTGAAGCCTTGCAGTTTGAGTTACAGCTTGAGAAGCAACAACAAGCCGATCTTGTCGACTGTATAAACTCCCTACAACTGTACGCTAACCAGCAATCACCGCTCACGTTTCAATACTGTCGTTTATTAGGGGCCGAGAACCTCTACAACGCTTTTTCTGAACCAGCACCTCAGCCCTAGCTCGTTCTCTTTCCTTTTTATGCAATCAAGATCCAAGCTTAACGGTGTGCGTTCGCTCTTCATGTACATTTGCTAACTAATACGCACCATGAAGTATTTAACACTCCTAACCTTGATATTACTCAACCAGTTACCCTTAGCTTGTTTTGTATCTCGTTAAGTGAAAGCCTTGCGCTTATGCCGAGAATCAACCAAGCTCGAATAAAACGTGGGCGTTCCGTTACAAGCTCAACACGTTATCAAAGCCCATAAAAGAAGCATGGATCGTTTTTATGACAATATTTACCGCAGCCGCTGGTCTCTCTAACCCGCACTTACAAACCTTAGTGCCAAGGTTTATTAGAAAGCAGGCGCTGTTTAATCCTCACTGGCAAACCTTAGAAACACCCGATGGTGACTTTCTTGATCTTGCTTGGAGCGAATCACCAGACGGTGACATCCCAGATAACGATGACCGAAGCAACAAACCTATATTCGTTCTATTCCATGGTTTAGAAGGTAGCTTTGAGAGCCCATACGCTAATGGACTGATGAACGCGTTTGCTAAGGATGGTTGGTTGTCCGTGATGATGCACTTCAGAGGTTGCAGCGGAAAACCGAATCGCTTGGCTCGCGCTTACCATTCAGGTGAAGTCGAAGATGCACGCTTTTTCTTAAGACACCTGCACGCCCAGTTTCCGAATAACCCTAAGGTTGCGGTTGGTATATCCTTAGGGGGAAACATGCTAGCAAACTATTTGGCTGAGTACGCAGACGACCCCCTACTGTCAGCGGCGACAATCGTATCTGCTCCTTTTGACTTAGCGTGTTGCTCTAGTCGCATTGAGCGCGGTTTCTCCAAGCTCTATAAGAAGTACTTGCTCAACTCTCTAAAGTCGAATGCGCTAAAAAAAGTTAACCTACTACAGGAAAAACTTGGCATCACCGCTGAAGACATCAAGAACATCACCAAACTGTATGAGTTTGATGAACGAATCACTGCGCCTCTGCATGGATTCAAAAATGCACAAGATTATTATGCGCAATGTTCTGCGTTGCCTAAGCTCAATAAGATCAAACTGCCAACTCAGATCATTCATGCCAAAGACGACCCTTTCATGACCGATGATGTGATTCCAAAATTCGTTCTACCCGACAACATCGATTATCGACTGTTTCAAAAAGGTGGGCATGTTGGGTTTATTACTGGCAGCACACTCAAGCCAAGGTTTTGGCTAGAAGAAGCCTTGCCTGCCTACTATGAAAGTATCCAAGGTTCGGCATAATGACCGAGCGTTAGTAAATAGAAGCAAAACATTACTAAGCACACGCATTTCTACATCAATAAACATATCTATGAACATAAAAGAGAGAAGTATTTATGATCATCCCATGGCAAGACATTGCGCCAGAGACACTGGAAAACCTCATCAAAGAGTTCGTGCTGCGTGAAGGCACAGACTACGGCGACGTAGAAGTTTCACTGCAAAACAAGATTGACCAAGTGAAACATCAATTAGCTTCAGGAGAAGTCAGCATCGTGTTTTCTGAGCTCCATGAAACCGTTGATATTCAAGTCACAAAACGCTTCTAAGCTGCGCTCATAAAGGAGCCGTGTTATAGTGGTAAACGATTGCTAACAAGTAAGTTACTCAAAAGACAAGGGTTGTCATGTCCGCTAAACATCCAATTATTGCGGTGACGGGTTCATCTGGAGCCGGCACCACCACCACCTCAGAAGCCTTCCGTAAAATGTTCAATATGATGGACGTGAAGGCAGCTTGGGTTGAAGGGGATAGTTTCCATCGCTTCACTCGCCCAGAGATGGATGTCGAGATCCGTAAAGCGCGCGAGCAAGGTAAGCACATCAGCTACTTTGGTCCACAAGCCAACGACTTTGGTGCGCTAGAAGAATTCTTCCGTAAATACGGTAACGAAGGTACAGGTAAAGTAAGAAGCTACCTGCACACCTTCGATGAAGCCGTGCCTTACAATCAAATGCCCGGCACCTTCACGCCATGGCAAGAAATCCCTGAAAATTCCGATGTGATGTTTTACGAAGGCCTACACGGCGGTGTGGTTGACGGCGACATTAACGTTTCTCAACACGTCGACTTGCTGATCGGCATGGTACCTATCGTCAACTTGGAATGGATCCAGAAATTCGTTCGCGACACCCGCGATCGTGGTCATTCTCGTGAAGCAGTAATGGACTCTATTGTTCGCTCGATGGATGATTACCTTAACTATATTACCCCGCAATTTTCGCGTACTCACATCAACTTTCAGCGTGTTCCAACCGTAGATACATCGAATCCACTTAATGCGAAAGGGATTCCAAGTTTAGACGAAAGCTTCGTAGTTATACGTTTGCGTGGCATCAAAAACGTCGATTTCCCCTACCTTCTGGCTATGATCGATGGATCATTTATGTCTCGTCATAACACGCTCGTGGTGCCAGGCGGCAAAATGAGTTTTGCTATGGAGCTCATTGTGAGGCCGATCCTGCAACAACTCATCGAAACCGGAAAAATAGGTTAACAAAACGACATTCTGGTTGATTACTTTTCATACCGTGATCATGTGCACAATTTTGCGTAAAAAATCGTAGCTTGGTCACGATTAAAATCAAGAAATAGTACCTGAAAAAGGATACTATTCTTAAACGAAACACAAGATAGCTTGCAGCACTCAACGAGTGCTCTTATCCTACAAGTCAATCCAGGCTTAGCTAAAACACGGAAAGCGGCAAGCATACCCTGCAGAGGAAGTGAGATATTATGGTTCTAGGTAAACCTCAAACCGATCCAACATTAGAGTGGTTCCTTTCACACTGTCATATTCATAAGTACCCTTCAAAAAGTACTTTGATTCATGCTGGTGAAAAGGCAGAAACCTTGTACTACATCGTTAAAGGTTCTGTGGCAGTTCTTATCAAAGACGAAGAAGGTAAGGAAATGATTCTTTCTTACCTAAACCAAGGCGACTTCATCGGTGAGCTTGGCTTATTCGAAGAAGACCAAGAGCGTACTGCTTGGGTTCGTGCTAAATCTCCTTGTGAAGTAGCTGAGATTTCTTTCAAGAAATTCCGTCAACTTATCCAAGTGAACCCGGATATCCTAATGCGCCTTTCAGCGCAAATGGCAAACCGTCTACAAGTAACTAGCCAAAAGGTTGGTGACTTAGCATTCCTTGACGTAACAGGTCGTATCGCTCAAACGCTACTAAACCTAGCGAAACAGCCAGATGCAATGACTCACCCTGACGGCATGCAAATCAAGATCACTCGTCAAGAGATTGGCCAGATCGTTGGTTGTTCTCGTGAGACAGTAGGTCGTATCTTGAAGATGCTAGAAGAGCAGAACCTAATTTCTGCACACGGTAAAACTATCGTGGTATACGGCACTCGTTAATCTCGATTAACTGAGCCAAAAATTTGAAAGCCACCAAATGCAAATTTGGTGGCTTTTTTGTTCTCTAAAGATCTAGAGAGCAGATGCTTGATGCGAATGGAGCACCTCCCGCGTCCAAGCGCAAACACTCTCGAAGCAAAGCGTACCCGCATCTCTAGGGCAAATCCCGTGCTCCAATCTTTCTTTAACCGTTGGTGCTCTCAAAGATTTTATCAGCCGATGCCGCCACAAAACCTGTGTAAAGCTCACCGCTGGCCATCGCATAACGCTTAGCGAACTCATAGAAGCCACCAGGAATCATCTCATTGCCTTCAACAAATGAAACTGGGACTTTGTCTGCCATTGTTGATGATTGCTCTAATAAGACCTCTGGAGAGCCTTTAACCTCACCACCAGATGCATTGATAGTAAAGCCTGATTCGCTCAAATAGTCATTCACGGCCTGAACTTCATCAAAGGCATTGAGTTGGTTTACGCTCACCGTAAAGTGGTTGGCACCGTAACCATGAGCCGCTAACCAAGACGCGTACTCACTCTCTTTTGCAAGCACTTGGAAATCCGCGAAGCTTAAATCCCAAAGGCGTCCGCCAAACAGGAATTCATGACCTTGAAGCTTGCTTGCATCGACTTGCTCAACCAACTTAGCAACGATCTGTTGTAACTCACCTGAGCACTCTTCTACCTTCAACTCACTAATGAACACTTTTGGTTGGTTTGGATCTGGGTGTTCATAGTGCTTAGCCACTAACTTCTTGCTCTCAAACAGGTAATCGCCACACGCTTTATAACCTAGCTCAAGGAAAGGCTTAGCCAATGTTTCAATACCCAGCGGAGCAACATTGAAAGTACGCAGTGCAATGTGATCGTTAATCAGTGCTTCGTCTTCTTTCAGCAAGTGGTGTACTTTCTCAGCCGATGGACAAAGCCTATGAATGTAATCATCCCATAGTGATTTAAAGAGTAGATCGGGCGTCATGGTGACTCCTTGTCAGAGGTTCTAGCAAGCTAGTAATTTGGATTAGAAAGGGAGAGGCTGAGACACAGAGTCAGCAGCCATCAGCCTGTGACATACTTTTTCTATTATTATCTACCGCCCAATCTAGGTGTCGGACGTGATGGAAAAAGGAAGCGATAACACCACTTCCTATTTCAAACTTAACGCATGAGCCTAAAACTCATTAGTCTAGATTTAAAGCTCAATACCCGGGCTAAACGTTGCTGGAAGTTGAGTTTCACCGCCTTCCATTGACGCCATTGGGTAAGCACAGTAGTCCGCCGCGTAGTAAGCACTTGGGCGTAGGTTGCCTGAAGCACCCGGGCCGCCAAATGGTGCATCACCACTTGCGCCTGTTAGCTGGCGGTTACGGTTAACAATACCCGCGCGGATATGGTCAACGAAGTATTCCCACTCTGAATCGTCGGTTGAAACTAAACCGGCAGACAAACCAAAGCGCGTGTCATTAGCCAATTCAACGGCTTGCTCTAACGATTGGTAACGAACCACTTGCAACAATGGGCCGAAGTACTCTTCATCTGGCAACTCAGCAATGTTGGTTGCATCGATAATACCCGGAGAAACAAACGCCGCTTCGCCCGCTTTTGCTTCGACTAGGCTTACACCACCTAGCGATTGCAAGTTAGCTTGCGCGTCCAGAATGAACTTAGCCGCCGCTTCAGAGATCTGTGGACCCATGAAAGGTGCTGGCTCAGCGAATGGCTGATCGACACGAATCTTCAAGGTAGCCGCAACGAGCTTATCAAGCAGTTGATCGCCCTTCTCTCCAACAGGAACATACAAGCGACGTGCACATGTACAACGTTGACCTGCACTGATGAAAGCCGATTGGATAATGGTATAAACCGTCGCGTCAGCATCACCAAATTGGTCACTGATCACCATTGGGTTATTACCGCCCATCTCTAGTGCCAGCATCTTACCCGGTTGACCCGCGAATTGACGGTGAAGGATATGACCAGTATTGGCACTACCTGTGAATAGCACGCCATCAAGACCTTTAGCATCCGCCAAAGCGATACCAGTCTCTTTCGCGCCTTGCACTAAGTTGATTACGCCAGCAGGAAGACCCGCTTCTTGCCATAGCTTCATTGCGAACTCACCCGTCCAAGGTGTCTGCTCTGAAGGTTTGAATACTACGGTATTACCCGATAGCAGAGCTGGAACAATATGACCGTTCGGTAGGTGACCTGGGAAGTTATAAGGACCAAATACCGCCATCACGCCCAATGGACGGTGACGAAGTACGATTTGGTTGCCTGCCGCTTCACGTGAAGCTTCACCAGTACGCTCGTGGTAAGCACGAATAGAGATAGCAATTTTGCCAGCCATCGCACCCGCTTCAGTGCGAGTTTCCCACATAGGTTTGCCCGTCTCTTTTGCGATAATTTGCGCGATCTCTTCGCTGTTCTCTTTCACTTTCTCTGCGAACTTCAACACGACCGCTTCGCGCTCCGCAAAGCTCAGTTTTTTCCAAACTAGAAACGCTTCACGCGCCGCTGCTACTGCAGATTCAACCTGCGCCGGTGTTGCACTATCACCCTGCCACACTACTTCGTTGTTGTATGGGCTTACTGATGTCATGGCGTCACCTTGACCTGCCACCCATTGTCCTGCTATCCACTGAGTCATACTTCTATCCTTAAAATCTTCGACAGATAATCGCCGCTCTTATTGAGCCAACATGCGAACGTATTCGCCTTCTTTTACTTCAAGAGCGCTTGCTACTTCAGATGATAAAATCACTGTGTCGCTTGCTTGGTCATACGCACCTTTCGCAGCTACTGCGCGGAAGTTCTCAAACGAGGTATTACCAATTAGGAAGTCTTTAGAGCTGGAGTGCTCTGCAATTTGAACCTGAGCTCGAATCGCATGACGCACTGATTCAATGTTTCTTAGATCACACTCAACCGTTGGGCCTGCATCAAAGATGTCGACATAACCACGGTTGGTGAAACCTTCACGTTCCAACAACTTAAGTGCTGGACGTGTATTATCATGTACCTCTCCAATCACCGCCTGAGCTTCTTTGCTCAATAGATTCACGTAGATAGGTAGCTTTGGCATTAGGTCAGCAATGAAGCCTTTTTTGCCAATACCGGTTAGGTAATCGGCAAGCGTGAAATCAATCGAGAAGAAGTGCTCTTGCAGCCATTGCCAGAAAGGAGAATTGCCTTCTGCATCCGATACACCACGCATCTCAGCAAAAATCGTTTTCGAGAAACGCTCTGGGTGCTCAGACATGATCAGGAAGCGACACTTCGACATCAAACGACCATTCAATCCACCACGGAAAGCTGGGCGCAAGAACAGTGTGCAGATCTCACTGCATCCGGTGTAGTTATTACCGAAAGTCAGTAACTTCACGACGTTATTCACGCCAAGCTTCTGCGATGAGTGAACCACTTTGCTGATGTGGTAAGAGTAAAACGGAACATCCCAGCCAATTGAGGCTTCGATACCTGTTGTACCTGCGACTTCTCCCGTTTCAGTGTCGAAGCCAACCATTAGGTAGCCTTCATCACCGGGTTCAGTCACGTCTTGTTTAGCAAAGCTGTATTCAGAGTGAGTAATACGATTGGTTAACAGTTCTTCGTTAACCGGAAGAGATGTGAATCCGTGACCAGATTCAACCGCGCAGGTATGCAGCGCATCGTAATCAGATAATTTTATTGGGCGAACAACTAGCATCAATATTCCCTCCAGATGCAAAACAGGCCCAAAACCAGAAGCTTGGGCCTTTAGCAGTACGTCATGGGATCGCTCTAATGGCGATCATTCCTATGACGCCGCTCAGGCTAAACTAGCGTAGCGATTGCTTTGTCTAGTTTTGATAAACCTTCTTCAATTTCTTGTGTAGTAATAACCAGTGATGGAGTGAAACGAACCACGTTTGCACCCGCAACCAATACCATCAAGCCTTGTTCGCCTGCTGCCACTAATACATCACGAGCACGACCTTGCCATGCTTCATTAAGCGCAGCGCCTAACAATAGACCTTTACCGCGAACTTCACTGAATATTTGGTATTTGTCGTTAATCTTAGCTAAACCATCACGGAATAGTGCTTCGCGTTCTTTCACGCCAGCCAACGTTTCAGGTTGGCTTACTACGTCAACAACTGCTTCAGCAACGGCACACGCCAGTGGGTTACCACCGTAAGTAGAGCCGTGTGTGCCGACTTTTAGATGTGTCGCAAGTTCAGAGGTTGTGAGCATTGCACCGATAGGGAAACCACCACCTAGAGATTTTGCTGTGCTCAAGATGTCTGGTGTTACACCTAGACCTTGGTAAGCATAGAAATTACCAGTACGGCCATTACCTGTTTGCACTTCATCAAAGATAAGCAGTGCATTGTGTTTGTCACACAGTTCACGAACTGTGTTCACGAATTCAGACGTTGGAGAAATGATACCGCCCTCGCCTTGCAGAGGCTCCATCATGATGGCACAAGTGCGATCAGAGATGTGCGCTTCTAGCGCTGCAATATCATTGTAAGGCAGGTGAGTCACATCGCCCGGTTTAGGACCGAAGCCATCAGAGTAAGCTTCTTGACCACCAACCGTTACAGTAAAGAAAGTACGACCGTGGAAACCTTGTTTGAATGCAATGATTTCAGATTTCTCAGGACCGTGAACATCCGCCGCCCAACGACGAGCAAGCTTTAGAGCTGCTTCGTTCGCTTCCGCGCCAGAGTTTGCAAAGAATACTTTTTCTGCAAAACATACGTCTGTTAGCTTTTTCGCTAGACGCAGTGCTGGTTCGTTGGTCATCACGTTACTCAGGTGCCAAATCTTGTTTGCTTGCTCAGTAACTGCGTTAACCATTGCCGGGTGACAGTGACCCAAACAGCTCACAGCGATACCACCAGCAAAGTCGATATACTCTCGGCCTTTTTGGTCCCAAACGCGTGCGCCTTCCCCTTTTACCGGGATCATTTCCATTGGGTTATAACAAGGCACCATCACCTCATTAAACAGACTACGTTCTACTTTATTTTCCACTGTCATCGTACATTCCTTCTCGATACCGCAAGCTTCGCAAATAAGCGTAATGGTTCATAAGTGAGACAAAGATATTTTGTCTCGCCATAATCCCGCTGCAGCATTATATTTACATTTAATTAACCTTTTCAATAGTAGATTATTCTTTAGCCATCCCTAACAACCAGCTAAACGTCACTACCTATGACTATTTATGCATCAATTAATCTGTTTTATGAAGCTTTTTTTACCTAAACGTATAACCAGCAATAGCAAAGCCTTACTGGCACAGCGGTATATAGGGTTCGAGAGGAAATAAGGCGAATAATTTTGCATAGGCTAAAAACTTAGCGAAGCGAGAGAGAAATGTTATAAAAAGTGATCGGCGTCAGAGGGAGGGAGGCGCGTAGAGCCCGAATTTAAACGCTTAACGAATGGGCTGACAGGTTTAACTGGCTTATTTAGACGGGGAAAGGGTCAAATTTAAACACTTAGCGTGCTAGGAAGTTAGCGAGAAGCTGGTGTCCTTGCTCTGTTTTAATCGATTCAGGGTGAAATTGCACCGCATCAATCGGCAAGGTTTTGTGTTGATAACCCATGATCTCATCCATGCTACCATCTTCAAATTCCGTCCAAGACGTCAGTTCAAAGCAGTCAGGCAGCGTGCCATTTTTCACCACTAGAGAATGGTAACGTGTCACGGTTAGAGGGTTATTGAGCCCTTGAAAAACGCTCTTGCCATTGTGGCGGATTGGAGAGGTTTTACCGTGCATCACTTGTCTGGCTCGAACCACTTCACCACCAAAGACTTGAGCAATGGCTTGATGACCAAGACACACACCTAAGATAGGCAACTTACCCATGAAATGTTCAATGACTTGCAGAGAGATTCCCGCATCATCGGGCGTACACGGGCCCGGCGAGATAACAAGATGGCTAGGATTTAGCGCTTCAATGCCCGCAATATCAATCTCATCGTTGCGAACAACTTTCACAGTGACCCCTAACTCACAGAAATACTGATACAAGTTATAGGTAAAAGAGTCGTAGTTATCGATGATAAGTAACATGGGTCGAAATCGTAGTAGTGCTGAAAAAATGACAGGGTGTATTGTGCAGTAAGAGATTAGAAAGGCAAGTCTTTCTACTTATTTACTATTTAAACGAGACCAATAAAGAAGAGGCGCACTAGGCGCCTCATATCGCTTTACTATGATTACTTACAATCTTTCTCGAAGATAGTATCACCCCAATGAGGGTTATCTACGAATGGGTTACGGTTGCCCTGAATCTTTTGAATTTTGCTATTGCGATTAAATTCAAAGTGATCAACTGGGTCTTGCTCATTCCATTCTAGAAGTACACAAACATTACCTAAAGCAGTGCCGTTATTAGTTACGCTCGACACAAGTTCAAGGTCTGGGTTAGATACATCGCTGGTATCTTTACCCTCATAGCGCGTTGCCATATAGAACATCATACGAGCAACGTCACCCTTCACTTCATCGCGCGGCTCAAACGAATCGCCATCACTGTAGTTCCCCGGAGCTTCGGTAATTTCATTCCCCCCCTGATCAAACTCCAAGTTACCACGCTTACTGTTTACCGACTCATCTGTCGGACGTAAGTGATGAATATCAGTGTAGGCTGATGCACTAGAGTTATTAAATCCGCCATTGGATTTCGGATAGGTATGCTCACGGTTCCAGTTGTCTTGCCCAAGGTTGCCCTGACCCGTTTTCTGGCCTTTCTCTTGTGAGCGACCTGTATACATCAAAATAACGTTGCTGCTGTTATTTGGATCTTCATCAGTTATATCCAAAGCATCCCAAACATCAAAGCTGCTTGATGAGTATGGTAACTTCGTCACGCCAGTGGAGATGATGTTGTTCAGTGCTTCTTTCAGCTCGTCGCCTGTTTTGTTCAATGCGCTGTCGTAGTAGCCATCAGGATTGTGTACTTCACCTGGTGGAACTGGTGGCTCAACAATCGTTGTTTGACAAGTTACCTTAGGTAGCGTGCCGACAACATGTGGATCATGTGCTTGTTCATATGCCGCATTAACACTGAATGTACACGGGATAAGTAAAATCAGTAGTGTCTTTTTCATACTTTTAATTAGGGGCAGTAAAGCCCCTACTCCTTAATGCAATGAGGTTACTTGTTAAAACGACGACGTAGGAAGCCAAGTCCTAATAGGCTCAATAGACCGCCTAGGCCAAATGAACCACCATCGCTGCCAGAATCACTCATTTGAGTAATAGACACTTGCTTCGTTTCAATCACTTTACCCTCCACAGCTGTTGTTACCGTGTAGTCACCAACCTCTAAACCTGAGATAGGTACTTCCGTCCAACCCAGCGCAATTTCGAACTGATCAAGCACGTCTTTTTGAACATTTGAAGAGGTCGCGACAAAGGCTTGAGTTGCATTATTGAAGCTCACCGACACTTCGTCTCCCACTTTTAAGTAAGCAGAATCTGAATACTGAGTGAGGTCAACAAAGTGATTAAAGGTACCGCCACCGATAGGAGCCTGTGGACGAGGTTCGTTAATAGGCTCATCAGGAAGCTCTACTGGCGTACCGGGTTGTACTGGCTGATCAGGGTCTGGGAACACAGGGTCAACTGGGTCAATTGGTTTACCGGCAAAAGCAATCGATAGTACAACGGGATCATGACCTGCTGCGCGGAACGAGTCAGAGTATGCTTGACCAAGTTCGTGTTTAGCATCCAATGTTTGAGATTCACCCGCATTGATATTCCAATGAGTTGCACCGATAACTTTCGACTTAAGTCCTGCAGAAGTCAGAATGTAGTCGAGACTACCATTCTCATCTCCTTGGACTACGTTATAGCTATTTGGATCTACAATCTCCATTACGTTCTCAAAACCGTAACTATCGGCAACAACCACACCTTCTTCGTGTAGAGACTCGTCACCGATAAAGGTTTTCTCAGCCGTCTTGATCTCATAGTTTTCAGGTGCGCCTGAACGGTCAGTCAGTACCGTGATTGCATCTTCATTGTTGAATGTATTCAGGCTACCAAGAATGACTTTTTCACCTTCCATTTCAGCCAACTTCTTGCCTAGGTAATCCGCAGCAGACACACGTAAATTCTCACAACCGCCTTGGCGGTCGTCATCCGATGTATCTTCTAGACAAACTTGGTCTTTATCCGCAAAGTGGTTAACCGCAACCACAAGCTTATCTTCACGATCTTTGAACGAGAATACTGGGACAACCGCTGCATGTTGAGTCGTGAACTCACCATTTTCAACTTCTTGTTTCGGCATCGGGATCACTTGTAGCGAATCTAAGCCAACTGTGCTCGGACGGAAAATAACAAAGTTCGCTGTCGCTAGCTCACCTACCGTTGTTAGTCCTTCACTGCTAGCAATGTTGTACTGCTTAGCCTCTGGAAGATCAGCATTAAGTTGAGTCACTAGGTAAGAAATCGCTGAGCTTTCTTCAAAGCCGTTGTTTTCAACTTCCATCAAACCAACAATATCAGCATCAAGCGCAGTTAACGCCGCAACAAGTTTCGCGGTTTGATGATCAAACTGAGTAGAATCTTGCGCACCAGGTGTTGCATCAAATGCTAAGAAGTCATTGCTCTCACCACCACCTTGCAAGCTATTGAAGTACTCTTGGGCGTTAAACGTTGCGATACGAACATCACCCGCATCAACTTTAGGTGCTAAGTCACGGTTATTACCACGTGCAATGAAAGTATCATTGTTCGCCTCTTCTGTTACGTAGAAACGGTAGTCTGAATAAGAGTACCCAAGCACACCCTGAAGGTTACTTGCTCGGTCGCCAACACGAATAAAGTCTTCTGTCGAACCATTTTGGTCAATGTCGGTTTTAGCAAAGTCTGGGTACCATGCCGGAGCGCCAACCGTATCTTTCTTAAATGATTCAACCACAAGGCGTGCATCATCATTACAGTCCGCCGCTTTTGCTGCTTCGTCAGTACCAGGGAAGTTCACTTGGTTCGGGTGTACGCTAGCTTTGCCTTGGCTAAGGACTAGATTGTAACGCTGAGGTCCTTCATCCAAGCTGTAGCTACGTGAAACACGCATATCAACCGCAGAAGTTAGGTTAACCAGCATGCCTTCATGACGCTCTAACGTGAAATCGAATTCCGAGTCTGAGGCAATTTGCTCAAGGTTCACAGCCGATACAGAACCTGTGCCTACTGCTTTAATCGCTGTCGCAGGAATTTGAGTCCAACCAAAGTTTTCTTCAACGGGGCCAGTTACCTGAACCTTATCCCCCACACTTAAGCCAGTTAGATCACCAACAACAAAGATACCGTCAGAAGTTTTTGGATCGCTGTCTGGCGTTTCATCTTGCATGTAGAAACCGACCGCAACATCACCATCAAGCGCTTCACTTTGAATCGCAGTGATAACACCCTCTACTGTGAAGGTTTCATCCGAGATGAACTTACCGTTGGCTGGGTCTGTGTATGGAGAAGCCCAAGAATCACCCTGAAGCTGACTGATCAGTGTATCTGGCGATGGGTCCGGATCTGGATCAGGGTCTGGGTCAACCGAACCATTAACTTTGCCTAGGCCATCAAATGTGTCTTTCGCTAGCTCTGTCCAGTCTGATTCATTGTAAGTCGCTGAAGGTGAAGTACCATTTCTTTGCAAAGTGACATCTTTACCCCAGCCACTCTCTGTAGGAACCGCACCGACTACATCAACTAGGCTATCGCCATTGAACAGACCGACTGCGTCGCCACCATTGTGGTATAAACCACCGGTAATCGAGCTAACGCCATCATCTAACGTGATATCTGCAGAATCATGCAGAACAACCAATACCGAATTCGCAGGTAATGTTTGTCCATCAAGACTCACCATATCTAATGGGCTTACATCACCATCTTTATAACGAACAAGTTTGTAGCCTGTTAGATCAATATCTTCAGAACCATTGTTATAGAGTTCAACCGCCTTATTGTTTGAGCTACCTTCTACGTATTCAGTAATGACAACTTCACCGGCACCACCGCCACCTAGCTCAACTTTGCCAAAATCACTCCAATCATTCATATCTACAACTTCAAACTTATCTGCATCATAAGTTGTACTTGGAGACATATCCGTTCGGCGTAAAGTAACGTTTTCATTGAACTTACTGCCATCGCCAGCACCAACGATATCAACAACACTGCCATTGTTTCGCACTGCCACTGCATCATTACCATTGAAGTAAGTTACTGTAGATTCAACGTCACCTTTGCCTTTTAGTTCAGCATCAGCGCTTGCGTTGACGATGACGTAAGTTTGGCCCGACGCCAATGTCACACCATCTAAAGATTGACTGCTGTTCCAATCACCACCATTTGGTGCAAGATCGACGGTATATCCATCCAAAGTAGCAGAAGAAGAGCCGATATTGGCAATTTCAATTGCTTTATTACTCCCTGAGCCTTCAGTGATCTCAGAGATGATGATATTGGCATTTGCCATAGGCGCAATAACCGCACCAACAGCAATCGCTATTAAACTTTTTTTCATGTTTGAACCTCAAAGGTAAACAGATTTATATCCATATCAGCCAAGTTAACGCTGTGTTTCCTCAGCTTTACTCAAAAGAAAGGGCTAGCAGATAACTACTAACCCTTTCATCAATTACTGACTGCGACGGCGTAAGAAACCAAGACCCATCAGTGACAACAGAGCACCGAAGCCAAAGCTACCGCCTGAACCATCGTATTCAGGAGTCACTGGTGACACATTGCTTGAGTCTTGCTTACTAATGTTGGTAGTCATTGTCATTGACTCAATAACTTGAGCAGAAGATGCACCAGCACTTTGTGCAGCAACGCGGTCCCCCATTAGCTTCATGGAAATCGTGTATTCACCTGTATCAAGCCCAACCACGTCAAACATTACTGTTTGTGCGCCATCTTGACTCAATGTCACTTTCGGTAGAGAGACATTTTGTGGACGTGGAGAGATAGAGATTTCAGCTACATCACCAGATTTCGCATCAGCCGAAACCGGGAATGCGATATCAGCACGGCCACTCTTCACTGCAATGTTCACATTCGACTCACCCGCTTCACCATACTTGTAACCTAGCGATACCATTGCTGGGTCGTGGTCTGAAGAACGAATTGGTGTTTCTCTAGCAAATGGGTTAGAAACTTCGTCTGATGCTTTCTTGTAGTTGCTGTAGTCATTCAATGAAGATTCAGCCGCATTGATGTGCCAGTCAGCGGCATCAACTAAACGATCTTTCAATGAAGGAGTGATTAGAAGGTGATCCAGAGAGCCGATCTCGTTGTTGTATGAGTAACTCCACGCTGTTTTGCCAGCCGGTGTTTTCAAGTCAACCGCATTTAGGTAGCCAAATGTTGTCGTGATCTTTTGACCATTCTTTTCAAACACTTCATCACCAACAAAGGTGTAGCTTGATGCGTAAATGTCTTTGCCAGTTGAGTTCTCAGTAAGAACAAGCATTGGATCTTCGTAGGTGTATGAGTTCATGTCACCCAATACCACTTGGTCGCCACCAATCTTTGCCATTTCTGAACCTAGCTGGTATGCAGCCGATACTCGGAAGTTCTCACACGAGCCTTGGTAGTCATCGTTGCGAACGTCATCATTTACTGGATCAAAATCAGCCCAAGTTTCCCAACCAACCCAATCTTCATGACAAGTAGAGCCTTTTGATTTCAAGTGGTTAATCGCAACAGTTAGACGTTTACCAGTGTTGAGAACATGGAAGGTCGCCGCAACTGTATTACGTTGATAGTTGTCACCACTTTCACGAACGGCACCGTCACCATCAATAATCGCGCCACCATCAGGGTATTCCACTAGCGGAGCATGCTGCTCAGGCATTTGAATAATTTTACCTGACACAATCGAAACTTTAGACGGACGGTAAATCACACCCGACGTAATAGCATCTGTACCAATGGTGTCGTTTTGATCCAAAATGGTATCGCCATTCTTATCGAAACCAACGAACACATAACGATTATGGATCGAGTCTTGATCACCGCGCTTCGAATAATCTTCTTCATTGTATTTTGCGTTAACAGAAGCTAGAAGCGTCTTGATTGCACCAAAGTCACCAAAACCATTGTTCTCGATTTCCATCAAACCAAGAATATCTGCATCTAGACCGTAGATAGCCTCTACAATTTTTGCTTTCTGTAGTTCGTATTCTTCTTCCGATTCAGCACCACGGTTATCACCAAATTGATTTGAGCTACCGCCGTATGGAGAGTTAAACAGGTTTAATACGTTTTGCGTGGCAACTTTAACGGTAAAGCCAGCATCGAACTCTTCATTAACGATATCGTACTCACCAGAGCTTGAAACTGGACGTGGCGTATTCGGCGTAATATCAGCACTTGTCATCTGATAACCACCGGCATCGGGATCCTTGACTACTAAGCGATATTCATCGTAGGTATAGGCAATCACACCCTCTACGTTTTTAATGCCATCATTAATACGAATTGGATTATCGTAGCTGAAGTTTGCGTAGTAAGGGATCTTGCCGTTACTTGGGGCTTTTTCACTGTCTAGGAACAGAGTGGCATCGCGGTTTTGTTCAATCTTAGCGATCGATTCAAAACTGCCTGCAACATACTCTTGGTTCGGGTGGAAGTTCGGTGTTTCATACGCTAGAGCCAAGTTATTACGGAACTGGCCTTTATGGTAAAGCTCGAAGTCGAAAGCAAATGCACGAGTTACGCGCATATCTTGGTTGCCGTCTTTGTTGTCATCCATATCTTCAACAAGTTTGACGAGCATACCCTCATGACGCTCTAACGTATTTGCAAAGGAAGCACCATCTTCTGGAAGACGCTTTAACTCAACAGGGCTAGGAGGAGTAACGCTATTGCCAGTTTCTACCCAGTTTCCTGACATATTAAACTGTGTTTGGCCAAAATATTCACGAACAGTACCAACCACAGTCACTTCTGTACCGACTGCGGGTTGAGTGCTTGAGAATACAAACAGGCCATCTGAAGTCAACGGGTTGCCATCGTGATCGTAAAGGAAGAAACCTTTAGAAAGACCACTACCAGCACTTGGCAATACGTAACCAACATACGCTGTTAGTTTGTATGACGCTTCAGTCTCATAGAATTTGTCTTCTTTTAATTGCGTTCCAAACTCAGCTTCAACCAGAGGAGAGAACTTACCTGTGCCCTGCACTTCAGCGATTGTGACTTCTACTGGCGGCGGCGGCGGCGTTGGTGGCTCTTCAAGCGTCAGCTTACCAAGGTCTTCGTAAACATCCGTACCTACGTTAGCCCAATGCAGTTCTACATACGAACTATCTGGCGCTGTTGCATCTTTAGTACGACGTAAAGTAACCTCTTTACCCCAAGTTGAGCCGCTAACACCAATAATGTCGTGAATGGTATCTGGGTTGTCATCAGCACCAATCCATACTGGATCATCCCCGTTAAAATTGAGTGCGTCATGCCCAATGCCGCCGTAACTGCCTGAATAAACGATCGTCGCACTATTTGCTGCAACTGCATCTTTCAAATCAGAAGTCGCGTTATCGCCTACAACAACAATACTTTCACCCGCTGCAATGGTGACACCTTTTAATACTGGAGTTGCATCATCCGGCTTTAAAACTTTATTTTTGTAACCGCTGTAATACAGAGCATGCTCGGTAAAGGTGAACGACGTGGTACCTGTATTGGTAATCTCAATCGCGCTGTTGATTGCGTAACTATCAACGCTCGATTCTACATATTCTGTAATCAGAATATTATTGATGTCAGCCAGTGCCGCACCACTAAGTACACTACTAATCGCACCAGCAAGTAGAGTCATTTTCTTATTCATTTTCTATATCTCTCTGATTTAATTAGAAGTAAACGCGTGCGTAAGCGTACGCATCTTGTGCTGCTTCACCGGTATTCCACTCAAGTGCGATCACGCTAGAAGGCGTGGGACGGTAGTTAACACCGAATGTGCCCCATACCCGCTCATCACCCCAACTGTGCGCATCGTTGCCACTTGCAGCTTGTTCGTTACGGTTATCAATCGCCCACTTTTCATATTCTTCAAAGTTGTAAGATGCTGTGAATTCCCAGTTGTCGGTAAACTGATATTTCGCAGACGCAAGGTAACCTTTATTCTCTTGAGTTTCGTACTCATTAAACACACCAATACACTGTCTTTCTCCAGAAAAATCGTCCTCTTGCCATAAAGTACATTCGCCAATATCTTCTTCTTCGTAGAATGCATTTACACCAAGGTGAAATGTTTCTGTCACCGCAAGGCGCGCACCAGCACCTAGTAGACGCTGCTCACCGTATTTCGATTTACCATCAGAACCGCCGCGACCTTCCGCACCTGCAACCACAGAGAAGCGATCGCCAAAGTAACCAATGTAACCACTAACGACTTCGCCAAGCTCAGAGCCAGAAGAAGATTCTGCGCGGTTGGTGTAAGAGGCGCCTACTTTGATCACGCCGAAGTATTTACCTTCATACTTAGCCGTCATGTCTTGGTCACCTGCTTCACCCGTTTCTACCGTAGTATCAAAGGTAAAATCACCCCACTTGTCGTAGTCATCAAATGCAGTATCGGTTAGACCTACCTCTACGTAGTGCTCTTGGTTCTTGCTCTTGTAAAGATCGTATCCAATAAAGACTTTGTCGATCGCCAGAACCATATCACCCGAGCCATATGCCCAATTCTCACGTTCATAATCTAGCTCTAAACGGTAATGCATCTTGTCGTTCTTACCTTTCACACCCATGGTTGCGAAAGAATCATCGATGAAGGATTGGTCTGCGTAAAACTCATCATATTCAAAATTAGAACCGATATGCCCACCAACACCAACTTCTCCATAGAGTTTTACAAAGTCACCTCTTTCATTTTCATAAATGGTTACAGCATTTACTACCGGTACCATAAACAAAGAAGAAATAGCTAGTGCCACTGCATTTCTTTTTAACATCACTTATTTCCTTTAAATTAACATTCGAAATGGAATATCGTTCCAAATCTAGTTGGCGTAAAAAAAACACCTTGTTATGTTATAAATATTTTTTTGGTGAAAATTTACACGTAAAACAGTACAGATTCACAAGTGTGATTCTAGAGATAGCCAAACTCATCTGGTTATATTAAACCTGTGTAATCTCTTACTTTTATGTAATTCGATAAAGCAATAAACACCATAAATGAGTTATATTTCACATTTATATAATGAATATTACGAGTTTGATTATAAATTCAACAGAAGAAGTAACATCAGAAATGATATTTTCAATTAATACGAAAAATAAGCTCAATGTCTCAGAAAGATGGTCTAACCAGTGATATGAAAAATATCAATAATAATGACTGTTTCTTATTAATATTTTACCTATTAGGGTCTCAGATATTAATAATCACTAGTTTTTCATGATTATTATAATTAAGAATAATAGATAGAATGTTCCAATAATTGATTAGTCGCTTAACTTAAATAGAAAGAATCAGAGGAAAGATGGTGGATCAAAAAAGCCTCTACATAATAGAGGCTTAGATAGAGGAGAAGTAAAGCTCTTAGTAACTACGGGCGAGTAACAAAACCGACTGCTTCGTATGCTTTTTTCAGTGTCACGGCTGCGCGCTCAGAGGCTTTTTCAGCACCCGCTTTCATTACTGCATCCATATAAGCACGGTCAGCACGGATACGGTGGTATTCAGATTGAATCGGCTCAAGCATCTCAACCAATGCTGCGCCTACATCTTTCTTAAATGGACCGTACATTTCAACGCCTTGGTATTGCGCTTCGATCTCTTCGAACGTTTTACCCGTCGCTGCAGAGTACAGACCCATTAGGTTAGAGATACCCGCTTTGTTTTCCCAATCGTGAGCAATACGTGGTGGTGTTTCTGCGTCAGTCTGCGCTTTGTTGATCTTCTTGATGATCGACTTAGGCTCTTCTAGCAGAGTAATCACGTTCTTACGGTTATCATCAGATTTAGACATCTTCTTAGTCGCATCTTGCAGGCTCATCACACGTGCATTCACTGTTGGAATGTAAGGTTCTGGTACTTGGAAGATTGGCGTTTCAGGGCCGTAGATGTTGTTAAAGCGATTTGCGATATCACGCGCTAGCTCTAGATGTTGTTTCTGGTCGCTACCTACTGGCACTTGGTGAGCACCGTAAAGCAGGATATCTGCAGCCATCAACACTGGGTAGTCGTATAGGCCTACGTTTACGTCATTTGAGTGACGTGCAGACTTATCTTTAAACTGAGTCATACGGCTCAGTTCACCCATTTGTGTGTAACAGTTAAGAAGCCAACCAAGTTGAGCATGCTCTGGTACGTGTGACTGAACAAATAGCGTGCTCTTCTTTGGATCAACACCGACAGCAAGACAGATTGCTAATGCGTCTAGAGTCGCTTCATGCAGTGCTTTCGGGTCTTGGCGAACCGTAATTGCGTGAAGGTCTACAACACAGTATTGGCAATCGTAATCATCTTGCATCTGTTGCCATTGACGTAGAGCACCCAAGTAGTTACCGATACTTAGTTCACCAGATGGTTGAACACCACTCAATACGATGGGCTTGCTCATGGTTTTAATTCCTTTGCTTATTCGCTAAGTTTATTGAACGCTTAGCTTCTTAACTTAAATATCGAAAAGCCACACAGCTCTTTCTGCGCGGCTCATCCAGTGTACTCATTGATAAGTATTTTGCTAGTAGGTTAGCTAACTTTTGTCCACTTTATGCTGAAACTAGAACGACATCTAGTAATTGCGCGACGTTATCCGCGACATAGTCAGGGTTTGATGCTGAAATTGGCTCGCCGTGGTTGTAGCCGTAAGTCAGACCAAACGAGTGGCAACCCGCATTCTTCGCCGCTTTGATGTCGTTGCTTGAATCACCAACCATCAGCATCTCTTCCGCTTTCACATTGTGCTTTTCTAGCAACCAATTCAACGCTACTGGGTTTGGTTTTTTCTCTGGGAAAGAGTCGCCGCCCAAAACATCAACAAAGTACTTATCAATACCGTGTTGCGCCAGAACATCTGGTACAAACTTCGATGGCTTGTTAGTCACAAGCGCCATAGTGAAACCCGCTTTATGTAGCTCAGCCAGCGTCTCTTTTACTGATGGGTAAAGGTGGCTCAGCTTGTGGCCGCCCTGTTCGTAAAAATCATCAAACAGGATGCGTGCTTTCTTCAGCAGCTCAGGCTCTAGGCTTGGGTCTACGGTTAAGTTGCGGCTGAGTGAACGCCCGATAAGCACGTCAGCACCATTGCCTACATAGTCGCGAACTTGTTCTTCACTCACTGAAGGGAAACCAAGCTCCTGACAAGCTTGGTCAGCGGCGACAGCCAAATCAGGCACGCTGTCTAACAAGGTTCCATCCAAATCAAAGGCGATCAGTTTTATTGAGCTTAATGACATCTTACTTTCCTATTAATTATATACGTCTTATGTGTTGAGCGATAAGACGTAAAAAAGGGGCCATCAGCCCCTTAATCTAAATGTTTTGATTTTAGGTCCACAGACCTTAGTTCTACTTTTATGCGTTAACTTTTGCAAGCTCTGCACGCATCTCATCAATCACTTCTTTGTAATCTGGTTGATTAAAGATAGCGGAACCGGCAACGAACATATCTGCGCCCGCTTCTGCAATTTCACGGATGTTATCAACCTTCACACCGCCATCAATCTCAAGGCGGATATCACGGCCAGATTCGTCAATAAGTTTACGAACAGCGCGCAGCTTATCAAGTGTGTGAGGAATGAAAGATTGACCGCCAAAGCCAGGGTTCACTGACATCAGTAGAATCATGTCGACTTTGTCTAGGATGTAATCAAGGCAAGAAAGTGGCGTTGCTGGGTTCAATACTACGCCTGCTTTACAGCCGTGTTCTTTGATTAGCTGTAGAGTACGATCGATATGTTCTGATGCTTCAACGTGGAAGGTAATCATTGATGCGCCCGCTTTCGCAAACTCAGGCACAATGCTGTCGACTGGCTTAACCATTAGGTGAACGTCGATAGGAGCAGTAATGCCGTAGTCACGCAGCGCTTTACAGATCGGTGCGCCAAAAGTCAGGTTCGGTACGTAGTGGTTGTCCATCACATCGAAGTGCACAACATCAGCACCGGCTGCGAGTACTTTTTCTACGTCTTCACCAAGACGAGCAAAATCTGCAGACAAAATCGATGGAGCGATTAGAAAATCTTTCATACCAAACCTCTTAAGAGTGAGTAAATTGAGAATATCACCGCCTTGTGACATCTCATATACAAATACAAGACTCAATTCCAAGGCTATTTGGTGTGCAATTCTACCTAAGCACCTAAGCAGATCCTAGCAGTT
This sequence comes from Vibrio sp. 14G-20, assembly GCF_026241515.1. Taxonomy (GTDB): domain Bacteria; phylum Pseudomonadota; class Gammaproteobacteria; order Enterobacterales; family Vibrionaceae; genus Vibrio. The sequence continues at coordinate 27,821 of NZ_JAPHPW010000015.1, forward strand.
CGAAAGATTAGTTTATGAAAGTACCCGTTGGTCACTCAATTTAATGAGTTCGAGGATTATGTTGGCCGCTATAATTCTTCTGAAGCGTGCTGCTGGTTTTTCTCTTTATGGAAAAGCGCCAATAGCTCATCAACTTTATTACGGCCAGCGCCGTTACGGCTGATGGTGCGCTTAACCTTGACCACGTTTAGTTCTGCACCATGGTATAAACGGCGCGTTAAGGTGGTGTCATGGTTTGAAATCAAGACAGGGATGCCTCGTTCCATTGCCGCTCTTTCTGCAACATCAGCCAAGGCCGCTTGGTCATCTAAGCTGAAGCCATTACCCGCATAAGAGGTAAAGTTAGCCGTGTTCGACAGTGGTGCGTATGGAGGATCGCAGTAAACCACACAGCCTTTGCGCGCGCGGCTAAAGGTTTCATGGTACCCCTCACAGACAAAGGTGGCTTTTTTCGCTTTCTCGGCAAAAAACTCCAGCTCAGCTTCTGGGAAATAAGGTTTTTTATAAGAACCAAATGGAACGTTAAAACCGCCCTTCTTGTTGTAACGACATAGGCCATTGAAGCCAAATCGGTTCATATACAAGAAAGCCAACGAACGATACATGACGTTATCTGTACCATTGAACTCAGCGCGAATATCTAAGAAAGCTTCTTTGCGATTGTTCTCGGGACAGAACCAGCGCTTCGCTTCCGTGATATAAGTTTCAGGATCGGTTTTAAGTAGGTTGTACAGGTTGATAAGATCGGGATTGATATCTGCAAGCAGGTACTGTTCAAAGTCAGTATTCAAAAATACTGAGCCGGCACCGACAAACGGTTCTACCAATTTACGAGCAGGTGGCAGGTGACGTTGGATGTCTTCAACTAGGCCATATTTACCACCAGCCCATTTTAGAAAGGCACGCTGCTTTTTCATTTACTGCTCTATCTATCAACTCAAAAATAAGGCTGCGGAATGTAACATATTTTGAGGCTAAGCTCAGGGTTATTTCGCACGTTCTATCTCTCGATGTACTTGATTCATCGATTTTGCCCAAGGTTCCAACTGTTGAAGTGGTTTTGATAACGCACTTACCGCGTCTCTCGCCACTTGAATCGTAGGGTAATCTTGATAAGTGATAATAAACCACTTGGTGTCGTTGCGAAGTGTTGGGTAAATACGAACCTTGTTCTCAAGGTCATACTCTTCAATGAAAGATTGGACGTCTTCCAGTGAGGTCATCGCACTCAACTGCAAAGTATACGCGCGTGGAGAGATAGCTTGTAACTCTTCACGAGCAAATGAGAAGGTAATCTTTTTGGTCGGTGGCGTTGAATCAGTTAGATCTGATTCTTCATCGACTGTTGGTTGTGGCTCGGCTTGTGCAGAATCAGGTTGCGCGCTAACCGCTGCCCCTGTGTTTTCCTCAACAGCCGAGTCAATCGCGCTGGTATCGGCACTTTCAGGTTTATCATCAAGCAGAGCATCAACCACGTCAGAGGTGATCACAACACGCTGCTGATCTTGTTCGACTTCTCCAACACTCGCAGTATCTTCAACGACAGTCGGTGGCAGAGACGAACTGTCATCATCCGCACCTTGGTAACTCATGTCGGTTGCAGCTTCAGAATCAACAGATCCATCAACGCCAGCTTTTTCAGTGCCACTTTCCACTTCAAAGGTTGGAATAGCCGTCTGTTCAATCGGTGCGATAAGCGACTGCGCTTTATCGTCTGGTGTTGGTTGACTGAACATCCACCAATAACCACCACCAATTAACAACAGCAACAAGGCCACCACAATCGCGATATTGATGGGTGAACCAATAATTGAGCGAATAATAATCCTTTTTTCCACTTTCAATTCTCCTAAAGCCATTAACTCACCAGGCAGAGGTTGCGCTTTATTAAACGCACGTCGCACGCGAGTTTCAGACTCATCATCAACATATCGAATCACCAGTGATTCGAAGAAATGTTCAGCTTCTGGTTGCGAAAGGTCATCGATCTCGAGATCGATAGGCTTGTGTTGTTGGCCGTAACTAAGACGTGTTAATAGCGTGTCTAAGTGACCAGGTTCCGAGAAGAGAACGATATTGATCGTCCATTGAGGGTTTGATTGAGCTTCCAGTACCAACATCCATAATTCGGATACCAATAGCTCAGAAAGTCGTTGGGCATCATCAATGACGATAACCACATTACACGGTTCTCCATCCAGTAACCTTGTCAGGCTATCAGATAAAGAATCATGTTGATTAAACAGGGGATCTGAAACAATTTGGCTAAGAATAAGCGCGCGGCGTTGTTGATCGTCTTGGCTTGGATGACAAAGCAGTAAACACTGATTTTTTTCTGTCGACCATGCTTCAAGATAACGCTGAGCCAACCAAGATCGGCCAGAGCCAGCTTTGCCAGCCACCGTCACAAGGTTTGAACCAAAGTCAGTCAAAAGCTGTAAGCGCTCTAGCAGCTCAACTTGAGATTCTAACTCTAATACTCTTAATTCATGAGCCAAACTCATTGGGGATCCCTACTGATAAGATCGATCAGTAAAACGCTTCAGTTGCCTAGAGTTTAGCTAGGCAACCTCACAACCAAATTTAAAGAGTACGGCAGAAATCGATCGCTTGTTTAATGATGTCTTGAGGCACATCAGCAACCACTTCAGCAGTACCAATACTTGTTGGCAATACCAAACGCAACTGACCAGACAGCACTTTTTTATCGCGCATCATGTGCTTCATAAAGTCTTCAAAAGACATGCTTTCTGGCGTATGGATTGGTAATTTCGCATTCTTGAGTATAGAAATAATTCGCTCAAGTTGCTGCTGAGAGATCAGTCCCTGTAATTGAGCTGTTTTCGCTGCCATTACAGTGCCTGACGACACAGCTTCACCATGTAGCCAATTACCATAGCCTAGTTCTGCTTCAATCGCATGACCAAATGTATGACCTAGGTTCAATAACGCTCTGATTCCTGACTCTTTTTCATCGATAGCAACCACTTCAGCCTTAATTGCACAACAACGAGCAATTGCGGTAATCAGTGCCTCTTCATCAAGTTGATAAAGTTTATCTAGATTCTGTTCCAACCAATCAAAGAAGGCTTCATCGTAAATGATGCCGTATTTGATCACCTCAGCAATGCCTGCTGCAAACTCACGCTCTGGAAGCGTCGATAAACAGTTGGTATCGATGATCACAGATTTCGGTTGGTAAAAAGCGCCGATCATATTCTTACCAAGAGGATGGTTTACTGCAGTTTTACCACCAACAGAAGAGTCCACTTGAGAAAGAAGGGTCGTCGGGATTTGAATGAAATCAATACCGCGCTGGTAACAAGAAGCAGCAAAACCGACCAAATCACCGATAACACCACCACCCAAAGCAATTACCACCACATCGCGGCTGTAATTTCCTTCAAGCATGTAGCTCATCACTGAGTTGAACGTTTCAAGTGTTTTGTATTGCTCACCGTCTGGCAACTCTAAAAGAGAAGTTTGACAGCCTACTTGATCCAATAGCGATAAAATTTTATCAGCATAAAGAGGCGCTACTGTCACATTACTGATAACAACAACTTTCTGTTTACCTGACAAAAAAGAAAGGTACGCCGGGTCTTCAAATAACCCGGCGCCAATAGAGATAGGGTAGCTACGCTCAGCTAGATTGACCGTAATCCGTTCCATGGGTTTGCTCTCCGAAAAATGAACTTAACGTTCTTCTAGCATTTTTACGATCTGGTTGGCTACCACTTTTGCACTTTGGTCGTCAGTACGAACTGTGTAGTCCGCCACTTCTTCGTATAGTGCGTTGCGAGATACAGCTAGATCTTCTAGCACATCACGCGGGTTGTCTGTTTGAAGTAGAGGGCGTTTCTTGTCGCGGTTAGTGCGAGCAAGTTGCTTTTCAATTGTTGTCTCTAGGTATACAACAATGCCTCGTGCAGATAGACGGTTACGGTTTTCTTTGCTCAGCACTGAACCACCGCCTGTCGCAAGAACAATACCTTGTTCTTCTGTCAGGTCGTTGATTACAGATTCTTCGCGCTTACGGAAACCATCTTCGCCCTCAACATCAAAAACCCATGCGATGTCTGCGCCAGTGCGCTCTTCGATCACAGTGTCAGAGTCTAGAAACTCCATATGAAGTTGGGAAGCTAGGTGTCTACCAATTGTACTTTTGCCGGCGCCCATTGGGCCAACAAGAAAAATATTGCGTTTCTCAGCCATGTTTTTAGCAGTAATTTACAACGTTAATTCAATGACATCGCCACAAGGTAGGTCAGTACAAGTACTGAAATTAAAAGGCCCGTGGCACCGATTCCTCACAGATAATTCGTGATAAGACCCGAAATTATCAAGGTTAGGTGCCACTAATGCAACTTTATTTTTAATCTAATTGTTCATTACTGAATCACAACTTTGGGTGTGACAAAAATAAGTAGTTCACTTTTACCCACATTTTCATAGCTGCGACGGAACAATGCACCCAAAACTGGCAAGTCTCCCAACAGAGGAACTTTATCCACCGTACTGCTCACGCTGTGCTGGAATATCCCACCAAGCACGACAGTTTCACCATTATTAACAAGTACTTGCGTTCCTATTCTTTGCGTGTCAATTGCAACCGCCTCACCAGTTCCGGTTTTTACCACTTGCCCTGGCCTATCTTGAGTCACGCTCAAATCCAATACCAAACGATTGTCGGGTGTGATCTGCGGTGTCACCTTAAGACTCAACACGGCTTTCTTAAACGCAACCGATGTAGCGCCACTTGAAGATGACTCTAAGTAAGGAATTTCAGTACCTTGCTCAATATAAGCGGGCTTTTTATTGGTGGTGATTAAGCGTGGGCTCGAAATGATTTCAGCTTTCGACTCTTGTTGCAGCGCCGACAGTTCCAGATCGAGCAAGGTATCTGAGCCCAGTTTGGCCACCTGAAACGCAATACTCGAGGCGTTAGGCGATGTTGCCCCTAAATTGACGTTGAGATAATCATCAATCACGCTGCTGCCGCTATCGTCGTCATACGGCGTAATCGCTGATGGGTGGTTGCCTTCAATTGAACCGCCAACGGTGAAGCTTCCGTTGGTTGAGGAAACGCCCCAGCGAACGCCAAGCTCATCAAGATTACCCTCAGTGACGGTTACAATACGCGCCTCTATCTGTACTTGCTTAACAGGAATATCTAGCGATTCAATGATGCCTCGTATCACCGCAATGTTTTCTTCCAATTCACGAATGAGCAGTGAGTTGGTTCTCTCATCAATGGTAATCGAACCGCGGTCAGACAGCATACTCACCGCCCCTTCCCCGCCAATCATGTCAGCAATGTCGGTGGCTTTTGCAAAGTTAATCTTGATGATTTCCGACTTAAGCTCCCCTAACTCCTCTTCTAAACGCGATTTCTCGAGCGCTTGCTGCTCTCGAAGATCGAGTTCCGCTTTCGGCGCAACCAAGATGACATTGCCATCAACACGCTTATCCAAACCTTTAACTTGCAAGATAATGTCGAGAACTTGCTGCCAAGGTACGCCATCTAAGCGTAACGTCAGGTTTCCGGCTACCGAATCAGACACGACGAGATTGAAGTCGTTGTAGTCGGCAATTAACTGCAGGACATTTCGTACTGGGATGTCTTGGAAGTTAATCGATATCAGCTTACCCTCTTTCTCTAGAACGCTTTTTTCTTTGGTCGCTTCATCGATAACTGGTTTGCTGATCACCACCTCAATAAAGCGCCCCTTTAGGTTGTATTCATACTGATAGTCATTGCTAATCGTCGCGAGAAGCCGAGTGCTGGGTGTCTCTTTATAGACTTCAATCCCTTCAACCAAGGTAGCGAAATCCTTCACACCCAGTAGGTAGAGCTTGTCATCATCAACCTCAGTATTGATTAACTCGATACTTAACCCTTCCTGAGCACGCTGCACATCGACCACCGCAGTGGTGGTGGCTAGCTCAATAATAATGACGGCGTCTTTATCCTTATTAACCCTAAAATCAATATTCTCTAATTTATTTGGTAGGCTCTCTGCATAACTGAATACGCTAAAAACCAACATCACAGACACAGCAAAACCTTGTAGAGCCTTGCTCACTAATCTACTTATTCCTTTAATCATATTTGCATCTCATATCCACATCATGTGACATTGGTTTACTTCAGAGCCAGCCTAACGTTGCGCTTGTGCCAACAACCTAAGCCATCTGGAAGAGTTTCATTAATCTGAACGTACTGGCTCGTCACCTTAGTAACTCGGCCATTGTTTAGGCCGATAAACTGGCCTTTCTTGACGTTTACCACGTTGCCTTTCGGTGTTTGCACTAACCCAAACACACTTGACCCACTGCCCATCACGCCTCTTAAACGCAGCTTACTCAGCGGGTACTTCTCTAACTTTCCGTTACGAGAGCGAGCGTTGGGTTGCCAGCAGTCTTTCTTAACCAAGGGCTGATTTTGCACAATGGCTTCTTTAGGAAGTTCAAAGGGAGGGCGAAAAGCTCGGCGCTGATAAGTCGCCGCCGTGAATTCAGTTGCTGGGACAAGCTGCTCAACGTCTTTTCTCGCCTTGGCTTCAACCTGCGTCACAAAGTCTTGTAGTGAGTCTTGATTAGCTTTGCAGCCAGATAGCGCAAGCAGCAACACGAGTGAGTAAAACGCGCTATTGGGTTTCATCATTGACCTCCGATTTAAACTGGTAGGTATAAGCTCGAACCCTAAAGTGCAGCGTGCTGCTTTCTTGGCTGACTCGCTGCCAATTCACATCATCAAAACTAATGATGCGCGGCAGTTTGGCGATGGCAGCCGAGAAGTCGCCGATCTCGTGATAGTCACCCGTCAGCTCGATATTGAGCGGTAAACGATAGAGAAACTCCTTATTCTGCTTTTGACCCCAATCGATTCGAGTGAAGGTCAGCGAATTATCCAAGCCGAGTTCATTCACAGACGCCAACATACTGGCGAGCTCTTTTTGAACGGGCAGTTGCTCTAACAGATAATCGTAGCGACTGGTTAGCTCATCCAACTGGCTCTGCAACTTAGGTAAGGCTGCCACCTTATTAGCCTTTATTCGCAAGGTCGTCTTTAAGGTTTGTTCTTGTTGCTTCATCTGTTGCAGTTCATCGTCGAGAGGCAGCACATAAAGCCAAGTGCCGACACCTTGGATTAACACTATCAACACCAGGATCACGAGAAGCTGAGGCAGCAATGGCCATTCGGTGATCTCATCAACATCAAGATCCTGAAAACTCATCCTGTTTTGCCAACTAATCCTATTTTGAAGGTTAGCCATGATGCGCCCCCTTCTCTTTTTTGCTCGCGGTTGTGTTCTCTGAGGTGGTGTTTTCTAAAGACACAGGGCTGAACACAAAAGAGACCTTGAAGGTCTGGAACTCCTTATTGAAGCGCTTGCGGTTATGAACGATAGAGTGCATCTCGACCCCTTTAAGAGAATCTGAACGCTCAAGGTTATCCAACATGGTAGCGAGACGAGCAGTACTGTCGCTGATGCCCGACATTTCAATCTCCTGACCATTCATCTTTATTTTGTCGACATATACGCCCTCAGGAATCAGCTCCGGCATCAGGTTCATGAAGTCGGTGGTCTTATTGCGGCCAAGCTGCAAAGACTCCACCACATCCAGTCGAGTGAGAATGGCTTTATGCTCTTGTTCGGCGACTTTTAAAGACTGAATCTGTCGGTCGAGATCAGCGATGTATTGATTGAGATAGTTGAGGCGCGCTTGCTGCTTGGCTTGTTGATCATGAAAATAGTTACCGACCGCCCATTGCCCACCAAGCGCAATGATGACACCTAGAATAACTAGATGAACAAAACGCTTTTTGTGCTGAGCACGAATCTCATCACGCCAAGGCAGCAGGTTAATTTGATGCAACATGCTTTTCTCCCTGCCACTTGAGTCCACTCATCGCCATACCCGCGGCAATGCCAAAGTGTTGCCAGTCCATGGGCAATCGACGTCGCTTCGCCACCTTGTTCTCAAACAGCGATAAAGGGTTAAGCGACTCACAGCTCAGCTGAAAATGGCGCTCAAGCTCTTCAGTGACCATCGGGATGCTCGCTCCCTCGCCCATTAGCCAGATCCCTGAAATAGGCTGAAGTGCATTGACTGAAGAATAGAGCTGCAACTGACGCTTGAGCTTTTCGATCAAATTGACAATAAATCGGTGGGTATCTTCAGCCGTGCCGAACACGCCTTCTATATCACTCGGGTTATCCGAGCTGCGAAGATCTTGCGTACCAAACGCGATATCTTTATAGAAAGGTGCTGAACTCTGCGGGATAACCCCTAGCGAGGTTTGGTCGATTCCAACATCCACCAGCAACCAGTTCTTCTTATCGGGATACAAGCGTGATGCCAATTGCCAGATATTGAGTAGCCCATGCGCCTGCGTATCCACGACCACAGGTTTAAAACCCGCTTTCGTTAGTGCATCTGCTCGGCTATCTACCACTTCCTTGCGAGTTGCATACACCTGATAACTGCTTGTCGATCCTTTGCCAAATCGTTTGTCTTCCAGCTTTACAAAATCTAAACTCAGCTCCTCGATAGGAAAGGGAGACTGGTGAGCAAAGGTTTGATAGATCGAAAACTCTTTTTCTCTGTCTTCTAACTCACTCTCTATTTGCAGTACTTTGCTGATCACCGTGTTATCAGGTACCGAAATGGCGACGTTGCGACAGCCAAAAGGCAGTCCTTTCCTAAGTTCTTTGAGTTTCTTAACAGTTTTCTGATACTCCAAAGTATGGTTAGCTGTAAAAATGTCGTCCGAAATCGGCAGCTCTTTGTATCCCACTAGGGCATACAACTCCCCCACGGGTTTTAGTACCACGGCTTTGATGCTGTGATGATTTATATCTATACCTGTAATTAATGATGAACCCATGTGACCTAGCTCCTGAAGTGCCAAGCATTTCGTTGATTATCTAGGGGTTGTGATTATTAGTTAAATAAGCGTTAATAAACGAAAGCTAAGTTTTTAGCCTAGAGTACAAGGGTTTGCTGCTTATCAGCCTTAACTAATCAGGGATTATCCGGTGAAGTTCATAAAGCGATTATTCATATTTACATTGATTTGCATGATTCTTGGAGTCAGTACAATTTTTGGGTTTTATTACTACGTAAAACCAGAGTTGCCTGATGTTGCCACTTTGCGCGACGTAGAACTCCAAACTCCAATGCAGGTCTTCAGCCAAGACGGTAAGTTGATCTCCCAATTTGGTGAAAAACGTCGTATTCCAGTGACTTATGACGAGATCCCTCGCCACTTAGTTGAGGCTTTGATTGCTACTGAAGATAGCCGTTTCTACGAACACCCGGGTATTGACCCAATCGGTATTACTCGTGCAGCGATCGTGGTTGCTATGTCGGGTTCTGCAAAACAAGGTGCGAGTACCATTACTCAGCAGCTTGCGCGTAACTTCTTCTTATCCAATGAGAAAAAGATCATGCGTAAGATTAAAGAGATCTTCATTGCGATCCACATTGAGCAACTGCTTAGCAAAGAAGAGATCATGGAGCTGTACGTAAACAAGATCTTCCTTGGCCACCGCTCATATGGTTTCGGCGCAGCAGCGCGTGTTTACTTCGGTAAAGATCTTCCGGATCTAACCCTGAGTGAGTTAGCTACGCTTGCGGGTATGCCAAAAGCACCATCGACAATGAACCCTATCTACTCTGTTGAACGTGCAACCAACCGTCGTAACGTTGTATTACGTCGTATGTTGGACGAGAAATACATCACTCAAGCAGAGTTCGATGAAGCTCGCAGTGAAGAGCTGATCTCGAAATATCACGGTGCAGAGATTGAACTCAGCGCGCCGTATGTTGCAGAAGTTGCACGTGCTTGGATGGTGGAACGCTATGGCGAAGCCGCTTATACATCAGGCATGAAGGTCTACACGACCGTTGATTCAAAACTACAGAAAGCAGCGAACCAAGCCGCGATTAAGAACCTGCTTGGCTACGATGAGCGTCACGGCTACCGTGGTGCTGAAAAAGTCTTATGGCAAACCGAGCAATCAGCTTGGGATCATGAAAAGATCGTTAAACACCTTAAGTCTCAGCCAACCTATGGTGACCTAGTCCCTGCGGTTGTGACTTCAGTTGATTCGAAAAGCGCTCAGGTTTGGGTTAAAAACCAAGGCGAAGGCACCATTGAATGGCAAGGCATGAACTGGGCACGTAAGTTCCTAACAGACGACAGTCAAGGCCCAGCTCCTTCGCAAGCAAAAGAGATTCTTGCTGTTGGTGAGCAAGTTTGGGTTCGTCATGAAGCCGTAACAGGCGACGAAGTCTCTGAAGAGCCGACAGAAGAATCAGCGACAGCAGAATCGGAAACACCTGTTGTATGGCGTCTAAGCCAAGTGCCAAATGCAAACACTGCATTTGTGGCAATGAACCCGAACAACGGCGCGGTATTGTCGATGGTCGGTGGCTTTAACTTTGTGCACAACAAGTTCAACCGTGCGACGCAATCTATTCGTCAGGTGGGTTCTGGTATCAAACCATTTATCTACTCAGCAGCGATTGAGAAAGGCTTAACGCTAGCCTCACTGATCAATGATGCGCCGATTAACCAATGGGATAAGAGCCAAGGTACAGCATGGCGACCAAAGAACTCGCCACCGACTTACGTGGGTCCAACTCGTCTACGTATTGGCTTAGCTCAGTCTAAAAACGTAATGGCGGTACGTGTACTGCGCGAAGTAGGCCTAGATGATACTCGTAACTACCTAACACGCTTTGGTTTTGATATTGACGAAGTACCTCGCTCTGAAACCATTGCTCTGGGTGCGGGTAGCTTAACGCCAATGAAGGTAGCGCAAGGTTACTCTGTATTCGCTAATGGCGGTTACTACGTTGAACCTTTCTACATCAGCCGCATTGAGACACCATTTGGTGAGACTGAATTTGAAGCGACACCGAAAGTGGTTTGTAAAGACGATTGCCAGCAGCAAATGACCGCAGACCCAATGGCGGACGAGTTTGCAGAGCAAGATGTGGATGCCAAAGTACAATACGCACCTCAAGTTATCTCTGAACAGAACGCATTCCTTGTTCGTGAAATGATGTACAGCAACATCTGGGGTGGCGGTGATTGGAGCGCAGGTACTGGTTGGAACGGTACTGGTTGGCGTGCACAGCCGTTGAAGCGTCGTGACATTGGCGGCAAAACGGGTACCACCAACGATTCGAAAGATACTTGGTACAGCGGTTACGGCCCTGGCATGGTTGCAACGGTATGGGTTGGTTTTGATAACCACAACCGTAACCTAGGCAGAACCAAAGCAAACTCGAACCTTGGTAAGAATCAGATTACGGGTGCAGAAGCTGGCGCGAAAACAGCAGAACCTGCATGGGTTGATTTCATGGGTACAGCGTTAGCGGGCGTGCCTGCTGAACGTAAAGAGATTCCGGAGAACATCGTTCGTGTTCGTATCGACCGTGAAACTGGCTTATTGACGAACAAATTCGATAGCTCATCGATGTTCGAGTACTTCGAGAAAGGCACAGAGCCAACCGAATACATCACTGAACGTTTCAATGACGACATCTACTCAACCTCATCAGGTGAAGCAGTAGAAGAACTGTTCTAGCTAGGGTTTGTTGAACCTAATAAGATGAACAAACAAAAAGGGTTGATATGAATTCATATCAACCCTTTTTTATATCTATATCTGACCAGACTAGGCTCTGAACTCAAGCGCTAAGCCGTCTTCTCCAATTGAGTGCGAATCGTTTCCGCCAGTTGCTCAAAGCGACCTTTCAATGGAGAGCCCGGACGGTAAGCCACAACAATTCTACGTGAAGGTGTTGGATTCACCGCAGGTACGTAACACACACCATCTTTTTGCTTTTCTTTTGGCACCGATAGCTGAGGTAGCAAAGTAATACCTGCTCCAGCCGCTACCATATTACGCAGCGTTTCTAAGCTGGTCGCTTTAAAACGTTCATCATCTTTTGCACCCGCAGCAAAACAGAAGCCCAAGGCTTGGTCTCGTAAGCAGTGACCATCACCTAGTGCAAGTACAGTTTGTCCATTTAATTGCAGCATATCGACAGTGTCTTGCTGAGCCCACTCGTGGTCACATGGAACGGCAACACTTAACGGCTCGTCATACACATCAATTTCTTTAAACACCGCCGTTTCATCAACCGCAGCCAGTACCAAGCAATCAAGCTTGCCATCTTCAAGTTGGCTCACTAATTGATGGGTCTGGGCTTCATGCAAGTAAAGCTCAAGATCTGGGAAGCTCTCTTTCAGGTGAGGAATGATTTTAGGCAAGATGTAAGGACCAACAGTCGGAATAAAACCAATGTGCATCGGCCCCGTCATCGCTTCACCATGTCCACTCGCCATATCTTTAAAAGTTTTCACTTCGTTGAGGATACGCTTGGCTTGTTCAACAAGTTGTAACCCTGATTCTGTAAATATGACCTTCCTTGGACTACGCTCGGTTAATTGAAGTCCAATTTCATCTTCTAGTTTGCGTATTTGACCGCTTAGTGTCGGCTGACTGACAAAGCACGCTTCTGCCGCTTTTCGGAAGTGTTTATGCTCTGCGAGCGCCACCAAGTATTCAAAGTCACGAATGTTCATGATCAGTCTCTTACCTCAGGTTTTAATAAGAACAAGGGTTCTAATCGAAACATTTAAAAGAAAAATGTTCTTGATAGAATTTACCTATCAAAACCATAACATCAAACGATTAGAGCTATCAAAGAATTTATCTAATAATGGGCTCAACAAAACGAAACAGAGCAACGAAAAACGTTAAGCTCTAATAGAACAAAATTAAAAATACTATTTAAGGAAATCAATATGTTTGCATCTAAAGAAGGTCAATCAATCCCTCAAGTAACATTCCCAACTCGCCAAGGCGATGCATGGGTTAACGTAACGACAGAAGAGCTATTTAAAGACAAGACAGTTATCGTATTCAGCCTACCAGGTGCGTTTACACCAACATGTTCTTCAAGCCACCTTCCTCGTTACAACGAACTACATTCAGTGTTCAAAGAAAACGGTGTTGATGACATCCTTTGTGTTTCTGTAAACGACACGTTCGTAATGAACGCATGGAAAGCAGACCAAGAAGCGGAAAACATCACATTCATCCCAGATGGTAACGGTGATTTCACAGACGGCATGGGTATGCTAGTTGAGAAAAACGACATCGGCTTCGGCAAACGTTCATGGCGCTACAGCATGCTGGTTAAAAACGGCGTGGTAGAAAAAATGTTCATCGAAGAAGACGTACCAGGCGACCCGTTCAAGGTTTCTGATGCAGATACTATGCTTAACTACCTTGCTCCTGAGCATAAAGAGCAAGAGTCAATCACAGTATTCACTAAGCCAGGCTGTCCTTTCTGTATGAAAGCGAAACAGAACCTAATCGACAAAGGTCTAAACTACGAAGAAGTGGTTCTAGGTAAAGATGCAACAACAGTAAGCCTACGTGCAATCTCTGGTCGCACTACTGTTCCTCAAGTCTTCATCGGTGGCAAACACATCGGTGGCAGCGAAGAACTAGAAGCTTTCCTTGGTTAATCACTTAGTTGCTAATAACTGAGTAATACCAGCTAACCCACCCTCTTGTGGGTTAGCTATTCCAAACCACTCTTATCTGAGCTTTGGAAAAAGAATATAGCCTGTGGCTCGCCCACTTTGAACTAACCTATATTTAGTAACAAGAAGCAGTTAGTAACAAAAAGCAGAACCACAAGCTAAACCTAATAAAACAGAATCACAAAACTGACCCATTATCCTGACTCTCAAAAAATCACCAGAGTTGGAGGGGTTCGTTCAAACTAAATTCAGCCATTGCGAGAAAATTATTATGAAACAAGTCAATGTAGATGTAGCAGTTATCGGGGGCGGTACGGCAGGTCTAGGTTCTTACCGCGCTGCAAAAGCACACACTGACAGTGTCGTGATGATTGAAGGCGGCCCTTACGGTACAACCTGTGCTCGTGTTGGTTGTATGCCATCGAAACTGCTTATTGCAGCTGCGGAAAGCGTACACCAAATCGAGAAAGCTCCGGCTTTTGGCGTTCACCCACAAGGTAATATCGTGATTAACGGCCGTGAAGTGATGGACCGAGTGAAGTTTGAGCGTGACCGTTTTGTTGGTTTTGTTTTAGAAGGTGTTGATGAAATCCCAGAGCAAGACAAGATCTCTGGCTATGCAAAATTCTTAGACGACAACACACTGCAAATTGATGACCACACGGTTGTCACCGCTAAACGAATTGTTATCGCAACTGGTTCTCGCCCTGCATACCCTGCCGTTTGGAATGAACTTGGCGATCGCCTAATCATTAACGATGACGTGTTCAGCTGGGATGATTTACCAGAATCGGTTGCCGTATTTGGCCCGGGCGTTATTGGCCTTGAGCTTGGTCAGTCACTACACCGCTTAGGTGTGAAGACCAAACTGTTCGGTTTGGGTGGTCAAGTTGGCCCAGTAACCGACCCAGAGATCATGGCTTACGCAGACAAAGCCTTCAATGAAGAGTTCTACCTAGATGCCGATGTGAAAATTGAAAGCATGAAGCGTATTACCATTGAATCCGGTGAACCACGTGTCGAAATCCAGTTCATCAATAAGCAAGGTGAGCTAGAAACTAACGTCGTTGAATACGTACTGGCAGCAACAGGTCGTCGCCCTAACACTGACAAGCTTGGCTTAGAGAGTACCTCTCTAGAACTTGATGAACGTGGTGTTCCAATCGCAGACCACTACACGCTACAAACATCGCTACCATCAGTATTCATTGCAGGTGATGCAAGCAACCAGCTACCTCTGCTACATGAAGCAGCTGACCAAGCACGCATTGCAGGTGACAACGCAGGTCGCTTCCCTGAGATTCGAGCAGGCCTACGCCGCTCTAAAATCTCAGCGGTATTCTCTGATCCGCAAATCGCGATGGTTGGTGAAACGTACAAAGAGATCACCACTCGCTTAGGAACATGTGGCTGCTTCGCAACCGGTGAAGTGTCTTTCGAGAACCAAGGTCGTTCACGAGTGATGTTACGCAACAAAGGTATCCTACACGTTTACGGCGAACAAGGTACAGGTCGTTTCCTTGGTGCTGAAATGATGGGACCAAATGCGGAACACTTGGCGCACCTATTAGCTTGGGCACATCAGAATAAGATGACGATTTCGGAAATGCTAGACATGCCTTTCTACCACCCAGTGATTGAAGAAGGTGTACGGACAGCACTACGTGACTTGAATGCGAAACTGCACCTAGGTCCAGAGACGGTGAAACACTGTCTAGATTGCGGACCGGGCTGTTAATCTCAGACTATCGTTAGCAGTTAGCAAACACTAGATACTAAAAAGGAAAGCCACTGGCTTTCCTTTTTTTGCAACGAGCAAATAACAGACTCCCGATTACGCTCCTTCGTCACTATCAGAAATGACGATAATTTTCACAATATGGTAGGAACAAAATCCTCTACGTCATTCCAGAACCGAGGGACGAGGTATCTGGAATCTCTTGAAGCCATTGCCTGTCGCTAAATACTTAGCAGTTACTTCTCAGCAGCAATCACAGAGATTTCAACAAGTAGCGCTTCGCGAGCCATATCGCCAGTCACACATGCGCGAGCTGGAGCGTGACCTTCTGGTACCCATGCATCCCAAACTGCGTTCATTTCTTGGAAGTCTTTCATGTCTTTCAAGTAAATCGTTGCTGACAGCATGTGCTCTTTGTCGCTGCCTGCTTGCTCAAGTAGGGCTTCTACTTTATCCAGCATCGTTTGTGTTTGCTCAGTGATGTCTTTGGTTGCATCAGCACACACTTGGCCACATAGGTAGATAGTGCCGTTGTGTTTCACAATACGGCTCATGCGTTGTTTGGTGTCTTGGCGCTCAATCATCGACTTTCTCTCTCTGTGTCACCGTGATCCAATATCTTGTGACGTGTTATTATCAGAGCAACAAGCATAACGCGAATCAAACCCAAGATGACATGCATTCATTGCAATAAAAGTGAAAAAATCCGTAACAAACTCGGTCGCTGCCAACGTTGTATGAACCAACTGATGGTGTTGTCGTTAGTAAGTTGGGGGGCGTGGTGGTTATTTTTCAGAGAAGACCCGAAAACCATCAATGCGATCGCCTTGATGATGGCCGCGTTGGCATTCAGTAGTTTGCTGTCACTGCATTGGATAATGAAGTTTTTGGTGCTGCCTCTAAGGCAAAAGAAGCGTTAGTAAAGAGGCTTTGTCAGATAAACGATAATGGTTAGATGTCCGATTCAATGACCCGATAGTGCCTTGATTTAGCTTCCCATCCTCATTTCCCAAATAGCAGATAGAAAAAAGCCCCAGAACCAATCGATTCTAGGGCTTTCTTAGAAAATTCTAAGAAAAAGCAGTGGTACTTTAATAGACCGGGCTTTTCTTAATTTGTTCCCAAAAAAGATCAGATTTTTGATCTTTTTTTTAGGGACTATAAAATCAATGCCTTATGCAACATTCACCTTAGCGATAATCTGTTCGACCAAGTTCACTTCCAACGCCACTTCATCACACGCATGTTGACGAGGACACTGGTCGCAATCTTTCAGTACCTTCTCAGGTAACAGAGATTTCGATGTTGGTAAGAAGTCATGCTTCATAAAGAACTCAGGCGTACGAGTCAGTACAAACACCTTCTTGATGGCCATTTGGCGTGCTTTCTCAACCAAGTGCTGAACAATCGCGGTTCCCTGCCCTTGACCTTGCCAACCGGCTTCAACACCCAGTGAACGTATTTCCGCTAAGCCAGAGTCATACACATAGAGCGATGCACAACCTGTCACCTCACCATGATGTTCTGCGACCGCAAACGAACCAATATCACGCACCAGTTCATTACGAGAACGAGGTAGGTTTTCACCCATGTTCGCCCAGTAAGCTACCATGCCTTCCAATGCTTCGATGTCAGTCAAACGAGCAGGACGAACCTTAACGATAGAAGTATCACGCTGCGCCAAACGTTTCTCAGCTTGGTCTACTGCGTAAGCCACTTGTTGTGGTGATACACCACCCAGCGCGCTACGTTTTTCAAGACACGATTCAATGGTCAGGATGTCATACACATCCTCTTCAATCACCTCAGAGAACTCTTTCATCTCTGCGATGGTTAATTCTTCCAGTGCACAGCCTTTAGCAATCGCCGCCACTACTGTTACACCCACAATGTGGTGAGCTTCACGGAAAGGAATGCCTTTCGCTACTAGGTAATCAGCCAATTCAGTTGAGTTCGCATAACCTTGCTTCGCGGCTTCAAGTGTACGTTCGCCGTTCACTTTAATGCCGTCAAAACAGAGCGCTGCCATTTCCATACAATCATTCCAAGTATCTAAAGCGTCGAATAGACCTTCTTTATCTTCTTGCATGTCTTTGTTGTACGCCAAAGGCAGAGCTTTTACTGTCATCATCATTGCTGCTAATGAACCGTATACACGGCCCGTTTTGCCACGGATAAGTTCTAGCGCATCAGGGTTTTTCTTTTGTGGCATCAGAGATGAACCTGATGTCACGGTATCTGCTAACTCGATGAAGTTTGATTCACCTGAGTTGTAGAAAATCATATCTTCTGCAAGACGCGAAAGGTGAAGCATAGAAATAGAAGCGATCGACATCAGCTCCATCACATGGTCACGGTCAGAGACTGAATCTAGAGAGTTGCGCGTTGCACGACGGAAACCTAAGTTGTGAGCTAACTCTTCACGGTCCATCGGGTAAGCTGTTCCTGCAAGGGCACCAGAACCCAGCGGACATGTATCTAGACGCTTAATCGCATCATTCAAACGAGAATAATCACGTTCAAGCATTTCAACGTAAGCCAAGCACCAGTGAGCAAAAGTTACCGGCTGAGCACGTTGTAAGTGAGTGTAGCCAGGAAGCACGGTTTCTTGATGCTGAGCAGCAACATTCACCATTTGGCTCTGTAGGCGATCCAATGCCAATAGCAGTTGGTTGCCTTGCTGACGACACCATAGTTTCAGGTCAGTCGCTACTTGGTCGTTACGAGAACGACCAGTGTGAAGTTTTTTGCCCAAATCACCGACTTTGCCGATAAGTTGTTGCTCAACCCAGCTGTGAATATCTTCTGCATCAGAACGTAAGATCTGTTCAGGATCTTCCATCACTTCGAGTTTTAGCTCGTTCAGTGCAAGCTCTAGTCTTTGCTGCTCTTCTTCTGTTAGAACATTGACCGACTGTAGAGCTTTTGACCAGGCAATAGAGCCCACAATGTCTTGCTCAGCCAATCGGTAATCAAAACGAAGAGAATCGTTAAAATCTTTGAACCGCGTGTCTGCTGCTTGGGTAAATCTACCGCCCCATAATGCCATTGTGTATCTCCTAATTGCACAGTGCTCACTGTTTTTGCAAATGATAATTCTGATTAAGATTCAGTATTTTTCTGATGGTTTAAACTTACGGCAATTCAAAATGAAAATAAAGTATTAATTCATTATTTTCACATATTTATTCACCAAAAGATCATTCCATTGATTATTTTCAGCGTGGAGCGCGAATTATATGCCATTCAATGGTAAAAGCTGAAGCTGATTTATTAAGCGAATAGAAAACAAAAAGCCCATTCACTGTTTAGTAGTAAATGGGCTTTGCATAATAATGTCGGTTTACTGGCCTTTAACCTTTCGCTAAAGGCTAGCCCGCTAACTCATTGTTAGGATTACTTTTGGCTATTCAAAGCACGGATACGGCTTGATAGCGAGTAAAGGCGGATGAAGCCTTCAGCGTGGCTTTGGTCGTAAACTTCATCTTCACCAAAAGTAGCAAACTCTTCTGAGTATAGGCTGTTGTCAGAACGCTTCTGAGTCACCGTTGCATGGCCTTTGTAAAGTTTGATAACCACTTCACCATTCACGTCTTGTGCTAGCTCTTCTGTCGCGGCAAGGATTGACTTACATAACGGAGTGAACCAACGACCATCGTATACAAGGTGAGAAGCCTTAACACCTAGTTCTTCACGGAATTCGAATGCCGCTTTATCAAGAACCAGTTGCTCTACTGCACGCAGTGCTTCCATCATGATCGTGCCACCCGGAGTTTCGTAACAACCACGAGACTTCATGCCAACAAGACGGTTTTCTACGATATCGATACGACCAACACCGTGCTTAGCACCCTTCTCGTTTAGGTAAACCAGTGCGTTGTATGGCGTCATTGTTTCGCCATCAACCGCAACCACTTCGCCTTTTTCAACTTTAAGCGTCACAGTTTCAGATTCGTTTGGCGCTTGCTCTGGGTCTACAGTCCAAGCCCAGCAATCTTCATCTGGTGCGTTCCATGTATTTTCTAGAACGCCACCTTCTGTAGAGATGTGCCATGCGTTTGCATCACGCGAGTAAATCTTAGTAAGAGAAGCGGTACAAGGGATGTTACGCTCTGCTAGGTAATCTAGACACTCTTCACGGCTCACTAGATCCCACTCACGCCATGGTGCAATTACGTGTAGGTCTGGTGCTAGTGCTGCGAATGCGCCTTCAAAACGAACTTGGTCATTACCCTTACCGGTACAGCCGTGGCATAGCGCGTCAGCACCGACTTTACGTGCAACTTCAACCTGAGCTTTCGCAATGATTGGACGAGCCATTGAAGTACCTAACAGGTATTTACCTTCGTAGTAAGCGCCTGTTTTCAGCGTGGGGTAGATGTAGTCAGCAACCATCTCTTCTTTAAGGTCAGCGATGTAACACTCAGAAGCACCAGAAGCTTTTGCTTTCTCTTCAATGCCAATCAGCTCTTCATCACCTTGGCCTACATCAGCAACAAATGCGATAACTTCGCAGTCATAGTTCTCTTTCAACCATGGAATGATTACTGATGTGTCTAGACCGCCAGAGTAGGCTACTACAACTTTCTTTACGTTAACTTTGCTCATTTTCTTTCTCCTAGTTTCCATACTGCACATGGCGGTCAGCGTTGGAAATGACTTCATAATTATATGTTTATTTAGTTTGTCTAAATTCTTTAAGTAGTGACTCGTTGTGAGAACTACTGAGGTAAAAACTGTGTTCCTATGCTTTTACCTGAAAACAGTTGTGTTAGCTTTTCTGGGTATCGCCAAGTAGCAACTTCGATTGGTCGTCCGAGGTCGTTAGCGGCTTCTAGCGCGGCTTGAACCTTAACGATCATACCGTCAGTAATGACTTTTCCTGCAATAAGGTCATCGGCTTGTTGTTGATTAAGGCTTGAAATGAGGTGGCCTTTGCCATCCAACACTCCACTTACATCAGAAAGTAGTACCAGCTCAGCATCAAGTGCGCCAGCAACAGCAACAGCCGCTTGGTCTGCATTGACGTTCATCAGTTGGCCTTGCTCAGTTAGACCAATTGAGCTGATGATTGGCAGTGCGCCAGCATTAAGAATCGCTTGCAGGACGGTTGAGTCGCCCGGCTCAGCTTTACCTACTGCACCCAATTCAGGGTTCAGCTCGCTGACTTTACATAAACCACCGTCTGCTAGGCTCAAACCAACGGCATTGATACCGTCTTTAATCGCCTGACCTTGAAGTAACTTGTTGGCTGTACCCGCTAGCGCGCCAGCAATCACAGGGATCTGATCATAAGGAGTAACACGTAGCCCTTCTTTCTTAACGGTTTCGAGGTTTAAATTCTTCATCAAGTCATCAACAAGGTAGCCGCCACCGTGCACAATCACGATTGGTCGTTGTGCCTGTTGTTGGTAAGCAGAAATAGCACCAAATAACTTGCTAAGTGTTTCACCACAAGATAGCGCAGCGCCACCTAACTTTATGATTAATGGTTGATTATTAAGGCTCATATCTAGATTCCTTTACACTAACGCAGTTAATGGTGCAAAACCATAACGTAAATTTAAACACTGCATCGCTTGGCTAGATGCACCCTTTAATAAGTTATCAATCGCTGAAACAACGATGATGTGCTGACCTTGAACCTTCCAACCTAAGTCGCAGAAAGGTGTCTGTTCTACATCTTGAATTCTTGGCAATGTCTCTTCGAGTAATCTCACCGCAGGCTTACCTTGATAAGCTTGCTCAAAGGCATCTTGTATCTGTTGTTCTGTCACGCCTTCAGCCAATTTCATGGTGATGGTCGCTAAAATACCGCGCTTAAAGTTGCCGAGGTGCGGAGTAAAAATTACATCACATCCTAAATGTGCAGCCATTTCAGGTTGATGACGGTGATTGAATACACCATAAGCTTGTAAACTCACTTCACAGAAGCTGTTGACCATAGTCGCCTTACGACCAGCTCCAGTAACACCACTGGTTGCGTTAATCACTGGCCATTGATTCTCATCCAGTAACTTTGCTTCAACTAAAGGCTTAATCGCCAATTGTGATGCCGTTGGATAACAACCCGCGACTGCAACAAGCTGAGCTTCTTTAATTTCTTGTTCGTTCCATTCAGCTAAACCGTAAGCCGCTTTGTCTAGCCATTGTTCGTGTTGATGTTCAAAACCGTAAAACTCTTGATAGAAGTTTTCGCCTTTAACTCTGAATGCACCTGATAGGTCGAACACTTGGCAATCGTTCTCTAGAAAGATTGGCGCCAGGTCGTGACTTACCTCGTGTGCAGTGGCTAAGAAAATCACATCAGACTGCTTTGCCACTTCTTCTGGATTCGTTAATGGCTGTACTGGCATATCAATCAAGCCAGCTAACTTACCGTGCAGTGCCGCAATAGGTTTACCTGCGTCTACACTATTGGCTGAGACATATAAACCTGATAGCGTGAGCTCAGGGTGTCTGTTTATCATTAGAGCCAGTTCTGCTCCGGTGTAGCCGCTTGCGCCAATAATCGTGGTTTTCAACATCTCAACACATCCATTCTTGAGGTAAGTTACATTTCAAATTTGACTATTCATACTTAATTTTTAGCTTTATTTGATTTCTTATGCATTAAATATGATTTAATATGTGTTTTACCGACTTATGGTTTTCCTGTCAATAGTAGAAGTGAAGTTATTATGCAATTACCGAGTTTTCTTGAGGTCTATAAAGGCCTAATTTCCACCGACTCTATTAGTTCTACTGATCCAAGCTGGGATCATGGCAACGAAAAAGTGATCGAAAAAATGGCTCAATGGTTTAAAGACTTGGGCTTTAGCGTTGAGGTGGTAGAGGTCGAACCCGGCAAGCATAATATGGTCGCAAAGATGGGTTCTGGTGAAGGGGGCTTATTGCTTGCAGGACACAGTGATACCGTGCCATTCGATGAAGGACGTTGGAACTTCGACCCTCACGCACTGACAGAACACAATAACCGCTTCTACGGATTGGGCACCGCCGATATGAAAGGCTTTTTCGCTTTCGTTTATGAAGCCGCGAAGAAGATGGATTGGAGCAAGCAAACCAAGCCGCTTTATGTATTAGCAACCTGTGACGAAGAAACCACTATGCTGGGTGCTCGTCATTTCACTGAAAATGCACCGTTTAAACCGGACTACTGCATCATTGGAGAGCCGACTAGCCTAGTGCCGATTCGCGGACACAAAGGTCACGTGGCAAATGTAGTGCGAGTAACCGGTAAATCAGGTCACTCTTCTGATCCTGCATTAGGCGTCAACGCTATCGAGATCATGCATGAAGTGTTGTTTGCATTAATGCAGCTGCGTGACAAGTTAGTCAAAGAGTACCATCACCCGGGGTTTGCAATTCCTAGCCCGACTCTAAACCTTGGCCATATTCATGGTGGCGACAGCGCTAACCGTATCTGTGGCTGTTGTGAACTGCACTATGATGTTCGTCCTTTACCAGGCATCAGCTTAGATGGCTTGGATAACATGCTGCGTAGCTCACTGAAAGAAGTAGAAGCAAAATGGCCGGGCAGAATTGAGATTACACCACTACACGAACCTATCCCGGGTTACGAGTGCCAACACGACCATCCATTTATCGGTGGCATGGAATCCGTTTGCGAAACTGAATCACAAACCGTGAACTATTGTACGGAAGCTCCTTTCCTTCAAGAACTTTGCCCAACCTTAGTTCTGGGTCCGGGCTCAATCGACCAAGCTCACCAACCGGATGAGTTCTTAAGCTTCGATTTTATTGATCCAACAATTGATGTTCTGAGTAAATCTATCCGTAAATATTGTTTCTAAATCCGAACATTCACATAAAAGCCACCCTAAAAAGTGGCTTTTATTCTGCTATCCCTGATATAGCCTCAATCTTGTAATTAAATTTCACTTTTTCTCTAAGTTTTGAAAAATTTACTTCTCCCGCATTTTTAAACCTAATAATTGCAAACTTAGAATGCTTTATTTGACTAGATACAGCAGTTTTCGCTAGATTGTGTACTTAACAAGGAACAATGGATGTAATTTTTTTACGAGGCAGGATGACAATGAACGAGAAATACGCCGCTCTCAAGAGTAACGTAAGCATGCTGGGACGCTTGCTAGGTAACACAATCCAAGATGCACATGGTGACGTTATCTTAGAGAAAGTGGAGACTATCCGTAAACTTTCCAAATCCGCCCGCGCAGGCAACAAAGCTGACCGTGACAGCCTAGTTGAAGAAATCAAAAACCTGCCGAACGAACAACTCACTCCTGTTGCTCGTGCATTTAACCAATTTCTCAACCTCACCAATATGGCAGAGCAGTACCACACCATCTCTCGCCACTGTGAGGAGCATGTTTGCGAACCAGACGTGCTGCAATCTCTATTTTCCAAATTAAACCAGAATGACATCAGCAAGCTAGACGCGGCTCAAGCCGTTCGCGACCTGAACATTGAACTCGTTCTGACTGCACACCCAACAGAAATCACTCGTCGTACCATGATCAACAAGCTGGTTAAGATCAACGAGTGTCTGTCTAAATTAGAATTAAGCGACCTATCACACAAAGAGCGTGTGAAAACCGAACGTCGCCTGGAGCAACTTATCGCTCAAGGTTGGCACTCAGATGTGATTCGTCAGCAACGCCCTACGCCACTTGATGAAGCTAAATGGGGCTTTGCAGTTGTTGAGAACTCGCTTTGGGAGGCTGTGCCAGATTTCCTACGTGAAATGGACGACCGACTAAAAGGCTACCTTGGTGAAGGCCTGCCAATTGATGCGCGCCCGGTACACTTCTCATCTTGGATGGGCGGTGACCGCGATGGTAACCCATTCGTAACGCATACCATCACCAAAGAAGTGCTGCGCCTATCTCGCTGGAAAGCCGCTGACCTGTACCTAGGTGACGTAAACGAGCTGATTACCGAACTGTCGATGACTAAGTGTAATGATGCCGTTCGTGAGCTAGCGGGTGACGAGCACGAAGCTTACCGTGCAATCCTAAAGAGCCTACGTACTCTGCTGAACAACACGCTAGAAGTGCTTGATGCGAAACTGCACGACGCTGAAGTACCGAAGAAAGAAACACTACAGAACATCGACCAACTTTGGACTCCGCTTTACGCGTGTTACCAATCGCTGCACGAATGTGGCATGGGCGTAATCGCAGACGGTTCTCTACTTGATACCCTGCGTCGCCTCAAAGCATTCGGTGTGCACTTGGTTCGTCTCGATGTTCGTCAAGAAAGTACACGTCACTCAGATGTGCTGTCTGAACTGACTCGCTACCTAGGCATTGGTGATTACGACCAGTGGAGCGAGCAAGACAAGGTCGCTTTCTTAACCAATGAATTAAGCTCAAAACGCCCGCTACTACCACGCGACTGGGAGCCATCTGAACAGGTCAAAGAGGTTTTAGACACCTGTAAAGTAGTTGCTGCTCAACCTCGTGAAGCCTTCGGTGCTTACGTGATTTCTATGGCTCGTACTGCATCAGATGTACTGGCTGTTCACTTGCTGCTACAAGAATGTGGTTGCCCGTACCGCATGGACGTATGTCCTCTGTTCGAAACGCTAGACGACTTGAACAACTCAGAAGCGGTAATGAAACAGCTAATGAGCATCGACTTGTACCGTGGCTTTATCCAGAACCACCAAATGGTGATGATTGGATATTCTGACTCAGCGAAAGATGCTGGCGTAATGTCTGCAGGTTGGGCTCAATACGACGCGATGGACAAGCTGGTTAAGGTTTGTGAAGAAGAAGGCATTGAGCTGACTCTATTCCACGGCCGTGGCGGTACGGTTGGTCGTGGTGGTGCACCAGCGCACGCAGCCCTACTTTCTCAGCCACCTAAGAGCTTGAAAGGCGGCTTACGTGTAACAGAACAAGGCGAGATGATCCGCTTTAAGCTTGGCTTACCAGATGTTGCTGTAAACAGCTTCAACCTTTACGCAAGTGCGATTCTAGAAGCGAACCTTCTGCCGCCACCTGAGCCAAAACAAGAGTGGCGCGACCTAATGGAAGTGCTGTCTCAAGTGTCTTGTGAGGCCTACCGTAACGTGGTTCGTGGTGAAGAGAAGTTTGTTCCTTACTTCCGTCAAGCGACACCTGAACTGGAGCTAGGCAAACTACCTCTTGGTTCTCGCCCTGCAAAACGTAACCCGAACGGCGGCGTAGAAAGCCTACGTGCGATTCCATGGATCTTCTCTTGGAGCCAAAACCGTTTAGTTCTTCCTGCATGGTTAGGTGCTGGTGAAGCCATTCAATACTCAGTAGACCAAGGCCATCAAGCGCTACTTGAAGAAATGTGTCGTGAATGGCCATTCTTCTCAACTCGCCTGGGTATGTTGGAAATGGTGTACTCAAAGTGCAACATGGAAATCGCCAAGTACTACGACCAACGTCTTGTTGATGAAGAGCTATTACCTCTGGGTGAGTTACTGCGTGAACAGCTACAAAAAGACATCAAAGCAGTACTGAATGTAGAAAATAACGAGAACTTGATGCAGAGCGACCCTTGGGGGCTTGAGTCAATTCGCCTACGTAACATCTACGTTGAGCCACTAAACATGCTTCAAGCAGAGCTGCTTTACCGTACTCGTAAGTGTGAAACACCACCAGCAGAGCTAGAAGAAGCGCTAATGGTGACGATTGCAGGCATTGCAGCAGGTATGCGAAACACTGGTTAATTAGTGATTCCTACTACAAAAAGAACAAAAGGTCGCCACGTGCGACCTTTTTATTTTGCATAATAACCACTAGTGAGTATTTTGTCAGTTTTTTGGGTTATTTTGTCCATGTATTCTACTTTATGCTTATTATTTAGATATACTACTGCTCCGCTGCGGAAACACTCCAAAAAAATAATCTGCAGCAATTTGACCAATAAACTGGTCAACCTAGGTGATAAACGGCTTTGTAAGGTGACATAACCAACCGATGAGTTGGTGCTACTTAGACATAACCAATATAACGTGCCATTAGAAGCACACTTGTTGTTTAAGTATTTGTTTACTGTTTACCATTTGGATTTCAGACATGTCATTACCACACGTAATTCTAACCGTTTTAAGTACACGCGATGCTACTGGTTACGATATCACAAAAGAATTCTCCGCAAGCATTGGTTACTTCTGGAAAGCTAGCCATCAACAAGTTTACCGCGAGCTAAATAAAATGGCTCAGAACGACCAGGTAACTTGCGTGCTTGAGCCTCAAGAAGGCAAACCTGATCGTAAAGTTTACTCTATCACTGATGCTGGCCGTGGCGCGCTAGGTGAATGGTTTGAACAACCGACTGCACACCCAACCGTTCGTGACGAGTTCTCAGCTAAACTAATGGCTTGTGCTGTACAGCCTTCTGACGCTTACCGTGTACAACTTGCAGAGCTAGTAGAAGAGTCTCGCAAACTGGTTTCTCACTACCGTGAAATCGAAGCGGCTTACTACGCAACGCCATCAACACTAGACAAGCAAGCACGCCTTGAGCGTCTTACTCTTCGTCGTAACCTACTTATCCGTGAAGCATGGATTGTATGGGCTGAAGAAGTACTGCTTGAACTTGGTGCTCTTGCTTAAGTTAAGCTAGAAAAGCAAAAGGCTTGAACTCTTAGAGTCCAAGCCTTTTTTGTATCTATAGGATTTGAAATTTACAGCCAAAGGCTTTTCACAAGCGCTTAGGCTTTACTTCTTAGACTTTGCTTAAAGCGCAGCGACTTGTGGACGAACACCTAGCGTATGACAAAGTGCATAAGTCATTTCTGCACGGTTTAGCGTGTAGAAGTGGAAATCTTTCACACCTTCACGGCTCAGCGTACGAACCATATCAATGGCTTGGCTAGCACCTACTAACTGACGAGTTGTTGGATCATCATCCAAACCTTCAAACTGCTTCGCCATCCAGCCTGGTACTTTTACGTTGTTCATTGCTGCAAAGCGAGACGCTTGCTTGAAGTTAGAAACTGGCAAGATACCCGGTACAATCTCAACATCAACGCCAGCCGCTACACAACGGTCACGGAAACGTAGGTAGCTTTCAACATCGAAGAAGAATTGCGTAATAGCACGGTTTGCGCCCGCATCCACTTTGCGTTTTAGGTTGATAAGGTCAGATTGAGCGCTCTTCGCTTCAGGGTGAACCTCAGGGAATGCAGCAACCGAGATATCAAAATCATGGCGCGATTTAAGCAGTTCAACTAGGTCAGAGGCATACATCTCTGGAGCTCCACCGCCAGCAGGAATATCACCACGCAGCGCCACAATACTTTCAATACCATTAGCCCAGTAATCGTCGGCGATTTGAATCAGCTCCTCGCGGCTAGCATCAATACACGTTAGGTGTGGCGCTGCTACTAGACCTGTTTGGTTTTTGATTTCTTTAATGATTGAGTGGGTACGATCACGTTCACCCGAGTTTGCACCGTAGGTTACTGATACAAATTTTGGCTGAAGTGTTTTAAGACGGTGAACAGAATTCCACAGGGTCTCTTCCATCTTCTCACTGCTTGGTGGAAAAAACTCAAATGACACATTGATGTTGTCAGAAAGCTCAGCGATATTCTGATTTAAAGCGTCGATATGACTAGCGTGTGTGTATCCCATCTTACTCTCCCTGTGGCAAAAGCGACCACTAAAATCTCAAATCCTTAAACGACGTTTAGACGTCTATATGTCTGTAGAATGTATTGAATACGATTTAATGTCAACAGATCCATTATGAATTTTTCTCAAGTAGATCGTGAGTAAAACTCAAGTAGTTAGATGGCTCGCAAAGCAGAAATAATGTAGAAAAAAGGCTGAAAAACACATCGTGCTTTCAGCCTTATTTATCTTAGTGAATAGTATGCTATTTACGTACTAAAACAATTGATCTGAGTATCAGAACAGACTAGACATTCTGTTTAGGTCCGACTGAATTGCACCTGCCGTTACTTCACGACCGGCACCCGGGCCACGAATAACCAATGGATTATCTTTGTACCATTTGCTCTCAATCGCAAAGATATTATCGCAAGGCAGCAAGTTCGCTAGGGCGTGTTCTTTAGATAGGGCTTCAACGCCTACGGTTGCCTTACCATTCTTCTCTAAACGCGCTACGTAACGCAGAACCTTTTGTTGAGAGTGCGCTTTCTCTAAACGCTCAGCCAGCTCTTCGCTTAGAACAGAAGCTTTGTCGAAGAAGTCATCCACTGATAGATCTTGTAGCTCTTCAGGTACCAGTGATTCCACTTTTACGTTTTCAGGCTCGATGTCTAAGCCCGATTCACGAGCCAGAATCACCAGCTTACGCATTACGTCTGAACCATCGAGGTCAGCACGTGGGTCTGGTTCAGTCAGGCCTTGTTGCCATGCTAGATCAACCAACTCGCTGAACGGCACCGTGCCATCGAACTGTTGGAACAACCAAGATAATGTGCCCGAAAAAATACCAGACAACGCAATGATGTCATCGCCACTTTCACGCAAGTCACGTACCGTGTGGTTAATCGGCAGACCTGCACCCACTGTCGCGTTGTACAACCAATGACGGCTGATCTTCGCGAAGGCATCTTGTACCTGATGGTAGTACTCGCTTGATGCAGAACCGGCCACCTTGTTCGCCGAGATAAGGTGAATACCTTGTTGTGCGATTTGCAGGTATTTTGCTGCAAGCACTGGGCTCGCAGTCACATCCAGAACCACTGCTTCGTCATAACCTTGAATAGAACCCAAACGCTCTAACCAGTCGTTTCCGTTGTTAGCAATCGCTTCGTCGTCAAAGCGCTTACCTACCGAAGTCGCATCAATGCCTTGGTCATCGAACCAATAAGTTTGGCTATCAACCACCGCAACCAATTCAAAGTTCATTCCACGACGCTTTTCAAGCTCCGCCTTTTGCTCAGCAAACAGGCTTAACCAGCTTGAGCCAATGTTGCCCTTACCACATAAAGCAATCGCAACACGCTTCTGCGCTTGGAATAGTTGGGAGTGAATACCTTTCACTAGGCTTGAGGTTTCACTCTTACGAATCACTGCCACTAAGCTCAAGCCAGAGTTGGCTTCTGAGATGAACTCAACTGGCGAGCTCTTAAGCTGCTGGTAGAAACCGTAACAATGGTTCGGGTTCTTAGTTACGCCAGCACCCACGGCAGCAATCAAAGAGAAACCCTCTTTAAGCTTAATTTCAGCTTCAATCGCATGATCTTGTAGATATTCTAAAGCGCCACCAGCGATCTCTTCTGTGTAAGCAAGACGCAAACAGTGCTGATCCGGTTCAAGCTCATAAGCCAGAGGCTCAAGTTGAGCGCGCTTAAGCCCTTCAAGCACTTCGCTCTCTAGACGGTCGAAATCATGTCCGTGACCAAATGTAAGCTGCACGATAAGCACTTCATCTAAAGAAGTAATGATTTTTGCGCCGCGACCCGATGCCAGTACACGTTCTATCTGTGTAGAGCCCGCCTCTGGCTGATAGCTACAGCGTAAGCTTAAGTCCATAGCACTTTGAGCCACAGGCTGTAGCGTTCGGCTATGAAGCACTGGAGCCGCTAGACGAGCAAGTTCACTCGCTTCATCAAGGCGAAGCAGAGGCAATAGACACGCATCCGAAACCAAACGAGGGTCAGCGCTGTATACACCAGCTACATCACTCCAAATCGTCACGCGTTCAACCTCAGCCAAAGCACCAATCACAGTTGCAGAGTAATCCGAACCGTTACGGCCAAGTAGTACCGTTTCACCCTCAGTGTTTTGAGCCATAAAGCCAGTAATCACGACACGGCAATGTGCATGCTGCGCCAAGGCTTCTTTAATCAGAGGGTAAGAACGTGCGCGGTCAACTTCAGGTTGAGCACCCACTTCTGCACGCAAAAAGGCACGAGCATCTTGAGCTACCGCTTGTAAATCATGTTGGCACAACAAAGCGGCTAGCAGGCGTGAAGACCAAACCTCACCATGTCCTAGCACTTGTGCTTTTTGCGCTTCGCTTAGAGGAGCTGTTAGCTCACCCAAAGCGGTAAATTCTTGTTGAATGGTAGCCGTTAGCTGAGCTGCAGACTCACCTTCAAGCAGCGCTTCAATCAGCTCAAGTTGGAACTGACGCAGTGCCTGCAGACATTCGTGAGCGATACGACCATCTTTGTCGAGCGCTTCAACAAACTCAATCAAGCGGTTAGTGGTTTTACCCGCTGCCGATACCACGACCAAGTCAGTGGCTGACGAGTATTCTCTAAGAATGTTGACCACGCGCTGGTAACACTCAGGATTCGCTAAGCTGCTACCACCAAATTTATGTAGCTGGCGAAAGGTTGCCATTATTAACCCTCCCCTTCAGCGATAAAGCCTTGTGTCTTTTCAAACGCTTGCTTGAGGTCATCAATCAAGTCTTCAGCATCTTCAAGGCCAACAGAAAGACGCAATAACTGTTGAGAAACGCCCGCTTCTGCCAGCGCTTCTTCGCCCATCGCACGGTGAGTCATCGACGCAGGGTGACAAATCAAGCTTTCAACACCACCCAGAGATTCCGCCAAAGAGAATAGCTCTAACTTATCAACAAAGTATTTAAGCGCTTCGAATGAACCTGCAAACTCAAAGCTCAGCATTGAGCCAAAGCCAGACTGCTGTTTCTTCGCGATATCATGACCCGGGTGTTCAGGAAGACTTGGGTGGTAAATAGTGCCGACGAGATCTTGTTGCTGCAGAGACGCCAGAATTTCACGTGAGCTTTCTTCGTGAACTCGCATACGCGCACCTAGCGTACGAATACCACGTAGAGTCATGTAGCTATCAAATGGTGTGCCGGTCGCACCAATACAGTTGCCCCACCACGCTAGCTCTTCAGCGTGCTCTTCCGTTTTCGTGACTACAACGCCACCAATAACGTCCGAGTGTCCGTTGATGTACTTAGTGGTTGAGTGAATAACAAAATCCGCACCCAGCTCTAAAGGCTTTTGGAATACAGGAGTCAAAAACGTGTTGTCGACAGCAACCAGAGCACCAACCTCTTTTGCTTTACGACAAGTTTCTGCAATATCAACCACACGAACCAAAGGATTCGATGGTGTTTCAATTAAGATCAACTTTGGCTTAAGCGCGATCGCTGTATCCAGTGCCGCTTGATCCGATTGATCAACGAACAGAACTTTAAAGTCACCTTTCAGTGAGCGAGTGTTAAACAGACGGTAAGTACCGCCGTAGCAGTCGTGTGGTGCGATAATAAGATCATCGCCACCTAAGAAAGCAGAAACCCATAAGTTAAGCGCCGAGGTACCACAGTTAGTGACCACCGCACCTTTGCCCGATTCAAGCTCAAACAGTGCCGTTTCTAATAAACCTCGGTTTGGGTTACCAGAACGGGTGTAATCATACTTTGGCACTTCACCAAAAGCGGGAAACCCATAGTTAGTCGAAAGATAAATGGGTGGGACAACGGCATGGTGTTGCGTGTCTGACTCGATACCAGTACGTACTGCGATTGTTGCTGGCTTCCGGCTGCTCATAGGTGCTTCCTTACAAGTTTGGCGTCTGGGTATCACAGCCACTTGTGGGGTTTTTGCGGCTGTGTTAGATATATGTTATTCACTTTACTTTCATAAACGTGAGACGTCAACACTTCTAGACGTCTATATGTCTTTGCTTATGGCAGTAAATCCCGCTAAAATCACCACTATTAATTTACTCTAACAACTAAAGTGATGAAGGTACGCAATGGCCGACTGGAATGGTGAATACATAAGCCCATATGCTGAGCATGGAAAGAAAAGCGAACAAGTAAAGAAAATTACAGTTTCTATCCCTCTAAAAGTGTTAAAGGTTCTTACTGACGAGCGCACTCGCCGCCAGATTAATAACCTACGCCATGCAACAAACAGTGAGCTACTGTGCGAAGCCTTTCTACATGCGTACACGGGCCAACCACTACCAACGGATGAAGACCTTCGTAAAGATCGTCCTGACGATATCCCTGCTGAAGTGAAAAAACTGATGACAGAAATGGGTATCGAGTTCGAAGCGTTTGACGAAGAATAAAAACAACTCAGTCACTGCCTTCATTATTGATTCGCTATAGCTGACCCTATTTATCACATCACGCATTGCGTTTTTATGACTGCGCTGTGAATGATAGACATAAAAAAACCGACTCCAGATGAGTCGGTTTTTTATTATTCTTTTTCGTCTCGATAACGAAACGACGATACCAGACGACTATGTCATCCAGTATCTATGTCTCTATGCCATATAGTTAGCAGGCATCTCGATACGAGCTACGCCAGATTCAACAGCCGCTTCCGCAACTGCTCGTGCTACGCGAGGAAGTAGGCGTGGGTCCATTGGCTTAGGAATGATGTAGCCTTTACCGAACTCCAGTGCAGTCTCGCCCGCAGCTGCTAGTACTTCAGCTGGAACTTCTTCTTTCGCTAGTTCACGAATCGCTTTAACCGCCGCTAGCTTCATTTCATCATTAATTTCGCTTGCACGCACATCTAGTGCACCACGGAAAATGAATGGGAAACAAAGTACGTTGTTTACTTGGTTAGGGTAATCACTGCGGCCTGTACCCATGATAAGGTCAGAACGAACTTCGTGAGCAAGCTCTGGCTTGATCTCAGGATCTGGGTTTGAACATGCAAACACAACTGGCTTATCAGCCATCAGTGTTAGTGCTTCAGCTGGAAGCAGGTTAGGACCAGATACACCCAAGAATAGGTCAGCGCCTTCGATAACATCTTCAAGCGTGCGCTTATCAGTGTTGTTTGCGAACAGCTCTTTGTATTCGTTTAGGTCGTCACGACGAGTGTGGATCACACCTTTACGATCAAGCATGTAGATCTTTTCACGCTGAGCGCCGCATTTAATCAGTAGTTCCATACAAGCAACCGCTGCTGCGCCAGCGCCTAAACAAACGATCTTACACTCTTCAAGTTTCTTACCTTGAAGTTCGATCGCGTTCAGCATACCCGCTGCTGTCACAATCGCAGTACCGTGTTGGTCATCGTGGAATACCGGAACATCACAACGTTCAATCAGGCGACGTTCAATCTCAAAACAGTCTGGTGCTTTGATGTCTTCTAGGTTAATACCGCCGAATGTATCTGCGATATTCGCAACCGTATCAACGAACTCATCGATTGTGCGGTGTTTTACTTCAATATCGATAGAATCTAAACCAGCAAAACGCTTAAACAGAAGCGCTTTACCTTCCATAACAGGTTTAGAAGCAATAGGGCCAAGGTTACCTAGGCCAAGAATCGCTGTACCGTTAGAGATAACAGCAACCATGTTGCCCTTACCTGTGTACTTATAAACGTTATCAACGTTCTGTGCGATCTCGCGAACAGGCTCAGCCACGCCTGGGCTGTATGCAAGTGCTAGGTCTTCTGCAGAGTTTGCAGGCTTCGTCAGTTCTACGGCAATTTTGCCTGGAATCGGGAACTCATGGTAATCAAGAGCTTGCTGACGGAATTGTTCTTGAGGTGATAATTTTTGAGAGGATTGAGCTTGGCTGCTGTCTTCAGACATAGGTGTAGGTTCCTAGGATATTATTATTTGGGGGATCTTGTTCATGTTAATGGATGTACTTCAAAGTTCCTAGGTGGTTGAAGCCTCTGTCTCATTAAAAAACGAGATTTCACTACTAATAAGACCAGTGAGCAGTTGAAATTACTATCGCTTGTTGAACTTTCGTGTGGAATTTTGGTGACGAATGATAAGCAAGGAATTGCCGTGCAATAGAATAAAGAGGCAACTTATCGCTAGGTGAGATGGATGCTTGAGTGGGAGTCAGTGATTTTACAAATTACAGGCAACAAAAAAGGACACCGAAGTGTCCTTTTTCATGTCTAAATAGCGAGAATTACTTCTTGCTAGAAAGAGCACCGAAACGCTTGTTGAAGCGATCAACACGGCCGCCAGTATCTACGATACGTTGCTTACCAGTGTAGAACGGGTGACATTTGTCACATACGTCTAGGTGGATTGATTCTTTTGCTAGCGTTGAGTTGAACTCAAATGTGTTGCCGCAAGAACAAGTTGCAGTAACTGCTTTGTATTCTGGGTGGATTCCAGCTTTCATGGGATAACCTCAAGTAGGCCGTGTCGCTATACGATTCTAAGCCGCACACCACACGTAGTTTAAAAAAGAAATAAAGACACCGCATCGACACAAAAGAGTGATGAAGCCATACCTTTAAGGCGCAGTATAGTAATGAATCTATAAGGCAGGATCAACTGATTTGATACATTTTTCACCAATTGTCTCTTTATTTCCTTTATCGACCTGAGATTTCGGCCGCTCGTTGTCTGTATGCACTAACTCGCCGCCTTCATCCAAACTGCTTCTCGAATTTAAGCTCCTTATCCTTTAGACTGTTCGCTCTCGTCAACTCAGATAAAGCCGTCCCTTTATGCGTCCAATGATTGCCCGCGTGGCACTGCCTGTTCCACTCGACAAGCAGTTCGATTACAAGATTCCAAACCACCTATTTCCGATTATTGGTGGACGAGTCTCTGTGCCTTTTGGACGACAAACCTTAACCGGCATTGTCACGGCTCTGGTTAACGAATCTGAATTCGAGCTAGACAAGCTCAAACCCATTAAAGCCTTATTAGACAACCAGCCTGTTTGGCCGGAATCGGTCTATTCACTGTTAATGTGGTGCAGTCAGTTTTATCAGTACCCTCTTGGCGAAACCTTTGCCAACGCCCTTCCAAGCGCCCTAAGAAAAGGCAAAGCCGCCGACTTCGCGACGCTGGTAGAATGGCAGTTAACGCCATCAGGTAAAGACCAACTGATGCAAGGTTTTGGTCGCGCGGTCAAGCAAGCCAAAGTGATGCGCATGCTTGAACACGGTCCGGTTCCTCATCAAGAGTTCATTGATGAAGAAGTTGGCAGTGCAGTACTCAAAACGCTAGAAGAGAAAGGCTGGATTGAATCGGTAGAGAAAAAGCCAAAGCGTCAGTCGTGGCCAGTTGACCTTGAAAACGACCAAGACAAACCTAAGCTCAATGCCGAACAAGCCATCGCGATTGCGACCGTCAATAGCCAGACCGACTTCGGTTGTTTCCTGTTAGAGGGTGTCACGGGCTCAGGTAAAACTGAAGTCTACCTGAATATGATCAAACCGATTCTAGACCAAGGTAAACAAGCGTTAGTATTGGTTCCTGAAATAGGCCTGACACCTCAAACGATTAACCGCTTTAAACGACGCTTTAATGTGCCTGTTGAGGTTATCCACTCAGGTTTAAACGATTCTGAGCGACTGAATGCTTGGTTATCAGCGCGAGACAAAATAGCAGGCATTGTGATTGGTACGCGCTCGGCTCTGTTCACACCCTTCGCTGATCTGGGAATTATCATTGTCGATGAAGAGCACGATGCCTCTTATAAGCAGCAAGATAGCCTACGCTACCACGCTCGTGATGTAGCCATCATGCGTGCTCATAAAGCGCAGATTCCGGTTGTGTTAGGCTCGGCGACTCCGGCCTTTGAAACGCTGCACAACGCTCAGATCGGTAAATACAGTTACCTCACTCTCACCTCACGTGCGGGTGTCGCACTGCCGACCACCAATAAAGTGTTGGATGTGAAGGGTGAATATCTAGAAAGTGGCTTGTCTGCTTCTTTGATTGCTGAGATGCAAAGACACCTCAAAGCGGGCAACCAAGTGATGCTGTTCCTCAATCGCCGAGGGTTTTCTCCCGCATTGATGTGTCACGATTGTGGTTGGACAGCCGAGTGTAAACGTTGTGATGCTTACTACACCTATCACCAATACAGTAATGAGATGCGCTGCCACCACTGTGGCTCTCAGCAACATATCGTGCACAATTGCCAAGGTTGTGGGTCTGCGAACTTGGTGACAGTGGGTGTCGGTACCGAACAGCTTGAAGCGCAGCTTGGCCAGCTATTTCCGGAATACAAAACCATTCGTATTGACCGTGACAGCACCCGCCGTAAAGGCAGCTTAGAAAGCGCACTCGAGTCAATTCGTAAAGGTGAATTCCAAATTCTTATCGGCACGCAGATGCTTGCTAAGGGTCACCATTTCCCTGACGTGACACTAGTGGCGTTATTGGATGTTGATGGCTCTTTATATAGTAGTGACTTTAGAGCTTCAGAACGCCTTGCTCAATTATTCATTCAAGTGGCGGGACGCGCAGGTCGTGCCAGCAAACCGGGTGAAGTCATCTTACAAACTCACCATCCAGAACACGGGTTGTTGCAAGCCTTGCTGCACAAAGACTATAACCACTTTGCTCAGACGGCGCTGGCAGAGCGTAAACAGGCAATGTTACCGCCTTATACCTTTATGACGCTGTTTAGAGCAGAAGCCAATGACACCCGCTTGGTGGAAGAGTTCTTGCGTCAGGTTCGCCACACATTAGAATCTCATCCGCTGTTTGACCAATATTGCATAGTACTAGGGCCAACTCCGGCCCCATTAGCAAAACGAGCAGGCAAATCGCGCTGGCAGTTAATCTTACAGACTCAAACTCGCTCGTTAATGCAAAAGCTATTAATGAGCGCTAAACCGGCAATTAATATGTTACCCGCTGCGAAAAAAGTTCGCTGGTCACTCGACATAGAGCCACAAGATCTAAGCTAAACCCCTCCGGGTTAAAACTAATGATAAGTTTGTTCACAAATATTTCATATTTCTCGTGAGCAACTTCACACGAGTCATGTGATTTTTGTTAATCTAGCCGTAACTTTACACGGATTAAACGAATAAAATATTGCAATAAAAAAAGTGTTAGCAACACTTTCATAATATCTATTCGATTACATTTATTATTCACGCCTTAGATACTTAGGCGACAAAGGAACTTAAAGAGGGTTTAATTTATGGCGACAATGAAGGATGTTGCCCAGCTAGCAGGCGTCTCAACAGCCACAGTATCACGTGCATTGATGAACCCTGAGAAAGTCTCAGTTTCGACTCGTAAACGAGTGGAAACAGCAGTACTTGAAGCTGGATACTCACCCAATACATTAGCTAGAAACTTACGTCGCAACGAATCAAAAACCATCATCACTATCGTTCCTGATATCTGTGACCCTTATTTCGCCGAAATCATTCGAGGTATCGAAGATGCCGCAGTAGAAAATGACTACCTTGTCTTACTGGGTGATAGCGGCCAACAAAAGAAGCGTGAGTCTTCGTTTGTTAACTTAGTTTTCACCAAACAAGCTGACGGCATGTTGTTGCTTGGCACTGACCATCCATTTGATGTCAGTAAGTCTGAACAAAAGAATTTACCACCAATGGTGATGGCGTGTGAGTTTGCCCCTGAGCTTGAACTTCCTACCGTACACATCGATAACCTGACCTCTGCATTTGAAGCGGTGAACTACCTAGCTCAGTTAGGCCATAAACGTATCGCTCAAATCTCAGGTCCTGTATCAGCAACGCTGTGTAAGTTCCGCCAACAAGGTTACCAACAAGCTCTGCGTCGTGCAGGTGTGGCAATGAACCCAGCCTACAGCACAGTCGGCGACTTCACTTTTGAAGCCGGCGCTCAAGCAGTTCGTCAATTACTAGCACTGCCTGAACAACCAACCGCTATCTTCTGTCACAACGATGCGATGGCCATTGGTGCGATTCAAGAAGCGAAGAAGTTAGGTTTACGTGTTCCTCAAGACCTATCGATTGTTGGCTTCGATGACATTCAGTTCGCTCAATACTGCGATCCACCGCTAACCACCATTTCTCAACCTCGTTACGAGATTGGACGCCAAGCGATGTTGATGATGCTTGATCTACTGAAAGGCAACGATGTACAAGCAGGTTCGCGTCTGCTTGAAGCCAAATTAGTGGTTCGAGGCAGTACTGCGCCACCTCGAATGTAAACCTTAGAAATACCAATATAAATCTGCGGCACATTTTGATGTGCCGCTTCCATTTCTGCACTATTATCCTCGCGCAATCTGGATTACCATGAGGGCAGAATCAGCAACTATTGAATTGTCTTGTGGCTAATAGAGATTATGTAAAACGTGGTCGTGGCACTAAAAAACCGACCAAAAAACAAGCCCCTCGCCGTAAACCTTGGCGCAGTGGTCTTTTGGCGATCTTCCTTGTTGGCGGATTTGGTTATGGACTTTACTTATTGAGTAATGATCCTGAGCCACCAGCGCCGGCTCCAGTAGTGAGCAAACCAAAGCCTAAGCCAAAACCAGCGAAAGTGATTCCGCCACCTCCAGAAGAGAAGTGGGACTACGTTGAAACGCTGCCAAGCCGCGAGATTGAAGTAAAAGCCAAAGAGCAACAGATCTCCAAGATCCCTTACATCATGCAGTGTGGCGCTTACAAAACCTCAGCACAGGCAGAAGCACGTAAACTGGATATTGCCTTCCAAGGTATCTCGAGTGAAATCCGTAAGAAAGACGGCAGCAGTTGGTACCGTGTGGTTTTAGGTCCCTACAAGTTAAAGCGTGACGCAGAACGCGATCGCCACAAGCTACAGCGAGCAAAAATCGAACCTTGTGCTATTTGGAAAGACACCGAGTAGTTTTAGATTCAACGGCAGTCTCTTTCTTAATAAAGAAAGATAACCAAACACCGAAAGCCTCCCATTGTGGAGGTTTTCTTTTATCCCCCTCCCCTTTAGCCAAATTTCCTTACAACTTCCGCCGATAAGTTGCACGACATCACTCGCGGTTCCTTGAATTATCCGAGTGCCATCCTCATATACTTTTTATACCCAAAGATAAGAAATATTAAGAGGCCCTACTCGTGACTACCATTGTATCTGTACGTCGTAATAATAAAGTCGTCATCGCGGGTGATGGACAAGTATCTCTAGGCAATACTGTAATGAAGGGCAATGCCCGTAAAGTACGTCGCCTATACAACAACAAAGTACTGGCAGGTTTTGCTGGCGGTACAGCAGATGCTTTCACGCTATTCGAAAAATTTGAAAGCAAGCTGCAAATGCACCAAGGCCACCTAACCAAAGCTGCCGTTGAGCTGGCGAAGGATTGGCGCAGCGACCGTGCTCTACGTAAGTTAGAAGCACTGTTAGCAGTAGCGGATGAGACCGCTTCACTGATCATCACAGGTAACGGTGACGTAGTTCAACCAGAGAACGACCTGATTGCGATCGGTTCGGGCGGTAACTTCGCTCAAGCAGCAGCTACCGCACTATTAGAAAATACTGATTTAGATGCGCGTGAAATCGCAGAAAAGTCGCTGAACATTGCCGGCGATATCTGTGTCTTCACCAATCATCACCACACTATTGAAGAACTAGAAAGCACCGTTGAGCTGCCAAAGCCAGAGTAACGACCGCTTCCATCAATAACGTTGTATTCAACAGTGATTAAAGAATTAAGGAAAAACCATGTCTGAGATGACTCCTCGCGAAATTGTTCACGAACTCAATCGCCACATTATCGGCCAAGACAACGCTAAGCGTTCAGTTGCCATTGCACTGCGTAACCGCTGGCGTCGTATGCAGCTTGAAGAAAGCCTGCGTGTTGAAGTATCACCAAAGAACATCCTAATGATCGGCCCAACGGGTGTAGGTAAAACTGAAATTGCTCGCCGTCTAGCGAAATTAGCAAACGCGCCTTTCATCAAGGTAGAAGCGACTAAGTTCACCGAAGTGGGCTACGTCGGTAAAGAAGTTGAAACCATCATCCGTGATCTAACGGACGTTGCGATCAAGATGACGCACCAACAAGCGATGGAAAAAGTACAGTACCGCGCTGAAGAACAAGCTGAAGAACGCATTCTTGATGCCCTTCTACCACCAGCTCGTGATGCTTGGGGTCAGAACGAGCAATCAACGGAAGACACAACCTCTTCAAACACTCGTCAGATTTTCCGTAAGAAACTGCGTGAAGGTAAGCTAGACGACAAAGAGATCGAAGTTGATGTGGCCGCGCCGCAAATGGGCGTTGAAATCATGTCACCTCCAGGCATGGAAGAGATGACGAACCAGCTACAAGGCATGTTCCAAAACCTCGCTGGCGACACCAAGAAAAAGCGTAAAATGAAAATCAAAGATGCATTCAAAGCACTGACGGAAGAAGAAGCTGCGAAGCTTGTGAACCAGGAAGAGCTAAAAGAGAGCGCGATCTTCAACGCTGAAAACAACGGTATCGTATTCATCGATGAGATCGACAAAATCTGTAAGCGTGGCGACAGCTCAGGCCCAGACGTATCTCGTGAAGGTGTTCAACGTGACCTGCTTCCTCTTATCGAAGGCAGCACAGTATCAACTAAACACGGCATGGTTAAAACTGACCACATCTTGTTTATCACATCAGGGGCATTCCAAGTGGCTAAGCCATCAGACCTGATCCCTGAACTGCAAGGTCGTTTACCAATTCGCGTAGAACTTGAAGCACTATCAGCACATGACT
Organism: Vibrio sp. 14G-20; assembly: GCF_026241515.1. Classification (GTDB taxonomy): domain Bacteria; phylum Pseudomonadota; class Gammaproteobacteria; order Enterobacterales; family Vibrionaceae; genus Vibrio. The sequence continues at coordinate 68,488 of NZ_JAPHPW010000015.1, forward strand.
TCAAACGCATCCTGACTGAGCCAAAGGCATCACTGACAGAGCAGTACATTGCCCTGATGAAAACAGAAGATGTCGGCATTGAGTTCACTGAAGATGGTATCAACCAAATCGCAGACGCAGCATGGCGTGTGAACGAAACTACTGAAAACATCGGTGCGCGTCGTCTACATACCGTCATGGAGCGCCTAATGGATGAGATTTCATTCGACGCAACAGACAGAGCCGGCAGCAAATTGGTGATTGATGAAGCTTACGTAATATCTAAGCTTGGCGAACTCGTAGAAGACGAAGACCTAAGTCGCTTCATCCTGTAGCACAGGAAACTCCAACTTATTGCTCTATCTCAAAGAAATAGCAGCTAATAAGCGAATTCAAGGCCCACTTTCGAGTGGGCTTTTTATTACCCGAAAAATGGGCGTATACTCAAATCACAGTATGAAACGAAGACTTACAAAGAATTAGACCTACGATGAAACAATCTCTACTGATTTGGCTTGATGCCGCACGACCAAAAACTCTGCCTCTCGCACTCGTCTCTATTCTTACAGGAAGTAGTTTAGCGTTCGCCGGTGGTCAGTTTTCTTTATCGATAGCCCTACTGGCATTTTTAACCGCCACCTTATTACAAATTCTGTCGAACCTAGCCAATGACTATGGCGACGCCGTAAAAGGCACCGACAACGAAAATCGTCTGGGGCCAACACGTGCCATGCAATCTGGCGCGGTAACCGCCAAAACCATGAAGCAAGCGATCATCCTCAACATCGTGTTTACCATGGTCGCTGGGCTGATTCTTATTTTTCATGCCTTAACCTCGATTGAAAGTATCTTATCTTTCATTGCGTTAGGCGTATTAGCCATAATGGCTGCCATCGCTTATACCGTCGGTAATAAACCTTATGGCTATATTGGCCTTGGCGACTTATCGGTGTTTATCTTCTTCGGTTTATTAGGTGTTTCAGGGACTTACTTCTTACACACTGGCCATGTTGAACCAAGCCTGTTTCTGCCAGCATTAGGCTGTGGACTGATGGCGGTTGCGGTACTCAATATTAACAACATGCGTGATATCGAAAACGATAGCGAATGTGGTAAGCGCACCATGGCGGTTCGTCTGGGGCAGCGCAAAGCCAAGCAATACCATTTCGCCCTGCTTAGTTTGGCGCTTGCGTCTTTCGCCATCTACCTACTGATTCAAGAAAAACCGGTCTGGATTAGCCTGCCGTTTTTACTGAGCATTATTATTGTGTACAAGCATGGCAAGGCCGTTTGGGAAACCGAAAAGCCAGCGCAGATGGCACCGATGATGCCCGTGATTGTGAAATGCTCACTGGTCACTAACCTATTGTTTGCAGGGGTTGTCGTAGCTCAAACTCTATTGAGTTAAATGAGACTAATCATTGCAAAGGGATCAAGCACCGATATACTCAAAGTAAGCTCATTGTTCAAAAGGTATACTAATGGAATACAACACTTCAGCACTGTGCGACATATATTTGGATCAAGTTGATGTCGTGGAGCCAATGTTCAGCAACTTCGGTGGACGTGCATCCTTCGCAGGACAGATCACGACATTAAAGTGTTTTGAAGACAACGCTTTGATTCGCTCTGTACTAGAGCAAGACGGTCTGGGGCGTGTGTTGTTAATCGACGGTGGCGGCTCACTGCGCAAGGCGCTGATCGATGCTGAGATTGCCCTACTGGCCGAAGACAATGAGTGGGAAGGTATTGTGGTTTACGGTTGCGTTCGTGAAGTCGACGAGCTTGAAGACATGAATCTAGGTATTCAAGCCTTGGCTTCTATCCCTGTTGGCGCGAGCCAAGAAGGTGTCGGTGAGGTAGATGTTCCCGTGAACTTTGGTAGCGTGACCTTCTTACCCGAAGATTACCTCTACGCCGACAACACCGGCGTCATTCTTTCTGCCGAACCTTTAGATGTAGAACTTGATCTGGATGTCGAAGAAGAAGAGGTCGAGTAGCTCACTCAGCTTTGAATAATAAAACAAAGCATAAGAGTACGAAGCATTAGAACGCAAACAAAAACGCCCGCTACTGAGTAGCGGGCGTTTTTTAAATCTGAAGAGTCGATTACTCTACGTCATCCATTTTACCAAGAAGGTTACGGATGCGATCTTGCCATGCAGAATGCTCTTCCTGCATTTGCTGAGTTTTTTGCTCTAGCTCGTGACGGCTTGCTTTAAGCTCACCAGCTTCTGTTGCTAGTGCTTGTTTCTCTTCTTTAAGCTCTTCAACTTCCATTTGAAGAAGTGCAATTGTATCTACTGCTGTTTGAATTTTTGCTTCTAGCTGCTCTAGTACTTCAAAAGACATTCTGGCCTACCTTTAAGTTATCCGTTTGATGGTGAAGGTTCACTCCACTTATTTCCCCATTCTACTCAGCAGAGCAAGGATAAACACTCTATATATTCGATATTTTGCGCCATTCGATGAAAAAAACAGCGCTTTTTACCGAATATTGACGTGAACGATTACCGCCACAACGGCAAACCGATTATTTTGATGAATAATAACTGTTTTCCACTGCGAATTGATCGAGAGCAATCTCCAAAAAACAAAAAGGCAAACGTTTTCTTTTGGATATGGTAAAATTCGCCGCGAAATTTCTATTCCCCCTTTGAAAGTTTTGGAGTCCGCATGAAACGCGATTTAGCAATGTCATTCTCTCGTGTCACAGAAGGTGCAGCACTAGCTGGTTACAAGTGGCTTGGCCGTGGCGATAAAAACGCTGCAGATGGCGCTGCTGTAGAAGTAATGCGTAGCCTATTAAACAAAACCGAAATTAGCGGTGAAATTGTTATCGGCGAAGGTGAAATCGATGACGCACCTATGCTATACATCGGCGAAAACGTAGGTGTGGGCGGCGACGCTGTCGACATCGCAGTTGACCCAATTGAAGGGACACGCATGACAGCAATGGGCCAATCAAATGCATTGGCTGTATTGGCGGCAGGCGAAAAAGGCAGCTTCCTTAAAGCGCCTGATATGTACATGGAAAAGTTGGTTGTTGGCCCTGGCGCTAAAGGTGTGATTGACCTAGAACTACCACTAACAGAAAACTTAGAAAACATCGCTAAAGCATTAGGTAAAACACTCGATACTCTAGTCGTAACCACGCTTGCTAAGCCTCGTCATGATCAAATCATCGCCGACATGCAAGCTATGGGCGTTCGTGTATTTGCTGTGCCAGACGGTGATGTTGCAGCTTCTATCCTAACATGTATGCCAGACAGCGAAGTAGACGTCATGTACTGCATCGGGGGCGCACCTGAAGGTGTGGTTTCGGCTGCTGTTATTCGTGCACTCGATGGCGACATGCACGGTCGTCTTCTACCTCGTCACGAAGTTAAAGGCGACACAGAAGAAAACCGCAAGCACGGTGAACTTGAACTTGAGCGCTGCGCAGAAATGGGCGTAACGGCGGGTATCGTGTTAAAGATGGAAGACATGGCACGCAGCGACAACGTTGTATTCTCAGCTACGGGTATTACTAAGGGTGACTTACTAGAAGGCATTTCTCGACAAGGCAATATCGCAACCACAGAAACTTTGCTTATCCGTGGTCGCTGTCGCACGATTCGTCGCATCAAATCTATCCACTACCTAGAGCGTAAAGATCCAGAAGTAGTCGGTCATATCCTGTAAGCTAAAACTCGGTTAAACAAAATATTCGAAGGCTGATACCAAGTATCAGCCTTTTGTTTTATTGGTGCACCAGAATCTCACCATGGCTGCAGATCGAGTAAAACGCTATCTATAGAGTAAATCATCATCAATATAGTAAATGGTTTGCTTTATAAACACCTTGCCTCATAATAGTAAGGTTCATGAGGTAGGGATAGTATGAAAACAAGCGACAAAATCTTACAGACCATTAAGCGTCAAGGCGCGGTAACCGCGAAACAACTGTCAGAAGAATTTGGCATGACGACAATGGGTGCAAGACAACATCTGCAAATCCTGGAAGATGACGGTATTCTTGCGTTTCATGATGTGAAAGTGAAAGTGGGTCGCCCGACTCGCCACTGGTCCCTGACTCAACAAGGCCATAGCCAATTTGCAGACCGACATGGTGAACTCACCATTCAAGTGATTGATGCTGTAGAAAATCTATTTGGTAAAGAAGGACTGGCTAAGGTTGCTGCCGAGCGTGAACAACACACACTCAAACAGTATAAAACTGCGCTGTCTGACTGTGATTCACTTATCAGCAAGCTTAAAAAACTCACCCAACTTCGTGAAGACGAAGGCTACATGGCTGAGCTTCAAGAGCATGATGACCACTACATCTTGATTGAGAACCACTGCCCTATCTGCAAGGCTGCAACTCGCTGCCCTAGCTTGTGCCAATCTGAACTCAATGTGTTTACTGAGTTACTAAAAGATGAGTGCCACGTGAGTCGCACTGAGCACATTATTGCTGGTGAGCGACGTTGTACTTACACTTTAACACCCACACCTTTATCGTAATCCCAAACACTAAAGCCTAGCGCCAAGCCACTGATCTCGTCTCAATATTGAGAAAACCCCAATAGAACAAAATTTGTACAGAATTCTTTCTTAAGCTTATAGCATATGAAACATGCTTAATGCTAAGGAAGGAATGATGGCACATCCACAACCCACTCAAAAACTGCCACCCTTTGATGAACTTGTCCAACTCGCGAAAAGCGATCCGAAAGCATTCAATCAATTCAAACACGAGATGTGCGAACAGATGATTTGTTCGGCTTCAGACGTGATGCAAGACCGACTTCGCGCACAACAAAGTCACATCGACTTAGTGGTTAGCCGTTGTAAAAATCCACATCATGCCAATGTCGTGCTTATGCAAGAGCTACGCTGTCAGGTTTGTAAGTTCCAAGAGGCGCTCGAAGGGCGCTGCGGCTTTGAAGAATCTCTACCTGAAAATGTCGTGCCTTTTAAGCCGAATACCGAACCTAAAATGTACTAAAAGTAGCAAAGTATTAAAAAGAAAAAGGGAGCGTAATGCTCCCTTCTATCTATTCATTGATCAATATTTACATGGGTCTTCGCCGTAGTCATTACGGCCTTCAGTGCCTTTCAACAAGCCACACTCAATCAGAATCCACAAACCACATACTAATGCTGCAACCGTTGCTGCCATGTGAACTGGCGACACCGACTCTGTTGTCGTTGCTACCATTGGCGAAGCCAAACGCCCAAGCACCAGTGGCACGTTCAACAACAGCCAGTAGTTCGACTTATTGCGGTCGTGCCAGCGTTTAGCGGTAATTGCAAGATCCGGGATAACCAGCAACAGTAGAAAGATTGGTAGCAGGATATAGGAATATGCAGGGAACAGAACAGAAATACCAGAAGCAAAACCAGTAATCGCTACATAGTAGAAAACATTCCAAATCCAGTAAGTCTTACGACCAATCCTCCCCTTGAAAGAGAGCAGTAATTCTTTCATCGACATCTTAAATACTCAAATTTATACACCGCTAAAAGTCAGCAGCAATGGTTAGTTTATTACTTTTTGAAAGCAACTTTTATCCATATCACGAATATTCACCGTTAAGCTTCTTACATGACTCGCTTGTTCTTGCAGGATCTGCATTAACGATCGTGACAATTCTCGCTTTTGCTCTTCCGTTCGTCCCGAAAGTAACTCAAAGCTGATATGAATAAAGTCTACACTATCTTCCTCCTCACCGACCAACCAATTATGGCAACGCAGTGAACGAGATTTCACTGACGGCACATCAAACAAGCCACATGTGAGAGCGACTTGATGGAGATCTTCCAGTAAGCCTTGGATATTCACTCTCTCATCCACTGAATTTGAGTACTCTAGAACTAGATTCGGCATTGTTACTTCCTGTTGTTAACGCAATCGTTTGTCCCTTAATAACAACTAACGATGAAAAATCCGAGAAGTTAGCTATTATTCTGTCTGCCGGATCACTGATATTTGCTCAGAATCTACTCTGACCATTGAGTAAGATCCAAGAAAGTCATGACCACAGTCATGATCTGTTGATATTAATCTGTTATATTATTTCGTAATAAAGTTTACTTTTTTACATTCGATTTTTTTAAATACTTTGGAGATATTCCTATGCGTCATCCTGTAGTTATGGGTAACTGGAAACTAAACGGCAGCAAAGAAATGGTTGTTGATCTACTAAACGGTCTTAACGCTGAACTTGAAGGCGTAACAGGCGTAGACGTAGCAGTTGCTCCACCAGCACTTTTCGTTGATCTTGCAGAACGTACGCTTACTGAAGCGGGCAGCGCGATCATCCTAGGTGCTCAAAACTCTGACCTAAACAACAGCGGTGCATTCACTGGCGACATGTCTCCAGCAATGCTTAAAGAGTTCGGCGCATCTCACATCATCATCGGTCACTCTGAGCGTCGTGAATACCACAACGAATCAGATGAGTTCGTAGCTAAGAAATTCGCATTCCTAAAAGAGAACGGTCTAACTCCAGTTCTTTGTATCGGTGAATCTGAAGCACAAAACGAAGCAGGCGAAACTGTTGCAGTATGTGCTCGTCAACTTGACGCTGTTATCAACACTCAAGGTGTTGAAGCTCTTGAAGGCGCTATCATCGCTTACGAACCAATCTGGGCTATCGGTACTGGTAAAGCAGCGACAGCTGAAGATGCACAACGCATCCACGCTCAAATCCGTGCGCACATCGCAGAGAAATCTGAAGAAGTTGCTAAGAAAGTTGTTATCCAATACGGCGGTTCTGTTAAGCCAGAAAACGCAGCAGCTTACTTCGCACAACCAGACATCGACGGTGCTCTAGTTGGCGGCGCAGCTCTAGACGCGAAAAGCTTCGCAGCTATCGCTAAAGCAGCAGCTGAAGCAAAAGCTTAATTTAAACTTCACTGTTTAGATTAAATGAAAGGTCAACTTAGGTTGGCCTTTTTAGTACCTGTCATTCCTGAAACTTCAAACGACAGGCACAAAAAAACCGCTGATAAATCAGCGGTTTTTAAATTCTTTAAGCGAACGCTAAGCGTGGCTTAGAACAACTCTTCTGCAACACGGAACAGCTCAGAACGGTCTGGGTTCTGCATGTTCTCGATACAATCGATGATGTCGTGGTGAACAAGTTCTTCTTTCTCGATACCCACACAACGACCACCGTGACCTTCTTGAAGAAGGTGAACAGCGTAGTTACCCATGCGAGAAGCCAGTACACGGTCAAATGCAGTAGGACGACCACCACGTTGGATGTGACCAAGAACCGTTGCACGAGTTTCACGACCTGTTGAAGATTCGATCTCTTTAGCCAGTTCGTTAGCATCCATCATTAGCTCAGTTAGAGCGATGATTGCGTGCTTCTTACCTTTAGCAATGCCATCTTGGATATTGCTGATAAGCTGTTCTTTATCTAGGCCAGTCTCTGGAGTAATGATGTACTCACAACCACCCGCGATTGCTGACATAAGCGTAAGGTCACCACAGTGACGGCCCATGATTTCAACAATAGAAATACGTTGGTGAGAAGAAGACGTGTCACGTAGACGGTCAATTGAATCAATAACAGTGTTAAGCGCAGTTAGGTAACCGATTGTGTAGTCAGTACCCGCGATATCGTTATCGATTGTGCCTGGAAGACCGATACATGGGTAACCCATTTCAGTCAGCTTCTTAGCACCCATGTAAGAACCGTCACCACCGATAACAACAAGTGCTTCGATACCGTGCTTCTTAAGGTTCTCAATGCCTTTCTCACGAACAGCAACGTCTTTAAATTCAGGGAAACGTGCAGAACCTAAGAAAGTACCACCACGGTTGATCACGTCAGATACGCTTGAACGGTCAAGCTTTTCGATACGGTCTTCAACAAGGCCTTGGTAACCATCGTAAATGCCGTAAACTTCAATGCCAACTGATAACGCAGTACGAACAACGCCGCGAACTGCTGCGTTCATACCTGGAGCGTCACCACCACTGGTCAAAACACCGATCTTCTTAATCATGCTCACCCTCGATTTTTGGGAATCTATTATTCAATTCTTGTTCTTGCTGATTGTATATCAACAAGATTTTAAATCTATATTTGTGCGTTATGTTACATTTCCTCAACAGGAATAGCACTCAAATCGCGTAAAATTATGTAACATTTCTACTTCTGTAAGAGTATTACAGTTTTACTCAATAACTTTGTTGATTCACATCAGAATCAACATTAATTGTTACTAAGGTGGTTTTTGAATCACCTAACAGTTAATAATTTTTACTCACTTTAGTTCAAAAGCCACTCACTTACCATTTGCCCGCTGATTTTTAGCACGCATTACCACGAGTGAAATTTCTGCTGCTTCTCTGGTCCAAATACGACCGAATACGGGTCTTGGTGAATTAATACATCAGCATCAGGGAACACGGAGATAAGCTTAGCCTCTACTTCGTCAGAAATGCGATGCGCTTCAATAAGTAGGATATTATCTTCCAATTCTAGATGCAGTTGAATGAAGCGTATTGGCCCCGAACGACGCGTTCGTAATTGATGCACACCCAACACGCCTTCCACGCTCAATGATGTCTCTTTAATCTGTTTCAGCTCATCATCTGGCAGCTTATGATCAAGCAGAGACTGAACCGCTTCCATCGCCATTTGATAAGCGCTGTACAGAATGTAGATACCGATACCGACCGCGAATACTGAGTCCGCCTGACCAATCCCAAACCAGCTCAATGCCAGTGCCAGCATGATCGCAGCGTTCATATAAAGGTCTGATTGATAGTGCAGAGAGTCTGCCGCAATAGCTTGGCTGCCTGTTTTGTTGACCACATGCTTTTGGAATCGAACCAAACCGAAGGTCATCACCATCGCAAATAAGCTGACATAGATACCAATCTCTGGAGAGTTCAGTTCATGAGGTCGGAAGAAGCGCTCAATACCATTGAGAATAAGGAAACACGCAGAGCCTGAAATAAACATCGCCTGCGCTAATGCAGCGAGAGATTCAGCCTTACCATGACCAAAGGTGTGCTCTTTGTCGGCAGGCTGCAGAGAGTAACGAACCACGATGAGGTTAACGACAGAGGCCGCGATATCCAACATTGAATCGACCACGGAAGCCAACAGACTCACAGAACCTGTCACCCACCATGCTGCGACTTTCACTATCAATAAAATAGTGGCGATGGTGGTGGCTGCCCAAGCAGCAAGCGTAACTAAACGTGCGTATTCTTGTTTCATAACTTGGCTATAAAGTGACTGATAGCACAAAGTATAACCTGCAAACAACCAATTGAATATGACAGCTATGATGTAAAACATTCATTTTTAAGGATCAAAAAAAGCGGCACTCGGCCGCTTCTTTCTAAACACTTTCATTCAACGCTGATTTCTCAAGCAATGAATTACTTGTCTTTGTTCATGCGTTTTTCCATTTTGTCAGCACACTTAGTCATGCGCTCTTGTTGGATTTCTTTCAGTTGAGTCTTTTGCTCTGCCGTTAGTACGCTCATCATTTCGTGTTGCTTCTTAAGCATTGCTACGCGACGCTCAGTTTGCTTCTCAACCATTTGGCTTGCTAGGTCGTTCGCTGCTGCTTCATCGAAGTTGTCAGCCAGTACCAATGCTTGAACTTTCTCTTGGTGCGCTTTCATTTTCGCCATTTTATCGGCTTTATTGCCAGCGTGTTTTTCTTTCATCTCAGCGCGATTTGCTTCGCGCATCTCTTTCAATTCTGTTTTTTGTGCATCAGTCAGGTCTAGTTGACGCATCATTTTCTTATCGAAGCCGCCACATTTGCCGTGCATGCCTTTGTGGTCGCCTTTATCGCCGCCGCCATATGCGAACGCGCTTGCTGTACCTAACATTAGTGGAAGTGCCGCAGCTGCTAGTACAAGTTTCTTAGTCATTTTCATAATTGTTGCCTCAATTCGGTATAATAAGTCATGTGTTGCGTCTGTTTCTCAGCGCTTAGATATAGATTAGTCTTTCCCTCGTAAAGTGACGTTTAGAAAGCGTAAAGAATCGTAAAGAGTGAAAGTTGACGAATAATTAGCAGTATTATTAACGTGTAAATAACCAATTAAGGCTTCCCAATGGCGAACATTCTTCTTATTGATGACGACACCGAGTTAACCAGCTTACTTAAAGACATTCTGAGCTTTGAGGGCTTCACTGTTTCCGAAGCCAATGATGGCTATGCAGGACTTGAAGCTATCAATGATGAGATTGACCTGATTCTTTTGGATGTGATGATGCCGCGTCTCAATGGCATGGAGACACTAAAGAAACTGAGAGAAAATTGGGAAACGCCAGTGCTGATGCTGACCGCAAAAGGCGAAGAGATCGACCGTGTGATTGGCCTTGAGCTTGGCGCGGACGATTACCTACCTAAGCCTTTCAGTGACCGAGAGTTGTTAGCGCGTATTCGAGCTATCTTGCGTCGAACTCAAACCACCAGCGTACCTAAAGCGGCCAGTGATCGAGTTCAATATCAAGACATCGAAGTCTTCCCTGGCAAACAAGAAGCCTACTGCAATGGTGAGCTCATCGACCTCACCACCACAGAATTCGCCCTATTGAGTCACCTTATCCAAAACCCAGGGCAAGTGATCACCAAAGAAGCATTAAGCCTAGATGTATTAGGTAAAAGGCTTGCGGCATTTGACCGCGCAATCGATATGCACATCTCCAATCTGCGTAAAAAAATCCCAGAGCGCAGCGACGGCAAATCTCGCATCAAGACCTTACGCGGTCGTGGCTACTTATTGGTAGAGGAGGATTAATGCGTATCCCTAAAATCACCAGCTTATATGGACGTATCTTTGCTATCTTTTGGTTCACCATGTTACTGGTGCTTTTGTCGGTACTGTCACTTCCTCATTTAGACCCGCGAGTCGCGCGCGATGTGCCTGCTGATCATCTCGGTAAATTAGAGCGTATCGCCAAGGCCGCTGAAAAACGCTACGCCAGAGAACCGAATCTCGGCAAAATTGTCTTCCAACTTGAGGCGCCACGCAGTCGCAAGGATTCTCGTGCTCGCATCTATTTAACCGATCTTGAAGGCGCGGTTCTAACCTCGAAAAGGCATTCGGACTATAAGCTTAAGGCTATTCGTAACTTTGTTACCTCGATTGATAACCCTGAGATGCCAAAGCAAAAACTCTATGGACACTACATGGTTGCAGGGCCAGTACCGATTACTCTCGCAGGTGAAGAACTACTGATGTATGCCGGGGTGAAGTGGAATCAACCACCACCATTTTTACTGCGCCTGTTTGATAGACCTCTGCAGCTGTTGCTTGCCGTAATGCTGGCGAGTACCCCGCTATTGCTTTGGTTAGCTTGGGCACTAAGTCAACCTGCTCGCAGGCTAGAACGCGCAGCGCAGCGCGTGGCGAAAGGCCAATTTGAGGTCGATCCAACACTCGAAAAAGGTACCTCAGAGTTCAGACAAGCGGGTGAAAGCTTTAACCAGATGGTCGAAGCTGTAAACCAGATGATTTCAGGACAGCAACGCCTGCTTTCTGATATTTCACATGAGCTCCGTTCTCCACTAACACGCCTTCGCATGGCCAATGCATTAGCGATTCGTAAGCAAGGTGAAAGCCAAGAGTTAGAACGTATTGATACCGAAGCACAGCGTTTGGAACAGATGATCAGTGAGCTACTGACGTTATCTCGTATGCAGGTCGATAGCCATATTACTCGTGAGGTTCAACCTATCTCGAGCTTGTGGGAGGAGATCTTAAAAGACGCAGAGTTTGAAGCTGAACAGATGGGCAAATTGCTAACGTTTTCGGAGATCCCAGAACGCTCTATTTCGGGTAACCCTAAACTGCTGATGAGTGCGCTAGACAACATTACACGCAATGCCATCTACTACGGTAAAGACCAAGTGGATGTGCAATTCCATGTGGTTCAAGATCAGCTAACAATTTGCGTCAATGATAATGGTGATGGTGTTCCAGAGGATGAACTGGATTCTATCTTCAGACCTTTCTACCGAGTATCAACAGCACGTGATAGAAACTCTGGCGGCACAGGGCTCGGGTTAACCATTACTGAAAGTGCGATTCGTCAGCACAGCGGAACCATCACGGCAAGCCGTAGCCAGCTAGGTGGATTACAGCTCGAAATCACCCTGCCTATCTTACCGGTGTAATACCCCCACAAAGATCGCAGTTGATAATGATTGTTATTATCATTATGGTAAATCCTCTAATTATGGAGGATTTATCATGTCACACACTTTCCCTGCTTTACCCTACGCTTACGATGCCCTAGAACCTTACATTGATGCTAAAACAATGGAAGTGCATTACAGCAAGCACCACAGAACCTACTACGATAAGTTTGTTGCGGCAGTTTCTGGCAGCGAACTAGAACAGCAATCTCTGACCGAGATCTTCGCTAACATCTCGCAGCACAGCCCTGCAGTGCGTAACAATGGTGGCGGCTACTACAACCACATCTTATATTGGAATTGCATGTCTCAAGACGGCGGAGGTGAACCAACTGGTGAGCTTGGTGATGCTATCAAGAGCACATTCGGAGATTTCGAGGCATTCCAAGATCAGTTCGCTCAAGCAGCGATCAATACATTTGGCTCTGGCTTCGCTTGGCTAGTGGTAGAGCAAGGACAACTGAAGATCATCTCAACCTCGAACCAAGACAACCCGTGGATGGATACCGTGGCGAGTGATGGCGAACCGATTCTTGCACTGGATGTTTGGGAACACGCCTACTACATCAGCTACCAAAACCGTCGTCCTGATTACATCAATGCATGGTGGAACGTGGTGAATTGGAATGCCGTATCTGAAAACTACGCGCAAGCATTAGCAAACCAAGCTTAAGTGAATGGTGACGGTGGTGACGGTGGTGAACTGTACTCACTCAGCTTGCCACCGTATACTCTGGCTATCTTTGATTATTCTTGTGAACCAACATGTTTGATATCGCTCTATACGAACCTGAAATTGCACCCAATACGGGTAACATCATCCGCCTATGTGCTAACTGCGGCGCAAACCTGCATCTTATCGAACCGCTTGGCTTTGATTTTGAAGAGAAGAAAGTTCGTCGTGCTGGCTTGGATTACCACGACCTTGCGCGAGTAAAGCGTCACAAGAACCTAGAAGCTTTTCTTGAGTATCTAGAGAATGAACGCGAGGGTGACTTCCGCATCTTTGCTTGCACCACTAAAACGACAGGCCACCACGTTGATGCGAAATTCCAACAAGGTGATGTGCTGATGTTTGGCCCAGAGACTCGCGGCCTGCCTGCTGAATTCATCGAGAGCATGCCAATGGAACAACGCATTCGTATCCCAATGATGCCAGACGCACGTAGCCTGAACCTGTCTAACGCAGTGGCAATCATTGCTTTTGAAGCATGGCGACAAATGGGTTTTGAAGGCGCGGTATAACCAAACGCTCAAATTAATCTGTTATCTGTTATCTGTTATCTGTTATCTGTTATCTGTTATCAATCGTAAACAGTAAGTAACATCAGGCGACAGACAATAAAAAAGGCTCTTACCATTATCACTTTCTTGCGAAGGATAAAGGTAAGAGCCTTTTCTGTTTTTCTATCTATATAAAGAAGAGAGAAAAACAAAGAAGAGAAAAAACGGATTAGTTTAAGCGGTTACGATCGTTGTCGTCGTCTTTCTTCTCAAACTCACCTTCAAAGGTGTTGCCGTCTTTTGATTGGTCAGATGGATCGCGATTGAATGGGTCTTGTCCAAATGGACTCTGGCCAAAACCCGCTTGTCCACCCGCATGGAAACCACCAGACATATTGGTCACCACCATTTTTTCCATCATTTTCTTGGCAATCATCGCTCTTGGTGCTGGCAGTAATACCAACATACCGAGTGCGTCCGTCATAAAGCCCGGAGTCAGCAGCAATACACCTGCAACCGCAAGCATCACGCCTTCAAGAATCTGCTGTGCTGGCATTTCGCCTTGTTGCAAACGACCTTGCACAGACATAAGCGTCTGAATGCCTTGGCTACGAACCAGTGATGCACCCACAAATGCAGTGATAAGAACCAACGCAATTGTTGGCCACAATCCTAAGAAGCCACCAACTTGAATAAATAACCCAATCTCAATGATGGGTACGAAGATAAATAGTAATAATAAGATAGGAAACACACGCCCTCCTTTGTTACTTGCAGTTTACGCTGAAAGCCCTAACAATCTCAAATTTATCCTGTAAATAAGCGTGTTTATTGACCAAGAATAACTTTGCAAAATATTGACTAAACAAAACCGAAAAAGGTGATCCACTTAATATTTTTATGCGCTAAGTACAGTATCATGTGCCACATAAGTCAGGACGGATTTATCAGCCCAATATTCTAGCGAACGGAGTATTTGCACACAGAATAGGCTAATAACTAACTATATAATCAGAATAATTATCTAAGGATCCTGTTATGGCTACTCAATCAGAAGCTCAAGTTGAAGCTCCTCAAGCTACTCGTCTCGAAGAAGATCTATTAGGTCAACGTCATGTTCCGGCTGATGCTTACTACGGCATCCACACTCTACGCGCAGTTGAAAACTTCAACATCTCAAATGTAACGATCTCAGATGTACCTGAATTCGTTCGCGGTATGGTGATGACTAAGAAAGCTGCGGCTTTAGCAAACAAAGAGTTAGGTGTAATCCCAAGCGAAGTGGCTAAATATATCATCCAAGCTTGTGACCTAATTCTAGACACGGGTAAGTGCATGGATCAGTTCCCATCGGACGTTTTCCAAGGTGGTGCTGGTACTTCTGTAAACATGAACGCGAACGAAGTTATTGCGAACGTGGCACTTGAACTTATGGGCAAAGAAAAAGGCCAATACGAGTTCATCAACCCGAACGACCATGTAAACCGCAGCCAATCTACAAACTGTGCCTACCCAACTGGCTTCCGTATCTCTGTTTACAACAGCGTTCGTAAACTGATTGATGCGATTGAATACCTAAAAGGTGCATTCGAGCTTAAGAGCCAAGAATTCAACACGATTTTGAAGATGGGTCGTACTCAGCTTCAAGACGCAGTTCCAATGACGGTTGGCCAAGAGTTCCACGCTTGGGCAGTAACCATCAATGAAGAAATCAAAAACCTAGAATACACTTCAAAACTATTGCTTGAGGTAAACCTAGGCGCAACAGCTATCGGTACAGGTCTGAACGCAGCACCGGGTTACCAAGGCCTAGCAGTTAAACACCTAGCAGAAGTAACGGGCCTAGAGTGTGTTGCGGCTGAAGATTTAATCGAAGCAACGTCTGACTGTGGCGCATACGTAATGACGCACGGCGCTCTTAAGCGTCTAGCCGTGAAACTGTCTAAAATTTGTAACGATTTGCGTCTGCTTTCTTCAGGTCCACGTACTGGCTTGAACGAGCTAAACCTACCTGAACTGCAAGCAGGTTCTTCAATCATGCCTGCTAAAGTAAACCCAGTTGTACCTGAAGTAGTAAACCAAGTTTGCTTTAAAGTTCTAGGTAACGACAACACGGTTTCTTTCGCAGCTGAAGGTGGTCAACTGCAACTGAACGTAATGGAACCTGTTATTGCACAAAGCATGTTTGAGTCTCTAGACATCCTAACAAACGCTTGTGTGAACCTACGCGACAAGTGTGTAGACGGCATTACGGTGAACAAAGAAGTGTGTGAATCTCACGTATTTAACTCTATCGGTATCGTCACTTACCTAAACCCATACATTGGCCACCACGAGGGTGACATCGTTGGTAAGATCTGTGCTGAGACAGGTAAGAGCGTGCGTGATGTGGTTCTAGAGCGCGGTTTATTAACCGAAGAAGAACTTGATGACATTTTCTCTGTTGAAAATTTGATGCATCCTCAGTATAAAGCAAAGCGCTACGAATAAAGTTAGCGAGAAAGGGCTCCAAAGGGAGCCCTTTTTTAGGCTCCAATACGGTTAACCATGATTATTTTGTGGATTTCCGTTGGTTGCGCTTTTGCCAAATTAAATCTAAACCATAGAACTATTATATGAACATTCCAGTGGCGAATGTTCACATAATAAAATCTAACTGAGGTGTTACTTATGATTGCAGTAGAACTGTTTGTCGTCCTGCTCTTTATCTTTTTGGGGGCCAGAATTGGCGGTATCGGTATTGGTTTTGCCGGTGGTGCTGGTGTTATTGCCCTTTCACTTATTCTTGGCGTTCCAACAAGCCAATCTTTCATCCCGATCGACGTAATCTTGATCATCATGTCTGTTATCACCGCAATTGCTGCAATGCAAGTTGCTGGCGGTATGGACTGGCTGGTACAAATTGCAGAAAACTTTTTGCGTAAACACCCTGAACGCATCACCTTTTATGCTCCAATCGTGACCTTTGTAATGACATTGATGGCGGGTACTGGTCACACAGCATTCTCTACGCTTCCTGTTATTGCAGAAGTAGCAAAAGGCCAAGGCGTGCGTCCTTCTCGTCCACTGTCTATCGCAGTTGTCGCTTCTCAAATTGCTATCACAGCTTCGCCAATCTCGGCAGCGGTTGTGGCTTTCGCAGCAATGCTGGCACCATTTGGTGTTGATTACCTAACGCTATTGATGGTTTGTATCCCAACCACCTTCATCGCTTGTATGGTTGGTGCAGTTGTTGCTAACTACATGGGTAGCGAACTGAAAGACGATCCTGTTTACCAAGAGCGTCTAGAGAAAGGTCTAATCAAACTGGCAACAGAAGAGAAGCGCGAGATCCTTCCAACAGCGAAGAAAGCAACTTACATCTTCCTAGCAGCGATTGGTTTCGTGGTTTGTTATGCAGCGGCTATCTCTAGCTCTGTTGGCCTAATTGAAAACCCAGCTCTGGGCCGTAACGAAGCAATCATGTCTGTGATGCTGGCAGCAGCTGCTGCAATTGTTATGTTCACTAAGATTGATGCTGCGAAGATCTCTTCAGCACCAACATTCCGCTCTGGTATGACGGCATGTGTATGTGTACTTGGTGTAGCTTGGTTAGGTTCAACGTTTGTAAACGCACACGTTGCTGAGATCAAAGACGTAGCAGGCGCTCTACTGGCTGACTACCCATGGATGCTGGCTCTTGTTCTGTTCTTCGCTTCTATGCTGCTTTACTCTCAAGGCGCAACAACCGTTGCACTTATGCCTGCAGCTCTAGCGATTGGCGTAGCACCACTAACAGCCGTAGCTTCTTTTGCTGCAGTAAGTGCGTTGTTCGTACTTCCAACTTACCCAACGCTACTGGCAGCGGTTGAGATGGATGACACAGGCTCAACGCGCATTGGTAAGTACGTATTTAACCACCCATTCTTCATTCCTGGTGTGGCAACAATCAGTACAGCGGTAGCACTAGGCTTCGCGTTCGGTGGTCTGTTCATCTAACATTCGCTGATGATTAAAATTTAAAAGGAAGCTTCGGCTTCCTTTTTTGTTTTCTACTCATGTGATATTTGATACACGTCAAATAACCATTATAAACTTCAAAAACCGCTCAAAAATAAAGTTTGAATAAAATTCCAAGATTATTCAACTCAACCAGAAGCAACACCTATCAAATCAATCTCCCCTCACTTTCCTTTAATCTATAGCGAATATTAATCCAAGCTAACCAACCAAAAAACCTTGCCATTTTTTTCACCATTTCCCAGTCCATTCATTAGCGATTATTTTTGTGAACAACACCAAAATTAAATAGTTAAGTAAGGAATAAAATAACCGCAGCTAAAATAAATCTAAATTCATTTGGATTGGTAAATATAAAAATAACCTTAATTTAAAGTCAGCAACTTTTTATCGTTGGGCACTTTATAATAGTCAATGTATTTACAATCTATAAATCATTAGTCGCTAATTCACATCACTTCTATTTAAGATGATGTAAGGAGATAGCCATGACAACTCAAACGATACCAAGCGAGACAAAAAAGGGCGGCTTCTTTGCCAATTTTAAATTCCCTTCTGCTTATACAATTTTATTTATTCTTATTGCGTTCGTAGCGCTCCTTACCTGGGTTGTTCCAGCAGGCCAATACGACCGAGCCATGAACGAAGAACTCGGTCGAGAAGTACCCGTAACCGGAACCTATCAAGCGGTAGAAGGTAACCCTCAAGGTGTGATTGATGTACTGCTCGCGCCTATTGACGGTTTCTACGACCACAATAGCTATGAAGCTGCGGCCATCGACGTTTCACTGTTCATCTTAATCATTGGTGGCTTCTTAGGGCTAGTAACCAAAACTGGCGCGATTGATGCCGGTATCGAACGTGTCACCGCCCGCTTAGAAGGGCGAGAAGAGTTGATGATACCGATACTGATGGCGCTGTTTGCTGCTGGCGGTACCGTCTACGGCATGGCGGAAGAATCACTGCCATTCTATACGCTGCTAGTACCAGTAATGATGGCCGCTCGCTTTGACCCTTTAGTTGCTGCTGCCACGGTACTGCTTGGCGCAGGGATTGGGGTGTTAGGTTCCACCATTAACCCATTCGCGACCGTGATCGCTGCCAACGCCTCTGGTATTCCATTTACCGATGGTATCGTACTGCGTGTCGGTATGCTGATTGTTGGTTGGGGTATTTGTGTCGCTTACGTTATGCGTTACGCAAGAATGGTTCAAGCCGATCCAAGCAAATCGATTGTGTACGACAAGTACGAAGAGAACAAAGCGCACTTCTTAGGTAATGCGAGCGGCGAAAAACTTGAATTCACCATGACTCGCAAACTGATTCTGACCATTTTTGGTGGCTCGTTCGCTGTGATGATTTACGGCGTATCCGTTGCTGGATGGTGGATGGCTGAAATCTCCGCGATGTTCTTAGCAGCAACTATCATCGTTGGTATTGTGTCTCGCATGAGCGAAGAAGAGTTTACCACTAGCTTCATTGACGGTGCTCGAGACCTACTGGGTGTAGCGCTTATCATAGGTATCGCACGTGGTATTGTGGTGGTGATGGACCGCGGTATGATCACAGACACTATTCTCTTCTCTGCAGAACAAATGGTGACCGGGCTATCTTCGGTTGTCTTTATTAACGTGATGTTCTTCCTAGAGATTCTATTGTCATTCTTGGTACCTTCGACCTCTGGTTTAGCGGTACTGACTATGCCAATCATGGCACCACTGGCTGACTTTGCAGGCGTAGGTCGTGACCTTGTTATCACCGCTTACCAATCAGCTTCTGGCTTGGTGAACTTAATCACACCAACCTCTGCGGTAGTAATGGGTGGTTTGGCGATAGCTCGTGTCCCTTACGTACGCTGGGTTAAATGGGTAATGCCATTAATCGGTATCTTGATGGTGTTCTGCATCATTGTGCTGAGTATTGGTGCACTTATCTAGACAGCCCTAACCAACAAGCTTCAGATAACAAGCTTCATCTTCTCGTTCAAAGCCGCTTTCTTAGCGGCTTTTTTTGTCACTATCGTTCACCAACAAGACCCTTCCATCGAAACACCCTCACGAGCTGCGCACGCCTCATCTAAAGCCTCTCTATTACCTATCTCAGTAGCAAAGCTTAAACGAGCAAAAATCACTTGCGACAAAGAGTAAGCCAACGTTTAAACATCAAGGTTAAGGCTAATAAAACGCCAACTATTCTTCGTTATTATATTTATACAAATATTTAGTCATTTATTAGCGTTAATTATATTCTAAGTAATTCACTCCATACTCACCAAAGGAGAAATAGTAGTAATTTTTATAGAAAACCGACTTAAAACACCCAATTATAAAGTGTGACCACAATAGCTTTATTCGCATTTAAATTGTTAAAAAACAATTAATTCCACGTACAAAATTAAATATCTAAATACTAACATTGCATACTTCCAATCTAAGCTCATTCTTATCAATAAAACTATTTTGCATATAATCCCTCATAAATTAGATTCTAGCTAGATGAATGAAAAAAGCATGCATAATATTCCCGAAGAGTTAACTATTTAGAAAGGACTGACAATAGTTGAAAGTGCATAAAGTTTGTTAAAACCCTTGATTTTAAAGGGCTGCAGGATAAAAAACGATTTGTGATAGATCTCTAAGAATACCTGACTAGCAGGCGTAATATTAATTCCAGACAAGAGATATGAATAAAATAATTCATTCTTCTCAACTGAAAATAAATAATTGCTCTTAGCGATAAAAGTAATTCAAATATATAAGAGAGAGACGATCATGAGTAAGTTCTATGTAGGTTCTGAAATAGGTCAATTACGCCGCGTTCTAGTTCACCGCCCAAGACGCGCACTGACTCACCTAACACCCTCTAACTGTCACGATTTGCTGTTTGATGACGTACTGGCTGTTGAGCGTGCAGGTAAAGAGCATGACGCATTTACTCAAACGCTACGTGATCAAGGTGTTGAAGTTCTTCTTCTTACTGACTTGCTAGCCGACACATTAGCTGTGCCAGAAGCGAAAGATTGGCTACTAAGCTGCCAAGTATCTGATTACCGTTTGGGTAAAACATTTGCCAATGATGTGCGCTGCTACTTGGGCGACTTACCAAACCTAGAGCTAGCAAAAATTCTAACAGGCGGTTTGTCTTACGCTGAGATGCCAATGAAATCATCTTCAATGATGCAAGGCATGCACGCACCAACCGACTTCATTATCGAGCCTCTACCAAACCACCTATTTACTCGCGACACCTCTTGCTGGGTATACGGTGGTGTCTCTATCAATCCAATGGCGAAACCTGCTCGTCAACGTGAAACAAACCACGTTCGCGCTATTTACCGTTGGCACCCAACATTCGCAGGCCAAGACTTCATTAAATACTTCGGCGATGAAGAAAAGATCAACTACGACAACTCAACGATTGAAGGTGGTGACGTACTTGTACTCGGTCGTGGCGCGGTTCTTATCGGTATGTCTGAGCGTACAACAGCACAAGGTGTTGAGCACTTAGCATCTAGCCTATTCAAACACGGTCAAGCAAAACAAGTTATCGCAATGCAACTACCAAAACACCGCTCTTGCATGCACTTAGACACCGTTATGACGCACATGAACGAAGATACGTTCTCTGTTTACCCTGAAGTCGTGAGTAAGGATGTGCAGTGCTGGAACCTAACTGGCGATGAATCAGGCGCTGTGAAAGTGAAAGAAGAAGGCTACTTCGTAACGGCTATCGAAAAAGCACTTGGCGTAGACAAGCTAAACCTAATCACAACTGGTGGTGACAACTTCCATGCAGAACGTGAACAGTGGAACGACGCGAACAACGTGCTGACTGTTAAACCAGGTGTTGTGGTTGGCTACGAAGGCAATACCTACACCAACGAAAAATACGACAAAGCAGGCATTACGGTTCTTCCGATTCCAGGCGATGAACTTGGTCGCGGTCGCGGTGGTGCACGCTGCATGAGCTGCCCAATTGAGCGTGATGGTATCTAATCACTAAGACGAAACGGCCAAGTTGAATAATCTAAATAATCTCAGCTTGGCCAAAATGAGAGAACACAATTATGACTAAGCAAACTGTTGTTGTTGCACTCGGCGGTAATGCCCTACTTCGTCGCGGTGAGCCGTTAGAAGCCGATGTTCAACGCCGTAATATTGAAACTGCGGTTAAAACCATCTCTGAAATCGCAAAAGTGTACAACGTGGTATTAGTACACGGTAATGGCCCACAAGTTGGCTTACTTGCCTTGCAAGGTTTGGAATACAAAAAAGTAAACCCGTATCCGCTGGATGTATTGGGCAGTGAAACTCAAGGCATGATCGGCTACATGCTGATGCAAGAGTTCAAGAACTATCTGCCTAATCGCAACATCTCGTGCATGTTGACCCAAATGACAGTCGATCCAAACGATCCTGCATTCGCGGACCCAACCAAGCCGATTGGCCCGATCTACGAAGAAGCAGAAGCGCGTGAGTTAGCAGAGAAATTCCACTGGATCGTAAAACCTGACGGCCAACATTTCCGTCGCGTAGTACCAAGCCCGCGCCCTACCGGCATTGTTGAACACGAAGCGATCACTCAGCTTATCGATGCGGGTCACCTTGTGATTTGTACTGGCGGTGGTGGCATCCCAGTGAAAAAAGAAAATGGCAAATTAGTCGGTGTTGAGGCGGTTATCGACAAAGACATGTCAGCGGCTTTCTTGGCGAAACAATTGGATGCAGATGCACTGCTAATTCTGACCGATGCGGACGCTGTATACCTTGATTGGGGCAAGCCGACTCAACACGCATTGCGCAGTACCACGCCAAGCGAGTTAGCAATGTTCGAATTCGATGCAGGCTCAATGGGGCCAAAAATTGAAGCATCGTGCGAATTCATTCAGCAAGGCGGCAAGGTAGTAGGTATCGGCGCACTCGAAGATGGTTTGCAAATTCTGCAAGGCCAAGCGGGCACCAATATCACCAAAGATTAACGCACTAGCGAGCTTTATCATCTTGAAAAACTTAAAGCTTGAGAACCTTAAAGCTTAAGAAGCTGAAACCTTGAGAGCTTTTAAAGCTTGCGAAAACAGAATTAAACGAACAAACAGAACCGAACAAATTTAACTAAATATTGAATCGCGCTTTCTTGAATTTTCTTTCCCTGTAACAAGGAAGCGCCTAAATCTAAAAAGGAATACATCATGGCTTTTAACCTACGCAATCGTAACTTCCTAAAACTACTAGATTTCACTCCACGCGAAATTCAACACTTGTTAGATCTTTCTATGGAGCTAAAAAAAGCGAAGTACAACGGTTACGAACAGCCAACACTGACTGGCAAAAACATTGCGCTTATCTTTGAGAAAACCTCCACTCGTACTCGCTGCGCATTTGAAGTAGCGGCATTCGACCAAGGTGCTCGCGTTTCTTACTTAGGCCCATCTGGCTCTCAAATTGGCCACAAAGAATCAATGAAAGATACAGCTCGCGTTCTTGGCCGTATGTACGATGGCATTGAATACCGCGGCTTCGGTCAAGAAATCGTTGAAGAGCTAGGCGCTTACGCTGGCGTACCAGTATGGAATGGTCTGACTGACGAATTCCACCCAACACAAATCCTGGCTGACTTCCTAACTATGACGGAATACGGCCGTGGTAAACAGCTACATGAGATCAGCTTTGCTTACCTAGGTGATGCTCGCAACAACATGGGTAACTCTCTAATGGTTGGCGCTGCGAAAATGGGCATGGACATTCGCCTTGTTGCTCCAAAACAGTTCTGGCCACAAGAAGAGCTATTAGCTCAATGTCGTGAAATTGCAGAACACACGGGCGGCAAGATCACGCTAACAGAAGATGTTCAAGAAGGCGTGCAAGGTTGTGACTTCCTATACACCGACGTTTGGGTATCAATGGGCGAAGCGAAAGAAGCATGGGCTGAGCGCATCAACCTAATGATGCCTTACCAAGTCAACATGGACATGATCAAAGCGACGGGCAACCCACATGTGAAATTCATGCACTGCCTACCGGCTTTCCACGGTGAAGACACCACTGTTGGCAAACAGCTTGCTGCTGAATACCCACAACTAAAAGACGGCGTTGAAGTAACAGATGAAGTAGTTGAGTCTGAATACTCTATCGTGTTCGATGAAGCAGAAAACCGCATGCACACCATCAAAGCAGTAATGGTTGCGACATTAGGCAGTTAATAAGCTAAACAACTGAGAATCTAGATAACTAATAATCTAAATAGTTAAGCACTCACTTGTTCACAAGACATTGACAAGTTAAGTGCAGTAGCAGGGAAATGCGGGTGGCATACTTGGGGTTTAACCCTTGGATAAAGCCCGCATTTTTTTTCATTCGATTGAAGAGATTTTCGCCCCAAAAAACACAAGTTTTTCAGTTTCAACAAAGGCTTAAATGGAAGTTAAAAACGGACGTTATTTCGCATGAAAATCCATTAAATGAATACTTTACAGAAAGTATTGCATGGCGTTTTTATCTGAGTATAATCCTCCGCAATTTGTCTTAAGAGAGCAAAAAATGAACTGCAATTTTGTCGCACATGATTGTCAAACTACACGTCCGAGAGTGGCGTTGGTGTCATTTTTATTTTGCTCTATTGATCGTTTCGAAGCCTCCTATTTTTAGGGGGCTTTTTTTTGTCCGCAATTTGACTGTATGCATAGAAGGAAGACCCGTTATGGCGCATTCGTTATTTAACAAGCACATCATCTCCATACCTGAGCTCACTCGTAATGAACTGGAGCTTATCGTCGACACAGCAGCAAGACTCAAGGCCGAGCCAAACCCAGAGTTGCTGAAAAATAAAGTCGTTGCGAGCTGCTTCTTTGAGCCTTCAACTCGAACTCGTCTTTCATTTGAAACCGCTGTTCAGCGTCTTGGTGGCACGGTCATCGGCTTTGATAATGGCGGTAACACATCACTGGCGAAGAAAGGCGAAACACTTGCCGATTCAGTGCAGGTGATTTCATCCTACGTCGATGCTTTTGTCATGCGTCACCCACAAGAAGGGGCAGCACGTTTGGCCTCTGAATTTTCTAACGGTGTTCCGGTGGTAAATGGCGGCGATGGTGCCAACCAACACCCGACGCAAACCTTGCTGGATCTGTTCTCGATTTACGAAACGCAGGGCACGCTTGATAACCTCAATGTGGCATTCGTCGGCGACCTAAAATATGGCCGTACCGTGCACTCATTGACGCAAGCACTATCAAAGTTCAATAACGTGCGTTTCTTCTTTATCGCGCCAGAAGTATTAGAGATGCCAGATTACATCTGTGAAGAATTAGAAGAGATGGGCATCCAATACAGCACTCACAGCAGCATTGAAGAAGTGGTGCCGGAATTGGATGTTTTGTACATGACTCGCGTACAGAAAGAGCGCTTTGATGCGTCGGAATACGCACACATGAAATCGGCTTACATCCTAACCGCCGATACATTGAAAGACGCTCGTCAAAACATGAAGGTCCTTCACCCGCTGCCACGCGTCGACGAAATCACCACCGACGTTGATAAAACGCCACACGCTTACTACTTCGAACAAGCTGAAAACGGTGTGTATGCACGTGAAGCTTTATTAGCCCTAGTTCTAAACGACACTTTATAAGCAGGAGATACAGTCATGGTTAAACAAACTCAGCTACAAGTAGAAGCGATCCGTAACGGCAGCGTGATTGACCACATCCCTGCGCACCTTGGTATCAAAATCCTTAAACTGTTTAAGCTGCACAAGACAGAACAACGAATCACCATGGGATTAAACCTGCCATCATCGGCACTTGGCCATAAAGACCTAATCAAGATTGAGAACATCTTCCTGACCAAGGAACAAGCCAACCAATTGGCTCTTTATGCTCCGCAGGCAACGGTGAATCAGATTGAAGAGTATAAAGTGGTTAACAAGCTAACCCTTGTGCTGCCAGAACAAATCCACAGTGTGTTCTCTTGCCCAAATAGCAACTGTATTTCACACGGTGAACCTGTCGAAAGTCACTTTAAAGTGCAGCTAAAACAGGAAAAAGTGCAGCTAAAATGTCACTATTGTGAAAAAGTATTCTCTCGCGAGATCATGAATGAAATTCGCTAACCCTTAGCGGTATTACCTTCGCAACAAAAACCATTTAAACAATGTGGATATTTATTCCCAAGTCGGAATAAATATCCATTCGCCATAGAATATAATCCCAAAATAAAAGCAATAAAACAGAATATTATTTGGTGATCACCTTCAAAAAGATAACTATCCTTTAGTGGTAGACTCAATGCATAGATGATCATACATCTCGCATACCCTCCCTTCTTTACTTCGGGATTCATCGGTAAGCCCTATTAATAATCGTACTCTACGGCTTTGGGAGTGCGTTCGGCGCTATGGACAAGCGATATCCACAGTTTGACCTTAAGGAGTTGTTCATGAACGAAATCACTGAGCACGGTTGCTTGTATTCAGCTGAAGATAAAACACTGACTGCAGCGTGCAAACGCTTACTACAACAACAAAGCTTCTCGACCCAAAATCAACTGCGCGAGAAACTGGTTGAGATCGGTTATACCGGTATTAGCCAATCGACTGTATCTCGTATTTTGTCACAACTTGGCGTGGTGAAAATCCAGAACGCCTGTGGCAAAAAGGTGTACTGCATCACTGTTGAAAGCGCACCGGTTCGTGTCGATGCATCCATCTCATCGCAAATTGAATTAATTACTCATAACCAAGCGATGGTGATAGTAAAAACCCACCCAGGTTGTGCACAGTTAGTCGCACGATTGGTCGACATCGACCCACATACCGAGATTATCGGCACAGTTGGCGGCAACGACACCGTGTTAATCATCCCGAAAGACACGACCAACATTGATGCTTGCGAACAAGTGGTCAAAGCACGCTTGGGCGTTGCCTAAATGTCTTATTGGCAAGGTCTGTTCACTGCAGTTGCGCTGCTAACTCTCTCTCGACTACCTATGAAGGTGGCTCACCCGCCCTAGCGGATATTTGCTGGTCGATGAAACTAATCACAAACTATTACGGTCTGATTGAGTTAAGATACCTTCAACTCCATTTTGATGACTAAATTGTATGCGACGACTTGCCACATTACTTTTTGTTTGTATTTCCCTATTCACCCAGCCTGCGTGGGCGCTTTTTGGAAATGACAACGCCGAGCCAAGCTTCGGAGGCAATAACAACGGTTTTGTCCCTGTAGACCAAGCTTTCCCTTTCAATTACTACCAGCAAGACGGCAAGATGCTTCTCGACTGGCAAGTAAAAGAAGGCTACTACCTCTATCAACATAGCCTCTCTTTCACTGGCCAAAATCTTGCGATCGGCAATGTTGAAATGGAAGATGGCAAGCCACACCAAGATGAATTCTTTGGTGAGGTGAGCATTTATACTCAGCCATTATTCGTGCAAGTTCCGCTACAGAGTTACCAAGATGGTTCACAGCTGATTGTTAAATATCAAGGCTGTGCGGACGCAGGTTTCTGCTATCCACCCGAGACTAGAATCATCGATATTGAACCATTTACAGGTTCGAGCGACTCTCAAGCTAATGCAGTGTCGCCAGAGTCACCGGCTGCAAACAATGAGGCCGACGCTTCAACACAGCAAGCCTCTCCAAAAGCAGACGTTGCAACTAACACCACTCCACAATCAACTGCACCCGTTTCAAAAGAAGCGAGCCTAGCCGATAAGCTCGGTGACAGTTGGTGGACGCCATTATTATTCTTAGCACTTGGTGTTGGCTTAGCCTTTACACCGTGTGTTCTGCCGATGTACCCAATTCTAACGGGTATCGTGTTAGGTGGCGGCAAGCTCAGCCAAAGTCGTGCGCTGATGTTGTCCTTCATCTACGTGCAAGGTATGGCACTAACCTACACCCTATTAGGTTTAGTGGTTGCCTCTGCGGGTATGCAGTTCCAAGCGGCGATGCAGCATCCTTACGTGTTAATTGCATTGAGCGTTCTGTTTGTGGCGTTAGCTATGTCGATGTTTGGCGTTTATAACCTGCAACTGCCGAGCAGCATCCAAACGTGGCTCAACAACCAAAGTAACAAGCAGCAAGGTGGCAATACCTTGGGCGTGTTCGCGATGGGCGCTATCTCTGGCTTGGTGTGTTCACCTTGTACCACAGCACCACTATCCGGTGCGCTGCTGTATGTCGCTCAAAGTGGTGACCTGTTTACCGGCGCAATCGCTCTGTATGCATTGGCGATGGGTATGGGTATCCCACTGATTTTGGTGGCGGTATTTGGTAATAAGCTACTACCGAAAGCAGGCAGCTGGATGGACAAGGTTAAGATCGTATTCGGCTTTATCTTGCTGGCAGCACCTATCTTCCTGCTAGAGCGTATTATCCCTGAGTTATGGGCAACGGTACTTTGGTCTGGCCTTGGCTTCATCGCCTTCGGTTGGCTATATCACAGTAAGAATGCTCTGCCATTCGGCGGCTGGAAGCAGAGTGCGGTAGGCATCATCGCGATGCTTGGCTTGTTCGCTTCCGCGCAACCTGCGTTGAACTATTGGTTTGCCGAGAAGAGCGTAACGGTAGAACAACAGTATATCCAATTTGCACGCATCAACACCGTTGAAGAGCTCGAAATCCAGCTCATCGAAGCCAAGAAACTCGGCAAGCCAGTGATGCTCGATTTCTACGCTGATTGGTGTGTAGCATGTAAAGAGTTTGAGAAGTATACCTTCCACCAAGCTGATGTTGAGGACAAGCTTTCTGATTTCGTCCTGCTTCAGGCTGACGTGACAAGGAACATGCCTCAAGACATTGAACTGCTTAAACAATTACAAGTGCTCGGTTTGCCAACGATTGAGTTCTGGGATGGCGAGGGTAACCATGTTCCAAATGCTCGTGTCACTGGTTTTATGCCTGCCGATGTATTCTTAAAACACATGCAAGACCACCAGCTATAACGACGACATTCGTCTAAATACAAGCACTCACAAAGGCCTCACCGCTCCTCATAACGAGATGGCAGTGCGGCTTTTTTGTGATTATAGGAAACGCTTTCCAAGAACAGGGATAAAAGTCGATATGGTTCAGACTTTTCATGCATAGATATTGTCCACATACTCAATCAGGATGATAATAAATATTAACTAAATTGTTAAAAGTATGAACGTCATGGACTCGACCTATACCATCATCATTGCTGATGACCACCCTCTCTTTCGCAACGCCCTGTTTCAGTCAGTTCATATGGCGATCAGCGGTGCGAACCTGCTTGAGGCCGATTCTCTCGATGCCTTACTGACTCTGTTAAAGAAAGAAGACGAGCCGGATCTATTGTTGCTCGATCTTAAAATGCCGGGCGCCAATGGCATGTCAGGCTTGATTCAACTGCGCGCGGAATACCCAGATCTCCCTATTGTAGTGGTCTCTGCCAGTGAAGATGCCAGCGTGGTCACTCAAGTGAAGAGCCACGGTGCGTTTGGCTTTATTCCTAAGTCGAGTGATATGCGTGAGTTGGTGAGTGCTCTGAATCAAGTACTAAATGGCGACCCGTTCTTCCCTGAAGGACTTATCACCAATAATGCAGCCTGTAGCGACCTTGCAGAAAAGCTTTCTACTCTGACGCCTCAGCAGTACAAGGTATTAGGGATGCTTTCTGACGGCTTGCTTAACAAGCAAATCGCGTATGAATTGAATGTTTCGGAAGCGACCATCAAAGCACATATGACGGCCATCTTCCGTAAACTGGATGTGAAAAATCGTACTCAAGCGGTTATCTTGCTACAAGAAGTCCACAATTAAGCTTCACTGATATCCTCTTCTAAAGTCGTCTTAGGTAAGCATAAACCCAACCTGACGACTTTATGGTCATCTATCTCTGCAACTACCCAAGTGATGTCATGCCACTCGAAGCTATCGCCCAATACAGGGTGTGCGCCAAGCTCCTGAGCAACCAATTGTTTTAGCGTCATTCCTCGCTCTTCTTCCGAGCCAAGTTCAATACCATAACAATCACTCACTGCGGCAACTGATAGCTCAACATCGAGGAAGAAGTCACCAAAGAAACGCGCAGCTTCTTCTGCTAGAGGCGCCTCACTGAACAACGAACTTAAGCTGTCCAAATCTTTGTCTTGACCAAGCACACATAAAATATCGTTCGCCTCTAATACGGTACTGCCCGATGGGTGGAGCAAAGCATCTTTTCTAAACAGTGCGGTAATTCGCGTTCCTTCAGGCATAGACAAGCGCTTCAGTGGTTCGCCCACACACCACTTCTCTTCTTTCAGCTTGTAAACAAACATCTCCCACTCACTGGTCGGATAAATCTCCATACCGGTACGAGAAATCGGTGTAGGCGTCGGTGGTAAGGTCACTTGAGCCAGTCTCGCGACTTTCATTAAGCTACCGCCTTGAACAATCAGCGAAACCATAACCACGAAGAAGGCGATATTGAAATACAGCTGAGCATTGGGCAAGCCTGCCATCATCGGGAATACAGCTAAAATGATCGGCACCGCGCCACGTAACCCAACCCAAGAAACAAACCAGCGCTCCTTGGTGGTAAAGCTTCTAAACGGTAGCAAGCCCAACCAAACAGACAGTGGACGTGCAAACAGAATCATACCGAAAGCCAATGCTAGCGCAGGCAGAGCAATGTCCATCAGCGTCGATGGCGTCACCAGTAAACCCAATACCAAGAACATCACGATTTGGCTTAACCACGTCATGCCATCAAGGACATTAAGAATAGAGTGTCGAGAACGTGTCGGACGATTACCAATGAACAAGCCCACTAAGTAAATCGATAAGATACCGCTGCCGCCAAGCATGTTAGAGAAGGCAAACAGAGCTACACCGCCACTGAGCACCAGAATCGAATACAGGCCATCAGCCAGCTGCACTCGATTGATTAGACTCCATAGAACCCAACCACCACCAAGCCCGATAAGCGTGCCGACACCAAACTGCATCGCGAAGCTTTTCAGTAGGAAGTTCATTCCCATCTCGGCATCTGGGGTGCCCAGCAGCGCAATTAAAGTCACTGTCAGGAAGACCGCCATTGGGTCGTTGGTACCCGATTCGATCTCCAGAGTTGAGCCAACACGTTCATTGAGGCTCTGTCCTTTCAACAAAGAAAATACCGCAGCAGCATCAGTCGAACCGACAATCGCACCGACTAAGATACCCTGCATCAATGACAGGTCGAACAGCCAAGACGCCATTAAACCGGTTAGAGTCGCGGTACAGGCGACACCTATCGTCGCTAGCGAGAGCGACGGCCAAAAAGCAACCTTAAAACTCGCGACCTTGGTTCGCATACCGCCATCAAGCAGGATCACAGCAAGTGCAAGGTTACTCACCAAGTAAGTGAGTGAATAATCATCGAAATTGATGCCACCGGGACCATCTTCACCCGCCAACATACCAACGAACAAAAAGATCAAAAGAATCGGAACGCCCAATCGTGAGGACACTTGTGAGAAAAGCACACTGATGGCGATGAGCACCGCACCAGTTAAAAATAAGTGGTTAATAGTTATTGCGTCCAATTCGTTCCCCCAAAGAATAAAACTCAAGATATAAGCATGTTGATCTTCTAGCGCTAAGCATGGCACGGTCGATGAAAGTGCTTTAGTTACTATAACAAACTTATGTTTCCCTTCGTGTCATACGCAGGACTAAATACCGTTTCTCAGTCATTTAGTTGTTAAATTTTATGACTCGCACTCTAATTCATCCACTTTTGTTAGACCTTTGGCTAATTTAACAACCTTGTAACATCACATTTTACTATGGTTCTGTCTTCCAACTCCCATATTTCAGTACATTAGCGCCAATACTATCCCGACTAAAGTTGCACAGATCCCTTGACTCATCCTTGCTACATTCTAAATCGTAACATTACGTTAACACGCTATTTTACAAAAACGGTTTCACAAAACGGTTTCTACGAAAACGGAATAAAGGAGAAGGCAATGGCGTTCGAATCTACGGAACATGCTCAAGCCTACTGGAAGGAAAACTTGGGAATTATGGGAACACTGCTCGCGGTCTGGTTTGCAGTGTCTTACGGCGCTGGCATCTTATTTGTAGATGCCCTCAATACCGTTCAGTTTGGCGGGTTCAAGCTAGGATTTTGGTTCGCTCAACAAGGTTCGATATACACCTTCGTGGCGCTGATATTTATTTACGTTGTTCGCATGAATGCGCTCGACAAAAAATACAACGTACAGGAAGACTAGAGGCTAGAACATGGATATTCAAACTTGGACGTTTATTCTCGTCGGTATTACTTTCGCGGTATATATCGGCATCGCAATCTGGGCTCGTGCAGGGTCTACCAGTGAGTTCTATGTTGCTGGTGGTGGTGTACACCCAGTAGCAAACGGCATGGCGACCGCCGCTGACTGGATGTCGGCAGCATCATTCATCTCAATGGCAGGTATCATCTCATTCGTTGGTTACGACGGTGCGGTTTACCTAATGGGTTGGACAGGTGGTTACGTACTACTTGCGCTATGTTTAGCACCTTACCTACGTAAGTTCGGTCAGTTTACGGTTCCTGATTTCATCGGTGAGCGTTACTACTCGAAAACAGCACGTATGGTAGCCGTATTCTGTGCAATCTTCGTATCATTCACGTACGTTGCAGGTCAGATGCGTGGTGTAGGCGTTGTATTCTCTCGTTTCCTAGAAGTCGACATCAACCTAGGTATCATCATTGGTATGGGTATTGTGTTCTTCTACGCAGTACTTGGTGGCATGAAAGGCATCACTTATACGCAGGTAGCTCAATTCTGTGTCCTCATTTTCGCCTTCCTTGTTCCAGCAATCTTTACGTCAATCATGATGACAGGTAACCCACTTCCACAAGTTGGTATGGGCTCTACGCTATCAGGCACAGATGTTTACTTACTTGATAAACTGGATGGACTCACCGAAGAACTCGGATTTACCGCCTACACCGAAGGTAACAAGAGCATGGTGGATGTATTCTTCATCTGTGCGGCTCTAATGGTAGGTACTGCAGGTCTTCCACACGTAATCATTCGTTTCTTCACTGTACCAAAAGTACGTGATGCTCGTATCTCAGCGGGTTGGGCTCTACTGTTCATCTCATTGCTATACACAACAGCACCAGGCGTTGCAGCATTCGCTCGTGTAAACATGATCGAAACAATCAACGGCCCTGACATGCAAGGTGTCGCAGCAGCAGACGCACCAAGCTGGTACAAAAACTGGGAAAGCACTGGTCTAGTAGGTTGGGAAGATAAGAACGGCGATGGCAAAATGTTCTACTCGGGCGATGAGCGCAACGAGATGAAGATTAACCGTGACATCATCGTACTGGCTTCTCCAGAGCTAGCGAAACTACCAAACTGGGTTGTAGCACTACTAGCAGCAGGTGGCCTAGCAGCCGCACTATCAACTGCCGCAGGTCTACTATTGGTAATCTCGACTTCGATTTCACATGACTTATTGAAGAAAGGCTTCAGACCAAACATGACCGACAAGCAGGAGCTGTTAGCCGCTCGTTTGGCAGCCATGATAGCGATTGTCGGTGCAGGTTACTTGGGTATTAACCCACCAGGCTTCGTAGCACAGGTAGTAGCGTTTGCCTTCGGCTTAGCAGCAGCATCCTTCTTCCCTGCGATTATCCTAGGTATCTTCTACAAGAAGATGAACAAGGAAGGCGCAATTGCAGGTATGTTGTCAGGTATTGCCTTCACAGCAAGCTACATCATCTACTTCAAGTTCATTAACCCAGCAGCAAGTACACCTGAAAACTGGTGGTTTGGTATCAGCCCAGAAGGCATCGGTACGCTAGGTATGTGTCTAAACTTCGTAGTATCGATTGCTGTAAACAAAGTAACTGCTGAAGTACCACAAGATGTACAAGACATGGTTGAGAACATCCGTTACCCCAAAGGTGCAGGTGAAGCTCACGACCACTAAGCACGACTACGAAACAGAGATGTTTAGCAAAAAATGAATCAGTACTTACATTGTAGGGATTAGGTACTGCATTTCAGAAAGCCGATACTTTACGTATCGGCTTTTTCTTTTCCCTTTTCATTTTATAAAAAGAGAAACAAAGGGTTGTTTTTAAAATCTCATTTGATAATAATTATCATTAACATCCATTAAAGAGATGCAAATGATGATGAAAGAACAGCAGGGTCTCTATTCGAGGTTTTACAAAGCACAGGATCGCTTTGCTTCATTAGAACAAGTTCAAGGCCATGAGCCGTTTGTGATTCGAGACTACATCGAGTGCGCACTGACGCTTTCCGCTTACTATGAAAAGCACGCCGCCCAAGAAAACATCTTGTTGTGCGAGCTGTACCTGCGCCAAGTTTTCTTCCATTTGATTGAAGCGATTGAGTCTCCTGAGCGCAGTTTCGCCTTTCGACATATCTGCCTAGACTCTATTCACTCGCCACTATTTTATTTGAAACGCCACTACTGCCAGCAGCCTCAAGGCCAAGCGCGTTTTTTGAATCTCAGCCAAACACTACAACAAGTCCAAGCCCCACTTGGCTAACAAGGATAGAAGATGACCCTACAATATCGAATTGAGAAAGACAGCATGGGGGAAGTGAAAGTCCCTGCCGATGCGCTATATCAAGCACAAACTCAACGTGCTGCAGATAACTTTGCTTTTAGTTCACACAAGATGCCAACCAGCTTCATTCAAGCACTGGCATTCATTAAACAGGCCGCCGCAGACACCAACGCTCAGTTAGGCTTATTAGAGGGTGATATTGCCAACGCGATTGCCGAAGCGAGCCAAGAGATCATCGATGGTAAATATCTCGATCAATTCCCGATCGATGTTTACCAAACAGGCTCTGGTACTAGTTCCAACATGAATGCCAATGAAGTGATTGCAACACTCGCTTCAAGAAGCTTACAAGGCGACGTAAACCCGAATGATCACGTCAATATGGGCCAAAGCAGTAACGATGTGGTACCAACCGCAATTCAAGTCAGTGTCGCTCTGATGGCTGAAAACAAACTGCTACCTGCATTAACTCACCTTGCAGAAGCACTTACCGTTAAACAGCAAGAGCTGGCTGAGGTAGTGAAAACAGGCCGTACTCACCTAATGGATGCAATGCCAATTACCTTTGCTCAAGAGCTCGGTGGTTGGAAATTCCAGATTGAACACGCTAAGCAAGCCATTGAAAGCACCCTACCTGCTATCAAAGCACTCGCTCAAGGTGGTACAGCGGTCGGAACCGGGATCAATGCCGACCCACGCTTTGCCGATAAGTTTGCAAGTAACCTATCTCAATCGACAAAGATCAGTTTTAACTCAAGTGAGAACTTCTTTTTTAATCTCAGCAGCCAAGACGCGATCGTTGCATTCTCGGGACAGCTCAAAACTGCAGCAGTTGCGATCATGAAGATCTCAAACGATCTTCGCTGGATGAACTCTGGCCCATTGGCAGGCTTAGGTGAAATTGAATTGCAGGCGCTACAGCCAGGTTCTTCTATCATGCCAGGCAAAGTAAACCCTGTGATTCCAGAAGCCGCAGCAATGGCGGCAGCACAAGTAATTGGCAACGACACCACCATTACTGTCGCAGGCCAATCAGGCAACTTCCAACTAAACGTGATGCTGCCAGTGATTGCTCATAACGTATTAGAAAGTATCGAGCTTTTAGCTAACAGCTCTGTCGCACTAGCAGATAAAGCGGTTGCGACCTTCACGGTGCGCCAAGACAATCTTGATTTAGCACTTTCAAAGAACCCAATTCTAGTGACGGCACTCAACCCTGTGATTGGTTACTTGAAGGCTGCCGATATTGCTAAGAAAGCCTACAAAGAGGATTTGCCAATCCTTCATGTTGCAGAAAGAGAAACCGATCTCAGCCGAGAAGAACTCAGCAAGCTGCTTGATCCAACCGCGCTCACTCAAGGTGGTATTGCAGGTTAGCAAGCTGACAAACATTTGCTAAAACTCGCTGAAATAGCAGAGACAAAAAAGGCCTCATACGAGGCCTTTTCAATATCCGTTAGCAAGCCCGAACCTGTTAATTCAAGCTAGCTCACTCGATTCAATACCGCTCTGAGTTTTAACGGTTTCACTGGCTTGGCAATAAAGCTAAAGCTGTTGGCCTTTATCGCTGCCAACATGTCATCGGTTCTATCAGCACTAATAATGACACCCTCAAAAGAATCTCCAAGGCGCAAGCGACACTGTTGCAACACTTCTAGACCCGTTCGACCATTATCGAGACGATAATCAGAGAAGATCACATCCGGCTGCCAGTCGTCATCGAGACACTTCAAGCTTTCAACCAAATCAACCGCGGTCTTCACCTCACAACCCCAACGTCCAATCAGGTTCTCCATTCCGACCAAAATCTCGCGCTCATTATCGACACACAATATTTTGAGATGTTCGATATCACTGGTCGCCATTGGCGCTGAAGCTTGCACAACCGGAGCCACCTGCTGCGCTCTCGCTAAGGTGATAGAGAAAACACTGCCTTGCCCCGGCCATGAACGCATCGAAATTTGATGACCAAGCACGTGAGCAATACCTTTAGAGATAGCTAGCCCTAGCCCCAAGCCTTGGTCAGCACGCACTTGGCTGCCACGAGTGAACTCTTCGAAGATCTCTTGTTGCTTGTCTTCATCAATACCGGTTCCATTATCCCACACATCAATTCGTACCTGACCATTGACTCGTCTCGCACCGAGTACCACTTTCCCTTCTGGGTTATAGCGAAAAGCGTTAGTCAAAAAGTTCTGAATCACACGCCTTAATAACTTAGGGTCAGAATGAATGAACAATGACGATGGGATCATCTTGAATTCAATTTTTTGTTGTCTCGCTAAGGCACTAAATTCCGCATTTAAGTTGGTTAGCACATCGTGCACAGCAATCGCGTGAATGTTGGTTTCTAGCTTGCCAGACTCCAGTCGAGAGATATCCAGTAAGTCGCCAATCAAATCTTCAGCAGCACCAAGCGCACTCTCGATATGAGACGAAAGCTGTTTCACCTCTTGCTCTTTTGCTACCTCTGAAAGTGACGAAGCAAACAAGCGTGCGGCATTGAGTGGCTGCATCAAATCGTGGCTTACTGCCGCCAAGAAACGACTCTTAGATTGAGACTCTTGGTCAGAGATTTGTGTCGCCTTGACCAAGCGATGGTTCAGCTTTTCGAGCTCTTGAGTTCGTTCGTGAACTCTCGATTCCAAGGTTTCATTAGCATCTTTTAGCGCTTGCTCTGCTTGTCTGAATACCGTGATGTCAGTAAAGCTCATTACGAAGCCACCACTTGGCATCGGATTACCTTGCACCTCAATAACTCGACCATCAGGACGAATACGTGAAGAGGTGTGTCGCGTACCTTGCTCAAGGTGATAAACACGACGTCGAACATGATCTTCTGGGTCACCCGGACCACACAAACCTTGCTCGGCATTGTGACGAATCACATCTGAGATAGGTCGCCCAACCTGAATCAAACCCGCAGGGAATTCAAACAACTCTAAGTAACGTTGATTCCACGCCACCAGCCTCATTTGTTTGTCTATTACGGCAATGCCTTGGCCTATGTGTTCAATCGCACCTTGCAGTAAACCACGGCTAAAATCGTACAGTTCAGAGGCTTCATCAACGATGGTCGCGACCTCTTCAAGCTGCATGTTTCTTCCTTGTAAAGCAGAAGTAAGTACTAACTTAGCGGAAGAGGCACCAAACACACCCGCGAGTACGCGCTCTGCATGTCGAATCAAACTTGCAGGCGCTTGTTGATTGGGAAGCAGCGGCTGTCCGTGTTGTTGCCAATAGCTGTGTAAGGCGCTTTTCGCTCGCTTTCGACCGACAAAACGCGACGCCAACATCTCTAATTCAGCGACCGTCACGCGGTTCTGGTAAAGGCTGATGTTTTCATTCTCAGGCAACGGTGTACCAACAAATGCCGCTGATTGTAAGCGCTCACTTAGGCTTGGTCTTGTCGACATTGAAACCACTGCATAGCACAAGGTATTGAGCACAATACTCAGCACAATGCCCCAGTTAGAACTGCTGATATTCCAGCTACTGAGCAACTCTGGCGGCGTGATAATCCACAGCAAAAGGTTACTTTCGCTATCGCCTGCCAACATACTGGTTTGACTCATCAGAGTAATCAGCCAAATGACCGAACCGACCATTAAGCCGACATAGACACCCTTTCGGTTACCCGGACGCCAGTACAAACCGCCAATCAATGCTGGAGCAAATTGCGCAATCGCTGCAAACGAAAGGAAGCCAATCGCCGACAAGGAATGGATGGTGTCGAGCGCCTGATAGAACAACCAAGCGCCAAGTAGAAGCAACAGGATCAACCCGCGACGAATAACGAGTAACAGACCAGAAAAATGGCGATGGGTTCTTTGAGTTAAGCGCATACGACGCAGAAGCAAAGGCATCACTAAATCGTTCGACACCATGATAGCCAAGG
Organism: Vibrio sp. 14G-20; assembly: GCF_026241515.1. Classification (GTDB taxonomy): domain Bacteria; phylum Pseudomonadota; class Gammaproteobacteria; order Enterobacterales; family Vibrionaceae; genus Vibrio. The sequence continues at coordinate 106,315 of NZ_JAPHPW010000015.1, forward strand.
CGATGGTCGAGACAATCACCATGCCACTCGCTGCAGAAGTACCACCTAAGAAAGCCAACAAAGCAATATGATTAGCCCCCTCTGCCATAGGCACACTGATCACGTAAGTATCGGCTGGCATGCCGGTCAATAATCCCTGACCAGCCCACGCAATTGGCAGTACGAACAATCCCATTAAAATTAGGTAAAGCGGAAACAGCCAGCGAGCGGTGTGCAGATCTTGAGGGCGTTCGTTCTCAACCACCATGGTATGGAATTGGCGTGGCAAACAGACAATCGCCAACATGGTTAAAACGGTATGTATGATTAGAGTCGGAATATTCGGTGATTCGTAGGTGGAAGCGGCCACATCAAGCAAGTCGATTTTGTCGCTGCTCATCGCCAGGTACATGATGAACAGACCAACAATCAGGAATGCCGCCAACTTAACGATGGACTCAAATGCCACCGCCATCATCATGCCACGGTGATGTTCCGTGTTATCGATGTGCCTAGTACCAAACAACATCGTAAAGATGGCCAGTGCGCCAACCACAAACCAAGAGACGTGATAATCCTGATAGCCAAAATCTTGAGCTAGGCTCGGAGCAACAATATCCAACCCCATGGTGATACCACGCAATTGCAACGCGATATAAGGAAGAATACCGACCACAGCAATCACGGTGACAGCCACCGCCAAGCCTTGGGATTTTCCGTAGCGAGCCGCGATAAAGTCGGCAATAGAGGTAATGTGTTCACGCTTCGCTATCAAGATCAGCCGCGCTAAGATCCGCCAGCCGAGAGTGAAGACCAAAATCGGTGCGAGATAGATGGGTAAAAAAGACCAAGGGTTATTGCTCGCCTGACCCACCGTTCCATAGAAGGTCCAAGAGGTACAATACACCGCAATCGAAAGGCTATAGATCCACGGACGCCAACGCGATAGCCAACGAACCTGTCTGTCTCCATACCAAGCGATCAGAAATAACACGCCCAAGTAGGCTAAAGAGACTGGAATTACTACCCATCCTTGCATTGAAAACCCTTTCTTCATCCATAAAAAAACCTCTCCATAAGGGAGAGGTTTCATTTAACTAAGGATGTGGGATTAACTCAATCGCATCGCTTAAATTCTGTGCTTTAGACTCTAATAATCACGATTGGTTATCAGCTATGAACTTCTGACTCTGGTTGATTAACTTCAATCACAGAGCTTCTTTCATCAAGCTTGATGAACAGTGCCAGTCCCCCCATCGCAGCCATCGCCCAGAAGATATTGGCACCCCATAGCTCATAGCCCCAACCACTGAGTGTTGTCATTAGAGCAATGAATGCGCCCAGCGGGATTGCGTTGTACAGAGCTTGTAATGCCACCATCTTGTTTTGTTCTTCAGACTGAATGTATTGAATCGCAGCGATATGTGCCATCGCGAAGGTCACACCGTGCAGTAGTTGCACCAAAATCAGAGCCGCAATGGCGGTAGTTGATGCTGTGATGCCCCAACGAGCCATCACACCTAATGCCGCCACGACAAATAAAGTACGTAACGTTAACCCAGAGAACAGTCGCTTGCTCAGAGCAAACACCGCCACTTCGGCAACCACACCCAAGCTCCATAGGTAACCAATGATAGCTTCAGAGTGGCCCGCTTCTTTCCAGTAAATCGCACTAAAGCTGTAATAAGCGGCATGGCTACCTTGCAACAACGCCATTAAGGCCAAGAACTTCACAACAGAAGATTCTCGCAGCAGTTCACCCAGCTTAGGACGTACCGCCTGTTGTTGAGAATTTGTCACCGGCATCACGTTCGGATTTCTCATCGCCAACACTAATGACACCAGCACACCAGCAAACGCCGTGTACAAGATCATGTCCGTGCCAAATTGCGCGACTAAGTAACCCACCACTGTCGAACCTGCGATAAAGGCAATCGAACCCCACAAGCGAGTGCGTCCGTAGTCGAGCATATTAAGGCGACTGTAGTGGTTAGCCATCGCATCCGAGAGCGGAATGATCGGCCCATAACAGAGGTTAAATAGCACCGTTGCCAACAGCATCAATATAAAGCTGCCGCCAGTGAAAAAGTGAAAGCCAACAAATAGCAGTGCCGCAAAACTCAACCAGCGCAGAGCCGGCATCAAGTGTTCAACTTTATGGATACGAGGCGTAATCACGAGGTTTGCCACACAACGCGTCGCAAAGCCGATACCAATTAAGACACCAATGTCACCCGCAGAAACGCCTTGGTCTTCAAACCACAGCGCCCAAAATGGCAAGTAAACACCATAGGCAAAAAAGAAACCAAGAAAGTACTGGGAGATCCAGCCATAGGGAGAAGGACTAAACATAGGCGACCTATAAAATGTGCAGAAAGAAGCAGCACCAATTATGCCTACGTCGCATAGGATGAAAAAGGGAATTATTGAAGAGATAGCATTCCTGTATTCAATGAATATCGATATCCCATTTGGTTAAAGTATCCAGTGTTCAACAGCCCTCACGATCGCATTTAGACTAAAGTCGTCTGGAGCTTCGCTGGTAATTTGTCAGACTGAAAAGAGACTCCTAACTCTTTCGATGCTTATGCCTGATAAATTTAATATGCAGCACCCGCCCTTCGATAGCCTGTCCGACGCGGAACAGTTAACGCTGCGTTCCTCATTAGATGTGGTTTATTACCGAGCGCACGAGGTGATATTGGAGGCCGACCGCCCAAGTCGCCACCTGCATATTCTGATTAAAGGAGCCGTCGAAGAACGTGCCAGCAGCGATGGTGAGATCTACGCGCACTATGCCAATGACGATATTTTCGATGTGCGTAGTCAGTTTGAGCCTCACACCAAGCACCAATATATCGCGCTGGAAGATACCTTAAGTTATCTATTACCAACCGATATCTTCCTTGAGCTTTACCACGCCAATGGTCAGTTCGCGGCTTACTTTGATAGTAACCTATCAACCCGAAAAGCACTGATTGAAGCCGCTCAGCAGCAACAAAATCTTGCCGAGTTCATACTAACCAAAGTAGACGACTCTATTTATCACCCACCACTGATACTCGAACCCAACCAACCGATTAATCAAGTCACTCAAACCCTGAAAGAACAAGGGTTGGACTCGGCTCTGGTTCATTTAGATCATGATGTTCCAAAAGCTTTTGGATCATCATGTTCCTTCCCGTATGGAATCGTCACACGGACCAATTTATTGCACGCGGTGATGCTCGATAATCGCCCTCTAGATACTGCGGTTGGCGAGATAGCAACCTTCCCTGTGTTGCATGTTAATCAAGGCGATTTCTTGTTTAATGCCATGATCACCATGACCCGAAATCGCGTAAAAAGGCTGATGGTTTGTGATGGTCAAAACGCAGTGGGCATGGTCGATATGACGCAAATACTCAGCGCGTTCTCCACTCACTCGCACGTACTTACTTTGCGAATTGCGCGAGCCACCAGCATTGAAGAACTGGCAATGGCTTCCAACAAACAGCGTCAATTGGTCGAAAGCCTACTCAGTAATGGCATTCGTACACGCTTTATCATGGAGCTAATTTCAGCCGTAAATGAACAGATAATAGAGAAAGCATTTGAGTTGGTTATCCCGCCAGCGCTGCACAACCATTGTTGCCTGATCGTGTTGGGTTCTGAGGGGCGTGGAGAACAAATCCTCAAAACCGATCAAGACAACGCGCTAATAATTCAAGATGGTTTGGAGTGGCATCAATGCCAAAGTGCCATGAACGACCTCACCCACACACTGCAGCAATTGGGTTATCCGTTATGCCCAGGCAACGTGATGGTCAACAATCCGAAATGGGTGCATTCAGAGCAAGAGTGGAAACAAACCCTCACTAGTTGGGTAAGAAAAGCAACGCCAGAGACAGTGATGGATATCGCCATCATGGCGGACGCACACGCAGTGGCGGGTAACAGGGAATTATTAAAACCGGTCAAACAGCACTTGAGTGATTTAATGCTCGGACAAGAGTTGATTCTGACCGAGTTCTGCCGCCCTGCTCTGAACTTCTCGGTTCCCCTGACCCTGTTTGGTAACGTGAAACAGTCCAAGTCAGGACTCGACATCAAACAAGGCGGTATTTTCCCAATTGTTCATGGTGTGAGAGCGCTGAGCCTTGAACATGGTGTCACGGTAAATAACACCTTCGAACGCATTGAGCATCTCGTGAATAAGAAGGTACTAGAGCAAAGCACCGCGGATAACCTCAATGAAGCGCTCAAGCAGTTCTTTAAGTGGCGCTTATCACAACGCCTATCGCAACAGCACAGCAGCAATAAAATCGACGTCAAACTAATGGAACGAGCTGACCGAGATCTGCTTCGTCATAGCTTGCACGTGGTTAAGAAATTCAAGCAATGGCTTGGCTACCACTATCAGATAAGGGACTAGGCGATTGAACGATGAATAGACTGGTTCGCTATTACTGGCACCACAAGCTCAAAGGCTCTGCGTATCAGCCTCTATTTACTGCGCCTGCTCATCAAGAATATGTCTCACTCGATTGTGAAACCACCAGCCTCGATCCCAATCAAGCCGAACTGGTGACCATTGCCGCGACAAAGATCATCGGTAACCGAATCATTACCAGCCAACCTTTTGAAGTGCGGCTGCGGGCGCCTCAATCACTCGATTGCAATTCGATAAAAATCCACCGCATTCGCCATCAAGATCTCAAGCATGGCATCGAAGAGAAACAAGCCCTAATAGAGCTACTGAGTTTCATTGGTAATCGTCCTTTAGTCGGCTATCACATCCGCTATGACAAGAAAATTCTCGACCGCGCCTGTTTAAAACAGCTCGGATTTCCACTGCCTAACCGATTAGTCGAAGTGAGCCAACTCTATCAAGACAAACTCGAAAGACAGTTGCCCAATGCCTACTTCGACCTCAGTATGGATGCCATCTGTCGCCAGCTCGATTTGCCTATTCCAGTCAATAAACATGATGCATTACAAGACGCTATCTCCGCTGCGCTGATCTTTGTTCGCCTAAAGCACGGCGACTTGCCCCGCTTCAACTCTTCTTACTCTTAATTCAACCACTGGCTTTCTACATAGAGAGCAACATCTCAAAAATGAACTTAACTCGCTATTTTGTAAGTGAAAAGCGGCGTCTCATCCTAAAGTCTAATTGTGGAAATCGCCGTCCTAGCCGAGAGTGATAGCACAACGACAGTCCTGTAATAGACTTAGAAACTGAACACAAAGGAAGTTGCCAGTTCATTAAGAATGTAGGCACAAGGAGAGATGCAATGAGTGAAGCCCACGTTTATCCGGTAAAAGAAAGTATTAAATCAACCACACACGCGGATAATGACACTTACCTAGCCATGTACCAACAATCTGTTTCTGACCCTGAAGGCTTTTGGGGTGAACACGGAAAAATCGTTGATTGGATTAAGCCTTTTACACAAGTAAAAAATACCTCTTTCGACCCAGGCCACATTGATATTCGCTGGTTTGAAGATGGCACGCTTAACGTTTCGGCTAACTGTATCGACCGTCACCTTGCTGAGCGCGGTGATGAAGTCGCTATCATCTGGGAAGGCGATGACCCGGCTGATGACAAAACTCTAACTTTTAATGAACTGCACAAAGATGTATGCCTGTTTTCAAATGCTCTAAAAGAGCAAGGCGTACGCAAAGGTGATGTGGTTTGTTTATACATGCCAATGGTGCCAGAAGCGGCAGTAGCCATGCTGGCATGTACCCGTATCGGTGCGGTTCACACAGTGGTATTCGGTGGTTTCTCACCTGAAGCACTGTCTGGTCGTATTATCGATTCCAACTCTAAAGTCGTGATCACTGCCGATGAAGGCGTGCGTGGCGGCCGTGCTGTTCCACTGAAGAAAAACGTCGATGAAGCACTGACGAATCCTGAAGTGAAGAACATCGAGAAGGTTGTAGTATTCAAACGCACTGGCGGTGATGTTGCTTGGCACGAACACCGTGATGTGTGGTGGCACGATGCTATCGCAAACGTATCTGAGGATTGCCCACCAGAAGAGATGAATGCGGAAGATCCTCTCTTCATTCTTTATACGTCTGGTTCCACAGGTAAGCCTAAAGGTGTAATGCACACCACAGGTGGCTACCTGGTTTATGCCGCAATGACCTTCAAATACGTATTCGATTACCAAGAAGGCGAAACTTTCTGGTGTACAGCCGATGTGGGTTGGATTACCGGTCACACATACCTTGTTTACGGACCGCTTGCCAATGGTGCAAAAACTATTTTGTTTGAAGGCGTACCAAATTACCCGAACACCAGTCGCATGAGTGAAGTAGTCGATAAGCACCAAGTTAATATTCTTTATACTGCACCAACGGCTATTCGTGCATTGATGGCAAAAGGCAATGAAGCCGTTGAAGGTACTTCTCGTGACAGCCTAAGAATCATGGGCTCAGTGGGTGAACCTATCAACCCAGAGGCGTGGGAGTGGTACTACAAAACAATCGGTAATGAGCAATCTCCAATTGTTGATACATGGTGGCAAACTGAAACGGGCGGCATCTTAATCGCACCACTACCGGGCGCGACCGATCTAAAACCAGGTTCAGCAACACGTCCATTCTTCGGTGTACAACCTGCGCTGGTTGATAACATGGGTAACATCATTGAGGGCGCAACCGACGGCAACCTAGTCATTCTAGATTCTTGGCCTGGACAAATGCGTACCGTTCATGGCGATCATGACCGTTTTGAACAGACTTACTTCTCTACTTTTAAAGGGATGTACTTCACCAGTGACGGCGCTCGTCGCGATGAAGATGGTTACTACTGGATTACTGGTCGTGTCGATGACGTGCTTAACGTATCAGGTCACCGTATGGGTACCGCTGAGATTGAATCGGCTCTAGTAGCGTTCGATAAGATCGCTGAGGCCGCGATTGTGGGTATCCCTCATGATATTAAAGGCCAAGCGATTTACGCTTACATCACGCTGAATGATGGTGAGTTCCCAACTGCAGAGCTTCATAAAGAAGTGAAAGATTGGGTACGTAAAGAGATTGGCCCAATTGCAACGCCAGATGTACTGCACTGGACTGACTCTCTACCAAAAACTCGTTCTGGTAAAATCATGCGTCGTATCCTGCGTAAAATCGCGACTGGTGATACAGGTAACCTAGGTGATACCTCGACACTGGCCGACCCAAGCGTGGTTGATAAGCTGATTGCCGAGAAAGCAGAACTGGCATAAGCAACCAGTCACAGCAGCTAATCACTGTTTAAAACAGCCCTTTCTAAACCGTCACCTATGTGGCGGTTTTTTTATGGCTGATCTTGATCTCAAATATCCCGCCCCAAATTAAGGCTAAGACGCTTTTTTGTTAAGTTGGTAACAATTCCATGCTGTACTTATAGGAGATTAGACCAGTAAATTGCTGCGATTTGCGCTGAATTAGCTATAATCTGGTTCTAATTTTTAAATTTGGGTTTTTCTTACTGGAAATTAACCCCAAATTTTCAATAAAATGGCAACATTCACATTCGTAAACACGATAAAGGAAGATAGCCCCACAATGTCTACAAAGTTTCGCATTCTAGTTTTAAATGGCCCAAACCTTAACCTGTTAGGCCTTAGAGAGCCTGCACACTACGGTTCTCAAACACTTGACCAGATTATTAGCTCATTGACCGAGCAAGCGAAAACACAAGATGTTGAGCTGTCTCACTTACAGTCAAATCGTGAGTATGAACTGATTGAAGCTATCCATAGTGCTTATCAAAATGTTGATTTCATTATTATCAACCCAGCGGCCTTTACACATACCAGTGTGGCGTTGCGTGATGCACTACTTGGTGTTGCTATCCCATTTATTGAGATTCACCTATCGAATGTTCACGCACGTGAACCATTCCGTCACCACTCTTACCTATCTGATAAAGCAGAAGGTGTGATTTGTGGCTTAGGTGCCCAAGGTTATCAATTTGCTTTGACGGCTGCGCTCAACAAGCTCAACGCAAAGTAAATAAAAACAACGAACTATTACTAACCTACTCAGTCAAAGAGTAAGTTCAATCAACAGATAAAGAGAAAGAAACAATGGATATTCGCAAAATCAAAAAGCTAATCGAATTGGTTGAAGAGTCTGGTATTTCTGAGCTAGAAATCTCTGAAGGTGAAGAGTCAGTACGAATCAGTCGTAACAGCCCTGTATCTGCAGCGCCTATTCAATATGCAGCGGCTCCAGCTCCTGTAGCGGCAGCACCTGCGGCGGCACCTGTAGCAGCAGAAGCAGCAGCTCCTGCAGTTCCAGCGGGTCACCAAGTTCTTTCTCCAATGGTTGGTACTTTCTACGGCGCTCCAAGCCCAGACGCAAAACCATTCGTTAAAGTTGGTCAATCTGTAACGGCTGGCGAAACGCTATGTATCGTTGAAGCAATGAAAATGATGAACCAAATCGAAGCTGATAAATCTGGTGTTGTAACAGCTATCCTAGTTGAAGACGGTCAACCAGTAGAATTCGACCAAGCTCTAGTAATTATCGAATAATAGAGAGCACTCATTATGTTAGATAAATTAGTAATCGCGAACCGTGGTGAGATTGCACTACGTATTCTGCGTGCATGTAAAGAGCTTGGCATTAAAACGGTAGCGGTTCACTCAACTGCTGACCGTGATCTTAAGCACGTACTGCTTGCAGATGAAACCATTTGTATCGGTCCAGCTCGTGGTATCGATAGCTACCTAAACATCCCTCGTATCATCAGCGCAGCTGAAGTTACAGGTGCAGTAGCTGTCCACCCTGGCTACGGCTTCCTATCTGAAAATGCAGACTTTGCAGAACAGGTAGAACGCAGTGGCTTTATCTTTGTTGGACCTAAAGCTGAGACCATTCGCATGATGGGTGACAAAGTGTCAGCTATCACGTCAATGAAAAAAGCTGGCGTACCTTGTGTACCAGGTTCTGACGGTCCTCTTGATGACGACGAAGCCAGAAACAAAGCACACGCTAAGCGCATTGGCTTCCCAGTTATCATCAAGGCATCTGGCGGCGGCGGCGGTCGTGGTATGCGTGTTGTTCGTTCTGAAGCAGAACTAACAGAAGCTATCGCGATGACTCGTGCTGAAGCAAAAGCATGTTTCAACAACGACATGGTTTACATGGAGAAATTCCTAGAAAACCCACGTCACATTGAAGTACAAGTGCTTGCAGATGGTCAAGGCAATGCTATCCACCTAGGTGAGCGTGACTGTTCAATGCAGCGTCGTCACCAGAAAGTAGTGGAAGAAGCGCCAGCTCCAGGTATCACTGAAGAGATGCGTAAGTACATCGGCGAACGTTGTACTCGTGCATGTATTGAGATAGGTTACCGCGGTGCAGGTACATTTGAATTCCTATACGAGAACGGTGAGTTCTACTTCATCGAAATGAACACTCGTATCCAGGTTGAACACACGATTACTGAAATGGTAACGGGTATCGACCTAGTGAAAGAACAGCTACGTATTGCAGCTGGTCAGCCTCTATCATTCACTCAGGATGATATTAAGCTGCGCGGCCACTCAATCGAATGTCGTATCAATGCTGAAGATCCAGTTCGTTTCCTACCTTCACCAGGTAAGATTGAACGTTTCCACGCACCAGGTGGCATGGGCGTACGTTGGGAATCTCACATCTACACAGGTTACACAGTGCCACCACACTACGATTCAATGATTGGTAAGCTGATCACTTACGGTGAGAACCGTGATGTTGCTATCGCTCGTATGAAGAACGCATTGGGTGAAATGATTATTGAAGGTATTAACGTTAATACCGAGCTTCAACTGTCTATTATGAACGACGAAAACTTCCAACACGGTGGTGCAAACATCCACTACCTTGAGAAGAAACTTGGCTTGTCATAATCCGTTCTTTTAAGAACAGGTAAAATGCTCACTTCGGTGGGCATTTTTTGTTTTTAAAGCTCTCGAAAAAATCAATCCATAATCTCTTTTATATTCCATGGGGTTTTGGTGAATTTGCTCATATTTTCTGCTAGACTCCCCATCCAATTTTTCTCATATAGAAGATGCAGCCATGCCTTGGATTCAAATCAAGCTTAATGCGACCAATGAAAATGCCGAACAAATCGGCGACATGTTAATGGAAGAGACTGGTGCTCTTTCTGTAACTTTCCTGGATGCACAAGATACCCCTGTATTTGAGCCTCTGCCGGGCGAAACTCGCCTTTGGGGTGATACTGACATTCTCGCGCTTTACGACGCTGAGACTGATACTGGTGTCGTTCTAGCGCAGATTAAAGCAAGCAACATGTTCCCTGCAGACTTTGCTCATAAAGTAGAGCAAATTGAAGACAAAGATTGGGAACGTGAATGGATGGACAACTTCCACCCAATGAAGTTTGGTGAGCGTTTATGGATCTGCCCTAGCTGGCGCGATATCCCTGAACCTGACGCTGTAAACGTAATGCTAGATCCAGGCCTTGCATTTGGTACAGGTACTCACCCGACAACGGCATTGTGTCTTGAGTGGCTTGAAGGCCTAGACCTTACAGGCAAAACCGTGATCGACTTCGGTTGTGGCTCTGGCATCCTTGCGATCGCTGCGATCAAACTAGGCGCGGCAAAAGTTATCGGGATCGACATTGATCCTCAAGCTCTGCTTGCATCAAAAGACAACGCACAACGCAATGGCGTTGCTGCGCAACTAGAGGTGTTCTTGCCACAAGATCAACCGGAAGGTTTGCTAGCAGACGTTGTTGTTGCCAACATTCTTGCAGGTCCATTACGCGACCTTTCTGGCATCATCAAAGGCTTAGTTAAGCCAAATGGTGTACTTGCGATGTCGGGTGTTTTAGATACACAAGCAGAAGATGTTGCGACTTATTATCGTGATGAGCTTCACATTGATCCGATCATCGAACAACAAGAATGGTGTCGAATCTCAGGTCGCAAGCAAGGCTAGACAAGACTTTGGGCGCTAATTGACTGAAATTTAAACAAATTACAAAAACAAATTGTAAATGCTCAAATATTAGTCTTTTCACGCAGCGAAAAAATGCGTAAAATGCGCGCCCTTGCTGGTACAGAACTGTGATGACATTTTTGAAAATCGGAAATTATCAACTTAAGAACAATCTAATCGTCGCTCCTATGGCTGGCGTAACGGATAGACCATTCCGTGAGTTGTGTCTTCGCTACGGTGCGGGGATGGCAGTCAGTGAAATGATGTCCTCCAATCCGAAAGTTTGGAAAACGTCAAAGTCTCAGCAGCGTATGGTACATGAAGGCGAATCGGGCATTCGTTCAGTACAAATCGCTGGTGCAGATCCACAGCTTATGGCCGAGGCTGCTCAATTTAATGTCGATAACGGTGCGCAAATCATCGATATCAACATGGGGTGTCCAGCCAAAAAAGTGAATAAAAAGCTTGCGGGCTCAGCCTTACTGCAGCATCCAGAACTCATTGAAGACATTCTGAAAGCGGTGGTAAATGCTGTCGACGTTCCAGTAACGTTGAAAACGCGCACAGGCTGGGATACAGACAATAGAAACTGTGTCCAAATCGCGAAAATAGCCGAAGACTGCGGCATACAAGCTCTTGCCCTCCATGGAAGAACACGCGCTTGTATGTACAAAGGTGAGGCAGAATACAAACACATTAAAGCAGCGAAACAAGCAGTATCTATTCCGGTTATCGCTAACGGTGATATCGATAGTCCGGAAAAAGCGAAGTTTGTGCTGGAGTACACCGGCGCTGATGCTTTAATGATAGGTCGACCTGCCCAAGGACGTCCTTGGATTTTTAACGAAATCCTACACTATTTGGAAAACGGCACCACGATGGACCCACTCCCGATTTCGGAAGTGAAAGACATCATGCTTGGTCATGTGCACGCTCTACATGAATTTTATGGAGAGTTTTTAGGCCCTCGCATCGCTCGTAAGCATGTGGGTTGGTATCTAAAAGAACATGAACAAGCGAGTGAGTTTCGCCGTACCTTCAACGCATTCGAAGCAGGTGATCTGCAGCTTGAAGCGCTAGAAGGTTTTTTTGATAACGTTGCACCATAATTACGAGAAGAGCTAGACCGAATATGTTCGAACAAAATCTGACTTCAGAAGCATTGACAGTAACTACAGTTACATCACAAGACCAAATCACGCAGAAGCCACTACGTGACTCAGTTAAAGCATCATTGAAAAATTACCTTGCTCAATTAAACGGTCAAGAAGTCAGCGAGTTATACGAATTAGTATTAGCTGAAGTTGAACAGCCACTACTAGACACTATCATGCAGTACACTCGCGGTAACCAAACTCGCGCAGCAACCATGATGGGTATTAACCGCGGTACTCTTCGCAAGAAACTTAAAAAATACGGCATGAACTAATCGTTCTTTCGTAATTTATTGAATTGAAAGCCAAGCTCATTGTTGAGTTTGGCTTTTTTTTGGCTTGTCGAACCGTGATAGGTGGCTGATTACTCTCCAGTGCGACAACAGCGCCCTTTGTCGACGTTTGCGGAATCCAAGGCTGCCAGAATCGAACAATGGCTTGCATCGTCGTCTACGTGGCCGCAACACGCATCATTAATCTTTTTAAGTGCGGTGCGAATCTTAGTTAACTCAGTGATCTTCTCATCAATCATCTCTAATTTTGCTGAGGTAATCGACTTCACTTCGGCGCAACTGTGCTGTGTGGCCTCGAGGCGAATCTCAAGCAATTCTTTAATCTCGTCCAAACTCAGCCCCAACGCTTTAGATTTGAGAATAAACGTCACCTGTTTCTGGTTATTTTCATCATATAGGCGATAACCCGACTCACTGCGACTGGCTGGCGCGATCAAGTTATTCTTCTCATAAAATCGCAAAGTATCGGCTGTCACACCGCATCGCTTCGCTAATTCACCGATCTGAAACATGTTTTTTCCTACTGTTTCGTCCATTCCACAATTAACCTTATCGTTACTTTTCAGGCTGAAATGGCACTTTTCATAATTAATTTTGAGATGCCAAACGATTGCGCGAGCTTTTTTGTAATAAATTAGTTAGAATCTGCGCCATCAAATTTGGAGTTGGTTATCTTATAGCTTAATCATAAGACTAACCCAAAAGGTCTTTACCAAAACTGGCCAATATTTTATCTCTTACAGGTATCTAAGATACTCCACGCTAAGAAGATAGAAACAAGTTCTTTTTTGGCAAATATCTTTATTTTAACCCCATGAATTTGAGGAAGATGGAAGCATGAATAACGCTCGTCCAATTCGCCGCGCTCTAATCAGCGTATCAGACAAAACTGGTATCGTTGAATTTGCACAAGCTCTTGCTAACCGTGGTGTAGATATCCTATCTACCGGTGGCACTGCTCGCCTGCTTGCTGAAAAAGGCATCTCTGTTACAGAAGTATCTGACTACACTGGTTTCCCAGAAATGATGGATGGCCGTGTTAAGACTCTGCACCCAAAAGTTCATGGTGGTGTTCTAGGCCGTCGTGGCCAAGATGATGACGTGATGGAAACTCACGGTATCAACCCTATCGATATGGTTGTTGTAAACCTATACCCATTCGCAGAAACCGTTGCTAAAGAAGGTTGTACCCTTGCTGACGCTGTTGAGAACATCGACATCGGCGGTCCAACAATGGTTCGCTCTGCTGCTAAAAACCACAAAGACGTGACTATCGTTGTTAACGCACACGACTACGAGCGTGTTGTGGCTGAAATGGACGCGAACGAGCAATCTCTAACGCTAGAGACTCGCTTTGACCTCGCTATCGCAGCATTCGAGCACACAGCTTCTTACGACGGCATGATCGCTAACTACTTCGGCACTATGGTTCCTAGCTACGGCGCGAACAAGGAAGGCGATGAAGAGAGCAAATTCCCTCGTACGTTCAACCAACAGTTCGAGAAGAAGCAAGACATGCGCTACGGTGAGAACAGCCACCAAGCAGCCGCTTTCTACGTTGAAGCGAACCCTGAAGAAGCGTCTGTATCTACAGCTCATCAAATCCAAGGTAAAGCACTTTCTTACAACAACATCGCTGACACTGACGCAGCACTTGAGTGTGTGAAAGAGTTCAACGAGCCAGCATGTGTGATTGTTAAGCACGCTAACCCATGTGGTGTTGCACTAGGTGAAGACATCCTAGAAGCTTACGACCGCGCATTCAAAACAGACCCAACATCTGCATTTGGCGGCATCATCGCATTCAACCGTGAACTAGACGCGGCAACAGCAACGGCTATCACTGAGCGTCAATTCGTTGAAGTTATCATTGCACCATCAGTTTCTGCTGAAGCAGTAGAAATCGTAGCGGCTAAGAAAAACCTTCGCCTACTTGAGTGTGGTGAGTGGACAACTAAGACAACAGGCTTTGACGTGAAACGCGTTAACGGTGGTTTGCTAGTTCAAGACCGCGACCAAGGCATGGTGTCTGAAGACGACCTGAAAGTGGTTTCTAAGCGCCAACCTACAGCTGAAGAGCTAAAAGATGCCCTATTCTGCTGGAAAGTAGCGAAGTACGTTAAATCTAACGCTATCGTTTACTCAAAAGGCGATATGACAATTGGTGTAGGCGCTGGCCAAATGAGCCGCGTTTACTCTGCGAAAATCGCAGGCATCAAAGCTGCAGACGAAGGTCTACAGGTTGAAGGTTGTGTAATGGCATCTGACGCGTTCTTCCCATTCCGTGACGGTATCGACGCGGCAGCAGAAGCTGGCATCAAGTGTGTTATCCAACCGGGCGGCTCTATGCGTGATGACGAAGTTATCGCAGCAGCAGACGAACACGGCATGGCGATGATCTTTACTGGCATGCGTCACTTCCGCCACTAATTCCCTCTTCGTATTTGGCACTGTGGCGTCGTTAGCTGCTTTCGCCCACCCCGGTCACATAGTGGACTATGCTCCCGGGGATGGGCTCAATTGCTGCCTAGCCACATCACCAACTACTTTGAGCAAAACTTATTTAATTTAGCTAATTTGAAATACTCTTAGTTTTAGAAATTTTTCATTTTAGAGCAAAGCCATATTGATAAGGTCAAGGAGAGCTCGCGGAGTTTATAACTATAAATAAGCAAGCTCGACGCAGAGATTAACAATATGGCGCAGCTATCAAAGGATAAATAAAATGAATGTACTTATTATTGGTGCTGGCGGTAGAGAACATGCTTTGGGGTGGAAAGCAGCACAAAACCCAAACGTTGAAACAGTATTCATCGCTCCAGGTAACGCAGGTACTGCACTTGAGCCTAAACTTGAGAACGTAAGCATCGGCGTTGAAGACATCGCTGGTTTAGTGGCGTTTGCTCAAGAGAAAAAAATCGAACTGACTATCGTTGGCCCTGAAGCACCATTAGTTATTGGTGTAGTTGACGCATTCCGCGAAGTGGGTCTTCCTATCTTTGGTCCAACTCAAGCAGCAGCACAGCTTGAAGGTTCGAAAGCATTCACTAAAGACTTCCTAGCTCGTCATGACATCCCAACGGGTTACTACGCAAACTTCACTGAGATTGAGCCAGCTATCGCTTACGTACGTGAGCAAGGCGCTCCAATCGTAGTAAAAGCTGACGGTCTTGCGGCGGGTAAAGGCGTTATCGTTGCGATGACCCTTGAAGAAGCTGAAGACGCAATCAAAGATATGCTAGCGGGCAACGCATTTGGCGAAGCTGGCAGCCGCGTGGTTATCGAAGAGTTCCTTGAAGGCGAAGAAGCAAGCTTCATCGTAATGGTTGACGGTTCTAGCGTGCTTCCTATGGCCACCAGCCAAGATCACAAACGTGTTGGCGACAAAGACACGGGGCCTAATACTGGCGGTATGGGTGCTTACTCTCCAGCTCCAGTTGTGACGCCTGAAATCCACAACCGTATCCTTGAGGAAGTTATCTACCCAACGGTACGTGGTATGGACGCAGAAGGCGCACCTTACACGGGTTTCCTTTACGCAGGCCTAATGATCGATGCTGACGGCACACCTAAAGTTATCGAATACAACTGCCGCTTCGGCGATCCAGAAACGCAACCTATCATGATGCGTATGGAGTCAGACCTTGTTGAGCTTTGCCTAATGGCTATCGACGAGAAACTAGACGAAGCAGAATCAAAGTGGGATCCACGCGCTTCTATCGGTGTTGTTCTTGCGGCTGGCGGTTACCCTGCTGACTACGCAAAAGGTGACGTTATTTCACTACCAACAAGCGAAGTTGAAGGCCAAAAGGTTTTCCACGCGGGTACGACAAATAACGAAGCTGGCGATGTGGTGACAAACGGTGGTCGTGTACTTTGTGCAACGGCACTGGGTAACACGGTTTCTGAAGCTCAAGAGCGCGCTTACGCATTGACGAAGCAAGTTAGTTGGAATGGTATGTTCCACCGCAATGACATTGGTTACCGTGCGATTGCGCGCGAACAAGAGCAGTAAACAATCTTGTTGCTCGCTTAGATTCGAGCGACAGCAAGTGAATAACAGAAAAAGGCGCCTCAATAGGCCAACACCTATCATTTAAGGTGTTTAGATCGCCCAGTGTAGCGAGTCTTACTAAAACGAACGGTCCTATCTTTGGGCCGTTTTTGTTTTTCGGGCAAAATATAACGTTTCACTCGCTCTCTCATAGCCCGCAGCTTTTTGGGAATCGAACCTGGGGAGGCGATAGCACACCACATTAGCTCATCTTGAATATCTCGAAGTGCCATCG
>NZ_JAPHPW010000016.1 GCF_026241515.1 Vibrio sp. 14G-20
CACTGATATCCGCCAGTGTATCTTTGACGATAGTATCGCTAGAAGTAGCAGTATTACCGGCAATGTCCGTAACCGTAGCTTCAACCGTTAGCTCGCCGTCTGCAAAACCTGAGTAATCTTGGCCAGTCAGAGTCCAGTTACCACCAGATACCGCAGTTGAATAATCAACCGACTTGCCATTAGCATCTGTGATCGTGATAGATATAGTTTGACCGTCTTCCACATTTGCCACAGTACCAACCAACGCCCCATTGGAGACTTCTGCTTGATTATAAAACTCATCATCAGATGCAGAGAAATCAACACCAATGTTCACTAAGGTATCTTTAATAATTGTGTCGGTAGACGAAATCGTATTGCCAGCTACATCCGTCGTGCTAGCGACAACCGTCAACTCACCTTCCGCGAAGCCAGAGTAATCTTGGTCTTTCATACTCCAAAAATTGCCAAAAACAACTGTGGTGTAGTCAACAGACAAACCATTACTATCTGTAATCGTAATATCAATAGCTTGGCCATCTTCGACATTGAAGATCGCACCAATCAGTGCGCCTTTGCTAACTTCATTTTCGTTATAATAGTTATCGCCAAATCCATCGAATCTGACAAGGATTCGGTCAATCGTATCTTTAACAATGGTATCGCTAGCTGACGTTGGGTTTCCGGCAATATCGATGGTACTTGCAACAACAGTGAGTTCACCTTCGGCGAAATTGGAATAATCTTGGTTTTCGAGCGTCCAGCTATTTCCAGACACTATTGTTGAGTAACTCACAGACAGGCCTTTACTATCCGTAATCGTGATGGAGATAGTTTGACCATCTTCAACATTAGTTACTGTACCTACTAAGGCACCGTTATTGACTTCGAATTTGTTATAAAACTCATCACCAAAGCCATCAAAGTCGACATCGATTGTCGCTAGCGTATCTTTGATTGTGGAGTCATTGGCAGTGATACTATTACCAAAATCATCGGCAATGATCGCATCAACTTGGAGATCGCCTTCAGCCAGAGAAGTAAGATCGACACCATTCACAACATAGGTTTCGTTAGTTGTGATCGCGGTGGTAGTTAATGTGTTGCCGTTAACATCGGTGATGGTAATTGCAACTGTTCGTCCATCACGAACATCCACAGCCGTACCCTTAATAGTGACACCTGGTACTTCAAACTGGTTTTCGTAACCGTCGCCGCCATCAAGTATATCTACGGTCAGTTCTGCACTAGGTAACAGCGCATCTAGATTCCCATCGTTTGAAGTGGTGTCTTCCTCTTCATATTCAGTGGGACGAGTATCAAAGCCCGCATCTGCGAGGGTTTCATCTAATGTGGAGCGGACATAAGCAATAAAGGAAGCGCTAGAACTAGGCTGATCGTTCGCAGAATTCTGTTGCTGAGGAGTGCTTCCGATGTTATTGACGAGTTGACTGACAACCTCTTCCAACTGTTGCTCTACAGCTTCTATTTGTGGTTCAGTTAAGGGCTGAGCCTCTTGCAAATTCTGAGGTTCAATATTGACGACTTGCACGCCTTCAACTTTTGACTGCGTAGCAGGTAATTGAAGCCAAGTACCATCAGGAAATACTTGCCAAACAACACCACCAACTTCGATATATAAAATAGGATCCATCCTAAACCTCTTCCTTACAAAAGCGCTGACCTTGAGTACATCAATTTACTCAATTAAAGGTTGGAGAAATCAGCGAACTATTTAAAATCAATACTAGCAAACAACAAATCATTAACAGTTAATTACATTACACACATACGCCGTAATGTAAACCGAGATATTGTGACTTACATTCCGTTATATGCAACGTCACAAAATACGTCCTATGAATGTGTCATAATCTTGAAAATCAGGCGTTATTTTTCAAGGAACATCATGACTGCAACGAACTATCTCAACCAATTAAATCAAGATTATCTTGCGACTCACAAAGCAAAAGAAGACTTCTTTTGGGATACTTACATGGGAATAAGTGATGACCACGATGGGTCAACATTTGCACAAACCCAGTGGACTGAGTTTCTTAGTTCTGCCGAGAAAATTACTGCTATCGAAGCCCAGCTTTCTGCTATCGATGAGATTCAAGACCCCCAAGAAAAAGAGAGTACGCTAACAGGATTGAATGGTTGGCTAACAACCTTTAAATCTCACGCGATTGAGTCTGAACAGTCACAAAAGCTTAAAGCCGATCTCATAAAGTTTGAGGCTGAACTGTTTGAGAAAAAACAGAATCATGTCATGACTTATGTAAATGAAACGGGTGATGAAACAGAAGGTTCACTGCCCGTTTTGGGCTCAGCAGTTAGAAGTAATGGTAATGAACAAGTTAGGCTTTCTGCACATCAAGCACTTTTAGATTTGGAGCAATGGTTGCTGGTTAACGGATTTATTGAGCTGATCAAAAAACGTAACCAATTTGCTCAATCACTGGGCTTTAAAACCTTCTTTGATTACTCAGTGGTGAAAACCGAACAGATGACGACAGAGCAACTTTTTGCAATTCTGGACGACTTCGAAGCACGTACGCGTGATAGCCATAAGCAAAGCCTAGTCAATTTGACAGAGCAGAAAGGAGAGAATGCACTTCAAGCCCACAACTTTACCTACTCTTTTGCAGGTGACGTTATGAATGATCTCGATCCTTATGTTCCATTCTCAAAGTCCCTTCGACGCTGGATTGAATCTTTTGGCCGCCTCAACATAGAATACTCTCAAGCTACATTAAAATTGGATCTGCTTGATCGCAAAGGTAAGTACCCTAATGGCTTCTGCCATGGGCCTATCCCTTCTTTCTACGATCAAGACACTTGGGTAGCCGCTCAAGTTAACTTCACAAGCAACGCAAAGCCCGATCAAGTTGGCAGCGGTTATGATGGCATCAATACACTATTTCACGAAGGTGGTCACGCTGCGCACTTTGCTAACGTAAAAATGAATGCACCGTGTTTCTCTCAAGAGTTTGCACCAACCTCGATGGCTTATGCCGAAACACAATCCATGTTTTGTGACAGCTTGTTGAATGACGCCGATTGGCTCAAACAATACGCGCTCAATGCAGATGGCCAAGCAGTACCAGATGAGTTAATCAAAGCAATCATCGATAACAAACAACCCTTCAGAGCTTATCAAGAACGCAGCATTTTAGTGGTTCCGTATTTCGAGCGAGCACTTTACGAATTGGCGGATGAAGATCTGACACCTGAAAAAATTACAGCTCTTGCTCGTAGCAGTGAGAAAAAGATTCTTGGATTGGCTTGTAGCCCTCGCCCATTAATGGCGATCCCGCACCTATTGTCGGATGAAGCCTCTTGCGCGTATCAAGGTTACCTGTTGGCTCATATGGCGGTATATCAAACTCGTGCGTATTTCACCGATAAGTTTGGATACTTAACGGATAACCCAGAGATCGGGCCTTTGTTAGCTAAGCACTATTGGCACCAAGGAAATAGCGTGGATCATAATGGGACAATCGAAAACCTGACAGGGGAAGGTTTTAATGCCAAATACCTCGCAGACGAGTGCAACTTATCGCCAGATGAAGCTTGGGGTATTGAGGAGCAAAAAATCAAACAACTGTCGACAAGAGAGCGTGCGCCAGTTGCTGATTTGAATGCGAAGATATCGATCGTTGATGGGACAAGCGAGTTAACGAATAATGACAAATCAAACCATCAGATGTGTGATGAGTTTGAGCAATTCATCGTTGGGCAATACGGGCGATAACTACGACCGATAACAACAGTTGATAGATTGTGTTTGAGCCTTTGTAGCCAAGGTTTAGCCAAAACTAAAACGAAAAAAGGACGATAGTTTATCGTCCTTTTTGTATTCAGCTTTGGATCTATACCGTGACACATGTCGAGCGAATTTCAGTATCAAACTCAACATCAACAGAATCAGCACTTCGCAATGATTTTCGATGAATGCCAAATACTTGCCCCGTCAAAACAATATAAAACTTCTCTGTTTTGAGTAGATTCCAAGCTTCATCAAGAGATTCAGTATAAACCTTATTCTTGAGATCTTGTGGGCGAGTACCTGCGACTCTTCCATGTTTACGCGCCAATTCAAATAATCCATTACGATTCGGTTTACACGTAAACAGGGTATCATTTCCATAAATAACACCCTTGGCTGTAATGCTTTTAATCATTACATTTCTCCAGATAATAATTCCACTCGTAGCACTTGAGTGACATACCACATGCCGAACTGTGGATGCTTACACTGCAAAAAGAAGAGAGCATGGTGTAACGACCGGGCAAGCTATTACACCATTATCATCAAATGTCTTATAAATTCTTAAACTCTCGCGAGTTCAAGTTCTTAGAAGTAGTAGTATGCAGCAGCGAATACGTGTGTTTCTTCGTCGTATTGCGTGTTACCAGTTGAACGTGCGCCTTCAATGTCTTGCTTGATATCGATACCCATGTCTGCGTTATCGGCAATACGGTACATAGCTGCGACGTTGATGTACGAAGAGTCTACGTCTGATAGATTGTCTTCTTCGTTAGTATTGAAAGCGTAACCTGCTGCGATGGTCAGATCATCACTCAGTGAGTACCCACCAGAGAAGTAGAAACCAGTATTCTTCATTTCATCATCCTGATCGATCCAAGAGTTAAGACCTAACTTCATTGATCCCAACTTCATGCTACCGGTTACAGTGTATACTTCGTAATCTTTCTCATCGTCACGAGCTTCGTAACCTGCGTATACACTAAATACTTCCTGCTCGATACCAACGTAACCGTTCACACCTTTGTCTGCGTCGTTATGATCGTCATCAGTCTCAAAGTAAGAGATTGCGTAAGCAATACCATTAGTTGCACCTTGGAATTTAACTACGTTGAATGCATCAGAAGCATCGCCAGCAGAAGCGCCAAACTCGTAAGTGTTATCGCCAGCGCCATCCACTTTGT
This sequence comes from Vibrio sp. 14G-20, assembly GCF_026241515.1. Taxonomy (GTDB): domain Bacteria; phylum Pseudomonadota; class Gammaproteobacteria; order Enterobacterales; family Vibrionaceae; genus Vibrio. The sequence continues at coordinate 4,936 of NZ_JAPHPW010000016.1, forward strand.
CTAGTGCTGTGTCGTTTTCCCAACCGAATGAAGCGATACCGAAACCAGTATCGAAACCTAGCCATGCTTTATCTACATCTGTTGCTGGACCAGTATCGATACCGTTTGTCCAACCAGCTGTTGCTGCGTCATTCGCAGATACGTTGTTGTCTGTCGTGTAGTTCACCATTAAGTCAGTTTCGAAGTAACCAACAATACGGTTGTTACGGTAGTTAACTGCAAGAGTAAGGCCTGTAGCCCAGTCATCGTAAAAAGCTTTAGAGCCCGTGTCGTAGTAACCACCAACACCGAAAGAGCCAGATACTGAGAACTGATCTTTATGCATTGGGTTAAAAGCAAACATATCTTCGTTCTGGCTGTTTTGGCTGCTTGTGTTTACAGCAAAAGCTGAACTTGAAATGCTTGCAATCGCAAGTGCTACTAATGTCTTTTTCATGATAACCACTACCTGTATATATTGATTCGGCCTTGTTAGTCCGGCCTTTTGGAGTGGCGCTATTGTTCAAAAAATTACGTTATTGATATACCGTAAATTTACTCAAATTTTATAGCCATGATGAATTAAATTACATAATGATATGTTGATATGGCTTTTATATTGAGAAACGCAAGCCGATCGTAAACCCGATGTCAGTACTGTTGTCCATGTTACGAATGTTTTCAATCATCAAGGCTTCGATGGCGAATTGGTTAAAACGATATCGATAACCCACAACCACTTCATTGGAAGGTTCTGAGAAATCGGGGTCATCCTTTGCCCACCCTTGATAATTTAAAGACTCAAGTAACAAACTGTGCCGAGCGTTAAATACATACTCATACCCCACCGCCCAACTAGCGCTGAAATCCTCTAAACCAACTAAGTAGTCATCACCGTTACGGTGAACCAAGCCTACCGTAGAAAAAAAGTTATGCCTTGATGTGATATAGCTGTAATTGAGTTGAACGCCTTGTTCGAAGCTTGTTCTGGCAAATTGCCCGCTTCTTACGTTGTTGTAAAACAAAGAGCCACCAGCAGAGAGCGACATTGGCCCCCTAGAATAAAGCAGAATCTCATTGTAGAACGTCAGTGCGTTGGTTAAATCATCACCTTCAAAACCAGACACATGCACACCTGCATTATGAAAATCCATGGTGAACTGATCTTCAGCCACTTGATCGCGACCATTCTGGCCAATGCGAAACAGGTCATGAAACCCCATCACAAAATTGTCTAAACCATTATTTTTTGCAGTCAAAACTCGGTAATCCAGCTCGGATTTCCAGACAGGAGAAGCTTGCCACTGAACAGCAATATTTGACTGGTTCTGATAGTAATCGAGCGAATAGGCACTCGTGTGCGCCCAAATACTAGCCTGAGTATAAGAGGACTTGAATTCAACGGTTCCCGCTCGATTGGGTTGAGCAGAACGAAGTTGTGTTGAAAGTACATTTGAATGAATGGGTGATTGAGCATACACAAACATTGGAGAATTATTTGCGTGTGTAGTCGGATGAAAAAAGCTCAACATCGAGACTGAAATAGGCAGCAATGTCCTTAAACTTATCACAGTGTTTACTCGGCTATAGAAATGCCCGATCTTATTAAAAAACACCGTTCAATTGATGCAGTATATGTACTGCTTATCACTCAACGTTATAGAACTAAGAGTTATAAAAAACTTTAGATTAGAACCTATGATATATATAAGAATCTTATCTTGCACTGAGCTACTCGAACGAATATCTTTTGTGCATTGACCAAATGAATGTATCTATAAAGGAAAAATGTGTCTGCTTTAAACCTTAGTTTTGAACAACTGTTAATGAAACAATCGACATCTCTCATTAATAGCGATCCAAAAAACTTTCAAACAACTTGGTCAGAAGCAAGCTTTGATGTACTCGATTGGTTTGGGATTGATCGTTTAACACTTTACCCCAATTCAATGGTCTTACTTGAAGAAGGAAAAACGTGCTCAGTTTCCAAAGCACACATACCTCCTGTTGATATAAAGAGTATGGTCGGTGGTAACTACCTTGATTACCTCAAACTTTTAAAAACCAATGAAACTTATCTCGCTTTTACCAGCAACGAACTCGTTTCAAGCAAAAACTACGTGTTAAAGAAGCTCTATAAAGAAGGGGGAAGGTGGCACTGCATCATTCCTTTGCAGCTGTTTAACCAACGCTGGGGTGCATTGTCTTTTACTAACTTTCACGACAACGACACCACCTTCGCTCTTGAAGACATCCAACGCTTAAAGTTAGTCTGTGAACTTTGGCTCTGTTATTGGCAACATTCAACGTTAGCCAGAACACTAAAACAAAACGAAAATTTATTAGAAGATGACAGTGAGAAGCTATTGTTACTCACCAAAAAACAAACCAAGGTTCTGGCGCTGATTGCTCAAGGCTTTAGTGCAAAAGAGTGTGCTGATAAGCTTCACTTAAGCTCGAGAACCATTGAGTCGCACAAATACCGCATGTTAGGTTTGCTGAATCTAAACAGCCACAATGACCTTATTCAATTCGCTTTGCGCAATGGTTTAGGTATTGCAGAGAACGTGCACACGACACGTTAAAACAAGGCTTCCGGTGCCCTTCTTCTGTTTATATTTTAACGTTCGATGTTTCTGGAACTCAACTTTTTGAGTTCAATTACGCGCGCTACTCATTGCCTTCACTCAGAGCAAATTTGATTTCATCCGACGAAAAGCCTTTTCGACTTAACATTGCGTACGCCTTTGAACGCTCTTTGTGATCGTTGAGGTCATATGATTTCTTCTGCAGCTGTTCCAAACAAGATGAATAGAAATCCAGTTGCTCCTCATTAGTTAATCGGTCGACCAACGATGACAACTCGCTGGTGTCGATTTGTCGCTGTCTGAGCTCTTGCTGAATAGCAGTCAAGCCTTTGCCTTTACGAGCATACTTAAGCACTTCTTTCTCTAAGTCAGCCTTCTCTGCTTTAATTTGCATGTTACTCATAAGTTCATGGGCTTGCGGGTGCTGATCAATCGCCACTTTAACTTGTTGATAGCTAAAACCACGCTTTTGCAGTGTCGCAACCAGCTTTTCACGGCTCATGGTAAAGCTGGTGTAATAATGGTTGATTCGGTCTATCAAGATGGTTTGTTCATCGATAGACTTTTCGAACGACACTTTATGGATTGCATCAGAAATCACTGAATCGGTCAGGCCCTTCTTCTTCAGTTTTTCGACAATGTATATAGAACCGAATTCACCAGAAAAAGCTTGTTCCACGAATTGTTCTGCAAACACTTGGTCAGACTTGAGATACCCAAAGCCTTTCAGAGTCCCTAAAGTTTCATCGATCCATTCTTGATTGTCGGTTTTCACTTTGAGCTTCGCAATCAACTCGCTTTCCGTCATGTCTCTCTGGGTCAAATGCCACATCGCAGAGTTCATAACGCTTTCAATTCGTGTTGCTTTTCTTACTGTTGTATTTCTACTGTTCGTTTTTTGCTGTGAATCATCCATTCGCTTTCAACTGTCCAAACTAAGCCTACCCCATCATAACTTAATTCTAAGGTGGTTGAGTTACATAAAAGAATGAAGCTCAATATAAACGGCGACCAATAAAAATGGACGCGTATTCAGCGTCCATTTAATATCACATTAAGAATGATGGCTCGAAGCCACGCTTAGCTTTTTCGTATTGGCTTTTTTCGTAATAGCTCTATTCGAAATTGCTTTTCATACTAGCTCTTTCGCTTAGGTCTCTTCGTGATTGTAAATATGCACATCTCGTTGAGGGAATGGAATCGTGATGCCTTCTTCATCGAAGCGTTTCTTCACGGTTTCCGTCACATCCCAATACACATCCCAGTAATCGTCGGTTTTAACCCAAGGTCTTACTACGAAATCAACAGATGACGTATTCAAGGTATGAAGCTTGATCATATGTTCTGGCTTTTTAAGTACTAGAGGGTGAGCAATGATGATGTCGTTTAATACCGCTTTTGCTTTATCGATGTCATCGGAATAACCAATGCCAAACACCATGTCCACACGTCTCACACGTTCTGCCGTAATGTTGTTGATCACGTCACCCCAAATCTTGTTGTTCGGAATCACCAAGCGTTGGTTATCAATGGTTTGAACGGTTGTCGACACTAAACTCATGTCTTTTACTGTGCCTTGCACACCCGCCACTTTAACCATATCGCCAACATCATAAGGGCGATAGATCAAGATCATCAAGCCTGACGCAAAGTTAGACAGCGTATCTTGCAATGCGAAACCAATGATGACACCCGCAACACCGAAACCCGTTAGTAGTGGCGCTAGCTCAATCCCAATTTGAGACAGGGCGATAAGCAAACCAATAAACACGACCGCTTTAGATGCAATAGATACAAAGAACTCCTGCATCAATACGCTGAAGTCCATTTTAGAGTGCGAGACACTCTTACGAACGGTCTTACGAGCGACGTTAGCAATAAGACGAGTTATATACAAAATACCGAGAAACAGAGCGAGTTTAACGATAAAAGAAGGGGTATTTTCGAAAGCCCATGAGCTGAACGAACGTAACCAACCATCTAGCAGTTCGAGTGCGACATCAACATCCAACACGTCAGCGTTGATATCACCCGTCGTTGCTAAAAGTACGCGCTTGTAAGAAGTCACATCCACGCCGTACGGTTCCATTAGCGTGATGGTCTCTTCCAAGCTCGCAACCATAACACTGGTTCGCTCGCTAAAGCGTTCAAGCTCCTTTTTAATGATCGCTTTCTCTTCTTCATTCACGAAAGACAAACGCGCTTCTAAGTCTTGACGCTGTGTGTCTGTATACAGGATCGCATTGGTCAGATATTGAGAACGAGAAACCAATGCGGTTTTTAACTGACTTTCCGCAGCCGATACATCAACGCCTCGATCTTTTGACCAACTTAAGGTTTTAGAGAGTTGCTGATAGTAATCATCCATCATTCCGATACGTTTTTGAATCAACAATTCAAGACGCTTTTTTGAATCCCCCTCAGCCGAGCGGTTGTCTTTGCTCATAGAGACAATTTTGACTTCGTTCAATGACAGTAAATGTTGTAAAAGATCTACCTGTTGGGCAAGAACAGCGTCTAAGCCTTCCTTCTTATCGGATGATAATTGCGAGGAAATCTCTTTACGTAGTGCTTGGTTCTTTCGTCTTAATATATCTTCTAGAAACGGCTTCTCAGCATCGTGCGCTGTTTCTAATGTTGTTAGGTCCAGCATTAGCTGGTCTTGTACTTCTGCTATTTTATCGACACTTTGTGCAAAACTCCCTGATGCAACAAACGCCAACATTAAAAATAGACAACGCCAAACCTTTATCATGTTAATTCCTATGAATGTCTAAATTGACCCCTTAAATAGTAGTAAAAAGAATATGGATAACAAGCATTTAAACGTATGTTGTGTTAAAAATTCGCAAAATATCAGTACGTATCTAATATTTGAGAGTTCCAATCCCCTCTTATGATCTGTAGAGTACGCAACCAACAAAGAACAACAGCCAATATCGTCACTTAAGCACATGCACAAAAACGCCTTAAATCCGATGTTAGCTAACAGCAAGAGAGCATAGAAATGAACAACGAACTTGATATTATCGAATCCTTAGAAGAACTAGAAAAGTTCCTAATCTCAGTGGAAGCTGGCGGTTTGGGTCTTGAAGGCGTTGAAGGTGTAGGCATGGCAACCAATAATTCAGATGGTCGTCACTTCGTTGCTGTATTCAACAGCAGCCACAAAGTTCTGCTCGCTCGCTGGATCACCAAAGAAGTGTTTGATAACGGCAAAGATTTAGTACGTAACGGCCCTCGCCGCACTCACTAAGCCTTTCCTAAAGCACCAATGATTAAAGTCCAACACGTTCATATAAGATCTGTTGGGCTTTTTTGTATCGCCTCATCGCGAATAAACCACTCGATACAGAATAAATTAGCGATAACTTTCAGTTGTTGTGAACTTTAGCTATAGCTCAATGTCGTATTCGCATGAGTTGGGGGTTATGCGTCGTTTATCGTGTATCTGCAGTTTCCCGCGTTTATACATAGTTTCACTTTAACCATTTTATGACTTGTGACGCGAAGAGAACTTATCTAAGCTAGCCACAATTCAATGAGCTCGCTTTAACGACTAACAGATTTGATTACTGACTAATTTGCTGAACACATCGCTACTTTTCTTATCCACACAGAACCGCCGACAAAAGCATTCGCTTTGGGCGCTCTTCCTTACCGGACTGGTTATCGTAACTTGTCTGGCGAGCACCCTGGCCGTAAAGAAAGTATCGTTATCTGCACCCACCAATAGTAAATCAGTCCTAGTTGGCGCACAAACTCATACAGAGACCAGTAATCCCCAAACCGACATTGCTTCTTCAGAAAAAATGTCTGCTCTATACGCCAGCGTTTTCGGCTTAGAAGCCTCGAAAATGTTAACGTCCCCTAATTCAAGTTCATGCAGCCTGAGTTCTAAAATGCTGACCTTTGCCGCCCCAAAAACCGGTTGGCTGATCCCATTCGTACTTATTATTGCTATTGCGTTTAACTTACCTCCTCACATATCGAGATTATCTAGAGACAATCATCGCTCTACTCGACCGACAAAACACCGATTGCATTTAAAGCACTGTATATTTAGAGAGTAAATAACCGGGCTACTACACCCTTTTATTTATTTTTTGGAGATACATTTGTGTACAACACACTACTAACTAAGTTTGTCGATTCATTGGCATTCTCTATGCGTACATGCGCGAAAACCTTAGTCACTGCCCTTTTGGTTATGACGTCATTTACCGCCTTAGCACAGACTACGGGCTGGCTTAGTGTGCCTGAGCATCCGCCTGTAAAGATGCGAATGATGTCGACGGGTGAACAGTCGGATGACGGCTCTAAGATCCAAACCGTGCTCGATGTCGTGCTCGACGGCGACTGGAAAACCTATTGGCGTAGCCCAGGCGAAGGTGGCATTCCGCCAAGCTGGGACTGGTCTGGTTCAACAAACATTGAGTCAGTAGAGTGGCACTGGCCTATACCTAAGTACTACGAGCAGCTAGACGTAATGACGCTGGGATACAAAAAGCACGTAAGCTTTCCTGTCACCCTAACGTTGAAAGACAAAACGCAACCCGCTGTATTTAGGGCTTCTCTCTCGTTCCCGTCGTGCACCAATATTTGTGTTTTGACTGACTATGACATCGAACTCCCTATCGACACACAGCAATTGAAGTTCGATGAAGAAGCGATGTTCTTGTTCAACCAAGGCATGAGCCAATCTCCAAGAGAAGCGAGCCGGACTTCAGTGAACGGTCTATTTTGGGACAAAAGCAAGCAACAACTGGTCACTCAACTAACCAGTAACGAAGGCTGGGATAAGCCGATGGTGTTGATTGACGGGCAAGAAGTCATCGATGACTTCTTTGCTCAACCAACCGTCCATATCACCGGCAATACGATGACCGCGGTATTTGACGTCAGCAACTGGATAGGCGAAGTCGACTTAACGGATCGCACCGTTAGTGTCACGGTTTCAGACACTAATTTTGCCGAAGAGATGACGGCTCAAGTCGGCTCAGAACCTATTGCTTATCAAGCAAGTAACAACGGTTTTCTTGCAATGATCGGCTTTGCTTTGATTGGCGGTTTGATCCTCAATATTATGCCATGTGTGTTGCCTGTATTAGGAATGAAGTTAAACAGCATCATTCAAAATCAAGGTGCATCCAATCGACATATCCGACTCTCATTCTTAGCTTCTGCGTCAGGTGTCATTACGTCATTTGCACTCCTAGCCCTTAGCATGACCGCTCTAAAAATGGGTGGCAATGCGATTGGTTGGGGAATCCAGTTCCAAAATGTTTGGTTCATCGGGTTCATGCTGATCATCACTTTGCTGTTCTCGATTAACCTACTTGGGTTATTCGAATTCAGACTACCATCAGGCTTAAACACTTGGATGGCGACTAAAGGCGACGACTCACATTCAGGCCACTTTATTCAAGGCATGTTTGCTACGCTGTTGGCAACACCGTGTAGCGCTCCATTCCTAGGGACCGCAGTCGCTTATGCACTTGGGGCAAGCTACCAAGAGTTGTGGGGTATCTTTATCGCACTCGGCATCGGTATGAGTGCACCTTGGTTGATTTTCGCGCTGTTCCCAAGTCTTACAAAACTGCTTCCAAAACCTGGGGCATGGATGTTCAGAGTTAAGCTGGTATTTGGCTTAATGATGTTCATTACCAGTCTATGGTTAGCAAGCCTAATGAGCCCATTCATTGGTAAATTCCCGACGATCCTGTTGTCACTGTTTATCGTGATTACAGTATTGATTTGGATTGGCCGTAAGTTGGGCCGCAAGGTACTTATTCCTATCGTCGCAACCACAACCTTGGTGTTTGGTGCTGCATTGATCGTCGGTAGTGTTACCGCTGATAACTGGGCGACACCGATTGTTGACGATCTCGCTTGGCAAAAGCTAGATGCAAAACAAATCCCTCAATTGGTTGAGCAAGGCAAAACGGTATTTGTCGATGTGACCGCTGATTGGTGTATAACCTGTAAGGCCAACAAGATCGGCGTCGTTCTCCAAGACCCTGTCTACAGCCACCTACAGCAAGAAAACATTGTTTTGATGAAAGGCGATTGGACAACACCAAGTGAAAGTGTCACTCAATACCTACAAAGTAATGGTCGATTTGGTGTGCCATTTAATATCGTCTACGGCCCAAGCTATAAAAGCGGTATTCCACTGCCTGTTATTCTCGACAGTGACACTGTCGTTCAAGCCATCAACGCTGCGAGATAATTGATGAAGACTCCCAACAATGAAGATAAATCTAGCACGACTGAAGACAGTGCTGTTGTAAAGGGTGAAACCAAAAAGCCAAGTCGTCTTAAGAAGTGGGGAAAGGAACTGGTTTCAATGATATTGATCGTTGGCGTGGTTTCATTTGCGATGGACTTTTATCACAGCAGAAGCATGCCTCAGGGCGACGCGATTCCAATTGTGGGTCAATCACTCAAAGGCAAAGATATTGATGTAATCGAGCTAAGCAAAAATGGTAAGCCAGTCATTGTCTATTTTTGGGCAACTTGGTGTGGCGCCTGCAAATTTGTGAGCCCAACCGTCAATAGCTTCAACGACTCCCATCAAGTGGTTTCGGTCGCTCTGTCATCGGGCCCAGACGAACGTGTTCAGCGCTACTTAGAGGCAAAAGAGTATGACTTCCCTGTGATCAATGATCTCTCTGGATCGATCAGCAGAAGTTGGGGAGTCAATGTTACGCCAAGCATCGTCATCATCAAAGATGGAAAGATTAGCAGTATCGCAACAGGCGTTACTTCCCCGATAGGGCTCTGGTTAAGAACCTACTTTGCATAACTCGCTTACAAAGAAAAACTGAGCAAAGCAAGGCGAATAACTCGATTTAGCCCGTTTAACGAACAGCATTACCGTGAGCGCGACCCAATAAGCGCTCACGATTATCAAGAATTAGAGAACAAATAGCATGAAAAAGCATCTGATTAGTACACTGATTTTAGGCTCACTAATGAGCAGCACTGCCTTCGCTGAGTTAAGTACAGAACAAACCCAGCAACTTGAAGAGATTAACCAATTTCTGAAAGAGAACCCTTCTACGATCTCTGGCTTACATACCAGCTTAGAGCAGTACGTAGCAGGGCAAGAACAGTCGAAGAAAGCTCAAGCAGGAAGCCATGATTGGTTATACAACAATGACGCTCACCCAATCACGGGCAACCCGGATGGCAAATCAGTCATCATTAACTTTACCGACTATAACTGTCCTTACTGTAAGCGCTTGGAAAAAGGCTTAGTTCAATTAGCCTCTGAAAATAGCGACATCAAAGTGATCAACGTGTACTTATCGTTTAAACAACAACAAGTTGCAGGGCTAGACACCAACGCGGCGCTATACGCGATGAAAGTATGGAAAGATAACCCAGAAGCATTCCCTGAAGTTAATAGATTGCTGATGGCCAAAAGCGGTATTCACTCGAAAAGCTCACTAGAAGCCGTTGCCAAGAAGACGGGAACAGAGGCGGAACTAAAAACAACTAAAGAACAAAACCAGGTTCTAACCACTAACCACCAAACGTTCAGTGCACTCGGCTTAACGGGCACTCCAACCATGATGATGAACGGAAATGTTTTACCAGGATATGTGCCTTACGACCGACTTAAAGATATCGTGGATGACGCTTTTTAATCGAGTGTAGATAGAGATAAAGACTCGAAAGAGAAGTGAATAAAAGCCGACTCGCGTCACTCGCCGTCGGCTTTTTAATGAGCTTGAGATAATGTTTTCAATATTACTTTTGAAACAGAAAAGCAATCGAAGTGTCACTATCTTGCAATGGATTCTTAATTTACCCTCGCTACGCTAAAAGCAGTTCTGTCGATGAGTCAAAGACGTGTTAACTCAAGACAACTGTCCTTTGACCGAGCCTTGCTCGGTCTTTTTTTGCTTAACTCAGCAAGCGACAAACAAGCGCGCCCGGCTCCCTTAATGCATCCACGTTATAGCTGAGTACACGCCCAGAAGATGGTGCGTGATAACGACGACATTCATTGCCGAACGCATCATATTGGATGGCGAGCAGATCATCTTGTTCGACACTTTGCAAAAGTTCGACCTGAGGCAGCACAAAGCCACCAATATCGGCGCGGATAGACACGACGTTGTTTCCTTCTATCCAGTCCATACTTGGCAGCTGCTTTGCCTCAAACGGGTCTTCACCATTAAGCATCTCGTAGTAAGACAGCATATTAAAAACACCGTCCACGGCTCGTTGAATCATGTCAGGCTGAGTAAACTTACCCATCCCCACTTCCACCGTAATGCTCGGAATTCCACTTCGATTCCAAACCGTTTCGAGAATCCCCGGATCGCCAGGATCATTGAGAACACAATCTGGCGTCATCAACCTTGCCATTTCAAGGCATTGTTCAATTCGGTAGTCAGCAAAAACATAAAGTGGGTAGACAGCGCCACGAGTTTGGGTATGCAGGTCAACGGCGAATGTCGCATTGTGTTTGAGTAAGCGATCCCACAAAGACGCAACAAAGCGCTCTGCCGCTAAGCCATTCGCATCACCCGGAAATAGTCGATTAAGGTTGGCAGGGCAAGAGCCCGGATCCGAAGAGATAAAATCGCGGCTGTGGTTAAGCAAACCCGACAAATTCACAGTAGGCACTATCGTTACCGTGCCTTTGAGAGTTTTACCGACTAAGTCTCTGATAATTTGCTGAGCAGCCAACACACCGTTGAGCTCATCACCGTGAATACCAGCGGTGATCATCAACTTAGGACCTGCTTGACTGCCTTTGAAAACAGAAACCGGCATGTTCTTGGGTTGCCCTAGCCCATCACTGGTTACTTGAAACCAAAACTGGTGCTCTCCAACGGGTAGGTCTTCAACATTCAAGGAGCCAATAACCTGCCTACCTTGTAAAACATCGCCTAAGTACTCTGTTTTCATCCAACGTCTCCATCTTGTTGAGCAAAATCTATTCTCTTCTAAGTTTTTGCATCATAGAGGATATAACCATCAGCACAAACTGTTATTCGGCGACGAGAGTTCACCATCTACCTTCATTGCTGTTCAACTACCGCGAAGAAACCGCTAGTCAAAACTTAAACGGACCAATAGAAAAGCGCCTGAATTTGTATAACTATTCACTAACTACTCAGTCCACTGAAATAAAAGTGCAATAAAATCAACATTTAAAAAAGTTCCCTATTCACGAAAATGTAATTTTATAGAAATGAAAGCTTAATTTATCTGCTCTAAATTAGCTTCATATCGAAACGGAGAGCGCATTGCTCACGGATTTTAAAATACAAGGTAAGTGATTATGAAAAAGGCAGTTCTAGCTTCTGCAGTGGTAGCAGCACTAGTTTCAGGTTCATCTCTAGCAGCAACAGTTTACAGCTCTGACGGTACTGAGCTTAAGATTGGTGGTCGTGCTGAAGCTCGCTTCAACATCTCTGACAACAATGAAGAAAGTGCATCTGATAGTTCTTTCAAAGACAAATCACGTGCTCGTCTAAATATATCTGGTAAAACTCAAGTTTCAGATGAGCTATACGGCTTTGGTAAATATGAAGCTGAATTTACTGGAGATACAGCTGAAGGTGTAAATGGAGAGAAAACAGACTCTCTTACTAACCGTTATTTCTATGCGGGTCTCGGTACAAACTTCGGTGAGTTCTCTTACGGTAAGCAAGACTCTGCTCAAGTAATGCTGACTGACATTACAGATACAATGGCAACATTTGGTGCAGACGCAGCTGATGCGGTTGATGGTAACAAAGATAAACGCGAAAACAACTTCCTATACTCAGGCGAGTTTGACGCTTTGACAGTTCAAGCGAACTACATTGCTGCAAACGAGAAAGATGCAGATAGTTTTGGCCTCGCTGCTATGTACAACCTAGGCGCTTTTGACCTTGGTGCTGGTTATGTTTCTCAAAAGAATGGTAACTTCGATGACGATCAAATCAACCTTGTAGCTCAGTTCTCGATGGACGCGTTTACTGTTGGTGGCCTATACACAATGGCTTCAGTTGCAGATGACGATTACACAGGCTACGAGCTTTCAGCCATCTTCAAAGCAACTAAACAGCTATCATTAATTGGTGTATACAACTACGGTGAGTTAGATAAAGCCGATGAAGAGAAAGCAAACAACTTTGCTATCGAAGCTGTGTACAAATTCAACGGCCACATCCGTACATATGCAGGCTACAAATTTGAACAGCTAGACGACCTAGATGACCAACTACAAGCTGGTATTCGCTACGACTTCTAATCTAAATCGGCTTTAGATGCAGACTAAAAGGTTGGGCAATCGCTCAACCTTTTTCATATTCAAATATTCTGACTAACTTCATCAATGCTTTTTCTGGTTAAGTGGTGTTAAATCCGTATCATAGGTGAACCACATCAAATAATTAGAAGCATCATGTCACAACACCATCCGATCCAAGGCGCTAGCTGGATGCTAACCGCAGGCCTAGCCTTTGCCGTTATTAACAGCCTAACTCAAATTGCTAGCATTCATTTCGGACTTACTTCTACCACCGTTGCCGTCATTCAATACGCCGTCGCGTTGTTCGCTATTCTTCCTTACCTAAAAACGCTGGGCATTCGCCGTGCGCTAAAAACCGACAACTTAAAGTTGCACGTATTCCGCGTCTTCTTATCGGTGATTGGTATTCAACTTTGGATATGGGCGCTGGCTTACCCTGTTCCTATTTGGCAAGGCATTGCCCTTCTCATGACGTCGCCATTGTTTGCAACCATAGGTTCAGGGTTATTTCTCAAAGAGAAAGTTGGGGCAGCTCGCTGGGGCGCGACTTTAGCAGGCTTCGTGGGTGCGATGGTGATTCTAGAGCCATGGGCTGAAGACTTTAACTGGGCAACACTGTTACCCGTTGGTGCGGCGTTCTTCTGGGCATGCTACTCACTCATGGTGAAAAAACTCTCTTCGCAAGACAGTCCTTCAACCATGGTGGTTTATCTTCTGCTATTAATCACGCCATTTAACATCCTGCTTGCCGCGCCAGATTGGCAGACGCCAAGCGGCGGTACAATTTGGGCTATCTTGATTGTTATCGGTGTTATGACGGCACTCGCTCAATGGGCGATTGTAAAAGCCTACTCGGTCGCTGATGCTTCGTTTGTACAACCATTTGACCACGCGAAATTACCGCTAAATGTTTTAGCAGGTTGGATTGTGTTTAGTTGGGTTCCACCGGGTCGTTTATGGCTAGGTGCTGCTATTATTATTGCGTCAGTTGCATTTATAACGCACTGGGAAACCAAAAAACCGTCGAAAGTGAAGAAAGTTTCAGGTTGATGAAATAAATAGTTCGACTGTCCGTTCTATATGGATAAGAGAATTCAAACGAGGCCGTAACCATGAAGAAACCAGTCAAGATTACACTATACCGTTGGGCAGGCAGCTGGGGTCCATTTAAAGTCAATATCCCATGTGGGGAATGTACCCTTACCAAAGACATTCTGAAGGATACTTTTGAGAATGAACTAGCCGATGTCGATGTCGAACTAGAGGTGAAAGATTGGTTGTCTCACTGGTGGGAGCCGCTAAAACTAGGCTCTTGGCATGCCCCGATCCTTGTTGTTGAAGGCAAAGTAGTAAGCCAAGGCGAAGCACTCAATCGCGGAGTGTTGGTTCAATCGGTGATTAAAGAGTGGACCAAAAGAGACAGCCTAAAAGGCAACATCGTTTATGGTAAGGCGACCTGCCCATTCTGTGTTAAAGCTAAGAAGATGCTTGATGAAGCGGGGGTCGAATATACCTATCACGATGTCGTAAAAGACAGCGCCGCTTTGTATCGCATGATACCAGAGGTAAAAGCGCACATTGGTGAAAAAACACCCGTGACTGTTCCTCAGATCTGGCTTGATGGTAAGTACATCGGTGGCGCCGACAACTTAGAAGCGTGGATGAAAGAGAATGGCTTAGATAGCATCCCTAATAATGTGGTCGACTTATCCAATCAATCTGCTGGCTGAATCCATTAAGAGCTATTAGTCAGAAGTTTAATTAGTGTTTTTTGTGTCCATCCACAACAAAACAGAGCGATATAAGTCATCAATCGCTAAAACGAAAAAGGCCTTAAACTTCAATAAGTTTAAGGCCTTTTAAAATCCGTTTTGGAAAATGCTTACTTAGCCATTTTCTTCATCATTCGCTTAAAGAATGAAACTTTTTTTGGCTTTGAAGTGCCGTACAATGCTTCGTGCATCATGTTTTTTGCTGCCATTTGGCCAAGGTATGCGTGGCCTAGTTCGTAATTCATGCTTATCTCCGCACATCATCTACTTTTCTTGTGTGCGGATTCTACACGTAAAACCCTCAAAAACAAGACATAAGTCACACTTTGGTGTAATTCTGATAATTTGATTGTAATTAACCTACTTCTGGCTCTGCGAAAATCAGAATGATATATGTATATCAATAAGTTAACCTCAAGTTTGATTTAACCTTCATACTTCATTCCTAATAACAATCCAAGACATTGACATTGGTTTAGACACTTATAAAAAAAGCAGCTCAAGAGAGCTGCTTTCTAAAATACTTTACTGAGAAACCTAGCTGCGCTTTGGCTGTCTGTAAGTTTTACCGGCAATTTGGTATGTGTCTTTTTGCTTTAATTCAAACATCGTTTCAAAGAACCAAGCTGCAAATTTGATTAAGTCATCGCCTTCATTCATGACATGCTCGATGTACTCTTGCTCTTCGCCTTGTTCATTTTCTTGAAGCGTCACATGGTAAATACGCTTTTCGCCTTCCACTTCAGCTAGTGCGAATTGACCAGTCAGTGATGCAGCAGCCTCAGCGACTTCTGTATCCTCATTGGATTTCAATAGCTCAAGCGCTTGAGGTAAGCCATCTAGTGCGCAGATAGCTTTTACCAGTACTTCAAATTCATTTTGCTGCATTTTGTTTTTACCTATTCAATGGACCGAAGCATTGTAGAAAACCATCAGCACAAATACAACGTATTAACGATAGTGTGTTAGACGATAGTGCATTTGGCATTTAGCTATATTCCACTTCAACAGTATCGCCTTTCTTGTTCATTTTGGTTGAAGACCAAAGCACTCCCCCCATAGCTGCGCCAATAATGAGATAGAACACGCCTAATTGTAGATGAGTCGTGACCCAACTCTCTACTAGATACCCACCCAATAAACCCGCTAAACACATCTGAATTGAACCCGACAACGCAGATACTGCACCCGCTTGTTTCTTATGAGGTTCTAATAACATGCTGATTGATAGTGGGAACGAGATGCCTTGTGCTATCGCCAACCAAGTAAATGCCAAAACTAAGTTAAAGATGGATAACTCATGAGTAAGCAGCCAACTTCCCGATACCAAAATAATTAAGATAGCTAGGCTCATCAGTTGAGGCGTACTAAACCGACGATTGAGCAAGTTTAAAGCGACGCTACCTATCAGTAAACCTGCCGAAGGGACAATCATCAATGAGCCATATTCAGCGGCGGTCAACCCCAATTGCTCTTGCATTAAGAATGGAAACAACGACAACGAAACCAAACTCGCCATATAGCTCATCCAGTTATAACTGGCACTGGTCAACACTTGGCGATTGGTCAACAAGCGCCCGTAGTTCTTCACCACCTGGCAGGCATCAAAGCGGCTCTTTCCGTATGGCAAAGTTTCATGAAGAACAAAGTAACCCAGCGTAAATATTGCTAATAAGTACAATAAAACGAACAGGAACACCGCCTGCCAACCAAGGTGAAATGAAATCCAACCACCGAATACCGGCGCAATGATAGGCATGATCGAAGCGGTGATCGAGATATAAGACAACGCTTTAGTAAGCTGCGAACCATCATAGCTGTCACGAAGCACACTTCGCCCAAGAACCGAGGCACTACCCGCTCCTAAACCTTGCAGCAAGCGACCAACTTCTAGCGCTGTCATATTGTCAGAAAACACAACACAAACGACTGTACCAATCAAATAAACACCCTGACCTAACAAGAAAATAGGTCTTCTTCCCACCGCATCGGACATCGGTCCGTAAAATAGCTGAGACAAACCAAAACCCACCAGAAACAGCGTGACGAGCAGCTGTACATCTACTTGAGTAGCACCTAAGTCAGAAGCAATTAACGGCAATGCTGGCAAATAGATGCTCACACCTACTTGTCCCGTAGCAATAATCATCATAGCTAAGAGTAACGGCGTTTTTTTAAAGGTCGATTGGCTCAAAAAATTCCCTATTCGTTTGATATTTGTTCATTAGATGAGTTTACATTCAAAACCAATAATTGATAATTAGCTAAATTGGAATTTTATTAAGTCCTAACAGGAAATAATATGGATTGGATTCTTAACGTAAAAAGCTACGTCAGAGTAGTCGAAGAAGGTAGCTTCAATGGTGCTGCTCGAAAACTTAACACCACCAGCTCAGCGATCAGTAAAAGAGTGAACTGGTTAGAAGAGCGCATCGGCACTCAACTATTAAAGCGCACCACGCGCTCAATTAGCCAAACCGAAGCCGGCGCGCTCTTTTACCTGCGAGCCAAAGATCAGCTTGATAATTGGCAGTCCATTATTGATGAGACTCGCTCGGTAAACCAAACCCCAGCAGGCCTGTTAAAGATAGGTGCAACGATTGCGGTTGGCTCTAAGTTTCTCGTGCAATACATGGACGACTTCTTAGAAAAATACCCGGACATTAAGGTACAGCTGATCACGACCACGCCAGGGCAATTACCTGAACTTAGCTTAGATCTGGTGATCAGTCGTGAACTGGAGCAACTCAACTCTTTAAGCTTCAAGAAAACACCACTGTTTGAGCACAAAGCCAGCTTCTATGCGGCGCCAAGCTATTTGGCTAAACATGGTTACCCCACCAACGAGCAAGACTTAGAACAGCACAACTCTTTGATTTGGGGGGAACGTCCTATCCGTGAAGTTACACTCACCAAAGGGCAACGCATCACTCTCAATGGTAACTTTGCTACCACCAATCCAGAGGCTTTATTTCATGCTGCGAAGCGAGGAATGGGCATACTGTTAACCATCAAAGCGATGATCAAAGAGGATCTAAAACAAGGGACATTAGTTCCAGTATTGCCAAATATTACTGCCGACGAAGTGATGGTTTACGCGTACTACCCTAAGCTTGATTACTCACACACGCGAACCAAGCTTTTTTTGGACCATCTGAAAGATAGGCTAAACAAAGAGCGTAGCACGCAAGCTCTGTGAAATAAGTCACATTTTAATTTGAAAAGTTATACAACACGGCCAATAATAAACTTGACGCATATAGATTATACAAGTTCGCACATATACAAGATAATACGTATACAGCTTACACAGTGAATCTGGTTAACTAGGGATGGTGACTATGACTCAACATACGCACAACAACATGATCGACACAGAGCGCATTGGCCGTTTACTTAAGTTGGAAGGTATCGACCTTTTAGAGTCAGCCGTGCTTACTTTACATCAGGCCTTTGATACTCAATACACTAGCATCATTGAGAAGAAGCACTTCCCTGACCAAATCGTTCCTTTGGTGATCGCCCATTCTGGCCATGTCTTGCATGACAAAATCAATGCACGTCATGGTCAAATCTACCAACAAGCGGTCAATCAAAGACACCCAGATTGCTCTTTCGCTCAATACGTCGTCCAGTCATTACCGACATCGGCATTTAGGCAGGAAATCACATCACAAAATTCCATCGCGATCCCGACTCGAACTCAAAGTGGTGAAGTGATGGGCGTGCTGTTTTCAACGTTTACCTCGCCTCTTAGTCCAGATCAGCAACAAGACGTGATAAAGCACCACCAATTGTTTTCCGACATCATCATCCATACGTTGAGAGAGATGTGGTTCAACGATCGTTCTGAACAACTGGTAAATCAACTAAGTTATGAGGTATCACACGACAGTTTGACTGGACTGCTAAACCGAAGCTGTTTATCAGATACCTTGGAGTCTATCACTCAACAAAGTGTCACTCCGTTTACATTAGCCTTGCTTGATATCAATAGCTTCAAAGCCATTAATGACATGTACGGCAATTATACTGGCGATAAAGTTCTTCAATTTGTCGCTGAAACGTTGCGGAGAACCTTACCCGAGAGCAACCTGACTTTTCGTACAGCTGGCAATGAATTCGCCTTCATTACTTACCACTCAGACCCAATAACAGTGTGCGAACAGATACTGGCCAAAATTAGACAAGGTTATAGCAGCGTTGATATTAAGATAGATTTAGACCTCAGTATTGGAATTGCCAGTTCGGATGGAGACAACAAAGACGTAGAACAGATCATATTCAACAGTAGCTTGGCACTTAAAGAGTGTAAACACAGCCAAGATACCCATATTCAATGTTATGACACCCACTTGAGGTCTCGCTACCAAAGAAAAACCGAGCTAATTGCCGCACTGCGAAATGAACTCGAAAACCCGATTTCACAAAGCTATACCCCCGACAGCAATGGAATGTACGTAGTTGTACAACCCATTGTCAGTCAAGGCGACACACCGTGGGAATACTTCGAGGTGCTGACTCGCTGGAAGACCGTCAGACACGGTGACATATCGCCAATGGAGTTCATTCAAGTGGCTGAAGAGTCCGGGCTGATTGTCGAGCTAGGTGAGCGTATTATTGAGTTAGTATGCCGCGCTAAAACCATCTTAGAACAAGGCTTAGGTTACAAGGTTAAGCTTGGGATAAACTGCTCTGCTCATGAGCTTACCGATTCTAAGCGCTATATATCTTATCTCACTAGAACCATTGAAGAACATCACTTTAAAGCTGATGAGTTTGTTATTGAGTTAACCGAAACGGTGTTGTTGTCTCCAACTCAAGAGACAAAATCGGCACTAAACTTTTTGAGAGGGCAAGGCTTCACTATTGCATTAGACGATTTCGGTACTGGTTACTCTAGTTTGAACTATATTCACAGCTACCCCATCGACTGCATTAAAATTGATGCCACCTTTATCCGTAATTTGTTGACTAATTCAACATCAGAAAGCGTTGTTTGGCTAATTATTCAGCTTGCTCATAGGCTCGATGTGTCATTGGTTGCGGAAGGCGTAGAGAAGCGTGAACAGCTAGAAAAGCTGCACGCAATGGGGTGTGACAAGATACAAGGATACCTCTACTCACCACCAATGCGACCTGAGGCTATCGTCAGCTATGTTACACATTCGGAGCCCTTGGCTTAGACCGCTATCTTTGTTTTAACCTAGGATCAAAAAAACCGCGAGAACATGACTCTACTCGGAGTGATGCTCTCGCGGTTTTAATTAGCTACTTGATGAGTAACAGCCTTATTCAGGGTTATCTCAAAGAATCTAACTAGCTGTTATTAGATTGGGCTAAAGCGACCTTTAACAACTTATCAGCTTCATCTCTTGCTGCTACAAATGTCGCTTTTTCCTTTTTAGGCACAGAATCTGCCATTGGGATATTTGCTGTCATTGCATTGACAGGACGACCACGTTCAATCAGTTCGTAGTGCAAATGTGCTCCTGTCACTCGGCCAGTTTTACCTGACAAACCAATACGCTGACCACGAGATACCGTTTGTCCTTTACGAACCAGAATCTTACTCAAATGTAGGTAACGTGTTTTGTACGTGCTGCCGTGCTGAATGACCACGTAGTTACCCGCGTATGGGTGCTTACGCGTCATAATCACTTTACCATCACCCGTTGCTTGAACCGGCGTACCAACTGGCGTCGCGAAGTCTGTACCGTTATGCGGTGAGACTCGGCCTGTCACGGGGTGTAAGCGCTTAGGATTAAACTGAGAACTCTGACGCCAACTACTGCTCACTGGGTAGCGTTGGAAAGCACGTTGTAAGCTATCGCCATTAGCATCGTAATATTGTCCGTCAGTGTGTAAGTACGCTGACACAACGCGGTTACGATTCATGATTTTAATCGCTTCAATTTCACGTTTTCCGGTTGCAGCACCATCAACATATTGCACTTTTTGAAGTACTTCAAACTGATCGCCAGCACGTAGGTCTCGGCTAAAGTTCAGCTTGTCTTTAAGCAGAGTCACAATATGGTCAATCTCAAGACTGCTCAGGCCAACCTTGTTCGCCGACATCGAGAAACTGCCTTGAATATCACCCACGAGAGGCTTTTGTTTCCATTCACCAGGAATAGAGATGTCTTCAAATTCGTAGCTGTCGTCATCAAGCAGTCGGTAAACCACTTTGTCCGCGACGCTAAATTGAAGTTCCATTTTAGAAAGGTCGCCGGTCGCTTCATCACGCCAAAAGCGTAATGTATTACCCGGACGAAGCGTATCTAGAGCAAGGAAGTTCAAATCGGTTTCCATCACGCTCATCATCGATTTATAAGAAAATCCAAGTTGCGTGAAGATGCTACTCAAGTTATCGCCCGTTTGAATTTGATACTCAAATGTCGGCGGCTCAATAACGGTAACAGAAGATGGTGACAGAATGGACTCAATAACGGTTGAGTCTGGTAGATCAAGCTCGATCGTTTTCGTCAGATTTGATTGCGAAGATTGCAGAGCAACTCCAATCGCTGCAATAAGTGGCAGTCCTAAAATAGCTACTTTTTTTACAGGTGAAAGCTCGGCAAACGGAGAGGAAAATATTTTTGAATACACGGTAAACAGGTCTTTCTACGATATAAAGGCATAGGATATGCTTTTCAAACGCATAAATCATCAATGCATTGTCATAATATGATGTGAATCAGCCCAACTTAACCTAAGTCATTGAGTTGTCGTAGGTGAAGGGCCATTAAACAAGAAATAAAATTAACCGCTAAATTTGAAAATAAAAAAGCAGAAACGGCTAGTTTCTGCTTTCTATTGGTTGACGTTATTCCGTTTCGAATAATTAATAAACGAAGCGAATTAGTCGCTGGTTTTAAGAAAAAGACTATGCGTTGACCGTCGACACTAAGCAGTTGTCTTCACCAAACTCATTTGGGATGTAACGGTCAGCATTCGCATCGTTCACCCATTGTTGGTCATTAACTAGGTAGCGGAATTGAAACTCGCCATCTTTCGGCAGACGAGTTTTAAACTTGTAAACCTTCCCTTTGGCCAGTTTTTTCATTGGGGTGGCTTTCCAATCAAGAAAGTCAGCAACGATGGATACAGAGTTCGCTTCCTGAGCTTCTAGCTCGAAAGTCACTTCAACTTCATCTTTCGTCTTAAAAAAACGTTTATTAATCATTCGCAAGCTCCATTTGTAAAAATAAGCAGACACAAAGCTAAGTGTGTCTAAATTTCATTCATCTAACTAAGATAATATGTAATTTGGCTCACATAAACAACAGATCCTTGCATTCACGAAAACGTTATTGCTTACCAATTGATTGCGTATCAAAAGAAAAACTCATTAACACCTTTTCAGAAGGGGGTTCTGCAAATGATTGTTCCGCAGAATGCTGAGTAAAGCCGATAAAACCTCCCCCAGTGAGTTTACTCTGTGATTGCGAATCTGGCTGTTGAACGACATCTAAAGTTTGAATTTGTATGCGGTCACCCAGTAAAAGCTGGTCGACTAACACGATACGGCTTCGTTGTTGATCGTGTTTAAACAGACCAAGGTAATAGAAAACACCACTGCCTTGATTCGACACCCATATAGGAGAAACAAAGAAGTTCGCCTGCCCTAGCGTAACACCTGAAAGATTTTTAGTATCTACTGTCACCACGCCACGTTCTGCTCCAGAATCGTAACGACCAAAAGCAATTGATCTTGTTGTGTCCAATTCTTTAATAAAAGCAAATGCATTGGTTTCAGGCACTTTAATTGTCCATGGGTTGGTCGTCTTCAAATCAAAAACGGTTTCTACGACTGGGTCATAACTCACTTGAGCAGAAGGAAACTTCGCCAAGATCTCTTCATCACTTAAGCTAAAGCGATAAATACCCGCTACTATCACCACAACCAGCATGACAATTGGAATAAGTAGAATCAGAGGAATAGGTAAAATTTTCTTTTTCATGGGCAATTGTATTCTTTTGTTTTCATCCAGTTGTGCAGACCATAAAGGGCTTTAGTATAATTATCAATACAGGGTTAGCCAGAAGTGGAGCATGGATGGATATCAATCATATTAAAGACAGAAATATCAGAAGTTGCGAATGCCGCTGTGGAGCCGTCAACCTAGTATGTCGCGGTGAGCCTCAACGTACCTCTGTGTGTCATTGCTATGAGTGTCAAAAACGCACAGGAAGCGTGTTCGGCGTTCAAGCTCGGTTCCCAATTGAACAAGTCACACTCAGCGGAGAGGTCACCTCTTTTTCACGCATCAGCGATACAGGCAATGAAGTCACCTATCAGTTTTGTCCTCAATGTGGCACCACTATGCTTTTACAATCTGTTGCCGCCGCCGATTTTTATATCGTCCCTCTCGGGCTGTTTAAAGAACAAGATTTTCCATTGCCAAGTTTTTCCGTTTACGAAGAGCGCAAACATGGTTGGGTCAAATTTGACCATCAAATGAGTCACTATAATTAGTGGCTACTTCCCTCTAGTATTGCGATAACACCTGTAAAGAAACAAACTGCAATACTGTTGCCCAAGATCAAATATGAAAGCCCCGCAACGCTAGCGTATCTTTTCGCTAGCGTTATAATCTGCTCCTCTTTTTCAACCCAAGGTGAACAACATGATTTCTAAGCTACCACGCTGGGTTGAATACGGCGCACTACTGCTAGCAGGCCTTGCTGGCAGCGTAAATGCTATTGGTTTACTTGGTTTCCAACATCAAGCCATCTCACACATCTCTGGCACCATGTCTTTACTCGGCAGCAGCCTACTCACCCCAACTTCGGCTTCCGTGCACCTTTTATTGGTGATCATGAGCTTTATGTTAGGCGCAGCCTTCAGTGGATTCTTTATTGATAACCAAGCACTGAAGCTCGGGCGCCGCTACGGTGTCGCGCTATGTATTGAAGGTGGGTTGTTGTTCTTGGCGCTTTGGGCACTATTACAAGGTTACATGTCCGGCCAATACTTCGCTTCAGCCGCATGTGGGTTGCAGAACGCGATGATCACGACTTATAGCGGCGCGATCATTCGTACCACTCACATGAGCGGGATCATCACGGATCTTGGGATCATGATTGGTGCTCGCCTCAAAGGCATGCCCTTTGACCGCCGCAAAGCCAAACTGCTGATGTTCATCGTTGTCGGTTTTCTATTTGGAGGCTTAACGGGCGCTTGCTTGTTCCAACGCTTCGAAATATTAGCTCTGGCGTTCCCTGCCTCTTTCGCCTTCATCATTGCGTTTAGCTATTGGCTATACTTGACCTATCGAACTGAAACTCCAGTAAATTTATAAATGCCTGGCAATATATCCTCAAACTACGTAACATCTGCAACACTTTATTCTAAACTCTTAAGGAGTTGCAGAATAACCAGTGTGAATACTTAGCGATATTTGATGAATAGTATTGCAAGCGATATTAATACTGGGTAATCTTGCACCCAATGAGAAAATACGGACGTTTAGTGAATAAAAATGCCAAGGATGTGGCTTTTTTACGTGTAGAAATTCGAGAACAATAACATGTCTAACAACACGAATACTGCTCAAACAGAGAAATCTAAAGGCAGTTTCTGGGTTTTCTTAATCCCATCATTGATTGGTTTATTCCTTTTCATGGCACCAATCAGCTACCAAGGCGATCTCACCATCCCTGTAGCGATCTTAGCCAAGTCAATTCAAGCGGTTTTCGGTGAGTACCTAGTCTCTATCATCACTGCGATCGTCGCTTTCATGTCTGTAGCTTCCGTTTTAAGCACCATTTTCAAGCCTACATTCATTACATCGAATTCATTTTTAAACGGCCTTTTCAACCCATCGCCACTGTGGTTGTTGGTTCGTTTGATTGGTGGTGCTGCGGCATTTATGGCGTTCTTCCAAGTAGGTCCAGAGTTTATTTGGGAAGAAAACACCGGTGGTTTAGTGTTAGAAGGCCTGCTTCCTACACTGTTCTCAGTATTTATCTTTGCGGGTTTGCTACTGCCTCTTCTACTTAACTTCGGTTTACTAGAGTTGTTTGGCACCCTGTTAAGTAAAATCATGCGCCCAATCTTCAACCTACCAGGTCGTAGTGCTATCGACTGTATGGCTTCTTGGTTAGGTGATGGCAGCGTTGGTATCCTTCTTACCAGCAAGCAGTACGAGAAGAAGTTCTACACTCAGCGTGAAGCTGCTGTTGTTGGTACGACTTTCTCGGCAGTATCGATTACGTTCAGCCTGGTGGTCATTGCACAAGTAGAGTTAGAGCACTTGTTCCTACCTTTCTACGCAGCAATCTGTCTAGCGGGTATTGTGGCAGCGGTAATCATCCCTCGCCTTCCACCACTAAGCATGAAGAAAGACACCTTCATTGATGGTAGCAAGCCGCACAAAGACGCTGACGCGATTCCTGCAGGTCACTCAACATTCTCTTGGGGTCTTGAGCTAGCATTAAACAAAGCATCACAAGTAAAGTCTGCTAAGTCTGTGTTTGGCGAAGGCGTTCGTAACGCTGTTGATATGGTATTTGGTGTACTGCCAGTGGTTATGGGTCTTGGTACGATGGCACTGGTTATTGCGGAATACACATCTGTATTCTCATTCCTAGGCCAGCCTTTCATTCCATTCCTAGAGCTACTTGGTGTTCCTGAAGCGGTTGCAGCGTCTGAAACGATTGTTGTTGGTTTTGCGGATATGTTTATCCCAGCAATCCTTGCTGCTTCTATCGACAACGAGATGACTCGCTTTGTTATTGCAGCAATGTCGGTAACTCAGCTGATCTACATGTCTGAGGTTGGCGCTCTGCTTCTAGGCAGTAAGATTCCAGTGAACATCTTGGAACTGTTTATTATCTTTATTCTGCGTACTCTAATTACGCTTCCAGTTATCGCTGGTGTAGCTCACCTAATATTCTAAATTAGATTATACTTATATAAAAAATAAAGAACCCATTTATAAAGCCTCACTTTTGTGAGGCTTTTTATTTCCGCTTAACATATTCACCTTCCCGTTCAAAACTCAATCAATATATAAAATAGGCAGTTCATTTAATTTCATATCTACTTATCCTCTCCATCGCTTTTTAATAGAAAACCACACACATAAACGTCTAATTAATAAATTATCAATACCCGTAGGCTCTAGGCTCGCGTGTATCTTCAACTCATTGAACCAAATACTAAAAGTAACAAATATGTGATTTAGTGAATTTTGTATTGTTTAGGTTGTTGTATTTTTGTAGTCTATTTTGTGAAATTACATTCAAGTAAATTCCAATCTCGTCGATATATAATTAGAAAAACACGATTAACTTTAGACTTCGCAAAGCCTGTGAGAAGGGGAACACTCAATGAAATTTAGCCATAAGGTGGTTGCTGCATCATCAGCCTTGCTGCTAGTGACAGTATCATTGCTTTCAATACAACAACTTTACACCGTAAGAAGTGCTGTAGAAAACCACGTCAATGCGAGCCTAAAAGAGATGGTCTCTGGCGTAAAAAATACAGTCGTATCAGAAATGAATGCCAAGAAAGCGTTGGCTCAATCGACTACTGAAGTCATCGAGATTAACCCTCAAGATCGCACTTACGTAAAAGAAATCCTAGAAAAACCAAAGCTTAAAAACAGCTTCCTAGCGGTTGGCTTTGGTTATGAAGCAAACGGTTTCGTCATTGAGAATGATGATGGTTGGGAAGCCGGTCCAGATTACGACCCACGAATCCGCCCTTGGTACATTGATGCTAAATCTAAAAACAGTTTAGTTGTTACCGCGCCTTATGTGGATGCATCAAGTAAGAAAGTCATCATCTCAGTCGGTACGCCAGTTAAAGACAACGGCCGCTTTACTGCAGGTATGTTCTACGACCTAGAACTGACCAACCTTGCGACCTTAGTCAACCAAGTGAACTTGTTCGATGCGGGCTACCTATTCCTAGTGACAGCCGACGGTACAACGATTGCTCACCCAAATGCTAAAAACAACGGTGAAACGCTTTCAAGCTACATGCCACAAGCGACTATTCGTGAAGGCTCTCAAGAGATTGAAGTCGACGGCAAAATGTTCCTTGTTAACTTCACACACATCCCAAGTGAAGATTGGTACATCGGCGCAATCCTAGATGAAGAGATCGCTTACCAAACCGTCGAAGACCTGAAAAACAGCTCAATGATCTACTCTTTGCTTGCTGTAATTCTTAGTATCGTTGCACTAACGGTTCTGATCCGCGTGTTGATGCGTCCATTGGATGCACTTAACCAAGCGATTCAAGATGTAGCGAGCGGACAAGGTGACTTAACTAAGCGTCTGGATACCAATACAGACCAGGAGTTCTCTGACCTAGCGAAAGGCTTCAACACCTTTACCGAAAACCTGCAAAATCAAATCATTCAATCGAAAGCGATTGGCGTTGAGATTAAGCGTGGTACGGAATTCACAGTGAAAGGTGCTGGCGAATCTGCGAATGCGATGAACACGCAACTGCAAGAGCTTGAGCAGCTAGCGACCGCAATGAACGAGATGGCGGTTACCGCAACAGAAGTAGCAAACAACGCTCAAGGCGCTGCGGCTGCGGCTCGTGAAGCTGATGAAGCAACGCTAGACGGTACCTCTGTAGTTAGTGAAACCACTCAAGCGATTGATAACTTATCTGAGCGTATCGACCAAGCCGTTGCAGAAGTACAAGTACTTGAATCAGCAACCGCAAACATCGAAACGATTCTTAAGGTAATCAACGACATTGCTGACCAAACCAACCTACTAGCACTAAACGCAGCGATTGAAGCAGCGCGTGCGGGTGAATCGGGTCGTGGTTTCGCAGTCGTAGCCGATGAAGTTCGTACTCTGGCGCAACGTACTCAAGAATCGACCACTGAAATTCGTAACATGATCGAGCAGCTTCAAGCAGGCGCAAGCTCAGTATCGAATGCGATGAACCAAAGTAAAGACACCGCAACTGACGCCGTTGAACGTGCTCAGCAAGCTAACTCTTCACTTGACCGCATCCGTGACGCGATTCAGCGTATCTCTGATATGAACATCCAGATTGCTTCAGCAGCAGAAGAGCAGAGCTTAGTAGCGGAAGAGATCAACAACAACACAGTTAAGATCAAAGACCTTTCAACACAAGTATCTACAGCGGCTCAAGAAGCGAATACCGCAATGCAGCAGCAAACTGACAATGTTCGCCAACAAGACGAGCTATTGAATAAGTTCACGGTCTAGCCACGGTTCGGTTTAGTTATCGAGCAATAGCTTAAAATAAAAAGCCCCGCTTACTGATTGCCAGTAAGCGGGGCTTCTCTTTCTAACCTATCCGAGTTAACTCGTGACAGGTTTCAATTCATTCGTCGTCAACATCATGCATTGGTTCGATTCCACCTTGATGGTTAAATCCTTACCCACACATTCAAACACATCACCCGACATTAAATCGGTTACCGCACCTGTCCAATTTAATGAGGCGGTTTTGCTGCGTTTCGACTTGTTAATCACCACAATGCCTTTGTCACCGCGGACAAATACCAGCAAGTCATCATTCGCTTCAACCACACGCATCGCTTCGCCATGAACATGATTATGGAATTGAATCATGCTTTTCATGTAAGGCGCTTGCCAGTCGTTAAGCCAACGAGGCTGACCATTCTGATCCAAAATACCGCTCGTGCTTAATTCACTGTAAACCAGTGGTACACCGCCATCACGACCAAGAATAAAGGCATGAGCCAATCGCTCGTCCACTTCATCCATCACATGTTCCAAAAACACCTCGTTGTTTGGAATGTCATGAGTCACGGCAAAGGTGATAGCTCTCATGTTCGATAGAGCCTGACCAAAACAGTAAGGGTTGATCAGAGACTTAAAGCTGCCCTGCTCTTCAAAGGCCTTGAAAATGGTATTGAACAGAGGAAAATCGTACGCACCTAAACGCGTGTGTTTCAGGTACGGCTCAAGGAACAGCTCGTACTCTTCTTCCGTCGCACCGCCATCGGTAATGATCTCGCCAAAGATGTGCATTTCTTCACAGATATCATCAGTCCATACCTTGCGAAGGTGTGCCAGTGTCATGTGCTTTGCCGCATCAATGCGAAACCCTTTCACACCAATGGCTTTCAGTGCTTTTAGGTAGGCTCTTTGCTGTGCCACGACATTATCGTTGTCCAACAGCGTTGGCAGGCCAGGATCGCTAGCGCCGCCAGTAATACGCCCGTTTTGCACTTCCCAAGTGTCTTTCCAGTTCTTGATACCAAACGCTTCCACGAAGTCGTTCTCATCAAATAAAGGCTCAGAAAGGTCACCAAACAAACGTATGGATTCATAATAGTCAGCATCTTTTTGATAAGACGCCATGTCTTGCTGATTGGGATACGTTAGATCACCGCGGATACCCGATTCGTTGGCCATGTGGTTGAACACAACATCTACATAGGTACGAAGCCCGTGTTGCTTTAACGTGTTCACCATCGCAGTGAAGTCTTGCGTGTCACCAAGTTGATTATCGATCACACGGTAATCTTGGGGTTGATAGCGTTGCCACCATTGGGTGCCAGAATTTCGGTCGCAACCTTTAGGCCCGCGCAGCGATTTCATCGCCGGTGATACTAAAACAGATTTATAACCCAACTCTTGGATCAGTGGGGCGTTCTTCATTACGTCAGCGTAGCACCAGTCAAAGGCATGCAATATGACATCTGTCGCTGGGTTGCTTAACATAGCTGAACTCTCCATGTTGTTCTCCTACCAAACTCGTTTACAGCTTTCTAGATAAATACAAAGGCTAAAAGGCAAAGCTGCATAAATTTCCTTAAGAATGGTATTTATTATATGAGTTACTCATTAAAACCCCTCATCCTCCCACTGATTAGTCACGGCGGATAGTTAAGGGCGTAGCACCAATTATCGCATAACGTCTGGGATGAACACTCAACCGTAGTGCTTTAAAACGCGCAAAAAAGTCACAAAAAAGGAGCGTATATACGCTCCTTTTATTCAATCTAACACATAATTATCATTAAGTTCTGTAAAGAACCTTCACGACGTGCCAGCCAAATTTTGTTTTCACAAGGTGTGGTACAAGCGTCTCGCCAGAGAAACAAACCTTATCAAACTGAGGCACCATTTGACCTTTTTTGAACTCGCCTAGGTCGCCGCCCTTTTTACCAGATGGACAGGTTGAATGTTTCTTCGCTAGCGTTTGAAATTTAGCGCCCTTTTTAAGCTGCGTCATGATGTCTTCTGCTAGTTCTTTATGCTTCACCAAAATATGAAGCGCTGCTGCTGTTCTTGCCATGATAATTCTCAGTTTGTTGCTGCCAGTGTACTTACGACGATTGCTTAGAACATCGCTAATGAACTGACTGTTGTAAATCTGTTTACCGCTAACGGCGTATCGACATAAATTCATCGACAGCCAGCGTTTGACGTGATTTTAACCCAAGAACCGCTATTCTTCACTCTATAACCGAAAACAACTGCCTTAAAGACCACTAAAAACCGCATCGCGACTTGCTGCGGCTTCCATTTCCCTTTAAATTAATCCTTATAAATTAAGCGCGTATTAAGTAGGAGCCACTTATGGCCAAACCGATCAGTAAAGCGAGTCAGTCACAGGGAATGTTGATGTTCAAGTTATCCCTCACTCAAAGTTTTGCGATTGGCACGCTTAAGGTCAGAGAAATCGTCCCTTTTCAGCCGATGACTCAGATCCCCTACTCCCATCATCACGTGATTGGTACAGTGACTATCCGCGACCTTACGGTTCCAGTTATTGATATGTCCGCTGCGATTGGCTTCCGCCCGATAACACCCGCTGAATACCAAGATTGTGTACTCATCGTTACTGATTGTTTAAGAACAGTTGTGGCATTCTTGGTTCGTTCAATTGATAAAATCATTGAATGCGACTGGAAGAGTATTGAATCTCCACCCACCAGTGTGGGTCGCAATGTGTTTGTAACGGGTATTACACGTTTCGAAGACCGTATTGTGCAAATGCTCGATGTGGAACTGCTGCTTTCTAAGATCTACCCAGCTTATGAGAATGCTCATATCCCGATGCTGACCGATGTAGAAAGGGAACGCCTCAAAGCGTTGAACATCTTATTGGTGGATGATTCCTTGATTGCGCGTAAACAGTTATCAGATGCCTTAGAGAGCATCAACATCCCTTACAGCATTTGTAACAACGGCTTAGATGCCATCGACCTGATGCGACGCCAAGCCAGCACTGGCAATGCCATTGATCTTCTGGTGAGTGATATTGAGATGCCGGGATTAGATGGTTATGAGCTTGCATTTGAAGTACAAAACGACAGCGCTTTAAGTCACGCTTACTGTATTTTACATACCTCACTATCCAGTGAGATCTGTGTTGACCGTGCCAATCAGGTGGGGGCACATGAAGCGCTTGAGAAGTTCAATGCGGGTGAATTAATCGAAGCAATGCTACGCGGTGCAAAAGTCTTAAACGGCGCCTCTACGGCTGCTTAGGCTCTGTTTAGAAGCTAAACCTAGCATAGTGCTCAATGGTTTAGCTTCTTAATCTCTTATTTCTGCAAATCTTAATAAGAATAGAGCTAACCGTTAGTCTTTGTTTTCTGGCTTAGACTTTTTCGGCATAGAGTAGCTCTTACTTACAAATTCCACTTCCTCGACTTCATTGACATGATTGGTAAAAGAGGCCAATGCATAGAGAGTGTTCGCCACTAAGTTAGCGTATTTAAAAAGAATCGGATCCGGTGACTTTTTGCTTTCATGGTGCTCAATGCTCACCAAAGCTCGCACGACCTTTTTAGCCTGACAACGACACAAGTGAAGTTCACTAGACACTCGGTGCCCACCGGGTAAGACAAAACCTTTGAAACCACCTTCTAGCTGATCGCGGATACGATGATAGTCTTGCTTGAGCTCGACCAATTCAGACTCGGTGATGGCAAGCTTACCGCGCACAGAGCCATTCAAATGGTAGATGTTTGGCTGCAAGCGTTGCAGGATCTCACGAACCTGAGGCTCTAGATCTAAAGACAATACCAAGCCCACTCGGCAACAAAGTTCATCCGACAAAATCTCAAAATCACAGATAGGACTGTCTTCATAAATAAACGGGTAGCAGAACTCGTCCCAATCTCGACTTACTGGTTTCACGTAGCGATCCTTACACATAAATATAATCAGACGCCAATATACCAAACTCTTTGATTTAGACATAAAAAAGCCCTCACATTGGAGGGCTCCTGAAGAAACCGGTTAAACGAGATTACTCGTTAGACACTTTTTTGTGGCCTTCTTGTAGGTGAACGAAATCCACCAGATCGTCGCCTGACACTTGGTATGCTTGACCAAAGCCTTTAACGAACAGGCCGTTCTCTGCTTTAAGGTTGAACAGAGAGAAATCTTGAAGTTGGCTCAAACCATCAATGATTTCACCAAAACGCTCTTGCATCTGGCCGATCACTTGAGTCCAAAGTTCCGTTTCACGCTCCACAACACTTGCTTGAGCATCAAACGTTAAACGCTTACGTGCGTAAAGCTGCTTCGAGCTCTCTTCGTCTTCAATCATCATCAAAGAGACCTGAGGGTTCGCTTTCAAGTTACGAGCATGACGAGCAATATCAGAAATTAGAACAAAGTAACCTTCTTGGTTCTGAACGAAAGGTGCGTAACTTACGTTCGGGCGGCCTTCTTCATCAACCGTTGCAAGTTGAAGGGTACGGCGCTCTTGGCGAAACTCTTTAATTTCTGGACCTAGGCGACCTTGTAGACGTTCTTGTTTTACTTGCTGTTCCATGGGTAATTCCTTTCTTCACTTTCTCTGATTTATTATTTTTGCCCGAGGTTGAGCGATCATTAGCGAACTAAACGATCCTCGAGCATTGATGTCTTGTTTAAACCAGTTGACAACCCTATGTAAGATTGCTGCTGATTATTTACTATTGATTAAGCTTGTTCTTTTAGCGCTTTAAAGCGTGCTACTTGGTCGGCAATAAGCTCACGCTTTTCGTTGCGGCCTAGGTAAATCTTAAAAATGTTCTCACCGGTTTCACTGAAGAAGCCGAAGTAATGACTTTCACGACCCATGAACGCCTTGCTCACCAAACCGATATGTTTAACGTTGTCCAGTTTTAGGTGGCCATGAAGCTCGCCCTCTTTGCCCATCAGGTTGTAGTAACCACGCGCTACTTTACCTTTCGGGAATGGTGCTTTTACTTCAAAGATAGAACCAAATGAATGCACGATAGTGGTCACAGGGCCCCAACCCACTAAACCTTCTAGAATCTCTTGAGCACGGCTGCCATCTAGCATTACCGCCATGTCGTTTGGAAAAGCAGCAACCACTTCAACCTCTGAAACACCTAGCTTCTCAGCAATTGCTGTTGGCAGTAGTTTTGGCTCTTCTTCCAAAATTCGAGCGACACGTTGATCTAGAGTTTCTGTCATTTCTAATGTTGTATCTGTCATTGAATATGTTCCGTATAAACGAGTAATTTACGTAAGTTATAAACTAAAAATTCGATATTAAGCGTGCTTCAAACTTGCATGCGGATGTGCGCCCGAAACTGATGCTTTAGGCGCAGGATGCATAGCTTGGTATTCAGCGTTAAGCACTTGAATTACACTCTGTGCAAGGCTTACCGCCCAAAAGCTGCCAGCAATAGTCAGGCTCAGATAATCTTCCGAAAGCTCAACTAAACCGTTATTTCCCCAATGCGCGAACAGAGGTTTTAGGTAGTCGAACGTGTCTTGTCCCATAAAGGTCGGCAACGTGCTTCTTCTAACAACACCAGAATCAAAGCCTGCCTTCAATGTCGAGAAGATTGGCTCTAATGAGCTTTGCTTCGTCATCATCGCAATCGGCAACTGACCTTGTTTTATAGACTCCATGTAGCTGTCTAAAGTTCGATGTTGCATCACGCCATGACCACCAATGTTGCCACCAGCACCACAACCAATTGGAAGCACTTCGGCATAGGTTTTCGCTAAGCTGTTGTAAATGCTACGTTCGCGGTTATCGCGAGTCCAGTGATTCACGCTCAGCTGTTTAACCTTGTGCTTAGCCATGAACTCAACACCCGCCAAGTACATACTCGCCTTATCAGGCGTATTGGCCGGTGGTGGGATTTTTCCTTTCTCAACAAGATTAAGCATAGGTGCATTGCCTGCAACGATCAGTTGGTAGAGGTCAATACCGTGTGCGCCAGTAGACATGTAGTCTTCTAAATCTTGTTGGAACACTTCCATAGACTGGTGCGGTAATCCGTATAACAAATCAAGAACGATTGGTGCTTGCTCTGTACGACTTAGTGAACTGATACGTTCTAGCACAACCTCTCGGTCATCTAGGCGCTTAGCACTGCGTCGAACTTGAGTGTTGAAACTTTGAATACCAAAGGAGAAACGGTTGAAACCACCTTCAAGCGCACGATCAAACATCTCGTCGCCAAAGCGATTGATGCGCCCTTCTAAAGTCATTTCCACATCGTTTGCTAACGGGAAGTATTGGCGAATCGCCTTACCTAGTTGCTCTACCTGCAGAGGCGATAGATCGGTAGGTGTTCCACCACCAATGTAGACGGCGTGAAATAATCCAGACTGAGCCCAAGGCGTTTTGGCTTTTTGCTTCAACTCAACCATCAGAGCATCGAAGTACTCATCCACTAATTTGCGGCTTGCAGCATTTTGGAAGAAGTTACAGAACGTACAGCGCACACGGCAGAAAGGAATGTGGATATACAAGCAACGCTTATCCTGTTTCCTCCCTTCGCTTAACATCAGTTCATCAAAGAGCTCCAACTTCTTGCTCGGGTCGACCGGAATTGAACTTCCTCCGGCATGTGCAGAATGCTTTTTCGCAAACGCAAAACGAAGCGGATCAGGGCTAGAAACACCCAAGATTGATTCGTCAAATTTATAAATATTAAGACTCATATAATCTCTCTAAACACTTACATAGCAAAGTCTGGAAGACTATTCGCTAAAAACTGAGAGAATCATAAATAGAGCTAAATGATAATGCAATTGATAATTGATCTTATTTAGATTCTAAGCAATAATCCGATACAGAATTTTGATTTGGTAAAGGATTGATTGTGAACGTTCCTAGATATGTTATTGCAGGCGGTGCATCGTTGGTGATTCATGCGGCGCTATTGTTTGTCGCTCAAGAATCCAAAGTATTTGCGATGCCTGCAGGTAGCCAATCGAACACGGTATCGATCAACTTCACGCCTAAAAGCGCTCCTTCTCAAGCTCAGCAAAAAACGGTTACAGAACCCGTTGAACCCAAACCAATTGAGGAAACCGTCTCACAAGCTGAACCTAAACCTGTCGAGCCGAAGGCCGTTAAGCCAAAGCAAGCCAAACCGACACCAAAGAAAAAAGCGATCACCAATAAGCCTCAACCGAAGAAAGTAGAGAAAAAGGTTGTTGAAAAGAAAGTCGAGAAGAAGCCGGTTCAAAAGAAGCCGGTGACTGAGAAAAAGGCCGTGAAGAAAGAACGCCCAGAACCAGCCACTAAACCAGAGAAGCTGGCCGACAAGAAAGTCGATAAGAATATGGACGAGTCTGCCAACCAACCTCAGGAAGTAAACCAAGGCGTATCAAACCAAGAACCGGTGCTAGTAACTAAGCCTTCTTTCTCTGCACGCCCTACACCGCCGAATTATCCTCGCCAAGCCAGACGTCGTGGCGTTGAAGGTGTCGCAACTTATGAGATCTGGTTAGACGCTGAAGGCAAACAAATTAAACAAGCATTAGTAAATTCATCAGGCGCACTAATGCTCGATAACGCCGCTTTAGACGCCATTAAACAATGGAAATTCTCACCTCATACTGTCAATGGTCGAGCGATTGCTCACCGAGTACAAATACCTGTTCGTTTTAGGTTGGATTAATCATGCAACAAATCAGTTACTTACAAGATCAACTGGGCTTAATGACTTGGCCTCTTCTTATCTGCTCAGCATTAACAGCAATGATCATCGCAGAACGTATCTTCCAAGTTATGTTAAGCATCGGCGTTGGCAAACGTGCCATTCGTCGCGAGTTAAACCAAATCTCACCAACCAACAGTAAAGAGATTGAAGCGCTCGCTCAATCGATTTCAGGTAAACGACCGCTACTGTACAAGGGTGTGTCGATGTTGCTTGCTCACCACTCTTTTTCGAAAGGACTACGTGAAGATGCAGCAGGCATCTGGCTACAAGAAAAACGCCACCAGCTGCACGCAGGTTTAAGGTTGCTTGGTTTAATCGGCGTGATCAGTCCACTCATTGGCTTGCTTGGTACGGTGCTTGGTCTTATTGAGATGTTCAAAGGTGTAGCTGCTACCACCGGAAGTATTACACCAAATGATCTAGCTGACGGCCTTGGCTTAGCAATGAGAACCACTGCGGCAGGTTTGATGATTGCACTGCCTGCGATCTCAGGGTCTCAACTGCTTGGACTTTGGGCCGATAGGGTTTTGGCGCAGCTAGAACATACTTTGAATTATGTGAATGTGTGGTTAGAAGGCATGTCGATTCAAACTAATCAGTCTGACGAAACTAAAGATTCATCATTAAACAAAGTCGCTGTCGGTGATGCGAGACAAGCATGATTAAAACGCCCCACTCATCTCAAACACAAAGTTTGGCTCCGGACTTAACACCGCTGCTCGACATCATTTTTATCGTGATGGTATTCCTGCTGCTGACAGCATCGGTGAAGTTGGAGTCATTAGAAGTCGAACTGCCGAGCTCTGATATTAAGAACGTTTCTGAAGTTCATAAAGATTCGATTAGCGTCAATATCTTAGATCACGAACCCTACTGGGCGATTAACGGCCAAGAGTACATCGACTGGGAAAACTTCAAGATTGCATTGCTAGAAGAAACAGGCACATCATACAAGAAGCCGATCATCATTGGTGCAGATAAAGCCGCTAACGTGGAGAACCTAGTGAAGCTGCTTTCATTCCTTCAGGAGAACGGAATACCAGCGACTCAATTACTCACTGAAGATGGCTAGAACAACACTCAATTTTCACGAGGTTTAGCTTCTGACCGATAAGACTAAACAATCAGAGCTAAGCCTCTCTATCGATTCGAACTCACAATGCGAACGGACTGCTCACTGAGTATCTTCGCGATACAAAAAGAAAATATAAAGAACTTATTATGAACAACTTAAACGTGCTCAATAAATTAAAGACCAAGACACATCTCCTTTCAATGGCCGCTATGAGCTTGGCATTGACTGCTCCAGCCGCGATGGCAAACGACGTTGAGCAACCTCGCATCATCAGTGCCGGTAGTGCCGTTACAGAATTAGTTTTAGCGCTTGGCGCAGAAGAACAGTTAGTAGGTATTGATGTAACCAGTCGCTTCCCTCAGTCTGAAAAGCTACCAAAGATTGGCTACCACAGAAACCTTTCTGCTGAAGGCTTACTTGCCCTAGAGCCAACCACTCTGATTGGGTCGGATGAAATGGGACCAGACAACGCGATTTCTCAATTAAAATCGGCAGGCGTCGATGTGGAGATCGTGAACACTGAAGCAAACGTGGAAGGACTATTAAAGCGTATCGACCAAATCGCAAAGATCACCCATACCGAAGACCACTCACAGCAAGTGAAAGCCGAAGTGAATCAAAAAATTGCAGCACTGAAAGCGAACCAAGTACCAAGCAATGAAGCGAAGAAAGTTCTGTTCCTGTTACTGCATGAAGGTCGCCCTGCGAACGTTGCTGGCGGTGAAACATCACCAAACGCAATCATCGAATTAGCTGGCGGCATCAACCCTGCCGCTCAGAGCTTAAGGTCTTACAAGCCACTTTCAATGGAATCACTCGTTGAGATGCAACCTGATGTCATTTTAGTAAGCGGCCGTAGTTATCAAAAAATGGGCGGCGCAGATGCCATCCTGAAATCACTACCTATGCTAGCGGCAACGCCTGCAGGTATGAACAAGCAAATCATTACCGTAAATGGCAGTGCTTTGGTTGGCGGGCTTGGCCTAGAAAGTCTCTCTGAAGCTAAGCGTTTAAACGCACTTATCTACCCGCTATAACTCGACCATCCTATTTCTGCTATCGCTAATTCGCTTCTCTTCACCAACTGACTCACGTTGTTGGTAAAGGGATTAAAGTTAGCGATAGATATTGAGGCCCTTTATGTTGTTACGCTCCGTCCCACTAAAAACGTCGATGTTAGGCCTAGGTGCTACCCTAGCCTTTGTCGCACTGTATTCGATCACTGTTGGGCCAATGAACATTAGCTTAGCGGACAGCGCTACAAGCTTAATTCAACCAAACAATGACTTAGCACCTCACATCAACTTGGTGATTCAAGAAATTCGCTTACCTAGAACCATCTTGTGCATGCTGATTGGTGCGATCCTCGCCTTGTGTGGCGCAGTGATGCAGGGTTTGTTTCGAAACCCACTTGCAGAACCTGGCATCATCGGTGTGTCTGCGGGCGCAGCATTAGGTGCTGCACTGGCTATCGTTTTGTTCTCTGAGCTTTCACTTCAATACCCTGCCTTCATGAACTTTGCAGCGGTACCTGTGTTTGCCTTTTTGGGCGGCGCCTTAACCACGCTGCTGGTTTACAAGCTTGGTACTGGCAAATTCGGCACTTCAGTAACCATCATGTTGCTGGCAGGTGTGGCGATCAGCGCACTATCAGGCGCAGGTATTGGCTTCTTAAACTTCATTGCTGATGACCAAATGCTGCGTGATCTTTCACTATGGTCGATGGGTTCACTGGCAGGAGCAAAGTGGTCGGGTATTTTGCTTGCTGCAGTTACGCTCGTGGGTCTGTTTGTTGTGTTCTACCGCCAAGCGATGTCTTTGAATGCCCTATTACTGGGTGAATCAGAAGCGCAACACCTTGGCATTCCAGTACAGAAACTTAAACGAAAGCTGATTCTACTAACAGCTGCGGGCGTTGGTATCACAGTGAGCCTATCAGGCATGATTGGCTTTATCGGGCTTGTGATCCCTCATTTAGGTCGCATGTTAGCGGGCCCAGATCATCGAGTCTTACTTCCCCTATCAGCGGTTCTAGGCGCATTACTGCTAACGGCTGCAGACATGTTCTCTCGCGTGGCTCTGGCACCAGCTGAGTTGCCAGTGGGTATTGTCACTGCAATCATCGGCGCTCCATTCTTCTTGTATCTATTATTCCAACAGAAAGGGAGAATCCTTTAATGTTTCCTGCAGCGTTAAAAGCAACCGACATCGAAGTGAAGTTCGGCAGTAAAGTGATTTTAGATGGCGTTTCTATTGAGATTGAAGCAGGAAAGGTAACCACACTGCTTGGGCCAAACGGCGCGGGAAAAAGCACGCTGCTGAAAGCTCTATGTCAGGAGATATCGAGCACAGGTGATATCCAGTATTTTGGACACACCAAAGACAAGTGGCCTTCTCAAAAATTGGCGAAGCATCTGGCTATGCTACCTCAGCACAGTACGTTGACCTTCCCATTTCTGGCGCACGAAGTTGTTGAGCTTGGTGGTATTCCTCTGCAAGAATCAAACAAACAGCTCACTAGTATCGCTTGCCAAAAAATGGATGTTGCCGATGTCACTCACCTGAGTGAAAGGCTCTACCCTTCCCTGTCTGGCGGTGAAAAACAACGTGTTCACTTAGCTCGAGTGTTAACCCAGCTTCACCACTCTGGCGACCAATGTATCTTAATGCTTGATGAACCGACATCAGCACTGGATCTCGCCCACCAACACAACACCTTAAAGATTGCGAGAGAATTAGCCGATAACCACAATGCCGCGGTTATCGTGGTTTTGCATGATCTCAACTTAGCCGCGCAGTATTCCGATCGATTAGTGGTATTAAAAGATGGCAATTTAGTGTGTGATGGCAAGCCTTGGGATGCGCTGAAACCTTCGATGATAGAAGATGTGTATGGTTACAAAAGTATCGTAGAAAAACACCCAACCATGAGCTTCCCTCAGGTTCACCCCGCACAATAAGTCCGATTAAGGATCGACTCATTTTGAGTATTCGTTCTTAATAACAATGACGTAATCTTAAGCCTCGATTTTTTCGAGGCTTTCTTATTGGCTCAAAGCTACTCTCTCGGCTTATATTCAATTTTATTAACTACCATAGCAATAAACACCAAAACGTCTCACCTTGAGCGTTTGAGGTTCTGTAAATGAACATTACCCGTTAGAGTTACTTAGCTTTTAACTCTGGAAAGGGAAATAAGGCTTGAACGTAAGCACATAAAAAGAAAAGAAATAACTTGATTCAACATCATTCAACACATCAGTAATACAGCGACATCGGTGTGGGGGATTGAGAGAAAAACGCACAAGAAGTGAAACTACAGGCACAAAAAAAGCCCCCGCAGGAGCTTCTTTTATTGAGTGCTGATTATTGGCTCATACGAATCAATGATTTACCAATCAACCACTCTAGTTCTTTACCGCTAGTATCGCCAAACTGAGTTTCAGTCAGCTTGTATAGACGATCAATACCGTTTGCAGCGAACTCATGTGCGCTCTCTGCAGTAACGATATGATGGAAAAGTAAACGTAAGATTGCTAGGAACTCTGCGTCTTCAAGTGCTGCAACCCAGCTAGCTGAAAATGCGTCAAGGCCATTTTCGAAGTCAATGTGTTCCATGAACATCTTGAAAATACGACCGTCTAGAGCAGCAGTAAAATCCGTTTTCTTTGGAAAGTGATGACTTATACCTGTACGAGAAACACCCGTTTGTTGACTCAACGTCGTGTATGACATCTTGTCGTAACCCAATCTTAGCAGCTGGTCTACAACGGCATCCATGATTTTCTGGATCGTGATTTCTGTATCTTCTTTACTACGCTTTGGCATATTCAGGCTCTTCTCTTTGTAAATCCATCTAACTCAATCAAATGAAGTCAGAATGAAAATCGTTATCAGCATTATGTGAGCAAGGTATTTTTTCGCAAGTATTTCCATTAAATACCAACAAATACTTTGTACGAACAATTTTACAGTGCTGCCTCTTTGGGCACTTTGTCTAATTATCCTTCAAAAGTCACCTTACCTCTCTAAGTGGTTAATCTAAAATAACAACTTAGAATATCAAATACCCAACAATAAATTCATTGTATAAATACCTATCAAGCAATAGATAGTCTTATAAAATTAGTTACGACGCAACTAACTGAATGATATTCTAACAAATTAATGACACTGCTTATCAACAAAACATGAGATAGATCACATACATATTTAGTGACGCGAATGTACACATTCATTTAACCCCTTCAACAAACAACATAGCATACCAGTACAAATTAGTTCAAAGATTTTAATTTTTGTAGATACAGTTCAAATTGCTCGTTAGAATAACCTCAGACTTTGTAAGAGGATTATTTATATGAGCCAAGATATTGGTAACAACGATGTATGTGAAGCTTGCGGCTGTGCAGGCGAAATCGGGTTCATCATCAAAGAAGGCGACGATGTTGCTGAAGTAACGGTTTACGGAAACTCAAAAGCACTTATTGAAGCTGAGTTTGCTAAGTACGTTGAACTTGCTAAACAAGTGTCTAGCAACGTTGAATTTGAAGCATCAGAGATGACAGAAGAAAGCACAGAGTTGCACGCTCGCTTTAAATTTGAAGTTAGCGCTGAGAAGATTATTTTTGAACTTAAGACTCGCTCTCTAGCGCGTTAATATAAGCATTTATATTTTTATTAAAAGACGAGTTGAATTACTCGTCTTTTTTTAATTGAACCCAAGCCAGTGAACCATTTTGCTCAAAATCGTTTTCTGCAGCGCACTGAATCGCTACGCCCCCCACCTCTAACACTGCCCCAATGCTATAAGCCTTGTCATCGTAATAACAAACTCGTTGCGGTTGACCCCCTTGTGTGACAACCACTGCAGCTTTACCGGGCGTTGAAATTACTTTGTTGGCACTCGCAGACATTGAGCCAAACATTGAAGCCGCTATCAAAAAGACCTTAATAATTCGTATATTTACTCTAATCATTGATTTACCTATCATCTTTGCTCTATTCCTCGTTAATCTACCGCCAAATGGGTAAAACACTATGCGAGATTAATTTTTCCATTATAGTGTTAGCGTCTATCGTAATAAGAAGCCTGTTATGCTCAGAATAATTGCACTTATTATTGGTTCCTTAACCATAACAAATGTCAGAGCTGAACCACTCGATCACTATCAAATATTGAACCATCTCGATAATTACGGAAACTTATATCTACGAAATAAGCCTTATACATCACTTCCAACTGGCTTGGTGGTCGATGGTAATCTCAATATAGAGAACACTGCGATCACACGCCTACCCAAAGGGTTAGAAGTGAACGGCAGCCTGAAAGGCTCTAACAGCCAACTCACTCGAGTCCCGAGCGGGGTTAAGATAAAAGGTTACGCCGACTTGATTGGCAGCCAAATTACCAGCTGGCCAAGAGGTGTAAGAGTGGGCGGTTTTATCAACCTCACCGATACTCCACTGGAAAGGCTACCGAATGGCTTTAGGGTGAAAGGCGATCTGAGCGTGATCCGCACTCCTTTAACTGAGCTACCTAATGGGATCGTGATTGATGGTGACTTATATATAGGCGGTTCTGGGATTACTGCATTCCCCGAGACTATGACAATCAAAGGCAACATCTATCTGGGCGGCAACACTGTAACCACATGGCCGACCAATCTAGAGCTCGGTGGCGCAGTCGCTCGATAATTCAGGCTAAAGCTCTATTACTCTATTGCTCTATTGCTCTATTGCTCTAATACGTTAATGCTAGATCACAGTAGCAAGTAGCGATTCAGAAACAAAAAAGGAGCCTAAGGCTCCTTTTTCAATTCAATCAAGTTGCTAATCAACTAACAAGCTAACTAACACTCGTTAACCAATGTTCTTCACTGGGTTCGCGTAGCTATCGATTAAGTACTGACGCGCGCCTTGTGGCAGGCTCGATAGTTTAGCTTCAAACTCTTGTTTAACTGCCGCTGTAATCGACTCATCTTCTTTTTCTGCTGCCAGCAAGTTTACAGGGAACAGTTTATAGTTACCGTGG
This sequence comes from Vibrio sp. 14G-20, assembly GCF_026241515.1. GTDB lineage: Bacteria > Pseudomonadota > Gammaproteobacteria > Enterobacterales > Vibrionaceae > Vibrio. The sequence continues at coordinate 47,560 of NZ_JAPHPW010000016.1, forward strand.
ATCTGACGATCGATCTCTTCAGCAAGCGCTTCAGGGGTATCAAAATCTTGGTCGATAACCTGACCGAAGCCAACGTGAACGCGTCCTTTATTACCGATGATGCCTTGAATGATACTTTCGATATCTTCAAACTCACCCTTTTCGTAACTACCGTTTACGTCTTTTTCGAAAAGCTCTATCGCTTTAGCCGTGTCACATGGGTCGTTCTCGTAAGAAATTGCCACAGGAACAATCTTCAATGACTTCACGTATTCAGGGAAAGCAATTTTTTGCTTACGTCCTTCAACGTGGAACATTTTTAAGATTGCTGGCTCAGTAAAATCGTTACCATCTTTAGCACGACCTTCCTTTTGAGCAATCCAAATTGAGTTGCCCGTTTCTAGAGAGTGCTTAATGTAAGAAGACAACTGCCCTAGCGCTTTCATCATCTCACGCGGTCCTTTCAAAGAACGCTTTACGATGAAGCTCTTGTTCAAACGCATCAGTTCAGTCGCACATGGCTTCTTTAGCAGGTTGTCACCAATAGCAATGCGACAAGTCTGGTGGTTATTTTGATGCAGAGCGTAGTTAACAAGTGCAGGATCCATAGCGATATCACGATGGTTAGAAACAAACAAATAAGCTTGATTCGCATCCAGTGACTCTACGCCAGTGTATGTAACACCATTGGTCGTCTTAGCTAGCGTGTCGCGTAAGTACTTTTTAACTTCAATCTGAATGGATTCAACGCTGGTCAGCTTGCTCCATTTCATTTTCAAGTAAACGCGTAAGATCGGGCTCATTAATGCTTTAAACCAAGACGCATGGTTTGAAAAACGGTAGTGCAGAATCGCACTGATAAATTCTTCATCATTAATAAGACGGTTTAGTGCCGCAGGAATTTCATCATCGTCGTAAGGACGAATATCAACATATGGATCGCTTGGAGAGGTCATTTTTTAATTCATATAATAAAAAGCTGGTTCATTCTACGCGTTGTTTTGACTTCTCGCAGCTACAGAGCCCATACTTTTGACAAGGTCAGACCAGAAACATTGAAAATCCCCTGTTATTGTTGGCATTCTTCAAGATTAACGGTAATCTTGACGCCCCAAAATTAAGGTACTATCTATGAACTTCGCTATTGAATATACATCGGCTTACTTTTCACACTTGGTGATCACACCACGCAAGAAAGTACTTAAACATAGCCTTGTATCGGTTCAAAGTGGCTTGGTTTTGATTAAGCTGGGCAAACAAGAGTATGCCGTTGAACCAGGACAAAGCGTCTGGATTCCACACGACTGCCTAACATCACTGACCTACTTTCCAAACACTCAGGTTAACCGTGTCGACTTTTCTGTTCGTTTGACGGATTCATTCCCAAGACAAGCGGGTTACATCACGCAAACTAACCTCTCTTCGGCGCTACTGGAAAAGCTAGAACAAACCAAAGCTCGCACTTCCAATGCCAATAACACGGAACAAGCGTTTAAAGATATGCTTTCGGTATTAAAGCAAGAAGTGTTGTCGTTTAAGCCACTGCTTTGTGAAAGTGCCCTGTCTCAGCGATTCAATCAATGGAACATTGATGATTCTAACCTTCCACAAGAGCACACCTTGGTGATGGTAATGCGTGAAGCGAAAAAGCGCATGCAGTCAGGTCAGAAACGAGCTGTTGTAATCGATGATTTGTTCTCAGGTAAAGAAGAAGAGTTTGAACAGCTGTGCATGCTTGTTTTTGGTGAGGATTTATAGCTTTACGATAAGTTATAGATAATATTGAAAGCAACAAGCCAGAGACTAAAAAGCCGCAAAAAATGAGTTTTTTGCGGCTTTTTTAATTCTTAGTATTTTAGACGTAGATAGTAATCTATCTGTGTATTCACCCGTCTAAAAAGGCAATTCGACCTGCATCATTAGGTCAGCGTCTCTTGAGTCATGCCAACGATAATCAAAGCGCATACGCGGCTGCCCGTCAACCTTCTCGCCAAAACCGATGCTGAGTTGAAGGCCGTGATTCATCAACCATTCTTCTGTGGACATATCGTACTGTTCATCTTCGAGGTCTTCTGGAAACCACATACCCAAACCAATATAGTTTGATTCAATGCTCTGTGTCAGCAACGGTGAGTCTTTAGTTTGAAGAACCCAATCAGACCAATAGTCGGGCGTGTTTTCGGCTTCTTCTTCACTCAATCCACTGATTTCCATCATGCGTTGGCCAAAAGACTCGATGCTCGAGGATAAATCTAAACAGCTGACGTCTTCATCAGAAGTCAGCATGATCGAATCTAAGCTAAAAAAATCACATTCAGCATACGCAGGCATACTGCATGCTGCCATGATCATCGTCGCAGGTATCGCGCACTTTAGCATAGCCATCAAATCCCTTGAATTAGTCAACCTACATTATTGTATACAGACTACTATCTTGCAATATTTTTGTAACTGACTTAGTGCTCAGTTTTGCAACATCGATCCCACTTATCAGTGCATTACGTATGTCTGTACTACGGATTTTGACTTTTTCAGGGCACGCCATTACAGACCATCGCTCGGTAATCTCATCTGATTTATAGAAAGATGAGAACTTAAAGAAGTTGTCAGGGCCAATGACAAACGTGAGTTCCGCGTCACGATGTAACTTTTGCAGTTCACTGAGCACTGCATAAGTCGTGACGCTTTCACCTGGAGTAAATAGGCTCTTTTCGATCAAAGAAAGCTCCACTTGATCCAGTGAAAGATCGCTAATAAATGCGTTAACTAACTGACATCTCGTATCAAAGTCTAGCATCTCTTTTCCCCAAGCATGGGCAATACTTGGAACAAGTAGAATTTTGTCAAAGTGAGCCAACGAATCAATCACACTTTTGTGCCCTAAGCTCGGCGGATTAAACGCACTACCGAAAATGGCTATTTTTTCCATTATTAATTACTGCCTTCTCTTTCTAAGCTTGTGCAAAGAGGTTTTTAAATCGGATGATTTAGGTATGATAACACTAGATTTTTAATTTGCTTGCAGGAAAGGAATACGAATGGAACAGTTAATTCGTGACGAAATGCGCGTACTACCTTCAATTGACCCTCACTTCGAAGTGACTCGTCGTGTGGACTTTATCAAAACGAAACTTCAGCAGTCAGGCTGCAAGTCTCTGATCCTTGGTATCAGTGGCGGTGTGGATTCGACAACTTGTGGCCGCTTAGCACAGATGGCCGTTGATAGCCTAAATGAAAGCGCTGGTAGCAACGACTACCAATTCATCGCGGTTCGCCTACCTTACGGTGAACAAAAAGATGAAGACGAAGCGCAACTTGCTCTATCTTTCATTCAGCCTTCTCAATCTGTTTCTGTAAACATTAAAGCGGGTGTTGATGGGCTTCACGCTGCATCTCACGTTGCTTTAGAAGGCACAGGCTTGCTACCAACAGATTCAGCAAAAATAGATTTTGTGAAAGGTAATGTGAAGGCTCGCGCTCGCATGATCGCACAATACGAAATTGCAGGTTACGTTGGCGGCCTTGTAATCGGTACTGACCACTCAGCGGAAAATATCACTGGTTTCTACACCAAGCACGGTGACGGCGCATGTGATTTGGCACCTTTATTTGGCCTGAACAAGCGTCAAGTTCGTGAACTAGCAGCAACTCTAGGTGCTCCAGAGCTACTGGTTAAGAAAGTACCTACCGCTGATCTAGAAGAGCTTGATCCACAGAAAGCCGACGAAGCAGCATTGAACCTTTCTTACGACCAAATCGATGATTTCCTTGAAGGTAAAGAAGTCCCTCAAGACGTGTCTGACCGCTTAGTGGGTATCTACAAAGCAACACAACACAAGCGTCAACCGATCCCAACGATCTACGATTAATTTACTGAATTAGTCTTGGAATCAAAAAGGCCGGAAGTTCATTTCAGTGAACTTCCGGCCTTTTCTATTAAATGCGCTTTTCTTTCCTGCCTTCCGGCCTAACGAGTTAGTCTACGACTTCGATATCGGTTTGAGGCACACTGCAACACGCCAGTATCTGTCCCATGTTACGTTCATGTTCTTGCAGCGCTGGTACGTCAGGTTGATGAACTTGCCCAGACTCAAGGGTCACTTTACAAGCACCACAGAAACCCGCGCGACAGCTTGATGCAATAGACACACCCGCCAACTCAGCTTGTTCTAGTAATGTTGATTGGTTATTACCTTCGAACAGGTAGCCGTTGACACTCAACTGCAGTTGCTTCACTGCCTCTTCGGTAGACTGAGCAACGCCAAACGCTTCTTGATGATAATGCTGAGGGTTAAGACCCATTTGAATCAGCAGTTTCTTGGCATTATCCATAAAACCGTCAGGGCCACACACAAACGCTTGGCGCTTGTGTAACTCATTAATTTTAGCGACATGAGACACGCTCAAACGTCCAGACAGACCATCCCACTCTTTGGTTGGTTGGCTTAATGAATAAATCACACGAAGACCCGCGTGCTCACTGGCGATCTTATCAATCTCAGCTTGATAAGGGATATCTTCTTCGCTGCTGCATTGGTGATAGAACACCACATCATCAATTTGACCGTGGTCGGCCAAGTAACGAAGCATCGACAACATTGGTGTGATACCGCTTCCCGCTGATAACAGCAGTAATGGATGTGTTGGGTTGTCTTCCAAATAGAACGCGCCATCTGGATTTTGAGCGACTAAGGTATCACCTACTTGGAAGTGATCATTTAACCAATTAGAGATTTGGCCATCATCGACACGCTTCACTGAAATTGCTAAACGACCCGCTCGTGAAGGGCTAGAAGATAACGTGTAACGACGAGAAACCTTCTCGCCATTAATCACCATCTCAATCGGTAGATGTTGCCCAGGCTGGTAACTTGGTAGTGAGTGGTTCTCTTTGGCAGGTTCTAACCAAAAGGTTGTGAAGTCACGAGCGATCTCTTCGCGTTCAACACACGTTAAATGTAACGACTCAACCCAAGTGTCTTCATAGTACTCTTTCTCTTTGGTTTCGAGCACTTCAACCACATCACCGGCTTTGACTAAACCTTCATTTTTAGCCACAAGATTCTGACCAAAGAAAACACCACCGCGTTCATTAGCTCGGAATGTAGAGAAGGTATTAAGCGGCTCTTTTGTTGCTCTAAATTCGCCACGCTCAACATCAACGGTCGTCAGGATACAACGCTCACAAGGCTTAACCGCTTCGAATTCAACCTCACCAATACGAATACGCTTCCAGCTGTCTTCAGCAAAGGCTTCGGTATTAGAAACCACGAAGTTAGTGCGGAACTGATCCATTGAATGCACTTCAGGGCTGCGACGATTAAGTTCATCTAGCGATGCTTGGCTGATCACCAACATTGGGTAGCCATCAGCGAAACTGACATTCTGGCCGAGCTTTTCACGAACACGATTGGATTGCTCACCAGAGAACAATAACTCAACGCGAACACCTAACACATCGCTGAACCAATCATCGGCTTCATCATTGGTGGTGTAAGCAGTAAAACTGTCTTTCCATACCGTTGCTGGTGCTTCTTGCATCTTGAAATTCGCATATTTTAGACGTAAAGGCTCTTTGCCTTCATAAGTGAAGATCAAACCGTCAGGTTGCAAGCTTGAAGATACCTTCACCATTTTCGGATACTTACGCGCCGTGATCATCGAGCCGTCAGCCAGTGCCAACATAAAACGTCTGTCGAAAGTAAGACCTTGTTTTTCGACCCAAGCAGAAGAGAGCGAGATGCCGCCCACTGACTTAACCGGAAATACATTAATTTGAGATAAGGAGGGCTGTTGACCTGAAGGCTCTTGCTCAAAAGCCTTTCCATTTGAAGGTAGCTGCGACATAACGATTCCAATGTTTTGTTGTTTGTCCCAATGCTAACAAATGGTTATAAATAGATAAACTGGCAAGCATTAAACACTTGATACTAAGCTAGTATCTTGAGATGTTTAGCTTTCTATCTTGATACATTAAGGCAGCAATGCAGTAACACTCTCCAGACGTTCTATAATATGAACACGATTACCGCATTGAACTTTCATTGAATAAAAAGGATTTATCATGAACAAACTCGTCATTATCATCTTATGTGTACTGCTTCCACCTGTTGGTGTGTTCTTCGCTCGCGGCGCCGGGAAAGATTTGCTGATTAATATCATTCTTACTTTCTTCTTCTGGGTTCCAGGAATGATCCATGGTCTGTGGGTAGCCACCCGCTAACCCTTATTAACAAATAGATACCGAATAAAATATCCATAAAAACAAGCTCCTAACCCTGAAGAGTTAAAAATAGGATGAAATGAAAGTGCTTTTCCACTATCATCCTGTCGCCTAAACGTAAGCGATTGCTTTCACAGATTTCGCTGAGTTTAGGCTCCAACTACATAACACTTCAAATGGTGGGAGCCTTCAATGACACAACTTACGATTACTCGTCCTGACGACTGGCACGTTCATCTACGCGATGGCGAAGTATTAAAAGATACAGTCCGCGATATCAGCCGCTACAATGGTCGAGCGTTAATCATGCCAAACACCATCCCACCGGTAACCGATACCGAAATGGCTCTTGCTTACCGTGAACGCATCATGGCAGAGCAGCCAAGTGAACAGTTCCAGCCTCTAATGGCACTTTACCTAACAGACAACACAACACCTGATGAAATTCGCAAAGCGAAAGAATCTGGCGCTGTTGTAGCAGCGAAGCTATACCCTGCTGGCGCAACGACAAACTCGGATTCAGGCGTAACTTCAGCTCAAAAGATTTACCACGTATTAGAAGCGATGCAAGAAGTGGGTATGTTGCTGCTTGTACACGGTGAAGTAACGGCTCACGATGTTGATATCTTTGACCGTGAAAAAGAGTTCCTAGACACGGTTCTAGCACCGATTGTTAACGACTTCCCTAACCTGAAGATCGTTCTAGAGCACATCACGACGGCAGATGCTGCGACTTTCGTTAAGAACGCTAACGAGAACGTAGCGGCAACCATCACAGCTCACCACTTGCTTTACAACCGTAACCACATGTTGGTTGGCGGCATTAAGCCACATTTCTACTGCCTACCTATCCTTAAGCGCAACACGCACCAGTTAGCACTTATCGAAGCGGCAACAAGCGGTAGCAAGAAGTTCTTCTTGGGTACAGACTCTGCGCCACACGCTAAAGGTGCTAAAGAGTCAGCATGTGGTTGTGCAGGTTCTTACACAGCGCACGCTGCGGTTGAACTGTACGCTGAAGTATTCGATTTAGAAGGCAAGATTGAGAACCTAGAAGCATTCGCGAGCCACAATGGTCCGGACTTCTACGGCATGCCGCGTAACTCAGACACAATCACACTCGTTAAAGAAGAGTGGAATGTTGCTGAAACAATGCCTTTCGGTTCAGACATCGTTGTGCCAATCCGTGGCGGCGAGACGATTGCTTGGTCTGTAAAATAACGCTTAGTCGGTAAATAAGCGCTTATATTGCAAAATAAGAGCGTGGTGTTAATTAAACACGACTCATTAGATTAAAAGGGGCGCCATAATGATTATGGTGCCCCTTTTTCGTTTCGTGGAGAGAGGGTTTTATTAAGACCAATAATGAGCTATTACTTACCGCGAATTTTTCCAACCACAGTCCAAACAGCAACAACGATCAATCCAGCTAAAACCCCAATCACACCATTCAACAGCGTTGGTACCACCACGGTTGCAATCGAATGTCCACTGAAGTCCATAATAATCGGTTCAATTAAGTGATGAATTGCAGGAACGTTGTGTACCACAATACCGCCGCCAACCAAGAACATGGCAGCCGTGCCGACAACCGCAAGCATCTTCATTAGCTTTGGTGCAAAGGCGACTAGCCCATTGCCCAATCTGGTTTTAATAGCACTCCCATTCGATGTGCGTTGGAGATAGAAACCTAAATCATCCAGCTTCACGATCCCTGCCACTAAGCCATAAACACCAATCGTCATCACAACCGCTATCAAACTCACCACAAGAATCTGAGTCACGATACTTGTACCCGTTACGGTACCTAGCGCAATCACAATGATTTCCGCAGATAATATGAAGTCGGTACGAATCGCGCCTGAGACCTTTCTCTTCTCATATTCCTCTATGGATTCGCCAGTACTCGTATCCTCTTCCTTCTCGTCATGTTGATGGGCATGAGGAAAGAGCTTCTCTAAGATTTTCTCCGCCCCTTCAAAACAAAGAAACAGACCACCAATCACGAGAAGTGGCATGATCAACCAAGGGATGAACGCACTGATCAATAATGCCGCCGGAACCAAAATCAGCTTATTTTTAAATGAGCCTTTTGCGACCGCCCACACCACAGGAATTTCTCTTTCAGCAGAAACACCGGATACCTGCTGAGCGTTAAGGGCTAAATCGTCACCCAATACACCCGCGGTTTTTTTAGCTGCCACCTTAGACATCAGTGCGACATCATCCAACACGGTTGCAATGTCATCTAGCAGTGTTAGTAAACTTGCTCCAGCCATTTTGTTGTCTCTTTATAAAGAATTGAACCATCGATAAAATGTAACACCATCAATTCACTCATCAAAGTTATGAGTCTGTAAAAAATAAAGTCACAAGTTGTGTTTTCTATTGCTGTCTCTGTTAGACAGGAATAATCTGTCTTAATCTTTCACGAACATAAAAGAAAAAGTATAGATGAAAAGTGAATCTACCTACCCGATTGGTAAGCCAGGGCAAAAATGGCAACAAGCAGAACGTGAAGCATGGTTAGCTCAACGAACGGTTAAGCGTGAATACCAGCAAGAAGTTGTACCAAAGATTAAAGCACTTGCAGACCGCTTCGACATCGAACAATACGGCGCACTGAGCTACGACGAAGCTCGCTTCCCACTCTTCGCTATCAAGAGCAAAAACTGGGACGAGTCAAAGCCGACGATTATGGTAACTGGTGGTGTTCACGGTTACGAAACCAGCGGTGTGCATGGCGCGATCAAATTCGCTGCGACTCAAGCAGAAAAATACACGGCGCACTTCAACATTGTTGTAGCACCTTGTGTGAGCCCTTGGGGCTACGAAGTGATCAATCGCTGGAACCCAAATGCTGTTGATCCAAATCGCTCTTTCTACGACGGTACGCCAGCAGAAGAATCAGCAAACCTACGATCTCTAGTAGCGTCTCTACCAGAAGTATTGGTTCACGTTGACCTGCATGAGACGACTGACTCTGATGAAACTGAATTCCGACCTGCACTCGCAGCTCGTGATGGTATTGAGTACATCGAAGGTATGATCCCAGACGGTTTCTACACTGTGGGTGATACTGAAAACCCACAACCAGAATTCCAAGCTGCTGTCATCGCTTCAGTTGAAAAAGTCACTCACATTGCGCCTGCGGATGACGAAGGCAAGATCATTGGTTCAGACGTCACTCAACACGGCGTGATCAACTACCCAATGAAGAAGCTTGGCTTATGTGGCGGCGTGACTGACTGTAAGTACGGTACAACCACAGAGGTTTACCCAGACAGCGACAAAGTAACAGACGAAGAGTGTAATGATGCTCAGGTTGCAGCGGTAGTCGGTGCTTTGGATTACGTAATTCAACACGAATTAAACGCGTAAGCTAATAGCTAGTTCCCTAGAACTAATCCCTAAAACTAGAAAAGAGCCACAAGTGACGATTCGCTTGTGGCTCTTTTTTTGTCTCTTTCTCTTACCTGTCATTTCTTCTCAGGCATAAAAAAGCTCCCTTGCAGTACAAGAGAGCTTTGAAATAACGCTTCCTCTGGAATAAGTCGTTAATTACCTAATGACTTACTCAACGGCTTAGTTACTTTATTTCGCTGTTTCGCTAACGTTTGCTTGTCCTTTATCTACCTCAGTAAGTAGACCTTTCAACAAGCTCACACAACCAATCAGAAGAATGATCGTAAACGGCAGTGCTGCAATAATCGTAATAGATTGAAGTGCTTGGATAGATTGAGTACCACCAATCCACAGCATCACCATTGCGATAGCACCCGAGATAACAGCCCAAACTACTTTTTGTTTCACTGGAACTTCAAGTTTACCACCAGCAGTCATGCCATCGATCACGATAGAGCCTGAGTCTAGCGTTGTTACGAAGAACACAATGATCAGTGCGACTGCGAGAACTGACAGAATGCTACCGAACGAGTATGCATCTAGCATGTAGAACAAGCTTAGAGATACGTCTGTAATGCCTTGGTCGAGGCCAAGTTGTCCCACATGGTTAATTACTTGCTCGATAGCCACGCCACCGAAGATCGACATCCAAGCCGACGTTACCAATGTTGGGATAATCAGTACGCAAAGTAGGAACTCTCGAACCGTACGACCCTTAGAAATACGCGCTACGAACATACCGAAGAAAGGTGCATACGCTACCCACCATGCCCAGTAGAACACAGTCCAGCCATGCAGCCATGTTGTGTCTTCACGACCCGCACTTTGGCTCAAAGCTACGATGTTTTTCACATAGCCCGTTGCCGCAGTCGCCACAGAATCAAGCACTGTCGTAAAGTTCAATACAGCGATAAGACCAAGGAATACGAACGCAATAACCATGTTCAGGTTACTTAGGAACTTAACACCACCGTCCATGCCACGCATAACAGAGATGATCGCCAAACCCATAATCAAAACGATAATAGATTGCTGAAGGAAGATGTTGTTTTCCAAGCCGAACACGTGACTGATACCACTTGCTGCTTGCGTACCACCTAAGCCCAATGAAGTCGCAAGACCAAACAGAGTAACCAGTACCGTTAGTACATCGATTACATCACCGGTTTTGCCCCACACACGCTCACCCAGAATTGGGTAAAACACAGAACGCATTGATAGCGGTAAGCCTTTGTTATAAACAAAGTACGCTAGACAAAGCGCCGTCATGCCATAGATAGCCCATGCATGAAAACCCCAGTGGAATACGGTTGCGCCTAGCGCTAGTTCACGACCAGCGGCTGTGAAAGGTTCTGCGTCTAATGGCGTTCCGAACCAGTTCGTGAAGAACGCAGTTGGCTCTGCAACACCCCAGAAGATAAGTCCAATACCCATACCTGCTGCGAACAACATCGCAATCCACGATGACATTGAATAGTCCGCCGTCGCGTCTTCGCCACCTAAACGGATTTTACCCAACGGTGAAAAAGCAAGAACAACAGCAAACGCTAGCATGATGTTGGCTCCCCACATAAACAGGAAGTCAAACTTTGATAGAACAGCACCCTTAATAGAATCAATTGCAGCTTTAGCATCTGCAGGAGGAAGAGCAAGAAGAGTGATGATGAAGAGAAGAGATAAGCCTACTGAGGCTACGAAGACGGTGTTATGGACATCCATGCCCCATTTACTGACGTTATCTTGACCAACTTGATAGTCAGTAGAATCGATACTGTATTTTTTTGATTTAAAACTCATAAATTATGATGTTCGCATATCCGAATCAACGAATATAAGGACGCTCTCCATATCCAACTACTACTTGATTGGCTCGCCATTTCACAAAAATAAAACGTGATAAAAACCACCGAGCAAGGTGATAAATGGACTTACTGGCTCAATCCCAGGACGCGCATAATAGCACAGCACGAAGCATTTTGACTGAGTTTTCGCTCAATAGTCACACAAACCACCGTCAATCATGATAGTTGAGGCAATAAAAACAGAATAAAATAAACAAATAAAAACCTTTAAATACAGTGTATTAAATTAAAATAACGCACCGTAAAATATCATTCAAAGTTTCTACAGATAATTTTAATAACCACCCAATTTACTTATAGCTCTAACAAAAAAGCCCCGCTATAGGGGCGGGGAAAGTTACCAAAGGTAAAAGAGAAATCGGTATCTCGATGGCGGCGCTACTTCTTACAGTGGCGCGGCATTAGTTATGCGTTCAATCACGAAGTACTGTTAGATCGTGACGCTATACAAAATCGAGAAGCGACATTAAATCGCGTAGCAAAACCCTAGGTTGTAGTCTTCGCCATTCTTCGCTGTGAACTCTTTGTCTTCGCTCGATGCATTCGGTCGACCGCTTTCATCGCCTTTCACTAAGCTCACCCAGTGACGGATTCCTGAAGAGCGGCTAGCCTCTGTTTGGCCAAACGTAGTGCACGTCTCAAGTTGGATATCTTGAATATCAACCAACTCCAAATGGCCAGTACCTTTACGAGCACCGATTGTCACTTCAACGTGTGTACCGCTTTCGTCACGGAATAATATTGCTGAAGGGTTTGACTTATCACCAGTGTAAGCCACAAAGTGTTTAGCGCGTTTTAGGCCGGTGTGCTCACCGTTTTTGAAGTAAACCTGAACATGTCGGTAATCAATCTCGTAGCTCACCACGTCTTCGTGTGAACCCGCCTCAAGAGGAAATAGAGTATCAAGCAACTGTTTCGCCATTCTCTGCTTTTCGAGTTGCTTGTCTGCTTTCACCATTTCAACGGCAAAGACAGCTTCAGCAATAAATGTTGAATGGTTTCTGTGAAGTTCTGTTTTGTCTAGTGTCAGCATATTCATAGTTTTTCCCTCTTACGGCTTTGAATTTCATGTAGGTCAAAAATCCTGATTGACCCTTTTCAAAATTGTTCTTTACTGTGTTGCTTCCATGTATTTCATACTACTTGTATTTTCTAAACAATTTCACAACAAAAATTTCACAGTGTGAATTTTACTAAATTGCTTTTTTACACAAACCGGTATTTCGAGTCCTCAGCCTTTAACTGATGGGGTTGAGGGCTCAGTAGAAACACTTTTACGTGCTGTTTGAATTAGTGTAGTAACCAACACCAACCAGCTTATTGTCGATCACTCGATAGTAAGTGTGTTTGGTTTCCACTTTTCTCGACAGCGGGTTTAACCATTGATAGGTGTAAACGCCACGACCATTTTCTTTAGCGAGATTCAGCATCTCAGTAAGAATTGGCTTATTGTCAGGGCTTAGAATTTCATTGTGTGACCGTCCGACAAGCTCAGGAGACACGCCATGAGCGAGCAGTTTCCCGGAGTTCATGTCTATCACAAACACATACAGGTCTCCTTCAACAAAGCTGCCTTCACTATTATTGAACTCGGCAATGCTGTCTTGCTCAGACTCTACCATCGCGGTCATGGCTCTTGCCAATAACCGCTTAGCTTCTGTTGCACTGGAGCGTTCTGGGTAATACCCCACGGCAACAATCACGTCACCGACACGCTCAAAGAAGGTCGTTTTAGGTTCGCCCATGCGATCAGTAGGGTTAGTCCAATGGTACTGAACTTCGCCAAACCCGTTGTGCACAGCTTTAGTGATCATTTCTCTAAAAAAAGGATTACCGTAGACGTCTTGGGTATCCAAAACACTGTCGCCCACCAACACCATTGAAGAGCCACCACTGGCAAGGAATTGACCATCAATACCAAGCGCAAATACATAGAGCTCACCGTCTATATATTCGGCGCTACTCATAAAGTCTTTTACGCTCTCATCGCCTTCTTTTTGTACATGGACAACCGCTTTAGCAAGCAGGGTTTTGGCTCTTCTTTCAGCGTCACTGACCACATGTGGCTCTGAAATTTCGAGCACATTGACTGGCTCATTTTCTTTCGCTGTTTCTGAATGTTCGGCACGTAATCCAATACCACTGATCACTGCAAATACGGCACAACCAATAAGGATAATTCTTGATATATTCATAGTGACTTCTCCTAATAGCCCACTAAGGACGGTAGCCAAAGCGTAATTTGTGGGAAGAAAGCGATAACGAACACGCCCACTACGGATGCAAGAACAAAGGGGTGGATCTTCGCGGTGATCTGCTCGACCGTGGCCCCGCCTATCCCCGAGGCGACAAAAATATTCTCACCGAGCGGAGGCGTAGCAAAACCTATCGACAACGTACACACCACCACAATACCTACGTGGGTTGGATCCGCGCCTAGCATATACATAATTGGCAACAGCACTGGCACGATAATCATGATCGCGGCTAACGTTTCCATGAACATGCCGACGAAAAGCAATAGCACAATAGTCAGTGCCCACACCATATACATATTGTCAGTGAAACCTAGTAATGACTCAGCCACCACGACCGGAATTTTTTGTTCGATTAACAAGCGACCAAATACCGTTGCAGCGAATAGAATCAGCAACACACGCCCGGTAATCCATGTGGTTGTCGATAATGATTTGATGGTGCTTTTAAACGATAACTCTCGGTGAATAAACACACCGACAAACAGCGAATAGAAAATTGCCACAACCGCTGACTCTGTTGGTGTGAACATACCGCTGTAGATACCTCCGAGAATCAAAAATGGAGCCAGTATCGACCATATGCCACGGCGTAAAGCATGTCTTACTTCGCCAAATGACCAATTCTCAGACAGCCCTTTATAGCCTTCTCGCTTGGCAATGAAGTAGTTAGTGACAACGAGTGTAGATGCCATGATGAAGCCAGGAACAACGCCTGCAACAAACAATTTAGGAATAGATAAAGAAGCAAATTGCCCGTGTTGAGCGATGGCTTCAGGCGGTGCCATTAATCCCATTGCTGAGATGCCGAAAATAACTAACGGGATGGATGGCGGAATAATGATCCCCAAGCCCCCTGATGCAGCCGTTACTGCCGATGCGTAACTCTTATCGTAATCTCGCTTAACCATTGCAGGCACCATTAGCATGCCTACCGCTGCTGTGGTTGCAGGGCCTGAACCTGAGATAGCACCAAAAAACAAACACGCCATCACGGTTGCAGCGCCAAGGCCACCCGTCACGGGTCCGGCTAAGCTCTCTGCAATATCCACCAGACGTTTGGAGATACCCGCCGCCTCCATTAATGCGCCAGCAAGAACAAAGGCTGGCAGCGCCATTAATGGGAAGTTACCCACCGAAGTGAACGCGATTTGTACTAAAGCGATGGGGTTTTTGTCGAGCAACATATAGGCCGCCATTGAAGCGCCGGCCAGTGATACTGTGATTGGTGCACCCAGAATTAACAGGGTTAAGAAACCACCAAATAAAATTAGAGTTAAATAGGATTCCATTATTACATCTCTCTATTACGGCTATTCTCTGTGACGACTACTGTGATGACTTTTGTGCCGTCATTTTGCGCAGTTCTTTGACTTCAGGATCTTCGTTCTTAGCGCCCTTAAATAAGCGCTCGTAGTTGTTCCAGATAATGCGCAGCATCATTAGAGAAAATGCGATTGGCAAAATCATATAGAAGTATTTCATTGGGATGCCTGTCGTCTGAGACTTCCAGAACAAATTCATTTTGTTGAACACGAAATCGTAGCTGAGATAAACAAAGTAGCCGTTAAACAGCAGCCATAAGAAGTCAGCAATGGTTTCACAGACGGTCTGAACAATCGGGGGGAAGAACTTGAAGTGAAAACTGACTCGGTTATGCGCCGACATCTTGGCCGCAACAACAGCCCCTAGATAGGCAAACCAAACAAACATGTAAGTAGCGACTTCATCACCCCAAGGTATTGAGTAATCGAAAAGCTGACGAGTAAGGATTTGTGTGAACAGCAATAGGACAAAGCTTGCTAGCAACAAACAACATGTATATTCCTCAATGTTGTTAAGGTGCTTTTTTATTGTTTTAGCGACTGACATATAACCTCCAATGTTGATTTCCACATGACAACCAGTCGCTCGCGGTACTAAAAAGATCAGGTACTGGACAGATCAACGAGTAAAGCCATGTAAATGCCCTACCTAACCGTTCTATCGCTAGGTGATTAAGTCGCGAAGAACAGCAGATAGGGCGAATCTAATCGTTACTTTCTACCTAGTAACTCAAGAACGTCGTCTAGCTTGTCTTTGCCTCCAATGCTTGAATAGAACTTAGGCCAAACTGACTTAGTGACTTTGCTGATCCACTCTTGCTCGTTGTCTGCAGGGTCAGTGAAGACCATGCCTTTTGCTTGCAGTTCTTCACGGATCTTGTTTTCAGTATTTTCTAAGTATGCAAAGCTGTGCTCTGTCGCTTCCTGACCCGCTTCAAGAATGATTTTTTGCATTTCAGGCGTCTGTTGTTGGAAGACTGTTTCACTGACGATTAGCGGCTCAAGAGAGAAGATATAACGAAGGTTTGTGACGTACTTTTGTACTTCATTGAACTTCATCGCATGCACAGTGATGTATGGGTTGTCTTGTCCATCAACCACACCTTGCTGCAGGCCAGTAAATGTTTCTGACCATGCCATTGGTGTTGGGTTTACGCCCCATGCTTGGTAGGAAGCAATCATGATTTCGTTACGAGGAACACGAATCACTAGTCCTTTTAGATCCGCTGGTGAAGCCACTGATTTTTTAGAGTTAGTCAGAACCCTAAAACCAGAATAAGCCCAGCCAACGATACGAACGCCAGCATCACGAATGGTGTTATCGACAAGGTCTTGACCCACTTGGCCTTGAGTTAATAGCACCGCTTCTTCTGCACTTTGAATGACATAAGGCATGGTCAATAGACCAACCGTTGGAGAGAAAGGCGTCACGTTGTTGATCGCCAATACTGAGAAGTCGAGAAGGCCGATTGCCGCGTCGTTAACGGTGTCTTGCTCGTTGCCCAATTGACCATTCGGGAACAGGTCGATTTTGACTTTGCCGTCTGTTTTTTGCTCCATCAATTCAGAAAATGAGGTCGCTAATTCCCACTGAGTACCACCAGCAGCATCTCCGATAGCCATTTTAAAATTTGCTGCTGCCGCGGTATGAGATAGCATCGCTGTTGCTACAATTGTGACGCCAGCAATAATTTTATTTTTAATCAATTTCATAGTCTTAACCTTTCATATCATACAGACTTCCTGCCTGTACTTTGCTCACAAGGTGACCTGGTACAACTTTCCTGGTCGTAGTTCTATTTCCCTATTTTGGAAACAATGTTCGAGTAGCTAAAGCACTTCATCTTTTAGCGAATACCACTGATAAAGGAACTGTTGCCCTACTCTTCGAAATGGTGCAAACATCTCAGATTCCACCACTTCCCTCACGTTGGGGAACGGAAGTTTTGATTCAAATATTGGCAAGTCAAGCTTATGACCTTCACCTGCGATCCACTGAGCGAGGCGCTTGCCTGCTTGAGCGGAGTACATCACACCATTGCCGCCATACCCTAGTGCGTAGAATATGGATTGCTTTGGATTCGGCTGATAGATTCTTGGCATCATGTCGTGGCTAACATCTACCCACCCCCACCATGAATAATCGATTTTGATCTGATCGAGAGAAGGGAATTTTCGAGTTAAATCCGCTCTCAACATGTCTTCGTATTTCTTGTCAGGTGCATTCTTGCCACTGATGGCACTGCGTGTACCGATCTGCACTCGGTTATCGGGTAACAAACGGTAGTAATGACGCAAAATTCTGGTATCAGTAATCACCTGATTAGTTTTGAAGTTACACGCAGCGATTTCGTCTTGAGTTAACGGACGCGTCACCATCGAGTTAGAAAGTACGGGTAATAAGCGATTCTTAAGCTCTGAATGCAAACCTTGGCTGGTGTATCCACCGGTACAAACACCGACAGAACGAGCCTTAACCACACCACCAGGCGTTTTCAGGTAATGCACACCGTTGCGAGTTTCCCATCCCATCACAGGGCTTGCTGGGTGAACTTTTACGCCGAGTGCTCGCGCCTTTCTTAGATAACCAAACGCCAGTTTCCCTGCATGGATGCCAATACCTTCTGGCTCATGCATTGCGCCTGCTGCTTCTTGGTCGCCGACGTAATCACGCTTTACGGTTTCCGCATCTAAGATCTGCGCATCGTAATCAAACGTGTCACGCAGCAACTTGGCTTCTTTCTCGAGTGTTGCCATCACTTTTGGACGGTGAGCAACATATAAGTGACCACCCGGCTGCGGGTCACAATCAATGTCTTTGATTAGAGACTTAAATGTGTTCATGCCATCGACGCATTCGCGGTGCATTTTTAGCGCGGTTTCTAATCCCCAGCGTTCAATCCACTGAGAACGCTTCAAACGTCCTGACGCACACTGAGCCTGACCACCATTTCGGGTACTGCAGCCCCAACTCATACGGTTAGCTTCAATCACAATCGCTTTAATGCCGTACATTTCAGCAAGGTGTATCGCAGTACTTAGGCCTGTGTAGCCTGAACCGATTATCGCCACATCGACATCCATATCCGATGTAATTGGGCCATCATCTTCAGGTGGCACGCCTGCGGTATCTACCCAATAAGTCGGGGCGTATTCCTTGCCGTGACCTGGGCTCTTGTCTTTAAGTGGGTCGTATTTTGGATCGTATCTTTCTTTTGCTTGGGTACTTTCTTGTGCTCGGGTGCTTTTCACCTTTGGTGGCACATCGGCTGCCGGTTGTTCCATTACTAAACTCATAATTCGACTCTCCTAGTCATAACACGTGAACGGGTTGTGGTTTCGTGTCTAGCTCTTGGGAGTGTTGTTAGGAGTCAAAAGAGGTCGTGTTTTACGGAAGGCATTTTTTACGCTGATTTTTCCCTCTTTCAGGGTAAACACATCAACCATACGAGCTTCGATGACGGTGCCATCAGGGTTAGTCGCAGAGAACGTTGATTCGCTTACCGCGCGGTCGCCACACACAAAGTGGACAGGGTCGCTCCAGGCTGCATCTGGAAAGTTCTGCCAAACCAATTCAAAGCTATTACGAACGGCTTCGTACCCTTCGATAGTGTTTCCAAGTTCGCCTTCTCCTGCCACGGTGTGGAAGACACAGTCTTCGGTCATAAACGACATTAGCGCTTCAATATCATGGTTATTCCATGCATCACTAAAAGACTGTAAAAAGGCGGTGTCGACTTGGTTTTCCAGCACGAATGTCGCTGCATTGGTTTGCATATTCATATTCCAGAATCCTTTATGTTTTCGTTATTGGTTTAAATTTCAGTAGCTTTGCGCCACTTTTTTATTAGAGTGTTTAAACTAGATCTGTGAAAATTTAACAACTTGATAACAAGATTCACCACTCTAACTTCGAGTTACTTTATAAACAATCTTTAAGCTCACAGATTTCATCTTTTTATAAATTAATTAGTGTTCTGATTTTATTTATCTCGTAATCACTAGATTTATATGAGGTCTAAATAAAATCATTAGAAATATTAGACTTTAGTCGAAATCAAAATCTTGATGGTACTTTCGGCCATACTGCTCAAGCTGGCGATCATGAGTATTAACTTGTAACTCGATATTACCCTCGCCTTTATTAATTGCTTGATTGCTGTCTATATGGGCTTCATTTTTCAAATCAGCCAGTTTCTCTTCAATATATTCTGTCGGTTCATTTAAAACATTCATGGAGATTAATTCCTTTATCAGGTTTACTTTCGCTGATGGAAGAATATGAACGGATACTAGACCGTTTGAATATTCTTTTTCATCGTACAAAGGCTGAATGGCATCATTGCCACCTTCCTTAAATGGGTGAATGGAATACCACTTATCTTTTCGTTGCTCTTGCTGATCACAATCAGCCACATTGAATATCTGAGTCCTATTGAGGTCACATGGTGAGTTGAAAACACTAACTTTATGATAATCAATGGCTTTAATAATATTGATACAGTCTTTACTTTGGCTATGACATACAGACCACAGCGCATTAATCAGGTTATCTGTCCATTCAAGTAAACGGGTTGGAAACCCCTGTTTCTTGGCTAAACACATCAGTAACCAATCGTTTATCTCGTGTGCACTCAACGAATGCCCACCATAAACTCTCACGGTCGAGAGAAGCTCTTGTTCGACACGGCGAATATTCTTTCGATTTGATCGGCCTAAGCTCGGCATCAAGTTATTATTTTCATAATCACACACGTTATAAATCAAATCACGATGTCCACTACACTCAGCAATGAGTGAATCGATTATTTCATACAGCTCTTCGAGTGAGCTTATATAACGTTTATTTTTCACAACATGCATACTACGATTCACTTAATTTAAATCCGGTAAAATCCAAATATCAACAACCCTATCAATCTATGATAAAAACCAACCAATAATAACGATTAACCAATAGTCAACGAGTGTCGTTATTGTATTTTTCTAAAATGACAATAAGTATATATCTTCATAAACAAGTATCAGTAATAGAACCATTCACTAAGGAGCTATGAGTTAATGGTCGATTAATAATAACGAGTAACAAATTTTATATAGCTAGAACCACTTATGTTCCTAATAAACATTTAATTAGTGTTCTAATGTTTAACTGGAAATTATTGAACTAAGCGTTTACGTTCTTCACCTAAGTACTTTGCCAATGCCCGCTCGTATTGCCCGACCACATTCTCGATAGCACTTTCTCTAACACTCTCGAGATTTCTGTGGCCGGACAAACTTCCTATGACTTATACGTAATCTTTGTATTTATCTAGGAAACGAACTGGTGTTGATAGTGCATCTCGGCGGAACGGGTCGCCCAATTCCTGAGTACACATGATTTCAATGATGGTTGTTTTGCCTTCGTTCATCTGCATGTCGATGGCTTTTTGCAAGGTTGGACCTACATCTTCTAGCTTATCAACCGTGATACCTTCAGCACCCATTGCTCGTGCAATTTCTGCAAAGCTTTGGTTTTCAAGTTCACCGGCAACAAAGCGTCGGTTGTAGAAGTCGACTTGGTTCTTCTTCTCTGCACCCCATTGACGGTTGTGGAATACCACGGCTGTCACTGGAATGTTATGACGAACACATGTCATGGTCTCCATCAAGCTCATACCCCACGCACCGTCACCTGCATAAGAGATAGCAGGACGATGAGGTGCTGCCGCTTTCGCACCAATGATGGTTGGGAACGCGTAGCCACAGTTACCGAAACTCATTGCTGCAAAGAAGCTGCGTGGTTTTTCAAAGCGTAAGTAGCTGTTTGCCACTGAGTTGATGTTCCCGATATCCGTTGAGACCATAACGTCTTCTGGCATCGCTTTTTCTAGTTCACGAAGTACTTGGCGTGGGTGAAGATATTCACCACCAGAGAACGGAGTCTCGTGTGAGTTTTCTTCAATCATATCCAAGCTGAACGAGTCACGTTCGTGCGTCCACTCATCAAGCTCTTTTTCCCACAACGCTTTTTCTGTTGCCACGGTGTCTTGGCGAGCGCCTTTGTTGTCATCACACAACAGTGCACGACCTTCTAGTCTTTCAGCCAATGCCACAGCCGCTGCTTTTGCGTCGCCACAGATACCAACAGAGATCTTCTTAACGAGGCCAAGCATCTTGTTGTCTGCATCGATCTGAATGATTTTTGCGTCTTTTGGCCAGTAATCCATGCCATGTTGAGGCAAGGTACCGAATGGACCAAGACGTGTACCCAACGCGATAACCACATCCGCTTGAGCCATCAACTTCATTGCTGCTTTCGAACCTTGGTAGCCTAAAGGACCACACCATAATGGGTGACTAGCAGGGAAAGAGTCATTGTGTAGGTAGCTATTTACAACCGGTGCGCCTAGTCGTTCTGCCAGTGCCGCACACTCTTGAACTGCGTCAGCCATTACCACGCCGCCACCAGAAATGATGACTGGGAATTTCGCTTCAGCAATCAGGTCTGCCGCTTCATTCAGAGACTTCTCACCACCCGGACCACGGTCTAAACGCGCGGGTTTCGGGATCTCGGTTTGAGTTTCACCGTAGAAATAGTCACGTGGGATATTCAGTTGAGTCGGACCCATTTCGCTCATTGCGCGGTCAAAGCATCGACCTGTGTATTCCGCCATACGGTCTGGGTGCGTTACGTGTCCTTGATACTTAGTAAACTCTTGGAACATTGGAAGTTGGTTACACTCTTGGAAACCACCTAATCCCATTGTTTTAGTGCCAGTCTCTGGCGTCACAATAACGACCGGGCTGTGTGCCCAGAATGCCGCTGCAATCGCAGTTACACAGTTACTAATACCTGGGCCATTCTGCCCGATAACCACACCATGGCGACCAGATACACGAGAGTAGCCATCTGCCATGTGAGCAGCACCTTGCTCGTGTACCACTGGGACCAATCGAATGCCAGCAGGAGCAAAGATATCCATTGCGTCCATAAATGCTGACCCCATGATGCCGAACATGTCGGTAACATCATTAGCAACCATAGTTTCAACGAACGCTTCTGATGGTGTCATTGTTACTGTGCCGGAAACAACCGTACGTTTTTCTTGCTCACTCATTCTTCCATTCTCCTTGAGTTAACCAAAATTTCATTTTTCGGAATGAATTGTCTCTTTTTTGAATTCATTTTCACCTTAGTAGTAGATTTTTTGCGCGTCAACTTTTTATATTAAATTGGAATAATTCATTCTAATTAATAAAACTGGATCACATTATTGATAGTTTTTCGTACAAAAAGTGCCGTTAACTTAGAGTGAGCTGTTAATAATCGATGACATATCGCCCATCGCGGCAGTCATGGAAGCTATTGAGAGGGAAAAGAAATGAATGATGCGGAATTGATACCAACACAACCTGTAAGTGTGAGAGAGTGTTTTGGCATCGACAGCAACCTAACCGTACTGGCGTTTGAACATGCGGGAGAGTATGTACCCAAGGTCGATCCTAACTACTGTTTTGATCCTGAAGTAACGCTAGCGATATTGGCGGGTTTCACCTCTAATCGCCGCACCTTGATACAAGGTACACACGGAACGGGCAAGTCTTCCCACATTGAGCAAATTGCCGCGAGGTTGAACTGGCCGTGTTTGAGGATCAACCTAGACGGACACTTAAGCAGATTAGATTTCATCGGAAAGGACAGCATCGTCATTAAAGATGGAATGCAGGTGACAGAGTTTAAAGAAGGCATTCTTCCGCAAAGCATCCAGCAACCCATCGCTTTGGTATTAGACGAATACGATGCAGGACGACCTGATGTGATGTTTGTGATCCAACAACTCTTAGAGCAAGACGGCAAATACACCTCTTTAGAGCAAAACCGAGTGATCACGCCTCACCCCTCTTTCCGCCTATTTGCTACCTGTAACACGTTGGGGTTAGGCAATTTCTCGGGGTTGTATTCCGGTACTCAGGTACTTAACCATAGCCAGCTTGACCGATGGAACATCATCGCAACACTTAACTATTTAGATCCGCAACATGAAACCAAGATCGTGTTATCCAAGCGCCCAGAGCTGAACAATGAAAGTGGTCAGCAGTTAGTTGAGAAAATGATCGCTACTGCTGGTTTAACGCGAAATGGTTTTAGAGCATGTGATTTGTCGACGGTAATGTCTCCGAGAACCGTGATCACATGGGCTGAAAACATTCGAATATTCGATAACGTAGCGACGGCATTTAGGCTTTCATTCCTCAACCGTTGTGAAGATGAAGAGAAAGAGTTGGTAAGCGAATATTACTTCCGCTGCTTTGGTGAGGCCCTAGAAACGCCTACTCAGAGCTATGCTCAGCCGGAGTCCTAATCGATGGCTAATATTTCCTCCCAACAGAAAAAGATCCTCGATATTGGCGTGTCGGTTGCCAGAGCGATCAGCGGTGAATTGAACCTAAATTACCGGGGAGAGCGTCTATATAACGGTAATAGCCCCTGCTATTATCAGTCTGCACACACCAACGATCTCACCTTTGTTTCTCGCCATGAGTTAACAAACAGCAAGCTCTCAATGCAAGGCAAGATCGATTCATCGGCGCTGCGACTCTTGTTGTCAGATACTGATCTTCACTATTCACTGCGACCGAAAAACGAAGTCGAACGTCTGTTATATGATTTCTGCGAACAAGTACGAATCGAATCACAAGTCCCGTCTTACCTAAAAGGCGTGACTAAGAGCATTCAGTTCAACTTTGCGTATTGGAGCGATCAGTACCATCAAAATGGCTTTACTGAATCACGAATCGGCATGTTGCTCTTCACGCTGATGCAGGTCATCCATACTCGATTAACCAGTGTCCCAGTTTCTGAGCCGATTGCTGAAACCATTGAATCAACTCGTGCGGGCATCGTGCCTATTTTCGGAAGCAGCCTGAAACGCTTGAAGGAATATAGAGCAAACCAACTACAGTTTGCTCACTGCGCCAATGAACTCGCCTCTTTAGCACAAGAACTCATCAACCAAGAACAAGAGAGTAATAACTCGCCGACACCTACGGTTGAAGAAGACATCAAAATCCTCGCGCAGCTTGCTCTTATCGTTGATGGCGACATTCAAGATGAAGACATCGATATCGATATCACAGGCAGCAGCAAGGTGTTTGAACTGTCGGGCGCCAATTATCAGATCTTTAATTCGGAATTTGACCAAGTGGTTGCCGCAGATAAGCTCGTCAGGCGCGCCCTGTTACTCGAACTGAGGCAAAAGCTCACCGATGACATTATGGCGAGACAAGTGAACACTCGCCGCTTGGCCGCTATGCTCACCCGCTTTGTTGCGACGCCCCAAAGGAATCGACGTCAGGATCATTTGGAAGAAGGCATTGTTAACGCCACCGCCATCACTAAGCTCATCACTTCCCCGCTGGAGCGTACTGTCTTTTATCAGCCAGAGATTAGCGCATCTCATCAATGTGCCATCACGTTTTTGATGGACTGCTCAGGCTCGATGCAAAAACACAGTCACAAACTCAGCCTACTGATGGATACGATTCTCAAATCCGTCGGGCTAGCAAACGTCCCTTTCGAAATTATCGGCTTCACCACCAACAACTGGAATGGTGGCAAAGTTTACCGACAGTGGCTCAAGCAAGGTCAACCGAAACACCCAGGCCGCTTAAACGAGGTTCGACACATTGTGTTTAAGGATTTTGA
The DNA here is from genome assembly GCF_026241515.1 of Vibrio sp. 14G-20. Taxonomy (GTDB): domain Bacteria; phylum Pseudomonadota; class Gammaproteobacteria; order Enterobacterales; family Vibrionaceae; genus Vibrio. The sequence goes on from NZ_JAPHPW010000016.1 coordinate 72,300, forward strand.
TACCCATTGGCGACGCGCTCGACTCGGTATTGCTAGCCTTCGCAAGGCTGACATCTTTAAAGAAGGAATTGATGGCGAAGCGGTTCAGTTCGCTAGCCAGCGGTTGCAACAGCACAATGCACAAAGAAAGGTTTTGGTTGTGTTCTCAGACGGTTGTCCGATGGATACTGCCACCAGCACAGCCAATGATCAGTTCTATTTGGATAATCATCTCAAACAAGTGATTGAACGTGAGTCGACCAAAAACGGTATTGAGATTCATGGAGTGGGAATGGGAGTGGACTTGAGCCCGTACTACCGCAGTAACATCACTTTAGATGTACAGGAAAGCTGTTTGTTTGGATTATCTAGGAGCATTTTTGAGATGCTAAAGCGTGTTTAAACAGAGAGGCTTAGGCTAGCGAATCACTAGCCTCCTTTGTCGAGAATGGTTTAGGAAGAGCCAAGCAACGACCATGTCGATACGGCCATCAAATACCCACCAATCAACATCAACACCATAAATACTAACTTTCTGAGTTGGTCATTCGACAACGGCGGCGGGAAGCGCCGAGCAAACATAGTCACAAGCGCCACCAAGGGAACAGCAATAGCGGATAACCACAGAATGCTCGCTTCCATGTCACCTGCTGCGTAGACATTGACGGTACGAGACATCGACGTACAAGCGAACACCATCAACAGTGTGCTTCGTACCAGATCGAGCGTAAAAGGCTGTCGATAGAGGTGATAAACAATCGGGGGGCCGGCCATACCAAACAACCCTCCCGCTAGGCCAGAACTAAAGCCAGACACCAAGAAGGACACGGTTGCCGAGCGGTCTTTTCTGGTTTTAGGTTTGAACATAAAGCTAAGACCTGCAAATAATACCATTGCCCCCAGTAACCCTCTCAGGATATGCGTTGCCGACTCACTCAATTCGTCCAGCAAGAAAACTCCCAACGACACGCCGGGGATAATCCCGATCACTAACACCACCAGAATCTTGAGTTCCCCAAGCAGTGGCTTGCCCATCAACGCGACCAAACAATTAAACAAGGTCACAATACTGACCACGGCAGCAATCACAGGCAACGAAACCAGATTAAGGCTGACCGTAAGACCAATCACGATAATGCCGAGTCCAAACCCCGTGACGGTTTGGAAATAGGTACCTACCGCAATGGTGGCAAGAATGGCGAGTAAAGCAGGTAACTCCATTGGCGATCCTAATTAGGTGTTTTTCACTTAGTATGAGTGCGAGCTTTAAGTGTGAGCCTCAGTATCTAAACTCAAATTCTGATTCTTCTCTTTCTTTAGCTTCTAGATCTTCTGTAGCGTTTTTATCTTCTTGAGCATCAGCTTCAACATCCATCGTTGGATTTGCCGTTTTACTTTGTTGTGCTTGCACGGCTGTCACTGCGATTACATTAAAGATATCTTCGGCACTGCACCCTCTGGATAAGTCATTGGCGGGTTGATTCAGCCCTTGCAACAACGGACCAATCGCGACTGCACCACCTAGCCTTTCAGCAAGTTTGTAACCGATATTGCCAGCTTCTAAGTTAGGAAATATCAACACGTTAGACTCGCCCTTCACCTCGGAATCGGGCAATTTTTTCGCTGCTATTTCAGTGACAATCGCCGCGTCGAGTTGAACATCCTGATCAACCGCAATTCCGGGGCAACGTTGCTTCACTAACTGGGCGGCATTACGCACCTTATCGACCGATTCATGCTTGGCACTGCCATTGGTAGAAAACGACAACATTGCCACTTTCGGTTCTTCCATCAATAGTGTTTGAGCACTGTTTGATGCAGCCACTGCAATTGATGCAAGTTCAGTTTCATTGGGGTTAATCACCAAGCCACAATCACTGAAAATCATGCCACCTTTAAGGTTATGGAAAGGCTCGCACAACATCATTAAAAAAAAGCTCGATACCAATTCACTGTCTGGTGCTGGCCCGATGATCTGCAGCGCAGCTCGCACCACATCAGACGTGGTATAAACCGCGCCATTAACCGTGCCGTCGACCAGCCCTTCCCTTACCATCAAGTTGGCAAAAATCAGTGGGTCTTTAACCTTCTCCAATGCATCTTCATAAGTCATGCCTTTGGCTTTTCTTAACTCATACAGACGTTCAGCCAACACAGCTTTAAGTGCTGATGTTTGTGGTGAAACAATATGAATGCCCGCTAGGTTAATATGATGCAACTGAGCGGCTTCGATAATCGCCTTTTCGTCGCCTACTAGCGTGATATAAGCGAGCTGTTTATCTATCGCTAATCGTGCCGCTTTCAGTACACGAGGGTCTTCAGCTTCACTTAAAACCACACGCTTACGATCTAAGTGCGCCTTATCAATAATCCGTTCAATCGCTTTCATTTTAAAATTCCATTTATTGAGATTAATTGTTCCATAATTTATATTTATATTATTGAAATAATAAAAAAGGTCAAACTTTATTCAGATAATTGAAGAATATTGATTTGGTATGTACACTCTTACACATAGACATATCGCAAGGATGAATCACTGTATGCAAACAGAAACACCACAAGTTCAAGGAGATACGCCCACTCTGCGACTTTTTGCACTATTAGAGGTGATAGCGCAAAAAGACGAGTTTATTTCCCTTCAAGGGCTCGTCGAAGAAACAGGACTACCGAAACCCACTCTGCACCGTATGCTGCAACAACTAGAATCCGCAGGCATCATTCAAAGAGACGGTGATGAAAAGCATTACAGCTCTGGCATTCGACTCAGAAAGTTGGCTGAAAACCTACTGTTCAACAGCACCATGCACAGTGCAAGACGCACGATTCTTGAAAACCTTCGAGCAGAAGTCGGCGAAAGCTGCAACCTAACCGCGCTATCGAGCGGTGAGATCATCTACCTTGACCGTGCAGAAACCGAAGCGCCACTTCGCTTCCACCTACAACCCGGCTCTCGCGTTCCTGTTCACTGCTCTGCGACAGGTAAACTGTTTTTGGCTCACATGTCGAAATCACAGCGCAGAAGACTGATTGAAAACGTGCCACTGACTCAGTACACAGTCAAAACCATCACTGACTACTCAGTGTTAGAGCAAGACATCGAAGAAGCGAAGATCCAAGGCTTTGCGATTGATGACGAAGAGTTTCTGCCGGGTTTGGTGTGTATTGCAGTACTCATTCCATCGCCAACGGGCCAATCTAATCTCGGGTTAGCAATTCAAGCACCTGTGATTCGATTAAAGCCAGATGAAGCGATTAAGTTCCTACCTGCTCTACAAAAAGCCGCGAAAGCACTGGCAAAGATAGAAGCAGACAACTGGGCGCAAGAATAACTTTGATAGGCTAGAGCGAATCATCAGCACTGCCATAGACATCAACTCAATAACAGCACCAACACGTGTTAAGTAATCATCGAAAAGGAATCACATGCTAGAAATTAATAACCAGCGCTTACTCTCTTTTATGGTGACAGAAGCGAATAACGCGGTTGCCGTGAGCAATCCAGCAACAGGTGAGCTTATTGGGCATGCGCCTATCTCATCTGAGGAGGAATTGGACAGTGCTATCGAACGAGCTCATATTGCACAAAAAGAGTGGGCGAAAATTCCTGCTAAATCTCGCTCTGCGATACTGAAGGCTTGGCATCAACTGCTCCTTGAAAACAGGGATGACCTTGCTCACTTAATGACGATCGAACAAGGCAAGCCGTTGGCAGAAGCCGCGGGCGAAGTGGTTTATGGTGCAAGCTTTATTGAATGGTTCGCCGAAGAAGCCAAGCGCACATATGGTGACTCGATTCCAAGCACCGCCGGAGATAAGCGTTTAGTGACAATCAAGCAGCCGATTGGCGTTGCATGTGCCATCACACCGTGGAATTTCCCTATTGCGATGATCACTCGTAAAGCCGCACCTGCTCTAGCGGCTGGCTGTAGTTTTATTGTGAAGCCTTCTGACGAAACGCCACTTTCAGCGTTTGCTGTTGTTGAGTTGGCTTACCAAGCGGGTGTCCCTAAAGATCTGCTTCAAGTGGTATTAGGTGACAGCCCAGAACAGATTGGTGAGCTATTCACATCACACCCATTAATCAAGAAGATCTCTTTTACTGGCTCTACTCGCGTCGGCAGTATCTTGATGGCTCAAGCGGCAAAAGGCATCAAACGCACCTCGATGGAACTTGGCGGTAATGCTCCGTTTATCGTATTTGACGATGCCGATATCGATGCTGCGGTTCAAGGCGCAATGGCTTCGAAATTCCGTAATGCAGGCCAAACCTGTGTTTGTGCTAACCGATTCTATATTCACAGCAAAGTGCACGATGAGTTTGTGGCTAAATTCGACCAAGCGGTGCAGCAACTTAAAATTGGCAACGGCTTAGACGCTAGCGTCAACATTGGCCCCGTGATCAGTGAAAGAGCAAAACAGAACATCCAAGGTTTGATTGACCGCGCCATTGAACAAGGCGCACAGCCTGTCACCCCAACTCAAGAGCTTGCGGGATTGTTCATTCAGCCTGTCATTCTTAAAGACGTGAAGCACGATATGGACATAGTTCAACAAGAGATCTTTGGCCCTGTCGCTCCGGTTATGAAGTTTGACAGCGATCAAGAGCTGATCGAAATGGCAAACGACACCATTTATGGTTTAGCGTCTTACTTCTACAGCCAGAATATCCACCGAGTATGGAAGGTAGCAGAAGCACTTGAGTACGGTATGGTTGGCATTAATGACGGCATGACCTCAACTGAGGTAGCACCTTTCGGTGGAGTTAAACAGTCAGGCATTGGCCGTGAAGGCGCTAAAGAAGGCATCGATGAGTACATGGATATTAAGTATCTGTGCTTTGGTAGTAACTAGGTTTCGGCAGTGATTAGGGCTCGGAAATAATTAAGTCTTAGTGATCACTAACCTGCCCCACTTTCCACCTTTCCCACCACAAAAATGAATCAAAAAAAAGCCGCGCTATAAAAACGCGGCACCTTGGGCTCGGTTAAAGGGGGTTTCTTTTTTTTAGTATTTTACATTCTCTGTTTTTGTTATTGGGTTGCTTCTCTATCCCTGCGCTTTCAGTTTTAGACGCATAGCATGCAGCACTGGCTCGGTGTAACCACTAGGTTGAGCGCAGCCTTCGAATACCAACTGACACGCTGCTGAAAATGCGATGCTGTTTTCAAAGTCAGGTGCCATATTGCGGTAGCTCGGGTCGCTAGCGTTTTGCTCGTCCACCACAGCGGCCATGCGCTTCATGGTTTTCATTACTTGGGCTTCCTCGCAAATACCGTGACGTAACCAGTTAGCGATGTGTTGGCTTGAAATACGCAGCGTCGCGCGGTCTTCCATTAGTCCTACATCGTTAATATCAGGCACTTTCGAACAACCTACGCCTTGGTCAATCCAACGAACTACGTAACCAAGAATGCCTTGCGTATTATTGTCCAGTTCATTTTGGATATCTTGAGCTGTCAGCTTTTGATTGCCTAACAGCGGGATAGTAAGAATATCGTCAACATTTGCTCTCACACGCTCACGCAGCTCTTTCTGACGGCTAGGAACACTCACCTTGTGATAATGCAAGGCATGCAGAGTCGCCGCCGTTGGAGAAGGAACCCAAGCGGTATTCGCACCCGCTTGTGGGTGTCCGATTTTCGCGTCCATCATCTTGGCCATGTTATCTGGCTCTGGCCACATACCTTTACCAATCTGGGCTTTACCTTGCAGGCCACAAGCTAAGCCAAGATCAACGTTTTGATCTTCGTATGCGCCAATCCAAGTCATGGTTTTAAGCTGTGTTTTAGGAGCAAAAGGACCCGCTTCCATACTGGTGTGGATCTCATCACCCGTTCGGTCTAGGAAACCTGTGTTGATGAACACGACACGGTCTTTGGCGGCGCGAATACACTCTTTCAAGTTCACAGAGGTACGACGCTCTTCGTCCATGATGCCGACTTTGATGGTGAAGCGGTCTAAACCTAGTGCATCCTCAATACGGCCAAACAACTCATTGGTGAAAGCCACTTCTTCAGGGCCATGCATCTTAGGTTTAACAATATTGATGCTGTTCGCGGTCGAGTTTTGGTAAGGGCTATTACCCTTTAAATCGTGCATTGCGATAAGCGATGTCACCATGCCATCCATGATACCTTCAGGTACTTCATTACCATCCGCATCAATAATCGCAGGGTTTGTCATTAGGTGGCCCACATTGCGTATGAACAACATGCTGCGACCTTTAAGTGAGATTTCCCCCCCCGTCACACTGGTGTATTGGCGATCAGGGTTCAGGTTACGAACAATGGTCTTGCCGTTTTTCTCTAGCGATTCTTGCAGGTCACCCTTCATTAAGCCTAACCAGTTTCGGTAAGCTAATGCTTTGTCTTCACCGTCAACTGCGGCAACGGAATCTTCGCAATCCATAATCGTGGTCAGTGCCGATTCCACCAGCACATCTTTAATACCCGCAACATCGACGCTACCAATTGGCGCGCTCGGGTCGATTTGAATTTCGATATGGAGATTGTTGTGTTTAAGCAGGATACAAGAAGGCGAGCTTGCGTCTCCTTGATAACCAATAAACTGGTTACGATCAATGAGAGTAACTTCTTCACCATTATCTAGCGTTGCCGTCAGCGTGTTGCCAATGCTCACATTGCTGATGCTGTATTTGGTCACGTCTTTATGAGAAACACCATTCAACGGTGCGGCGTCATCAAGGAAACCACGAGCATAGCTCACTACTTTAGCGCCACGAACAGGGTTAAAGCTTCCACCTTTCTCGGCTCCGTCGCTTTCGCTGATCACATCGGTGCCGTAGAGCGCATCGTATAAACTGCCCCAGCGCGCGTTTGCTGCGTTAAGTGCAAAACGTGCATTCATGATAGGCACAACAAGCTGCGGCCCAGCTTGTGTTGCGATTTCAGGCTCTACGCTTGCAGTGGTCACTTGAAAGTCTTCGCCTTCAGGCACTAGGTAGCCAATCTGCTGTAGGAACTGTTTGTACTCTGCTGCATCCAGTGTTTGACCAGCACGCTCTTGATGCCACACATCGATTTGATGTTGAAGATCTTCACGTTTGATAAGCAGTGCACGATTCTTTGGTGCCAGATCTTTAAGGATGGCTGCGAAAGATTGCCAAAAGTCCTCTGCGACAATGCCTGTTCCAGGAATGACCTGCTCATTAATTAATTGGTAGAGGGTGCTATCAATGCTCAAGCTTCCCTGTTGAATACGACTGCTCATAAAATCTCTCTCAAATTAACCGCTGACTACTAAATAAATTTACGTAACTGACGAAAATTTAGCTAATTTATGCCGTTTATATTGGATATTCACAAAAGAAATACCACAAAAACTGTGTTATCCCGTCACACCACTTTCGATTTCATTGGCGACACTTTTGATCAAGCGACGCATCCACTGGTGATCTGGATTGGTTTGTAACAATGGGCTCCACGCCATCTTCACCTCAAAAGGTTCAATCGCAAATGGGGCTGGTTTGATTAACAAATTAGGGTTGTTGCGCTGCAATTGCGCGGCTTTGGTTGGAATAGTAAGGATAAGGTTTTTCTGCTGAGCGAAGAGGATCGCAGACAGGTAATGTCGGGTAAATACCGTGATGTTGCGGGTTTTACCAATGCGCATTAATGCTTCATCTATCCAACCGAGCTTTTGAGCTTCACTTGGGTTGATCCCGACTCCGGTTCCCATCCCCGTCTTACTTACCCAAATATGTTGCGCCTTTAAATAAGACAAAATATCAAAGTTATCAGCTATTGGATTATCACAGCTGAATAGGCAAGAGAACCCGTCGTGCCAAAGGCTCATCTGGTGAAAGGACTGTGGAATGTCATCAAAACGGTTGATGATAATATCAACAGTGCCTTGTTCTACATCCTGATAGCTCACATCACTTGGCGTCATTATATCCAGTCGTATTTTCGGTGCTATCTCGCTCAGTTTTTTCAATAGCGGCTGAATAATGGTCGACTCAGCATAGTCACTCGCCATGATACGAAACACGCGTTCACTGTCTTCTGCATTAAACTCTGTGGTCGGCTGAAGTGTCTTTTCTACATTCGCCAAGATGTTGCGGATCAGTGGTTGCAACTTTTGCGCGCGCTCGGTCGGCACCATCCCTTCACTGGTTCTCACCAATAGTGGATCTTCAAACAGATCACGCAGTCGGCGCAGTCCATTACTCATAGCTGGTTGAGTTATTCCTAATTGATTTGCCGCTCGTGTAACGTTTCTTTCACGTAGCAACATGTCTAAATACACAAGTAAATTAAGGTCTATACGAGCAATATTCATAAGAAAAATACCGAATATAATAACTATAAATTAACAAAATTATCACATGCGTGGTTATTCTTTGTCCATAGCAAAGTTTTAATCCAAGCCAATTTGGCAACCATACCCCACGTGAAACTAAGGAATAGTTATGTCGCAAATTACACAAGATATCGAAATGATAGAAGTTGCAAAAAGCGCTGCAGGTGCTCCATGGGATGCAATCAATGCTGAATCTGCTGCTCGTATGCGAGCTCAAAACAAATTCAAAACAGGTCTAGATATCGCGCAATACACGGCAGATATCATGCGTGCGGATATGGAGGCTTACGATAAAGACAGTTCTCAATACACTCAGTCTTTAGGTTGCTGGCATGGTTTTATCGGCCAACAAAAGTTGATTTCTATTAAGAAGCACTTTGATGGCAAGACAGACCGACGCTACCTATACCTTTCAGGTTGGATGGTTGCTGCACTTCGCTCAGACTTTGGTCCACTTCCAGACCAATCAATGCATGAGAAAACATCGGTTGCAGGCCTAGTAGAAGAACTATACACATTCCTGCGCCAAGCTGATGCACGTGAACTGGGTGGTTTATTCCGTGAGCTAGACGCTGCACGTGAAGCGGGCGACGTTAACCAACAAGACCTTATCCAAGACAAAATCGACAATCACGTAACACACGTGGTGCCAATCATCGCGGATATCGATGCAGGTTTCGGTAACGCAGAAGCGACTTACCTAATGGCTAAGCAAATGATTGAAGCGGGCGCATGTTGTCTACAAATTGAAAACCAAGTTGCCGATGAGAAGCAATGTGGTCACCAAGACGGCAAAGTAACGGTTCCACACGCTGACTTCCACGCAAAACTTCGCGCACTTCGTTACGCTTTCCTTGAACTAGGCATCGACAACGGCGTTATTGTTGCTCGTACCGATTCTCAAGGTGCTGGCCTAACAAAAGAAATCGCAGTAGTGAAAGAGCCGGGCGACCAAGGTGATATCTACAACTCATACCTAGATGTTGAAGAGATCGACGTTGCAGATATGGCAGAAGGCGACGTTTGCTTTAACCGTGATGGCAAGCTAGTTCGACCTAAGCGTCTACCTTCAGGTTTATACCAATTCCGCCAAGGTACTGGTGAAGACCGTTGTGTATTCGACTGTATTGAAGCAATCAACGCGGGTGCTGACCTACTTTGGATTGAGACTGAGAAGCCACACATTGGTCAAATCAAAGAGATGATGGACGGCGTTCGCGAAGTTCACCCTAACGCGAAACTGGTTTACAACAACTCTCCATCATTCAACTGGACGCTAAACTTCCGTCAGCAAGCTTACGATGCATTGGTTGCAGAAGGTAAAGACGTATCAGCTTACGACCGTGCAAACCTAATGAGCGCGGAATACGACGAAACTGAACTGTCTGCAAGTGCTGACGAGAAGATTCGTACATTCCAAGCGGACGCATCTCGTGAAGCGGGTATCTTCCACCACTTGATTACGCTACCGACTTACCACACTTCAGCGCTGTCTACCGACAACCTTGCGAAAGAGTACTTCGGCGACCAAGGCATGTTGGGTTACGTTGCAAATGTTCAACGTAAAGAGATCCGCCAAGGCATCGCATGTGTTAAACACCAAAACATGTCTGGTTCAGACATCGGTGATGACCACAAAGAGTACTTCGCTGGTGAGAATGCACTGAAAGCAGCGGGCGAAGCGAATACGTCTAACCAATTTGATTAATCTTGATTAATCGCTAGAACTAAAGCCTCCCCCGCCCTTCTCTCTTACTTCGGTAAGATCCGGGGGAAGGCTTTGAGATAAAGCTTGTACTGCCGGCTTTATCTCAAAGTCTAAGATTTGTGTTCTACACCACGGTCAGCTAAGCAACACCTGTTTAAGCTAACTGTATTCATATTGTTGAGATTCCTGTTTGTTGATATTTCTTTTGATTGAGAGTGCCTATGACTTCAATACCTAAACACCTACAAGATGCAAAAATGCTGCTATCAGAAAATGGTTTCGCAACGGGTGATACTTGGTATCACGGCACGTCTTCAGCCTTGCTTGCTTCAATCAAAGGCCAAGGACTGAAACGTTCTGGAGACAAAGCACTCAATGAAGCCGCTTCAAAAACCATGGCAACGATTGGCAATAACTACACCGAGTCGGTTGAACCTGTATTCCTAACTCAAAGCAAAGAACTGGCGTATTACTGGGCGCAACAAACCGTTCGTGAGCGCAGTGTTCGTTTCGAAGGGGAAGAACTACCTGTCGTGTTAGCGGTAAACCTGTCTGAAAAACAACGAGCTAAAGTAAGACCAGACGTGGGTGCGATGAGCCTGTTAATGATGAGTGTGGGCGAGCAATTCATGGCTCACATGGCTAAGGTTTACCAAGAGAACAACATCGCAGGCCCTGATATTGAACTTCGTACTGCTGATCGTATGGATTACTTGAACAAGCTGGGAATGGCTTACATTGATGAAGACATCAGCCGAGCTTGTGTACAAGAGCTGTCAGAGCCGGAACTGGCCAGTTAATCAGGTTCATTACGTAAGCACTATTCAGAATAAAAAATGGCTCTTAAGTAGGAGCCATTTTTATGTGTGCGATGTTATTTACATGCTAGTTAATCAATGGGTTAGTTGATCAATGGGCACAAGCGACCTTGTTGTGCAGCTTGAGTCATTGTCATCTCACCCTGCAACGAACGATACACAATGGTATTCCAAACTTCGCCATTATCCATCTCAAAATCGATAGCATAGTTCAAACCACTGACAACCTGAGTTCGAACGCTCAAGATTTTCTCAAGCTTCGCAGCGGTATTCATTTGTCCCAAAACCACATCTAAAGCTTGTTTTGCTTCTGGCGTGATATCACTTTGTGACCAACCACCTGTCAGGTTTTTAGTGCTACAGATCGGATTCGCTTTCTCTTGCGGTTGAGCAGAAACATCAGATTCCTGACTACATCCAGCAAACGCAGCGACACTAAACACGGTTGCTAATCCAAGTAATGATGTTAATCGTACTTTTTTCATGAATCCTCTCTACATCGTTCATTCAGTCATTTACGAGAGATTACTCGCAATGATGTTTCATATGCAGGCAAGCTTAGACCTTAAATGTCATTACTTCATCAGAGATTATGGTGTAAATACTCTACAAACACAGAAGATTGTAAGAAAAACAAAGCTGAGCACTGGAGCCCTGCTTTTATCCACCAGATATTTAAATCATTAAAATGTGTAGCGAAGGAATAAATGAGTATAAGACAGGTATAATCCATCAGTTAATTGCATACTTTACACTCAAGGTATTCATATCGCGATTAACAAGATGATCTCGTCTTGATGTGGATTATGATATTGGTTCAAAAAATAGATATTTGAGATTATTTTATAAATTCAAAAGTTTATGCTCGGCTTAATCATGCCTGATTTTAAACTGTAATACATACCCTACAAGTTGTTGATAACAATGTATTTTACTCATCTATAAATTCATTCAGATATGGTAAATCTTTATTGTTAAGGGTGAGCGCAAGTAGTAAAATCTCGCCAGATTGTGCAACTTACGTCTCACACCATGGACACAAGTCAAGTTACGATTAGCTCTCTCAAAGTAACGCAACTTCAAACACATACCTAAAATCAGTGTCCTATAAATAGTGCAGATCAAATAAAAATAATTATATAAACCTAGGCTAGGTTAAACATGAAATTAACGTCGTCTTTAGGCTCACTGTTGGCTAGCAGTCTGTCTATCGAAATAAAACAGCGAGCGCTGACAGAGCTCGTCATCAGCACTTATCAGCCACATGAGCGCACTGAGTTTTTTCAAAACGTGACTGAATATCGTAGAAGCCAATTAGAATTGCTTTTCCCAGAGCATCAAAACAAAAGCTACTCTGTATTGTTTGAGGTGGTGGACTACCGCGATCTGATTCTACGCTATCCATATACACTATCTGCAGAGATTGCTCTTCTAGAGCAGGCCGTAGGGCAGTGCTATATGCATTGGCTAGATTTCTGGTGCGAGTGTGAAATTGCTGTGATCAAAGCCAAATCACCATTAAATTCAAGCTCCATTTCTCATGTCGACCTCCCTATCAATGACAGTGCTTATTACGGTGCGATCATCGAACAAATAGAACATGAGCCACTTTTGGTACAAACACCGAGTCACCCACAAGGAATGCCAATTAACGATGCCATTGCTTTAAGCAATCTTGAGGTGTTCATCAAGGGTGAGAAATGGTTTGAGATGCTGCCTTTATTACACCTTTCCCAGGCAGGTAAGCATTTTATTCTGCTCAAACACCCAATCGATGAAGCCTTTCCGACACTGGTTTCCTCTGCGCTGATTCAAGATTGGTCTAAGAACGACACTTGGCTAAGTTACACACCAACGTTCAGCAATGAGCACTGGCAATACTGTTTACCCGATTACGGCTACGATGAGCTCGAAGGGGTACAACTTTTCACACCACCAAAATTGCCGAAATGTCATTCTCTCGTAGAATTTGATAATCACTTCCAGTTACAATTGTCTGACAAAAGCGCTGTGTGTGAAGTGTTGCGCTTGACAGTAAGTGGCAATACTCAACAAAAACTCTATTTTCTCTACCTTGCTCAGAAAGAGTTGATGAATGCCTTACATCAAACAGAGTACAAAGTCGGCTTCACGATTATCGAGCAACCTTTCATGCTTCATTTTTATCAAGCCATTGATTCCAATGCATACTTCCATTCTGGGTATTGCGAATTAAATGATGATGGCACAACAATTTATCGTGGGTTTTGGAATTTCGAGATGATGGTAAAAGCATTCAATAATGTCGATTCCCGGAGCTACAAACGCGCAGTGCGAGAGGGCAGAAAGCCATTAGAAAAGTCGTGCTCGGCAGGAAAAACTAGCTCGGTAAAAAAGGATGAACATGTTTGATTTCGGCCTCGAGGCGATCATCTATGCAAAAGCAATCACACTGCTTGCAACCGTGGCAGTGGTTGTCATGTGGTTGTTCTATTACTGCTATCGCCTGAAACAAAAAAACGAAGTGATCGCAGGGACACACCATGCCTCTTACATCGCGTATTCGATCTGCATTGTTGCGTGGATCAGCAGTAACGCTTATTTCCATACTGACTTATTACTGGAACTTGGGGCCTCGGCCGCCGTGTTCGCCGCAAAGTTTGCCAACCTCGCCTCTTTCTTTGCGTTTGCCTTCGCCTACTACTTCTCATGTCAGCTCGCCGCCGAACAACGTAATGGTAAAGTTCATGTGTGGCAACAAGCCATTTTCGTCACCTTAACCGTCTACTCCTTCTTTATCAATTTAAGTCCGGGGTTAACCGTTGAACACGTCACCATTGCAGGCCCAAGCCAGTTCGTGATTGAGTTTGGCCCACACACGCCGTACTTCTTCATTGGAATGATAAGCTTTGTAGTGCTAACACTACTCAACCTGGTGGCCATGCGCGCCAACAGCAGCAAGCTAACCTTAGCTAAAACTAACTACATGATCGCAGGCATTTTAGTCTTCATGCTGTCGACTGCGACAATCCACCTAGGCATGACCTACTTCTTGCGTGATTTCTCGCTCACTTGGCTGCCACCAGCTTTGTCGATAAGTGAAATGTTGTTCGTTGGCTATGCCCTGCTAACCTCGCGCTTCTACAGCGTGAAATACCTGGCATACATGAGCCTAAATGCGATGTTGGTTTGTGCTATTTTGGTGATCCCTTTTGGCGCGATATTTATCCCGCTGACAGACGACAGTCAATGGCTTGTTGCTATCCCAATCTGTGCAATTATCGGCATCACTTGGCATGTTCTCTACAAACGCGTAAGCCACTACGCCTCCTTCTTTGTCTACGGCAACAAGAAAACGCCAGTACAGCAGATCCTCTCACTCGAAGACGATTTCAAGCTGTCGATTGATGATGCAATGCGTCGATTAGGCAGCCTACTGCAGATCCCAGAAGACAAGCTGCGTCTGGTGAACAGCAACTACAACGAAACCTTCTACGAAGATTATCTGTCTACCAACAAGTCCGTTTTAGTGTTCGATGAGCTGTCTCAGGAGCTTGATTACACCGCACCAGCCAAGCGCTCGATAAAAGCCCTGTATGACAAGATGAGTTCAAACGACACCGCTTTGGTGATGCCTTTATTTGGTCAGGGGAAATCGGTCACGCACTTATTGGTCTCGTCACACAAGAGCAACGATAAGATGTTCTCTAACGAAGAGATCTCTGCCCTGCAAATCTTGTTAACTCGTGTACAAAGCACCATTGAAGCCGATAGACGCATTCGCCAAAGTCGCGCGCTTGCTAATTCTATCGCACACGAAATGCGTAACCCGCTGGCTCAAGTGCAGCTGCATTTTGAGGTGCTAAAGCAGCACATTGATAACCAAGCCCCAGCCAAACAAATCCTAAAGGATATTGAGAATGGCCAAGCGGCGATTCAACGCGGGCGACAACTGATTGATATCATCCTGCGCGAAGTCAGTGACAGTACGCCTGAACACGGACCTGTGACCATGACCTCTATCCACAAAGCCGTAGATCAAGCCGTAAGCCACTATGGTTTTGAGAATGAAAAGATCATTGAACGCATTCGTTTACCACAACACGCTGATTTTGTAGCAAAGCTGAATGAAACCTTATTCAACTTCGTCATTTTCAACCTGATACGTAATGCAATCTATTACTTTGATTCTTACCCAGAAAGCCAAATTGAGATCAGCACCAACACAGGACCTTACGAGAACGTTCTGATATTCCGAGATACCGGCCCAGGCATTGGAGAAGCCATTGCACATAAGATTTTCGATGACTTTTTCTCGTATCAAAAAAGTGGTGGTAGCGGCTTAGGATTAGGTTATTGCCAACGCGTAATGCGCTCATTTGGCGGTCGAGTTGAGTGCCACTCTAAACTGGATGAATTTACTGAATTCCACCTGTATTTCCCAGTGGTACCTAATGCGCCCAAAGCAGACGCGCTTCGTACGCCTGATTTCAATGATTGGAAGCAAAGCCAATCAACGAGTGAAGATAAAACCAAAGCGGATATACAAGCAGGTTTACAAACGAGTCAACATGCTCCAAGTAGCGTTCAAGAACAATTAGACCACCTCGCACCCACCGTGCTCATCGTCGACGACAAAGAGGTACAACGCACGCTTGTTCAGATGTACCTGAGCCGACTTGGCGTAAATAGCTTGCAAGCCAAAAACGGGGAAAATGCTGTCGATCTGTTCAGATCACACAAAGTTGATTTGATCTTAATGGACGTACAAATGCCGATAATGAATGGTTTTGACGCAAGCCAGATCATCAAGGCGCGTTCACCTCAAACACCCATCATTGCTTTGTCTGGGGAGTCGGGACAACACGAGTTAGATATGATCAACAAACTGATGGATGGTCGCCTAGAGAAGCCAACCTCTTTGAAAGCACTGCAACATGTACTCGATAACTGGCTGAAGAAAGACATGAGATCGAACGTTTCTAAAGAAACACAAAGTGAAGACTAGATTCAATAAAGTCGCTGATCCTATGAGAACAACGACTCGATAAGTAAACCAGCAATTGGACAACCCAGTGATTAATCAAAAATCCCCGCAAGAGCCTTTCTTGAGGGGATTTTAAAATTCAAAGGGCTCGGTATCAATAATTGACTAAAGCTCTTTAATCTCGATTTGGCGCAATGCTTCCATGTACTCTAGAGTCTCGTTTACATCGATTGGTTCGTATAAGCGCAGTACTCCCGCCCAACCTTCAGAAACTTCAAAGTCATATTCAGCACCAGTATCACAGTTGAACGTGACCGAAACGGTACCATCACCGTTGTCACGCATGGACTCGCCAGACGCATAGAATTGCTCAGAATCAATCCAACCGTTTGCGCCATAAGTGGTCAAAGAGTAATAACCGCCACGACCTTCAAAGTCTAGGTTTGGTGTTGGAATCGTCCACTCTTGGCAGGTAGTTTTACCTTGGCCGGGAACACGCTCCAAATATTGCGCTGTATCTGCCGGTAGCCCTGCATAGCCAAACGCCGTCACATATTTGAAATGGTGATCTTCCACGTCATCTAACGTGGCGCCAAACCCTTTCAAGCCCTCAATCGGTGCGCCATGTTTCATGACGTTGTTGATGAGTTTTAAACGGTAATCTTCAACGTCGCTTGGGTTGTAACCTTTGCCTTGATAAGGCTTGGCTGAGTTCGCTTTTATAGAGAGTAGACTCTGGCGGCGCTTAGTGTCTTCAATAGAATCAGCTATACGTGTTCTTGCTAGCACATGAACATGAGTACCCTTCGTCAGATCATCAACGGTTAGAGTTAGCGTTTCGCCACGGCGAACCACTTTATGCAGAAGATGATTTTCGTCCATGATATGAATGATCTGGAAATAATCGTTATCTTCTTTTGGTACATGGAACGTTGCACCTTCTGATACGTCAACCACCATCGTCGAGTAAACGACATCACGATTTGAGCGAATCACCGTTTGTGCGTCTTTGGATACTGGGTCTGCGTGCAGCCAATGGTTTACGCCCACTTTGTTTTGTAATCCAAGGAAGTTCCAATCAGACTCGGCTTCAGGGTAGTTATCCCAGTTAACACCACCAACGGCAGCATGGTCATAGGTAGATGAACGATTGTTGTCCTCTGCCGTTACAGCAAATGCGGTTAATGCTAGTAGCGTCGCTAACGTCGTTTTATTCATGATGGTTTCTCGTGTTTGTTTCGATGAGCTCAGTATGTAGATGCGCCGTGATATACTCCAATTGATTATATGAAAACAAGATATACACTTTAGGTATATCTAATCATCTTTGTTCTGGGTCCCACAATGATAATAAGTAACCGCTTTAAGCGCTTAGACCTCAACTTACTTAAAGTATTGAAGGTGTTGATCGAGGTGAAAAACACTCGAAAGGCGTCAGAACTCCTGTTTACGAGCCAACCCTCAATCAGTCGTTCATTACAAAAGCTACGCGACTACTTTGACGATGAGTTGTTTATACGCTCACAACATGGTTTAGAGCCAACCGCTAAATTACTTGAAATTAAACAAACCTTGATGCCAGTGTTACTACAATTAGAACAAGTGCTTGAACCAGAATCTGAGTTTGATGTCGCTCAATTTGATGGCACCGTGAACATTGCTATCAATGGATTCATTGCCAATAGCATCTCGGCGAAGCTGATTAATATTCTGTTAGCACAAGCCCCGAAGGTGAAAGTGAACATAGTCGATTGGGGAGTAAATACATCGGACTTGATGACCTCTGGTGAAATCGACTTAGGAATCAACTACTACCCATTAGAATTATCTAAGCAGGTATACCAAAAACGAATAGCGAGTGATGACTTTGTCTTGATCTGCCGCTCTGGGCATCCGCTTGCTGACTCATTGTTACCACAAGATCAGGAAGAGCCGCTTCAATTAGCAAGCTTAGTCGTGAGTGATTGGAACGAGAATATTGCACTTGCCCCTAACGTGCTAGCGGACGTTGGAATCAATACTGAAGTGAAAATACGATCGACCTATCTACACAGTTTATTGTCAATCGTAAAACAGAGTGATGTGTTGTTCCCTTGCTCTAAATTACTAGCGAACTCACTATCTGATGAGTTTTCATTTGTGAAATTCCCTCACATACCCAACATGCCGAACAGTGATATTGGCATGACCATTGGACGTAAGCACCGTAACCAATCCAAAATACGCTGGCTTGAATCGTGTATTGAAGAAGTGTTCACAAGATAACGATGTGCTTGTTATAACCGACAAAGACAAACCAGACTAGCTTTTACGAGTGATTAGCATCCACCATCGCCGTTTCAATCAAATCCAACAGCCATTTGTATTTGGCTGAGTGCTGATTTTTCTTATGAAGATAAGCGAACACCTCCATCTCCTCAGTTCCCTCTTCCAGTCCTTCAATCACGATTGAGCGCAATACGCCTTTGTGTTGTTCAATCACCGGAGGCATGCAAGGGGCGATAATATTAGAGTGCTTGATCGTTTCAATTAACCCGACAATAGAAGTCGTTCGCAGTGCCATGTTAATTGTCTTACCTTGGCTCAATACTTCCTCTTCCAACCGTGAATGTTTGTTTTGGTCGAAATAAGCAAGGTCGACGTGAGCAAATGGAAACGACAACAAATCATCAATCGTTGCGATGGATGCCTTGAAAGGATGATCTTCTCTCACTGCCAATACAAACTTTAAGTTCACGAGAGGTACGGCAATGATCTCAGCAGGCAAATTCCTAGCTTCGAAATGAATGACAAAATCAATCTCGTCACTCTTAAGCCTTTCTAAAGAGTTTTGGGAGCTCGTATGGCTGATCAATCTTGAAAGTGGACTTTCTATTGATAGCTGATGAAACAGAGCCGGAGTCAACCAAGGCAGAACATGAGGATTCGCCTCAATCTTAAAATCTTCACTGAGGTCCGTGGGATTAAACTGTTTTCCTTCTTCTATCGCCGTCACCAATCCGTCCAATAGCGGGAAAACGCGCTGATAAAGGTCGTCTGAATAAGGTGTCGGCAAAAACTTCTGGTGTGACAACACAAACAATTCTTCACTTAAGGATTCCTTAAGTTTCTTGATGCTTTGGCTAACTGCAGGTGTCGAGACAAACAACTTCTCAGCCGCTTTTCGCAAGCTCTTCTCTTGATACACCACCACAAACACTTTCAATAAGTTCAGATCGACATTGTTCAGTTTCATGAGACACCATAAAGCATTGCTTAACGAATGGTTAAGTTTATATGAATTAACTTAACAAAGTCCACTTTGTATAGTTATCCCACCTTCACGAAGTACACGGATGTAGTGAAATAACTCTATGAGGCAGCTATGTTATTACAACGTTCGATCCTTTCTCTAACCCCTCTTTTGTTGGCTAGCGGTGCTATCGCTGAAGAGACAGAAGTTCAAGATATGTCAGACCCATTGGCGGTCTACACACAAGCCGGCTTCGGCTACACCGACAAGGGCTTAAACCTAAAAGTTGGACAAACCTACGACACTGGTAGTGATACCACCATGGGCATGAATGTGTTTGAAATCAAAGGTATCGCTGGTGAGGCTATTGGTTGGAACGGTCGAGATGCAGACAACAGTGTTGATTCCATCCGCTTTAGAAACTTTGGTGTAGACCTAATTAATGGCCGAGGCACTCAAGTTGATATGTCTTGGGATTTCGATAGCAACCAAGGCAGTGCGTCTTACAGCTTTATTCAAGCATTACCACAAATGGGCATGTTTAACTTCTACCCGCTTGCGGGTGTCGGTGTTGCTGCAGGTGAAGAGTTGGTTGAAGGCACTGGAGGCGATCTCGACGCCGATCAGCTTCGCGACCGCTACAACATGCACGGTACTTTCTACGTCGCAGGTATGTACGCCAAGATGCAACTAACTGACAAGATTTGGCTGAACTATAACCCAATGTATTTAGGCACAATGTCGGGGTCTTCAACATTCAAAGATTTTGGCTTTGAGGGCAGTGATTCAGTATTCGCACATGAATTTGCAGCGAGCTATCAGATCTCTCCAAGAGCCAACGTTCGTTATTTTGCAAACTGGACTGAAAACACCAGTATCGAAGACGGTGATCACCGCATCGAATTTAACTATCAGTTTTAACTAAGCATTTCTAACAAAGCAGTTTTAACTGAGCATTTCTAACGAACGGTTTTAAATTCAGCGAGAAGCTTCAAATTAAAAAATAAGCTTCGAATTTTTGAGGACACAACATGAACATTTTATCTAAAGCAATAGCCGGCACTCTCACTTGCCCACTACGATCGACAGCGATGCTCATTTCCGTAACGGCCTTGTTTTCAGCAACAGCGATTGCAGGAAACGATAACCCAACAGAAACTCTTCAAACACGCGCGGGAGACTTCACTTTCGAAACCGACTTTCTTCATGGTATTCCAACACAAGAAAGCTCAGCAAAGTTGTTTGAACTGATGGACTATCAACGTGCGTCACAAGCTTACATTTGGTCGGTACCTTTAGTTTCAAACTACGCATGGAAACAAGCCTATGCTGATATGGGTGCTGAGGACGGCCAAATTACTTATGTTGAGTCTCACGAATCTAAGCTAGGAGGCTTAACTTACAACACATCTACACCTTACGCGATTACTTGGTTTAACGTCGAGAAAGAGCCCGTTGTTATAGAAATTCCCACAGATGAATTGCGCGGCGCAGTACACACCATGTGGCAAATCGGTATTTCTCAGATGACCGAACCGGGCGTCTACGTGGTAAAAGCCAAAGGAGCAGAAACACCGAGTAATCTGCCAAAAGGCGCTAAGGTTTTTGAGTCGGACACCAACTATGTTTTCTTCGGTGTTCGCTTAATGGCAGAGTCAGATAAGCAACGTATGAAAGACTTAGAGGCTCTCAAAATTACAGACCTCAACGGTAAGCCACTGAGTGATAACGGCGTAAACTTCCCTGAGCGTGGTGAAGACGCCAAGCACCCAAGAGGCATGGCATTTTGGAATACGTTGAATGAAGCCATTCAAGCTGAGCCAGTAGCAGAGCGCGATCGTATGATGCACGACATGCTACGTCCATTAGGTATTGAAAAAGGTAAAGCGTTTACGCCATCAGTTCAGCAGCGTGACATCTTAGAGCAAGCTGTCGTCATGGGTGAAGCTATGGTTAAGAACATCGACTTCAACAAAACGGAACGCTTGCCACACGCAGCTTACGGTAATGAAGGTAATTCGTGGGAAATAGCAACAGCTTCGACTCCGAACCAAGATCGTGACTACGGTATGGATCTCGATGGACGTGCGGCTTGGTTTTATGAAGCGGTGACCAACGATATTGCGATGCACGGTTTCGAAAACGGCGGTTGGGGTCAGATCTACCTAGACAACTACCGTGATGACAATGCAAATGGGCTTAATGGCAGCAATCACTATACTTTGACGTTGGATGGCGATGTTAATTTCGCCGATTTGTTCTGGACAATCACTGTTTATAACGTTGAGAACCGCGCCATCATCGACAACGACATTGAGCGTGCCGATGTAGGTTCAAACATCGAAGGAACGGTCAAAGACGCACAAGGTAATTACACCTTCCACTTCTCGCCAACTAAACCAGCAGGTGTGAATGAGGCTAACTGGGTGCAAACCCGAGAAGACGAAAACTGGTTTGTTTACTTCCGTGCCTACTCACCAAGTAAAGCGTTTGTAACGCAGCAGCCAGAAACCTTATTGCCTAACTTCAAGCGTGTGAACTGATCATCTAAAGCGAGTCACATATGACCTGTTCACGCCAAAAATAGTTATCAGGTTCACAGAGCAAAACAAAAGAGGAGCCTCAGGGCTCCTCTTTTCTATCTTCTATCTTCTATCTTCTATCTTCATCTAGCAGCTAAGTAAGCTCTTGATAAAGTTAATCTAAAAGTGAACGAACGTAGTCTGCAATGTCTGGGTTTTGGCAATGCTCAAAGAAGCATTGTTGAAAACGCTCGCTGCCAACCGCTGTTTTCACGAGATCTTGGTCGATTGCTCTTAGCGAATCAATAAAGTTGTCTTTTACCACCGCCGCTTTTACTTCATTCAAAATTGCTGCATTACGCTGCTGTGGCTCTGCACGCTCCAGTGGGTAACCTTGGCCACGCTCACCAGTGAAAGCCTTTTCGAATATGTAACGGATATTCAGCTCACCAGCCCAGCCAAAGCCTTTAGCAAAAGCAAGAGCGATAGCATTGCCGTTGTTGATTTGATTAAACAAGAACGCATCAGATGGTTCTAGGCAGTAACCACACACCACACCCGGATGCAGGTTCAGTGACATCAAAGCACCTTGCCCTGTTCCACATCCCGTCACAACAAAGTCCACAGCCTTTGAGTTGATGAGAATACTAGCCATGACACCTAAGTGGATATACGTTAAGTGGTGATCATTCTCGTCGGTCATACCTAGATTAAAAACATCATGACCAATACCACCCGCCACTGACTCTAGCTCAGTTGCAACCATGGCATTTTTACCTGCCTGACTGTTTTCCATCATTAAAGCGATTTTCATTTATGTTCTCCTGCAAGATTGCTGCAAATTTAAAATTCTTAACCGTGTTTGTTACAAGGTCAGTTAACGAGCTAACCAACCACCATCAACAGCAATGGTATAGCCGTTAATGTAATCCGATGCTGATGAGGCTAAGAACACACAAGGACCTGCGATATCTTGCGGTTTACCCCAACGTTCAGCCGGAATACGCTCAAGAATCGCTTGATTGCGCACCGCATCTTCACGCAGAGCTTGAGTATTGTTCGTTTCCATATAACCGGGTGCTATCGCATTCACATTGATATTGTCGCGCGCCCATTCGTTCGCCATCGCACGTGTCACTCCCATCACAGCACTTTTTGAAGCCGTATAGGAAGGAACTCGAATGCCACCTTGGAATGAGAGCATCGATGCAATATTAATGATCTTTCCGCCAGTGCCTTGAGCCTTAAACTGCTTTGCAACAGCCTGAGACATAAAGAAGACAGTCTTAGTGTTCACGTTCATTACGTCATCCCAATCTTGCTCTGAGAACTCAATAGCATCTTGGCGGCGAATAATTCCTGCATTGTTCACGAGAATGTCGACTTGGCCAAACTCAGCCAAAGTGCGCTCTATAACCTCTGGAATGCACGCTTGATCGAGAAGATCAGCACTCACGTTTAGGAACGAATGACCTGCTGCACTCATTTTCTCAATAGTCTCTTCAGGTTCTGTTCGGTTAACACCGACAACCTTACAACCAGCTTCCGCTAGGCCTAATGCAATACCTTGCCCAAGCCCCGTGTTGCAGCCAGTCACTATCGCTACTTTACCTTCCAGACTGAATGACTCTAAGATCATGCTCGCTTCCTCAATTACATTGGATTCATTGCGTATCATTACTACCAATAATTAAATCATACAATAAGATGTAAATGCGAGAGCGACGTTGTAGAAGTTCGATCTTGCACCAAAATCAGTCAAGCAAGTTGAAACGAGCACCACAAACTAAATGAATGGGGGAAGTGATTTGAAGAACAGAAGCCTATAACCGACTATGAACCATGATCTCGAAGATCACCCAAACCAGATATTTTAGGGATTTGACAACAATTCCATGATTTAAAAGAGTAAAAGGGTTATACATAATGATGTGTTATCTAAAATACTGAAATTATCATGACGCTCAAAGAGATCCTTAACATTCCCAATGTCCGCTACTTCTTAATGTTTCGAAGCAGCTACTTTGCGCGTTTTTACTACCCTATATTCACCCTACTCTATTTAGATTACGGGCTAACCCTTTCTCAATTCGCGATGCTCAATGTAGTTTGGGCAGCCACTATTGTACTTGCTGAAGTGCCGTCGGGCGCGTTCGCCGACACCTTGGGCCGCAAGAAACTGGTGGTGTTGTCTTCGATTGTGATGTTTGTTGAGATCGCAATGATCGCGCTAGTACCAACCGGCAACCCCGACTTGGTGTTCATTGTCTTTCTGATTAACCGGATTCTCAGTGGCTTAGCGATGGCACTGGCCAGCGGCGCCGACGAGGCATTGGCTTACGACACCTTAAAAGAACAAGGCAATGAAGAGTTGTGGCCTCGAGTGCTGCAAATTCAGCTTCGTGTCGCCTCAACGGTCGGTATCTTTGTTACGCTGATTGGTGCGGCGATGTACGATGTGAACTTTATGACGAACATCTTTCATTTCCTTGGACTAGTCGAACCAGAAAGCACTAAAGATCTGATGCGTATTCCTGTGTTCGCCACCCTATTTGTAGCGATGATCGCCATCTATGCCGCGATTAATATGCGCGAAGAGAAAAAGGTGATGCCAAGTGACCAAACCAAATTAGCAACCACCATCTCAAGTCTCAAATTGACGATCGATGCGGGTAAATGGGTATTCGCTACGCCTTACGTGCTGTTCATTTTGCTCTACTACAGCCTATTCGAACACACCTCACGCATGTTCTTAACCATGAACAGCCAATACTATCTGGCCATTGATATTCCAATTATCTACTTTGGTTTTATTGGCGCGGGTATAAGCTTGCTTAAGATTATATTGGCAGGGCAAAGCCGAAGATTAGCAGAGAGCATGGAGGCTAAAACCTTCATTGTAGTTATGGGATTGGCAAGCATGGCGACTTATTACTGGATCAGTTTAGGTTGGTCGATTTACGGGGTCATTCCGGCGTTGGTGTTAATCTTTATCATCATGACGATGAACATTTTCATCAGCTACCATCTGAATAAAAAAACCGAATCACACAACCGAGCCACGGTTCTTAGTTTCAAAGGTTTGATGTTTAACCTCGGATACGGACTGATCGGTATTTTATATGCTTACTACTACAAGTTGGTCTCTAATAATTACACCGAGCAAGAAATAGAACAGAACCTTGCTTTCCTAGCATCGCTATCTTCGTTTTGCTATTACTTCGCTTTATTGTTCGTTTTGATTAGCGCGTTGTTCTATTTCAAAAACAAGAAACAGCCGATCTTCTGAAGAAAGCGTCGAACTATTAAAAATCTCTCTACTACTGAATAAAGAATAAAGGTGAGCCTATGGTTATAAACAGATCATGACACTTCTTATCATGTAATTTTTTGTTAGTATCACCATCAAATTACATCACTCATGGAAGCGTCATGTCTTTTAGTTGGATCGCCTTTACCCTGCTTGCTGCCTTCAGCCAATCTTGGCGTAATGCCTTTCAAAGCAAGCTAGCCGGCACAATGAGCGTGGCTGGCGTGACACTGGCTCGCTTTATTTGGGCAGGACCAATTGCACTTCTCTACCTCTACGCTTTATACCAATGGCAGCCAGTCTCCGCGCCTAATTTTTCCAGTGAGTTTGTTTTCTACATAGTAGCCGCCGCTATTATGCAGATCCTTGCGACCGGCTTGATGGTGATGCTGTTTAAGCTAGAAAACTATGCGATTGGTGCTGGGCTTGCCAAGTGTGAGGCTCCCGTTTCGGCAGTACTTTCGGTACTCTTCTTTGGTACGGCATTAACCGTAACAGGCTGGATAGGCGTGTTAATCGGTACCTTGGGTGTGCTCATCATGAGTAGCGCTTCAGGATGGCGAAGCCTATCTCCCAAAGTCTTTTTGTTGGGCATGGCTTGCAGTACCGCCTTTGCTTTAACCTCTCTTTGGGTGCGAGAAGCCAGTTTAAGCATTGGACTACCCTTCCCTCATAGCGCTGCTTGGGTTCTGTTTCTGGTGATTACCCTTCAGACATTCATCATCTGTACTTATCTCTTCCTCAAAGAGCGCGACACATTACGCCAGATCTTCAAGAAGTCGAGATTGGTTGTGATGACTAGCCTAGCCAGTGTGATTGGCTCTCTTGGCTGGTTTAGTGCAATGTCACTTCAAGCCGTGCCGTACGTAAAGACACTCGGTCAAGTCGAAGTGATCTTCATGGTGTTGATATCCTACTTTTGGTTAGGGCAAAGCATCGCGCGCAAAGACATTCTTGCGCTCATTTTGCTTTCTATCGCAGCGGTCTTAGTGATGTGGCAGTAAGTTGAACGTCGTCATGCTTGGGTGTTGGCAAATAAGAACGAGCAAATCATGCCAAGCAAAATATTCATCCACCGTATAAGTTTTACGGTGGCGTAAAATGATAAGAACGACCTCCAGATAATTTTTATAGTGCACGTATCAGCTATTAGTAATTCCCTCTTGCCCAATAGGATACAGCCCAATGAAAACACTCGCTCAAATCGCACTAGCAACAATCATTTTTACAACCTCAATGATGGCATTCGCAGAACCTGTGACTACAGACCAAGCCCAGTCAGAAACGGCAACCACAACGGTGAAACATGAAGCAATGACCGTGACGCTAACGGATAAGCATTTTACGTCTGCAGAAGAAACTGAAGCCACTCCCCCTCAGAAGTTAACACAAAGCCAAAAAACAGACTCAGCGCCACAGCCAACAATATAATGGCCGAGTCAAAACAGTGAACCGCATCAAACTAGTGATCTCATCAAACTACCGCTTAGAGATCTGTACTCATCAAGCAGTAGCGAGTTGATTAATATGACTAGGACAAATTGAAGTCATATTGCGACCGTTTGTTTTCGCTTGATATAACGCTTTGTCGGCTCGGCTAATAAACCCATTCCAACTCTCATGCGGGTGAAGCTGAGCAACACCAAAACTCGATGTAAGAAACATCTCATGTCCTTGTACTACTGATACCTCTGAAATAGACAATCGTAACTTGCAGGCAATAACATGAGCTTGTTGGAAATCGATATTAGGCAATAAAATCATTATCTCGTCTCCGCCAAAACGAAACGCACTGGCTTTGGCCGATGTTTTTATCGCACTTTGAACCATTTCAGCAAAAGACTTGATGACGAGATCACCCACAATGTGCCCGTGTTGATCATTGATCGACTTAAAATTATCAATATCCATCATAATGGCACTGACAGGCGTAGTACCCGCCTGCTTCATGATAACTGGTACCATTTCATCTAATGCTCTGCGGTTTCCAAGTGCCGTTAAAGGATCGCTGTAGGACAGCTCGTGAATAGAACTAAGCAACCTTGCGTTAATCAGCCAAAGCATTGTAAAGCTCATCGACACGATAAGAACGATGCTCACTAAAAAGGCAAGTTGATGAATGAGTGCGGCCTCCATGAAATCCTGCAGCTCAGCTGAAAATAACGTCACCATTACTCGGAAAGCCATAAACCCGCCATATATCGTAAATGACAAGGCCATCATCCGAGTTGCTAAGATCAAGTCATCACGTTGACCCTTCAATACCGCAAAGGCAGTGCAAAGAGTCACAAAAGCCAGATATAAACTAATGAGGATAATTCGAGCCTTGATGGAAGGTTCGTAGTAAGTGAAATAAATAAAACATGGCAAAAGAGCCAACATCATCAGACTGCTGAGGTAGGTGCATTTTAAGGAATATTCTCGGAATAAGCATAAGCTATACAAGGCGAGATGAAAGCCAAGCGCAATGACCATGTTGGCGCTAATAACAGTGATCCAATCAGGGAGATCCCCTCTTAGACTCAACATCAAAGGTCCACTTCCGATAACAAATATTGAAATGGAAAAAATTGAAAGCCCTTTAATCGGCTGTTGAGTGAATTGAAATAACAATAAGCCAATACAGTAAATGAAAGAGAACAAAATAATAATGAAATTAAGTGTTCTCATATCCAGCGAAAAACCATCCATGATTTACTCTCTTCCCTAAGCCAATCAAATCACAATATGGTCAATAGTTATCGAAATCATGAATTTATTCACCACATGAATCATTACACTTTGTAAAATAGGGGATGTGTCACATATAGGGAGTTCTGTATCGCATGAGTTCATTACATGGATCGGCATGTAAAACTCGTCCACACATGGCTTCATAGCATCACGGGATTTACAGGCTTCTGCACTCGTTACTTGGTTGAATGACGACTGTCTGGCATTATGCGCCCAAGAAATCTCTAGGGGCTGTTGACCTTTCGAGCTGGGTTTTGCAGCATCTTGTGGAAAATTTATACAAGGAAGAGGCTTTGACGTGTAGCTGGCCTACATGAAAAGCCGATAACGCAGTAGAAATGAACCACAAGAGCTGCCCGAAGGGTTCGGCTAGGCGCCCCCACAAAAATCGTTTTATGCTTTGTTGAAGAATATTTGCTTAGAATGACTAGGCTACATACTCTTCGCCGCGCCTAAAACGATTTTGACTAGACGTCCCCATCCGAACAAAACTTAACCACGAAAGGTCAACAGCCCCTAGTTATTACACAGTAAAGAATGAATGAAGGTAGTCAGTGGTAGAAAACAGCCAACAATTAAGTGACCGTTACAACGAACATGGTTACTTTGTTATCAGAAATTATTTCGATGAAGCTCAAATTGCATCGCTTAGAAAAGTCGTGCTGAAATTCCATGAATCATGGAAAGCAGACAACGAAGAATTCTATAAAGAAGAAGCATTTAACTCGTCTTTAATTACCGGAAGCGAATATTTGCCTGCCGGTGATAGAAGCGTACTTTTTGACTTCATCAGCTCAAAACAAGTGATGGAAGTGGTTGATGCGGTAATACCGAACAAACCGGCATTCATGAACACGCAGCTGTTCTTCAACCCTGTGAACCCGCAACAAAAAGACTTCTGGCATCGCGACTGTCAATACGACTATGACATTGATGACCAGATGAAAGTCATCATGGAAACCCAAATATTGCACCTGCGAATCCCTATTTTTGACGAGCCCGGTATGGAGCTTATCCCCGGCACTCACAAACGCTGGGACAACGAAGAAGAGTACAATGTTCGCCAAGAAGAAAACGGCAAAGTGAGCAGCGATGACATATCTGGCGGTAAGCAAATACCATTAGCAGCCGGGGACTTATTGGTGTTTTCAGCGGATATGATCCACCGAGGCCGTTATGGCTTGGATCGTTTGGCTTTGGATATTTTGATCTTCGATTCGGCGGCAGACTATGTCGACTACGTTGATGACGACTGTTTACCAACACCAGCTATGTTGAGCAATATTAGCGACCCAAGATTGTTTATGAACACGCTACACTTAAAATCAATGCAGTACTCATAACCCATAAAGGTATCCGAACTATGACTGACACTAAGCAAAATGCCCGAATTAGCCAGTTCCGTTTCGGTCAGCCAAAAGAATCTCTCAAGTTAGAACATGTCGCTTTAGGGGCACTAGACAAAGATAAAGTTCGCGTACAAATTAAAGCGACTAACATCAACCCTAGTGATCTGTTGTCGATTTATGGTGTGGGCCAATACAAACATAGCCACCAGCCGCCGAGAGTACCGGGATTTGAAGCGGTAGGAAGGGTTGTAGAGTCCTGCAATGCTGAGTTTGCAATGGATCAGCGAGTGCTCGTAGCAACCAGTGGAACATGGCAGAACTACGTCGATGTATCACCAGATGACCTGTTCCAAATTCCTCAGCATCTAGATAATGGCTACGCCTGTCAGTTGTACATTAATGCGCTAACCGCATGGGTATTGACGACAGAAGTAGCGAAGCTAACCCAAGAAGATGTGTTGATCATCAACGCAGGCAGCTCTGCCATCGGTAAGATCTTTTCCCAGTTATCAGCATCACTCGGCTTCAAAATCATTGTCGTTACATCACAGCCGGAACAATACCCAGCCACTTCTAGTTGGGCGTTAGATTCGAACGCTGATCTAGTTTCTCAAATCAAGGAGTTAGGCTTGCCTATGCCAACCGTTGCCTTTGATGCGATTGGCGGTTCACCCGGAACCGATCTTATTCACACCCTTGGCAACAATGGGCGCTTTATCAACTATGGAACGCTGTCGCTGGATTTTTACGAACCACGCTTTTTTAAGCACGCGAAAAGCCAAGGCATCGATTTCAGCACCTTCTTCTTACGCTATTGGGAAGAAGCCGAAGGTAAAGATGTTCGCCGTGCTAAATTCACAAGCATGCTAGATCACTTCATCACAAACGACATTCAGCTCGACGTCGACCGCTATCTGCCATTCGATGAAGTGCAAACCGCGATTGATCTCATTGAATCGAAAACCACACGCTTGAACGGCAAGATCATCTTACTGCCTGTGTAGTTTGGTGGAATTGAGCACACACTATTTACGCCAAACAAGATACAAAACGAACAACCCGCCAAGAGCTGCCGTCACAATCCCTACAGGCAGTTCTTGTGGCGCTAATATGGTTCGGCTAATCACATCCCCAAACAGTAAAAGAACCGCGCCCCATAAGGCAACCAAAGGCAGAGCTCGCTTGTGAGTGACACCTGAAAATGGTCGAACTAAGTGGGGTACCATCAAGCCAATAAAACCGACCACTCCGGTCATCGATACAATCGACGCAGTGCAAAACGCACAACAAAGAAAAATCTCGCTTTGTAGGCGGTGCACATTGATCCCCAATGAGCTTGTCGTCTGTTCACTCACCAACAAAGTATCGAGCTCGCGATAACGTTTGAAAATCAACGCAATAAGACACAACACGCCCGCCAAGGCAAAAATCAAATTATCCCAACGTGCGAGCCCTAAGCCTCCCATCGTCCAGAACAAAATCGAACTCGCCGCTCTCTGGTCGCCTGAATAAATCAAAAAACTCGTGATGGCTCCGAATAGAAATGAGATCGCCAAACCACACAAGATCAAGTTGTCATTACCTTTTTTCTTCTGCATCGAAAACAGAATCAGAACGGCCGTCGCCGACACAATACCACCCGAGAATGCAGCCAGTGGGAGTGACCAAACACCCAGAGCGTCTCCCACTTTGGTGATCACCAACACCGCACCAGCAGACGCGCCAGATGACAAGCCAAACAGAAACGGATCCGCCAGATCATTTCGTGTCGAGGTTTGAAGCAACGCCCCAACCATCGCCAGCCCTGCACCCGCGATAACCGCTAACAATGCTCTAGGTAACCTTAGATCGATCAGTATTCGACTGGTCATATCCGGCGTTGGATCAGTGAAAGAGCTCAGCCCTACAATCACTTCCTTAAAAGACAAAGGGACTGAGCCAAATTGTAAACTCATCATGAAGGCGAGCAGCATGGCAGTGATACCTGTTAGCCATGCTGCTCGATATTTATCAAATAAAATCAACGGACTACTACTCTTATCAATAACAAGATTTCATATAACAACCTTCCCGATCACTCAGAAACGAACGCCTCTGCAAGTTTCTCAATAGCATCGATATTGGCAGGCCCAGGGGTGAGTTGCTCATAACGCAGTTTGACATAGCGACCAGAAGTGACCGCATTGGTGTATTTCATTAACGGATGGGCTTCGAGGAAACGTTGCAACGAATCGGCACCACTCGCCGATTGGTAATCCAGAAGGATAATCACATCTGGGTTTTCACGAGCGACATTCTCCCAAGAGGTTCGAGCCCAACTAGCTTCCATATTGCCTGTGATATTTTGACCACCAGCTGCTTCAATCATTGCGTTTGGCATTCCGTACTTACCCGCGGTGAAAGGCTTGTCTTCACCCGAATCAAACAAGAACACTTTTGGGCTCGGCTTACCTGATGCTTTCTGCTTTTCTGCTACTTTTTCAACTCTCTCTTTCCAGCTGCTTACCAAAGCCTCGGCTTCTGCTTGCTTGTCGAAAATAACGCCTAGCTTTTGCATGTCGCCATAAAGCAGATCCATTGTCGCGCCTTCCTTTTGACTCTGGGTATGAATACAGCTTTCAGAAAGTACCAAGGTATCAATCCCGTATGGCTTCAGTGTTTGAGGTGTCACTTCACCACCCACTTTCATTCCGTAATTCCAGCCAGCGAAAAAGAAGTCAGCATCAGCAGCAATCAATGTTTCTAATGAAGGATACTTAGGTGCTAGCTCAGGAATGTCTCCTAAACGTTCTTCGAACAAACTCGACATCTTGTACCAACCAGTAATACCTGTAACGCCCACCATCTCCTTTTGAAGACCAAGAGCAAACGCCATCTCGGTCATATTGGTGTCGTGCACAACCGTACGCGAGGGGCGCTTTTCAATGGTCAGTGGGCTCCCGCAATTATCAACCGTCACTGGGTATTGAGTGCTTGTCGCATGCGCAAAAGAGAAAGGTAAAAGAAACAAAAGACTGGAAATTACAGGCCACTTCATTGGGCTGCTCCTATTAAAGAGTGATTAGAGAGAGTTAAGTGAGTTGAGTAAGTTGATGCAGCTTCAAAATGATGGATGGTGCTGCATATAACAGGATGGTTGAACGTAAGAACGCGCAATCCAAAAACAGGGATCATGTATCGGTCTTGCATCACCGTATCTGGGGCAGAGAACGCCACCATTTTTTGGCCTGACATCAACAGGACTTTATCAGCGAATGGCGCCACCAAAGGTAAATCGTGCAACACAACAACAGACGCAATGCCACGTTGTTTAATTAGGCTCAGAAGTTCAAGGCGAGCGAGAGGATCAAGGTGGTTTGTGGGTTCATCTAAGAGTAAAAGCCTCGGCTCTTGTGTGAAGGCGCGAGCAATACTTGCACGTTGCTGTTCACCACCGGATAGCTCACCAAAGCACCGCTGGCTTTTGTGAAGAAGTCCGACATCTTGCATCGCCTGCTGAACCGCTCGTTTGTGCTCTTTTGCGCTACAACAAAACGTATGAGGAGTACGGCCTAAGCCAACATACTCAGCAACACTCAAACGAGGGTCAACATGCTCATGCTGAGTAACCACCGCGACTTGCTTGGCTACCTGCTGCCGCTCAAGACTTCCAAGCGCAATACCAGACAACATCAACTCACCCGCGACGGTTTTATATTCGCCTGTAATGCCTTTCAGCAAACTGGACTTTCCACTTCCATTGGGCCCAATGATGGCAACGCATTCACCATCGTTCACATCAAATGTCACGTCGGAGACGGCTCTCCAGTTAGCCAAACCATCAGCGCAGAGCCCGCGCACAGACAATACAGGTTTATTCAAATTCCCACCGAGCATCCAAAAACAACACTTATTATTATGTTATAACATAACAATAAGTTAAGGATATAGTTAATAATAGAAATATTAAGACCGCGCTAAGAAGCATTGGAAATAGCGGGATAACCCAATCACCTTGAACAAAGGCAGAAGTGTTTACGGAAAATGATTCGCTTAGGAAGTTTGATTCAAGGAATTGAGTATTGAGAACGCAGTAAAGAGTTGTAATGCGTTTCTCCATAACTTAAGTGGTTACGAGATGGTCATGAATCACATTTATTTGAAACATCAGTAAGTTATATCACTGTAAATATGACACTGTTCACCCATAAGGTAATCTCGATTCTATATGGTAGCGTCATACTTAAAACCACGATGTGAACATACTTATGAAAAGACACATACTATCAAGCGCCATCCTACTCTCTCTAGCCTTTCCCACCTTTGCAGCTGATGGCGACATACACGATGTCACGATACTGGGTACTTCAGATATCCACGGTCATTTTATGGCGTGGGATTACGCGGCAGATAAACTCAACACTCGTGGTAGCTTGAGCCAAATCGCGACCAAGGTTGGTGAGATCCGCAAAGAGCAATCTAACATTATCCTTGTCGATGCTGGCGACACCATCCAAGGCAACTTCGTTGAAACCTTCAAAGACGAACCCGTTGATCCAATGATGCTGGGCTTTAATCACATGAAATACGATGTATGGGTTTTAGGTAACCACGAATTCGACTTTGGCCTTAAAACGCTCAACAGAGCCGTTACCCAATTTAAAGGGCAGTCTCTCGGTGGCAACATCAAGAACAAAAACGGAAATCCATTCTTACCGGGTTACACCATTCTAGAACGCGGTGGCATTAAGATCGGCGTGATCGGAATGGATACCCCAATGACGGAGGTCTTTGCGCAAGGTACAAACCGTTTAGAAGGCGTCACTTTCACTAATCCAACCTTGGAAGTGAAGAAAATCGTCAAAGAGATTGATGATAAAGTGGATGCTATCGTATTGGTTGCCCATATGGGGATTGAGAACGAGAATGACATTGCCGACACCGGTGTCACCGACATTGCCAATGCAAACCCAGAGCTTGATGCCATCGTCGCTGGTCACATGCACACTCGCATCGATAAGGCCGTTGTGAATGGCGTTATTATTACTGAGCCCGACAAATATGGCCGAGCCCTATCTCGTATCGATCTTCAATTTGAAGAGCGCGATGGCACATTCACTCTCGTCAACAAAGACAGCTTCACTTATAAAATCAAAGGTATCGATTCTGATGAGAATATGGACGAGCTATACCAGCCTTATCATAAAAAACTCCGAGAAATGGCGAACAGACCTGTCGCTCAGCTTACCGGCGTTGATTTAGTCCCTGAAAACGAAATCCGCGGTATCCCTCAAGTCCATGTTCAAGACACAGGCATCAGTGCGCTATACCAAGAAGCGAGCTTCTTCTATGCACCCAAAGCCAATGTCATCGCACTTCAAATAGACAACGATAATGCAGAGCTTGATGTTGGCCCAATCAAAGCCAAAGACATCGCGTACAACTACCAATACGCAGGTGGCGAAATCACTGTCTACCAGATGACAGGCAAAGAGTTAAGAACCTACATGGAATGGTCTGCGGGCTACTTCAACTCAGTACAACCTGGCGATGTGACCTACAGCTTTAACCCTGAACGTAGAGCTTCAAAATATTCGACCAATGACTTCTTCGCGGGCGTAACTTATACCATCGACCTCACTCAGCCTGCAGGTACACGCATCACCAACCTCGCGTTTGCTGATGGCACACCGGTAAAAGATGAAACAGAAATCCGCATTGGTATGAATAGCTATCGAATGGGTCATCTAACCAAGAAAGGCGGCGTGCTAGAGGGTGAATCGTTCCCTGTACTCTTTGATACTGAAGCCGAGTATGGAGAAGAAGCAGGCACAATCCGTAACATGACCATCAAGTATCTTAAAGAAGAAAAGAACGGCCAGTATGAAGGCAAACCTCAGCAGCGTTGGGCACTTTCTGGTTTAGAAAGCCGCTACAACGAACAGCGTGAGATCGTAAAGTCATTGATTAATGATGAAACCATATCAATCCCAACCAGTGACGATGGCCGCTACACAAACATCGCTTCTATCAACGTAAAAGAGCTGATGTTCAAATCTGACGAAGCCAAACAAGCAGCCATAACCACACGCGAAAAGAAACTAGCACAGGCAACTGAGCAAGAGAGTAAGCAAATCAAACGCGAAATCACTCTGATCAAAGCACTCAACTAGTCTCTGCCCTTAAACCAATAACGACTTAACGACGCTGGGAGCGTGGTTAAGTCGTTGTCGTTTCCATCTTCCAACATTACATCTGTACTGAGTAAAGCGGTTGATATTGGATAAATGAGCTGCAAAGGCTAACTCGTAGTTGGACATAAATCAGTTTCGGAAAATTGAATATTAGCAACCCATGAATAACTTCAAGTATGGCAAATGAAGTTTTACTCGTTTTTCGACCTACCCAGAACCGGGCTAATCACTTACACAGTCTAATGATGACACTTGCTTTAAGAATATAGCTAAGGCGAAGTTACCACTAAATATGATCGCATAATTTCATATAGAAGAATCAGACTTGTTCAACACTCGGGATTAAGTTTATTCACGCGCCATGGCTTTCATAAAATTTGTCACATCCTCGAATTCTGGAAAATCGCTTCCCTGTCTACCCCAAAACTCACCTACATCTACAAACAATTGTAGTGGTCTAATGATCCCGGACACCAAATTAGGTGGTAAAGTCTCCACCATAAATGAGGTGTTCAATGACAAAACGACAACGACGTACATTTTCTACTGAGTTTAAACTAGATGCTGTAAGTTTGGTTCTTGATCAAGGGTACTCCATACCTGAAGCAGCTAACTCTATGGGC
>NZ_JAPHPW010000017.1 GCF_026241515.1 Vibrio sp. 14G-20
TGGCTCTGGCTCTGGCTCTGGCTCTGGCTCTGGCTCTGGCTCTGGCTCTGGCTCTTCAGATTGTGATTCGTCGCTAGACTCGTCAACAAAAAAATCGTCAGATTCAAAGTTTTCATCGCCTAACAGCGCAGTAAAGTAATCATCCAGTGCTTGTTCACTCGAGAGACTTGGCTGCGCTAATGTTGATTCTTTATTCGCGCTCATTTATCGCCAACCTTTCGAGATAAATAAGCAACTGTTTATAAGCAAATACACCACGGCTACCCGATGCAAAATGAGATGCTGGCAAGCGCTTTAGGCTCGCATCTCGAAACTTAGTATCAATCGGCACAGCAGATGTCCAAACTTGGTTCGGATAGTCATCTTTGAGCTGCGTTAATGTTTGCAGTGAGGCTTTGGTTCGCTTGTCGTACATCGTCGGGACAATCGTCACCTTAAACGGCGTTTTACGAGACTTCTGCATGATGGTCAAAGTGCGAATCATGCGCTCTAAGCCCTTCATCGCCAAAAACTCAGTCTGTACCGGAATCAATATACGATCACTCGCAGCCAGTGCATTCACCATCATCACACCAAGAATTGGCGGGCAATCGATCAACACATAGTCGTAGTCGTCTTTCAAAGCGGCCAAAGCACGCTTCAAGATCAACCCCATGCCGCTACGGTTTCCCATTACACGGTCTAATGTCGCTAAAGACATGTGCGCAGGGATAATATCGATTCCTTCAACTTCCGTTTGTAAAAGCAAAGGTCTTACCGTCTGTGCCTTAAACTCTCGCAACTGGAACAGGTCAAACAGGCTCGATGCCACCGTATCTGAGTCGTAACCCAGATAGGTGGTCAGTGATGCATGTGGGTCAGTATCAACCAACAGAACACGGTGCCCCCTCAACGCAAGTAAACCTGCTAGAGTCACGGTCGTGGTCGTTTTACCTACACCACCTTTTTGGTTTGCAACACTCCAAACAATCATTTCGATTTACCTAAGCTAACCCAACTTCAACCAAGATCCTTTCCGCGATACGGTCTAGAGGTAGGTCTTCAGTAGAAATGCCAGCTTTTGCTACAGCTTGAGGCATACCATATACAACACAGCTATCTTCGTCTTGTGCCCAAATCGTCGAGCCCGCAGTTTTCAACATACGTGAACCTTCTCGACCATCTGCGCCCATACCGGTCAGTATCATAGACAAAACTTTGTCGCCGTAGATCTTCGCTGCAGAGCCGAATGTGACATCCACACAAGGCTTGTAATTCATGCGGTCGCCGCCATCGATAATTCTTAGACGTGCAGACCCTGCGCGGCCATCAACCATCATCTGTTTACCACCAGGAGCAAGATATGCCACCCCAGGCTTTAACACATCACCGTCTTGCGCTTCACGAACTTCAATTTTACACAAGGTGTTCAATCGACTAGCAAAAGCAGCGGTGAATGTAGCAGGCATATGCTGAACTAACACAATTGGGTGTGGATAGTTAGCAGGGATGCGAGTCAAAATCTTCTGTAGAGCCACAGGGCCGCCAGTCGAAGTACCAATTGCTGTTAACTGATACTTCTTACCTGACGCTCTGAATTTCGCCGTTGATGTAACCGCAGGTTTCGCTGTCGAAGTTGAAGCTGCTGTTGAAATCGGTTGGCGCAATGGCGTAGATGTTGAAGTCGTTGCTGTCGCTCTTGGCGCAATAGGAGCACGACGCATAAACGCGCGCTTCGCTGCAATCTGAATCACACGCTGTTGAAGCAATGCAACCGCATCGTCGCGGTTACGTGCGATGTCTTCAAACTTCTTAGGTAGGAAGTCTAGAGCACCTGCATCTAAAGCATCTAACGTTGCTCTCGCGCCATCATGCGTTAACGATGAAAACATCAAAATAGGCGTTGGAGACGCGGCCATGATTTCACGAACGGCGGTGATGCCGTCCATGACAGGCATTTCGATGTCCATCGTGATTACGTCAGGTCTTAGCTGTTTCGCTTTCTCAACGGCTTCTTTGCCGTTTACTGCTACATCAATGACTTCTAGGCGAGCCTCTGAGTTGATGATCTCGCTAACGCGACGACGAAAAAAACTCGAATCATCAACGACTAATACTTTAATCGCCATATTTATCCTTAAATTAAATTCTTGACGCAGCTGCGTACTGCTTCAACAAGTCCGGCACATCTAGAATCAATGCAATGTGTCCGTCACTTGTAATTGTCGCGCCTGCCATTCCTGGCGTGCCTTGTAGAAGCTTATCAAGTGGCTTGATCACGACTTCTTCTTGACCGATAAGCGTATCAACAACAAAGCCAACTCTTTGGCTACCAAGTTGAACGATAACAACGTGACCATGTCCTTTGCGCAGTTCAACAATACCTGCTTTTGGTGCAAGCCAGTTTTGCAAGTAGAACAACGGAATAGATTTATCGCGAACGATGATAGTCAGTTGACCATCAACCACGTTAGTACGGCTTAAATCTAGGTGGAAGATCTCGTTAACCGATGCCAATGGCAATGCGAATGGGTGACCTGCAACACCGACCATCAAGGTGGGTAGAATCGCAAGTGTCAGTGGAACCTTGATCGTGATCTTGGTGCCTTGTCCCATTTCAGAATCGATATCGATTGAACCATTCAGTGTGTTGATCGCTGTTTTCACAACGTCCATGCCTACACCTCGGCCAGAGATGTCTGAGATTTGTTCTTTGCTTGAGAAACCAGGTGCAAAAATAAGATTAAAACACTCTTTGTTTGATAAGCGAGACGCTGCGTCTTCGTCCATCAAACCGCGTTTAACTGCAATCGCACGAAGCTTATCAGGGTCCATACCGCCACCGTCATCAACGATAGCCAGTTCAATATGGTCACCTTCTTGCGAGGCAGATAGAATCACTTTACCCGTTTGCGATTTGCCAGCTGCGATACGAGCTTCTGGCATTTCAATACCATGGTCCACAGAGTTTCTCACTAAGTGAATCAGGGGATCGGCAAGTGCTTCTACTAAATTTTTATCAAGGTCCGTTTCTTCGCCGCGCATTTCAAGAACGATGTCTTTCTGCAAGCTACGAGCAAGGTCACGGACAACTCGTGGGAAACGACCAAATACTTTCTTGATCGGCTGCATACGAGTCTTCATTACCGCACCTTGCAGGTCTGCAGTAACAACATCTAAGTTAGAGACAGCTTTCGCCATTTCTTCGTCGTTACTGTTAAGGCCTAGGCTGACAAGTCGGTTACGCACCAATACCAATTCGCCCACCATATTCATGATGGTATCCAGTGTTGATGTATCTACACGGACTGTGGCATCTGCTTGTTGTTTCTTCGCTGGTGCTTTCACTTCAGCTTTTGCTGGAACGCTCGGTTTCGGCTCTGCTTTAACGGCTACTGACGCGGCTGGTTGCGGTGTAGGCGCAGCTTGAGGTGCAACGGCCTTAACTTCTGCAGGCTTAGTTGCTGCATCCAACTCTTCAATCGAAGGTCCATTACCTGAACCGTGTAGCTGGTCAAGTAACTTCTCGAACTCTTCGTCAGTCATCAGATCATCGCCTTCAGACATCGCTGAAACAGGTGCTGCAGGAGGCGGTGGTGGAGGCGTTGAACTTGCCGCTGTCGGGCTCTTACCCGCGCCGTGCAGTTCATCTAACAACTTTTCAAATTCGTCATCAGTAATATCACCACTGTCAACAACAGGCTGAGGTGCAGCTGGTGCTGGTGCTGGCGGCGGTGTTGGTGCAGAAGGTGCTGTTGGTGAACCACCTTTACCGTGAAGTTCATCAAGCAAGCGCTCAAACTCATCTTCAGAGATATCATCCACTGAAGATGCATTGATGTTTGAGCTTTCGACAACAGGCTCAGCAGCAACAGGTTCAGGGATAATAGGTGCAGGCGCTTCTACTGGTGCCACTTCATCCGCAGACTCTGGTTTGCAGAGACGGTGAAGTTCATCCAATAGAGATTGGTCAGCTGGTACTAAAGGTTCCTGATCTTGCACGGCGCGAAACTGTACATTGACTGTATCTAGCGCCTGCAGCATGGTATCCATCAAACCTGATGTTACGCTGCGTTGGCCGTTTCGTAGAATGTCGAACACATTCTCAGCACCATGACAAGTATCCACCAGCTCAGTTAATGCTAGGAAACCAGCACCACCTTTTACTGTATGGAAACCACGGAAAATAGCATTTAATAGGTCTTTGTCGTCAGGGTTATTCTCAAGCTCTACCAGTTGCTCTGATAGGAGTTCAAGGATCTCTCCTGCTTCGACTAAAAAGTCCTGAAGAATATCTTCGTCTAAATCGTAGCTCATACGTTACCTTTAAAATCCAAGACTGGATAACAAATCGTCGACTTCATCTTGAGATGCAACAGCGTCTTCGCGCTCTTCTGGGTTCATAATTGGACCTTCAGGCGCAATCGATGCTTTCTTCTCTGACTCTGGTGTTGGCTCTTTTTGATTCGCACCGAATACGGTGAGAATCTCGACCAAACGTCCTTCCACCTCATTCACCAAGGTAATAACTTTGCTAATTATCTGCCCAGTTAAATCTTGGAAATCCTGAGCCATCAAGATTTCAGTCAATTGTCCACGTAGTTCAGTACTGTCGCCTTCTACTTGGACAAGCAATCCATCAATGCGGTGACATAAAGCTTTAAATTGTGCCAGCTCAATGCGGCCATGCATCAGTTCATTCCATTGAGGCCTTACTTGAAGTAAACACTCGTGTAGGTTGTCTGCGATTGGCATACAGCGGTCAACTGCATCCATCGTCTTGTTTGCCGCAACTTCCGTTTTATCAATGACATACTGAAGGCGATCCCTTGCGTCAGGGATTTCGTCATTTGCGATAACGCTGATGCGTTCATCGAAATTGAATTGAGTCAAAGAGTCATGGAGGTCGCGTGTCAGACTTCCTATTTCTTGAAGCATTGGATTGTCTTGAAGACTAAAGTTATCTTCATAAATGCTTCTCACAAGAGAATCAGCGTGTTGCTGCTCGTCGTTCTCAAGCAGCTCTACTAATTTTTTTGCTTGTTCTAATGAAATCATCCTGAATTCGGCCTTACTCCGCATACTTTGTGCGCTTAGGCTATCGAGATAAACAGATAACTTATCAGCCAATGTTTATCTACAAATGCCTAAATTTATTGATGCTTATAAGCGATCAAAAATCTTATCAAGTTTCTCTTTCAGCGTTGCAGCAGTGAAAGGCTTCACAATGTAACCATTAACACCCGCTTGCGCTGCTTCGATAATCTGCTCACGCTTCGCTTCTGCGGTGATCATAAGCACTGGAAGGTGCTTAAGTTCTGCATCTGCGCGAATGTGTTTAAGCAGGTCAATCCCTTGCATGCCCGGCATGTTCCAGTCAGTTACCACGAAATCAAATTCGCCTTTTTTCAGCATAGGTAACGCGGTCAAGCCATCATCTGCTTCTTGAGTGTTGTTGAAACCTAAGTCGCGAAGTAGGTTTTTAACAATTCGGCGCATCGTTGAAAAATCATCAACAATGAGAATTTTCATGTTTTTGTTCAAATTAGCCTCCACTGAATAGGATCAGTGTTGTTAGTCGTTCTGTGTCCAAGCACTTAATTTAGTGCGTAAACGCTGCATAGATTGGCTCAATATTTGGCTGACACGAGATTCGCTGACACCTAACACTTCCCCAATCTCTTTTAAATTGAGTTCTTCGTCGTAATAAAGTGAAAGCACAAGGCCTTCCCTTTCCGGAAGTTGTTTTATCGAATCGATCAAAGCTTGGCGGAATGACTCATCAGCAACCCCTTGAAAAGGCGCATTATCTTGAGAGTCTTCATTCGGAGATATTACATCATCTGAGACGCCTAAATCTTCGATTCCAACCAGTCTTGAGCAATTAATG
The DNA here is from genome assembly GCF_026241515.1 of Vibrio sp. 14G-20. GTDB lineage: Bacteria > Pseudomonadota > Gammaproteobacteria > Enterobacterales > Vibrionaceae > Vibrio. The sequence goes on from NZ_JAPHPW010000017.1 coordinate 5,870, forward strand.
TCAGTTAAAGCACTGTGATACTGCTCTAAGCTGAGCCCCATATGTTTTGCCACTTCGGCATCACTCGGGTCGCGGTTGAGAATACCCTCTAATTCCGCGATTGCACTGCTGATTTCTCGATTGTTTTTATGAACCGATCTCGGCACCCAGTCCCCACGGCGAATATCATCCAACATTGCCCCGCGAATCCGAATACCAGCATACGTCTCAAAGCTTGCGCCTTTGGTACCATCATAGTTTTGTTGCGCTTCAATCAAGCCGATCATGCCAGCTTGAATTAAGTCATCAACCAATACATTAGGCGGTAATCGCCCCAACAAGTGATGAGCGATACGTTTAACCAACACAGAATACTTCTCAAAAAAAGCCTGTTGGCTATTGTGATTAGCGTGTTGGTCGTAAGTAAGCGCTTTATTCACCAAATGGTTCCTCTATAAATTCAGTACGATTCAGCAGCCTTTCAACAAAGAACTCCAAGTGTCCACTTGGTGTTTTTGGTATTGGCCAGGTCAATGCTTTGTTAGCCAAAGAGCTGATTGCCAATGCAGCTGGAGAGCGAGGATACGCATCGACTACGATTTTCTGTCTCTTAACTGATTGACGTACTTTATCATCTAAAGGAATACATGCTACGAGTTCGAGGCTCACATTCAAGAAGCGCTCTGTGACCAAAGTCAACTTTGCAAATAATTCTCGGCCTTCACGATAGCTTCTGACCATATTTGCAACAATTTTGAATCGCTGAACTTGGTGCTCTCGGCTCAACAGCTTAATCAATGCGTAGGCATCCGTGATCGAGGTAGGCTCATCACATACCACCACAACTACGTCTTGCGCCGCTCTTGAGAAGCTAATCACCATGTCCGAAATACCGGCCGCGGTATCAACCAACAAGATGTCCATCTCGTCTTCAAGCGAACCGAAGGCGCGAATCAAACCAGCATGTTGAGCATGTGAAAGTTCAGTCATGCTTTGTGTACCCGATGTCGCTGGAATGATCTTAATTCCGTGCGGCCCTTCGACAATCGCATCCTTAAGTTCACACTCACCCGCCAAAACATGTCCTAGGTTTCGCTTAGAACGAATACCCAGCATGATGTCGACGTTAGCCAATCCTAAATCGGCATCCAGTACCATGACTTTTTTGCCTTGGCGAGCCATGCAAATAGCCATACCTAACGTCACATTAGATTTACCTACCCCACCCTTACCGCCAGTTACAGCGATAACTTTCGTGATTGAAGGCTTCGTTAAGCGACGGAGGCCGCTAGCTTGATCATGTATCATATTTTCATTCATATTTATCCGCCGCCTAGAGTCCTTCAGAATCGCTATTCCAGTAATGAGGTTCATTCTCTGTAGATTTTTCTAATAACTCATTGGCCTTAGCAATCATGTACTTTGGCTGAGCTATAACGATATCTTCAGGAACTCGTTGACCATTTGCTATGTAAGCAACTGGTAATGCATTTTGTATTACGACACTGATGAATTCACCTAGACTTAGGGATTCATCCAGCTTAGTCATGATGCATCCCGACAACGGGATTCTTCTAAAGTGTTCAATTGTTTCTTGCAGCACTTTGCGCTGTGCGGTTGCAGGCAACACAAGGTAGCTATTGATAACGGAACCACTTTCTTGCATCAATGTGTCTAACTGCTCAGATAGGCGAACATCTCGTTGTCCCATGCCTGCAGTATCGACCAAAATCAGGCGACGATTACGTAACTGATATATTACATCGGCCAGTTCGCTAGAATCTTTAGCAACTCTTACAGGACAACCCATAATTCGACCGTAGATCGATAACTGCTCATGTGCACCTATACGATATGTATCAGTTGTCACTAGTGCCACGTTATCAGCGCCATATTCCATGGCTGCACGTGCAGCTAGCTTTGCAACCGTCGTTGTTTTACCCACGCCGGTTGGGCCAAGTAGAGCCACAATACCGCCGCGTTTTAAAATATCTTTCTGTGTAACGGAGATTTGGTCAGCAACCAAGGCTAACAAAGCCTTCCACGCACGTGCAGGTTTGGTATCTTCAGGAATGTAGCAAGCCATTTGATCGGCAAGCTCTGCAGATACCCCCATACGCTCAAGGCGCTTAATAAGCATGGCTCTGAGCGGTTCACGACGCTCTACTTCTTGCCACATTAACCCAGATACTTGATGCTCTAATAGACGACGAATTGAGGTCATCTCTTCGCGCATCGTTTCCATTTCAGTATCAGAACCTTTGGATTGAGTGTTCTCTCGACCACGATCATAACGGGTTGGATCCAAGCGAGGTGCCGGGCGTTCTACTCTGCGGTCTTCAGCGATCAACTTAGACAAACCGGTTTCACGAGCAAATGCTGAATCGAGATTTCCGTGAGACTGCTGGTTACCGCGAGATAACTGATGGCCATGAGACTGCAAATTGCTTTGAGTCTGATGACTATGAGGCTTATGACCCGTACTTGATTGGCGATTGAGCAATGCTGACAATGAATCTTCATTTTCAGCACGATGTTGTGGTTCATCATCTGCGCCATGACTGTATTGCTTAAGCATATTCGCAAAGCGCTTGGTCATTGAGCGTCCACCTTCAGCATTCGACTGTAGGCTAACCTTGTCGTCGTCTAGTTGACGTCGTCCAGTAGGAGCTGCGGGCGAGGCCATTTGCGTATATTGGCTTTGTGCAGGCTGCTGAGGTTTATTTAGTCTCTGGCTCGCTGTTGACGGGCTGGATTCGCCATCAATAGCGGCAACAATTTCCACGCCACCTGCGACCTTTTTGTTAGACATGATCACCGCTTCTGAACCAAGTTCTTCTTTAACTTGGAGCAGAGCCGTTCGCATATCTTTTGCAAAAAATCGTTTAATTTTCAATTCGATTGTCCGTTCTAATTAGGCGGCTTAATTACCAACAGCTTGTACTATACGTATCTGCTTTTCGTCCGGTATTTCTTGGTAAGACAAGACTCTCAAGCTTGGGATCGTGTTCTTCACGAATTTAGCCAGAGTCGAACGCAACACGCCAGAGGTCAATAACACCGCGGGCTCACCTTTCAGCTCTTGCTCTTGTGTAGCGTGACTGAGGGAGGTTTGTAAACGTTCGGCTAAACCAGGTTCAATACCAGCAGATTCTCCGCCGGATGCCTGCATGGTTTTATGCAAGATTTGTTCCAGTTCAGGAATCAAGGTTATCACTGGCAATTCTGGCTCTATTCCATTGATTTCTTGAACAATTAATCGTTTCAACGAGATACGAACTGCCGCAGTAAGTATGTCAGGTTCTTGACTCTTACTTGAATATTCCGACAAAGTTTGGACTATGGTTCGAATGTCACGAATTGGAATGGCTTCATTCAACAGATTCTGTAGCACTTTCACCACTACACCCAACTGCAATTGATCCGGTACAAAGCCTTCCACTAACTTAGGTGTCGAACGGCTAAGCATCTCAAGTAGGTTTTGAACCTCTTCGTGACCAATGAGCTGAGATGCGTTGTTGGTTAGCTGCTGGCTAAGGTGTGTCGCCAGTACTGTAGACGAGTCCACAACGGTATAACCTAGAGCTTGTGCGTGTTCACGCTGCTCTTCACGAATCCATACCGCTTCTAATCCGAATGCAGGGTCGATCGTTGGTTCGCCATCGATCATTCCGTACACTTGGCCCGGGTTAATCGCGAGCTCCATATCTGGCTTAATCTCAGCTTCACCCACCGCAACACCCATCAGGGTAATGCGGTAACTGTTTGGTGTCAGTTCTAGGTTATCGCGAATGTGTACCGCCGGAATCAGGAAACCGAAATCTTGAGACAGCTTCTTGCGAACCCCTTTCACACGCTCAAGCAGTTCGCCACCCTGATCTCTATCCACCAGCGGAATCAAACGATAACCGACTTCCAAACCAATAATATCAACAGGTTGAACGTCATCCCAAGAGAGTTCCTTCTGCGAGCCCGTTTCTCCAGTAGCTTCAACGGTAGCCGGAAGGTTGGGTTGTTCGGCCTTCTTCTTGTTCTTTTTATCGATGTAATAAGCACCTGCACCTGCAACGATGGCAAGACTCAAGAATGAGAAATGCGGCATACCAGGAACAATACCCATGATGCCAAGGATTGCAGCAGTGATCATTAGGGCTTTAGGGTTATCGAACATTTGGAAGACAAGTTGTTCGCCCATATCTTCATCGGTGTTTTGACGCGTTACCATCATCGCAGCTGCGATGGACAGTAATAGAGATGGAATTTGTGCAACCAAGCCATCACCGATAGTCAGTAGCGTATAGATTTCGATTGCTTCGCCAAAACCAAGGTCAAACTGAGCCATACCGATACTCAAGCCACCAATGATGTTGATGAACAGGATCAAAATACCGGCAATTGCATCACCTTTAACAAACTTAGACGCACCATCCATCGAACCGTAGAAGTCCGCTTCTTTGGTAACTTCAAATCGACGGGTACGAGCCTGATCTTGATCGATCAAACCCGCATTCAAATCGGCATCGATTGCCATCTGTTTACCGGGTAAGGCATCCAACGTGAAACGTGCACTTACTTCCGAGATACGACCTGCACCTTTGGTTACAACCATGAAGTTGATGATCATCAGAATCAAGAACACCACTAAACCAACCGCATAGTTACCACCAATAACCACGTTACCGAAAGCTTCAATCACGTTACCTGCTGCGTCACCACCTTCATGACCATGGAGTAATACCACACGTGTCGAAGCAACGTTCAAGGCCAATCGAAGTAAAGTGGCAATCAGAAGTACCGTTGGGAATGCAGCGAAGTCTAAAGGCCTGCGGGTATAAACCGAAACCAATAGCACAACCATAGACAATGCAATGTTGAAGGTGAAGAACATATCCAGCAAGAAAGCTGGAATGGGCAACACCACCATAGCGAGCGTGGCAAGTACCATAACAGGTGCACCAATCGCAGGCATGGCACGGTTAGGGATTTTAGGTAGCTTGTCCGCAAAAGGCAGGGAGAATTTCATAAATCTAGACAGTTTCGCTATGTTGTAGCTCTCTGAACAAGTGGATTAGATCTTAGTCAGGGCTGTTTTGCTATGGGCTTATAATGTTCAGGCTTACTACAGCAAACACTGTACCAACATCTCACGTCAAATTATCGCCATCACCTCAATAAAAAGAAGATTAGCTAACTCGCTATTATCAGGGTTCATCACGCAGAGCTCAAGCAATTGATCTAATGACGTAAATCAGGTGGGATCGGCATATTAGAATCTTGCAGTTTTGGTCTCTCGCCACCTCGTTTTCGGTACTGTTTAAGCTGGAAAACATATGCAAGCACTTGTGCAACTGCCGTAAACAAACCGTCAGGAATTTGTTGTTCTAGTTCAGTGGTGTGATATAGCGCCCTCGCCAATGGCGGCGCTGGAATAATATAGATGTCGTTTGCACGTGCAATTTCACGGATCTTCATCGCCATATGGTCGACACCTTTGGCAACCACAACCGGCGCTTTATCTTGATTCTGTTTATAGCGCAGCGCCACTGAAAAGTGTTCCGGGTTGGTAATAATCACATCAGCTTGAGGGACGTCAGCCATCATACGACGCTGAGCCGCTTCCCTTTGCAACATGCGAATTCGACCTTTCACTTCCGGCTTACCTTCAGTGTCTTTGAATTCGTCTTTGACTTCTTGTTTAGTCATCTTCAATTGATCGGCGTGTTGCCAGATCTGGAACGGGATATCAATCGCCACCACAATCAACAAAGAACAACTGATAAGCAGAATAAAGTTAAGCAAGATGTCCAAAGCGTGGAAGATATTCTGCGGATATACATCCATGCTCAGCTGCATTAAATCATGCTGAGAAGCTTGAATCAGATAAATCGCCATACCCGATACAAGCGCCACTTTCAGAATAGATTTGAGCAGTTCAACCCAGCTTTGCAGGCCAAACATACGCTTGATACCACTTAGTGGATTGAGCTTAGACGCCTTAGGCATCGCCGCTTGCATTGAGAAGTTAATCCCACCGACACCCGCAGCGCCAATGACGGCAGCGACAAACAGGGTTATCAGTATCAAAAACAGCGGGAACACTAGATTGACTAAAGCACCACCAGCAATTTCTAGAAGTTTGTTAGTATCAAAGATCTCGTCGCGGCTCAAAGAGAAAAGGCGTTGCATAGCCTCGAACAAAGCCTTCGCCATCGATTCGCCAAACCACATTAATGCAATCGCACCGACTATCAGTACCGATGCTGACGCTAGCTCTTTTGATCTTGCAACCTGCCCTTTCTCTTTGGCCTGTTGCAAGCGTTTGGGCGTGGCGTCTTCTGTGCGTTCTTGACCGTCTGACTCTGCCATTTCAGTCTCCTAGCAATCTAACCGGATTAAACGACATATCTGTTGTTCGCCCTGCATCCAAAATAGCTCATAGTGACTGTACAAGCCGCCAAGGATGTACCAACAAAGTAACAGACCCACGAGTAGTGCAAATGCAAAACCCAAAGAAAAGATGTTTAACTGAGGTGCTGCACGCGTCATTACACCAAAAGAAAGGTTAATCGTCAGCAGCGCGATAATCCCCGATAAGGACATCGCCAGTGCCGTTTTGAACATGATGCCGAGCCACAATGCTAGCTCTCGAAAATCCACAGAAGTCAACGAGCCACTGCCAATCGGCAAGGTCTTAAAGCTAAACACCACCAGCTGTAGCATTTTCAAGTGACCGTCAGTCGCCAAGAAGAACATGGTCGCAAGTAGCATGAACAGTTGACCAAGTACAGGCGTGTTTTGCCCGTTAGCCGGGTCGACCATTGAGGCGAAGCCCAAGCTCGATTGCATACCCAAGATCTGACCGAGCATGACGAAGGTCTGAATCATGAACTGAGTCACAAAGCCCATGGCAACGCCAATCACGATTTGCTCAAAGACGGTAAGGAAACCTTGGAAAGAAAGCAGTTCAATCTCTTTTGGAACAGCAGGAATCGCAGGCATCACCGCAAAAGTGATCGCCAAACCTAAATACAGACGAATACGCGGAGACACGAAGCGTGCCCCCGTTACCGTCATCACCATCAGCATCGCTGAGATGCGAGTGTATGGCCAAAAATAATTGGCTAACCACTCTAGTACAAGGCTCGTTGGGTATTCCATGTTGGTCTAATACAAAACTTGCGGCAAGCGTTCAATGAGTTCAAAAAAGAACTCCATCATCATCTGCGTCATCCAGTGAGCAAACAACATTAACGCCAACAAAGTTACGATCAAACGAGGCAAGAAGCTGAGGGTTTGTTCATTGATTGAGGTTGCAGCTTGGAATACCGCCACGACCAAACCAATCAGCAGGCTAGGAATAATAATGGCGCATACCATTATCAGTACCATCCAAAGTGCATCTCGGAACAATTCTACGAATATTTCAGGATTCATTATTCCCCCAGCTACAAGGCAAAACTGCCGGCGAGTGTGGAGAGTATCAAGTTCCAACCATCAACAAGGACAAACAGCATCAATTTAAATGGCAAGGATACAATCATCGGTGACAACATCATCATACCCATGGCCATCAGCACCGAGGCAACGACTAAATCAATAATTAGGAACGGCAAGAACAGCATAAAGCCGATTTGGAATGCCGTTTTTAGCTCTGACGTGATAAATGCAGGGATCAGAACCGCCATTGAAACATCTTCAGGGTTGGTCACTTCCGCGCCCGAGATCTCAACAAAGGTTTCCAAATCTTTGATTCGAGTCTGCTTGAGCATGAAAGATTTAATCGGGCCTTGGGCGACATCGAATGCCTGTCGTGCCGATATCTGTTCATTCAGATAAGGTTGAACCGCTTGCTCATTGACCTGATTGATCACCGGAGACATGATGAAGAAGGTCAAAAATATCGCGATACCAATGATGACTTGATTTGAAGGTGTTTGTTGCAAACCCATCGCCTGACGCAAGATAGACATCACCACCACAATACGGGTGAACGACGTCATCAAAATCACCATCGCGGGCAAGAAGCCAAGCATGGTCATCAAGGCTAAAATTTGTAAATTAATCGAGTAGTCTTCACCACCGTTAGCATTGGTTGTCATGGTAAAGGCAGGAATACCGCCACCATTTCCCGTTAAACTGCCCGTGGTCATGGTTTGAGATTTGGCTTGGTCTTGCTCCATCGTACTGATGGTGACCGACTCTGAACCAGCCGTATTCGCTGGAATCACGGTGCCATCTTCAGCTTGTGCAAATACCGACATGCTGAAGACTAGAGAGCAGAGGAGAATAAGCGGAACTAACCACACTTTCACCATTTGGAAAACTCCGCTTTGGTAAAAGTAAGATGAGTTCAAAAGTCCGTTACTTGTTTGCATCTTTTTTTATTAGCTGGGAAAGCTGACTTGAAAATGTACTTTTTTCCAGCATCTCCTGAGTAAGAGGTTTATCGAGCTTAGAGATCAGCTGAATCGATTGTGTGGTGATACCCACTAGATACTGATCCTCACCCGCTTGAACGATAGCAATACGTTCTTTTGTCCCAACCGCTATCTGTCTCACAATGGACAACCCTTGTTGGTTGGACATTGCAGGCACTTGCATGCGCTTGAGTAGCCAAGCAATAAATAAGATGAAGGCGATAACGAAAATTAGCGATCCAAAGGTGGTTGCTAAATCGAGAGATGGCGGCGTTGCTGCAAAAGCAATGGAAGGAGCCGTTAATAGCCCCACTCCCAAGATTCCTCGTAACAGCTCTGTCATTCCGAGAGAAGAGCTCGCCAGTCTTTGAAACAAAAAGCTCATCAACGCAGCTTCTTAATTCGTTCTGTTTGGCTAATAACGTCAGTCAAGCGAATACCAAATTTGTCGTTTACTACAACCACTTCACCGTGGGCAATCAGAGTACCGTTAACCATCACGTCCAGTGACTCACCAGCAATTCGATCAAGCTCAACAACTGAGCCCTGGTTCAATTGAAGTAAGTTACGGATACTGATCTGAGAGCGGCCAACTTCCATCGAAATAGTCACTGGAATATCCATTATGGTATCCAGCTTACGACGCTCATCTTCAGAAATCGGAGATGATGAATCGGTTAGCTCATCAAGTGGTGCCGCAAGTACATCATCAACATCAATTGACGGTGCTGAAGGATCTTCACCAAGTGCTGCAGCCCATTCGTCTGCTAGCTTTTGATCTTCACTAGGTTCCATTACCAATTCCTATACTTTTATCTATTTTGCTATTCGTCATCATCGCTGTTTTCGAGTTCAGACATCAAGTCTTTACCTAGAAAAGCGAGATCAGTTTTAACCACACTCGGTCTTCGAATTTTTTCCGAAATCTGCACCGCAAGTTTTTCACCTGAACGTCCCATTTTCACACGATACGTTGGCAGTTCTTCGACAAACATCGTCGCGTGCTCAGGCATGTTCATGGGAATAACGTCACCAGGGCGCAGCTCCATTAAGTCACGTAGCGATATATCTTGTTCTAGAAGGTTAACGCGAAAGTTAACGGGCACGTCCATGATTTCATCACGCAGTGCTGTGCTCCAACGAACATCGGTTTCCATTTTGTCTGATTGAACACCCGCATCCAGCAGTTCACGAATCGGCTCAACCATCGAGTAAGGCATGACAACGTGGAAGTCACCGCCACCGCCATCTACCTCGATGTGAAACGAACTCACAACAATCACTTCAGTTGGGCTCACAATATTCGCCATACTTGGGTTCACTTCAGAATCCAAATATTCAAACTCAACCCCCATCACTGGAGACCAAGCTTCTTTGTAATCTTCAAAAACAATTTTCAGCAGTAACTGAATGATTCGTCGTTCGGTAGGCGTGAATTCACGACCTTCAATCTTGGCGTGGAAACGACCATCACCGCCAAAAAAGTTCTCTACGAGAATGAAAACCAGACGCGCTTCCATGGTGATGAGCGCCGTACCTTTAAGTGGACGGAAACGAACCATGTTTAAACTGGTGGGTACATACAATGTGTTTTGGTACTCACCAAACTTCATCATTTGCACGCCGTTGATCGACACTTCAGCCGTTTTACGCAACATATTAAACAAACTAATACGCAAATGACGCGCGAAGCGCTCGTTAATAAGTTCAAGGGTCGGCATTCGACCACGAACAATTCGATCTTGTGAGGAGAAATCGAAATTGACAGCACTGTCGTTATCAGCTTCTACAATATCTTCAACTTCTTCAACATCATCAACGCCATGTAACAGCGCATCAATTTCGTCTTGGCTTAATAAATCGGTCACAAATTACCTACTGAATCACGAAGTCAGTGAATAGCACTTTTTCTATCACAGGTTGACCCACGGCTTGGGTCAGACTGGCTTTGATATCTTCTGTTGCCTTGTTACGCAGTTCAACTCTCCCGGTTGGTGAACGTAACTGTTCGACTGTTGCCGAAGCGAACGTGGCCAATAACGTACTTTCTACAAGTGGAGAGTGGTAACGAGCTAGGTCTTCATTTTTACTACCACGAACCATCATCTGTGCTTTTATTTGAACTAAGCGATCTTTTTTATCACCTGTCACATTGAACAAGAAGGGCTGAGGGATATTAACATACATAACGGGCTCTGCAGCGACCACAGCAGTTGCTGGCTGAGACGGAGATTCAGAGGCGCTATCGTCAGAGCTTAAGAAAAAGAGCAGTGCACCACCTACACCAAGCAATAACACGACTACGGCAATAATGATTATAAGGAGCTTGCTCTTTCCTTTAGGTGCATCTTGTTCTTCTGCCATACTTTACTCTAACTTCCTGTTCTTTCGATTAACTGACGGTTCTTTCTATTTAACTAACAGTACTTTCTATTAACTGATGGTTTTTTCTATTAACCAAGCGTTCTTTAGCCTGATATTAGGCATAATAACTAATTCCATCACGCTTTGATGCGACATTCAATTCAAGATTGCTGCCACTATCAAGGTTTTCATCACCTTGGCCACCATTTGTGCGGTTAGCGCCGGATTGTTGCTCACCATTGTTGTATCTATCTTGCCCCTGACCAGAGTTCTGTTGTTGAACTGACGAATCGGCAAGCTGCAGACCTTGCTGAGCAAGCATATCTCTCAAGCGAGGTAAGGTTTGTTCTATCACATCTCTCGCCTGCTGATTACTCACCGTAAAGTGTACGTTCGCCACGTCATTATTCATGGTCATGCGTATTTTCATCTGGCCCAACTCTGGCGGGTCGAGACGGATGTCCAAATTCTTAAGGTTCTTAGACATCATCATTTGTACTTTCTCAGCCACCTGCTCATTGGCTAGCTCTTTGGTGAGCTGTAAAGGCGCTTGTTGAGCAGCTTGAATTTCAGCTCGCGTAGGTGCTGAACCCACCGAGGCTGTCCCTTGTGCACCAGTCGCAGAAGCGATCTGCTGAGCAAAGGTCGAATCTTTAGAATCTTCTTTAGCACCCGCTTTACCCAAACCAGACAGTGCTGCTGCACCGGCGCCCGCTTTAAGAAGCGCATCAGTCGAGCCTGCTTTTGTGGCAACTGGCGTTGCATTCATCGCCACTCCTTGCGCGGTTAAAGCTGGATCCAACGTTGCTTGCTGCTGAGGTGAAGCTACATTAGCTTGTTGAGCTGCTGCCTGTTGGGCTGCATGCGCATTATTGGCGTGCAGTATTGCCGCCTTATCCGTAAGAGCATTGTTTGCTGATTGAGAAGCGGCCTGCGCTGACACTTGTTGTGCAGCCGTCGCTACAGCCGCTGTTGATGCTGCCGCAGCTAAGGCTTTAGTTTCGCTTGAATCCGTATTCTCCCAATCAATAGCAGCGGGGTCACCGGACATGCTGTTCACAGTCGGAGCATGACTTACCAAATCCGTTGCTTGTTGTTGAACGTTAGTGAGCTGTTGATTCAACAGGTCTAAGTTAGAGGTTGCTTTAGCCAAAGTGGCTTGCTCATCAACCGTCAACTTAGCGCCACTTTGTTGCTTCTCAAGCAAGCTATCGACAACAGACTGTTCTGATTCGATTTGTCCATTCAATTGATTTAGCGCTTTGGCATGGGCATCAACCTGCTTTGCGAGCTCAATATCTGCTGGCGAGATTGCTTGACCTTGAACAGCCACAACATCACTAGCCGCATTCTTTTGGCTCAGCTCTCGACTCATACTGGCTTCAATTTGTTCTGGAGTGACGCCTTTATCCATCAACTGTCGAATTTCATCATCTGTCAGTTGAGAAACGCCTTTACCACCGGTAAGCACTGCGATTTCAGAATCGACTTCAAAACTCTTCTCTTGATTTGCAGCATTGGCTTGTTGTGTAGCCTGACCAACAACGGAGGCACCTGCAATAGGAGCTCCAGCGATATTGCCTTGAGCTTGGTCTATCTGAGCTTGCTGAGGCAAGCCTTTGCCGTTAGGTGTCTTATTAAGCGTTTTATTTGCCTCATCCAACTGACCAAGCAATTTATTGCCTTCACTCATCGCTGCATTAGCTTGCGATGCCTGCGTAGAGCCATCTACAACTGATGAAACCTGAGCCTGGGATTGAGCAACCTGTTCTTTAGAATCGTTAGTCGTAGCCTGCGCATCTTTACCATCCGTCTTATCTGCGAAAGTTTTATCAGCGACAGTGCTACCAGGGCCTGAATTAACTTTGAGCTTAGCCTCAGATCTAGACGCAACCTCTACAGATGTTTTCTCAGCAGCTTTCTCGCCTTCTACTTCTGAAGCTGCTTGCTTGCTTTGCGCTTCGCTCACTTCGTCAGTCGCCTTTGATTCAGCTGAATCACCTTTGTTCGTTTCGGCTGACGCTTCACCTTCGGTAGAGGCCTGTTTAGCATCAGGGTTCGCGGTGCTTTCTGCGTCTTTTGCTACGGCTTTACTACCACTTTCTTCAAAGCCAAGCGCTTCTTTAAAGGATTCAAAGAAACCTTTAGAGTCGCCGGTTTCTTCTACCTTGGGAGAGGCAGAACCGGTGTCCAACAACGATGACGTTTTGTTGGTCGCTGAATTTGAGGAAAGACTAACATTCATATATACAAGCTCTATCTACTAGCTTTGCTGCCACAAACTAGGCAACAAAAAGAAAGTCGGGCGTTTTTCATACCTTTGTAGGGCATAACACGCAATTTTATATAAAACGGAGCAAGAAACATGCCTATAAGTTACGGTTTTACAATCTGCCCAACAATACCTGTATCGTTTATGACTTAGGATCACATCTTCTTTCGGCCAAACATCAGAGTCGAGAACTCATCCATTTGTTTTTGTTCTCTTTGGTCTTGCAGCTTTGCTTTCTCTTTCTGCTTTTTCTCCATCAACCACTCGTAGGATTTACGTTTTTTACGCAACTCCATCCAGTAGTTTTGGCAGTTGTCGACCTGATTTTTGAAGTGGTGTTCGGCTTCTCTCTGTTTGGATAATGTCTCATCCAACTGAGTTAGGAAGCGGTTCAGGTGACCATATTGGCTGGCTGTAAGCCCCGCCTTACCTCGGTCGACCAATTGTTGGCAATAATCCAGTCGGTATTTTTCAATCTGCGAGACCTGATCGTAGTAACCTTGCAACTCAGAATTCGCTTTGTTAAGCGCCAGTACGGCTTGGTTCTCTTGGTCTTTCGCTTGATCAAGAAGAAATTCTAACGCGTTATCCATGATTGACCTTTTTCAACACGACCTAGCCCCCTAACACATGTTTCAACATGTTGACGCACATGTCATAGGGAACCGTTTCTTTCATTTTCTGTTGTAAGTATTCGTCCAATCTCGGTTTCAAGGTGAAGGCACTATCAATCGCAGGATCGGTACCCGGCTTGTAAGCACCAATCGATACCAAGTCTTGGTTTTTACGACAAATAGACAACACTTGCCTTACCGCTTTCGACATCAAGACATGTTCTTCGGTTGTGATTTGAGGCATCACACGGCTTACAGACTTCTCAACATCAATCGCAGGATAATGACCCGCATCGGCCATCTCTCGGGACAACACAATGTGTCCATCCAAAATCGCTCGCGACGCATCAGCAATCGGATCTTGTAAGTCATCGCCTTCGGTTAGAACAGTAAAGAAAGCGGTGATCGAACCTTGTTCATCGTTGCCGTTACCCGCACGTTCCACCAACGCAGGAAGCTTAGCAAAGACTGATGGCGGATAACCTTTGGTTGCAGGCGGCTCACCCACAGAAAGAGCAATTTCACGCTGAGCCTGAGCAAAACGGGTCAATGAATCCATTAGTAGTAAAACATCTAAGCCTTGGTCGCGGAAATACTCGGCGACAGCCAGCGCAGTTTGACAGCCTTTTAAGCGCATCAATGGCGATGAATCGGCAGGAGCTGCGACAACAACTGAACGTTTACGGCCATCTTCGCCAAGAATCTCTTCAATAAATTCTTTTACTTCTCGTCCACGCTCACCGATTAGACCTACCACCACCACTTGCGCAGTAGTGCCTCGAGTCATCATCCCAAGCGTGACCGACTTACCCACACCAGAGCCAGCAAACAGGCCAATACGTTGCCCTTTACCTACGGTAAGTAGGCCATTAATCGCCTTCAAACCAACGTCGAGTGGTTCAGAAATCGGTTTACGAGCTAACGGATTAATTGGTTCAGCATTAAATGAAGCGCGTTGCTCGGTATAGATTGGACCTAAACCGTCGAGTGGATTACCGACGCCGTCGATCACTCGACCAAGCAGTTCCATCCCGACAGGAATGCCACTTTCTGAGGTCATTGGTGTAACGCGAGCACCGGGTAAGATCCCAGTGATTTGTTCACTCGGCATCAAAAATAGGTTATCGCCAGAGAAACCAACGACTTCAGCTTCCATCTGACCAGACATGGTCTCAACCAAGCACAAGCTACCAATCGGCGCTTTACAGCCGGTTGCTTCAAGTGTTAAGCCGACAACTCGCACCAATTTACCTGAGGCAACTGGTCGTGATTTTAATCCTTCGATTTTGTACTGGCTGAGACGATTCGCTAACTCAAGCATTACGCATGACCTTGATGACGATTTGCGCCGCAGAAGCTTTGAATCACGTTCTTCACACGTTCTTCCATGCGGTAGTTAACGCTCGACTCACCCGCTTCGATTTGGACATCGCCACGGTTGAGTGCAGGCTCGGCAACTAACGTCCAATTACGGCAATCCAATTCGGTTTCGCCATACGCAGAGCGAATAATCGCAACATCTTCAGGGTTAAGCTTCAATGTAATCGCGTGACCAGAAATCGGCAACGACTCTACCGATTCTTTCACGGTATCTAATATGATTTGTGGGTTGGTTTGCACTTCAACATGAACCACTTCTTTTACCATGGTAAGCACCATGTCGACCAATTGCTTCTCAACCTGAGCATTCATTAGCTCCAAAGGTTGAGCGAACTGGTTTGCGAGTCCCATAAAGATGGCGACTTGCTGCTGGATATACTCTTGACCAGCAGTCACGCCTTCAAGCTTACCGGCTTCATTGCCTTCGGCATGACCTGCGACAAAGCCTTCTTCTTTGCCCTTTTCGTAGCCCTGCTTGAAGCCAGCTTCTTGACCTTGATGAAGGCCTTCTTGATAAGCGCCCTGCTTAATCAGTTCGATTTGCTCTTCAGTCAGAACCAGCTCTTCATCTTCAATGGCTTCTTCAACCGTTGGCATCCAACTGGGATCGTAGTTAAAGGCGGTTTCTTTGGCTTGTTTGCTCACATCAGAGGTGTAGTC
Organism: Vibrio sp. 14G-20; assembly: GCF_026241515.1. Taxonomy (GTDB): domain Bacteria; phylum Pseudomonadota; class Gammaproteobacteria; order Enterobacterales; family Vibrionaceae; genus Vibrio. The sequence goes on from NZ_JAPHPW010000017.1 coordinate 21,556, forward strand.
AGGCAGCCCCCATTTTTGAGGTTGGGCAACCGTATTATCTTCTTCAGGGCGAAGGAAGCCGCGTTTTCTATCACCTGACATATCAGTACCTATCTATGAGTGAGCTTAACTGTATTGTAAGTTCAAGCAGTTAAACTGAATTAATCTGTGGTTCGAGATTGGATAAAGAAAAGCCCCAACAGTGTGGGGCTTTTGAGGTTTCTGTTTAAAGGAACTCGTCGGCGCCACCAGATAGCATAATTTCGCCACTATCTGCCATCTTCCTAGCAATACCCAAAATCTCTTTCTGAGCCGCTTCAACGTCAGAGACTTTCACTGGCGGCATAGCCTCAATATCGTCTCTCATCATATCGGCAGCACGTTTAGACATGTTCTTGAAGATCTTCTCACGTAGACCTTCATCGGCACCTTTAAGTGCTTTCTGTAGAACGTCTTGTGGAACATCACGTAGTAGACGTTGAACACCTTGGTCATCAACTTCAATAAGGTTTTCAAAGACAAACATCAGATCTTGAATCTGCGTTGCCATGTCTTCGTCTTGGTCACGGATTTGATCCATTAAGACGCCTTCCACGTTGTTGTCCATGTAGTTCATGATCTCAGCCGCAGCTTTCAGGCCACCAATTTTGGCAGCTTGAGCACCCGCTTGACCCGCGAACTGTTTCTCCATGATTTCGTTCAGTTCAGCAAGCGCCGAAGGTTGAACTTCTTCCAGGTTGGCAATACGCATCATCAGATCCAGACGAACACGCTCTGGGAACTGAGATAGGATCTCTGCCGACTGATCGGCATCGAGGTACGACAATACAATCGTTTGAATCTGCGGGTGCTCGTTGATGATAATGCTCGCCACCTGGCGAGGATCCATCCATTTAAGCGAATCCAAACCTTTCGAACCAGTGCCGAGAAGGATTTGATCAACAAGGTTATTCGCCTTGTCTTCACCCAGAGCAGCAACCAACGCATTACGCATAAAGTCTTCGCTGCCCATACCAATGTTGGTGTACTTCTGAATATCATCTAAGAAAGCACGGTGCACTGCGCCTACTTTCTCTTGGGATAGGTCTGTAGCTCGCGCCATCGCACTACCCACACGCTGAACCTGCTTTGGCTCTAGGTGACGAATAATACCAGCAGCATCTTCTTCATTTAAACTGAGCAACAAGATCGCAGCACGCTCATCGCCTGAGATAGAACCGATATCCACGCTCGAGACATCAAGCACTTCACCGCCTTCAGTTTGTTGTGGAACTATTTCGTTAGCCATCTACCATCCAATTCTTAACTACTTGAGCTGCTAGCTCTGGTTCATTCGCTACAAGTGCACGTACTGCTTTCAGCACGTCTTCGTCTTTATGAAGGTTTGGCAAGTCGATGCTTGAACCAAATTCAAACAGCTCACCACCTTCAATATCACCACCAATTAAGCTGGTTTCACCATCGGCACCAATTGGCATACCATCAGGGCCGTACATTTGATCGTCGTTGTCTGCTGCTGGGTTAAGTAGTTTCTTCATAGCAGGGCGAACAAGTACCAACACCACCACAATAATAACCAAGGCACTTGCAAACCAACGAACCCAGTCATTGAAGTTTGGATGTTCCCAGATTGGTACATCAGCAACAACATCTGTTACTTGAGGGGCAAACTGCATGCTTAATACATTTAGCAAATCACCACGAGTTTCATCAAAGCCCACCGTACCAATCAGAACTTGGCGAATCGCATTGATTTCGCTCGCCGGGATAGGCGTATGAACCACTTCACCCGTATCTGGGTTCAAGGATTGACGGTCTTTGATCGCAACAGAAACCGTCTGGCGGTTAACCGTTCCGCTCTGTTTACGTTCATGACTGATGGTGGTGTCTAGCTCAAAGTTTCGGGTCGCTTCTTTGTGAACAGAGCCTTGACCAGTCATTGAGCCGTCTTTCATCTGAGCGACATCTTGTGGAATTGAGGCATCAGCTGGAGGCTGGTTACTCAATGCGCCAGGAATACCCGCCACAGTATTGCCGTTGTTGTAATCTTCTAAGGTGTATTCACTTCGTGTTGCTGGCGTGTTCGGATCAAAACGTTTTCTTGTTTGCTCCACAGCACTGAAATCGAGCTGAATATCAACTTGAGCTGTGTAGTTACCAAACCCAAGAATAGGGATCAAGATAGAGTCAATTTTTTCACGCAGCGCTTGTTCTTGATTGCGCTCTAACTCGTGTTCTTTACGACGCGCCGTAGACATAGGGTCTTGAGAGCCTGAGCTCAACAGTCGACCATGCTGATCGGTCACCGTAATACGTGAGGTTTTCATTCCCGGAACGGCACTAGCGACCATATCCACAACAGAATCGACTTCTTGCTGCTTGAGGTTGTTACCCGTTTTAAGGGTCAAGAATACGGAAGCGGAAGCTTCTTGATTATGACGTACAAAAACACTCTGCTTTGGCAAGGCCAATAAGACCTGAGCTTTACGTACCTGTTTCATCTGTTCAATGGCTTTGGCAAGTTGTCTTTCACGGCTTAATTTAAGACGTTCTTGCTCTAAACGTTGCGATACACCAAAGCCCATGTCTTGCATGAGGATGTCATCACCCGCGTTTCGCTCTTGGTTCAAACCAGCTCGTACCATGTTCAGCTTTAATGAGTTGTACTCGCTAGCAGGAACAGAGATGGTATTACCTTCAAGTGAGTACTCGATCTTTTGTAGATCTAAGTAATCAAGAACCGGAATCAATTCTTCTGTTTCGTAGGCCCCTAATGGACGCATCTCTGGCTCTTTAACCCAGAAAAACAGCATCACAATAAGCGCTACACAGATAGAGATAGAAAGGACTAAGACGACCTGACGAAGTAAATCGAGGTCACCTACTGCCATATCGAACTTCGATGAACTGCGTTCACCTAGATCGGGATTTTGCCCTTCGCCGTCTAGCTCAGAGCCTGCAATAAGTGCGTGGTCGTTGCTATCGCTCACGGTTAAATCTGTTGTTTGACTATTATCTGCCACTATTTAACTACCTAACTTATACCGGCATGTTCATCAGCTCTTTGTACGATTCGACCAATTTATTTCTAATTTGGATCGTCGCCTCAAAAGCCACACTAGATTTATTCCGAGCAATCATCACGTCTGATAGAGACACACTTTGGTCGCCACTATCAAAACGAGCTTGAAGATCACCTGAGGTCTTTTGTAATGAGTTCACATTATTGATGGCATTAGTCAGCATATTGCCAAAATCTGCACCGACCGCTTGCCCCGTTGCTGCGGGACGCGCGCTGGCAGCTTCGACCATCATTGCCTGCATTTCGCCTTGTAAACCATCTATTCTCATCTACTACCTCAGGAGTCAAAATTATGACCATCTATTTAGATATATTATTGACAGAGCAATTAGCGTGCCACACATTAAATTGACTAGATATCGTATTACACTAGTCAGAAAGCTGACACTACTAATCTATCCTCAGTTTGGGATATCTATTCCAGCATCGCGCATTTTCGCCAGTTTATAACGTAATGTTCGTGGGCTAATGCCCAGTTTTTCAGCCATATCTTTGCGTCGGCCATTACATGCGATCAGGGTTTCAAGGATGATCGCATACTCTTGATCTCTAAGCTCATTACCTAACCCTTCGCTACTAGCTGCGATTTTATTGATTGGGTTTGCTTCAGCAATCGGCTTAATTTCTGGCGCTACAACACTATTACCTTCAACAATTTGTTGTAGGCTGCTTGCGTCTTGCCAATCAACACCTTCAAGAAGGATGTGCTCACCAGAGATGTTCTCTTGCTCGCTCAATATTAACGCACGCTGTACCACATTGTCTAATTCACGAACATTGCCCGGCCACGGATAATTGACGAGTTTACTGATTGCTTGCGCTGACATAATTGGCACTGGCATGCCAAGTTTGGTGCAGTGGCGCTCAACTAAGTGCTTGGCTAAAGGCTCAATATCGCCTTTACGCTCACACAGTGGTGGCCAAGAAATTGGGAATACATTCAGGCGGTAATATAAATCCTCACGGAAATTACCTTCAGAAACATACTGTTTAAGGTCACGGTTACTGGTCGCTAATACACGAACATCCAATTTGATGCTCTTACGACTACCTAACCGCTCAACTTCGCGTTCTTGTAATACACGCAGTAGTTTGGCTTGTAGGCTAAGATCCATTTCACTGATCTCATCCAACAAAATAGTACCGCCTTGCGCTTGCTCGAACTTTCCCGGGCAAGCTTGAATAGCGCCAGTAAATGCGCCTTTTTCATAACCAAACAGGGTCGCTTCTAACATGTTGTCTGGGATCGCTGCACAGTTAATCGCGACAAACGGGCCATCTTTACGACTAGAGGCATTGTGAATGTAGCGAGACATCACCTCTTTACCAGAACCACTCGGGCCTAACACCATGACGTTGGCATCGGTTTTTGCGACTTTATCAGCCAGCATCATTAACTTGATACTTTTCTCATCGGCAACGATGGCATCGCCATTATCATCCGATTTTACAGGCGCATAGCGGCTGACCATGTTGAGCAGAACTTCTGGCGCAAATGGCTTTGCCATATAGTCGATAGCGCCCTCTTTCATTGCAGCAACGGCATCTTCGATGTTGGCGTACGCTGTCATTAGCAATACAGGTAAGTTTGGCCAATGCTGCTTGATGTTTCTTAACAGTGCCAAACCACCCATGCCTGCCATTTGAACGTCAGACACGACAATATCAACGGAGTTAGATTTCAATTTGACCAGAGCATCTTCCGCACAATCCGCTTCCAGCCATTCATAGCCAGCAAGCGCGAGTGTGTCGACAAGGGCTTCGCGTAGACCTTCATCATCTTCGACGATTAACACTTTGCTTTGAGCCATAGGATTCTCCAGTGTAAATTCAGTTAAAACTTATTAGTTTTCAGAAGAAGTACTTCTTTCCAGCGGTAGGCACATGGTAAAGCATGCACCGTCCCCTTCTTCTGATATCAATTCCAGTCGGCCTTCATGTGCTCGACATACCATTTGTACAACCGCTAAGCCTAGACCTGTACCTTGCGAACGAGTGGTAAAGAAGGGTTCCATAATTTTACCTTGAAGCTCTTTCGGTACTCCGGGGCCACTGTCTTGCACTGATATTTTAAGCTCGCCGTTTACGGGCCTAAAAAAAACATCGATCTGCGATTCCTTACCCGCAATTTGAACCGCGTTCAACACTAGGTTGCTTAACGCTGAGGCGATAGCATTGGCGTTGCCAAACATTTGAGTCTTTTCGCCCTCAACTTCCTGGCAATAATCAATCTGGTTGGTTTTCAATGCCGCTTCCACCATAGGGTGAAATTCAGTGATCAATTCAGCTACAGTAAATGGCTTAACCACTTTGTTGTCACCACCTTTGGCAAACAGCAGCATGTCGTTCACTTGCTTCTCTAAGTCATGCAATCTATCCATAAGCTTAGATTGAAAACGTGTCTTTGTTGCCGGCGGCAGGTTTGGCGCGGCAAGGTTTGATGCATACAGCATCGCACTTGAAAGCGGCGTACGAACCTGATGGGCAAGCGAGGCCACCATTCTGCCTAATGAAGACAAGCGTTGAAGATCACTCACGCGAGACTGCAATAGTCGGGTCTCGGTCAGATCGGTAATCAAAATAAGCTGACCCGTGGTAGAGGCTGAAATTGCCAAACGCACTTTTCGCCCGTTCTTCAATGAGATCTCATGACCGTCATCGTCTTTTGGGTCGAAGGCACTTTGAATCACTGAAAACCACTTCTCGCCGACTAACTCAACACCAAGAATACGGTGCGCTTCAGGGTTCGCTTCTCTCACTTCACCGTGTGTATCTAACAAGATGACTCCTGCTGGCATCACGTCGAGCACTTGCTTATAGCGCTCAACCTGCTGTTCAACAGAATCTAGGTGAGATTGATTTTCTGGTTCGTTAGATACGTGCATGTCAAAAATTTGCCTCAAATACTAAAACAGCCTGAGACGTACAACACGAGTCAGGCTATTTGCTATATTTATCACATAGTTAAGCAAGCAACAACTCGACTATGGTTTATCTATTCACTTAGCTAGAGTTGCCCAATAGCTAAAAGTGTGTGTTAGTTTTTCGTTTTCATCTAAAACTGTACACTATCGCTGCAAGTTATATTTACGCATTTTTTCAACCAGAGTGGTTCTACGCATTCCAAGCATGTCAGCAGCACGAGCAACAATGCCGCCCTGCGCTTCCAAGGCTTGGTTGATCATATTCACTTCCATATCCGCAAGTAGTTCTTTCAAGTTAACCCCTTCTGGCGGTAACTCTTGAGGAGCGTTAGCATTGTCGGCAATATCATCTTGCTGCTCAAAGCTGAAATCTTCTGAGAATAAGTCAGCAAGTGCATCACGCTCTTGCTCTTCTTCAGATCCAAAGCTATTAAACTCTGGCTGGAACTCAGGGATATCGCTGTATCGATATTTAGTTGGTAGGTGATTCACATCTACTAAGCTGTTTGGATACAAGATAACCATTCGCTCAACAAGGTTCGCAAGTTCACGAACGTTACCCGGCCAGTAATGCTCCATCAAAGAGTTGATAGCACGAGCCGTGAAACAGATAGGCATGCTGCCTTCCGCTTCCATTCGAGTCATCAGTTCTTGAAGCAACAGTGGAATATCTTCTTTACGGTCTTGAAGCGCCGGCATTTCAATCGGGAATACATTCAAGCGATAGTAAAGGTCTTCACGGAACGAATCATCGTCGATCATATCTTCAAGGTTGCGATGCGTTGCCGCAATTACTCGAACGTCAGCTTGTATGGTGCTATTGCCACCCACGCGTTCAAAACATCGCTCTTGCAGTACTCGTAGCAGCTTAACCTGCATCGCCATTGGCATATCGCCAATCTCATCAAGAAACAGTGTGCCACCTTCAGCCAATTCAAAGCGGCCTTTACGTGCGGTAATCGCACCAGTAAATGCGCCCTTCTCATGACCAAATAGTTCACTTTCAAGCAAATCAGGTGGAATCGCGCCACAGTTCACTGGCACGAAAGGCCCTGAACGACGTTTAGAGTGATAGTGAATGTTACGCGCTACAACTTCTTTACCTGTGCCTGACTCACCAAGAATCAGCACGTTAGCTTCTGTAGAAGAGACTTGTTCAATTAAGTGACGTACTTCTTGAATGCCAGCACTTTGTCCGACTAGGCTGCGAAACAGTGTGTTCTTACGTGCTGAAGACACAACTTGAACACCTTTACGGCCTAAGAAGTCTTTACAGTGTCTTAATGCATCACTTAATTGCGGGTAGTTAAGAGGAAGTTCAAGCTCACCAACATAGTTAGTTAACTCGTCAACCGGGTGATTGTTTTTGCCAATCACCAGTAAAGGGATGTGATTGGCGTGAACAAGCTTCTCATTCAGTAATGCGTTGAAGCCTTTACCTTTAATGGTACCAATAATGCAACCGGCCCACTGTTGTGACCAGTCAACTTTACGTGCTTGTTCAGAGCTGATTACTTCGCAGCTCTCTCCTACAAACTCTAATATTGTGCTTAAATTGTGACGATCTTGAGCGTTATCGTCGACGACAAGCAGTTTTGCCAAACCTTGCATAAGTAGGAATTATTGCCTTTATTTTGGTGCGATGCGGAAAAACGGTGAGCGACGCAATCTATAAAACAGAGATAAGTATCAACGATTATGTTTTACGTGGACAAATTTAGGAAATCAGCAACGAAAAAAGCCATTAGGCTATCTAATGGCTTCTATTTTATTTGATTAAAAAAATAAGGCAACCAACCAATTAAGGGATATGAGATTGGTTAAAACTGCAATTTTTCTTTAAATACCTACGTCAGCTGACGTCAAGTTGTGATATTCGTTCGGAATTTGGTCCCAAGCGCTCTTAATTTCACGAATAATATCGATAACATCATCAATAGGCTGTGGGTCATTTTTGTGATTTGCCGCAGAAATTTGCGTGATCATGAACTCATAAAGTTGATCTAGATTTTTCGCAATATCGCCACCATCGTCCATAGATAGGCAACTGCGTAGACTAATAATGATATCTAGAGCCTTACCAAGTCGCTCACCTTTTACTGGGATGTTGCCCGCTTGCATTGCCGCTTTACCTTGAATCAAACGCTCGATAGCACCGGCCATTAGCATTTGTACAATCTTATGCGGTGAGGCAGCTGTTAGCTGACTATCCACTGATACCTTTTTATATGCCTGTAAAGAACCGCGCATAGTAAACCTCTTCTATAAAAACTTTTTGTATTGTTGAACTGATTTAGCGCCGTGACGGTATTTGTGTAGGGTCTTACCTACTCGACTCGTCTCAGACTGCATCAATTCGACTAATTTTCTGGTTCTGGTAATGGCTTCAAACCATTCAGAACTTTGCTTAACGTCGGGATGTGAGTCGATTATTTGAAGCACGTTTTGCAATAACTGTTCTCTGTTATCGACTAGCTGCGTGATTTCTTCAGCATTAATTTCACTAAATTCAAGTTTGGAGATAATTAGTTGATCGAGTTCACAAAGCTCTTGTAGCTGGCTATTCATCTATTAGCCCAACGCATTCATCATACTGCCCAACTGAGATTGCATCTTACTGGTCGCATCTTGCATGGCAGTGAATTTAGAGTGGGTACGGCTCTCTAGGCTGTCCATGCGGCGGTCAAGCGCGCTTTGGTCATCAACTAAACGGTAGTTTTGCTCGACCAAGCTCTTTTCTCTAGTACGGATTGAACCCGTGATACCTGTGATACCTTGAATCGCATCTTCCACTTTTTTGGCGAAGCCGTTGTTGCCACCAAAGAACTCGCCCAACTTATCAAAGTTATTGTTGAGTTGACGATCAAGCATGTCGTAGTTGATTTCTAGCGAGCCTTGTCTTGTGGTGGTGATACCGAATTCAGTCAAAGACTTAAGGTTGTCAGGCGCACCTTCGATACTTGATGAGAACACCCCTTTCAATCGCGAGTCGGCGTTACGCACTGTACTGTCACCAGAAAGCGGCCCTTTTTGGCCGGTCGTTGGATCAACACCTGCCAAGCTCTTAGAGACTTGGTAAAATTGATTGTAAGAGTTAACGAAAGCTTCAATGTCTTGGCGCACACTATTACGGTCGTACTCCACACCAATCTCTGCCGGTGGCTTATCTTTTGGCGTTTTTCCTTTCACCGTAATGTCGATACCTTCTACGGCATCTTCAATCACATTGTTGTTACTAGACAATTGAGCTACGCCATCCAAGACGACCATTGAATCTTGTCCCGCTTGGACTTCAGTCATGCCGCTATAGGTATCAAAAGACTGTTGAGCTTGAGCAAGATCAGCTTGCACTTTATCGACTTGCTCTAAAAGCTCACGCTCTTCAGGTTCTAATTTCGCACGTTCAATTGTTTTGGCTTGCTCAGCGGTCAATTCGCCTTTTTGAACTTTTTCAGCAAGATCGGCTTTTTCTTGTGAAATTTTCTCTTCGATACGCGCTTGCTCCGCCTCAAGCTTTTGTTGGGCTTCTTTCGGTGTCACGTATGAATCGGTCAGAGTACCTGAGGCAGCATTTGACCACCCCGGCACATCGGGTGCCTTCTCTATCGCTTTTTCATCAAGCTCAAGTTCTGGTGTATTGTAAGAATTTAAAAGAGTTCCTGACGCGGTTTCAGTCCAGCCGGGGATATTATCTTCAGGCATCACCGACTTTGCCGCTTTAGCTGCATCAAGAGCTGCTTGGCCGTCGGCTGCGGCTTGTTCTCCGTAGCTGAGACTTTTAGAGCCTCCGTCAACACCAGAAGTAGAATCGGTTTGAGATTTAGAGATGACATTGCCATCTTCATCGAGTGTTTCACTCGCATTTGGATCATCGTTCGAGATCGCGTCATCAACGAGTTCCGCGGCTTTTCCTGCAGGGGTTAGAGCTAGAATATCTTGAGCAGCAACGCGCGCTTTCTCTAGCGCTTTAACACGTTCTTCAAGCGTTTTGTATTCGAGTTTTTTCAGGGGATTGGCAGCGTCTGACTCAACATTAATGCTGATCTGCTGATCGGAACCAGACTGGTTCGAGGCAATTATAAGTCTTGGACCTTCGACATCGTTGATAATAGATGCACGAACGCCTGGGTTGCTATCTGCACCATTGATACCACGAACAACTTCGATAAGTCTCGATCTGTCGCCAACTTGCACGTCAAAGCTGTCATCACCAAGCGAAACCTGCAGCTTACCTGGGCCAAATTTCATGTCCTCTGATAGAACATCAGAAGCCACTTTATGGCTTTGGGCAAGCTGCAACACATCGATGGCATATTTGCCAGCGATCGCTTCGGTAGTCGCGGTTGCAGAGACAAGACCGTCATCGGTACTTTCAACTGTTCTCACAGCAAAAGCTTTTTCCTGACGAAAGTTTGTCATCAGGTTTTTCATCGAATCAAGGGATTCTCTGAGTCTTCCATAGGCACTAATGCTGGTATCGATTCGCGTTCGTTCATTGTCGATTCGTTGCTGTTTAGGCACACGCTCCGAATCAACAATTTTGCTGACCATGGAATTGATATCCATGCCAGACGAAATCCCCATTGGGCCAAAACTCATTAAACCACCTCAATAATACGACTTAAACCTTCACCTCAAATATTCGACTATTCGAGTTTTGGGCTGCTAGGCGTCTTAGAATTTCAAGCATTTCTTCATCAGGGATCTGGCGAATAATATCACCGGTTGTGGTCTCATAAATGGTAACCACATCTCTCCCAGATTCTTCATCAACCTTAAAAGCTACACCTTTATTGAGAGAGGAGATAAACTCGTTTACCTTCTCCACCATTTTGACTCGTTCTTCATCATTTAACTCTTGTCTATGTTGAGCTAATTGAATCGCCGCTTCGGTAGCTTCCTCTTTCGATTTATCTACCTTGCCATAAGATGTTGCTTCTTTTAGTCGCGAAATACTCGACGCACTACTACCTTCATCGCTTGCAATTTTAATGCCATTAGGTGAGCCATAAGGCTGGATGTTCGATGCGTTGGATGATATTTCCATAACACTCTCCCTCCATCCTTTATGAGCCAAACAGTAAAACTCTACTCAGAGTAGAGTTTACCGCTACTTACCGAGGTAAGTTTAGCCCAATAAGCTTAGAGCTGCTGATGGTGACTGTTTTGCTTGAGCTAGGATAGAAGTACTCGCCTGTTGTAGGATTTGAGACTTAGTCATAGCCGTTGTTTCTTTCGCGTAATCGGTATCTTTGATACGGCTCTTAGACGCATTAACGTTTTCGTTGATGTTATCTAAGTTACTGATTGCGTGGTCAAAACGGTTTTGGAAAGCACCAAGAGATGCACGGTTACTATCAACAGATTTTAGTGCGCCATCGATGATAGATACCGCTTCGTTTGCACCAGCAACAGAAGTTACATCGATATCATTAACAGTCACGTCTTTAGCTGCACCAATACCAAGCTCACCAGCAAGGCTGCCGCCGAACTCAACATCGCCTTCAACTTTTTGGCTTGAAGCGAAAAGTTGCAGTTTGCCGCCTTCACCTACCGACGCTTTTACGTCTTGGCTTTGACCGTTGATGTAAGTCGCTAGCTCTTCGATGTCATTGCCTTCTTTTGCAGAAATAGACAACTCTTGAGCTTCACCAAACTTATCGTTGTACTTAATCGTTAGATCAGAACCGGCACCTACACGCCAAGAAGCATCTTTGCCTTCTTCTACGCCGTAACTCTTACCGCCCATGTCTTTAGTATCAGTACGCATGTTGTTCATAGAAAGCATTACAGCTTCACCAGAATCTGCGCCGATTTGGAAAGATTGACTACCGTAAGTACCGTTAAGAAGCTTGTTACCACCAAAAGAGGTCGTTTCAGCAATTCGGTTAAGTTCTGTATTTAGAGCAGAGACTTCTTCTTGGATCGCAACACGTTCAGATTTGCTGTTTGAACCATTTGAAGATTGAAGAGAAAGGTCACGCATACGTTGCAGAATGTTGGTTGACTCATTCATTGCACCTTCAGCTGTCTGTGCAATAGAGATACCGTCATTCGCGTTTTTCACAGCCATATCTAGGCCACGGCTTTGCGACGTTAAGCGGTTAGAGATTTGTAGGCCTGCAGCATCATCTTTTGCGCTATTTATTTTATAGCCAGAAGACAAACGCTCCATTGATTTTTGAGTACCTTCAGCCGCGCTATTTAGGTAGCGCTGAGCCGTCATTGCAGACACATTTGTGTTTACATTAATCGCCATAGTTGATCTCCTTTAGGCATTTTTTAATGCACTTATGTGACTCTCACCTCACACAAATACATGTCAATTTTGTTTATGCACCAGTGTCTCTCTCACCTTACATTGGTACATATCATTTCTCTCAATCCCTTTAACGGCCCCTCAAGTAGAAGCTTTAATAAAAAATGTGTTTTTTTTCGTATTCTTTTCAACAACAAAGAAAAGTGTGATCGGGATTCAATTAATAGGGCGACATTCGCTAAAGTTTCCATTCAGCTCGGATCAATGGGCGTGGTGTTGAATATAAAAACCAAAAAAGATCCCTGATATCTCGTTCGACTCGATTCTGGGATGACGAAAGACTGCTTACCAGCACTGCACTTTTCCAGAGACACCTTCGCCAAATTGCAGGCAATAAAAAACCCAGCCGAAGCTGGGTCTGTTTAGCGCTCATCTCTCACCACGAGCTAATTTGTGGAAGCCTAACGTTAACGCTTATGATCAACAGCGTTTATAACCAACGTGGCTTTTTAATCGATTAACCTAGTAGGCTAAGTGCCGAGTTCGGCGCTTGCTTCGCTTGAGCAAGAATCGAGCTTGAAGCTTGAGAAAGGATCTGAGACTTAGTCATCTGAGTCGTTTCTTTCGCGAAATCGGTATCTTTAATACGGCTCTTAGATGCGTTAACGTTCTCGTTAATGTTGTCTAAGTTGCTGATCGCGTGGTCGAAACGGTTTTGGAAAGCACCTAGCTCAGCACGGTGGCTGTCTACGTATTTAAGTGCCGCATCGATAACAGCAACTGATTCTTGAGCGCCACCTACAGACGTTACGTCAATAGTATCAACCGTCACTTCTTTGCCTGCTTGCATACCTAGTTCACCCGCAAGCGCACCAGAGAATTCAACACTGCCTTCAACCTTATTGTTGCCTGCAAACATTTGTAGCTTGCCATCTTCAGTTACCGACGCTTTTACAGAGTCTTGTTGACCATTAATGTACGTTGCTAGCTCTTCGATATCGTCACCCGCTTTTGCGCTGATATCGACTTCTTGAGCTTGACCAAAGTTGTCTGTAAACGTCATTTTCAGGTCGTTAGAGCCCGCTTGAACGTTCCAGTCTTTGTCTTTTGCGTTGTCAGTTTGGTAGCTCTTACCACCCATCTGAGCATTATCAGAGCGCATGTCTTTCAGCTGAAGCATTACCGCTTCGCCGTTATCCGCACCGATTTGGAATGATTTAGTACCGTGAGTACCGTTAAGTAGCTTGTTGCCACCAAAAGACGTCGTTTCTGCAATACGGTTCAGTTCGTCGTTTAGTGCTGTTACTTCTTCTTGAATCGCTACACGCTCAGATTTTGAGTTTGAGCCATTTGAAGATTGTAGAGACAAATCACGCATACGTTGCAGGATGTTTGTTGTCTCGTTCATTGCACCTTCAGCAGTTTGTGCAATAGAGATACCATCGTTCGCGTTACGAACAGCAACATCAAGGCCGCGGCTCTGAACGTTCAAACGGTTAGAGATTTGTAGGCCCGCAGCGTCATCTTTTGCGCTGTTGATTTTAGAGCCTGAAGCTAAACGCTCCATTGATGTTTGTTGCGCGCTGTTTGCGTTGTTTAGGTAACGTTGCGCTGTCATCGCTGATACGTTTGTATTTACATTCACTGCCATGGTGATTTCTCCAATTGATTTTCCGGTATAGCGGTTTCCGACGTCTCGGAAAACCAAGTAGTTCTCTCAAAGTTACTTTTAATAACGGCGCGAAAATCAGAAGCTTTAGGAAAACTTTTAAAAAACCACAAAAAAAATATTAATTTAATATTTATCAATAACTTAATTTTGATGACTTTCTAATACAGTTATAGATTTCAATTGAGAAAAGATCTTGAACTGTTTAAAAAACGTTCGAATCGTCGTCTAAATTGCTCAAGTCGGAGAAATGATCGATCGCAAAAGATCTCTCGATTAGGCAGATCTTGTGTAATAGATGAAATTATTTACCGTGAAGAAGAACAATCAACTAGAAATTTTAGAAAGGTAGAGCGAGAAAATTCGCAGGAAAATAAATAGCAAAAACAGAAAGGAAAAAGCCCCTTTTCCTTTGAGAGAACCGGGGCTAGTTGGCAGGTCAGAGCCTGTGTGGAGATCATCGAGAAATGAACACATTTCTGACGCGCCGTTGCATTCTTACCGTAAAAATGAATAGCAGGTGAGAGATGAGAGAGCTAAACACTCATAGTAAGTATGCTTGCCAGTTTCCCTTGCTACATGGCTCACGTCTGAACACGAGCAGCAAGTTCAACCAATAACTATTGCAATAGTGTCATTGCAGAGTTAGGCAACTGTTTTGCTTGAGCAAGTATCGAAGTACCTGCTTGCTGCAGAATTTGTGACTTGGTCATTTGCGTCGTCTCTTTCGCAAAGTCCGTATCTTTGATTCGGCTGTTTGAAGCGTCTACGTTCTCTTGAACGTTTGCTAAGTTATTAATACTGTGGCTTAGACGGTTCTGTTTCGCACCCAAATCAGCACGCTGTGAATCTACGTATTTCATTGCAGAATCAATCACGCTAATAGCATTCTGTGATCCTGCAACACTCATCAAACTAATATCTTGAACCGATGTTGCGCGACCTTCGCTCTTAATACCTAGCTCAGACGCTAGGCCACCAGAGATAGACATTGCTCCCTCAAGATCAGGTTCAGCAACGAATAGTTGAATGCGACCATCATCAGTAACCGATGCGTTCACAAGGTCCGATTGACCATTAATATAAGTCGCGAGCTCTTCGATATCATCACCTGCTTTGGTATTGATATCTAAAACGATGTCTTCACCCGCTTTAGTTTTGAATTCGAGCTTAAGGTCGCGAGCTTGAGCAGGCACTTCCCAACTCTTATCTTTACCATTCTCAGAATCAAACGTCGTACCACCCATGCGGAAGTCATCAGCACGAACACTAGTGAGTCCCATGATCATTGCTTCACCAGAGCTTGCACCAATCTGGAATGACGCTTCACCAAAGGAGCCGTTCAATAGACGACGGCCACCAAAAGATGTGGTTTCCGCGATACGGTTAAGCTCATCTTGAAGCGCCGATGATTCTTCATTGAGCGCGGTACGTTCAGCTGCGGTGTTAGTTCCGTTAGATGATTGAATAGCGAGGTCTCGCATACGTTGTAGTACGTTAGTTGATTCATTCATCGCACCTTCAGCGGTTTGTGCAATTGAAATACCATCATTGGCATTGCGCATTGCCACGTCTAAACCACGTGATTGTGCCGTTAAACGGTTAGAGATTTGCAGACCGGCTGCATCATCTTTCGCGCTGTTGATTTTATGCCCTGATGACAAACGCTCCATTGAGGTCGCTAAATCATTAGACGCTTTATTCAGGTAACGCTGTGCTGTCATAGCAGAAACGTTAGTGCTTACATTAATAGCCATTTTGCTCTCCTTATGAGTTCGCAAACTTTCTGCGAAGCGGCCAGCTTTACTCTCATATGGATAAGCACTGACCGTGTATTACTCGCTAAACCCTATGCAGAGTTTAAGATCTGTATAAATCATTTTATGACCAACACAGATACAAGTTATATGCCAAGTTTAATACTGTTTTGATTAATTTTTAATGCGCATAAAATCAATCACTTAAATTAAAACTTAACTTAATTTGGTTTAACTAGCTTAGGAAACAAAGGTACCTTCATTCGCCCATTGCCGCTTTTTGCCGCTATTCTCAAACAGATAGCATCCTGTATAAAAAACGGTAAAGGTTGAAGTAATTCGCTCGTACGGCATAGCACATACGGCAAAGAATCTAACTTCAATGGTGAGTGTTAATTCACCGCTATATACCGATTGATTATTAAATATAGTTAAACAAGGTCAGGTCTTTGGTTTTACCAAACGCTTGTTGAGAAGCTTGTAATGCTCTAGAGTTTTCATTGAATTCAATGATTGCCTTCGAGTAATCCAAGTCTTCAAAGTTGCTTTTTGCTTTCGCTAAAGACAACTTAAAATCTTCATGTTGCTGTTCTTGGATATCTAGCGTATTCAACCGCGCACCAACATCCGTTCTAGCCTTAGTCAAATGAATAAAAGCAGCATGGAACTCTTCGGTTACTTGTTGTAATTTTGCGGTTGCTGATGCATCGGACACTGATGATTCTGCAAGTATTGCTGCATCTTGAAAGGTATCAAATATTGAAAAAGAGCTTCTTGGTTCCAAGGTTATCGAATCACCTTTGGTGATTTGACCTTTGATTTGAATACTCAAGCCTTCATATTCAATACCTTTAGACGGCTCAAAATCTTCTACGGAAACCGTGCTACCATCTTTTTCGAGTTGATAAGCAAATTTGCCATTTTGCATATCTACAAAAGTAATTTTGTAGGTTGATTCGTCTTGCAAAGATTCGTTTGTTGCTCTTTCAAGTAACAATGCAGAGGCTGGCTGCAAATCATATTGAGGTTCATAATCACCGAATGGATTATCGATCTCCATAAACAGCTTGCTACCCGGATCGTTCATCGCCATTTCAAAACTGCTTGCCACACGCATCTTGCGTTGATAATCATCACCGGCATAACTGACATGACCTTCATTATCTCGGAAAAATGGCTGATTCTTAGGTTTTGTACCTGCAAATGTATAGTTACCCGACTCATCTTGGGAGTTAGACATATGCAAAAAATTACTCGCTAACTCTTGAATTTCGCGTCTCTTTGCAAGGCGATCTTCTGGAGATAATGAGCCGTTGACCATTTCCATCACGGTACGTTTTGCGTCATCAGCAAAATCCTCCGAATTAGAAATCATGACTTCTTGATGTTCTAATCGATTACGAACCAAGACTATTGCGTCACTATATTGCTTGAGTTGTTCTGACTGCTGACCAATGTTCTGTAAATAGTGCGTTGCCAATGGGTCATCACTTGGCGACTGTAACTTTTTGCCCGAAGCGAGTTGTGCTTGGTTGTGATGCACCTTGTTCTCTTGGCGGCGCAAGTCATTTTGTACTGACTGATAATTATGGAAGCTAGAGATACGATTCAACATTTATACCTTCCTATCTCAGAGCCAAAATAGTGTTAAACGTATCGTTGGCTGCTTGCATGATGCGTGAAGAAGCCATATACGCTTGTTGAAATTTCATCATATTTGCCGCTTCTTCATCGAGGTTAACTCCCGAGATCGAAGCAATACGTTCTTGAGCTGACTGCTTTTCTAACGTTGCGATATCATTCAAGCGATTTGCCGTTGAAGACTTCAAGCCCGTATTGGTATTCAAGTTGTGATAAAGTTCTAAAATCGTAGACTCGCCATCATTCAACATCTTGCCTGTTTGGAGATCTTGTAGTTTACGTAGGTTTCCGTTATCACCTTCTGATGGGACAAGGTTTGCCGTAAATTTATCGTTTGCCACCGCGCCACCGGTTAACTCAAAGGTCGTGCCATTGATGGTCACAGGTCCTTGTGGTGGGTACGGCTGCGGCTGCATTAAAATATTACCTTTCGGGTCAGTCACAGCAAACTGCTCACCTTTTGGTGAAACAATCACTTCAAACTCACGCAGCTGACCCGCCTCTATGATTTTGAACCCAGCAGTACCCTTGGCAAACGTGGTCGAAGCTTCATAGCTTTGAGCAGCGATGTCTTTTGGATCTTTGGTTTCCATCTGAATCTGAGCGGCAAAATTACGCGTTGGACGCAGTAACAGTTTCTCTCCTAGTTCAGGAGGATTACGTACTTCCACTCGCATGCCATCAAGATAAAAAGCGCTACCGCTAGAGTCGGTTGCCATCTTAACGCTCTCACCGTTCGGCTTAGTCACGACATAATCACTGCCATCGTATTTCAGGCCATACTCACCGCCTTTTAGGGCAGAGGTATCCTCAATATATACCGCAACATCTGCTTTTGATTGCCCGCTAGCCGTGACACGAGATTTTGCCACCCGCTCTGAGTTCACATCGGTAAACAGGTCCTTACCTACGTTGCCGTTAAGATCCAAACCTTGTTCTTGAAGACTATTTACTTCGTATGAAAACGCGGTCGCCAAACGGCCAAGCTCATCCATGATTGCTGGAATATGCTCGTCTCTCATGTCTAGCATGGCACCAATTTTTCCATCGATATCACTGCTGGTGATCGGTTTTAAAGACTTACCTTCAACAATCGCTAAACGACGTTGATGCGCATCGGGCAAGCCATCAACCATTTTCAGTTGACTTGCTTCACTACCTGAAACCAAGGTGTGACCATTACCGATATGAACGTTAAACCCTTCGGCATTCGAGCGCGGCGTTACCGTCACTTTGGTGTAACCAGATAGCTCATTAATTAGCTTTTCGTGCTGATCTCGTAGGTCGTTATGAGGCCCAGGAGTTCGCATCATTAAGCGTTGTACGTCACGGATCTCGTAAGCAAGTTGGTTAACTCGCTCGATACCCATGTCTAATTTTTTGTTCGTAGAATCAGACTGTTGGCGAACCGTTTCATGAAACTCATTCAACGTTTTACTTAATAACCCAGCTTTTTCTAATACAACCTTTCGCGCACCAACGTCATTCGGTGTATCGGCCAATGTTTTAACTGAATCAAACCATTCATTAAGGTTTTCTGGAATCTTCTTCGAAGCAACCGATGACAACATGCTCGACAGCATGTCTAGATTGGCTTCGGTATCACCTTTATTGGCGGCATTGGTTGTCGATAAGTTAAGTTCGTTGACGGCAAATTGGTCCCAAGAGCGGCGAACATTTTCCACATGCACACCCATACCGTAGCTTTGGCCACCGTACTGACGCGGGTCATTAACACCTTGAATCACAGATTGGCGGCTATAGCCCTCTGTGTTGGCGTTAGAAATGTTATGACCAGTGGTGTTTAGCTGTCTCTGAGCAGTAAGAACACTTTGTGCCCCTACATTCAGAAGATCCGACGCCATAATACCCCCAAAAAACTTAACAAAATCAGGATAAACTGATTAACTACAACCGCATATTACTAAGATATTTAGCAATATATGTGCCAACAGAGAAAGCGGAGAGATAAAAGACAATAATTTATTGATGTATAAGGAGATAACGATGAGAGACGTGGCAAGATCGGAAGGGGAAAATAAGAAAAGAGCCTGCCAATGGCAAGCTCTCAATGTTCATTAAAGGTGATTAGTTCATCTCATCAATCTTGGCTTTAACTCGCAACACCTTTTCTGCATAGTTAGGGTCAGTTGCGTAACCAGCCTGATGAATGCCTTTGATGAAATTCTCTGAATTGCCTTGATGCTGTAGCGCTGTTTCGTATCTTGGGTTTTCGTTCAAGAACTTCACGTAATCATTAAAGCTATCTTCGAAATTAGAGTAAGAACGGAAAGACGCTGACTCTTTAACGGCTGTTTTGCCATGGAACTCAAGCGTTTGAGTCGCGACCTTATCGCCCTTCCAACTTCTATCTGCTTTGATGTTGAATAGGTTATTACTGTTGCCCAAAGAGTTCTTAATCATCTTAGAGCCCCAACCTGTTTCAAGTGCTGCTTGTGCCAATAGCAGTGACGAGTCAACACCGAGTGCGCTCGCCGCTTTTTCAGCGTAAGGCTTCATCGACGTAACAAACGATTCTGGAGAATCAAATGAAGCGGGTTGTTTTGCTGCTGACATGGCTGTTGCTGACTTAGCTGATTGAACTTCAGAGAATTTCTCTTCTGAACGGCCTGAATACTGAGGTCTTTGCAGTGAAGTATCAAAACCTTCACTACGAACCTTATCTTCTGTCGCATCACTTGCTTGGCCTGCACTTAGCTGAGCAACAATCATATCCGCAAGACCAAGTGAACCTGATGCACTGAGTTCACTCGCCATTTGGTCATCTTGCATCTGACGATAGAACTGCTCGTTCTGGCTGTTCAGCATATCTGACTTGAAACTAGAGTTTGCATCACGCATCGACTTAAACAGCATCGACGTAAAAATCGATTCAAACTGTTTTGCAGCTGCTGTGAGTGCTTCTTTTTCACTGCCTTCTTCACCGTTTACTGCTTGTTGACGAAGACGGTCTAAGCTGCCGATGTCGTGAATAAAGCCGATGTCATTGTTGTTCTTAATCATGCTTTACTCCTTAGATAATGATCAACTGGCCTTCAATCGCACCCGCTTGTTTCAGTGCTTGAAGGATTGCCATTAAATCAGAAGGTGCAGCGCCCACTTCATTGACTGCGCGGACCAAATCGTCCAGCGTTAAGCCAGGTTCAAATTTGAACATCTTGCCATCGCCTTCCGTGATCTCAATATCGGAATCAGGAACCACTACCGTTTGGCCACCAGAGAATGCATTCGGTTGACTTACGTTTAGATTTTCTTTGATTGCAACCGTCATACCACCGTGGGTTACCGCCGCCGCTCTTAGTCGAACGTGCTTACCAACCACAATCGTACCAGTACGTGAGTTAACGATGATTTTTGCAGAGCCCTCTGCAGGATCGAATTCGATGTTTTCGATGGCAGAGAGGAAAGCCACACGTTGGCTGATTTCTCTAGGAGCGCGAACTTTTACTGACGTCGCGTCAACCGCAGATGCCATTTGTGGACCTAAAAAATTGTTAACCGCATCAGCCATACGCTGAGCCGTTGTAAAATCTGATTGGATTAGGTTAAAGGTGATGTAGTCGCCACGGCCAAATGGGGTTGGGATCTCTTGTTCTACTGTTGCGCCGCTAGAAATGATGCCAACATTAGGGTTGTTGCCGACAATCTTAGAACCGTCGTTACCTTGTGCACTAAAGCCACTTACTACCAAGTTACCTTGCGCGACCGCATACACTTGACCGTCTAGACCTTTCAAGAAGGTCTGTATCAGTGTGCCACCACGTAAGCTTTTTGCCGAACCGATAGAAGATACGGTTACGTCAACTTCCTGACCTTGCTTAGAGAAGGCTGGCAATTCAGCAGTCACAATAACGGCCGCTACGTTTTTTGTTTTTGGCTTAGTGCCGGGCGGCAATTGGATGCCAAAATTTTGCAGCATCGCGTTAAATGTTTGATCGGTAAAGGGAGTTGTCTCACCTGTACCCGGCAAACCTGTCACCAAACCGTAGCCAACAAGTTGGTTACTACGAACACCCGCCACTTTTGCCACGTCTTTGATACGCGCAGCATGGGCACTGGTGGCAAGAAATAGCATGCCGAATAGTACGAGTGTTAGTTTTTTCATTGAGTAACCTGTCTGTATTGCTTTAATTTATAATAGCTTAGCTAGATATGGTGCGCGATAGAAGCTGTCAGTATGTCGACACCCTCTCAAGCTCTACAGTGATACATTAAAGAATCGTGCCAAGAATCCAGGCTCTTGCATATCTTTTTGCACGCCAGTCCCTGAGTACTGAATTCGTGCGTTAGAAACACGGTTTGAAGCGATGGTATTTTCGAAATCAATATCGTCTGGACGTATAGTGCCGCTTAGACGGATGTACTCATCACCCGTGTTCAGTGTCATCCACTTTTCACCACGAACCACTAGATTGCCATTGGCTAAGACTTCGATAACTTCAACGGTAATATAGCCGCTGATGCTGTTACTTTGGTTGGCTGACGCATCACCCGCAAAGGTATTGGTGTTGCTCAGATCATAAGAGAAGTTGTACTTGTCTATCGTCAGCTCTTGGCCACCCACAGCCAAAGGTTCCATCGATGCATCGTTCGACTTAGACATGTCGGCATTGGCTTTTTTGGTCGCTCGAGTATTCTCATCTAGCGCTACGGTAATAATGTCACCAATGCCACGCGGTTTTGAGTCATCGTACATGCTGCCAATATGATTGATATTGAACAGTGAGCCTGTTGCCGCTGCGTAATGTTCTGGTTTTTCTTTTGGATTGATTGGCGCCCATGCTGGATCACCCGCGATTGGGTCGGTTCTGCCACGAAGCGTGTCGATAATGCCAGAGCTTTCATCTGCCGACTTATCACCTTCTACCGCATCAACCACTGTGGTCGCGTTCTCTTGCGCTGGAGTTTCAATAGGATCCAGTACTGTACAACCAGTCATCGAAGCTAACAGGGCTAAACAAAAAATACGTTTCATGGCGATATACTCTCAGCAAGTCGTTGTAAATAGTAGACAGTGGCAAACACGTCGATTAATGCGAAACAAGTAAGCGGCAAATAACCAATTACAGCTGCTGGTTAACAAAGCTCATCATCTTGTCTACCGACGAGATAACTTTCGAGTTCATTTCGTAAACACGTTGAGCCTCGATCATATTCACTAGCTCTTCGGTTACGTTTACGTTCGATGTTTCTAGCATCGACTGGCGGATGTTACCTAGGCCATCAAAACCCGGAACACCTTCTTGTGGGTCACCACTTGCACCTGTCGGCAAGTAAAGGTTTTGACCGACTGGTTCTAAACCACCTGGGTTTACGAAGTCTGTAATTGTGATTTGACCAACTACGACGTTGTTTTGCTCACCACGAAGACGAACCGATACTTCACCGTCGTTACCTACTGTCACCGAGATCGCGTCTTCAGGGATAACGATTTCAGGTTGCAAAGGGTAACCTTGACCCGATGTTACGATTGCGCCGTCACCGTTCAGAGTGAACTGACCATTACGGCTGTAGCCTGTTTCACCGTCTGGCATCTCAACTTGGAAGAAGCCATCGCCTTCAATCATCATATCTAGGCTGTTCGACGTTGTTTGTGCGTTACCGTGCGTGTGAACCTTTTGAGTAGCCACTACTTTAGAACCAGCACCCAACATCAAACCACTTGGCAATTCAGTGTTCTGAGACGATTGGCCACCCGGTTGGTTAATGTTCTGGTAGAACAAATCTTCAAATACCGCACGACTCTTTTTGAAACCAATGGTTGAGGCGTTGGCAAGGTTGTTTGAAATTGTTGAGATATTGGTTTGTTGGGCATCTAAGCCTGTTTTACTTACCCATAATGCTGGATGCATAGCAATTTCCTTTAAATTCTATTAGCTCATACGAAGCAGTGAATCAGACGACTTGTCCATTTCCTCTGCTGTGCTCATCATCTTGACCTGCATTTCAAACTGACGTTGTAGGTCAATTAGGCTGGTCATTTCACCTACGGCATTTACGTTACTGCCTTCGATAGCACCTTTTAGCAACGTTACCGCTGCATCTGCTTCGTATGCCTGATCTGGGTTTTTCGAACGGAATAGACCATTCGTATCTTTAAACAAACTTTGATTGTCTGGACGGACAAGCTTAATACGATCAACCACGGCCAATTCTTCAGCTGGAGCGCCTTGAGGAATGACTGAGATCGTACCGTCTGTACCAATTTCTACTTTACTGATTGGAATAGGCAACGTGATTGGTGCGTCGTTTTCACCAAGCACTAAGTGACCACTTGCGTTGGTTAGTAAACCGTTTTGATCAACCCTTAGGTTACCGTTACGTGTTAAACCTTCACGGCCAGTATTGTCCATAACTGAAATCCAACCATCACCTTGAATGGTGACATCTAGATCTCGGCCAGTAGTAACCACACTACCCTGAGCGAAATTATGTCCCGGACGCTCTGTCATGCTAAAAACACGAGTAGGCATGCCTTCACCATACGCTTGCATTGAACGTGCCTGTGCTAAATCAGCACGGAAACCCGTTGTACTTACGTTGGCAAGGTTGTTTGCACGTAGCTGCAAAGCTTGCATATTTTGCTTAGCGCCACTCATGGCAAGAAACAGTGCGCGATCCATAATTTTGCTCCAAAAATCATCTTCTGGGGCTAATAAAGCAAACACTGTGCCAATATTTTTAACTGTTATTTATCAATAATTTAAATAGAAAACGAACAAGAAAGGTGATCATCAAAGGATCATTCAGGAAGAATTGTTGCCAGTGGCATTACCGTGCGGCAATAGGGGCGGCAAATAAAAAGACAAACAACAATACCCAATTCAATAACATTGAATTGGGTATTCGCAGATGATTCAAACGCTTTAAACGATTAACGAATCTGAAGAATATTCTGTTGTAGCTGGTTGTGTACTTCTAGAGAACGCGAGTTCGCTTGGAAGTTACGTTGAGCAGAAATCAAATCAACCAGTTCTTGAGTCATATCGATGTTCGACTGCTCTAGAGAGCCGTTGTTGATGCTACCAAATGAACCTTTGTTCGATTCACCCCAGATCTTATCACCAGAGTAACTAGTAGAATCCCATTGCGTGCCGCCTTTCTTATCCAGGCCTTGCTCATTAGGTACACGTACCAAACCAACACGACCAAGCATCACGTTTTCACCATTTGAGTAAGTACCTAGAACACTGCCGGCTTCATCAAAATCAACCTTAGTAAGGAAACCCGTGGTTGCACCATCTTCATCAAATTTAGTCAATTCAAATGGAGCAGCAAACTGAGTTGACGAGTCTAGACCGAAATTAAGTGTTTGAGTTACATCGGCACCATTTAAATCAATCGGAGTTGTACCTGCACCTAACTGCTCAGAAATAATCGGCTGACCGTTATTTAAATTCGCTAAAGTACCGTCATTGTTAAAGCGCATAGTGTGACCGATATGGCCTTGTGAATTTGTCGCATCACCACCGGTAATATTTACTGGCTTCTCACCTTCACCATCAGTCATGGTGTAATAAGTTTGCCAAGTATTAGGTTGGGTTTGATCTTTGAGGTAGTAAGTCGTTAACTTGTAAGACTGCCCCATTGAATCGTATACCGTCGAAGATGTTGAACGATTATAAGTATCAGAATCATTGAAGTTAAACGCAGCCGGGTCTTTAAGATCACCATTAGCAGGAAGGTTAACTCCTACTTCAATATTACCGGTTTGCTTTGGCTTACCAAACTCAGCAGGAATGCTTAATGGCTTTGGGGCATATGAAGATACTTCACCACTTTCAGGATCAACTGCATAACCAAGAAGAAATTCATCATTTGAGGTTACCATGTAGTTATCTTTATTTAGGTGAAATGCTCCATTACGAGTTAATTCATTAATCTCTGGCACCATACGATCTTTAGCTACAGCAAAGAAACCAGTACCACTAACTCTCAAATCCATTGGGTTGTTGGTATAAATACTTGAACCTTCATGGAACTGTTGTGCAACTTTGCTAGCTTGCGCACCGCCACCTGGGGTGGTTTTTCCGTTAGTGAACAACGAGCTTGAATAAACATCACCAAACTCCGCACGAGACTCTTTAAAGCCAAATGTGTTTGCGTTCGCAATGTTATTACTGGTTGTATTCAGGTCTAGTTGTGCAGCGGATAGACCGCTTAAAGCTACATATGACATTCCAATATTCTCCTAATCTCTCTAGCTAGCATAATCACTCTTTTAAAGTGTTACGCTTTACCAACTTCTAGTACTTCAGCAAGTCGTACTGGCGATGTGAAACCAGCCAGATTGAGTAGTACGTTGCCATCACCCTTACCAAGAAGCACACTGTTCACGTTCGCATAACTGGACACTTGGAACTCTGTGTTCTCACCATCCAATAAACCTGACGCTTTCACGTTGTATTTACCGGCCGGCAATGGGTTACCGTCTTCGTCTTTTCCGTCCCATTCAACACGTGTATCACCTGATGGTTTAGAGCCGATATCAAAAGTGCGAACCAATTGGCCAACTTCGTTCTCAACACGGACCATTACATTTTCCATTGCTTGAGGAAGTTTAACCATTGACGCCATACCGCCATCACCGGGTTTTACACCTGCCGCACCAGGAACCAATACATCGCGGCCAACCAAAGAGGATGCCTGCAGTGCTTGGTTAGAGGTCATTGATGAATTCAAGCTTTCAAACTGTGTATTCATTTTGCCAATGCCATCTACGGTCGCAAATGAAGCCATTTGCGCAATCATCTGGTCATTGCTAACCGGCTTAAAAGGGTCTTGTTGTGCTAATTGCTTAGTCAACAAAGATAAGAAATCTTCTTGTTTAAGATCCTGCTTACCTGTTGTTTCGTCGGGCTTTTTAGCGCCATCTTGAAGACTCTTCAGCTGGTCAACATAGGACAAGCCGCTTTGACCAACATTGTTGTTGATTCCAGCCATGTGCTACCTCCTTATCCTTATTGACCCATCTGCAGCGTACGCAGCAGCATTTGTTTACTCGAGTCAGCAACCTGCACGTTTGTTTGGTACGCACGTGATGCCGAAATCATGTTTGCCATTTCTTCCATAACGTTCACGTTAGGCTTGTAGATATAGCCTTCGTTGTTCGCTAATGGGTGATCCGGGTTGTACTCCGCACTAAGCGGCTTATCGCTTTCAACAATACCTAATACTTTCACAGGCACAGTGTGACCACTGTTGCGTGCTTTATTTAACTCAGCGCCGAACACTGCGTGACGAGCCTTGTAAGTTTCTTCAGCAGAACTACTTACACTATCCGCGTTCGCAAGGTTACTCGAGGTCGTATTTAGACGAACAGATTCAGCACTCATCGCAGAACCAGTTACATTGAATACATTGAATAAACTCATCTAATTATTCCCCTTTAATCGCTTTAGTTAAATTCTTGAACTTACTTCCTAAGAAGTCGAGAGAGGCTTGATGCCTAATTTGGTTTTGCATGAAAAGGTTTCTTTCCAAATCCAAATCAACCGTGTTGCCATCTCCTGTATCAGGTTGTGTAGGAATTCGATACTTCGTTTCCCCGATCACCGTTGTTGAGGCAGAAATGTGCCGACCATCTGTACGGCTAAGACCAATACTTGCCCCAGAACTTGCCGCTTGCAGTGATTTCTTAAAGTCTAATCCTTTTGCTTTATACCCAGGCGTGTTGGCTTGCGCGATATTGGTGGAAAGCACCTCAGCGTTACGCTCACGTACACCAACCGTGTGTTGGTGAATGCCCAAAGCATTGTCAAAAGAAATAGCCATGTAAACCTCAACTCAAGAACTGACTGTTATGAGATAACCAAAGCAATATATATACCAACTTTTAAAGCAAAGCGGGCTATCAATACTTTTACAGGTTACTCTTGGGTAAACTTGCAATATACAAGCCAAAAAATAGAGTAAATTGGAATGTCACTCTGACTTAAAGATATAGCTTAAGCAGGAAAAAGAAAACCCAGCACTTGGCTGGGTTTTAAATTTAGATGGTAACGTTACACCTAATATCGGTGCCGCTCGTTACTTTAATTTATAGATGATGCCTGGATTACAGCGAACCATTTCAAAACGATCCGTTAAGCCTGTTAACGATTCAGACGCACCCAATAGTAAGTAACCACCAGGATTCAGGCTATTTGCCATCTGGTTAAGTACCTTTGACTTCATATCAGGCGAGAAATAAATAAGCACGTTACGACAGAAAATGATGTCGAACTTGCCTAACAATGCATAGCTGTCCATCAGGTTCTGAGGGCGGAAGTTCACCATGCGCTTGACGTTATCTTTCACTTTCATACGGCCATCGCCCGCATCTTCAAAGAAAGTACGACGACGTTCAGGAGAAAGCCCACGTCCCAATGCTAGGTTGTCGTAAGCGCCAGTGCGGCACATATCTAACATACTTGCTGAAATGTCAGTTGCGGTAATCGATACATTTGGCAGCATACCTGGCTTACGAGCTTGAGTTTCAAGAATCGTCATTGCCATTGAGTACGCTTCTTGGCCTGAAGAGCTTGCCGCAGACCAAATCTTAATAGGACGTTTATTTGCCGCTATTTCCGGTAGAAGCTTATCCGCAAGTACAGCAAACGGGTAAGTATCACGGAACCAAAGTGTCTCGTTCGTCGTCATGGCATCGACAGCAGCCACACGCAGCTCACGGTTTCGGCCTGTTACTACATCTCTCAACAAATCAGATAACGAAGCTAACTTAAACTTCGTTACTAATGGGCTTAGACGACTGCGCACTAAGTACTGCTTGCTGTCACCTAATACAATGCCACATTGAGATTCTAAGAAACGGCTGAAATCGCGATACTCTTGATCACTTATTGTTATAGCAGTCATTAATGTCTCTTTTAGTTAGTTAACGCAGCTTTTACCGCTGCACCAAGCTCATCCGGGTTGAATTTAGCGATGAAGGAGTTAGCTCCAACACGCTCAACCATGGCTTGGTTAAATACACCACTCAACGATGAGTGTAAAATTACGTATAAATCTTTAAGTTCGGCGTGACGACGAATCTCAGCAGTCAGCGTGTATCCATCCATTTCTGGCATTTCGATATCAGAAATCACCAATGAAATCTGATCGTAAATACTGCCTTCTGATGACATCTGCATCAGCTTCTCATAGGCTTCTTTACCATCCTTCACCGAGATAACTTCAAAACCAATCGACTCAATAGCACGCTGAACCTGCTTACGAGCAACGGTCGAGTCATCAGCAATCAAGATGCGGCGAACCAGTTCTTTCTCTTGTTCTACTTTCGCAATATCTTCAGCAATCTTGCTGTCCATTGTTTCATCAACAGGAGAAATTTCTGCAAGGATCTTCTCAACATCAAGAATTTCTACCAATTCATTATCAATGTTGGTTACCGCTGTCAGGTAGTTAGCTCTACCTGCGCCATCTGGCGGCGGAAGAATCGATTCCCAGTGCATGTTAATAATGCGCTCTACTGAACTGACCAAGAAACCTTGAATGGTTCGGTTAAACTCAGAGATAACCACAAAACACTTTTCAACATCCGTTGTAGGACGGCCACCAATCGCTAAGCTCAAGTCGATCACAGAGATCGTTTGGCCACGAATGTGTGCTACACCTTTAACCAGTGGGTTCAAGTTTGGCATCTTTGTCAGCTTAGGGCATTGAAGCACTTCTTTTACTTTAAAGACATTAATGCCGTAACGCTGACGCCCCATTAGGCGAAAGGTTAGTAATTCTAATCGGTTTTGACCGACGAGTTGCGTACGCTGATTCACCGAATCAAGAATACCCGTCATGAGCTCATCTCCATATCAAACTTTTTTGTATAAAAAGTGTTAGTCTACTGCAGGCTACGAACCACCAGAGAAACGGAATGACGTATTATAAAACAAATTTGCCACCTCTTTCCATAGCAATGTGTAGAGCTACTTTTAAAACTGTCGCTAAGTTTATCGGCATTTTATCAATATTGTTTAGTTTTTTTGTACAAGCTGCGACCCCAGAACAAATTGAGATGATTCAGTCTGCAGCGGAGCAACACATCCTTGATACCGTTGAACAGCCACGAGGCGGCGAACTCTTTGTTAATTCAGCAAATGTTGACTCAAGAATCAAAGCAACAAACTGCCCAGTGCCTTTAGAGACCAGCGCCTCAACCACCACCAATACCCGCAGCAGTATTACGGTTTTAGTGCAATGTGTTCCTGATGAGTGGCGAGTTTATGTACCGGTACGTCTTTCTATGTCGGTGCCCCTTGTCACGACAACCAGAGCACTAGCGAGAGGCGAAATTGTCGGTCAATACGATGTGACCACCGCGATGATTTCTCTTAACAAGTTTCGTCGCCAAGGTTTCACAGCCCCAGAGCAAGTCGTCGGTGCCAAGGTTAAAAAGAACCTAAGACCGGGAGATGTTGTTGAAAGAGGTGATATCTGTGTCGTATGTCGAAACGAGAAGGTTATCATACAGGCAGTAAAAGGTGGCATGACCATTACCACCAAAGGAACTGCGCTTGCCGATGGATCTATGGGTGATCAAGTAAGAGTGAAAAATGATAAATCACAGCGTATAATTGAAGGGATTGTTACCAGCATGTCTGAAGTCACGGTTTACTTTTAACGCTTTACTTCTAAATGGGTGGTAATCATTAGTGATTTTACTCTCAATTCTAACGCTAAATATTACAGCTGCCGTGTTTTGTCCCTTTTCGACTATTGGGCTAAAAATTGCTAAAGTAATCGAACCCTTGGTCGATATTGACTGTACAGGTTCCCATTTTTGAAGAAAAAGGCTTAACTATGGCAGGCATCGATAATATTCGTTCAGGGCAAACCCTAACGACCACTAACCGTTCAGCAGTGCGCTCTGATTCTAGTTCTGAGGCATCGCGCTCTGATGTATCAACTAAATCACCAGTAAGCAAAGATGCGGTTTCACTGAGCCAACAAGGCAAAGCGATTGGTCAGCTCCATCAAGATATGGCTGCACAGCCAAGCTTTGATTCTGTGAAAGTAGCAGCGATCAAAGAAGCGATTTCGAACGGTTCATACACTGTCGATCCAGAAAAACTGGCAGACAACATGATCAAGTTCGAAGATGAATTAAAAGGTCTTTAAGCCAGCACTCACTTTTGATTGAAGCGATTGTCTTAAAGAACACGAGGTTATGAATAGGTTTACATTATGGCGGCACTAGCAGATTTAGTTAATTTTCAACTTCAAAATGCCAAAGCCTTATCTGAATTATTAAGTTCAGAGAAAACCGCTATTACGAGCCGACAATCAAACGATATTGAGCGAATTGCCAAAGACAAAGTGATCCTTGTTGAACAGCTAAGATCAACCGATCAACGAATCGCAGCCCATACCAACATATCAGAATTGACCGAGAATCCTGAACTCGCTCAGTTAGTTACAAAGATCCAGTCCATAGTGCACGATTGCCAGCAAGCGAACCTTGTGAATGGCGAAGCCTTGAATCGAGCACAGCTTAGCTTCAAAAAACTCAGCAATATGATGCAACAAAGCCACGGGAAAATTGGCATGACCTACAATGCCGGTGGTCAAACGCATACTATCTCTACGTTGGGAACCAACGTAAAAGCCTAGTTAAGTCTCCCTCTTCAGTAATACCCCTTATTAACCTTCTGCCTGTATCTGTATCTGTATCTGTATCCCAGACTATTCCTGTCGTTATCCCTTATCAAAACGTCTAATTCAGCCTTTGAGCGCCCTGACAAAATCGATAAATAAAAAGCGGCAAGTATCTTCATACTTGCCGCTTTTTATTCATATCAGTTATTGGTTGCCGATACGCCACCTGGAAAGCGAGTGGCAGCCAATATCATTGAATATTCAATTCAAACACCGAAATTAGAACAGAGTTTGCTGTCTCTTCTCAGGCACTGGTTGCACTTCACCGTAATCACGTAACTTATCCATCTTACGAATATCGAGCTGAAGCTCTGTTACATAGCTATCACCCACAGGGTAACTGCGCACCACTTCTGCACCGCGGATTACACCATCAACCGCACCAGAAGTACGTTCAGTACCAAGGCGTTGATCTTCAAGCTCTGCTCGACCACTCACACGCATACCATAGACTTGCTCTGCAAGTTCACGATAAGCATCAATCTTAGAGGCTCTCATCGCACGGATACGTCTTTCTTCGTCGTTACGACCTTTCTGCTCACTGATACTCGCGTAACCAACGGCAACCAAGAAGTCGTCTGCCCTCATATTTTGCAATGGCTGGCACCCAACAAGCAACAAAGCGGCGACAACAAATATTAACTTCTTCATCTCGAACTCCTAAGGGCGAAGAATAACGGTATAAGGCTGGGTCATCGTTGGGTCAGAACGAATGATAACGCCATCTTGAGTTCGAATACTGTTTAGAGTATCTAGGTCACGACCAATACGGTCTGCAGGCAAGAAGCCTTGTGCAGAAGCCACCACTATACGTGTTTGCATTCCAACCACACGAGCATTCACTAGAACACCACCTTCTTGACGGAGCATAGTGCCTGTCAGTACGTACTGTACGTCTTGCTCTTGAGCTAAGTCTTTCCAATCGCGGCTTAACGCGAAGTCACCTTGGTGAGTCACTTGGATAGAACCTGTCGTTTTAAAATCAACAACCTTGAAGCCACGACGTTGAAACTGATGAATGAAACCTTCTGATACCGAGTTTCCTAGCCAGTTAGTTGTGTCCATATGTTGCAAATCAACAAACGAAGTGATCGCTATCGGAGTTCTTGCTGAGATACTCGTATTCGAAATGATCAGATCTTCGGTCATACTTTCCACGAAAAAATCCATGGTATGACGAGGGCTATCCATCAACATAAACTGACTGCCTGAATATTCAGACTTACCGTTATAGATTGGCGAATAAGCGCATGAGGTCAATAACATGACACTCACTACTACGAGCCACTTTTTCATTCTCTTATCTCCAGATAGTTTTAGTGCCACCTGTTCCAATATGTTCTCACCATTATTCTTTTCAATGGATTACAATGTTGGAACAGTCTTTGCTTTTCATTAATGGTACAGATTAAGAAAAACGCACTTAAGTCAGCTTCAAGCTTATAGTTATTTGTTAAGCAATATTTATACCCAACTGGTAACGAATAGATGAAAAAAATAATTTCTTACTTATTTTCAATAAGTTCACTGATAACCATAAGCTTCAGTGCTCATGCCTCTTGGTATGAAGTTACCGGTACCGCAGCCATCGTATCGACAGAAGAAAACGCAAGGATCCACGCCCTGGAAGACGCGGTTTACAAAGCTGTTCAGTTTTCAGGCGCTGATATAGGTAGTATATCCAACCTCACGCCCTATCTGGATGCGAGCAAGAAAGAGTTCCAGTTTACCAACCACGAAGTTCGCTACATCTTGGTTGATAAAGAGAGAATACGCGGTGGCAATTTAATGATCACCGCAAGGATAGACATCTACCCTTCGGCAAATGCTTGCCATGAGAGCCAATACAAAAAGACATTTTTGGTCGGCAATATTGATGTGACCTCGCCTCAACAAGCCGTGATGGGAAGAATCTATAACATCGGCGATGATTTCAGCCACGTGGTTGACAGGCAACTTGCGCAAGAATCTCGCAGCTTTGTGTCTGTCGGCACAACCAACTACGACATCGACAAGCGTCGACCTGAAGTGATCAAGATGATCGCTCAAGACACAGGCGCGCAGTACATCATCGGCGGCGACATTACCGATTTAACCGCGACCATCGAATCTAAACTTTTGAAAGACGACGTTATCAACCGTCAGTTTGCACTAGAGATGCAAGTGTTTGACGGTAAAACAGGTCACCAAGTTTACAATCGTAGCTACCGTGAAGTAGCAAAATGGCCATTTGCCAAGACCAGTGAAGTCGATACACGCAGCGCGCGCTTCTGGGCATCCACTTACGGCAGCATGATGCTTCGCGTCAGCCGTAATATCATGTTGGACTTGGAATCAGAAGTATCATGTAAGATCACCCTTCCAGAGGTTGCTGCGGTCTACGGCAATACTGTGACCATTGATTTGGGCCGAATGCATGGTGTTCAACATGGTGACAAGCTGCAGCTGTGGCACACAGGTTCGTTTATCGACCAACGCGGCTTGCCACGAAATAAGGTTTCTCAAAGCGACATTACCCTAACGGTTTCTCGCGTTTATGAAAACGAAGCGGAACTGACGATTGATCAACCAAGCCTTGCAGGAAGCATTCAAATTGGTGATGTGATGCAGAAAATCATGTAGTTACCGACACTCTCGTCTCAGAGTTTCTAATAAAGCCTTAGCACTTTTGTTAAGGCTTTATTTTTTTCATGATGATTAGTTTCGGTTTTAACGTATTTGTCGTAACCTTATTAATAACATAATCATCATTTAGCAAACTATGAGCCAGAATAATCTAATTGGTGCTACCGGTTACCGCTTTATCTCGAAAGGTAAAACCGCTTTTAAGATCCACATTCATACACCCGAAGACACAGTACTACATAGGTCTGTCGGCTTTGTTCGTATGGGTGAAGATAAAGCACTGAAGAAAACCATTAAGTTAAGAGATGAGCTAGGCAGACAGCTTTGGGGTAAGTTCTGGCCCAAAGTCCTCAAAGAGCCCTATCTGATGACGCGCCTGCCTCATAGTCTAGAACCTAAAATTGTATTCAAGCCAAATCCAACTCAGAGTGATCCTGAACACCGCGACGAATGCTACATCGCTAAGTGGCGTGTATTCTCAGAAAACGGCGACTACAAATACAAAACTAAGGTGTGCTCCATCAGAAAGCACGGCCGACTTGCCGCTTATAGCCAAACCAAACGAGCACTGCTTGAAGCTCACAAAGATGTGATTGAGCTGCTTATCTTTATGGGGCGACTGAATAGCATCGACCTGAAATAGTATCAACCTCAGTAGAGCGAGTTAGCTGAGAATCAGCTTCCCATATTTACCAGATACAAAAACAGCCGCATTGCGGCTGTTTTGATTTATAGGCTATGTCATTACGGTGCTTTAGTGTGTTGCTACACCCTAAATCGACCACCTAGCTTCGGCATATCTCTGCCAGTGTCGTCAATCGACGCTTTGACTCTTTCACATAAGGATTGGTTTGATCCCATGCGTAGCCAGCCAAAATTGAGCACACCATCTGCTTAATCTTCGGATTAGGATCTTGATAAACAATCACATCCTGCAAAGTACCTGAGTACCACCCTTCGACATACGTTCTAAAGGTGTTTACGCCAACCATCAATGGATCGGCATAATCACGAACCCAATCAACCGTCTCACCATTGAGCTGTTTTTCCACGCACTCAACCGCAAACTGAGCTGACTTCATCGCAATTGTCACACCTGATGAAAACACAGGATCAAGGAACTCACCGGCATTGCCCAATAGTGCATACTTGTCTGTTGCAAGGTGTTTTACGTTGGCAGAATAGCCACCGATTTCACCCGCAGGGTTTGGATACTCTGCATTCGCTAATATTTCAGCCAAACCCGGCTCTTCCGTTGCCAGTTGCTTAATCGCGGCAATCTTATCCTCTGGGTATGATTCAAAGAACTTAGGCTCCCCGACTACACCAAACGAAGACACTCCGTTACTAAACGGGATCAACCAATACCAAACGTCAGGATTGGTCGGGTGCACCGAGATCAGAATTTTGTTTCGATCATATTCAAGGTCGGTATCCACCTCGGTAATATGATCGTTGATGTGCGTGAAAATGGCTTTACGAGGTGGAAGGGATGACGGCTCTTCCAAATCAAGCATTTTCGGTAACACTCGACCAAAACCACTGCCATCCAGCACATATTGAGCTTCTAGCTGATAGCGTTCTCCATCAACTACTTGAACCTCTAAAATGGTGCTGTCTTCAGTGAAGTTAATGCCCATCAACTCATGTTGGTAATCAATAGCGACACCTTGCGCCTCGGCAGTGTCTGCTAACACCTTATCAAAGGCGCCTCGTTGAACTTGAAACGTGGTTCCCGGCCCAGCAGAGAACTTATCTTCAAAATTAAACGCGGTGTACACACCATTTTTACGAAAGGCTGCACCATCTTTAAATTGGAAGTTAGCGTCAGCCACCGCTTCGCTCATCCCAGCTTGTTCAATCACTTCCATGCAAGCAGGCAGTAGGCTTTCACCAATAGAAAAGCGCGGGAAAAGGCTCTTTTCAATCACTCGAACATCGATGCCTTTTTTATGAAGCAAAGACGCGGCAATAGACCCTGATGGCCCAGCTCCGATGATCACTACTTGAGTTGACAGTTTTTTCATTAATTTAAGCCATGTTTGTTATTTTTATTGCGCGCCAGCTTTCAGTTCAAGAAGCGTATGACCAAGACCGATATCGTCGGTACGGGTCACCACTTCAAAGCCTGCTTCTTCAACGATCTCTAAGAAATCTTCACTGCGATAAAAACGGCTGTTGCCGTTGGCCAAGCAAGTAAAGTAAAGAGAAGTCGCGTTTAAGCTATAAGAAGCCGCATCGTATTTCTGTGCATCCCAAAACAGTTCAAGGATATAGACCGTCGCCTCTTCTGACATATGAGAGCGAACACGCTTTAATATGCTCAGAATCTCCATTGGCGAGAAGCAATCAAGGAACTGGCTCATCCACCACACATCTGCACCCGTCGGCAAAGCTTGTTGTTTGTCGAGCATGTTGGCTGGGAATGGCGTCACTCGGTCTTGATGACCATGTTGTGTCGCGTTTGCCATTGCCATTTCTAGTTGCTGTGGCAAGTCGACAATCGTTATCTCAACATCTGGGTCGTGGTTGCAGCACTGCATTGCCCACTTACCGGTGTTACCGCCAATATCCACCAGCGATTTAGGTTTCTTGCTGAAGACTTTCTCAAGCAAAACAGGGAACGAACGATCGGAATAGAAGTGATCAAACTTGAACCAGCTCTCTTTTGCTTTTTCTGGCAATTGAGACAAACCTTGGTAAATGGTTTCCCAGTCACCCAGCTCTTTCAAGCCCGCAGGTGTACCTTCTTCAATCGCTTCCGTTAAATGCATCATCGCGGCGTAGCAAACATCGGCTGTGAAATCCATGTTTGCGTTAGTCATACCATCGTGCAAAAGGTAGAAGCCAAGGTTAGCCATTTTATAGTTAGGTTTGTCCCAAGTAACAATATGAGCACTTAACGCCATATCGAGCAGAACTTTCACGCCGTACTCGGATACACCGGTTATTTCAGAGAGCGTATCTGCAGGTAAACCATCGTTACCCGCATCATCTAAGGCTTTTAAAATACCTAAATCACGAAGTGTACGAGCAGTATGAAAAACAATAGGAGCGAAAGACAACTTTTGCGCTTCTGTTTTTGCTTCTAATGCATTGAATGGATCTAATTTATATTCCGACACGAAAAACCTAACTTTAAAATAATAGAGGGTTACTCAGCAGCCATTTTTGCAAGCTTACGTTTAATATCAACGTTTAAGTTATTAACCCAACGATTGTAATTACGGTGTATTTCACCATCGTCATACTTCAAATTCTCTGATTCAACGTAAAGAATAGAGTAAAACTTGTCACTATAAGGA
This sequence comes from Vibrio sp. 14G-20, assembly GCF_026241515.1. Lineage (GTDB taxonomy): Bacteria > Pseudomonadota > Gammaproteobacteria > Enterobacterales > Vibrionaceae > Vibrio. The sequence continues at coordinate 58,471 of NZ_JAPHPW010000017.1, forward strand.
ATTTCAACCACGGCATGGTGTGAACGAACATACAGCTCCGCACGGATCAAGCCAGGCTTTATTTCTGAAACCAACCAGCCTCGATTCTCAGCCGACTCATAAATAGCTGATTTCACCTGTTTGCTTTGAAGATTAAGTGCAACTGGAGTATCCTCAACATTCATTACAGGTTGGACACGTCCACACCCTGCAAGAACGAATATGAATAACATTGAAACGGCTATTTTTAGTAATTTCATTTAAATTCCTTATCTGTGTTTATTTATAAGCACGCGTAGTATTTAGTTAGACCCAAAGCAAATCAATACTCTATGTCAAATCAATCCCAATTAATGTCGTTTAATATTGAGAAATGGTCTGCAAATTCTGCGGGGCTCAATTCTAATGCCGAATGGCAAACATGGAGCGCTAATTTAGCTTGGCCAGACAATGGTACAGCTGAATTTAAAGCCATCCCGCCAATGATGCGCCGCCGAATGAGTGTACAAAGCAAGCTTGCCGTCCAAACCGCATTGGTTCTGTTAAAAGACACCTCGATTGATTACCTAGTGTTTGCCAGTCGGCATGGTGAACTGCACCGAACCGCCATCTTAATTCAATCTATATTAGAAGGTGATGACGCCTCGCCAATGGCATTCTCGCAGTCAGTACACAACACGGCTGCTGGCCTCACAACGATTGCCGCGAAAGCACCAATTCCACTGACCTCAATAGCGGCCGGACAAGACACCTTCCATAATGCATTGATTGAGGCGTACCTTTACCTCTACCAGCATCCATCGCACCGTGTTTTAGTCATTGATTTCGACCAACCTCTGCCAGAACTCTACCAGGAATATGAGACACAAAACTACGCAGATTACGCGTTAGGCTTAATTCTCACTGCGGGCGATGACTACTCTATTTATAGAGCAGTAGAAACAAGTCAATCAGTATCCGAGTTGCCACAAGGCCTTCAAACGCTACAACATATCCTTTTGGATACCCAACGTTGGACGATTGCAGGCAAGCACCAAGCTTGGTCGTGGGTCAACAACGTGAAAACTGGAACTCGAAAATGAGTAAGGTCGATCAATATTGGCGAGTATTCGCGACAGGGCTTTGCTTCTCCATCTTTGGTCTAGGAGGCTTAGTATTAAGCTTCTTAATCTTACCGACTATTGCGCTAACTACTCCCAATACAATTAAAAGAGAGCTTAAAGCGCAGCGATTGATTCGTTTCTCATTCAACGCCTTTTGCCAAATCATGAAGTTCACTGGCGCTATTGATTACAGAATTGATGGCGCGGATCTATTGCGTGAAGATCGTAACTGCATCATCGTCGCCAATCATCCTAGCTTGATCGACTATGTGCTGATCGCTTCTCAACTTCCTCAATGTGATTGCCTCGTTAAGGCCGCTATTTGGGAAAACCCTTTTATGAAAAGGATTGTCAAAGCGGCGGGTTATATACCGAATCAAGCCCCTGACGATCTTTTAGAGCGCTGCGAAGAACGTTTCTCACGTGGCAATGTGCTGCTGGTTTTTCCCGAAGGAACTCGCACAACGCCCGGAATTGAACCATCCTTACAACGTGGGGCGGCACAAATTGCCACTCGAACACAAACCGATTTACGCGTGATTCATATTACGGTTTCTCCGACATTCTTAACCAAAGAAAAAAAATGGTATCAAGTTCCTGCTACGAAACCCTTTTTTCATATCGCGGTGAAAGGTAAAATAGAAGTCGCACCCTTTATTGAAAATTCGAATAACTTAACTTCGGCAGCAAGACGCCTTAATCATCATCTTGCACACACTATTTTCCCTTCCGAAGAAAGTATTTAGCCAATCAATAAACAACAGGCGATATCAGCATTTCGAAAATACATCGCATAATGTAGAATCGCCCCCTTAAAGCAGCATTTAGATAAAGCATTAAGTAGGCCAAAGTGGAAACATTACACAACGAACTGAAACAACTGATCATCGACGCACTGAACCTTGAAGACATGAGCATTGATGAGATTGAAACAGAAGCTCCACTATTTGGTGATGGACTTGGATTAGATTCTATTGATGCGCTAGAGCTTGGCCTTGCTATCAAGAAAAAGTACAACATTGTTATCGATGCCGACGATTCAAACACTCGCCAGCATTTTGCATCGGTAGAAAATCTAGCGAACTACATCTCATCTCAAACGAACAACTAGACAGATCTTTATGACACAAGCTAACCACCAAGAAGTATACAACCAGGTTAAAGATGCGCTTATTGAGCTGTTCGAGCTTGATGCTGAAGATATCACTCCTGAAGCTCACCTTTATCTTGATCTCGACCTAGACAGCATTGATGCTGTTGATTTGGTCGTTCACCTACAGAACGTAACAGGTAAGAAGATCAAACCTGAAGAGTTCAAAGCAGTACGCACCGTTAAGGACGTTGTGGAGTCTGTGGCTGAACTATTGAAGGACGCATAATGCGTCCTCTGCTGACTTTACTGTCGGCAATCATACTTTTCACTTATCCAATAGCGGTTTACTTTGGACTCAACAAGTTTGGCCTACAAACCGTTGGTATCGCCTTGGCCGCTATCTTTGCTGTCCGTATTTTTACTGGCGGTCAGGCTAAAATCAAAGAGCTAAAACACTTAGCTTGGATCAGTGGAAGTGCCGGAATTGTTCTGCTGGCACTAGGATTAACCTTCAAGCAGCATGGCTGGTTAACCTATTATCCCGTCATCGTTAATGTTTGTATGTTGGCTGTATTCGCTTCAAGCCTATGGCAACCTCAAACGATTATCGAGCGTCTTGCTCGTCTTCAAGAGCCTGAACTTCCGCAAAGTGGCGTTGATTACACACGAAAAGTCACCAAAGTTTGGTGCCTGTTCTTTGTTATCAATGGCTCTATCGCCCTTTACACCTGCTTCCAACCTCTTGAAATATGGACCCTCTACAATGGCTTACTGAGCTATTTATTCGCCGGGTTACTCTTTGCAGGAGAGTGGGTAGTAAGACAGCGCATTCGTCAGAGTTAAATTGTTATGACCCAAACCGTATCTTACACCTCGTTGTCTGAGCTTCTCAGCCAAAACAGAACCCCTGAATCTATTGTCTGCTTTGACGACAATAGAGAGATTACGTGGCAAACCTTTAACAACGACTTATCTCAACTCGTGCACCTTTTATCTTCATCCCCTTTTCAACGAGTTGCGATTTGTACCCAAGATAGCTACCTATTTTCCATAGCATTTTTGGCGTGTGCAGTAGCCAACAAACACATCATCTTACCGGGTAACTACCAGCCTTGTGCGCTTGCTGAGTTAAGTGAACAGTTTGATTGCCTGCTAGTTGATGACTCGATTGGCGAAGTTGAGGTGAGTGACGTTCGCAATATCCAAACCTTATTGGGCTCAAGCACCGAAGTACAAAAGCCTCTAACCGACGATCTTACGACCATTGATTTGGCAACAATCCCATTAACTCTGTTTACTTCAGGTTCAAGTGGTACACCCAAAGCTATAGACAAAACCTTAGAGCACCTAGATATTGAAATCGCTCAGCTAGATAAAAACTGGGGCGACTTACTTAAGGGAAACCGAGTCCACAGTACGGTCTCACACCAACATATCTATGGTCTGTTGTTCCGAATTTTATGGCCACTTTGTTCTGGTGTTCCATTTGCTCGACACAATCTTGAGTACCCTGAACAAATCCTATCTCACGCTAACAAACAGAGCGTGCTGATCAGTAGCCCTGCGCTACTCAAGCGATTAAAACACGAGACAAAGTCTGCACAGCTAGCTGGTGTGTTCTCTTCTGGTGGCCCTTTACCAACCGAATCGGCTCACCAAGCACTTAACTTGTTAGGACATTTTCCCATCGAGGTTTTTGGCAGCACAGAAACTGGTGGCATCGCATTTCGCCAGCAAGAAAGCGCTCAAACACCTTGGCAACTTTTTGACTGTATTGAGGCAAGTCTCAACAGTGAGAATTGCATTAAGTTATTGTCGCCCTACATCGATAACAATAACTGGTATCAAACCGCAGACGAGTGCGAAATGGTCTCGGAGAATCAGTTTATATTGAAAGGCCGAACCGACCGAGTGATCAAGATAGAAGAAAAACGAGTATCACTGGTTGAAGTCGAAAAGCGACTTGAGCAACTGCCTTGGATAAGCGAATGTGTCGTCATTCCATTTGAAGAACCGGAGCGCTTAATCTTGGCGTCGGTTTTGGTATTATCAGAGGATGGCCAAGCAACTCTCACCACCATGAGTAAAGGTAAGTTCTGGTTGATGTTGCGTTCAGAACTTAGAAAATGGTTAGAACCGATCGCTATCCCAAGAAAATATCGCATTGTTGATGAGATTCCACTCAACAGCCAAGGTAAGCGACTAACCTCTCATATCGAACAGCTAATAAAATCATAGAAACCGCTGATCGTATTTTACACTGAGGTTATCTTTTTATATTTTTGTCAGAACACCTATTTTCAGCCCAAGGATTCTAAGCACACGCTATGGATAAGAGAAAACCAAACGTCATTGCTGTTGACACTGCAGAGAAAGAATCGACCCTGACACTCCATATTACTGGAGACATCACCGATTTTAAGGGGCATTTCAAGAGCTTCCCTATTCTTCCGGGTGTTACACAGATTGATTGGGCACTTCACTACGCAGTCCAAGAACTGAGTGTCCCTGGTTTTTTTAAAGGCATGGAAGTCATCAAATTCCAAGAACCGATCCTGCCAGACTCGACTATTCAGTTGTCATTAAAGTGGGACGCTGACAAAGACAAACTGAGCTTTAGTTACACCTCAAACAACGGTGAACAGACCCACTCTTCAGGCAAAATGAAGCTGGGAGAGAAAAGTGAATAGCGCTCCCATCGAGGCTGTTTCTCAACAAACTCTAAAAGAAAGCAACTACAAAGCTTGCTTCCTAATCCCGTGCTTTAACCACGGTGCAACCATGCCCTCGGTGGTCTCATCACTTCTTAATTTCGAACTTCCGATTATTATTGTTGATGATGGCAGTGAACTCGCGACCAAACAGTTTCTGACTCCCCTTGCCGAAAACCCAAATGTGACTTTGGTGACGCTCGAGCAAAACCAAGGCAAAGGGGGCGCAGTAAAGGCTGGCATCAAACGAGCACAAGAGCTCGGCTTTAGCCACGCTATTCAGATTGATGCTGACGGACAGCATGACCTAGACGCCCTACCCGCGTTAATCCAAGCTTCGCAAGACAAACCTCAGCGCTTGATATCAGGTCAGCCTGTTTATGACGAGAGCGTGCCTAAAGCAAGGCTCTACGGACGCTACGCGACACACATTTGGGTATGGATAGAAACCCTCTCTCTATCGATTAAAGACAGCATGTGTGGCTTTAGAGCGTATCCAATCGATAAGACGCAAACCGTACTGAATAAATACGATGTCGGTTCGAGAATGGACTTTGATATCGAGATTCTGGTTCGCCTGTATTGGGAAGGCTGCGATATCGACTTCGTTGAAACGCGTGTTATCTACCCAGAAAATGGTATCTCTCATTTCGATGCACTGTGGGACAACGTAAAAATCAGTTGGATGCACACAAGACTGTTCTTCGGCATGCTGCCGAGATCACCAAAATTGATTGCTCGTCATTTCAAATCGGATTCCGCCGAGAGCTTATCTGCTGCCGAGAGTTTATCTGCAGCTAAAAGTTTGCCAGCTGAAAATAGCCAAGGTTCCTCGGCAGATTCAAGACAAGTAAATTCCGAACAAATAGGTCCAGAACAACCCCATTGGTCGCGTACTCAAGAACGCGGCACTGTGCTGGGAATCAAACTGTTATTGGCCGTTTATACCTTGTTAGGCCGAGGCGTATTTAATCTGATTTTACGCGGCGTGATGCGTTACTACCACCTAACGGGCAAACGTGCACGAAACGCCTCAGAACAGTACCTATTTCAGCTTAAGGCATACGCTGAACAACAGAATATTGAGTTACCCGCTGAATTAACCAGTTATAACCATCTGCTCTCGTTTGGCCATACCATGCTAGACAAGTTGGCTGCATGGAAAGGGGATTTTTCGGTCGATAACCTGAGTATTCATGGTCAAGAACAATTTGAGAGCATGGTGGCAAATAAGCAAGGTGTGCTAATCCTAGGTTCTCATCTTGGCAACATCGAACTGTGTCGAGCTTTGGGTCGCAGACACTCGAACATCAAAATCAATGCATTGGTTTTTACCGAGCACGCTGAGCGTTTTAATTCGGTGATGAAAGCGGTCAACCCGCAGTCTGATTTAAACCTGATTCAGGTAACTTCAATGGGGCCTGATACTGCTATCTTGTTGCAACAGAAACTGGAACAAGGTGAGTGGATTGTGATTGTTGGCGATAGAACCTCCACCAGCAAAGAGAGCCGTTCAGTATGGGCTGAGTTCTTGGGTAAGGAAGCGCCCTTCCCTCAAGGGCCATTTATGTTAGCCTCTGTTCTCAAAGCGCCAGTATTTCTATTATTTGGGCTACGTGATGACTCACAATCTAAGCCGCATTTTAATGTCTATTTCGAGCATTTTAGCGACAAGATAGAACTACCCAGAAAGACTCGCGAACAATCTTTACAGCAAGTCGTGCAAAAATACGCAAATCGACTTGAGCACTACACACTGAAAGCACCGCTTCAGTGGTACAACTTTTTTAACTTTTGGACATTGAGCAACCAGCACCATGACGAAAAAGAATCCAAATAGCATCACTTTTGGTGCCGAACGCCTCACTATCGAGGACGTTGTCGCTATCTCACAAGGCGCAAAAGCCTCGATGAACTCAAGTGACGAGTTCACATCAAAAATCGACCGCGGTGTTGCTTTCTTAGAACGCCTTCTAAAAGAAGAAGGCGTAATCTATGGCGTAACAACGGGTTACGGTGACTCATGTACCGTTGCGATCCCGCCGAACCTTGTCGATGAATTACCTCTGCATCTAACGCGTTTTCACGGCTGTGGTTTAGGCGAAATTTTGTCTCACGAGCAAGCGCGCGCAGTGTTAGCAACGCGTCTTTGTTCGTTGTCACAAGGTGTGTCTGGTGTGACTCACGATCTGCTCAACCAAATCGTTACCCTGATCAACCAAGATATCTCACCGCGTATTCCTCAAGAAGGCTCTGTCGGCGCCAGTGGCGATCTAACGCCTTTGTCTTATTTGGCAGCAACGCTAATTGGCGAGCGCGATGTTATCTATAAAGGCGAAGTTCGCCCAACCAGTGATGTCTACAAAGAACTAGGCATTAACCCTATCAAGCTTAAGCCCAAAGAAGGCCTAGCGTTGATGAATGGCACGTCAGTGATGACAGCCTTAGCCTGTATCGCCTACAAACGCGCTGAATACCTAACTCAACTGTCGACTAAGATCACGGCAATGGTGTCTGTGGGTATGCAAGGTAATGACTTCCACTTCGATGAAGCGCTGTTTGCAGTGAAGCCTCACCCTGGTCAACAACAAATTGCAGCGTGGTTACGCGACGACCTTCAAGCAGAACGCCCACCTCGCAACAGTGACCGACTGCAAGATCGTTACTCATTGCGTTGTGCTCCACATGTTATCGGTGTCGTTCAAGACTCTCTGCCTTGGCTTCGCCAAATGATTGAGAATGAGCTAAATAGCGCCAACGATAACCCAATTATCGATGGTGATAATGAACGCGTACTGCATGGTGGACACTTCTACGGCGGCCATATTGCCATGGCGATGGATACGTTAAAAACAGCAGTAGCCAACCTTGCGGATCTGCTTGATCGCCAAATGGCACAGTTGATGGATTACAAGTTCAACAACGGACTGCCATTTAACCTAACAGGCGCAGAAGGCGAACGTAAGCCAATCAACCACGGCTTCAAGGCAGTACAGATCGGTGTTTCAGCTTGGACGGCAGAAGCACTGAAACACACCATGCCAGCGAGCGTGTTCTCTCGTTCTACTGAATGTCACAACCAAGATAAAGTCAGCATGGGTACCATTGCTGCTCGTGATTGTTTACGCGTTCTAGAGCTAACGGAACAAGTGGCAGCAGCATCACTTCTGGCGGGTACACAAGCACTTGAACTTCGTAAACGTCACAATGAGCTTGATGAGCACCACATGAGTGAAAACCTAAAGCACATTCGCGACGAAGTACTCAAAGAGTTTGAGTTTATTGTTGAAGATCGACCGCTTGAAGGCGATCTACGCCACTTCATTGCTCGTATTCAAAGTCAGCACTGGTCACTTTACTCATAGAGTAGCTAACCTCATAAAGTAGCCAACCCTTTACGCAATATTGTTGAGAGCGATTTATGTCTGAAATCCTTCATCCATTACAATCTGAGGTCACTCTAGTTACCTCATTCCAAGATGCCGACCCGATGGGCGTGATCTATCACGGCAACTACTTCCGGTTTTTTGAAGAAGTAAGGCGCATCATGATGGATAAGATTGAGTACAACTATCATGAGATGAAGGATTCCGGCTACATGTGGCCAATCATCGACACGCGCGTAAAGTACATTAAAGCGATCCCTTTTAATCATCAGATCAAGGTATCAGCTAAGCTGACCGAGTGGGAAAATCGCTTGCGTGTTGACTACGAAATTCACGATGCCAACACTGGAGCTCGTATGACGCGAGCTCATACCATGCAGGTTGCGGTGACCATTGAAGAACAAGAAATGTGTTTTGCTTCGCCGAAAATATTTACCGATAAAATCGATCATTGGCACCAATTTGGCTGTTTGCCACAATCAAACACCACTCAATCAAATAATCCGCTATCCGATCAATCTCAAGCAACTAACACACAGCAGCAGGTGAAACATGAGTCTGTTTAAACACGGACGTAAGCAAATCAGCATCGCACTACTAGGGCTTGCCTCTGTGATGGCGAGTAGCTTTGTTATTGCTAATGAAAGTACAGCTACGGTTGGCTCTATTTCAGATCTTCAAACAGTATTAAGTGCAAACAACATCGTGCGTGGAGAGTTTACTCAAACACGCAATATGGAAATGTTCGCTCAGCCTTTAACATCACAAGGTGCTTTCCTGTTAGACAAATCGAATGGTTTACTTTGGACACAAGCGACACCCTTCCCTGTGAGCTTGGTGCTAACCGACAACAAACTGAGCCAAAGGTTTGCTGATCAACCAGCTAAGATCATCACCGACCAAGAAAACCCAATGGCGTTTTATTTCAGCCATATATTCCTATCGGTGTTCCACGGTGATACTCAAAAACTCCAAGAGCAGTTCTCACTGTCATTTGAACCCGCGACTGAGCAAAGCTCAGATGAAAGTGCAAATGAAAGCACAGAGGGTACGTCATGGACGCTCACTCTAAAGCCCAAAAGTGCGCCAATGAATGCGGTATTTGAAGCCATCACACTACAAGGTAACAACGATATTGAACGCATTGAGCTGAAAGAGATTCGTGGAGACAGCACAGTGATCGAATTTAGCCAGCTAAGCCATCAACCGGAAGTATTATCAGATGCTGAAGCGCAACAATTCCAACTCTAGCCTTGCCCTTATTTGGCTTGTTATCGTGGTGCTATTTAGCGGACTGTTAATCAAACAGTTCGCTTTTTCTTCTTCAGTACCGATTGAAAGCAACATTATGAAATTGCTGCCAGAAAACCAGCAAGATCCTATGGTAGAACAAGCCTTTCAACAAATTTCCAACTCGATGAGTGAGCAAGTCGTCTTCATAATAAGTGGCTCTGATATCGAACATGCCACCGCTGCCACTAATGCTTTTGAAAAAGCCCTCAACCAAAGAGCGTTCTCCAGTCAGCCAACTCTTTTTAAGCACGTGCAAGGCAAAATCAACGCCAGCACTCAAAGCCAATGGAGCGATTTCTATTTTCGTCATCGGGCTCAACTGTTGACCGTTCAGCAAAAAGAAACACTGGTACACTCGCCCGAATCTCGCGCTCAACATGTAATTCAGTCGTTATACAATCCATTTTCAGGCGTCACTGCAGCCGAACTGACACTCGATCCTTTTTTGTTATTTCGAGACTACATCAGCGCCGTTGGTACTCGTTCGAGTAACTTTAGCCTTAAAGAGGGCTACCTAACGGCGCAATCGCAAGCTCAGTCACACATTTTGGTTACCGCAACCTTGGCTGGCTCACCCTATAACTTGGCTATTCAAGAGCAACTTCCGGCACTTGACGCTTTAGAGCGAGACATAGAGAAGCAATTTGACGTCAAAGTTCAGCATACTGGCGTGGTTTTCTACGCTAATTACGGCACTCAAAGTGCAAAATCTGAGATCAGCACCATTGGTTTAGGATCGTTAGCTGGCGTTATTCTGTTGGTGTGGCTGACATTTCGTAGCGCCCTACCACTTGCTTTATCACTACTTTCAATCAGTACTGGATTACTGGTTGCACTCGCGAGCACCGTCGCTATCTTCGGCAAAATTCACTTGTTCAGCTTAGTGTTCGGCGCCAGTTTGATCGGCGTATCAATCGATTACTCTTTTCACTTCCTTACCGATCGCTTAGCGGCAGGAAGTAAATGGCAAAGTAAAAAAGGGTTGCAGCATATCCTTATTGCGATCAGTTTAGGGCTTATTACTAGCTTGATTGGCTATCTAGGCTTACTTGTTGCACCTTTCCCAGGCTTACAACAACTTGCTTTGTTCTCGTCAATTGGACTCATTGCAGCTTACGCCAGTGTAGTGTGTTGGTACCCCGTTTTAGCGGCGAAACCAAGTCAGGAACGCCCACTTCCCCTAGCGAAGCTTTGGCATAGTTGGTTGAGTGTATGGAGCAAGCCAAAATTCAGAATAGGCTTACCGTTAACGGTGACTGTCGTTAGCCTAATGTCACTCAGTCAAATTCGTTACGACGACGATATACGCCAACTTCAGGCAATGCCAGAGCAACTCAAACAGCAAGAGCAAGCCATCACTGAGATTTCAGGATTAGGCAGTGGTCAAAATATGCTGTTGGTGACTGCGAAAAGTAATCAAGCATTACTGAAAAAATTGGCATTGATCACCTCTGAATTAGATTCATTGATCGAGAAGCGAGGCATCTCAGGATATCGCAGCGTCAATCAACACCTGCCAAGTGAGCACGAGCAAAATGAAAACTATCGGCTGGTGAAACAGCTCTACGCTAATCAGAACTCAACATTACAAACCACATTAGGTTGGTCGAGTTTCCCTGAGCTTCCTAACTATGAACCAATAACAGTTGATGGGTTTTTAGCATCACCAGTATCAGAACCCATTCGTCCTCTTTGGTTGAGGCCGATAGATGGACAAGCTTCGTCTGTTATTTTAATCAAAGATGTCACTGACTCAGAGCTGTTCTCTCAATGGCTTGGTTCAGATTTTGCTCAGCATCAAGATGTTAAGTTCCTCAATAAGGCCGATGAAATTTCGTCGCTTTTTGCTGAATACAGAGTCAAGATCACCGAACTATTATTAATAGCATTGGCAGCCATTGGAATGGTTTTAGGTTGGCGTTATGGCGTAAAACAGAGCCTGTTGATGCTGTTGCCGTCTTTGATTGCGGGAATCGCAGGGCTAGCGATCACCGGCGTTTTAGGTTCGACCTTAAACCTATTTAACTTATTGGGTCTGATTCTGATTCTAGGGATTGGCATCGACTACACCCTTTTCTTTGCTGAGCAGAAGAAATCACTGAGCACCTTGTTAGCCATTACCTTGTCTGGCCTCACGACGTTGCTTTCATTTGGTTTATTGTCACTAAGTCAGACTCATGCCATTCATAGCTTCGGTGTTACCGTCTTAACGGGTATTTTTGTGGCGTGGTTGCTTTCTCCACTCGCAATCAATACAGAGAAAGCCGCAAGAAAACCAAAACCTCATGAGGCTTTTAGATGAAAAATACAATACAGATAACGCTGGGCGTTGTATTGGGTTTACTACTCAGTGCCTGTTCAATGGTTTCTCAGCAGCCGACTGGCGCAAGTATGTCTATCGATAATGACACCGAATTAGCCTTACCTTTGCCTTCTGAGCTTGGATACTCATTTACGGCGAGCCAGTTGATTAACGCGACCTGGCAAAACGAGACTCAACAACTTCCTGTCCAAGTTGAAGTGACACCAGATAAAGTGGTGTTAGCTGGTTTTTCATCTTGGGGTACTCGAATTTTGTCACTGCAGTACCAAAACCAAGTGATTGATACACAGGTTTTATCTGGCCTTGGGGCGACCCTGCCGCAACCCGAACAGGTGCTATTTAATTTAATGCTGACCCTATGGCCAGTTGAAGCGTGGACTCAACCTTTAGAAAGTATCGGCTGGCACTTGGTCGACACAAAAAACAGCCGTACAGTGTTTGACGATAACCAACAGGCAATCATTCGAATTGATTACCAAGCGGATTCCGGAGCCGACAAAACTCGCGGCGATATTGTTTTCACGCATTTAACCCAAGGCTATACCATCACTATACAAACGTTAAACTCAACGATTGTCGACAACCCAAGTAAGAGCTGAACACTATGCCTATTTTTTACATCCAAGACTGTGGTTTCCACTCGGCGCTAGGCTCAAGTGTTGCTGAAATTCACGACTGCCTTAAAAATGAGCACAGATCGAACATGGTTGAAGTGGACGATATGCTGAATGACGGCAAGTCGACTGTCGTTGGTAAGGTAGCGGGCGATCTGCCTGAAATTCCTCAGCACCTTGCCGAATACGCTACTCGTAATAACCAGCTCGCGTTATCGGCCCTAAACCAAATCAAAGATTCTATCGAGCAAGCAACATTACAATTTGGCTCGGATAAAGTTGCTGTTGTTATAGGCACTAGCACCTCAGGTATTTCTGATGGTGAAGCGGCTTTCAAACATAAATTGACACACGATGAGTTTCCTGAGCATTACCATTACTCGAAACAAGAGCTTGGCAATACTTCTGAGTTCGTCAGCCAATACTGCGCGATAATGGGGCCAAGTTATGCAATTTCGACGGCTTGCTCATCAAGTGGCCGTGTATTTCTCACCGCCGAGCGACTGTTAGATTCCGGCATAGCCGATGCTGTTTTGGTTGGAGGTGTCGATACCTTATGTAAACTTACGCTCAATGGCTTCCATGGCCTTGAAGCGCTTTCAACGACACATTGTCAGCCTTTTAGTGCTTCTAGAGATGGTATTAATATCGGAGAAGCCGCCGCATTTATGCTGCTTAGCAAAATAAAACCATCGAACAACTTACCCAATATTGCTCTGTTAGGTTGTGGTGATAGTTCTGACGCGCACCATATATCAGCCCCTCACCCTGAAGGAAACGGCGCAGAACAAGCCATGAGAAAGGCACTGAACGCTGCACAGCTAACAGCAGAGGATATCGGCTATATCAATGCCCATGGCACCGCTACGCCTCTCAATGACTCAATGGAAAGCAAAGCCATTCATCGTATTTTTGCAAACAAGGTTCCCGTCAGTTCCACCAAGCCACTCACCGGGCATACTCTTGGAGCCGCGAGTGCGATAGAAGCAGCAATAGCATGGCATATTTTAAAATATGACTTACCGCTTCCCTTACAAAAATGTCAGGATAAAGCTGAGGATATTGAGATTGATTTGGTAAACTGTGCCCAGAAACTTAAAGTAAAGAACATCTTAAGCAACTCATTTGCTTTTGGTGGCAACAACATTAGCCTGATTTTTGGTGTAGTAAATGACTGATATCCCTTCTGTAGACCAACTCCTCCCACATGATGACCCGATGATATTAATCGATCGTGCTATCAGCGTAGAGGCGTTATCGATTCACTGCCAAGTGGATATTGGAGCACATAACCTGTTCTTTAACGCAGACACTCAAACCGTACCCGCTTATGTTGGTATCGAGTTTATGGCGCAGTCGGTTGCCGCTTGGTCTGGATACCACGCGATAAAAAACGGCACCACTCCACCCATCGGCTTCTTACTGGGTTCTCGTCGTTACAAATCACTTTGTGACCAATTTTCTCAAGGGCAAACCCTTGATATCTACGCCGAGCAACTGATGGAAGACAGTGGCATGGCCGTGTTTACCGCCAGAGTCGAAGACCAAGGCGAATTGGTGGCTCAATGCCAACTTAATGTCTATGTGCCAACTGAACAAAAATTACAAGAAATGAAAACTAGGAGCCCATCATGACCCGTCAGGTTTTAGTCACTGGTGCCAGTAAAGGCATTGGTAAAGCGATCGCTATTCAACTCGCAAAAGACGGATTTGAAATCGCCGTTCATTACATGGGTGACAAGCAAGGTGCCGAAGATACCTTAAAGTCGATCACTGAATTGGGTGGCGCAGGACGTCTGATCCAATTCGATATCAGCAATCGCAGTGAATGCCGTGAAACGCTTGAATCAGATATAGCTGAACATGGCGCTTACTATGGCGTAGTAAATAACGCGGGCATTACTCGTGATACGGCCTTCCCTGCCATGACGGAAGAAGAGTGGGATGGCGTGATCCATACCAACCTCGACAGCTTCTACAACGTACTTCACCCGTGCGTAATGCCTATGGTTCAAAAGCGTAAAGGCGGTCGCATCGTCACTTTAGCGTCAGTATCAGGCATCATGGGTAACCGTGGCCAAACTAACTATGCCGCAGCAAAAGCGGGCGTAATTGGCGCAACTAAGTCTCTTGCTCTTGAGCTCGCAAAACGCAAGATCACGGTAAACTGTGTTGCTCCAGGCTTAATCGATACCGGTATGGTTGATGAGCACGTGAAAGATCACGCTCTACCTCAAGTTCCACTGCGCCGCATGGGCGAGCCAGAAGAAGTGGCTGGCCTAGTCAGCTACCTAATGTCTGATATTGCAGGCTACGTCACTCGCCAAGTAATTTCAGTCAATGGAGGCTTAGTATGACCCACCGCGTTGTTGTAACTGGCATGTCTGGTGTTACTGCCTTTGGTAATGATTGGCAGCACATCGAGCCAAAACTGAAAGCATGTGAAAATGCCACTCAATATATGCCAAGTTTTGAGCAATACGATGGCCTCAACACTAAGCTAGCTGCGCCTATTGATGACTTCCAGTTACCAAAACACTACAAACGTAAACAGGTTCGAGGCATGGGTCGGGTTTCTCGCTTAGCCACTGTCGCGACTGAAGATGCTTTAACACAAGCTGGGTTGATTGGACATGATGTTCTAACTAACGGAGAAACGGGCATTGCCTACGGGTCTTCAACCGGCAGTACTGATGCCGTAGGTGCGTTTGGTGTGATGCTTAACGAGAAATCGACACGAGCAATCACAGCAACTACCTATGTTCAAATGATGCCACACACCGCTGCGGTCAACGTTGGACTGTTCTTTGGCTTGCGCGGACGCGTGATTCCCACCAGCAGTGCCTGCACTTCAGGAAGCCAAGCGATTGGTTACGCCTATGAAGCGATCAAACACGGCTACCAAACCGTGATGGTTGCTGGTGGTGGTGAAGAACTATGCCCAACTGAGTCTGCCGTTTTCGATACCCTTTTTGCTACCAGTTTAAAAAACGACACGCCAGAAAAGTCCCCTAGTCCTTACGACAGTGAGCGCGATGGCTTAGTTATTGGTGAAGGTGCAGGCACGCTTGTTCTTGAAGAGTATGAACATGCCGTGGCTCGTGGTGCAAAGATCTACGCTGAGATCATCGGCTTTGCCAGCAACTGTGATGCCGCTCATGTGACCCAACCTCAGATGGAAACCATGCAAATCTGTATGGAAAAAGCTCTGAAAGATGCGCAACTTCCGGCAGAAAAAATCGGTTATGTGTCTGCGCACGGTACCGCCACTGAAAAAGGCGATATTGCAGAGAGTAATGCGACCGCGAACATTTTCGGTGAAGTGCCAATCAGTTCATTGAAAAGCTACTTTGGTCATACGCTTGGTGCGTGTGGTGCGATTGAAGCTTGGTTAAGCCTAGAGATGATGCATTCAGGTTGGTTCAGCCCAACCTTAAACCTTGAGAACATCGACGAACGCTGCGGCAAGCTTGATTACATCACAGGATCTGGTCGCGAATTGGATGTTGAATATCTAATGAGCAACAACTTTGCCTTTGGCGGGATCAACACTTCCATCATCTTCAAGAAAATCTAGGCTTAGCTAGATAAAACTCCAAACAAATAAAAAGGGTCGGTAACCAAGTTACTGACCCTTTTTTGATTCTAGCAATCGCTCAATTAAGCGTTAGCTTCACGCTCAGCGATGAACTCAAGAGCCATTTTGATACGAGCGATTACGCGCTCTTTACCAACAAGCTCCATCACAGCATCAACAGAAGGAGACTGACCGCCGCCTGTTACTGCTACGCGAAGTGGCATACCGATTTTACCCATGCCGATCTCTAGCTCTTCACATACTGCTGCAATCACACCGTCTTTGATGTTTGCAGTAGTGAAATCTTCAAGTGCTTCAACCTTAGCAAGAGCAAGCTCTAGTGGGCCTTTAGCAACACCACGTAGGTGTTTCTTAGCTGCGCCAGCTTCAAACTCAGAGAAATCTTCGTAGAAGTAACGAGATTGCTCAGCAAGTTCGATAAGTGTGTTACAACGCTCGCCAACTAGCTTGATCACTTCAGTGATAGCTGGACCGTTTGTTGTATCGATCTTCTGTGCGTCTAGGTGCCATTGTAGGTATTTTGCAACGTACTCAGGTTCAGAAGTCTTGATGTAGTGGTTGTTCAACCAAAGTAGCTTATCTGTGTTAAATGCAGATGCAGACTTGCTGATTGCGTTTAGGCTGAAGAACTCAATCATCTCTTCTTGAGAGAAGATCTCTTGGTCACCGTGAGACCAACCTAAACGAACTAGGTAGTTGTTTAGTGCATTTGGTAGGTAACCTTCGTCGCGGTATTGCATTACAGAAACAGCACCGTGACGCTTAGAAAGTTTCGCACCGTCATCACCAAGAATCATTGCACAGTGAGCGAACGTTGGAACTGGCGCGCCTAGTGCTTCATAGATGTTGATTTGACGAGGTGTGTTGTTGATGTGGTCTTCACCACGAACAACGTGTGTAATACCCATGTCCCAGTCATCCACTACTACTACGAAGTTGTAAGTAGGAGCGCCGTCTGTACGACGAATGATTAGGTCATCAAGTTGGCTGTTAGCGATTTCGATGCGACCACGGATTTGGTCATCAAATACTACACTGCCTTCTTTAGGGTTACGGAAACGGATAACGCACGCATCGCCTTCTTTTGCTGCTTCGTTTGCTGCAACAACTTTAGGGTGGTTAGCATCGTAGCGAGCCATCTCTTTGTTTTCTTCTTGCTCTGCACGAATTTCATCAAGCAGTTCTTTAGACGCGTAGCATTTGAATGCTTTGTCTTCAGCAAGTAGCTTATCAACCATTTCGTTGTAACGGTCAAAACGCTTAGATTGGTAGTAAGGACCTTCGTCCCATTCCATACCCATCCATTGCATGCCTTCTAGAATTGCATCAACCGCTTCTTGAGAGTTACGCTCAAGGTCTGTGTCTTCGATACGTAGAACGAATTCACCGCCTTGGTTTTTAGCGAATAGCCAAGAGTAAAGTGCAGTACGTGCACCACCAACGTGAAGATAGCCAGTTGGGCTAGGAGCAAAACGAGTTTTAACCGTCATTTAAATACCTTGATTATGTAGGTGATTCTTTTAGTGGCGCCGATTACAAAGCCTGTAATGACCAAATATCACTAAATTTTGGGCGCTATTTTATCACCACCGCTTAAATCTACAATCAGTAGTGAATGATTAATGTGCTGTTGTTGTACGAAAGCGATTATAGAAAGCCGAATTCCGCCTTCAAAATAGCGAATCTATAGCTTTAACCAGTAGATTATAGTCGCGGATCCTTTATTCCCCTCTCCGATTCCAAAATTGAATCCACCAGCTAATGCACCACTAAGATCAAATTCTTGAATTTATGTTTGACCTTACCCTTACGGGAAGGTTTATGTTAGGCGTAGATGAGAATTGGAGTATCGATATGAACCACTACACAACCGCGCTCAACGGCCTAAATTGCATGGGTTGTGCGAAGAAAATCCGCACACTGTTTGCTGATCTCGACAACACGACGATCAATGATATATCTCCGACCTACATCGATATTTCGACTCCATTTAGTTACGTTCAACTCAGCGAACAGTTAGCGACGCTTGGTTATAGCATGGGCAATCAACTGCACCTTTCGCTATCTGGCCTTAACTGCGGTAAGTGCGTGAACAAACTGACTCAAGCGCTTGAACAAACCGAGCAAGCATCAAACCTAGAAGTCAGCAAACAGGAATTATCACTGATCACTCTGCTTTCTGAATCCGAGATAATTGAGTTGGTCGAAAGCGTGGGTTATCACGCAACTCCCTACTCTGAAGCCCATGACCTCTCACCAAGTTCAGATTTAGAAGAAGATAAAAAACCAGCACCTACAGAATCGACGCCAACTGAACCCGTTGCGAGTCAATATACTTATCACCTTGTTCTTGAGGGGATGACGTGTGCGAGTTGTGTCTCTTCAGTCGAAAAAGCACTGAAAAAGAACGAGTTCGTCGACCAAGCTCAGATCAACCTTGCCGAGCAAACGGCCTTGGTTTTCACCTCTAAAACACGTGACCTGATCGAAAACGAGCTCATCGAATCGGTTAAAACTGCAGGTTATGGCGCCGAGTTTGTTGATGATGCGGCAACACAACAACAAAAACAGCAAGAGCAACAACTTCGCACTCAACAGGCCTTCCTAAAAAACTCAGTAAGCGCGCTACTGCTTGGGGCTCCGCTGATGGCTTGGGGTGTGTTCGGCGGCAGCATGACCATTACTACATTTAACGATCAACTGGCTTGGGGATTAATCGGTGTGGTCTGTTTGGTACTGCTGGCCACTTCAGGTCGTAGCTTCTTCACCAACGCTTGGCAATCTCTGATGCATAAACGTGCAACCATGGATACGTTAGTTGCTTTGGGTACAGGCGCAGCATGGTTCTACTCAATGTTGGTCGTGCTGATTCCATCATGGTTCCCTGAAGCCTCTCGCCATGTCTACTTTGAGGCGAGCGCGATGATCGTTGGTCTTATTTCTTTGGGCCACTACATTGAAGCAAAAGCCAAAGCTCGCACCACAAAATCACTACAAGCATTGATTAATTTACAACCTCAAAAAGCGGTGGTCATCGTCGATGGCAAAGAACAGACCATTGCTGTAGAAGCCATCCAAGTAGGCATGCAAGTACGAGTAAAACCCGGTGAGAAAGTGCCAGTTGACGGTGTTGTGGTATCTGGCGAGTCTTATATCGATGAATCCATGCTGACCGGTGAGCCACTTCCCAACGTTAAATCGGTGAGTGATGGTGTTTCTGCAGGTACGATTAATGGCGATGGCAGCTTAGTTATTGAAGCGACAGGAATAGGCTCAAGCACCATGTTAGCTCGAATCATTCAGATGGTTCGCCAGGCACAAAGCAGCAAACCCGCGATAGCGAAGCTTGCTGACTCTATTTCTGCCGTGTTCGTACCCGTTGTGGTCGCAATCGCAGCTGTTGCCGCCCTAGTTTGGTTTTTTGTTGGCCCACAACCAAGTGCCAGTTACATGCTTGTGGTATCGACTACCGTGCTGATCATCGCTTGTCCGTGTGCCTTAGGCCTAGCGACTCCACTCTCTATTACTGTCGGCGTAGGTAAAGCCGCTGAGTTTGGCGTTCTGATCAAAGACGCCGATGTGTTGCAATCAGCCAGCAAAATCGATGCAGTCGTGTTTGATAAAACAGGCACCCTAACCCAAGGTAAGCCAAGCGTTCAGCAGGCGTTTTATCACAACCTATCAGAACAAGAACTGCTGGCTTACGCCTATTCCGTTGAAGTCGGTTCAGAGCACCCACTTGCGAAAGCCGTTTGCCAGTATGCCGAAAACTTAGAAGTTTCAGCACTCCCACACAGCGACTTTGAAAACCGCCGAGGCCTTGGAGTACAAGCCAACATTAACGGCAAACACGTTCAAGTCGGCTCTCTTAAATACCTAACCCAACTTGGTATTGATACTCAAATGGGCAGTGACTTTATCGAACTTTGCCGCACACAAGCATGGACGCCAATCTTCGTAGTCATCGACCAAAAACTGGAAGGCATATTAGGCATTTCAGATGCATTAAAAATAGATAGCAAACAAGCCATTGCTCAACTAAAATCCGCCGGAATTCACACCGTGCTATTAACAGGCGACAACGATTCTGTTGCTCAAGCGATTGGTAAAAGCGTCGGTATCGATGAGGTTATCTCGGAAGTACTACCAGAGCAGAAAGCTCAGCATATTGTTCAGCTTCAACAACAATATAAGAGTGTGGCTATGGTTGGAGATGGCATTAACGATGCACCAGCGCTTGCTCAGGCCGACATAGGTATCGCAATGGGCAGTGGCAGTGATGTTGCGATTGAAAGTGCACAAATGACACTTCTCAACTCGTCGCCACTGTCTGTAAGTAACGCGATAGAACTGTCCCAAGCGACCGTGAGAAACATGAAGCAAAACCTATTTGGTGCCTTCATCTATAACTCGCTTGGCATCCCTATTGCCGCCGGTGTGCTCTACCCGTTTTTTGGATTTCTGCTTAGCCCAGTAGTTGCAGGAGCAGCTATGGCGATGTCGTCAATTACTGTAGTAAGCAATGCCAACAGGCTGAGATTGTTCAAACCAACTCATTCTAATATTAATAAAAACCATATTCATGAGGTTAACCATGATTCGTAAAGTTATGACTCTTACTGCACTCGCTGCAATTTCAGGACAGGCTTTGGCTACTGATGTTCTAAACCACAAATCTCCATACTGCGGCTGCTGCACAGAATGGACAGAGCATATGCGTGATGCCGGGTTCGATGTAACAGAGAAGCTCCACGATGATATGAACCCTATCAAGCAAAAGTTAGGCGTAACGCAAGAGCTGGCTTCTTGCCACACGGCAGAGATCGACGGTTATGTGTTTGAAGGTCACATTCCAGCGGAAGACGTAAAAGCCTTTTTAGACAATCCACCACGTAATGCGATTGGTTTGGCGGTTCCGGGTATGCCAATGGGCTCACCGGGTATGGAATATGGCGATAAGAAAGACGAGTACTCTGTGTACGCGTTTAATGATAAAGGTCAGGTGTTTGAGTACCGTCACTATAAAGGCAACTAAAGTACACGAACACTAAGCTAGAAATGAAAGCATAAAAATAGAGCCTAGTATCAAGCAAACCCAAGACTGTGGTTTACTTACTAGGCTCTTTGCTTTTGGACAGTAAAGCAAATCTTGTCGCGGCACTAACCGGGCTGTTAGTGCCGCTTAATCCCCTCGCTCATTCACGAAGGAAGTGCTTTGGCAAAAAAGCTATTTCGCGAATAGTCTCATTGACTAAACCGCTAAATAAATCCGCTTAGAAGCCGTAAGAAGCACCGAATACGAATGCGTTGTTCTGCTTAGAGTCGCCGTTTGCGAAGTCTACGCCGTTAGCTTGGCTACGGAACTCAAAGTAAGGTTGAACGCCTTGACGAGTCCATGTTGCACGTAACTCGTGGTCCATAGCTTCTGCATCAATCATGTATACGTTGTTGTAGCTAAGTGCTAGGTCAGCATTCACTGTGTAAGCAATGCGGTTATCCATGCGGTAGTCTGTGTCAGCATCAGCAGAAGTATCATCGATGTGTGCACGAGTACGGTTACTAATAGAGATACCGTTATCGAAGTTGTAACCGATCTTAACTAATGGACGGAATTGAATGCTCTCACCTGCAGAGAACACATGTTGGTAACCAGCGGCAACCCATAGGTTATCAGTAATGTTGAACGCTTGCTCACCACCAACAGTGATGAATGCGTTTGCTTGACCAGTAGTTGGTAAGTCACCAGTTTCAGCAGCAGTTAGTCCTTCAAGGTCACCCAGTTGGATGCCATCAAACTCAGTGTAAACCGTGAAGCCGCCTAGAGAGTTGTCAAACGTGTGACCAGCTTCTAGCGTAGAAGTCATATCAGAACCGTGGATACGGCCGTCATCGTGAATTTGGATGTTACCTGTTACGTAAGAAGAATCAGCAAAAGCACTAGAAGCGAAAGCAAGAGAAAGAGCACTTAGAGCGATAATTTTTTTCATAGTAAACTGCCTTAGTTTGATTTTTTCAGCGGCATATCTTCGGTACATCATTCACCTTCACCGCTTGAGTAGTTGGTCGCCTCCCTGGCATGAAATCTATGTTGCTCGAATTAATTTGCGTTTCAAAATAAAAGAGCAGACAGAGTGATCTCTCTCACTATCAAAAAAGAACAAGTTATTTAACATATTAAAATCAAATACTTAAAAACATAAAAATTGATAAAAAACTCAAGATGGAAAAATGTACAGATCGGGATCACATTATTTTACGGTGCAAAATTAGATTCAGTTAATTGAATCACACCTGATTTAGAGTTTTTTATGAGGGACTTATTTTTTGAAGAGAATAATGAGAAGCGCGTCACTTTTGCGATGAACCTCACCTTATGTGCATTGTTGACGTTATAAACCAAGACGGTTTCTATATGTTCCCGTTTTGGATGAGACCCTAATTCGCGGCAAACAAAAAGAGCTCCCACTTTTTACCTTGAGTAAGATAATAACGAGGGAGCTCTTCTATTAATGTTGCTTATCGATTATTTAACTGAGGTTACTCGACTTACTTTCTCGCCACTTTCAGAGATAGAGCGGATGTAAGTTTCGCCAGAAGCCGATGGACGTTGTTGCTCATCGTACGTTAACCAGTTTTCGCCATCAGCAGAGTACTGAAGCTCTACGCCTGGGAATTGAACGTTCATCGCTAGCTTGCCATCCACAACCTGAGCGCCCGGTACTGGTAGTCGATAATCAATGCCTGCTTTCTCAAGCTTAGCTAGTTCACGTTGACCAACAATATTCGCAAAGCGATTAAAGTCGCTGTTTAGAGCCTGCTTATTCACTAAGTTGGTTTCTTGAGAGTACTCAACGCCCACTTTGTAGTCATTTTCCCAATCAGCTCGGTGCCATGCGCGCTCTGCTGCTGCAAGTACGCGAGGGAATACCATGTATTCATACTGCTCGTCGGTACGTACTGTTTCAGACCAAAGCTGTGCAGACAAACCATAGAAAGGTTTCGCTTCAATTTCGCCTTTACCAGAGAAGCCATTGCCGTCACGGTCTAATGATGTTTCTGCGTTTTGTGGCATGTTTTCTGGTGCGAAGCCAAACATCTTACGTGTATCTGTTGCACGCGTTGCCCAGTAGTAACCGCGCTCTGCAGCATCAACTTCGTATGGCATATCCATGTATACGTAGTCCGGGTTAGAGACAATCACGTCATACCCTTTCGCTGACCAGTCGTATACTGATGAAGTTCCGCCCCAGTAAAGAACGTCCCAGAAGTTTACGCGAGTGCTTTCGGTTGCAAATGCTTTCTCGCCTTCGCTGTATTTAAGGCCATCTTGCCATGCTTGGAAGTGAGGGATGCCTTTGTCAGCAACAATCTTAGATACCTGCTCTGCAAAGTGACTTGGCAAATGACCGAAGTCGCTTACCGTTCCATCAGTGATCAAAGACTGACACTGAGGAGACTGTTGAAATGGCTTATCTTGCTTAGACAAGTCAATATTGCCTTTCCAAGCCACTTTATCTTCTGCATTAATATCTTGTAAGCCAGCGCCTAACTTGATGTTTTTCGCTTCATCGCCGCCGAAGTGCCAAGTCGTTAGTGGAACGCCCGCTTCTTGGTGCATTGCCGCCACTTCAGAGATCACTTTATCGACAAAGTGAGTCGAAGACTCCATACATGGGTTAATGAAGCTTTGCTTATCGTAGAACTGAACCGTGGTTACGTTCGATGTATCTTGTGGATCCATCAGACGGTATTCGTTCGCTTCCGCTTCTTTACCTTCCGCCATTAGGCGAGTGTAACGCGCTTCCATCGATACCACAGCAGAACGAGCGTGTGCTGGCATATCAATTTCTGGAATTACTTCGATGCTGCGCGCTTTGGCGTAGCTTAAAATCTCGACGTAATCCGCTTTACTAAAGAAACCAGAGCCAAAGTTGTCTGTTGTTGGACCTGAACCTAGCTGAGGCAGTAAACAGCTTTGCTCTTCCAAATCAAAACAACGATTAGACCCTACATCCGTTAGCTCTGGTAAACCTGGGATTTCTAAACGCCAGCCTTCATCATCTGTTAAGTGAAGGTGCAGTTTATTCATCTTGTATGCCGCCATTTGATCTAGCGTTGCTAGGATGGCATCTTTTGAGTGGAAGTTTCGAGCAACATCCACCATCACACCACGGTAATCGAAACGTGGCGCATCTTTGATCGACAGTTGTGGTAATGATTCAGCGTTCTGACTGTCTATTAGGCCAAAAATAGACTGAACTGCGTAGAAAGCACCTGTTTTATCAAACGCTTTAATCGCAATCCCCTCTTCCGAGATGCTTAGTTCATAAGCGCCAGATTTTGCTAAATCACCCGTAAACTGAGTAGGAACAACGGTAACACTTACTGGAAGGTCACCACTCACATCTACGTTTACCACATCTGCACGTTCTTCAATTGCAGCGAACTGATCAGCATCGAATACGTCTTTTGGTAGGGCAATACCACCAGCAATGCTGACTGAACCTTCACCCGCTTCCACCGACATTGGCGTTGGTAATAGCGTTGTTGATACGTCTTGAGTTGCTAGATCAGCATTCTTTTCAAAACGCGTAACCGCGGTTGCCATGACATTGTTGTCATCAGGAGTACGCTTAAGGTTGTTACCCTCTAGACCTGTTACGAACGACGCTACATCTTCAGTATTCAATGAAGCAATCATCTTTGGTTCTGCGTTAGGCGCCGTTACGAATGCACCTGGCATGAAGTCAGTTTCAAACAGTTGCCAGTATTCACTGGTTAATGGCAGAATCACTTCTTCACCCGCTGCAAAACCATCGAATTTTTCTGTTGGTTCTAGCTTGTGTAAGTCGCCGGTTACGCGAGTGATTTTAAACTGCTCATTATCAACATCTAAGATAAGGCGAATACTGTGGAAGTAGATGGTCCAATCTTTTGAATCAATCGCTTCACCATCGTTAGTTAGCGTCATGTTCACTTTATTACATGATGCCCACTCTGCGCCTAAGTCCTGACAGGCCATGCCTTCGTTTGCGCCATGGTTAGTCAAGATTTCATATTGCACATCAAGGTTATCAGCCAGTGCATTAACAACCTGTTGCTCAGGTGCTTGCGTTACAGCACAACCCGTCAAACCAGCCAGTACCGCTACAGATAGTAAGTTTCTCTTCAACATCGTATTCACCCATAAATTTAAAAATTGAGTAAGAAGCAAATTAGAGCGCTTCGAAAGTTAGCTAAACTATATGGGCTTATTTTTTGGCGTGAATTAAATCAGGTTAATAAAGTGATCAGCTTCAAATCTCAAAATTGGCGATAAAATTAATTACATAAAAATCATAAAGTTAGAATTAACGGCACTTCCGTCAGTTTTATTTTGACGTAAAAATTGAGAATTGAATCACAATCTTTTTAAAGGATTTCATAAAATCGTGTCGTTGATAGAGAGAAAGGTTTAACAGTTTGTTCGGGTTGTTATACTTTTCGTACAAACAACGTGACATCGTTCTCAAAAAAAACCGTTAAAAAACGCCGTCAAAATCGATTTTAACGAGTTTAATTCTTCCTAAAGGAGCTCCCTTTGCGTCCACTCTGGTACATGGTTTTATTCGTTCTCGCCTTTTCAGCTAGGCAAGCAGTCGCCGAGCCACTCTATTGGCAAGCGAAAAAGGGTGAACTGACACTCACTATCTTAGGTTCTGTACACGTTGGGGACGAGAGTATGTACCCACTCCCTTCGGCAATCACCGACACGCTAAAAAACAGTGACGGATTAGTTATCGAGACGGACATAACAAAGACAAGTGGTGTTGTGTATCCCAACAACAAACTCACGACTGCCGATGTACTCAATGCAGAACAGCTACAATTATTAACCGACATATCAAAATCATTGGGCATGCCGACGCAACAACTGCTTAGTTCACCGCCTTGGGCTACTTCTCTCTCCATACAGATGCAGCAGTTAAAAAACCTGGGTTATGGCTCCGCCAGCGGCGTTGATGCGACACTAGCTCACAAAGCAACTATCCAAGATGTTCCGGTGATCAGTTTAGAGCCTCTGCAGTTTCAAATAGACCTGATGACAAAACAAAAGGACGACGGTAAGGAGTGGTTAGTCAGTAGCCTTGAAGAATTTGACCAAACTGATCGTGTGGTTCATTGCCTAATTGAAAGCTGGAAAGCGGGTGATTTAGCAAAGCTGGAAGCCTTCGCAGAGCTGTCAGAGATGTCGCCTGAACTTGAGAAAGCATTCTTAACCGATCGCAACATAGACTGGGCAAACAAACTATCCACCACAGATTGGAAGCTTAAGCCTAAAGGGAACTACTTGATAGTAGTTGGCACCTTGCACCTAATTGGAGAAGGCAACCTTTTACAGTTATTAGAAGAGAAAGGGTTCAGCGTCATCCAGCAATCACAAAGCCAACCAGCCCAATGTCAATTTAAGGCTAGCCAAAAAAGCTAACGATGCTCAACCTCATTTTGTTTTCGTTATAAAAGCACTTCCTTAATAACAGAATCTTTACATTTAATAGCACCATTGCGGTGCTATTATCTTTCGCTCTTTTTACCTATGGCGTTGTTCTAATGAAACCAGTACTTTTTGCTTTCCCTTTAGCCCTCACGATGCTGATGCCCTCAATAGCCTCAGCCAAAGAAACTTGTACAATCGAACAATTCCAATCGATAGACATTCAGCCAGATACAAAAGGCGGCGTACTAGATAAAGAAAGCGGACAGTTCTTGATTACTGAGAAGCCACCAATGCGATGCGCGAATATTACGTTCACGACTTCTACAACACGTAACCGTATCGCAAACCAAATGAATGGTAATTTTGAAGCAAGCTTCTACGATGGCGGAACGGGTAATTCTCACTCGGTGACGTTTGACGAAGATGAAGTACAGGCAGGTTACATTCGAATTGGTCCAAATAACCCTGTTGAAGCTTATGTTTGTTTTGTTACTTCAGAGACGCCAATCAAAGACATTACCTGCGATATTAAGTAAGTAATTTGGGGACTGACATCCCATCCTGATGGCCTAAACCATATAAATACATTAACTATTTCGAAATGCAAAAAAGCCGTAACATTTCTGTTACGGCTTTTATTAATGTAGTCGGTGAAGAGCTTATTTTGAATATCAAGCGAACCCTACCTAGGTTCAAACCCCATTTCCCATGCCCGGAAACGACAAAAGCCTGCTCAATGAGCAGGCTTTCTAAATGTGGTCGGTGAAGAGGGATTCGAACCCCCGACCCTCTGGTCCCAAACCAGATGCGCTACCAAGCTGCGCTATTCACCGAGATATCTAACTGGCTTATTGCCTGTCGATGGAGCGTATAATACGGATTCTTAATTTATCCGCAAGCGCTTTTTCTCATATTTATGGTGAATTCGAATCGTTCGAACAAAAGACATACAATGACACGCTTGATGTGACGAAAAACACACAGTTACCAACAAGTATTTAACTTATGAAACAGGATTGATCCAGATCAGTAAATTGATAACGCCAGTTAATACACTAACCCGTGTCATATAACTTTGAGGTATACACATGGACTTTTGGCTAGATCTCCTATTTGGTAATGCGGTGGGGCTATCTTCAATGATAGTAATCTTCGGGGCTTTAGGTCTCATGATGTTTTATGGAGGCTTCTTCATCTACAAAGTTATGACTGAAAAATCTCCTCATTAGAATAGCTCAGTCTAAATCATTTACTTTTGAGTATTCTTTTATTGATAAATAAATGTTAAAACTCTTTGCACCGGAGTAGATTTCTCTTGTCTGCTCCGGTTTTTTCATTTTTAAACCCTGCCTCGACTTAGGTATACTTACCCTATCCTTCTCCAACTTGAGATGAACACTATGTCTCATGACGACGACTTAGATCTATTCCAAGAAATGATGGGCGATGTTAAACGTATCGACCATGACACCGCTGAACACCAGAAAGTACACCGAGTCACCGAATCTCACCTTGCTAAGCGTGAAGCCGCTATGTGGCTGTCAGACGACGAGAAAGACTACTTGTCATTAGACTACTCGCCAATGATCAAGCCAGACGATGTCATTGCTTATAAAAAAGACGGTGTACAGGAAGGCGTATACAAAAAGCTGCGCCTAGGCAAATACCCTATTCAAGCCAAGCTCGACCTTCATAGAAAAACACTGAAAGATGCACGTAACGAAGTGCTTTCATTTTTGCGTCAATGTTTGAGAATGGATGTTCGTACCGTCATCATTGTTCATGGTAAGGGTGAGCGTTCGAATCCACCAGCAATGATGAAAAGTTACGTGGCAAATTGGCTCACGCAAATCAACGACGTTCAATGTGTTCATTCTGCTCAGCAATTTCATGGTGGTACGGGCGCAGTCTATGTCATGCTCAGAAAGAGTAATGAGAAAAAGCTAGAGAACAGAGAGCGCCATCAAAAGCGCACCAGTTAATAGGTTGAGATAGATAAATGGACTAGTAACGATTTAGCATCAAGATCGATATTTCGTGCCTAGACTCACACCAAGTGCTAAAATTGCCTCAGTTAACGAATTTCAACTCAAAGCAACTATCCAAAGGTTGCTTTTTGTTTATCTATATTTCCGTTGTGAAACGCTAAGAGAATATCATGTCACAAGAATCCCAAGCTAAACGCCTTAATAAATACATCAGTGAAACTGGTTTTTGCTCACGCCGCGAAGCCGATAAACTCATTGATGCAGGCCGAGTTACTATTAACGGCAAGATCCCTGAGATGGGTACTAAAGTCTTGCCAGGTGATGATGTTGAGATCGACAATAAACCTGTTCGCTCAAAAGAGAAGCCGATCTACATTGCTCTTAATAAACCAACAGGTATCACCTGTACCACTGAACGTGATATTCCTGGCAACATCGTCGACTTTATCGGCCACCACAAACGTATTTTCCCGATTGGTCGTCTAGATAAGCCTTCTGATGGTCTTATCTTCTTGACCAACGATGGCGACATCGTAAACAAAATCCTACGTGCAGGTAACAACCACGAGAAAGAATACGTGGTGCGTGTAGATAAGCCGATTACGACGGAATTCTTGAAGCAAATGGGCGCTGGCGTTCATATTCTCGATACAGTGACCTTGCCATGTAAGGTCGAGAAAGAAACCAAGTTCTCGTTCCGAATCACTTTAACGCAAGGCCTTAACCGCCAAATTCGCCGTATGTGTGAAGCGCTTGGTTACGAAGTATTTAAGCTGCGCCGTGTTCGTATTATGAATATCTCACTAGACGGTATACCCAACGGCAAATGGCGCTACCTGAGCGACGAAGAGATCACTGAAATTTTAGCGATGTGTGAAGGCTCAGTAAGCACTGAAGATGCATCAAAAATGAACGCGAAAGGTCAACGCATTCGTAAAGCAACTGACGCGAAACTTTTTGACAGCCGTGAAGAGAACCAAACTTCAACAGCGCGCCGTAATCAAAACGAGAACCGTACACGCACGTACCGTGGTAATAATGCGGATGAATTCCGTCATGCACCTAACTCAAAGCGTGGCCGCAATTCATCGAACGGTGAAAGCGGTGGTAATACCGAGAACTGGAAGTCAAACTCTCGTTCAGAACGTTCTAATTCAGATAAAAATCGTTCGGATCGCAATCGTACAGATCGCGACAATAACGATCGTAGAAACGGTAAACCGGTAAACCACAGCCAAGATTCAAACAGACCGAACAAATCTGCACCAAAGCGTGTTGGTGGTACTTTAGGTCTGAAGAAGTAGTCAGAGTAAGTTAAGACGAGACACTCGATATAAGAACGCCCGCTAGATTAGTCTAGCGGGCGTTCTTGTTTGTCATTCGATAGTTTTATCATCATGACGACGACAATCTATAAACATAGATCAGCAAACTGACCGCGAGTCAGCATCGCTAAGTCTTTTGGATCTAACTCAATTTCTAGCCCTCGCTTCCCTGCACTCACACATATCGTTTCAAAACTGGTAGCGCTGGAATGGACAAAAGTAGGTAATGCTTTTTTCTGACCAAGCGGACTGATTCCACCCACAACATAACCTGTGGTTTTCTGTGCAATATCAGGATTGGCCATCTCTGCTTTTTTTCCTTTTGCCGCTTTTGCTGCAAGTTTTAGGTTTAACTTTTGGTCCACAGGGATAACCGCCACAGCCAAGTCTTTAGCCACACCATTCAAACAGAACAACAGCGTTTTGAACACTCGTTTAGGATCCTGACCAAGCGCTTCAACCGCTTCTAAACCATAGTTGGTATTATTCGCATCGTGATGATACTGATGCACTGAATGAGCGATTTTCTTTTTCTTGGCAAGGTTGATTGCTGGGGTCATAACAAATCCAAACGATAGATAAACAAAAAGCGACGCCGAGGCGTCGCTTTAGTAAAATTTATCATGGTGCTAGAGTCAATCTAATTCAGCACCTAGTGATTAAATTTATTGGGTTCAATTACTTGTAAACCATTTGACCAGAAGGCGCGTACTTGTTCACGTCTACTGGGCTGTTTGCTTCTAGGTACTCTTTCAGTACTTCTGCATCAACAAAGCCAGTGTTTACGTAACCAGGGTGATCAGACAGTTTAGGGTAACCGTCACCACCGGCCGCGTTGAAGCTTGGCACTGTGAAACGGTATGTTTCGTCTAAACGAAGCTGTTTGCCACCGATGAAGACATTCGATACTTCACCATTTGCTACTGTCATTGAAATGCCAGCAAACTGCGCGTAAGCACCAGAATCGATTGGTTTCGTCGCCACAACGTTTAGGTAATCTAGAACTTCTTTACCTGTCATGTCTGTGTAAGTCAGGATGTTTGCAAAAGGTTGTACCTTCAGTACATCTTTGTAAGTGACATTGCCCGCTTCAATTGAGTCACGAACACCACCAGAGTTCATCACAGCGAAGTCTGCTTGTGCACGCTCCATGTGAGAAGTCGCAATCAAACGACCTAGGTTAGTTTGTTGGAAGCGCACGACGTTACGATCGCCTTCAAGCTTGCCATTTGTCTCAGCAATTTGAACTTCTAGCTGTGCTTGACCTTGCTCTTGGAAAGGACGTAGGAATTCAAGCAACTCTGGATCTTGTGCGATTTCATCTTGAATAAGAACACGTTGCTTCTTACCGTCAATCTTAACTTTCTTCTTAAGGTTAACTGGAACCAGATCGTAGTTCACCATCTCTAGTTCACCGTTACGGAATTCGTAATCAGCACGGCCTACGTACTTGCCCCACTCGTGAGCTTGAACGATGTAGGTACCGTTCTGTACGTCTGGTTTACACTCATCACCCGGCTTGAAGTTTTTCTTCGCAACGTTAGGGCCTTCCATACATACAGGCTCTTGAGAGTGACCACCAACGATCATGTCTAGGTCGCCTTCGTTTAGGTAACGAGCAAGTGCTACATCACCCGGTGCGTTAACACCACGTTGGCCGTTTTCGTAGTGACCCATGTGAGTCACAGCGAAGATTAAGTCTGGCTTCTCTGTTTCTTTAAGTTCAGCGATTAGCTTCTTCGCTTCTTCTTTAGGGTCACGGAAGTCAATGCTCGCGATGAACTCAGGGTTACCGATTTTTGCCGTATCTTCAGTGGTTAGACCGATAACCGCAATCTTGATACCTTGCTTTTCAAACATCTCGTAAGCTTGGAACTTGCGTTCGCCTGTTGCTTTGTCGTAGATGTTTGCAGATAGCATTGGGAAGTTAGCCCAGTCGATCTGCTTTTGTAGTACGTCTAAAGAGTTGTCAAACTCGTGGTTACCCAATGCCATTGCATCGTAACCAATTTTATTCATACCTTTGAAATCAGGTTCTGCATCTTGAAGATCTGACTCTGGCACACCCGTGTTGATGTCACCACCAGATAGAAGCAACACGCTACCGCCTTCTGCTTCAACTTCAGCACGAAGTTGATCAACAAGCGTTTTACGCGCAGACATTCCGTATTCACCGTATTTGTTCTGCCAAAAACGACCATGGTTGTCGTTAGTATGCAGAACCGTTAGCTTGTAAGTTTCGTCTTGGTTCCAATCTTGAGTTGATTGAGACGCACACCCAGCTAGAGTAGCTAGGATTGCAGCACTTAGTGCTGTCTTTAGAATAAGGCGTTGCTTCATTGTCATACCTTTGAACTTTTTAGGGGAATCCACTGCTTTTTATAATCTATTGCGACCCCTTTCCTGGAGTTCGAACAATAAGACTTCAACATGACTAATCTTAAATTAACATTCTAGATGTAACACGACGATTTCATATTTATGTCGAATTGGTCACGCATAGATCGGCAGTTAAGTGTAACAAAATTATGAGATTACACTCAAACTTCCCCTGCATCACAGGCAATCGTTTACTTATAAAGTGTGATGAACATCAGTAATTTACTATAAACAGGACAGACCTCACACACCTATACCACTTTCTTAGGGAATCAGAGGTTCTGTTAACAAAGAATTAATCATCTAGCGCTAATTAGTACTCAGAAAAACAGATAAGCGCACAGTGAAAAGAACTGATACCCAGATAAACAAAAACGCCCAACTCTTAGAGTTGGGCGTTTATTTGATCTCTTTAAAATAACCACTTTAACTAATTCACATTAGCGAGTTACTTAACATCAGCTACAGCTATTTAATATCGATGTGCTCAAAGCCTTTGATAAGGTCATCAAGTGCTTTCATCTGTTTCAAGAACGGTTCTAGTTTATCTAGAGGTAGCGCAGATGGACCATCACAGCGTGCTTGATCTGGGTTCGGGTGCGCTTCAATAAACAGACCCGCAATACCTGTCGCTAGGCCAGCTTTAGCTAGTTCAACCGTTTGCTCACGACGACCGCCAGATGCTGCACCTGATGGGTCACGCATTTGTAGAGAGTGCGTCACGTCGAAGATGATTGGACTACCGTTTGAAGACTTCTTCATTACACCAAAGCCAAGCATATCAACCACTAGGTTGTCGTAACCCATGCAAGCGCCACGCTCGCAAAGGATTATCTTGTCGTTACCACACTCAGCAAACTTATCAACGATGTTGCCAACTTGGTTCGGGCTCATGAACTGAGGCTTCTTCACGTTGATTACCGCACCAGTCTTAGCCATTGCTTCAACAAGGTCCGTTTGACGAGCTAGGAATGCAGGTAGTTGGATTACATCAACCACATCAGCAACAGGCTGAGCTTGTGCTTCAGTGTGAACATCAGTGATGATCTTCACGCCAAATGTATCTTTCAGCTCTTGGAAGATTTTAAGACCTTCTTCCATACCAGGACCACGGTATGAGTGAACAGAGCTACGGTTCGCTTTATCGAAAGACGCCTTAAATACGTAAGGGATACCCAGCTTCTCTGTTACTTTCACGTAGTGCTCACAGATCTGCATTGCTAGATCGCGAGATTCAAGAACGTTCATGCCTGCAAATAGCGTAAATGGCTTGTCGTTAGCAATTGGCATGTCGCCAATATGAACTGTTTTCTGTTCCATCATATTCTCTCTAAAATAATTATTAACTAGTGAACGACCACGGCTTTTTCGTTCATGACGTTCACTTGAGATTTAAGTAACTCAGATGCCGGGTCATCTGGGCATTGGTCGATAAAGTATTGATAATCCGTTGCTGCTACTTGGTGACAATCTAGCTGTTGATAGATAAAGCCACGATCGCGGATTTCATACGGGTCATCCGGTACAAACGTTAATGCAAGATCAGTACATTTTAGTGCAAGCGTATAGCGCTCTTCTCGCAGTAGTGCACTCTTGAGCAGTGCTAACCACTTACCAATAATGGTTGGGTGGTCGGCGACTTCTAAGTGTTCAGGTTTCACCTTAGCTAATGGGCCATCATGTCCTATTAACCATGCTCTCAACGTTTGTTCACCAACGTACTCACCGTTATAAGGATTAATATAGGCAGCAGCTTGCCCGTACCAGCTCACTTTAAGCAAGAACTGAGTTGGGAAAGAGACACCCTCTACAGGAAAGCCTAGCTTGCGACCTAGAAAAAGAAAGATCGCCCCCAAACTCACTGGAATGCCTTTCTTTCTCTCAAGCACTTTATCGATGAACGCGTTTTCCGAAGAGAAATACGCCTCTTTATCGCCAGCAAAGCCCCATTCATAAAAGAATAGTCGAATAAAAGATTCAAACTTCTGCTGTTCATCGGTTTCATTAACCAGAGCAAATTCGGCGTCTTTTAACAATCTCGCCAGCTCTTGCTCTGCCCAACTGTCTTGAGTGTCTGGGTTAATCGCTTTATTTAAGATCAATGCACCTTCAGCTAACTCTAGCTGGTCAAAGTCTTCATCAAAAAATTCGTACATAGATAGTTAACCGAAATAAGGAGATAATTAACCGAAAAATGTTGGTGTCTTCGTCATTGCGATTTTGCCTGCCATTGCTAACCAGCCAAGTGCACCAAAGAAAGAGAAAACTCTCAATAACTTGTTCTTACCTAGCTTAAGCGCAAAGAAGCCCAATGCGATGTATGCCATAACACAGGTTAGTTTTTCGGTTAACCATGGTGCTGCAGGTGTAAATGGAATAAAGCCAGTGATAAAAATCAAACCAATACCCGATAGCAGTAGCAACGAGTCATTGATATGAGGAAAACGCTGCAAGAAAGGGTGCTTAAGCTTCGGAGAGTTAGCCATCATAAGAGCGAAACGAATCGAAAGCAGCAGTGCGCTTATAGCAATCGTAAGTAAGTGAAAATGTTTTAAACCTTCGTACATGGTATTCCTTTATATTTTTATATGTGCTTTCGCTAACACGAGCTACACAATACCCGTTAATGCTCTGTATTTCTGCGTTAAATGCATCACCGAGTGAAATGTATTGTCGAGTTAAAGGTATCAATTTAGCAAGTTCATCATCTATTGCTCACAAGATGATTAACCGCAGCCTATGAACAATCACTATGAACAATAACGACCCAATGTCACTCGGTCATTACCACCGTAATCTTTTTCTGTAACCACATCGAGATAACCGAGCGCCTGCATAATCTCACGTACTGCCAAACCTTGGTCGTAACCGTGTTCAAATGCCAACCAGCCTTCATTTTCCAAAAAGCCACGTGCATTTTCAGAAATGTATCGAATATCCGCGAGTCCTTTCTCTTCAGCAACCAGTGCTGTGATTGGCTCAAAACGCACATCGCCTTGAGACAAATGAGGATCATTCTTCTCAATGTATGGAGGGTTAGAGACAATCAACGAGAACTTCACCGCTTCTTTTTCAGAGTTAGCTAGGTTCAAAGGCTCAAACCAACTGCCGTGTAAAAAGGTGGCGTTGGTGATATTCAGGCGTCGTGCGTTTTCTGTCGCAAGTTGTTGCGCTTCCGGACGAAGATCAATCCCCGTTACCTGTCGATTCGGCATCTCTGATGCCAATGCTAACGCGATAGCACCTGTACCTGTCCCTAAATCCAGAATCGCACCTTGCTTGCCGTAAGTTTTATCCAAAGCCACCTCAACCAAACGCTCGGTATCTGGGCGTGGGATTAATGTAGAAGGGGAAACTTTTAACGGCAGTGACCAAAACTCACGCTCACCGATAATGTAAGCCACAGGCTCACCGGTTAAGCGACGTTTTAGAAGAGCATTGAATTCAGACTCTTGCTCTGAGGTGAGATGCTTCTCAGGCCAAGTCAGTAGGTAAGATCTTGGTTTATCTAAGGCGTGACAAAGCAGTACCGCGGCATCAACAGAGGGTGATGTGTTATCACCCTCTTGAAGCTTTACGATTGCCGCTTTTAAAGCACTTTCAACCGTATATGCTGACTGCATACAGGTTAGTTATGTTCTGCAAGTGCAGCAAGCTGGTCAGCTTGGTGCTCTTGAAGTACAGGATCAAGCAGGCTTTGCATGTCACCTTCCAGAACTTCGTTAAGACGGTAGATAGTAAGGTTGATACGGTGATCCGAAACACGACCTTGTGGGTAGTTGTACGTACGAATACGGTCACTACGGTCACCAGAACCTAGCAGGTTACGACGAGTGTCAGAAACCGCTGCCGCGCGGCGCTCTTCTTCTGCTTGAACAATACGAGCAGCAAGAACAGCCATCGCTTTCGCTTTGTTTTTATGCTGAGAACGCTCGTCTTGACACTCTACTACTGTACCCGTTGGTAAGTGAGTAATACGGATTGCTGAATCCGTGGTGTTAACGTGCTGACCACCCGCGCCTGATGCACGGAAAGTATCAATTTTAAGGTCGCCCGCTTTGATTTCTGGAAGATCCGCTTCTGGAATTTCCGGCATAACTGCAACCGTACATGCTGACGTGTGAACACGACCTTGAGACTCGGTTTCAGGTACACGTTGTACACGATGACCGCCCGACTCAAACTTCATTGTACCGTAAACAGCGTCGCCACTAACCTTAGCAATCATCTCTTTGTAGCCGCCTTGTTCAGAAGCATTGCTGCTCATGATTTCAACGCGCCAACCTTTCTTCTCAGCAAACTTAGAGTACATACGGAACAGGTTACCCGCGAAGATACCCGCTTCATCACCACCCGCGCCTGCACGGATTTCAAGGAAACAGTTACGCTCATCGTTTGGATCTTTTGGAATCAGAAGAATCTGTAGCTCATCAGTCAAACGTTCAATCGCCGCTTTTGCGTCTTTGATTTCGTCTTGAGCCATTTCACGCATTTCAGCGTCATCTTCGTTTGCCATCTCTTCAGCAGCTTCTAGATCTTCTTGAGCTTGCTGGTATGACTGGAAGCAAGCCGTCACTTCTTCTAGTTGAGAGTACTCTTTAGAAAGTGCACGGAATTTGTCTTGATTCCCGATTACATCTGGATCACCAAGTAGATGTTGAACTTCTTCATAGCGTTCAACAAGTGTTTCAAGCTTTACTAGAATCGAGGCTTTCATAATGTCTTATTCTGTTGGAGGTCTAATATTATTGAGGGTTTTCTAAGCCCAAACTCTGTCTAATGACCATTAATTTTGCAGGTTCTCCTTGCTCAGCTGCACTTTGAAGTGCGCGCGTTGGAGCATGGATCAATTTGTTTGTGAGCTTATTACTCAGCTCAAGTAAGACTTTTTCAGGGTCACTGCCAGCGGCAAGCGATTGTAAACTCTTACTTAATAATTCTTCTCGGATTTCGTTAGCCGATTTACGGTAGTCACGAATACTGTCTACTGCTTGCAGTGAACGCATCCAACTCATGAACGCCGCACTTTCTTCGCTAACTATTGCTTCCGCTTGAATCGCTTCCACTTTGCGTTGTTCAATGTTGCCATCAACAATCGACTGCAGATCATCCACTGAATAAAGGTAGGCGTCATTCAATTCACCGACCTGAGATTCAACATCGCGAGGAACTGCGATATCAACCAACAACATAGGTTGATGTTTTCTTGTTTTCAGTGCAGTTTCAACCATACCTTTACCAATGATAGGTAACGGACTTGCGGTTGAGCTGATCACGATATCCGCTCGATGCAGATGATCAGGGATCTCATTGAGGCTGATCACTTCAGCACCAAACTCTTCAGCCAACCCTAAAGCTCGCTCACGAGTACGGTTAGCAACTATCATCTTGGTACAACCATTCGCTGAAAGATGCTTAGCCACCAACTCAATGGTTTCACCCGCACCCACCAATAACACGGTTGAATCGGCAATCGACTCAAAGATGTGTTTGGCTAACGTACAAGCTGCGTAAGCAACCGAAACCGCGCTTCCGCCGATCTCCGTTTCAGTTCGAACACGCTTCGCGACAGAGAATGATTTCTGGAACAGCTTTTCCATTGAAGCATCAACAGATTTGTTCTCTCGCGAGTCTGTATAAGCTTGCTTCACCTGACCTAAGATCTGTGGTTCACCCAATACCAAAGAGTCCAAGCCACAAGCTACGCGCATTAAATGTTTAATCGCCGCCTGCTCTTCATGGACATAAATGCTCGGTTTTAGCTCTTCAGGGCTCACTTGATGGAAAACTGACAACCAATCGATGAGCTTGTTTTTTGCCACGCCTTTGACGTCACAATACAATTCAGTTCGATTACAGGTAGAAAGTATGACACTTCCATTTACGTGTGCATTTGCGTTAAGTTGCTTGAGTGCCTCAGATAATTTATCTGGACCAAAAGCGACTTTTTCTCGCAATTCAACCGACGCTGTATTGTGATTGATACCTACGGCAAGCAAAGACATGTATCAGAAGTTCTCGATCAGGGAATGGAAACAAGGGGCGAATTTTACTTGATGCATGGCTCTATTTAAAGAGCAAGCAGGATTTGTTTTCCTGACTTCGTGAATTCAATGCTATAGTTGAAGCGTTTTTTAGATAAATTTGAACAAGTTGTGAGCAAATATGAGCAAGCTTCTCAAAATCACGTCTCTTATTTTTATGGCCATAATTATGGTGGGTTGCTCGTCTATCCCAGAACAACCAACCAGCGTTGAATGGCAAAGTCATCAAGATCGGCTTTTACAGATAGACAACTATCAAGCCTCAGGCAAGCTCGCTTACATTTCCCCAGAGCAACGCCAAAGCCTAAATTTCATTTGGAAGCATTCACCAAATCAAAGTCAATTAAGGCTTACGACTTTTCTCGGTCAAACTGCATTGAACCTAACCATTGATCCATCAGGTGCAAAAGTCGTGACCTATGATGATCAAGTATTTACTCATGCGAGTGCTTCAGTCTTGGTTGAGCAGCTGACAGGCTTACAGATCCCTATTGATCATCTACCACAATGGTTCCTTGGCATTCCAGACCAAGCCGATAGCTACCAATTGAACACCACCAACACGCTTGAATCTCTCTCCAAACAAGTCAGCAACCAACTATGGACACTGAGTTTTGCTAACTATCGCAATACAGAGATGCCGAATAAGCAACTATCGGATGAAGACAACACTAAGGTAGAGACAATCCCACTCCCTACTCGATTGTCATTCAAGCAAGACAATAACAAAATCAACATTGTAGTTTCGAAGTGGACACTGAAAAAATGATAACAACGCCAACCCATTGGCCTTCTCCGGCTAAACTGAATTTATTTCTCTATATCACTGGTCGACGTGACAATGGCTATCACGAACTTCAAACTTTATTTCAGTTTGTCGATTTTGGTGATGAACTGACGGTTACCGCAAACTCAGAAACTAACTCGATAACAATCACACCAGAAATTCCTGGGGTAGCACTTGAAGACAACCTGATCTGGAAAGCCGCTACTGCGCTTCAGCAATATACCTCAACCTCTTTCGGTGCGGATATTGAACTCAAGAAAGTGCTGCCTATGGGAGGTGGTATTGGTGGAGGCTCTTCAAATGCAGCAACAGTGATGGTCGCTCTGAATTATTTATGGCAGCTCAACCTGTCAGATGATCAACTCGCCGAGATCGGTTTGAAGCTTGGTGCTGACGTTCCAGTCTTCGTTCGAGGCCACTCCGCCTTTGCTGAAGGGGTTGGAGAACAACTACAGCCCGCTAATCCGGATGAAAAATGGTATCTTGTGGTCAAGCCTCAAGTGAGCATAGCAACTGTAGACATATTTACACATTCAGAATTAACTCGAAACACGCCAAAGCGAGCGCTATCAACGCTTCTAGAGCAAGAATACGTAAACGATTGCGAAAAAATTGTGCGAATGCTGTACCCAGAGGTTGATAAGCAACTTTCATGGCTGCTACAATACGCGCCGTCGAGATTGACTGGCACAGGTTCGTGCGTTTTTGCTGAATTTAACAGCAAAAAAGAAGCCGAATTGGTGCGAGAACAACTGCCTGACACAGTTTCCGCTTTCGTAGCGAAAGGAAGAAATATTTCTCCTTTAAAAGAAACTCTGGCTGAATACCAATCAGCCCACCCACAATCTATTTAAAACTGGACGCAACCCGAGGTTTCCACCGTGCCTGATATGAAGCTATTTGCTGGTAACGCAACACCTGAACTAGCCCAACGTATTGCTGATCGTCTATACATCTCTCTTGGCGATGCTACCGTAGACCGTTTTTCTGATGGCGAAGTCGCTGTTCAAATCAATGAAAACGTTCGTGGTAGCGATGTATTCCTGATTCAATCAACTTGTGCACCAACCAATGACAACCTTATGGAGTTGGTGGTAATGATTGACGCAATGCGCCGTGCTTCTGCTGGCCGTATTACTGCTGTAATCCCTTACTTCGGTTATGCCCGTCAAGATCGTCGTGTACGTTCTGCTCGTGTGCCTATTACTGCAAAAGTTGTTGCAGACTTCCTTTCTAACGTTGGTGTTGACCGCGTTCTTACTATCGACCTACACGCAGAGCAAATCCAAGGCTTCTTCGATGTACCTGTTGATAACATCTTCGGTACTCCAGTTCTTCTAGAAGACATGGCTAACCGTGGCCTAGAAAACCCAGTAGTGGTTTCTCCAGACCTTGGTGGTGTTGTACGTGCTCGTGCAACAGCTAAAGCGCTAGGTGATGTTGACATCGCTATCGTTGATAAGCGTCGTCCACGTGCTAATGTTTCTGAAGTAATGAACCTAATCGGTGATGTTGAAGGCCGTGACTGTGTTATCGTTGATGACATGATCGATACGGGTGGCACACTATGTAAAGCAGCTGAAGCGCTTAAAGAGCGCGGTGCTAAGCGTGTATTCGCTTACGCAACTCACGCTGTTTTCTCTGGTACTGCTGCGAACAACATCAAGAACTCTGTTCTAGACCAAGTTATCGTAACGGATTCTATCTCTCTATCTCCAGAGATGGCTGCGACTGGTAAAGTGACAACACTTAGCCTTTCTCGCATGCTTGCTGAAGCGATTCGTCGTATCAGCAACGAAGAATCAATCTCAGCGATGTTCAACTAATCAAAGCCCAATAGCTTTGCTTTAGGAACACACGAGAGAAAAACATTAAGCACTTCATTCAATGAAGTGCTTTTTTTATGTGTGAGTAATATTGCACTGCTAGTTATCACAAACAGGAATAATCGCGCAGCTATCAGCTAGCTCGCACCTTTTTCATAAACTGTGATATCATACGGCGCTTTTTGAAATCCCAAGAGAGATCCATACCTTGAGCCAACAAATAAAACTTCTCGTTGGACTGGCTAATCCAGGTCCAGAATACGCCAAAACTCGCCACAACGCGGGCGCTTGGGTAGTTGAAGAATTAGCGCGTGTATATAACGTGACACTAAAGAACGAACCAAAGTTCTTTGGCCTAACGGGTCGTATCATGGTTCACGGTGAAGATCTTCGTTTGCTGATCCCAACGACTTTTATGAACTTGTCAGGCAAAGCAGTTGCAGCCTTAGCAAAGTTCTACCAAATTAAACCTGAAGAGATCATGGTCGCTCACGATGAGTTAGATCTGCCTCCTGGTATTGGAAAGTTTAAAAAAGGTGGTGGGCATGGTGGACATAATGGTCTGAAAGACATCATCAGCAAACAGGGTAACAATAAAGAATTCTATCGTCTTAGATTAGGCATCGGCCATCCAGGACACAAAGATAAAGTTGCAGGTTATGTATTAGGCAAAGCTCCTCAAAAAGAGCAAGAGTGTATCGAGGCCGTCGTTGACGAATCGGTTCGCAGCCTAGACATCTTATTAAAAGATGGCCTACCAAAAGCACAAAATCGCTTACATACGTTCAAAGCAGAATAAGGTTTATATCATGGGTTTTAAATGTGGCATCGTTGGTCTACCAAACGTTGGTAAGTCAACTCTGTTTAACGCACTGACTAAAGCAGGCATCGAAGCAGCAAACTTTCCATTTTGTACGATCGAACCAAACACAGGTATCGTTCCGGTTCCAGATCTACGCTTAGATGCATTAGCAAAAATTGTTAATCCACAGAAGATCCTTCCAACGACAATGGAATTCGTAGATATCGCGGGCCTAGTAGCTGGCGCATCTAAAGGTGAAGGTCTTGGTAACAAATTCCTAGCTAACATCCGTGAAACTGACGCTATCGGTCACGTTGTACGCTGCTTTGAAAATGAAAACATTGTTCACGTTGCTGGCAAAGTATCTCCAATCGAAGATATCGAAGTGATCAACCTTGAACTTGCATTGGCTGACTTAGACAGCTGTGAGCGTGCAATTCAACGTAACGCGAAAAAAGCAAAAGGCGGCGACAAAGACGCTAAATTCGAAATCACTGTACTAGAAAAGCTACTTCCAGTTCTTACTGAAGGTGGTATGGCGCGTACTGTTGAACTTGGCAAAGAAGAAGCGGCAGCAATCGGCTACCTAAACTTCCTAACGCTTAAGCCAACCATGTACATCGCAAACGTTGCAGAAGATGGCTTTGAAAATAACCCATACCTAGACGCTGTTCGTGAATACGCTGAAAACGAAAACAACGTAGTTGTTGCAGTTTGTGCAGCAATCGAATCTGAGCTTTCTGAGCTTGATGACGAAGATCGAGAAGAGTTCCTAGCGGATATGGGTATCGAAGAACCAGGTCTTAACCGAGTGATCCGCTCTGGTTACGAACTACTGACTCTTCAAACTTACTTCACAGCTGGCGTTAAAGAAGTTCGCGCTTGGACAATCCCTGTAGGTGCAACTGCGCCACAAGCAGCGGGTAAGATCCACACAGACTTCGAGAAAGGTTTCATCCGTGCTGAAGTTGTTGGATTCGATCACTTCATCGAATTTAACGGTGAGAGCGGTGCGAAAGACGCAGGTAAATGGCGCCTTGAAGGTAAAGAATACATCGTTAAAGATGGTGACGTTGTTCACTTCCGCTTCAACGTATAATTCTGATTAAACATCTAGAAAAAAGGCCAGTGAATTCACTGGCCTTTTTGTTTTTCCCGTTTCTAAATTGCCCCTCACCAGAAACTTAACTTCCTATATATATCGCCTTTTAGACCTATTTTTTGTCGACAAATACGCCTCTTTGCCTAAAAAGAAACCGAACAGATGTTTATTCGCGATTTATTCAAAAAAAAAGTTGACGGGTTTCGCTCAACTACGCATAATGCGCCCCGTTCACAACGAAGCGGCAACGTCTCGAAATGAACGACAATTTGGAAATGGCTACTTAGCTCAGTTGGTTAGAGCACATCACTCATAATGATGGGGTCGCAGG
>NZ_JAPHPW010000018.1 GCF_026241515.1 Vibrio sp. 14G-20
GTGACCGATGAAGCGGGCAACACAGGCGATGTCACCGACGAGACAATCCTAGATACGACGGCGGCAAGCCAAGATGATGGCTTGAACAGCATCGTGTTCGACGATGACTTGGTGAACGAAGACGAAGCGGACAGCGTGACCTTAAGTGGTCAGGTCGAAGTGGGCAGCACGGTCAACAGCATCGTGATCAGCGATGGAAACCCAGCGAACGACGTAACGGTACCAGCGGCAGCGATCACGGTGGACGCAGAGACAGGCGCCGTGACAGTGACAGGTCAAGACTTGTCAGGGTTAGCGGATGGCACCTTGACGGTGACCATGAACGTGACCGATGAAGCGGGCAACACAGGCGATGTCACCGACGAGACAATCCTAGATATCGATCTGGGTACCCCTACCATCGATTTACTTGCGTCGAGCGACAGCGGCGACAGCGACACAGACAACCTAACCAATGACAAGACGCCGACGTTCTCGCTGGGCAACATCGATGACGATGTGGTGGCCGCGGGTATCGTGGTGCTCAAAGACGGCGTTGCCCTAGAAGGCACGCTGGCCGAAGAGCAAGACGGCACTTGGAGCTTCACGCCGAGCGCCGACCTGGCGGATGGCACTTACGACTTGAGCGTAAAAGTGACGGACGATGCGGGCAATAGCGCGACGTCGGCCGAGCTTGAAGTCATCATCGATACCGAAGCGGCGGCGAGCATTACGATCGACCCAATCACAGCGGACAACACCGTGAACGCGGACGAAGCGGATGGCAAAGTGGTCATTACGGGTACCGTTGGCGGCGACGTGAAAGCGGGCGACACCGTGACCTTAACGGTGAGTGGCGAAACCTACACAGGCGATGTGTTCGCAAACGACGAAGGCGACTTGGTGTACAGCATCGAAGTTGACGGCAGCGACCTGGTTGATGATGAAGATACGCGCGTAGAAGCGAGCGTGACGACCTCAGACGACGCGGGTAACGAAGCGACGGCGACGGCGGACGCGACCGACGGCGACTACGATGTTTCTCCTATCGCCAACGACGATACATACACTCATACTCACGGTTTATCAGGTGCTTATTACGGACACAATAGTCAAGTGAGCAGTGTAGCGACGGCCCTCTCAGTGATTAACGCGAGTGACCCGGATGTAACCTTTTCTGCAACTGATCTCGATTACTCTCTGAGCGTGAAGAGTGGAGTTGATGATGACGCTCAATTGAGTGACTTCTTAGGTGACGACGCGGATAGTATTTCTGGTAATGTTCCTAACGGTACGACCGATGGAGTGTTCAATTTAACTGGGGCCATTTATTTAGATGAAGGGGAATTTGCGCTTAAGGTGAATGCTGACGACGGTTATTCAATCAAAATTGATGGCGTTGTCGTTGCTGAAGTAGACAGTAACCAATCACCAACAGAGCGAATTCATAATGTCTTTGAAATCACTGATGCCGGTTACCATACAATTGAAATTGTTTACTGGGATCAAGGTGGAGACGCTGTTCTTGATGTTGATATCGGTCAGTATGATAGCGATGGAGATCTAATTGGTGACTTCTCTCCTTTGTTAGATGCCCCTACATTAAACGATGAACTTTG
The DNA here is from genome assembly GCF_026241515.1 of Vibrio sp. 14G-20. Lineage (GTDB taxonomy): Bacteria > Pseudomonadota > Gammaproteobacteria > Enterobacterales > Vibrionaceae > Vibrio. Next base: position 1,599 of record NZ_JAPHPW010000018.1, read on the forward strand.
CACTGTTGAAGGGCTATTAACCACAATTAGTGCGGCTAGCTTGTTAGCGAATGACAGTGACCCTGATGGTGATAGTCTTACAATTCAGTCAGTAACTTCTGTTAGCGGCGGTACAGTGAGCCTTAGTGAGAGTGGTGATATTCAATTCACGCCCGATGATGGGTTTACTGGTGACGCGACTTTCACTTATGTAGTGACAGACGCAGACGGGTTGACTGATAGTGCGACTGTAACTGTTCATGTAGAACCAAAATCTAGTGGCTTGGTTGTAGATGCTGAACTTTTAATAAGTACACAAACACCCCTAGATAGTATTTTGGAATTAGTAGCTAATACTAAAGAAGGATTACAATCTACAGATATTGCGACAGAATCTGACGACTATTTAGTTTCTAATAGTGGGAACTGGATTGAAGCTTTAGGTGGGGATGATTTTGTCGAATATGGCAGTAGTTTATACCTTCAAGCTCAAGGTGGAAGTGGTGAAGACATATTGTTAGGGGGGGCATCAGTTGCTGATTACCTTCTTGGTGGTGATGATAATGATATTTTGTTGGGCGGTACAACAAGTGCTTCAAGTAATTTACAGGGAGAAGCCGGCGACGATATTTTAGTTGGTCAAAATATTAATGCTTCTACCAACTATGATGGAGGTACGGGCATTGATAGTGCCTATGTACCAGGCTCTTTATCTGATTTTACTGTTGTATATGAGAATTTGCCAATTGGTAGTCAAATGATTCTTATACCAAAGAATACTCCCGTGGGCCAAGCTCCAGCTAGACATGACTTTTATAGTATTGAGACGATATTTTTTGAAGATGGAAAATATCAATTTGAAAATGGTACATTAGTCAAGATATCAGAGTTTTTTGAGCTTAATTTGAGTGTTGGGCTAAACGATTCTGACGGTAGTGAAGTGATCACCGAGGTTACTGTGAGTGGTGTTCCAACTGGTACAATGTTGAGCATCGGTACAGATAACGGCAACGGTACATGGACAATTCCTGTAGATGCATTAGATAGTGACGGTAAAGTTTCTGTTATGGTCGAAGCGCCCGTAGGATCGAATCCAGTGTTAACCGTCACAGCTGGTGCTCAAGAAGTTGACGCGCAAGGTGAACCCGTTGACCTACCTAAGTACGCTCAAGATGAAACAGGTTCTATCGCGATATCCGAAATTGATCCTAACGGCGATAATATTGTTAGCGGTGGTTCAGGTGACGATGTAGTGTTAGGTGATAGCGGAGGCACTATTAAAACTGTAGTACCAGGGTTGGATTACAACATAGCACTAATTGTGGATACTTCGGGCAGTATGGCCGCGCTAACTGATGGTACTACGCGAATTGAAATGGTTGAAGCGGCACTGAAAAACTTGGTTGAGTCACTTGCCAGTCATGATGGGACTGTAAACGTCAAACTTATTGCTTTCGATACCAATATCGAATTTAATTTTGAAGCGCAAAATATTACGGTTAACACCCCACAATATGAAGCTTTGTTAGATAGTATTGATACACAGTTAGTAGCTGGCGGTGTTACTGATTATGAGAAAGGACTATCGTTAGCAGATTCTTGGTTTGCTAGCATGACTAGTGACGATAGCGAGAATTTGGCATTTTTCTTAACGGATGGTGAACCTTATGTCAGTAGCAATAGTGAGATGAATGACGATGCATTAAAAAGTGCTCTAGAGGCATTTGCATCTTTATCGGAGAAGGCTCAAGTACAAGCTATTGGTATAGGTGATGATATCAGTGCTGATATACTTCAGTTCTTTGACAATACTACCGCAGGCGAGTTGACACCTGTTCCTGGATTGTATGACAAGGAAGTGTTGTTTGACTTTAATGGTAGCTTAAGTGGTACCAATTCAGGCAGCGATAACAGTCACCGCTTTGGTGTATCTATTGAAAGTAATCAATTGCAGGTTAAAGACCAAGACTATGGCTCGGATACTGTAGAAGCTGAGTGGACGAGTAATAGTTTCACGGTCGAAAACAGTGCACAGGTCGATTTTGATTTAGCATTTGATGATGGTGAGATTAGTTGGGGAATATACGATCAAAATGGTCAGCGGGTCGATTTTGGCAGTGAATACGATGCGTCTAACAATGGTTATGATGATCAAAACAATGCGGCGCAAAGAAGTATAACAAGCGAAGTATTAGATGCGGGAACTTATACTATAAAAATTGGATTCGATGCAAATATAAATTCTATAGGCAGAGTCAAAATTGATCAGATCAATTTACTTACACCTACTTTAGCGGTTGCTGGAGTTGTGCAAAACGTGACAAGTGCAGAGCAACTGGAAGCAGCATTGCAAGGTGGCTCTATCATATACGATATTGCGAATATGGGTAATGATGAAGTTATTGGTAATGAAGGTAATGATATTCTATTTGGCGATGCGATTAATACTGATAATCTACCTTGGGCAGAGAACGGTTTGATACGCCCTGATTCGTTACCTGATGGTTCTGGTATAGACGCGTTAACTTCATTTTTGACAGAAATGTCAAATGGTATCGAGCCTTCTGAATTAGAAGTATATGAATATATCCGTGATAATCACGAGATTTTTAATGTTGACGGAGACACGCGTGGTGGTGACGATACGATTGAAGGCGGTGAAGGTAGAGATATTCTCTACGGTCAAGGTGGTGATGACACCTTAATTGGTGGCTTAGGAAATGATATCTTAGTCGGGGGAGAAGGTGATGATATATTCAAGTGGGTAGATGAACCGCTTGACGACTATCGAGACGTTATTACTGACTTTGAAGTGGGCAGTGACCGTATTGATTTATCTGAACTCCTTCACGATGAAAATACAATGGATGATGTTCTTGAACATTTGTCAGCTAAGATTAGCGATAACAACCAAGACCTAGAGTTAACCATTACTAATGATCAAGGTTCTCAAACTATAGTATTGCAGGGCCAAGCAAGTAATCTTAATGGCTTTGACGTCGATTCTTCTGGTGTTTATTCCGGTGATGAATTGACGAATTTAGTTAATTCACTAATGACTAACCTACCAAACTCTTAATTCATGAATAACAAAAAGGGCCGAAAGGCCCTTTTTTAATACATCTTGTTTTCTAGAAAAGCTAGATTCTAAAGCTCTAAAATTAAAGAACCTTACAAGCAAAACCTTTCAGGTAGAAACCTTCTGGGTAGGCTGTATCTGTTAGGTGATCGGCTGCTTGCTCGAAGCGCTCAACGAACTTAACCGTTCGGCCTGCGTCTAGTGCCGCGTCGGCGATGATCTTTTGGAATAAATCTGTTCCCATTAAGCCAGAGCAAGAGTACGTGAGTAGGGTGCCGCCTGGTTTCAGGATTTGCATTGCAAGCATGTTAACGTCTTTGTAGCCGTTAGCGCCTGAAGTTAGGTTGTTCTTGCTTGAAACAAACTTCGGTGGATCCATGATCACTACGTCAAACTTAGTGCCTTGGTCGCGGTATTCACGAAGCAGCTTGAACACGTCGGCATTTAAGAAAACAGCGCGCTTTTTAGAGATATCAAACTCATTCAGTTCAGCGTTCAACTTCGCTGTATCAAGAGCAAGTTGAGATACATCAGCGTTAATCACACGCTTAGCTTCGCCTTTCAGGGCGTAAAGGCCAAAACCACCTGTGTATGAGAAACAGTTAAGAACATCTTTGTTTTTAACGTATTTCATCGACTCTTTGCGGCTATCACGTTGGTCCATGTAGAAGCCCGTTTTGTGGCCTTCCATAATGTTCACGCTGATTTTTACGCCATTCTCTTCAATCACAATTGACTTAGGTGGCTCTTCACCATGAAGTACACCGACAACTTGTTCTAGGCCTTCTTTTTTACGAACCGCTACGTCTGAGCGCTCGTAAATGTTGCAGTCGGGGAAGCACTCGATTAGCGCTTCAACCAATACGCTTTTGTTAAACTCAGCGCCTGCACTTAGCAGTTGGCAAACTAGAAAGTCTTGATATTTATCGATAGTGATGCCAGGTAAGCCATCAGACTCTGCGGCTGTTAAACGGTAACCCGTTAGGCCGTCACGTTCGATGATGTCTTCACGTAAAGACTGCGCATCTTGAATTCGTTTTACGAAGAACGCCTTGTTGATTTCTTCTTTTTCAAATGTCCAAACACGAGCTCGAATTTGAGAAGCTGGAGAGTAAGCTGCTTTTGCAAGCCACTGACCATTTTGAGCATATACGTCTACAGTTTCACCTTGTTGTGGCTCGCCTTCGACCTTATCGATACCGCGTGAAAATACCCAAGGGTGTTTGCGGCGTAGTGATTTATCTCGGCCTTTAGCTAGATGAATTGAAGGAGTCATAATTTACTCTGTTTGTTGAATTTGAAGGAGGGGTATTGTCGGGGAAGTACAGGTGAAAAGCAAATAAGAAAGGGCTGCAGAAGCAGCCCTAGTAACGATATTTCAATGATTAAGCCTTAAGTCCTGTTAATAAGCCTTCCATTGTGTCGCTTTGCTTACGAAGCTGATCAACGTTGGCATTACTCTTAGTGATCATTTCACAGATGCTGTCTGATTGATGACGAATCTCTTCGACACTCTGTGCGATGTTGTCAGCAACAACACCTTGTTCTTCAGCTGCGGTTGCTATCTGAGTACTACTGTCTGAAATCGATTGATTCTTTTCAGCCAGAGAGCCGATTTCAACGTTAACTTCAGACATTAATGTTTGTCCTTCGTTTGCGTTGTTAACCGTCACTTCCATCAGTTTGGTTAGCGATTGACTGTTACGCTGTAATGATTCAATCATGCTTTGGATTTCAACCGTTGCTTGCTGTGTTCTTCCTGCAAGAGCACGAACCTCATCTGCAACCACAGCAAAACCACGTCCTTGTTCACCTGCACGAGCTGCTTCAATAGCGGCGTTGAGAGCAAGCAGGTTAGTCTGTTCTGAAATACCATTGATGGTTGTGACTACTTCATCGATCTGTGCAGCGTTCGCGTCAAGCTCTTCTACCGCCTGTGAGGCTGATTGGATCTCCTGAGATAGGCTAGAGATAGACTGCAGAGTATTCGAAACCTTCACTTGGCCACTTTGAGCAACACCGCGAGCATCCATTGTTTGAGAGCTAGAATCGTGTGCAAGGGTTGCCACTTCACGAATCGTTGCTGCCATTTGTTCGGTAGCACTTGCTAGGCTATTCAGGTGTTCTTGTTGATTACCTGAAATGTCTGAGCTTTGTTGTGTTGATTGGTTCAAATCCGAACTGATTTGCTGCATAAGTGCCACAGATTCTTGTATAGAAAGAACCATGTTTTGTTCGCGTTCTGCTACCTTATCGATAGTGATGGCAATTTCACTGAATTCATCACGAACTAAGAAGTAGTTCATACGACAAGTTAAGTCACCGTTCGCAAGCGTGTTTAGTGCTTTGTTCATTGAGAACATGGCACCGCCAATAAAGGTCATGATGTAGTAAACACCCAATGCGATCAGCGTTAGTGTTACCGCGATGATAGATACTTGAGTTGTAGAGAGTGCAGACCAAAGGTTTTGATCGTGATTTGCCACTAAACTAAATGCGCCATTCATGACTGAAACAGAGCCCGCGCCATAGCCTAAAGAGATGCTATCAGAACTACTAACGAGTTGAGCAACTTGCTCTTTCGTGAGTTGGCCCGCTTCAATAAGCCCTTTCATCAAGAGCATTTCTTCTTGATAAAGGTGAGCCAGTAATGAATCCGCTGCACTATCTAAAACGAGCGTTAATATAACAAGAGCGAGAAGAGGTAATAAGAAGAGTAGATAGAACTTTTCTTGGATTTTTAGGTGAATGAGATATTTATCAATCCAACGAAATGGGATTTCTTTCATAATCGTTATACTCGAAGTAAGTCCACCAATAAGCGGTGAATGAATAGAAGCTTAACTATATCATTCATATAATTTATGAGGCAACGTTATGGAAAGTTCCCAATTTATTTTTGTCGTGTCAGGCGTAGTCCAGTGTGTTGGTTTTCGTTATCACACCAGCAGACAAGCGCAAGCTTTGAGTATCTCAGGTTACGCTAAGAACCTAAATGATGGCCGAGTAGAAGTATTAGCGGTCGGAGAGGTTGGGCAAATCGAGAAGCTATACCAATGGCTAAAAATCGGCCCTAAGAGTGCAGTAGTTGATGGTGTAGCAAAACGTCAAGTCGGAGAGGAAGAGCGACAAAAGGTGCGTGTCGGGGAATTTCAAATACTGTAGCTCGTCACTACAGTATTTTTATTCGGAAATGTTCTAAAGCAGGTTAGTCTTTACAAGCACTTTGCTGGTTTAGGTAGACCTGCGAGCTTAGTCGCTTGTTTTGCAGGGCCTTTCTTGAATAGCTTGAATAGGTACTTGCTGTTGCCTTTTTCTGGGCCGTGAGCCTTTTCCATCGCTTTAACTAGCATGCGAACTGCTGGAGAGGTGTTGAACTCTTCGTAAAAGCTCCTTACAAAATGTACGACTTCTAAGTGCGCATCCGTAAGTTCAATAGCTTCATCTTGAGCAAGAATTTCAATCATACCCTCTTCCCATTGTGTGTAGTCCAATAGGTAGCCTTGAGCATCGGTTTCGATTTGCTTGCCGTTATATTCAAACATGTTTAATCCAGAATCCAGTTAACTATCCAGATAGGGTACATGACCAAGTTTACTTTTCTCAATAGATTTATAGCGATCTCAAGAAATATTGCAGCTATCAAAAGAATTCTGGTGCTGATAGATATAAAAAAGCCCAAGAGCTAGGCTCTTGGGCTAGATATTCTTCAGTTATGGGAGTGATTAGTCGTCGCTACCCATGATGCCTAGAATGCTTAGTAGGCTGATGAAGATGTTGTAGATTGATACGTACAAGCTGATCGTTGCTGAGATGTAGTTAGTTTCACCACCACGAATGATGTTTTGCGTTGTAAGCAAGATCACACCAGTCGAGAATAGGATGAACATACCGCTCATTGCCAATGATAGTAGAGGCATTTGTAGGAAGATATTCGCAACCATACCTACAAGCAGTACAACAAAACCAGCTAGTAGCATGCCGTTCAGGAATGACAGGTCACGCTTTGTAGTAAGAGCGTAAGCTGAAGCGCCCATAAACGCTAATGCGGTACCGCCAAGTGCAGTTAGGATGACATCACCCATGCCTGCGCCAACGTACATATTTAGGATTGGACCAATGGTGTAGCCTAAGAAACCTGTAAATAGGAATGTGAAGACTAGACCCATGCTGTTGTCACGGTTCTTCTCAGTCAAGAAAAGTAAGCCGTAGAAGCCAACTAGCATGATGATAAGACCAGGGCGAGGAAGGTTCATCGCCATAGATACGCCTGCTACAACAGCAGACCAAAGTAGTGTCATAGACAGTAGAGCGTAGGTGTTACGCAACACTTTATTGGTTTGCAGAGCACTTTCTTGAGATGCTGTGCGTGAAAACATAGGGCTGTTCATAATCTTCCTCGTAAGGTGACTTCAATAGTTATTAGTACATTTATGGGGGTGAAAGTTCGAAAAATCAAGTCTTTCATTCCTCTTGTATACGTAAAATAATAATCAAAATAGTCGGTTAAGTGTTTCTGAAGGTGTAACAAAGTATTTCTTTAGGCTGTAATTAAGTATAGCTAAGATACGATGTCCAACCTTTGGTCGATCTATTCCGTTACTTAAAACTTTAAAAGCTATCTATAACTTTGAAAAATAAAGAGGCGACTTAAGCCGCCTCTTTAGTTTATGCATCATAACACATTAATGGTGTAAGATTTGACTTAAGAAGTTCTGCGTTCTGTCCGACTGTGGATTTTCAAAGAAGTCGACAGGGTTGTTTTCTTCGATGATTTCGCCAGCGTCCATGAAGATCACGCGATCCGCGACCTCTTTAGCAAAGCCCATTTCGTGCGTTACACACAACATGGTCATGCCTTCTTCTGCAAGCTCTACCATTACGTCTAACACTTCGCGAACCATTTCTGGATCGAGTGCCGATGTTGGCTCATCAAATAGCATTACTTGAGGATTCATACACAAAGAACGTGCGATAGCTACACGCTGTTGTTGACCACCTGAAAGCTGACCTGGAAACTTATCCGCTTGCTCCGGGATTTTTACACGCTCTAGGTATTTCATCGCAATCGCTTCAGCTTCTTCCTTCGGCATCTTTTTGACCCAAATAGGGGCCAGAGTACAGTTTTCTAATACCGTAAGATGTGGGAACAGGTTGAAGTGCTGGAAACACATACCTACATCTCTGCGTACGGCTTCGATGTTCTTTAGGTCTTCTGTCAGTTCATTACCTGAAACGAAGATATGACCTTTTTGATGCTCTTCCAATCGGTTGATACAACGGATCATCGTAGATTTTCCTGAGCCAGAAGGGCCACAGATAACGATTTTCTCGCCTTTTTTAACTTCTAGGTTGATGTTCTTAAGCACGTGGAACTCACCGTACCATTTGTTCATGTCTTTCAACTCGATCATAAGACCTTGAGAGTTGTTTTCTGTCTGCTGCGTCATAATACGTCCTTGATCTTGTTAATTATCGTTTGTGACCGGTGTGAAGTCTGTTTTCTAGCCATATCGAATATCTCGACATGCCAAAACAAAACACCCAGAACACTAACGCGACAAATACATAACTTTCTGTTGAATACCCAAGCCATTCAGGGTCGGTATTCGCGGCTTGGCCAATCCCTAGTACATCAAACATACCAATAATCAAAACAAGACTGGTATCTTTAAACAAACCAATGAAGGTGTTCACAATTGAAGGGATCGTGATTTTAAGAGCTTGAGGTAGAATGATAAGCCCAGTCTTTTTCCAGTAGCTTAGTCCCAGAGCATCAGCCGCTTCGTATTGGCCTTTTGGTATTGCTTGTAAACCACCACGAATTACTTCGGCCATGTAGGCTGCACTGAATAGTACTACCCCAACAAGTGCTCGAATCAGCTTATCGGTTTCTGTCCCTTCTGATAAAAAGAGTGGCAGCATTACTGAAGCCATGAATAGAACTGTAATGAGCGGTACGCCACGCCAGATTTCGATGTATACCGTACACATACTGCGAATGATCGGCATCTCTGAGCGACGCCCAAGAGCTAGTGCAACACCAATAGGGAGTGACACTACAATACCAACAAGTGCGATGACCAGTGTAACCAATAGGCCGCCCCATTTATGGGTATCAACAACTTCTAACCCAAAGACGCCACCGTATAGCAAGCCGGCAATGATAAATGGGTAGATGTTGACGAAGAACAACCAAATCCACGTGCGTTTAGGTGTTTTTTCATAAGCCAGTAAGGCTACAAAAATGGCCAACGTTGCGTAGAAGAGGCGAGGTCGCCACAGTTCAGCTTCTGGGTAGAAGCCATACATGAATTGGTCCCAACGAACGCTGATAAAAACCCAACAAGCGCCTTCGCTAGTGCAGGCATCGCGAGTTGTTCCTATCCAATCAGCATTAATGAATGCCCAATCTGCTATTGCCCACAATAAAGTGAAAGCAAAATAACCAAGGACCACAGTGACGACGCTGTTAACAGGTCCATTAAATAGATTTTTTCTTAACCAACCGACTGGCCCAACGGTATTCGCTGGAGGCGGAAGATCAGGTTGAAATTGATGTGTACTCATCTTATCTCTCCACCAACGCTACTTTGCGGTTGTATATGTTCATTAGAGCGGACGTTAATAGGCTCAAGGTTAGGTATACGCCCATTGTCATCGCGATTACTTCGATAGCTTGTCCAGTTTGGTTAAGTGTTGTTCCTGCAAATACAGAGACAAGATCAGGATAACCAATGGCCATCGCAAGTGATGAGTTTTTGGTCAGGTTTAGATACTGACTGGTTAGTGGTGGGATAATGATTCTTAATGCTTGTGGAATAATGACAAGCTTTAGAGTTCTAGATCGTGGGATGCCTAGAGACATCGCAGCCTCAGTTTGCCCATGGTTTACCGCGTTAATACCTGAACGAACAATCTCAGCAATGAACGCTGCTGTGTAGATACTTAAAGCGAGCATCAATGCAGCAAGCTCAGGGATTATGGTAACACCACCCTTGAAGTTAAACCCTTTCAACACAGGATAATCTGCAGAGATAGGCATGCCCATAACAAAGTAAGTTACCAACGGTAAGCCTAAAATCAACGCAGCGGCAATTCGCAACATCGGTGTTTGTTGGCCGGTCAGTTTCTGTCTGTTCTTAGCCCAGATGTTGATAATAAACGTCGCGATAATTCCGACAATCAATGATGCGATGACAATGCTACTGCCTTGCTCAAAGACTGGAGCAGGGAAGTACAATCCACGTACGTTCAAGAAAATTGCTTCACCTAGACTCATACTTTGACGAGCAGAAGGCAAGGCTTGTAGAACGGCGAAGTACCAGAAAAAGATTTGTAAAAGAAGAGGGATATTTCGGAATATCTCAATGTAGACAGCTGCAAATCGGCTAACTAGCCAGTTTGAAGAGAGTCTAGCGATACCCATACTAAAGCCCAGTACTGTAGCTAGCATGATGCCGAGTACTGAAACCAAAGCGGTATTGAGAAGACCGATAAAGAATGTACGACCGTATGAGAAGGTCTCGTCGTATTCAATCAGTGTTAAGCCGATACCAAAACCAGCTTCTTGGGAGAGAAAATCAAAACCAGTGGTGATACCACGGGAATCTAAGTTTGTGAGTGCATTATTTACAATCGTGTAAAAGAAAGCACAAAGCGCCCCGACGGCGATAATTTGGAAAATGATGGAGCGAAAAGTGGGGTTGTAAAATAAGTTGGCACTTTTGGGCTGTGGCTTTGCCTGAGCTGGAGAAATAGTTTCATTAGGTTTCATACTACTATAACCTCAAATCCATTTAATAAATAGGGCGGAAAACTCCGCCCTAATTGATGCTTGAAAATTTATTAACGGATTGGTGGAGCGTACATAAAGCCGCCCGCATTCCATAATGCATTTACACCACGAGAGATCTGAAGTGGAGAACCTGTACCAACAGTACGCTCAAAACTCTCGCCGTAGTTACCAACTTGCTTAATTACTTGGTAACCCCAGTCGTCACGAATGCCAAGGCCTTTACCTTTAGGACCGTCTACACCAAGAATACGTTTGATGTTTGGATCTTTTGACTTAAGCATTTCGTCTGCATTTTTAGAAGAGATGCCGTATTCTTCCGCGTTAACCATTGCTGAAAGTGTCCACTTAGCAACGTTAAACCATTGATCATCATCTTGACGAACTACAGGGCCAAGAGGCTCTTTAGAGATAATTTCAGGAAGTACTTCTGCAGATTTAGGATCAGCTAGGTTTAGGCGAAGTGCATATAGACCAGATTGGTCAGTAGTTAGCACGTCACAACGACCCGCGTCGAAACCTTTAGATGTTTGTGCTGCCGTATCGAATACCACTGGCTTGTAAGACATGCCACTGTTACGGAAGTAATCGGCTAGGTTAAGCTCAGTTGTTGTACCTGATTGAACACATACAGAAGCGCCATCAAGTTCTTGAGCACTTGTCAGGCCAAGTTCTTTCTTAACCATGAAGCCTTGACCATCGTAGTAGTTAACGCCTACAAAGTTCAGACCTAGAGCACTGTCACGATGTAATGTCCATGTTGTGTTACGAGATAGTACGTCGATTTCGCCAGATTGAAGCGCAGTAAAACGCTCCTTCGCTGTTAGAGGTACATACTTAACTTTAGTCTTGTCACCGAGTACAGCCGCTGCAAGAGCTTGACAATACTCAACATCAATTCCTTCCCATTCACCTTTTGAGTTAGGGTTAGAGAACCCTGGAAGACCGGTACTTACACCACAAGTTAGAAAACCTTGAGATGTGACTTTGTCCAGAGTGCTTTCTGCCGCTGATGCTGATGTTGCCATCATCGAAGTTGATGCAGCTACTACTGAAGCAAGAAGTGTTAGTTTATTTGTCATTTGTATCCTTCCTTGTTAACCAGGTGACACCTGATACTCGTGCTCGTTTGAGTTTTTCTATATGTGTTGCGTTTTCTATGACCTTGTTACTCAATTCACACTAGTTGCATTTTGCAAATGAAACTGTGTGCGATTTAAGCAACTGTTTATAAGGTTAGGAAAGGATCCGTACTTTCACAAATGTATAATTTAAAAAGAATTTTGAATGAAATCACAAATCCGAACACAATTAGAATGACCAAATGTTATGTGAATGTAAATAGTGCAACGGCTCACACTGTTGGTGCAACAAGATTTAGATTTTTATATTGATAATCGACTAGATAAATATTCTGAATGAACATCACAATGATGAAACATTAAACTCAAGAAGTATTGAAATTTGGTGAATAAATATTTTTATTACACTTGGATAGTTATTAATGTGCTCCAAATTTGGTAGCATGGTTGAATAGTTATTGAAGTCGTCTCAAGGAAGAACATGCGTTATTTCCCAATGTTTTTGGATGTAGAGAATAAGCCAATTCTGGTGGTTGGTGGGGGTGAGGTTGCTTGCCGTAAAGTCGATAGCTTGCTACGAGCTGGAGCGGATGTGACTTTGGTGTCTCCCAAGGTAGCGCCTTACTTAAAACAGCTTGTCGACGAGAACAAACTTCACTGGGTTCAAAACTTTTATTCGTCACAGATCATATCGAAAAATTACTTGCAGGTTTGGGCCACAACAGACAACCCAAGCCTGAATCATCAAGTGTATAATGATGCGAAAAAACTGGGTATTTTAGTCAATGTGGTTGATGATTTACCTTACTGCGATTTCATCACGCCTTCGATGATAAATCGCGGAAGAATTCAAATTGCAATCTCTAGCGGCGGTGCTTCACCTGTTTTAGTGAGAAATATTAGAGAAAAACTCGAAACAGTACTGCCACAAAATATAGGCTTGATCGCAGACTTCGGTGCATCAAAACGCAATTCAATCAAAGAGTCATTCCCAACCGTCGATGAGCGTCGTAAATTTTGGGAGCATTTCTTGTCATCCAGCTTTATCGAGCAGGTGAATGACAGAGAGCAGTTAGAGTCTTACTATCAGCAAGCACTAAGCGAAGGCATTGATAGCGAAGGGCAGGTCACTTGGATTGAATTCGAGCAAGATGTCGAGCTGCTGTCTATGAAAGCTTTACGTTTGATGCAGGAGGCAGAGCTCGTACTTTCACCGAGCGATTGTCCATTTGAATTTATCGACCTGTGCCGCCGAGATGCAGAAAGAGAGAGCTACGCCAACAGCGGAGAGCTATCAACAAAGCTTGAGCAAGCAAGAGCAGAGAAATTACGAGTGTGTGTGTTTATTCCACCAGCAAGTGTAGAGTTTAATCTGTTGGTCGGCAAAGATCTAAAATTGTCAGCAGCCCAAGTACTCAGTTGAGGTAGTTGCTTCTAGTTGAAATGAGAGCTTTCTGGTTGTTTGAAATCGGCTAGAGGCTCGGAATAAAACTAAAGCTGGACCAGATAAATAAAAAGCCACTTCAAAAGAAGTGGCTTTTTGCTATTTCAAACACGACATTGTGATGAATGAGCAACCCAAATAGGCGGTCGCTCAAAATCAATAATTAGTCGCGGAAGTTGTCAAACTGGAAAGGTTGACCAAGTTCACCGCTGCGAACTAGAGCCATAACAGCTTGTAGGTCATCACGCTTCTTACCTGTTACACGAACTTTGTCGCCTTGGATAGAAGCTTGAACTTTAACTTTGTTGTCTTTGATTAGCTTAACGATCTTCTTAGCGACATCAGTTTCAATGCCTTGCTTAAAGATAACCGTTTGGTGCCAAGTGCGACCTGTTTGGTCTGCCGCTTTCGCTTCCATCGCGTTAGGATCAACATTACGCTTCGTTAGGTTGCTGCGAAGGATATCGCGCATTTGCTTCAGTTGAAAATCGTCTTGAGCAGTCAATTTTACTGATTCATCTTTGTAATCAAAGCTTGCTTCAACGCCGCGGAAATCGAAACGAGTCGATAGTTCACGGTTTGCGTTGTCTACTGCGTTACGCAGTTCTACTGCTTCTACTTCAGAGATAATGTCAAATGATGGCATTGTGTTGTTTCCTTAAGCTAAGTTTCTATCTTTAATTGCTGTTGCAAGCATGTCTAGCATTGTTGCTGTATCTTCCCAGCTTAGGCATGGGTCAGTAATCGACTTACCATATTCTAGGTTGTTGATGTCTGTCATTGGCTGGTTGCCTTCAATAATGAAGCTCTCTGCCATAATGCCTGCAATTTGGTTCTTGTTAGATTTAATTTGCTCACAAATGTCTTGCGCAACTTCTAACTGCTTACGGTGCTGTTTCTGACAGTTAGCATGGCTAAAGTCTACAACCAAACGTTGAGGTAGGTCGAATTCAGCCAGTTGCTTACACGCAGCATCTACAGATTCAGCGTCGAAGTTAGGGCCTTTATCACCACCACGTAGAATAACGTGACCGTATGGGTTGCCAGAAGTACGGTAAACCGTCATGCGGCCGTTCTTATCTGGAGAGTAGAAGTAGTGTGAAGCATGTGCTGCACGAATTGCATCGATAGCAATCTTGATGTTGCCGTTGGTCGCGTTTTTGAAGCCAACTGGGCAAGACAGTGCAGAGGCCATTTCACGGTGAATCTGAGATTCTGTCGTACGAGCGCCAATCGCACCCCAAGTGATAAGGTCCGCAATGTACTGACCTGTGATCATATCAAGGAATTCAGTCGCGGTAGCTAGGCCAAGCTTGTTGATATCTAGCAGAAGCTTACGAGCTTTGTTCAAGCCTGTTTCAAGTGCGTATGAACCATCAAGGTTAGGATCGGTAATCAAACCCTTCCAACCTACAACAGTACGAGGCTTCTCGAAGTAGGTTCTCATTACAACGAACAGCTCATCTTTGTACTGGTCTTGAATTTTGCTTAGGCGCTCAGCGTAATCAAGTGCCGCGTCTGTATCGTGAACAGAGCAAGGGCCTACGATAACTAATAGGCGGTTATCACGACCCGTTAGGATATCTTCGATTTGGCGGCGAGAATTTTTAATGCGCTCAGCAACGTCGTCAGTAATAGGGTGTGCATTGCCTAGTTCGGCAGGAGTTGGCATAGGACCCAGAGCTTGGGTTCTCAACTCATCAGTTTTTAATGGCATGTGATAGCTTTTTTATTCTATTGCGAAGTGGTTAAGATAACGGAATTGAACAGAGGAATAAACTCTATTGAGTCAAAGTTATCTCAGTTATTACTAATATTCTTATTTTTATCAGCAGGCCAGCGTCAAATAAGGGATTTTCACTTGTATTAACAGGCAGCTATCGGTATTTTCGTTTGAACACAACATAAAAATGCTGGAGCAGCAATGACTCAAGAAAATCAAAGCACTTTGCACCCAGAACTTGTCTTAGGTGATGTGCTGCCTTCTTACAACGATAATAATAATTCCAACCACTTATACGTTTCGTTATCAGAATTAGTGATGGATCGTGTCTTCTACCACCCAAGTATCGAAAGTCACTTAGATACACTGACTGATATTGAAAAAACGTCTTTAGATGCGATCCTTGGCGATAAAACCGTCGATGAGCATTTTGTTTCGACGTTAGTGATTGCCATTCAAGCTGCCGTTCAGCCAAATCACACTTCTGTTCGTATCGCATTAAGTAGTGCAGACAGCTATGGCTTCCGTTCGCTGCTTGGCGGGAACTGTGAAGCTGAAGAGATTAACCCAGCACTAGGCGTTCGTGGCGTTGCTCGTTACGCGACACCAGAATACAGCAAGGCTTTCGCTTTAGAGTGTCAGGTTATTAAAACGTTGCGAGAGCAGGGTATTAACGTCGAAGTGGTTGTGCCGTATGTACGAGCATTAAGCGATGCCGCTAAGATTATTGACCTGCTTGCCGAGCAAGGGTTACCACGTGGCCTTAACGGTTTGAAAGTACTGTTCTCATGCGATGTGCCGTCTGCAGTGCTACTGAGCGAAAGATTGCTTCATTACTTCGATGGTGTAGTGGTAAACGTTGATAGCTTAGCGTCTTTCACTTTAGGCGTAGACAAACACAATGAAGCTCAGCAACACGCTTTTGATCCACAAAATGAGGCGGTTATTACCTTGTTGGATATGATTGTTAAAGCGACGCTGCATGCGAAGAAGCCTGTACTGCTGGTGACTCAAGGCTTGGTGGATTACCCGCGTCTACAAGGTTACATTGCCGATCTTGAAGGCGTAGAAACGGTCGTGACTGCATAAATCGGCTTGCTGTTTAAGTTAAATCAACTTGTTTGAAGCGCTAAAGCTTTGAGAATGAAAGAGATATCATTATGCGATGATATCTCTTTTTTGTAACATTTTTTTGACATCCCCATCACTAATCGATTAACTGGTCTGATGACTGATTTGACTAGGTAATCCGAATGTTGACCCCTCTACAAAAAGCAAATTTCTACTTGAGCATGTTTGGTTTTTTCAAAGTGCCTCTGATCTGGTTATGCAGACCAAAATTGCTCGCACTGGATAACCAACATGTTGAGGTCAAAATCCCTCTTAAAAGACGAACGAAGAACCACCTTAATAGTATGTATTTTGGCGTTTTGGCTGTCGGTGCGGATGTGGCGGGTGGCTTTCTTGCGATGAGCAAATCTCAGCAACAAGGTGAAAAGATTTCGTTGGCATTTAAAGAGGTGACGGGCAACTTCTTAAAGCGTCCAGAAGGCGATGTACACTTCACTTGTAACGATGGTGAGTTGATCAACACCATGCTAGAAGAAACTATGTCTACTGGGGATCGTGTAAACCAACCTGTGACCATTATCGCGACTTGCCCATCTTTGCATGGCGATGAGCCAATGGCCGAGTTCACGCTAACGCTTTCGATTAAGAAAGTCCCGTCTAGGAAATAGCTCGGAAGTAGATGGAAGCTTGAATAAGTGAATAAGTGGAAGAACGGTATGTGAATTGAATATCCACATACCGTGCTGCACACCGTAGAAAAGTTAAGATTCTTGAGTGATTTGTTCGATGTCGACGATCTTTGAACGGTTCATAACGATCTTCCAACGGTAGTAGGTTGGTTCGTTATCATGGTTGTTCTCTTTAATGATCAGGTTGAGAAGATGACGTTTTTCTACTGATTCGCGGCTAACTTGCCCTTCATTCAAGCGGTAGATCTTGTTCGAACCCTTATCCATCAATCGTGTCAGCGCTCTCAAGCTGATCGATAATGTTTCACGAGTCTCTTCATAACCACTCATAAAGGTCGATGTCGACATTTCAGTATGAGAGCGGTAATGCAAGATTTGCTCTTCACGTTGTACCACACGCTTCTTACGAATTGATTGAATGCGATCTGCAAGCTTCGAAAAGTTTGCGTAGTCCAACCATTCCAGTTTATGGCCAACAGATTTATTGGTCGTTGGGTCATAGTAACGACGCTTCCATTTCGGCTTGCCTTTACGCAGCCAGCGCCAAAGGATGTCTCTCAAGTCATCTTTGAAGATCTCACGCAACGCGTAGATGAAAGACATCGCCACGATGAAAGAAGCGGTAATCTCACCAAGAAAGTCACGAGCCAAGATCACAGTAGTGGTCACGACGACCATTACCAAACCAGTCGCAATGCCTTTCACGGCACGCTTAACGTTCTTACCCATCGATGTGGTCTTTTCTTTAAGCACGATAGGGTGTTCAATTAAACGACGCAGCAAACGCATCTTGTTACTTAAGCGGGTAACGTCTTCTCGAACTCTTGCTGAGTTATAGCGGTTCAGTTTACGGTGCGCAGTCTCTTTATCACAAAGTGTTAAGAGTCGTTCTTTAATCGTTGAATACTCACTGCCACGTGGCATATGCGAAACCAGAGATAAGAACTTTTGCTCGGTGTACCAAGATAGGTAGTTATCGATATTAGCATAGTATCGCTTGAGGTTTTCTTCGTAGGGGATGCTTCGGCGTAGCTTCTTCAAGATATCTAAAGCCAATTCAATGACTTCATCTACTTCATCAGCCGTTACGTCGTCACTATCATTCTTATTCAAGCTGCTGACAGCTTTGTCCAATGCGATAACATATTGATAAGCGAACAAACTCAAACTTACACGGTACTGTGTAATGGACAGTCGACCGCGTTTTGCTAAACGGCTGTGTACCAAAGGCAACAGTGTTTTATCACTGTAATAAGCACGTTTTTGCGTGATTGAGCTGTAGAAAAATGCGCTTTCAGAAAGCACTTCAGGAGTCAGTCCAAGTTCACCGGGAATGAATAGATAAACGTCCATGTCGAGCTTTTTTGTCTTAGCCATGGCATGGTTAATTTTAAGTGTTATCGCATCTTGTTTATCAACGGTGATCAACGATGGCTCCTAGAATGTAAAAATATGAATGAAACTAGCGAAAGCATATCAGAGATCACGTATAATCTCCGCCAAATTTAAAGTAGAGACAATCTTGATGATTAATATTGGTCAAATAAACAACTTAGAAGTAGTAAAACAAGCAGACTTCGGTGTATTCCTTGACGCTAGCGACTATGGAACCGTGTTGCTGCCGAAACGATTTACTCCTGAAGGTGTTGAAATTGGTCAAAAGTTAGATGTTTTCTTATACATTGATTCTGACAACCAGATCGCCGCAACGACTGAAAAACCAATTGCTCAAGTAGGCCAGTTTGGTTTGATGACGGTTGAAGGTGTTAACAGCACTGGTGCATTCATGAGTTGGGGCGTGAAAGGTAAAGACCTACTGGTTCCTTTCAGCGAGCAACGTGGCCGTTTAAACGAAGGTCAATCAATCTTAGTATATGTATATATTGATAAAGCATCTAGCCGCATTGTAGGTACAACAAAGTTCAACAAGTGGTTAGACAACACACCTGCGACTTATAAGCAAAACGAGCAAGTGGATCTTATCATCGCTGAACGTAGCCAATTGGGTTACAAAGCAATCGTGAATGGTGAACACTGGGGTATGATTTTCCCATCTGACATCATCGGTAAGCTGTTCATTGGTAAAACACTAAAAGGCTACATTAAAAACGTTCGTGAAGAAGACGGTAAGATTGATTTATCTCTTCAGAAAGTTGGTGTCGCTAAGATGGATGACCTAAGCACTAAGGTTCTTGACCTGCTTGAGAAGAAAGGCGGTTACCTGCCTTTGAATGATAAGTCTTCTCCTGAAGCTATTTTCTCTGCATTCAGAACCAGCAAAGGTACGTTCAAAAAGACAATTGGTGGTTTGTACAAATCTGGCAAGATCACTATCGATAAAGAAGGTATCAGCTTAGTGAAATAAGCAGTTCTCTCGGTCAAAAAAAAGCCCAAACCTTCCTGTTTGGGCTTAGGGGAAAGGGCTCCGAAGAGCCTACGCTAATCGTTTTAATCTTTTGACTATTAGATTGAAGTCTAGTTTAGATTCCCTAAAGTGCGATTTTTCTTTTTGGAAATAGTGACTTGAATTGATATTTATATAATTAGTTGTTGATTTACAAGCGCTCACACACTGACTTACATGGTCGATAGAATAGAAAAAGCCCAAACAATTAACGTTGTTTGGGCTTTTTGTTTATCAAGCTGTATACAGAGAGAAAGCTTTTAGAAAAGGTTCTTATCGCGTACTAGCTCGCGTGGTAAACCATTCTTCACTCGGTTGCCAACCCACTTACCAAGGCCGATGATTGCACCATTGTACTTCACTAGTACTTCACCTTTGCCAGACAGGCCTTCAGGGCGAACATCGCGTCCCATGAACCATTCACGAGCATCTTCAATGCTTAGCTCGACAACATTAGCTTCATTCCCTGTTGCAAGTGTTGTGGCCACTTGGTGCTGCCAGCGGTAACCTTTTTTATGGGTTTCGGCGATCTTGATTCCCATGCGAGAGAAACGGAATTCACCGATCATCGGCTCTAGCGCTTCTGGGAATAGCCAAACGTCTTTGTCGCGAATCCAAACTTGAGTATCGTTTGGCAATTCGATATCGAGAGTATTCATTAGTTGCTCAGCGACTTCTTGCTGAGTTTTCTTTGATGCTTTTTCAAATGGGAATTTACCCATACGTTTTTTAACTTCTGGTGGAGTAACAGACGCTAGTTTACGGATACGTGCAACAAAGAAACCCTCTGAGTCATAAACTTGAGGGAAGATGTGTAGAAAGCCTTCTTCTGTCGTGGTTGCTTTTGCGTTGTCGAATAGAGATTCCAGAGATTCAAATTCAACCGCATCACCAAAGGTTTCTTTTAAGTGATGACACACTTGTTGGTTCTCTTCGGTGCTAAGTGTGCATGTTGAGTAAACCAAAACACCATTAGGTTTGAGAGCATGGAATGCACTTTCAATCAGATCTTTTTGCGTGTCGGCAATATCGACCACAGATTGATACGTCCAGTTCTTCATCGCATCGGCGTCTTTACGAATGGTGCCTTCGCCAGAGCAGGGTGCGTCTAGCAACACAGCATCAAACTGTTCTGGTAACCAACCACCGAAAACTCGACCGTCAAAGTTACTTAGAGCGGCATTACGAACGCCACAACGTTCGATGTTAGCGTGAAGGACTTTCACTCGGCTTGCTGCGTATTCATTGGCAACCAACACACCGCGATTATTCATTAGCGCAGCGATTTGCGTTGTTTTAGAGCCAGGTGCAGCCGCAGTGTCTAGCACCGCTTGGTAATCAGCTTCGCCTTGGAAAAGTGCCGAAGGTGGCATCATCGAGCTGGCTTCTTGGATGTAGAAAAGACCAGACATATGTTCTGCCGTATTACCTAGTGGCGCTTCACTTTCATCAGCGGTAATCCAAAAGCCCGTTTCGCACCAAGGTACAGGTTCCAGTTTCCAGCCTTTCTCTTTTGCTCGTACTAGGAAGTCTTCAACACTGATTTTCAATGTGTTGACTCGAATACTTTTACGAAGTGGTTTTTGGCATGACGCAACAAAAGAAGCCATATCTAGATGACTAGGCATGATTGCTTCGATGTGCGTTAGGAATTCTTCAGGAATATATACGTTAGCGTGCAAAAGAGTATCTCGATTTATTGCATTAATGCGGGGAGTTTAAAGCAAAATGAGGCCGTCCTAAACCATATTTACAGCAAACGACAAAAATGCAGCCTAATGGCTGCATTTTGATGAAGAATTAATCTTCTTGAAACGTCAGGGGTTCACTCTATGGGCGAGGAATTGCGGTTCTCCATGATTTCCACTCATCTTCGGCTTTAGGATAGAGATAGAAAGACTGATCTTCGTTTGCGACTGGCTGAAGTTCATTTGTCGGTGGCGTTGAGAACGTAATACCACCTCTTAACAAGCTGTCTACCGTTCCAGCTTTGATGTTTGCGCCAGACAGGCCGATAGAGACATCGACGCCCGACACGTTCCAGAACACAGTGTTTGCACGGATTAGATACGCGTAGTCAGGTTCGATTTGAATCGTAGATATTATGCGGTCAGCAAACTCACCCAACTGAACATCAATAACACTGCCAATTTCTAGCTCACGAAATAGGATAGGCGTGCCTTCAGATACTGAGCCTCGCGTTTCGCTTTGCAGTTGGAATATCTTGCCTTCAGGCTGCACGGGTCCCTTACTAAGCTCAAATTTCGTGTTTCTTTCACCTTTGCCCGGGTCTACATTGATGTGCTTAGAGAGCAGCGCAGAGACATTTTTGATGCCGTTAAGGCCAATCTCAGGCTCTGCCAACCAGAAGTGACTGTTCGCCACGGCAATCTTGTCGACGTACTCAGGTAAAATACGCGCAGTAATTTCAATACCGCCCTTGTTGAAGTTCGGAATCACCAAAGTAACCTCACCAACAGTGACACCTTGATATTTGATCGCCATGCCCTTGCTGACTTCTTGATCGCCAGCAGAGGTAATAGTTATCGCGCGGCCAAATTTTCGAGCGGACTTCGAATCTTTATAAAGTTTCCACACATCGCCGAGTTTGTTGTCGATTCCCGGCAGAGAGTCAAAAGCAATACCGCCTTGGATAAGGGTTTTAACTGGTGCTGCTTTAATGCTGATACCCGATAGCGATGCATCAACCTCAACGCCTGAACGGTTCCAGAAAACAGTGTGCTTGTTGAGTAAGTGCGTGTAACGATTTTCGATCGTGACCTTAATTCTTACGCCACCGTCTGCAAGCTGAAAATCAGAAATACTACCCACTTGTAGGTTGCGGTAGAGGAGTGGGCTGCCTTTAGAAATTGATGGTAGTTCACTCGCAAACAACGAAAGCGTCTTTGAACCAGACTGATTAAACTTGGCGATTTCTGCTAACGACTTACTTTGGAAAAGTTGATAGTCCGTTCGAGCTTCAGATTTTCCTTCACTCACAAAGCTAATCGAGCCTGTAAGAAGCTGTTTTGCTGGTGGGACCGTAACACTCAAGCCTGATTCGGTAAGCTCTGCAGTCGCACTGCCTGTCACAAAGAAACGGTTGTGGCTTTTGATAAGGTGCGCGTATTCATTATCGATAAGTGCATCCATGAAGACTTCGTGTTTATCAGAGCCCGTACCAACACCATCAACTAATCCCACATGGATAATAGAACCAACGGCAATGCCTTTGTAGAGAAGTTGTGTACCGACATCTAAACCGAACGAATTGTTCGATGTTAAGCGAATCGCAACGGATTTCTCTTGTTCCTGGCTGAATTCATTTTTGCGGATCGCAGTAAATCGACGTGCTTTTTCACCTTCGCCCGGTACCAAGGTTAAAAAGTTACCTGTCACTAAGTTGGCAATGTTTTTCATGCCAGTAAGCGACAGTTCAGCTTCTTCTAGAACGAATTTACTGCCGCTGTTTAAAAAGTCACTGAATGCCGGTTGAATAGCGGCAGATGCGACGACGTTTTCACGCCCTTCACTTAGCGATAAGTCAGTGATTTGACCGATTTCAATGCCGCGATACATGATCGGTGCGCCTGTTGCGCTGATCTTGTTGTCATCTGGTACGGCGATCTTGATAGAGATGCCTCGACCAGCGGTTTTCAAATCTGGGTAGAGTTTAAACTTGGTGTTCATCTCGACCGGTTGGCCTTCTCCCGGAGAGTCAACCGCAATGGAACCGCCAAGTAATGCACTTAGGCTCTCTAGGCGAACATCAACACCAGAAAAACCAATACTGGCACCTAAACCACTGACATTCCAAAAACGGCTTTGGTCGGTGATTATATGGCTGTACTCATCTTTAATTGAGGCTTGAATCGTAACGGATTTAGCGTTGTCGTTTAACTGGTAGTTGTAAACCTCACCAATTGGGATTTTACGGTAAACGATTTGAGAACCAACAGATACGCCGCCCAGATCTTTGGTCGTCAGTGAAATATTCAAACCGTCAGAAGCCAGTAAGTCAGAAGGGGAGGATTCTAACGCTTGGAAAACCGTTTCTGGATCTTGTTTGGTTTCGCTCGGGTGGATAGCAATATAGTTACCTGAAACCAGAGCGTCTAATCCTGAGATGCCCGACAAACTTGCTGTCGGCTTTACAAGCCAGAAACGAGTGCCTTTTGAGAGTAGCTTCTTCGCTTCTGGATAGATGTCAGCATCGACATAGATGCTCGATAGATCTTTGGATAAAGTGATGTCACGCACCATACCCACCTCTAAGCCTTGGTAACGAATCGTTGTTCGACCTGCGACTAAACCTGCGGCATCTGAGAAGTATATCTGCACACGTTGTCCAGCATCGTGTATCGATTTCATGACCAACCAACCGGCTAATGCAACGGTTAATATCGGTAGAATCCACAAAGGTGAGATGCCTTTGTTTTTCCTTACTTCTGGTGAATATGACGTTTGTGATTGGTTATCGTTGTTCATTCACTGACTCATCTTTAGAGGTATAGTTATCCCAAATTAGCCTAGGATCTAAGCTTTCCGCTGCCAGCATCGTGAGAACAACTACGACGCCAAAAGCGACTGCACCATAACCTGGTGTAAAGTTCAAAATCTGTCCACGGTCGACCAAGGTCATCATGATCGAAATAACGAACAGGTCCATCACCGACCATTTCCCCACCCATTTCACAATGAAATAGATGGTCATGCGTTGTTTGTGGTAAACGGCGCGCTTCATCTTGATACAGATTAAGATGTACGCGAGGCCGAGTATTTTCGCGACGGGCACGACGATACTGGCAATGAAAATGATCGCTGCAATGCCGTACATATCGCTATTTATCAGCGACGCGACACCAGAAATTATTGTGTCTTCTAGCCTTTGTCCGTTTGTTATAAGGATAGAAATCGGAATAACGTTGGCTGGTACGATGGCCACGGATGCGGCAAACAACAGTGCCCATGTCTTCTGTATAGAGTAGGGCTTGCGGTGATATAAGTCATGATGACAACGCACACAAGTATGACTGTCAGGCTGAGACAGGTGGCAGTTGTGACAGTGTACGTTCTTACTTTCAGCAAAAGAGTAGTCAGATTCTTTTGCCCAAGCTTCCCAGTAGCGGCGCACGCTGATACGGCTTACCAATAATACGCTGAAAAGTTGTAGAAGAATCAGGCCAACCAAACCAGGACCGACGAAAATATCTGAGTAATCTTGCAGTTTGAAACATGAGACCGCCAAACTTACCAGAAACACATCCAACATCATCCAATGTTTGAGAGTCTGAATAATGGCTAATGCATAACGAAAGGGTGTGAAGATCTTAAAACGCAGTGATGCATGAGTGATGAGTACCGAGGTGCACACGAGCAACGGAGCGATCGAACTGCAGAACAGGATCAGCAAACCAAGCAGAGGGAAGCCTTCACCCATCAAGGTGAAAACACCCGATGGAAGCGTTGCGGGTATCATGACACCAATCAAGCGAATACTGATGAATTCAAAAAAGTGCGATGGGATAAATAGCAACAAACAAGTGACAGCGATTGCTAGGTTTCCAGACAGGCTAGGGGTGCCGCCTCTATAAAGCTGAGTACCACATCTTGGGCAATAAGCGGATTTCCCTAAAGGGATGTCCATTTTATCTACGGGGAGTTCGCAGCCCTGACAAAGACGCACTGAGCTGCTGTCGCATTGATGCTTAGTTGATAAAGGGTTGGTAACGGATGGGGAGGTCACGCGACCTCCCAAGTTGAAACGTTAGTTAGGCTCGATGCCTGACTTAAAGACTCAGAACCACAAACATCAGGCGTGCGATTGCACACTGCCATAGAGTGTTTGATAAAGTCCTTGTTGTTCAACCAATTCGCCATGTGTTCCCGTCTGTGTGACTTGTCCATCTTCTAAAACATAGATCAGATCAGCTTGTTTCACTGCTGATAATCGATGAGCCACTATCAAAGTTGTGCGATCTTTCAAAAATTCGCTCAACGCTTTATGCAGCGCTGACTCTGTTGCTGTATCGAGTGCAGATGTCGCTTCATCAAGAATAACAAACTTAGGATTGCTGAGCACCATACGAGCTATTGCTAAGCGCTGTCGTTGACCACCAGACAGTCGAACGCCATTCCTACCAATTTGTGTATCTAAGCCGTTACTCAGTTGCTTGATGACATCTTGCATTTGAGCGACTTCAAGCGCACGCCACAACGACATTTCATCGTATTCAGCACCAAGGGTTAGATTATGCCTTAATGTATCGTTAAAGAGTATAGGTTGTTGTAAAACAACGGCAATTTGATTGCGTATTACATCAAAGCTAATGTCATCGGTTGTTTCACCGTTATAACGAATGCACCCCGAGTCGGCTTGGTAAACCCCAATCAGCAACTGGATTAACGTAGATTTACCACCGCCACTCGCGCCCACCAAAGCGACTTTCTTACCTGCAGGGATGTGCAGCGATAGTCTATTTAAAACAGTGTTTTCTAATGTGTAAGAGAATGTAACGTCTTCGATGTCAACTGTCACTTCTTGATCTTCATTAAATGGGTTCACTTTACTGATAGGTCGCTTCTCTTCTTCTAACTGAAGAAGATCGTTGATGCGTTGCAGTGCCGCTTTCGCGCTATACCAAGAGAATTGAATCCCTAGTAGCTCTTGAACTGGGCCTAACATGAACCACAAGTAGCCAAATACTGCGAAAATCTGACCGATGGTTAAGTCGCTGAATAACACCATTAGCATAGCGACGGCACGGAAAAGTTCGAAACCTAATAAGAAGAGTAGAAACGAAACACGGCCAGCAGCTTCAGATTGCCAAGCGTATTTGTCTGCATCGATTCTTACTTGGTTTGCTTGAACCTTAAGTTCATCGAGAAAGATGCGTTCTTTATTCGCCGCGCGTAGTTGGTAAATGCCATCTAAAGTTTCCACCAAACGGTTTTGAAAGCGCTCGAAAGATTGGTTTTCGTACTTCTTAAGGTGTTTAACCCTGCTGCCTAGTTTACGGGAGAAATAAATCACAACAGGATTGACCAGTAAAATGAACAATCCTAAACGCCACTCTAACCATAACAACACGATCGCTGTACCGAACACGGTCAGGAAGCTAATGATAAATTTAGAAAGGGTCGAGCCAATGAACTTATCGATTGTCTCTATGTCTGTTATTAGGTGAGCATTAATGCCGCCGCTGCCTTTGGTTTCGTATTGTCTAATACTAATACGACCAAGCTTATCTATCATCTTGCTGCGCATTTGATAGGTGATTGTTTTGGATACGAGTGTAAATTGACGCCCTTGTAGAATGTTCAGCGCTTGGCTAACGGTACGCATGATAATCACTAACAACAACGTTAGTGCTATATAGCCAGTCGGTGTTTGTAATGAAGATGGAAGTAGGTGGTTCATCATATCTAAGCCAGAAGCCGGCTTATCAAGTAATACTTCATCAACCATTAATGGCATGAGCAACGGGATAGGGACACTGATGAGAGTTGCAAATATGGCAATAATGTTAGCAAACAGTAATTTGGACTTGTGTTTTTTTACTTGAGTTATTAACCAAGAACGGCTAATAGTGTCTTCTGAATTGTTCATTGTAATGAGAATAAGTCCTATTTAGTTTGATGGCCGCATTCTACTGCGTTCTCTTGATAATGGAAGTCTCAATTTAATTGGAAGTTAATATGAAAATAGAACATTACCAACGCTTAACCAAACAAGCCGTTGCATTAATTGAATCAGAAACCGATCTAACTGCTAATCTTGCTAATATCAGTTCATTATTATTCATGGAATTGGATCACTTGAATTGGGCGGGTTTCTATTTAATGAAGCAGGATCTAGCTAAGGAAAAAGATGAACTTGTACTGGGTCCTTTCCAAGGTCAACCTGCTTGTGTGCGAATTCCGGTCGGGCGTGGTGTGTGTGGAACTGCGGTTGCGACGAATACAGTTCAGCGTATTCATGATGTTCATGAGTTCGAAGGTCACATCGCTTGTGACGCTGCAAGTAACTCAGAAATCGTTATTCCGTTCTCGATTGGCGGAAAAATAGCGGGCGTTCTTGATATCGATAGCCCAAATGTTGGTCGTTTTTCTCAAATTGACGAGGACGGATTAACATTTTTCATGGCAGAAGTGGAAAAGCTGCTTAATTCGCACGCGAACAAGGCATAAATTATTCTCTTACTGTGGTTTTTCCCAAGCATCTCTCTATAATACGTAAAAATATTTTCTTAATGCTCGCGGAAAACCGCAAAAACCAGGAACCCACATGGAAAACACTGAAAAGTTAAAAAACAGCAAAGAAGTTATCGCATATATTGCTGAATGTTTCCCTAAATGCTTTACTCTAGAAGGTGAAGCGAAGCCACTTAAAATTGGTATTTTTCAAGATCTTGCTGAACGTCTAAATGAAGACGAAAAAGTAAGTAAGACTCAGCTTCGTGCAGCGTTAAGACAGTACACATCATCATGGCGTTACCTGCACGGCGTAAAAGCTGGTGCAGAGCGTGTTGACCTAGACGGCAACGCGTGTGGCACACTAGAAGAAGAGCACGTTGAACACGCTAAAGCTACACTTGCAGAAAGCAAAGCGAAAGTTCAGGCTCGTCGTAAAGAACAAGCACAAAAAGCTCGTGAAGAAGGCAAAGCGAAACCTAAGGCGAAGAAAGCTCAACAGCCTCGTCGTCAAGCGCCTAAAGCACCAAAAGTAGAAAAGCCTGTAGAAACACGCGCTTTGAACGCTGACGAATTCATCGCTGGCAAAGAAGTAAATGTGAACATGGGTAAAGGAAACATGGCTGCGACCATTGTTGAAATCAATAAGGAAGATGTGCGTGTTCAGTTAGCAAACGGCCTACAAATGGTTGTTAAAGCGGAGCACTTGCGCGCTTAAAGGAGATACTCCTACGCATGAAATGCCGTTCAAAATTGACACTGATTGCTGCTAGCTTTTGTCTAGCAGCTTCAGCTCAGGCTCTTGAAGCCAAATTAGATCAGGACGATTTACCTTTACTCGTTCCTGAGGCCCAACACGAAACTGCTAGTAAACGTGTTACTTCTCGATTTACTCGTTCTCACTATAAACACTTCAATCTCAACGATGATTTCTCTCAAGCTATCTTTAATCGTTATTTAGAGATGCTGGATTATAATCGTAATATCTTCACTCAAGCTGATATTGACTCTTTCTCCTCATCATCTGTTCAAATTGATGATCAGCTGAAAGCGGGTAATAACCAGATTGCTTTCGATGTTTATAATCTTTCTATGCAGAAGCGTTTTGAACGTTTTCAGTATGCGCTGTCTTTGCTAGACACTGAGATTAAGTTTGATACCGATGAAAGTATTGAGCTCAATCGCAATGAAGCGGAATGGCCGAAAGATATCGCCGAAGTGAATGAGCTTTGGAGGAAGCGTGTTAAATACGATGCGTTGAATCTAAAACTTACTGGTAAAGAGTGGCCAGAGATTCAAGAAGTTTTGGAAAAGCGTTACAACAATGCGATGAAGCGTATCACGCAATCGCATAATGAAGATGCTTTCCAAATCTACATGAACGCATTTGCGCGTGAAGTTGATCCTCACACCAGTTACCTTTCTCCAAGAAATGCAGAGCAATTCCAATCAGAGATGAATCTATCTCTAGAAGGTATTGGTGCTGTACTTCAGATGACAGACGACTACACCGTTATTCGATCTTTAGTTGCTGGTGGCCCTGCGTCAAACAGCAAACAATTGAGCGATGGCGACCGTATTGTTGGCGTTGGTCAAGATGGCGAAGAGATTGTTGATGTTATCGGCTGGCGTTTAGACGATGTAGTGCAATTAATTAAAGGACCGAAAGGGACCAAAGTTAAGCTACAGATCTTGCCAGATGGTAAAGATGCAAAAAGTCACGTTGTCACAATTGTACGTGATAAGATTCGTTTAGAAGACCGCGCTGTTAAGTCAGAAGTTATCGAGAAAGATGGCAAGAAGATTGGTGTACTAGAAGTACCAAGCTTCTATGTTGGTCTTTCTAAAGATACAGACAAACTGATCACTGAGCTTAAAGGGCAAGGTGTTGAAGGCATTATTGTTGATCTGAGAAACAACGGTGGTGGTGCACTCACTGAAGCAACTGAACTCTCTGGTTTGTTTATCAAAGAGGGACCCGTTGTTCAGGTGCGTGATAGCTACGGTCGTGTCAAAGTTAACAGTGATACTGATGGCGAAATTAGTTACCAAGGTCCACTAACGGTATTGGTCAATCGCTACAGTGCTTCAGCCTCTGAGATCTTTGCGGCAGCGATGCAAGATTACGGTCGTGCAATCATTCTTGGCGAAAACTCTTTTGGTAAAGGAACGGTGCAACAACATCGCTCTTTGAATCATATCTATGATTTGTTCGATAAAGAGTTGGGCTACGTTCAATACACAATCCAGAAGTTCTACCGAATCAATGGTGGCAGTACGCAAAACAAAGGTGTAGTACCTGATATTGCTTATCCAACGCCAATTGATCCTGCTGATACTGGTGAAAGTGTTGAAGATAATGCTCTGCCTTGGGACAGTATTGATAAAGCAAATTATTCAGTGTTACAGCGTAACGATGAAGAAATAATTGCTTTGACTGCCCAACATCAAGCTCGCATTGCTACTGACATGGAATTCGGCTTTATCGCGCAAGATATTGAAAAATATAAGGCGGATAAAGACGATAACGACCTTTCTTTGAATGAAAAGGTACGTCAGCAAGAAAGCGATGATGCGGATACGCTTCGTCTAGATCGTATCAACCAACGTCAAAAAGCAGCTAAATTAGAGGCATTTAAAACGTTAGATGATATTCCTAAAGACTATGAAGCCCCGGATGCTTATCTTGATGAGTCTGTTGCTATCATGCTGGATATGATCAAAAAATAGAGCAAATACCTGTTAAAAGGTGATTGTTTAAAGATGCACAATTTAAAAAGCGAGCCTAGGCTCGCTTTTTTTGTGTCTATGATTTGACAGGAATACCTGATTGTAATCGTTGAGATTGTCGCAAAGAACACTCAATACTTAGGGTTATTTAGCTCTATTTTGCGTCGAATAATGACATTTAAGTTACTTTGCACTTAAAATTTAGTGACTTGGATCATATTTTTTCGCTTTCTAATCATTACGTGCCTAAGCTTAAAGAAAACGAGGGGGCGCGTATGAAATGGATTCTACTAATTTTATCTTGTTTAAGTTTTGTTGCTTTTGGGAGCGAGGTCGCTTCGAGCAGCCAACAATCAAAAAGTGATAGCAATCTATCTCATTTTGACCTTCCTCTGTTGCTTGGTGATTGGTATTTGATGAACCCAGATCCTGAACAAGGCACTGAAAATTTTAGAGCAATCAAGCTGACTCTCGATTCAAATTACTCATTCACTATCGATATCCAAAAGAAAGACTACAGTGTGGATCATTGGGAAGGTTTGTATAACGCCAATGAAGACACCATTATTTTGGGTTTGAATACTTCTGAGCCTCAGGTTTACGCGTACAGCAGTAATCACAATATGCTGAATCTTAACGGTGTTATGTTCACCAAAGCCTTGCCTAACGCCCTGGCAGGAATATGGTCAAGCGCAGAACTTTCCGGGAGTGATTTGCGTGCCAGTAACATTCAAAAAATGGATTTAGTGCTTCAGCCTGACTTTATCTTTATGTTCCGAGTGTCCGATGAAGAAGGGGGAGAAGTCATTCGCCGCGGTGTGTATTACACTGAAGGCGACCAGTTAGTGTTACTTTATGAGAATGGTGAACACGGTACTCGTTATACACTGAACAGCGATGTGTTAACGCTGCAAGGTGAAGAGGGAGACATGTTTGCGGTACTCAATCGCATCCGATAATCGTGAGTTTTAGCAGTAAAGTCGTACTCGTTGATAATATTGTGCACAGTTCATTTCTTAGGCGTTCCTGTCTGATTTGATTGATAAAATAGCAAAACATGGAGGCATTTTCTTACAATGCCTCCTTTTTTTAATATTCCCCTTGTTTTATTGGCGCTCAACCTTTAGATATATACAGTTAAAAAATAATTACGTATAACGATCAAAAGGAACCCGTCATGGCACATATACCTCAAGCCAAGTATCGTAAAGATTATCAATCACCATCTCACACGATTTCTGAAATCGATCTTACTTTCGATTTGTACGACTCAGCATCCATCGTTACGGCTGTTTCTAGTGTTAAGCAGGAGAAAGACAGCGCGACATTAGTACTTGATGGTGAAGGCTTGAAGTTGGTTTCTGTTTTGGTTAAAGGCAACGAATGGACTCAGTACGAGCAGTCTGAAACCCAACTTACGCTGAATGACCTTCCAAAAGAATTTACTCTAACCATCGTTACCGAAGTTAACCCTGAAGGGAACAGTGCACTTGAAGGCTTGTACAAGTCGGGTGGCGCGTTCTGTACTCAGTGTGAAGCCGAAGGTTTCCGTCGTATCACTTACTACATGGATCGCCCAGACGTCTTGGCAAAATTCACCACAACGGTTATTGCGGACAAAGCAGAAAATCCATTCTTATTAAGCAATGGTAACCGTGTTGATGAAGGTGATGCTGAAAATGGTCGTCACTGGGTGAAGTGGCAAGACCCACATCCAAAACCAGCATACCTATTTGCTTTAGTTGCGGGTGACTTTGACGTACTTCGTGATGCTTACACCACGCAATCGGGTCGAAAAGTTGACCTAGAAATCTTTGTCGACAAAGGTAACCTAGACAGAGCTAACCACGCGATGGTTTCTTTGATTAACTCAATGAAGTGGGATGAAGAGCGTTTCAACTTGGAGTACGACTTAGACATCTACATGATCGTAGCCGTTGATTTTTTCAACATGGGTGCGATGGAAAACAAAGGCCTTAATGTATTCAACTCGAAGTTTGTTCTCGCGAACGACCAAACTGCTACGGATACAGATTACCTAGGTATCGAAGCGGTAATCGGTCACGAATATTTCCATAACTGGACAGGTAACCGAGTGACTTGTCGCGATTGGTTCCAGCTTAGCTTGAAAGAAGGCTTAACCGTATTCCGTGACCAAGAGTTCTCATCTGATCTTGGCTCTCGCGCAGTAAACCGAATCAACAATGTTCGTATTATTCGTGGGCCACAATTCGCTGAAGACGCAAGTCCAATGTCTCACCCAATTCGTCCAGAAAAAGTGATAGAAATGAATAACTTCTATACATTGACTGTGTACGAAAAGGGCAGTGAAGTGATCCGAATGATCCACACATTGTTGGGTGAGGAAGGTTTCCAAAAAGGCATGAAGCTGTACTTTGAACGTTACGATGGCACGGCGGCAACGTGTGAAGACTTCGTCGCGGCAATGGAAGATGCGTCGGGCGTCGACCTATCTCAGTTCCGCTTATGGTACAGCCAGTCTGGTACGCCGACGCTGTCTGTTGAAAGTAAGTACGACGCAGAGAAGAAGCAGTACACGTTAACAACTCGCCAAGTAACAGCGCCAACTCATGAGCAAACGGAAAAGCAGGCTCTACATATTCCTCTTGATATCGAGTTATACACGGCTGCGGGTGAAGTTGTTGAGTTACAATGTAACGGTAAGCCAGTTCATAACGTATTAGATGTGAAAGAAGCAGAGCAAACGTTCGTGTTTGAAAACGTTTCTGAGCAACCGATCCCATCATTACTTCGTGAATTCTCTGCGCCAGTGAAATTGGAATACGACTATTCAGATGAAGAACTGATCTTCTTGATGGTGAATGCTCGCAATGAATTCTCTCGTTGGGATGCGGGTCAAATGCTATTAGCGAAGTACATCTGCAGTAACGTGGAGAAGGTTCAACAGGGTCAAGCGTTTGAGCTTTCTGATTCTGTTGTTGATGCATTCCGTGGCGTACTGCTGAGTGATTCACTAGAGCCTGCGTTTATTGCAGAAATGCTTTCTCTACCAAGCCACAATGAAGTATCGGGTTGGTACGAGCGTGTTGATATTGATGCGGTCGCATCGGTTCTTAACTCAATGAAAGTAACACTAGCTGCGGAACTTGAAGACGAGTTAGCGGCGGTTTATCACAGCCACGCACTAACGGAATACACGATCGATCACGATTCAATTGGTAAGCGTACTCTACGTAAAGTTTGCCTAAGTTACTTAGCTCATACTGAGCAGGGTAATGACTTGGTTGTTGCGATGTACCAGCAAGCAAACACCATGACAGACACCATGGCAGCAATGGGCGCAGCAAATAGTGCACAACTCGTATGTCGTGAAACCTTGATGGCGGATTACAGTGACAAGTGGAAACACGATGGTCTTGTTATGGATAAGTGGTTTTCATTACAAGGTACAAACCCAAGTTCAAACGCACTTGAAGTGATCAAAGCGTCGATGTCGCACCAAGCGTTCAGTTTGAAGAACCCGAACCGTACCCGTAACTTGGTCGGTTCATTCTTAAACATGAACCCGGTTCAATTCCACGACAAGTCTGGTCAAGGTTATGCATTTGCTGGCGAGATCTTACGTGAACTGAACAGCAGCAACCCGCAAGTGGCTTCACGTTTGATTGATCCACTTCTTAAGTTCCGTAAGTACGACGATGCTCGTCAAGCTCTGATCAGAAAAGAACTTGAGACGTTAAAGAACATGGACAACCTAGCAAAAGACTTGTTTGAGAAAGTGACGAAAGCACTAGAGGTTTAAGCCAGCAGTAGCTCATTCAGGTAACTGTTTTCTAATAAGCGGCTTGCTAATAAACTGTTCGCTAAAACGAAAGGTCATCAGTGGTAGAGAGTATCTGCCACTGATTTTTTGTTTCTGGTTCATCGAATTTTCGATAAGCTAGAGCAGTTTCAAGCTCAGTTTCACCGTCAGACATCGTTAAGTGCCAAAAAATACCGGCACTGTATATTTATACAGGTATCGTATGAATCGCTATATTTTCCAACTTAATATCTCATATCAGCAGTTTTTGGCCAGCTATTCTGGTGCGGCAAGTAAAGTTCAAGTGATAACAACAACAGGTTTACGCTTACAGTTACCTGCAACTCGGTTCAGACCATTTCTTACACAAATAGGGGTTAGAGGGCAGTTTAGGCTGACAACTGACCAAAAAAATAAGTTTATTAAGTTAGAAGCTCTGTAAACCTTGGCGTGCCTAGTGAGTTAAAAGGAATCTTAATCACATAATCAAACATTTCACCTCTTACCACCTCCAAAACAATTAACTATTTTTCAATAATGCTTTTACAATAAATGAATGCATTACCTTTGCTTAACTTGTTAGTAGAAAAGCGCTCAACGGCACGTTTCAAACACCAGATTAAGTGATCCCCCTAATAATAAAATATAATTCTAATTGTGGAGTGTGACTATGACCGCACGTGAAACTGTGGTTCCAGTTTTACTTGAAAAAGTTTACAAGCTGATTCAAGACAAACTTGACCTTGCTCATCGACCTCTCGTAACTCAACTTGCTCAACACTTGTTTAGTAACGTTTCTCACGACGATCTGACTCAGAGAAACGAATCCGATTTATACGGTGCTGTAGTTAGCTTATGGCATCACATCAATGAAAAGAAAGCCGACGAAATCTCTGTACGCGTTTTCAACCCGACGGTAAGTCGTCAAGGTTGGCAGTCTACTCACACTATCGTTGAGATAGTCGTACCAGACAGCCCATTCCTTGTTGATTCCGTAAAAATGGCATTGACCCGCCTCGATCTCTCTTCTCACCTTATGCTTCATAACCCAACACAAATCTCTCGCTCAGATAAGGGCAGTGTTGTCGGTGTTAGCAATAACGAAGGTGCATTCCAGTCGCTTTTCCATATTGAGGTTGACCGTCTTAGCAGCAAAGCTGAAATGACCGCACTTAAAACCGAGCTACTGGATATCTTTACCGATACCGGTCTTGTGGTTAATGACTGGCTACAAATGGTAGAACGACTTGAAGAAGTCACCAATCAAGTTGAAGAGCAAAAAGAGACGATACCAGTCGATGGTCAGCGCTTTGATGAAACTCTCGCGTTCCTTCGTTGGTTAGGCGAGCACAACTTTACGTTTATGGGCTACAAGGAATATGACCTTGTTTCTGTGAATGGCGACACTGAACTACAACCTACCAAGGAGCAAGGCCTTGGTTTGTTCGCAAATTCAGATCGTGTACGTAACGTTAAGCTGTCTGAGTTTTCTGACTCGGCACGCTTAGAAGCGAAAAAACCATATGTATTGATCGTAACTAAGGGCAACACGGCTTCACGCATTCACCGCCCAGCTTACAATGATTACATCGGTATCAAGAAGTTTGATAAAAACGGCAAGGTCATTGGTGAGCACCGCTTTACCGGTCTTTACACTTCTGCCGTTTATAACCAGACCGTTGAAACCATTCCTTTAGTTCGTGAGAAAGTTGAGCGTATCTTAGATGCAAGTGGTTACCGTAAGGGTTCATATTCTTACAAAGCTCTGCACAACATTCTTGAAAACTACCCACGTGATGAACTGCTTCAAGCTCGAGAAGAAGAGCTACTTGAAGTAGGTACCGGCGTAGTACAAATGCAAGATCGCGATCTTCTGCGTTTGTTTGTTCGTAAAGACCCGTTTGGCCGTTTCTTCAGCTGTATGGTTTACGTAACAAAAGATCGTTACAACACCGAACTTCGTCGTCAAACCCAGCGCATCTTGAAGCAATACTTCGGTTGTGAAGAAGAAGTCGAATTCACGACATACTTCTCTGAAAGCCCACTGGCAAGAACGCACTATATTGTTCGTGTTGATAACAACAACATGGATGTGGACGTGAAAACAATTGAGCAAAATTTAATGGAAGTATCGTCTACGTGGGATGACCGCCTCTCTGAATCAATCGTTGCTAACTTCGGTGAGAGCAAAGGTCTTCCGTTATCGAAAGAGTACATGCGTGCATTCCCACGTTCGTACAAAGAAGACATGATGCCAGGTTCTGCGGTAGCGGACATCGAGCGTTTAGAAGCACTAAGCGAAGACAACAAACTGGGTATGCTTTTCTACCGTCCTCAAGAAGAAGCGGCAGACTCTAAAGCCGTTCGTTTGAAATTGTTCTACCACAGTGATGAGCCAATTCACTTGTCTGATGTTATGCCAATGCTTGAAAACTTTGGCCTGCGCGTTATTGGTGAATCACCTTATGAAGTGCGCAAGACTAATGGGGTGACTTATTGGATCCTTGATTTCTCGATGCTGCATAAGAGTGACAAGACGATTGATCTTCGTGAAGCTCGCGATCTTTTCCAACAAGCCTTTGCTGCAATTTGGGCAGGTGAGTTAGACAGCGATGGTTTCAACCGTCTGGTATTGGGTGCAGGTCTTTCTGGCCGTGAGATCTCTATCTTACGTGCTTATGCTCGTTACATGCGCCAAGTGGGTTTCCCATTCAGCCAACAATACATTGAAGACACATTGTCTCATTACCCAGATTTAGCAAAAGGGTTAGTGAGCTTATTCGGTAAGCGTTTTGACCCGAAACTGAAGGGTAGCGCGAAGGGCCAACAAGATCTTATTAAGAAGATCACTGAACAGTTGGATCATGTAGAAAGCTTGGATGATGATCGTATTATTCGTCGCTACATGGAAATGATCACTGCAACGCTTCGTACTAACTACTACCAGTTAGACGACAACAAACAGTCTAAACCTTGGTTGGCTCTGAAAATGAGACCAAGCGAGATTCCAGATATCCCAGCGCCGGTTCCTGCGTTTGAGATCTTCGTTTACGCACCAGACATTGAAGGTGTGCATCTACGTGGCGGTAAAGTCGCTCGTGGTGGTTTACGTTGGTCAGACCGTCAAGAGGATTTCCGTACTGAGATTCTAGGCTTAGTTAAAGCGCAACAAGTTAAGAACACGGTTATCGTACCGGTTGGTGCTAAAGGTGGTTTCGTGTGTAAGCGTCAGCACATGATGTCGGGCCGTGACGAGATCTTTGCGGAAGGTCAACGCTGTTATAAGCGCTTCATCCGTGCGTTACTAGATGTATCAGACAACATCATTGAAGGTGAGGTTATCCCACCTAAGAGTGTTGTTCGTCACGATGAAGATGATCCGTACTTGGTTGTTGCAGCCGATAAAGGTACCGCGACATTCTCAGATCTAGCGAACTCAGTAGCTGAAGAGTACAACTTCTGGCTAGGTGATGCGTTTGCATCGGGTGGCTCTAACGGTTATGACCATAAAGCTATGGGTATCACCGCGAAAGGTGGCTGGGAATCCGTTAAACGTCACTTCCGTGAAATGGGTATCAATTGTCAAAGCACAGACTTCACTGCGATCGGTGTAGGTGATATGGCGGGTGACGTGTTTGGTAACGGTATGCTGCTATCTAAGCACATTCGTATGCAAGCGGCGTTTAACCACATGCACATCTTCATTGACCCGAACCCAGATTCAGCATCAAGCTGGGTAGAGCGTGATCGTCTGTTTAATCTGCCTCGCTCAAGCTGGGAAGATTACAATAAAGACCTGATTTCTCAAGGTGGTGGCATCTTCTCTCGTCGAGCGAAGTCCATCCATTTGACACCTGAAATTCAGAAAATGCTGGGCACCAAGAAAGCATCAATGGCACCCAATGACTTGATCAAAGCGATCTTGTCTATGCAGGTTGATCTACTTTGGAACGGCGGTATTGGTACTTACGTTAAGTCTTCTAGCGAGACTCATACTGATGTGGGTGACCGTGCAAATGACGTGCTACGTATCGACGGCCGTGACTTGAAAGCTAAGGTTGTTGGTGAAGGCGGTAACTTAGGTATGACTCAACTGGGTCGTATCGAATACGCACTTACCGGTGGCCGAGTTAATACCGACTTCGTTGATAACGTTGGTGGTGTTGACTGTTCGGATAACGAAGTAAACATTAAGATCTTCTTGAATGGTTTGGTGTCAAACGGCGATCTTACTGTCAAGCAACGTAACCAAGTGCTTGAGTCGATGGAAGACGAAGTTGGCGAAATCGTACTAGATGATGCGTACTGCCAAGCTGAGTCAATCTCTGTTACTGAGCATCAAGGTGTTGGCTTAGTGAAAGAGCAAATCCGCTTCATTCACACAATGGAGAAAGCAGGGTACTTGGACCGCGGTTTGGAATACATTCCAGATGACGAAACGCTTCTAGAGCGTGAGAAACAAGGCCAAGCACTAACAAGACCAGAACTATCAGTATTGATTGCTTACGGCAAAATGGTACTGAAAGAAGATCTTGTGAGCGATGATATTGCGAATGATGAGTTTCATGCTCAACAGTTAATGCAATACTTCCCAACTGAGTTACGACGTAACTATTCTCAACACATGGATAACCATCCACTGCGTGCTGAAATCATCGCGACAGCACTTGCAAATCAAATGGTTAACGAGATGGGTTGTAACTTCGTGACTCGTTTGCAAGAAGAGACGGGCGCAAACATTGTTGATATTGCAAATGCTTACGCGGCATCTCGTGAGATCTACGGTTTGGGCAAAGTGCTTAAGAGCATTCGTGAACTGGATAATATCTCAAGTTCTGAGGCTCAATACGAGTTGCTTTACCACGTGCGCCGCACATTGCGTCGTCTAGCGCGTTGGTTACTAAGAAACCGTACCGGTAAACAGTCAGTGAATGCATTGATTGAATTGTACCAAGGTGATGTGGTGGCTATTACTGAGAAACTGGATGAAAACCTGGTAGCTTCAGAAGTAGAAGAGCACCAAGCAATGGCTCAGGTATGGATTGACCAGGGTGTAACAGCAGAACTGGCGAATTCAGTGGCTCGTTTGTCTAGTTTGTACTCAGCACTGGATATATCTACAGTGGCTCGTGAAACGGGTAAAACAGTACAACAAGCGTCTAAGCTTTACTTCAACCTTGGCGACCGTTTGTCATTGCACTGGTTCTTGAAGCAAATCAATGGCCAAGCTGTAGACAACAACTGGCAAGCACTGGCGCGTGCAGCATTTAGAGAAGATCTGGATTGGCAACAACGTCAGTTAACCGGCCAAGTACTTAACTGTGGTTGTGCTTCAGACATCGATGTGATTAAAGCGCTTGATGACTGGATGGAAAGTAACTCTGTTTCTCTACATCGTTGGGAAAGCATCCTAAACGAATTCAAAGTGGGTTCTGTTCATGAGTTTGCTAAATTCTCAGTAGCACTGCGTGAATTGATGCTGTTGAATCTAAACTGTATGTCGAAAGACTAGTTACTAGATAAGACGAAAAAGTATAAGGGCAGGCCATCAGGTCTGCCTTTTTCGTTTGGCTAAACAATTTTCGATAAATTAACTATTCGTACAAGTCTCACTGTATTTAGTGAGCTGGTGGCAGAAGAGGTATAAGGAATATTCCCAATAGATAATCAGAGCTTGAAACGGTAACGTTTGCTTAATAATGAACCTCATTCGTCAGCAAACTCGATTATCTTACCCTTACAGACAGTAATAGATTGAATAGTTGGGTAAATAAGTAAATAATATCGCCCCGTTTACACGGCGCTTTTTTCTATCGGAGGCACAATGCTTTACCGTCTAGCCAGAACTGGCTTTTTCCAACTTGATGCCGAAAAGGCTCATGATCTTGCAATTCAAAATTTCAAACGCTTCACCGGCACACCTATTGATCTTTTGTATCGCCAACAATTACCTCACCGACCTGTAGAGTGCATGGGTCTTACTTTTAAAAACCCAGTTGGCCTTGCTGCCGGCCTAGACAAAAACGGCGAATGTATTGATGCATTTGGCGCAATGGGTTTTGGTTTTGTAGAAGTAGGGACTGTTACTCCTCGTCCACAAGCAGGTAATGACAAACCTCGTTTATTCCGCCTTGTTGAAGCTGAAGGTATCATTAACCGCATGGGCTTTAACAACCTAGGCGTCGACAACCTTGTTGAGAATGTTAAGAAGTCGAACTACGACGGCATCTTAGGCATCAACATCGGTAAGAACAAAGACACGCCAATTGAAAAGGGCGCAGAAGATTACATTATCTGTATGGAGAAGGTTTACCAATACGCGGGTTACATTGCGGTAAATATCTCTTCACCAAACACTCCAGGACTTCGTTCCCTACAATACGGCGAAGCTCTAGACGATCTATTGTCTGAACTTAAAACGAAACAATCTGAACTGGAAGAGAAGTATGGTAAATATGTGCCTCTTGCTCTTAAGATTGCTCCGGATCTAAGTGACGACGAAATCAGCCAAATTTGTGAATCATTGATCAAAAATAAGATCGATGGTGTGATCGCAACAAACACAACATTGGATCGTTCAATCGTTGAAGGCATGAAGCATTGCGACGAAGCAGGTGGCCTAAGTGGACGTCCTGTTCAATCTCGCAGTACTGAAGTTGTTCGTAAACTTTATCAAGAGCTTGGTGACCAACTGCCGATCATCGGGGTAGGTGGTGTTGATTCGTATGTTGCTGCAAAAGAGAAAATGATGGCAGGCGCTAAGCTTGTACAAGTTTACTCTGGTTTCATCTACAAAGGCCCAGGCCTAGTTGGCGACATCGTTAAAAATCTATAAGCGGTAATTGCTTTTATTTT
Source organism: Vibrio sp. 14G-20 (assembly GCF_026241515.1). GTDB lineage: Bacteria > Pseudomonadota > Gammaproteobacteria > Enterobacterales > Vibrionaceae > Vibrio. The sequence goes on from NZ_JAPHPW010000018.1 coordinate 42,427, forward strand.
TGAAAAGCGACAATCTGGCATCGTCTTACTAAAAGAGACACTGTAACTCACTGAGTTGTAGAGAAAAGCGATAAGAAAGAGGAATTCATTTCCTCTTTTTTTTTGCCTATTGCTCAGTAAAATTACTGTAATTGAAGGTAATTTTGCGTTTTACCTAATGGAATGGTTCAACAGTGTGAGACGAAATGATGCTTAAACCTAGCGATACATGGAGTTGGTATTATGATGAGCAGCAATGTTCATTAATGCTAAACCTCGGAGAGGATATGATTTTCAAAACGAATCTGGTCCGCAATAAGCTGGTGGACTGCGCGTTTAGAGATAATGAATTCACCGTTGATGACGCATCTTCATACCAAACCTTCAAAGAACAAATTTCTGGCTTAGAACTGTCTGAGCCTCGTCAAGCTGAATTAGCACTCTATTGTGTGGCAGCAAAGCGCTTCCATAAGCCTGTACAGCCTAAGAGTTGGTTCTTCGACTCACAAGGCGCTGGCCATGAATATCCTCAGGAAGGGGATATTGTACAAATGAATAACGAGCATAGCTTAGGCTATTTCATTGTATTAGAAGTGGGAGAGTGTGCGAGTCTATGCGCATTTGTCGACCTAGAAGAGTTCCTGTTAACGCCTTCAAAAGGGCTTCGATTTGGAGACTCAATAAAGGTGATGCACGATAGAATGATAGACGCGAACGCTATTCTTCATCAAACGCACATTGCGATGGTCGGTTAGCCTTTCAATCTAAACCATCATTTCTCACACACATCGCAACGCGTGAACCTGTCAAATCTTCCCCAAAATCGGCTTAATAGCCGATTTTTTTGTGCCTAAAAAACCTCATCCTGATAAATACATCACTGCTCAACCATTTAAATAGTGAACTTACGACTATTTTTTCACCTTAATTTCTGCCTGTTTTTATCGCTAGAAGTGTAATTTACCTATCTTTATTCCCTGTTTTCGCCCATTTGTAGCTAACTTTCACCTATAAATCTCACTTGGTATATACCAATTCAAAGGTGAATATAAATTCACATTGTCGTTTTGAGCAGTATTGGGTCATGAATCGTGTTGGATTGATAAGTCTTATGTTCTAAGGGTGTGTGGGTAAGCGATCGCTTCAAGGCTGTGCGTTTGCTAGCCAGTTAGAAGAAAGATTCAATGAAAAGACGCGTTTAGTGTGATGCTCTAGTTACAAATTCAGGTATAATCGAGCTCATTTTTATCAATAAAAGAACACTATGAATCAATATCTAGCGGTTACCTCAAATGGCCTTGAGAATTTATTAGTTGAAGAACTAACCCAACTAGGGATTACAAACGCAAAACCTGTTCAAGCAGGTGTTAAATTCAAAGCCACCAATGAGCAAATTTATCGTTGTTGTTTGTGGAGCCGTTTGGCTTCTCGATTTGTACGTGTCCTTTCTGAATTCACTTGTATGGACGACATGGATTTGTACCTATCAACCACTGCGGTTAACTGGGTAAATCAATTCCATAGCTCTAAACGTTTTGTTGTTGACTTCAATGGTACAAACAACGAAATCCGTAATAGCCAATACGGTGCAATGAAAGTAAAAGATGCCGTTGTTGATTGCTTCGAGAAGAAGTCTCTACCTCGTCCTTCTATCAGCAAAGAGAACCCAGACATCCGAATTCACGTTCGTCTACACCGTGATAAAGCGATTCTTGGTGTTGATATGGTGGGCAGCGGTCTTCACCAACGTGGTTACCGTCCCGAATCAGGTCGCGCACCTCTGCGTGAAACTCTTGCTGCAGCGATTCTTCTTCGTAGTGGTTGGGATGCGACTAAGCCTTTCCTAGACCCTATGTGTGGTTCAGGTACGTTAGTGATTGAAGCGGCAATGATGGCTGCAAATATGGCTCCAGGTGTTAAACGACTAAAGTGGTGTTTTGAATCACTAGAAGACTTCGAACCAGAGCTATGGGCTGAAGTGAAAGCTGAAGCGAACGTTCAAGGTCGTCGTGGTGTTAAGAAAGTAGAATGTAAGTTCTATGGCTATGACAATGACGAACGCATGATCAAAACAGCGCGTGACAATGCTCGTCGTGCTGGTGTTGAGGAGCTGATTGAATTCGAAGTAGGTGATGCAGCAAAACTTAAACGCCCTACAGAGTTTACTGATGGTGTGATTGTTTCTAACCCACCTTATGGTGAGCGTCTTGGTACAGAGCCGGGTCTTATTGCTCTTTACACAGCGTTCGGCGCGCAGCTTAAAGCTGAATTTGGTGGTTGTAACGCGTCTATCTTCTCTAGTTCAGATGAACTACTTAGCTGCTTACGCATGCGTGCAGATAAACAGTTCAAATTGAATAACGGTGCGTTACCGTGTCACCAAAAGAACTACTCAATTTCAGATCGTCCGATGTCAGAACGTCCAACGGGCGAGCAAGAGCAGCTAATTGCACCTGATTTCGCGAACCGTCTTAAAAAGAACATCGGCAAGATCGGTAAGTGGGCTAAGAAAGAGCAACTAGATTGCTACCGTATCTACGATGCTGACTTACCAGAATACAATGTAGCGATTGACGTATACCCGGGTCACCTTGTAATTCAAGAATACGCAGCACCGAAAGATGTGCCGGAAGACAAAGCTAAGCGTCGCTTAACCGATATCATCCGTGTTTCTATTCAAGTAACTGGCGTTGAAGCAAACAACGTCGTGCTTAAGGTTCGTAAGAAACAGAAGGGTCGTTCTCAATACCAGAAGATGGCTCAAGATTCATCTAACCTAGAAGTGAACGAGTACGGCGTTAAGCTGATTGTTAATCTTCATGATTACCTTGATACAGGCTTGTTCCTAGATCATAAGATCACTCGTCGTCGTATCGGTGAGATGGCTGCAGGTAAAGATTTCCTAAACCTGTTTGCTTACACTGGTAGTGCATCTGTTCATGCTGCTGTGGGTGGCGCTCGCTCTACAACAACGGTTGACATGTCGAATACCTACCTTGAGTGGGCAAAACAGAACATGGAGCTTAATGGCCGTGTTGGTCGTCAACATCAGTTTGTTCAAGCTGACTGCTTACAGTGGTTGGTTAAAGAGCAGGGTTCTTATGACCTAATCTTTATTGATCCACCTACGTTCTCAAACTCTAAGCGTATGGATCAATCTTTCGATGTTCAACGTGATCACATTCAGTTGATGGAAAACCTTAAGCGTCTTCTTCGTGAAGAAGGCACGATTGTGTTCTCTAACAACAAGCGTCACTTCAAAATGGACTTGGAAGCTCTCGATGAGTTAGGTCTTAAGGCTCAGAACATCTCAGCTAAGACACTTCCTTTGGACTTCTCTCGCAACAAGCACATTCATAACTGCTGGTTGATTACACATAAGTAGTTAAGAGATTGTATAAGGATATATAGTGCTGACTCTCTACAGTACAGAAGGGTGCCATCTATGTGAGATGGCATTCCAACTCACGGAACAGTTAAACATTAGCCATCACGTCAACGTTGTTGACATTGCATTTAATGATGAGCTTTTTTCCCGTTACGGGGTCACTATTCCGGTACTCAAATTTGAAAGCTCTGACCTTTCTCAAAGCTCAGAGCTTAACTGGCCATTTGGCTTGTTAGAACTTAATGATTGGTTAAAGAAGAATGGCATTACTTACAATTCATAATGGGCAATTAGCGTTTGGCGATCACCCATTATTAGATCGTGCGGATTTCGCGCTGCAAGAAAACGAACGTGTGTGTTTAGTAGGACGCAATGGCGCGGGTAAGTCTACATTGATGAAGATCCTGTCTGGGAACATCATCATGGACGACGGCAAGATGCAAATCACACAAGATGTGGTTGTGTCTCGCCTTGAGCAAGATCCCCCGCGTAATGAGCAAGGTACAGTCTATGACTACGTTGCTGGTGGCTTAGCTGAAATTGGCGAGCAACTGAAGATCTATCATGATCTTTTGGATCTCATTGGTACTGACCCTAGTGAAAAGAACCTAAATCGTCTTACTCGCGTTCAAGAGCAGTTAGATCACGCAAACGCATGGCGTTTCGAAGATCGCGTAAGTAACGTAATGGCGGCGCTTAAGCTGACTGCTGAAACCAAACTGACCGATTTGTCTGGTGGTTGGCAACGTAAAGCGGCACTTGCTCGTGCACTAGTGTGTGATCCAGACGTTCTACTTCTAGACGAACCGACTAACCACCTGGATGTTGCGACTATTGAATGGTTAGAAGGCTTCCTGAAAGACTTCCGTGGTTCAATCATCTTTATCTCGCATGACCGTGCTTTCATAAAATCGATGGCAACACGTATCGTTGATCTTGATCGCGGCAAACTGAGCTCTTTCCCGGGTGATTACGAAAACTACCTATTAGAGAAAGAAGAAGCGTTGCGTGTTGAGGAAATGCAGAACGCTGAATTTGATAAAAAGCTTGCTCAAGAAGAAGTTTGGATTCGTCAGGGTATCAAAGCTCGTCGAACTCGTAATGAAGGCCGTGTGCGTGCTCTCAAGAAGCTGCGTGAAGAACGTATCAATCGTCGTGAAGTGCAGGGTAAAGCGGTCATCCAGATTGATGATGGTCAACGCTCAGGCAAGATTGTATTCGAAGCGGAAAATCTTAACTTTGGTTTTGAAGGCAAAGAGATTGTTAAAGACTTTAGCTTCAACATCATGCGTGGCGATCGTATTGCTCTGATCGGTCCTAATGGCTGTGGTAAGAGTACGGTACTTAAACTGCTTCTCGATCAACTTAAGCCAGATTCAGGCCGTCTACATTGTGGTACTAAGCTTGAAGTCGCTTACTTCGACCAATACCGCGAAATCTTAGACCCTGAGAAGTCGGTTATCGATAACCTTGCTGATGGTAAGCAAGAGGTGACTGTAGGCGGACGTGAGCGTCATGCACTAAGCTATCTACAAGATTTCTTATTCTCTCCTAAACGTGCTCGCACTCCTGTTAAAGCGCTGTCTGGTGGTGAGAAAAACCGTCTGTTATTAGCTCGTATCTTCCTTAAGTCGAATAACTTATTGATTCTCGATGAGCCAACCAACGATCTAGATATCGAAACTTTGGAACTTTTAGAAGATTTGCTTGCCAACTATCAGGGTACACTTCTTTTAGTGAGCCACGATCGTCAGTTTGTTGATAATACGGTGATGACAAGTTGGATCTTTGAAGGTAATGGCGTTATTGAAGAATTTGTTGGTGGTTACCATGATGCTCAGCAGCAAAGAAAGCAGGCATTAGATTACCGACAGGTTGAAAAGCCATCAAAGCCTGAGAAAGTAGTTGAGGAAACTCCCAAAACTGCGCCAGTGAAGGCTAAACCTAAGAAGTTATCGTATAAGCTACAACGAGAATTAGAAGCGCTACCAATGCGCTTGGAAGAATTGGAAACTCAAATTGAAACTCTTCAGGAAGAAGTCAACGATCCAAGCTTCTTTTCAAAACCTGTAGAGCAGACACAACCAGTATTAGATAAGCTATCTGCAGCAGAGCAGGAGCTTGAAGTCGCTTTTGAGCGCTGGGAAGAGCTCGAGGCACTACAACAGGAAAGTTAAGAAGTAATAATGACTTGTACTAAATTTAAATTAACAACAGTTGCAGCATTAGTTTTTGCTGCAACTAATGCCAATGCAGCGCTTTATAAGGTAGTTGAAGTTACTCCTTCGATTACCGGTGCATCTGAAATCTATGGTGTGGCGATACAACCTGGTGTTGCGACAGACGGAACGAATGAGCTTCCGTTGGGTTGCTTCGATTCACTTGCGACCAACTGTACCGATAGTACATTTAAACTTGCTGGTGAAACTCGCAACACTGTTGAAGGCGTTAGTTATCGTGAAGAAGTACCATTTGCGATGGATGCATCATTTGGATACATCCAAGAGTATGACGATTTTGAGAATTATTGTTATCGGGAACTTAGATATTCAACTTGTGAAAGCTGGGCTTCTAAGCGCTGGTCTACCTGGAGCAAGGAGAGAAATGATCTTAGTTATCTGAATGCAAAAGCTTTTATTGAAGACGGAATTGAGTTTAATTCTACTAATACCGTAATAAACTCGTTAGACGAAAATGTTAACCCTATAGGTATCAAATCTAACGGAAGTGACCTTCGTAATACAGCAATCGTAACGACAGCTCCTCCTTCAGATAACGGTTCTGAGACTAGGGCATGGGGCAGTTTAATCGTAGGGAGTACTACATATAATTTTGGTAGTATTTCTACTAATCAAACTAATGATGATGGTGCTGTATTTAGTTCTAAAGCGGCTATATGGGATGATGTTACGACAAAAGAGATCAACTGGATTAGAGGCGGCAACGCGCAACAAGGAGAGTATTTAGCACAAGGTAGTATGCGTTCATTAACTGTAGGTCCAGAAAGCGATACTGTTCCTACAGAAGTCTTTTATGGTGTAGGGTATAATACCGAAGACGGAAATGGCGATTTACAAGATATGAATGCTAGTATTTTCAAAAGTGATAGCCTCGATTTATCTTCAGCTTCTTGGACTACTACACAGGTCTCTAACGTACGAGTTAATTCGGGATCATCAAATGATGACGCTCGATATAGTAATTCTGTAGTTACTGACATCAATAGCAACTTGTTTGCTATTGGCTACGCGAAGCGAAATGGATATGTCCCTGAAAGCGGTAGTGCAGCTAACAAAGCTTTCTTTGTTAAAGATGCTTCTAACCCTAGCGCAACATTCTTGTCTGGGGGGATTTTCTTCACTGGATCTGGTGGTGAAGCAAAAGCGGTCAATAACTTTAATGAATTTGTCGGTCAGATTGATGCAGAGACAATTCGTGAGGTCGATGGAAGCCAACGTCGCCATCGTGGTTTTATTTATCCATACAAATCAGATGATGTTGCTGGTACGTTGACAGAGCGCTATGAAGGTGTGTTCCGTAGTAAGGCTTGGTGGATAGATGATCTAACAAACGGTGCAAACGTAGATGGGCAAGATTACTCTGATGCTAACAACCACTTCCGTATTATCGATGCTTCTGATATTAACGATGCAGGCGTTATTTCAGCAACCGCTATTAAGTGTACTGTAAATGGTACTGCGCAATCGTATGACACAACTGCACATAACTCATACTGTGGTGGAGCTGCTTCCAATGCAGTTGAAGAGGTTGTTGCTGTTAAATTGATACCTATTAAAGGTGCAGGCGAAACCGATATACATACTCGCAGTACGGACACAGAAAAAGTTGATCGCCAAGGCGCTGGCCTGGGGTTGTTAACTTTGACTGTGCTTGGTCTGTTAGGGTTCCGTCGAAAATTTAAATAATTTTATCTCTTGAGCCCGAGTTCACAATTTTGAACTCGGGCTTTTTTTCGCCTTGAGAAAAATGAAAATTTGACCGATTGTTAAAGTTGGAGTCACAAAAACTCCGCGAAGTTGTAATCATTGTATGTTAGTAAATGGAACACCCGTATGAGGACTGCACTATGAAGAGACAAAAGCGTGATCGACTAGAACGAGCACAATCTCAAGGCTACAAGGCTGGTTTAAATGGACGATCGCAAGAAGCTTGTCCATATAGCCAAATGGATTCTCGGTCTTATTGGTTAGGTGGATGGCGTGATGCCAAAGATGACAAGCAATCAGGTCTCTATAAGTAGATAGGGCGAAAAGAATTAAAGGCCAGGGCTCCATTGTCTGTTGATTACAACGGCTGGAGCCTTGTTAGTTTCATACGAGTACCAAGATTCCCAGAGAGCTATAAAGTACTATAGTTTAGTTATTATAAGAGCGTATTGCTGGTGGATTTAACCTATTCCACTCATAAGTCTTGATACCTTAATGCACTATAACTAAATTTATTAAAATGAAAATAAAGCAGCCATGGGCTGCTTTATTAAAAATCTAACTAACGGATTAAAATGCTGACGTATCTTGGAAAAGGCCAACTTTCAGATCTTTAGCAACATAGATCTCTTTACCATCAACAAGTACGCGACCATCCGCAAGTCCCATCACTAGGCGACGGTTAACAACACGCTTCATGTGGATCTCGTAAGTTACTTTTTTCGCTGTAGGTAGAATTTGACCAGTGAATTTCACTTCGCCAACACCTAGAGCACGACCTTTACCTTCGCCACCAACCCAACCAAGGTAGAAGCCAACAAGCTGCCACATTGCGTCAAGACCTAGACAACCAGGCATTACTGGGTCACCCGGGAAGTGACAATCGAAGAACCATAGGTCAGGAGTAATATCCAGCTCAGCAAGAACTAAACCTTTACCGTAATCACCTTCAGTTTCAGACATCTTAGTGATGCGATCCATCATTAGCATGTTCGGTGCTGGTAGTTGAGGGCCTTGTGGCCATAGTTCGCCTTGGCTTGATGCTAGAAGCTCTTCGCGAGTGTAAGAATCACGTTTGTTTTGCATTATCAATTACTCCGATTTTTGATAGGTGCATATTAGTGAACAGGTGTACGCTAAACAAGTCCGATCAGTACTAGACAAACCAGTTTTTAATGCGTCCAACGATTCCAATAGGGTGCTCATGTCTTTCAAAGTTTTCAATACGTTCCGCGATTTTACTCAGAACGCTTTCTTGTTCATCGTCTCTAAATGGCTTGTTCATAATGAGAGGAATTGCTTCGTCTACATTAGACACAGACCAAATATGGAATTCTTCATTCTTAATGCTTTCAATAAGGTCAGGCTTCAATGCAAGGTGCCTTAGATTCGATCTAGGAAGGATCACGCCTTGTTCACCAGTTAAGCCGTTGTGCTTACACACATGGTAGAAGCCTTCGATTTTCTCGTTTAGCCCGCCAACAGCTTGTACACGACCAAATTGGTCAACTGCACCAGTAACCGCAATTTGTTGATTGATAGGGTATTCAGACAAAGCACTCACTAGAGAACAAAGTTCAGCAAGAGAAGCACTATCGCCGTCTACTTCGCAGTACGATTGCTCAAACACAACAGAAGCAGCGTATGGCAACGGATCTTCAAGGTTTAGTGCGCTGCTCACAAATGCTTGCATGATCATCATACCTTTAGCATGAAGATTACCGCCCAGCTCGGCTTTGCGCTCTACGTCGGCAATGTCACCATCACCAAAGTGAATAACGCAGGAAATTCGTGCAGGTTCACCATAAGAGATCGGGTGTCCTGGAACATCGATAACCGTCAGGCCATTAACTTGGCCAACTTGTTCACCCTCGGTTTCGATAATGACTTGGCCATCTCGAATATCATCCAGAGCGCGTTCTGGTAAGTACGATTCACGGTTGTATTTGTGCTGTTGAGCTTGTTGGATATGGTGAATATCAATCTCACCATTGTCGGCTTCAATAAGAGCTTCGTTCAATAACGCATTGTGCCAAATAGGGCATAATGGAATATAGCTCTGATCTTCAGTCTCTCTTGCTCCGGCAGTAAGAATGCCCGTCAACGCTTGTTGTGTGATGGTTGGCAGTTCATAGCGTTGTTGAAGCCACTTAAGGTAACCAAGATACTGAGTCAAAGTCTCTTCAGAGAGCTTGATATCTTGTTCAATTTCGCTAAATAGGCAAAAACCGGTTTGAATATCGCTGTCTAGATAATCAAGGTCAGCTAATTGAGCTCTGTCTCCAACCACAATCAACTTAATGTTGTAAGTCAGAGGTAAAGTTGGGGATTGGTTTAAGTGCTCAGGATTGCTGCTGATAGGCTCTACTGCCTCACCAAGCAGTGCTGATTTAAGCAGCAACCAGCTTCCAGGATTCGCTAAGATCAAGTTAGCTGAAACGATCAAATAGCCGTTGTTTGCTCTAGCCAGTAGGCCGGGTTTTGTCGCAATAACCTTACCGTCTTTCGATTGAACTTGGTCAAACAGAGAGACAGCATTTAAAGACTCAGTTTTTATAACCGGTAGAGAGTGATCATCTAAAGCAGTGACTAGAGATTCAACAATCATTTGACGATAGATCGAATTGTCCGGAGCGTTTACAAGTAAAACACGCGAAAGGTTAGACAAACGGACAAAGCGGGTTAGCGCATCTTTGAATCTATGTTGAATATCTGAAAACGGGAAAGGCGAGATGTCAGGGAATTGCTCTAATTGAGCGCTATATTCGTCGTACTGAGGCGTAACATGTCGCCAATCTACTTGAGTCATTTAAGTTTCTGATTATGATAATGAGGTAGCGAGTATATAGAAAAACCGATCTCGCTTGTAGCTCTATGTTGTAGTTACTAATCACTAAGCTAATATAAGTATGATCTTGGTCTATTCTTCCAAGACAATAATTGTCAAATAGCCCATTCTGGGTTACGCTGTCACTAGGATTAACTCTCGAGATTAGACATGAAATATCAGCAACTTGAAAACTTGGAATGTGGTTGGAAATGGAACTATCTGGTTAAAAAATGGAAAGAAGGTGAGTCGATCACCTGCCACATTGATTCAAGTGAAGCTGACGTTGCTGTTAAAGCCTTATTGAAGCTAGAACATCAACCTACAGGTGTCCTTGAGTGGATATCTAACAACATGTCTCCTGAGCTCGATAACAAGCTTAAACAAGCGATCAGAGCTAAGCGAAAACGCCACTTCAATGCTGAACAAGTTCACACAAAGAAGAAATCAATAGACCTTGATTACCGTGTATGGGAAAAGCTATCTCAACGAGCGAATGAGCTAGGCTGTACGCTATCTGACGCCATCGAGTATTTGGTTAGCGAAGCGTCCCGTAGTGAACAGGCGAGCAAAACAGTAACCAGTCTCAAAGAAGACTTAAGCAAGCTTCTTTCTGACGATAAATAATCATCAACAGTAGTGGTGACATTATGATGTACGTAATCTTAATCGGTGCGGCGTTGGTCTTTTGGTTAGTTGCTGTTGATCGACCGGTATTAAAAATCAAATTTAGCGACGGAGCGATCAAACAAGTTAAAGGTCATCTTCCACCGAGCTTTAAGCACAACCTTCAAGAAATTGGCCACAACAACGCCTTTAAAGGTGAGTTAAAAGTGTATGCAAAACGCTCTGGCTACAACCTCAAATTTACTAAAGATGTGCCTAAAAACGTACAGCAACGTATTCGTAACGTGTTCCCACATAATGGTTTTAAGTCTAAAGGCTCAAAGAAAGCGTAGTCGTTGAGATTTACGCGTTAGCTGGTCAATCCTCATACTAAGTTAATCCTTCATTTTCCTTGAATTTCCGCATACTGTTCTCACCTTCAACAAAGAGAGAGCAGTATGAGATATCTAATATTCCTATTGTGTTTTTTATCCCCAGTTGCTTTTGCCGACGATGCGTTGGTTAATCCCATAGCTAAAAAAATCAAAGTCACCGTCATGAAAGGGCTCAACAAGAGCAATGTTGATTTCGATGGTTATTGCGATCTTATGATTGAGATGAAGCACTCTAAAGGTTACGCAAGAATCAAAAAGGTGAGAACGTCTGGTGATAGCAACGTTTGCAAGCAGGCCAAAAAGTACTTGCCGAAGAAGAAAAGGTTCAAATACAGTTTTCCAGAAAAGTATATCCGGTTACATATCACGTATTAGCCGCTTACAGTGCACTATAACTAAATAACCTTAATTTTATTGAAACAATTTCGTGAACCAATCTCTAATTTCTATTAATATTAGTTTTGTTATAAAGGCAAGATATATCGACACAAGAGCATTTACGGCAAAGGAAAGTCACGGTTGTTGTTAACAAATAAAAGTTATACCCCTGAAGTAGTTGAGATCTCAAGAAAGGTCTCAATCAACGTTAAAGCTCGCTTTAATCGATGGTTAATCTCACCGAAATATAAGCTGCCGCAATCTACAGTAGACACGTTACTAAGTTTGGAAAATAGGTATTGTGATAGCGTCATATTTGATGAATCTGACCGCATATCTCACAACCAACGTATTCTACTGCGCTGTGAACAAGATAGAGTTAATGCTCATCGTGAGAAAGTCGACGCGAAGCAACAAACCTTACGTTACGTTATCGATGATGTTAGTAATACAGCGTCGGCTCTAATGCTTGAGAAGCTTCAAGGCACATTAATAAGTTCGTTGTTTTCAGACTTGCCCGATTACAATCAGTTCGCTAGTGTTGCGTATTCACCATCTTTAAATTTTTCTAAGTTGCATAAGGTTTTAGAAACGAATCGGTTGTTGAGTTCAAATTTACTCGAATTTGTTTCCAATCCTGAGTTCAACGATAAATACGGTAGAAAGTCCAAGGTGACTCTCGACCCTAAGGTTGCAGCACAACAGATTGGTATCGAAAACTGCCGTTTATTGTTTCCATTGCTAATGAGCCAAAAACTGATTAAGTGGAATGATGCAAATATTAAACACATTACACCTAAAGTTTGGCAACATTTAGTTGCGACTTCCAATGCAACACGAATTAGACTTCAAGAAACACCGGTTAAAGATCCTAACGTAGGCATTTTACTTGGCGTGTTGAGAGTCCTACCTTTGTTTTTAATTTGTAACCACTTTTCTTCAACGTTTGAAGACGCATTGGTAAAAACGATGCTTGGTTATCGTGAAGCAAGTGACAAGCATGACGAATATTATGCTTGTACTGAGGTGATGCCAAACACACAGTTTCTCGAAGCAATGGTCGAGCAGCTAGAGCTTAAGCTACTAAAAAATCTCGTTGAATTTATCGATTGGAGCCCGGGAAACCAGTTCATAAAGAAGGCACTTCTAGAGGAAGTGAATGACATTCCAGTACTTGAGCGAACGGTTTATGGTGCAGCTTTGGCTCAAGGTAGAAAATATTCTGTTTTCGAGGCGTTAGATAATAGTGAACTATTTGACGTTAAACATCGACCTTATTGGTTTTCAACTGTTCAAATGTCTATAGCGACAATTGAGCAGATGCAAGATAAAGTTCTGGGAAAGCTTACGGTGAACATGCAATAAAAAGAGAGAGTCGCATTAATGTGGCTCTCTCTTTTTTGTTGCGCTGTAACTTTATGTGAATATCTGGTTTGCCGCTAAAACAGTAGGATTAAACTCTACCTAGCTGACCACTTCGAAGGTAAACGACTCTTGCTTTGCTATCGCGTGTTTAACAGGGATACCAAGGCGCTGGCAAGTCATCAGGACTTTTAACTTCCTATCGGCAGGAGCGTGCTCTGAGAGAATAACCGAGCTTAGGCATTCTCTATTAAGGTAGAGTTTATTTCCGATCATCTCATCGTTAGGTAATACCCAACGGTATTCCTTTTCATAGCGCCAATTAGAATGCTTAATTTTGAATATCTCAGCTCCCAGTCTTGATGTTTGTAAACCACTTAGCGATGCCGGGCGGAACATATTCGGTTTATCTTCATACTGGACTTCAAAACAGTTGAGATTGGCCTCGCCGTTATAGCAGTTGAGATCATACTCGATACACATGCCTTTAAAGTTGTCACCATACTGCGACCATAGTATTGGGTGGTCGCTCGACTGAGAGAAACACATGATCTTAAAGTTTTGTTGAAGCTCTTTGTTGATTACGTGGAGCGATCTGAACTTATAAAGTTTAGGCAACATATCAAACACCTAGTTTACAAAATTGCCTGATGTTAACACTTTAATTTAATTTTAAAGATTGAATGCATAGCATTTGATTGCTCAATCACCAAATTTATTCATATAACTGTTTGATAGATCAAAATTCAAACACGAAATAGTAGCCTGTTAAAGTGGCTTATTTTTCACTAAGGGTTAATGTTTCAGGCTGCAGCTTTAAAGAAAGATACAACGTAACTTTATTTATGGTTGAATTGTCTTGTTAAAGGTAAAGGTTGAGCTGGGAAAGGGAATTAGGTGACCAAAATTAAAGCCGAACTTTAAAAGCACGACTTTAGTTGTATTGAGCGTAAGGGTGAATCGAGTTTAGAAGTGGTACCTTGCACCTAGGTAAGCGGTTTGGGGCGACACATCGATGGATTCTATTTCAACGTTTGCATAGCGGTAACCAATATGGATGTCGATGTTGTCTGTTACTATCGCACCAAGCCCAGCACCAACTTGGTAGGCTGCTTCAGATTTAGAGCCTGATATTCCAAAAGCTTTTGCTTCGATATCCATTGAGCCAACACCGGCTAATAGAGATACATACAGATCTAATACGTCACCTTGAACAATAAACTTTGGTTTAATGTTTACGAAGAAAGCTTGGCCTTCAATATCCATTAAGTCATTATAACTAACTTTTCCGATTTTTCGGTACTCGGCCTCTAGTCCCAGTTTGACGACATCGTGCGTATTGAATTCGTAGCCTCCAACCAAGTTATAGCTAAAGTCTGATAGATCAGATGAATCTTCAATGGCGCTGCCACTATATTCTAATTCAGTTTCATTATAAAAGCCGATATCAACACCGGCATAAAAATGACCATGATCTCTAGGTGAGTTTTCATTTTCACTAGCAAGTGCCTGCGAGTTGATGCCAAAAATAGCGGTGAATAGCGATAGGGCGATTGTACTGATTTTCATTTAAAGCCTTCTAAGATAATAAGTTATTCAATTCCGGAATATGTTAACAAACAAAAGATGCTCTAACTAATTGAGAACTAGTCTAAATATCTGATTTTAAAGACTTGTTGCTAATAGAAGTGTCATTATCGCAGCTATGAGACAAAGTGCTCACAGTCCAGACACTGGCGAATAGCATTTGTGTTGCACTGTAACTTATTGTCAACCACGCTGTTTATAGAAGTACGTTTTGGATGGCAACGCAGTTTGGTAACAATGACCGTTGGGCATCAGACAATTCTCAATGGTTTGAAAAACTAGCACGGATCGACTGATAGCGTTGATAGTTGATTCAATTTGGTAAAGAACAACCCAACATAGATAAGCTAGACTCGATGATTAGAGAGTACGCTTGCGTTATATCTATGCGAACAAGAGTAACAAAGTCTTTTGAGTCTATTGGTAGTACGGACAATAGAATGAGAGTTAGTAGAAGCATGAATCATCTAAGTTCTTTCGGTAAGCAAAATCAGCGAATAGCTTTAACACTTAACCAGTAGAGATTCTGGACTAACTTTGGAGAGGCATTCGTAATTAGAAGCCTTAATTAAGTTTGAGCTGACATGTGATAAAGCCATCACGATTTAATTCAATTAACGTGGAGTCAAAGCCATAAAGTAATTAAATAGATAGATTCATGCGGCGCTGTACGTAAAACCCGCGAGCAATAAGGCTATGAACACCCTCAAATCTCACATACAATCACTGCGTATTATGTATGATTATGTTTAATGGTGCATATCTTATAAATGTAGTGCAACCTCTTGTATTTAGAGGTTTTATCATTGAAGTATCGCGAAATGAGTAAGAATTACATTTTTCGAGAGTTAGAGTGCCAAATGACGAAGGAAGAGGTCGCTGAACTGTGTTTTAAAACTGTGAGGACAGTCACGGGTTGGGATGAGGGAAAACCAATACCTCCCGAGTGCAAGAGGCTTATGCGAATGGCAAAAGGCCGAGAACTCAGTGTTTGTGAAGAGTGGAGACAGTTCAAAATGCTACATGATAGTATGGAGCTACCGACAGGCCAAGTGGTGAGACCGCAACAAATATTAGCAGGGATTGCGCTCTTGGGGATTCAGTCTGAATTAGAGCTAAAAACTTCCACGAAGCTTCTAAAATTAGCGCGCTCAATATCTAGACTAAAATAAAAGAGAGGGCATATGCCCTCTCTTTTATGTTGCTTGTACGTTTGATTAACGTATAAACATGTTAGCGATTACATATCCTTTGTCTTCAAATAACTTAAATAATTTTCCAACATTAGATTGTACTTTTGTTGGAGGTAATGCATTACATGGGTGAACTAGTTTTAGCTTAGCTTCGTTCTCTAATGCAGCCGAGACATTTTCTACGATGTTATCGTACCTACTACCATTAGATAGCAGCTCTACTTCTTTCTTTGAAAAAGTCTTCTTTTTAGATACTTTTCGATTTGCATACAGTTTATCTAAATAGGCACTGTCTTCAATAGATATGTCTTTATAATGACATATCTCCCAAACTTCAAATGATGGAACGTTAATCAAGACATCGACATTTAACTCATTGCAAGCTTCAATAGCGTTGAGAGTTCCTGCTCTATGGTTGTCTTGGAAGTGATGATCTTTATCGATAATCATAAAAGCGTAGTTGTAATGTCGGACACCAATTTTAATATCATTTTCTTTAAAATATTCATCTAACTCTTCAAACACTTTTTTAGGAGCTGATGCAGTGGTTTTTCGTTGTATGGGTACGAAAATTAAATTCCCTTGGTATCTGTTCTTTATCTTACTTTCGATAGCTTCAAAGTATTTGGACTCATCTTTGTAACCTTCGCAAATAACATAACATGTAATAGGTTCGATCTTTTTTTCTTTTGAACGAGAAGATTTCGTTGGTCTATCAATCATATCTACTAGCCATTATATAGTTATTTTTTGAAAGGAATTGAGCCAAATTTACCATTCAGGTACGCGTATCTAATATCCATATCTGGACGAGTATTAAAATCATCAAGAGTATAAACATAGCTAGACTGATCCTTTTCTTTTTGAGCGAACCAAATTTCATCTCTTCTGAGGATTTTGTTATCTAGTAACTCTGACTGGTGTGTGGTTACAATCAGTTGATCGCTGTTATTTTGCGTCTTGTCCATAAATAGACTGAAATATGATTTAGCTAGGTTAGGGTGCAAACTTCTATCAAATTCATCTATCAAGAAAACGGTGCCGTCATCTCTGATATCATTTTCTATGATTGGAATTAAGTCCAAGAGCCTAATGGTACCGTCACTTTCTTCACGGATGCTGAAAGAAATTTCCTGACCTTTTATATCTTTATGTTTTGAGATAACAGAAAAATATTCAATATGTTGAGTCTCTTCATCAAGAGATACGTAATACTCGTCACCACTATGTTCGAACATCAGGAAGTTTCGCCCGCTAGACTTGAGACGATTTGACATTGTGTCAAGAAAGTCTTTGGTAAAGTTGCTCTCAGAGACTTTCTCAATACATAGGTCACTTACCCCAGTATCAAAGGAATTCAGTGTTTGGACGTATTCGCTTCTGTATTTGTCTTTAAGTATGTCTCGACCAAGCGCACTGTATTTAGTATTAGGGAATATAATAATAATACTATACTTCATGAATCCGTAGACCATTCTAAAAATATATACAAACTCACCCATTTTCTGCTCTAAAACCTTAGCATTCTTATCATTTATTTCTGTAATTAGAAGCTTATTTTCAGGGCAGAAGTCAGCCAGTGTCTCGAATTCATCCCATACTTTCTTTGACTCATCGCTATCAGAAAAGTCGATATCTGAATTGATAATATATGTGTCGGTTTCTTCATCATACACTCTTGAGAAGACGGTGATGTCTTGTTCTTCGTCAATGGTAATTAGTTCTTCATATAAGACTTGGTCGTCATTGACTTGATATGCATATCCAATACGTATGCTAGATACAATAAATTCGAAATAAAACGATGATGGCTTTGATTTATCATAAAACTTGAAAGGGTTTCGTTGGACACCATTTGAAGTCGGGCCTTCACATATATAAGTTCTCGAGTGTTCGACCGCTTTGATTAAGTTTGATTTACCAGAGGCGTTTGCGCCATAGATAGCCGCAGATTTCAAAATACTTAATGGCTTTTTAGAACCATCTACAGGTACCTTGCGCACATGAGACTTTAATCTTCTTAATCTGGTATTTGCCCTTAGGTCTAAGGTTACTTTCTCGCCAATAGAACGATAGTTCTCAGCACTAAAACATATTAACATACACTATACCTTAAGTTGTTAAGGTGAAAATTTCTCTGTAATGATCTAAATATTAGCACTTTGAAGCCGTATCATCTAGACAGATTTTGTGTCTAATCTGACAAACGGACAAAGTCATGGACTTTATTTTGTGTTCAACACTGAAGCTTAGGGGACGGGTGAGTAGACTCTTTACGGTTACTGTATTGGCAGTCGAGAATGTAAACTCTGTAGCAACATCATGACTCTCGTAGTTGCTCGGTTAGATACCCAAAGATAAACATAAGAATTGATCGCAGATACCAATAGTTAGGTCGAATTTACCCCCGTGATACAACACGGGGGTTGTTGTCCCGCAGCTCGTTGGGACCCTCCCGACGAAACGGGCCCCTCCCAACGAGCTGCGGAACAAGCATACCGAAAGCATAAGCGTTGGAAGTTTTATGGGTTGCAGTAGCAAAAAGCCCCACTGGTATTGTGAGGCTCTGCTAGGGTGATCTTGGCAATGAGAAAGGGCGGTGATGTGGTTTCAACAAGACAGCTACGCTTCGCTGCTTATCGGGCATTTGGGGCTGTATACCCAAGAACGACATCGAGTGCCCTTATCCCTGCGGGGCTTGTTCATCGATATCTATTGAGTATAAATACTTTCAGGCTCTGGCGTATCGCTCACCCCATAGAGCTCTTTTTCTAATTCGAAATAGTCATACTTGTTTTTGACTTTGAAGTGCTTGAGTTCAATCCCAGCGGAAGCTGCGGCCATATCAACTAACTTATCCCTTGCTATTCTGTCTGGTCGGTTGTGAGTTGAATCATCTAATTCAATCAAACACTTTACTTCAAGCGTCAATGGATCACACAGTACGAAGTCAACATGCTTTTTGGCAATTGCGTTAAACGCTCTCCACCATGTCTTCTTATCATGAGCTCCTTTTTTTGGTGTCATCAAGTCAGCAATTCGCACCTTAGTAAAAACGGTATGCTTGCCCTTCGTTACAATGATTAATGCTTGGTAAAAGGTTAGCTCATTCGATGTGACTAGCTTGCGGATAGGTTGATACTCATAATCAGAGGTAACGGTATCAATACTTGTTTTAGGGGAATGTATATTGCGTGCGAGTAATCCTACTAATCTCCATAAAAGCACAAATGCAAAAATCATCATTAGGGTAGGAAAAATTAAGTTAAGCAAATGTTCCATGTCATAGGGCTCATAAGATCAAAGAGTTAAAATATCTTATCAGTCAGGGGATTGTGTGAGAAATATCAATAATATGACTGAGAAGTCATTAGATTTTGACGGCCTTACTGAAATCGAAAGGATCATTAACAGGGTTATCGTCCTTGGACTCAACACACGTTAAAATCTTAACTGAATCACCCCATGTCACTCTATAAACACAATCAGCTAAAACCTTAAAACCATACCCCATTTCTATTAGCTCCGATTGACTAAAAGTGAATAGCTTACTGTCGTTCTGACGAACCTCGATATAGATACGAACAAAAGAGTTTTGAAAATCGACAAGGTTTAAAGTGACGTCTATCCAAGCTGTCTGGCGAGAGTATCCCGTAACCAATAATTCAAAATCATTGAGAGGGCCGAAACCAGAAGACTTTTTGGCAGGTTTAACGGTTTGACCTGGGACACCGTTGGGAACTGAAACCTGTGCAGGTTCAACAGCATTGTTTGGTTCAGAATTTAGAACCGGTTCTAATTCCTTATCACTACCAGACCACGCGTAAATATTAAAAATGACACCCGCCACAAGTAACAATCCACCCATCCAAAATGGCCACCGATGCCAAATTGGTTTGATATCGTTACTCATAGCCTCAGCTACGCTACCGCTGCTTTGTGTATGAGACTGATAAAATGGAAAGAACGATTTCTTATATTTTCGCTGCTCTTCATTGACGACTTCGGTTGTTGCACCAATCCTCACTTTCTTGGTGTAAGTATTCTTACTACCGAAAGCGGTATTCTTGGCACAGTAGTAAGTCATTTCAACCATATCGCGAACATCTTTGTGAATCTTCCTAAGATTCTGAGTAAGCAAAATGATGTCTATGCCGTAGTGACCATGAAGAGAATAGAACTCAAGTATTTTGCTATCTAGCTGCTTATTTGGCAGAACCATATGAGCTTCATCAATCACAAATAGGGGACCTTTGTTATCGGCATCCCTCCAGTCGTTTATGTAGTCCTCAAGTTTTGAAAATGGTCTATCCATAGAGCCATACTGGTTTAATTGACCGTCCACAACTTCAATCAAATCCAATACGTCATTACCAAAGACTTTCTGAAAATAGGGCACATTTAAAGTCACATTGGTCACGACTTTTCGACCAGCTTTGATAGCAGGAATAATATGGAAAGCGACACTCTCATAGCTTTTCCCGCTACGTGGTCGCCCTGCAATACAGTAAATCATTACGAACCTAACCTTGTGAATGGAATCAATTGTAAAATCATGCGTAAAGCAATGGCCGATATAATCAGGCTCAAACATTGAGGTAGGCCAACCGCGCCCATGACCCAAGCCACGTTAGGTGGTATTGACTGCAAATACTGTCCGATATCAACAGGTTGAAAAGCATTGACCGCCCAAGAAAGACCAGAATTAACCGCTGACATAAACTGTTCGACAATCCAAAAAACCATGTCTTTTAGCATGTCTACTAAGCTAAGAATCAACTTATAAAGGAACTCGATGAGCTTATTAAATAAAGTAACAATCCAATCCATAACCTAACCCCCGAAGATAATCTGACGACAATAGAAAGCCGTAGACGCTAAAAAAATGAAGCGAAGGAAACCAAATATCCAATCCAAATCGATGTAGTCGTCAAAAGAGAAGTAGCCGTAGAAGGGAACAGGCAAACCGAAGTTTGGACGTTTCGCACCGCTTAAATCGATGTTGCCAAAGTTAGATACGAAAGGGTCTACAACCGAGGTTTTCATAGTTTGTAATTGCGATTCTAGAACATCACTCAAATCCCCCTCATAAGCAGAATCGTAAAACCCCTGACAAGTGCCTCCTTGAATGCAAGTGCCGTCTATACCTGCTTTGGAAGCATCCACGCCTTTCAATAAATCACCAATATCAGTCATACCATTAGCCAAGCCGTCTAACTTACCGGATATTTCAGCGAGCTCTTCTCCATTATTACTGCCCTCAATGCCGTCTATTTTATCTGATAGGGCACCTATGCTTGATTCAACACCGGACAAATCAATCGTTGATGTACCAGATGAGATAGCAGCTATCTCGTTGCTAAGTTGAGTAAAGCGGCCATCCATATTGGCAAGTTTTTCGTCAACCGAACTAAGACGGCCAGCCATCGCACCAAGGCCACCCATTGTGTTATGAGCATCAACCGCAACTTCATCAAGAGTAGAGTCTATGGTCTTTAGAAGCTTCTGATTTGCATGTGCTTTTGCCGCATTGCGCAACTGATTTTTTTGCTGACTAGTCAAACCAGAACCGCCACTAGCATTATTTTCAATTGCTCTTATTACTTGATCTTTGTTGGCGTCCATATGTTCATGCACTGCATTAATTTGCTGTGGCAGACTTTTAACACTGGAATTTGTATCAGCCGTTGTTGACTTCAATTCTTGAAGAAATTGATTGTTTTGATTAATTTTCGTGTAGTTCGTACCGCTTGTTTCAGATATGCGATCATTCAGAAACGATTTAATTTGTGCAATTTGAGCACTATTATCAGCGCCACTAACATCAATACTTTCAACTGCGTGCAGTAAACCGCGAGTTTTGGTGTTTAACACCTCAGTCAATACACCGATAGAATTATTAAAGTCATTGCGTCGTACATTACGTAAAGATGCATCACGCATTGCAGCTGCAAGAATCTGATTACTTCTGGTTAAATCACGCATTGCATAACGCATTTGATGACATTGGTCATCATCATTGTTGCAATACAAAATCTCTTGTGTACTTGTTAGTTCGTCATAGATCCCCTCAATATCGTCCGGTATCCCGTTGCCATTCTCATCAAGATGACTTAACTCACTTTCGTATGGGTTAGGATCTTGACCGTTAGGAATCCCATCACCATCCCAATCCTCATGAGCGTCACCTCTGCCGTTTCCGTTCAAATCATTCATATCAACACTTTCAGCACCGCAATTAAATATATCGGTATCCGCATAATTGAAACCGCCAACACAATACGCGTTAGGGTCATTTTCCTCGCCATCACAGACTAAGCTACCATCAGGCAGGATTGAGCGAGACGGTGGGGTATCTGAACAGAGCTTTAACTTCATTTGCGAGTAAGGACCTCCATAGCTCAAATCCGAAGCGTAAGCACCAGAAGCTACAAGGCCAATCAGTGATGCTAAAATCAATCTCTTCATAATAAAACCTGTAAAAAAAGAGGCCGAAGCCCCTTTGTTATTAACCTTGAAAATTCTGAGCGGCTAGAAAACCAGACAAGCCACCCAAAAGAGCAAATACCATAAGTATCAGGTCATGTATGGCAATCAACACGCTCAGAAACCCCCATGGTTAAGCAGACTTAACAGCACGTTTAGCAAGGCCGATTGCCTTGTAAGCCATAGTAATTCCGATGATAGCCACACCTGCAGCACCTACTTTAGTTGCGATATCAGCGAAATCCACAGCAGCCCAAATAGCTTCCATAATTTTGTATCCTTATAAAATTTTAACTAACTTAATAGCCATCTTAATGGCGTATGACATAGCGAAACCGCTGACGAAAACTAGTGAGAAAGCCCCACTAAAAACCGCAGTAGCTTCGATTGCAGAAACCTGAGTAAACCCCATCAAATATTCATAATCACTAGCCGTAATAACAATGACCCCTGTACAGGATTCAACTGACGTATCAACAAGAGCTAGAAAACCATTTTCATTTGCTAAAGCGCACTTAGGCATAACAATTCCGAATTCAATTTATTTTTTGAGCGATGCGTCGAAGTGTTTTTGAACTTCAGCATCAGTAGGAACAAGCTTGTTAACCAAGATATCCAATGGGTCATGTGGGTTAGCACCAAAGCTCAATTCATATTCACGATTAGCAACAAAGGCGCGAGATTGGATGAGCTGACGCGCGTAATCCACATCAATTTTCAGCGCTTGTTTGTTGTAAGGGATGTCAGTTGAGAAACCGATACCAGTTTGCTGAAACTTCTCGTTATCGACTTCTTCAACAGCACGTAGGACAGACAGCTCCGCGAACTCCATATTAGATTTAGGGAAACGCTTGATAGAGATACCAGTTATTGTAGGCATATTCTTGACTCCAAAATTTCGATTTTCTGTTTAGTGTATTCGTCAGGAATGCCTAACGAGGTTTCAAAGTTGGCGCGTCTATGATGCGTAGGAATGAGCATTCCGAATGCTTCACCTAAGTCACCCTCAGTCATAGCGACAACTTCAGATAGAGCTTTGCCACATTGACGACGAACCCAAGCAATACGAGCGAAGAACTCAAGACCTGCTTTTTTCTTGTTAAGCTCAATCTTCATTGGTTCAGCAGGGTCGATACTGGCCGAGAAGTCACACAGACCAGCAAAGGCCGAAGCAGGCGAGGCGAGTAATGCCAAATCGCATTTCTTCAATTCCACTTCATTGCGGTACCAAATCACTTCAGGGTCAGCAATGTTTTGCTCAAACTTCTTGTTGTACACACGCCAGTAGATTGCAGAGGTACGAGAGCCAACAAGAACGGCTTCCTCTGATAATTCACCGGATTGTGAAACGCGCTTATGAGGAACCATTGTCGGGCCACGACCACGAGAAGCAGTACGAAATGCTCCCTCATAAAAACATTTCTCAGCATACTTGCAGTCAAAGATTCCGGTGTAGTCATCCACACAGAGATCTAAACGGGCTAGGCGAGTGATACCCAAGAGTGACAGCCACCAATGCACCTTTTTGTGTGTGGTGAAGTCAAACAACTTAGCGCAACCCGTACCATTGATTTGTACGTAGACCGTGTCATTGTTGCCGCCAATACCGACCAAACCACATTCAACCGTTCCAGTAGAATCGTAAATCACCATCGAATCTTCATAGCCATGCAAGCCACGGCCACGCATAGGAGACAGACGGAAGTTAAAAACTTTCGCCATGAACTCATCGAACCTATCACCTAAAACCTTACGGCATTTGTTACGGTGTAACTCAATTGATTTTTCTATAGCTTCTGGTGAGTTAAGACGACCGTTAACGCTTTGCTTTTTGAACTCAGGAAACTGCATGTTGATAAAGTCTTGTTCGTTCGAGTTATCCAAGTGTCTAAGCGAACCGTACGAAAACGAAAACGCTAAGTGATCCACTTGAACCGGACGAATCTCATCATGAAACTTATGTGGTTTTTTAGATGGCATGGAAAACACCTTTAACCAAAAGCTCTTGATAGTTATCGTCAGTGATTTCGACAATCTGAAATGACACCATGCCGTAATGAACCTCCATGAACTGGAAGAACTCACGCTGAGTCTTAAAGAAGTTATGACCCCAAGGGAAATAGGCGTTGATGCCATGGTTGGGTTCGTTGTCGAAGTAAATGGAATCCATGATTAACGTTCCAAACCGTAGAACGCGCAGAACTGTTCAAGCTCTTGGTCGTTATCAAACGTGAACGTGAAAGCGTCAGAACAATTAGCTTGAGGGCTGACAAACGACACGGTATGAAAAACTTCTTCGCTAATAGTGCGTTGGCCAAACTCAAGTTCGCTAGATAGGAACTCAAAACAGATTTCTAATGGTGAGTTATGGAGAGACACGGACGCGTGTGTAAAATCTGGGTAGTTAGAGAAGCTAACGTGTTCAGATTTCAAAACAGAGCCGTATTGAATAGGTTCAATTTGGAACATAGAGCCACCATAGTTAATCAACCAAAGCAGGTTGAGTTGCGATATGTGGCAATCCTAGTTGCGACCAATGGCAATTACAAGATGCGATTTATGGCAACTTTGCAGCTACAATGAACAAAATGGAGGTGCCAAATGTACTCATCAGAATTAATTAATGCCTACAAAAAGGCGAAAAACTACGTACAAGACAAGCAAGTTGCACACGACTTGAACCTTGATCCACCGAAGATAAGTAAAATTAGAAAAGGTGTTCGCCAACTTACTGATTCAGAAGCAGTTTACTTGGCTGAGAACTCAGGAATTGATCCTGAGTTAGCATTGTTGGGTTGTCACGCTGACCGCAACGAAAATCCAGAGATTAAACAGATGTGGGAACACATTGCAAAAAAGTACAACGGGCTAGGATTAAAAGCGATTTCAATGACTTGCGCAGGATTAGCGTTGATGGCAGCCACCCCAAATAAAGCACTAGCCAACTGCGTATTATGTATATTATGTTAAATTGTGTTTGGTGGTTATAAGGCAAGTATCGTTGTGTTATGCCCTGCCTCTGGTTTACCCACCAAATCGACGTTCTATTTAACAGTAAGGCTATTTACCATAAAATACCTAATAAACATATATCCTAATCTTCGATTCAGAATATGTTTATTAGACTTCAAGCATTAATCGATCAATTGCTTCTGTGATCTCTTTGGTTCTTACTGGCTTGGTTACGAAATCATTCATACCGACATCTAAGCACGAACATTTATCTTCTACTGATGTGTGTGCTGTTAGCGCGACGATTGGTGTTTTGATGTTTGCTTCTCTCATGTATTTGGTTGTGGTTAATCCATCCATGACCGGCATCGACACATCCATTAAGATAATGTCTATTGAGTCATTGGCTCTTTCCACAAAGCCAATTGCTTCCTCACCGTTGCTTGCGATAAAAACTTCATGGCCTTGTCGCGTTAGAATCAATTTAATCACCATTTGATTGGTCGGATTGTCTTCCACAACTAAAACTGAGTATCGGCTTCTTAGTTCTCTAGTACAGTCATCTTGTACATCTTCAGCGAGATTGTTCGTTACTCTGGTTAGCACTGGTAACTGTACTTCAAATCTAGAGCCTTTTCCTGGCTCACTCTCTACAGATATGCGTCCTCGCATCAATTCTACCAGTCGTTTGGTTATCGCCAGGCCTAAACCGGTACCACCAAATCTGCGTGTGATTGTACTATCAGCTTGCACGAATGGGCTGAATAGCGACGAAAGTTGTTGTGGGCTGATGCCAATCCCGGTGTCTTCTACTGTTATGTAGAATGAGCTCTGCAGGTATTTGATAGAAACATGGACATGCCCGCGTTCAGTGAACTTTATCGCGTTACCGATCAAATTAAATAGGATTTGTGCCAAGCGACTTGGGTCGATGTAATGAAGTTCACCTTCAGGAATGTCGCTGGTTACGGTTAGCGCTAATCCTTTATCGTCTGCTGTCTTCTTTTGTTCAGACAATACAAACGTTACAGTGTCTCTTACGTTGCTCCATTGAGGCGCAAGCGAAAAACACCCTGACTCGATCTTAGAAAAGTCCAATACATCACTGATAATTGCCAGTAGAAGCTCAGATGATGTGCTCATATTAAGCAGTATAGACTGTTGTTCTTCGTTCAGAGGTGTGGATTTCAGCGTGTCTATCAAGCCAATGATGGCATTTAACGGGGTTCTTAACTCATGACTCATCATTGCTAAGAATTCAGACTTGGCCTTGTTGGCTCTCTCTGCATCTTTCCTTGCTGTGACGAGTTCTGCTGTTCGTTCTCGAACCGTTGCTTCGAGCTTTTCTTTGTTTTCAATATCGAAAACAGCACGCTCAATCAGTGGTCTAAAGCGGTTTAGGGTTGCTTTGGTTTCAACACTAAAGTGCTTGGTATTGGAGTGGATAAAGATGATGACGGATTGTGTTAGCCCGCTATCGATACCAGTAATTAGAACAGAGTTGATTTGATCGAGGATAATAGGATGTAAGGAATTGAATTCACCCAGAGACTTGGGTTCAAAAAGGATGGCGCATTCTCCATTGATCACTCGAGATAGCTTGCCACAATCACTCCAATTCATTTGTTCGAAGACTTTGTTATTGGTTAGTAGGGTTTTGAAATTGCCTTCGTTCCCTACCCTAGATATTACGATAAAGTCATCAAACTTAATGTATTTTTTGAGCACAAATTCAAGACTATAAAATATCTCAGATATGTTACTTGCCTTACTGATCGCAGAGATGGTTGATAAGATCACCCTGTTCTCTTCAGCCAGTTTTCGCTCACGGGCTTTTAGTTTTTGCAGTTCAATACGTGCTTCTTGCAGCGCTTCTTGCAGCGCTTCTTGACCTTCAGAACCCATTACTTTTTCAACCTATAAAACGTTGCAGACGATACCATTAAATTCCCGTGTGCATTCTCACCACCAGAGAGCCTGCCTTGCTCACCAAACGTGAATGGACATATGTACGGAAGCCCATTAAGTGCTTGATTTATCTGGTCACAAACCTCATCCATATCTTGTTTAAGGTTCAACATTGGACCCGCACAAAAGATATTGATCGCCCCGAGTTTCTCTTCAAGATCCATGTCGTTGTAGTATGAGGAGTGAATGATATTCGCGGCGCGGCTAATCAACTGCTGCTTAGACCCTTGCATCAAGTAGATGGTGTCACCTTCACTGATGTCTGTGAATAGTTCAATCCCATTACACTCCGTCTCTCTGATCGAATGAGACAATTTGAAATATGGGTAGTCGTAAGACGAACCGACCTTTCGGCCCAAAGGATAAACAGAAGATTTTTCAAAGATATAGCCATCATCACTGCCACCGATATGGAAGTTTGTCCACTCGTTATAAACGGTGACGGCTGGCCTATGGTCTATCTCTAATAATATTCTGTTTCGCACTTTGGTCACGGTACCTGAGTATCGCGTAGGTGTGTGACCAGCACTGAATGAGGAATAGATAGACTGGGATGCAAATACGACGGTTAAAGACACACCATTGATAGACAGCGACTCTTCGGTGAAGATACTCCAGTTTCCTGAAACCTGATTATCTGCAGCACTGCCACCAATAATCGGCACCTCAGTGCCAAATTTCTTATCGATAGCGGCCATCACCTTTTCTTCGTTACCCGGTGTGGAATGCAACAAGATAAGATCAGGGATTTCACCTTCTCGGTTGGCGTTCTTGAGTGCCTTGTCGATCGCGCTGAAGGTACTGCGGCCTATGGAGTCGCTGAAATGTTCGATTCCCGTTCCATAGGCGTTGATCCCCGAGTCATAAATAATGAGAACGCCAATGACTGGACCAGAATGAAAACCAGTTTCGGTCATAATGCCATGACAGGTAGTACAACCATGTATGGGAGTGTTAGGGAGAGCATCTACGAAATATTTCTGCACAGCGAGTGTCGAATACTCTTCTGTGCAGTAGCAAATAAGACAGGCAATATCGTCAGGGTTTTCCACCCCGCTGAGCAACTCATCTACTGCGATTTTATCGTCTAGGGAGTAAGAGACTTTTGATAGAAATTTCATAGATTCTGGGTAACTTTATTAATGCTCTCTTTATAACACTTTAATGCATTGTGTTTCACTGATTTGGTACATATTCCTATCAAAAGACCCGAGGCGTGCCCCAGTTTTATCTCTGTTACTCTTTGGACAAGTTTACAGAAAACGTGCTCACCTGTTGTGGAAATGTAACCGTTATTGAGGAGGTCTTATCATTAGTTTGTAACAGCCAATTTGATGGCCCTTTTTCTTCCAGAATTCCGTTTTCATTATAGCTAATGATAAATTTGCCAGTTTTAGATGTTTCGATCGAATACCCTAGGTTATCGCCCGAAATTAAAACATTATGATTATCAATACCAAATTCACAAGGTTTTGAAACTATACAGTTTACTGTTTCGTTATTATCGTATGTTACTGTTCTCCAAGTAAATGCAGCTATTAAAATAACCAACATGACGATAATTTGAACAAGCCTGTCTTTTGTTAGCTTTTGTGCCGCCATTATAATCTTTACTCCTTGTTACAAAGTTCAAAGTTTTTAAATAAAAATCCAATTCCAGACCAAGCGTAAGGTTACTACTCTGTCATTGATTTGTTAATTCAAGTATAGTGTCGCGTTGAAAATGCCACTTTTTTTTAAAATCAGCAAGTGGAAATAAAGCCCTGAATAGGCTGAATTTCCTTTTCTAATTTGGGTGGCATTACGACGTGAGTCGTGTTGGAAGTAAAGTGTAGTAAATAAGAAATTGGAAGCATGCAAATGAGCCAAGAAAAGCAGCTTGAACAAAACTACAACTATACGGTCGTCCGTCAATTTACCCTCGTTACAATTTTGTGGGGTATTGTCGGTATGGGCGTTGGTGTTTTGATTGCCGCTCAATTAGTTTGGCCACAGCTAAACTTTGATACGCCGTGGTTGACGTACAGTCGTTTACGTCCCCTGCATACTAATGCGGTTATTTTTGCGTTCGGTACAAGTGCGCTGTTTGCAACATCATATTATGTTGTACAACGTACCTGTCAGACGCGTCTCTTTGGTGGCCCTCTCGTAGCCTTTACCTTTTGGGGTTGGCAAGCGATTATCCTGTCCGCTGCAATTACTTTACCGTTAGGTTTAACCTCTGGTAAAGAATACGCAGAACTTGAATGGCCAATCGATATTGCTATTACTCTTGTGTGGGTAGCTTATGCGGTCGTGTTCTTCGGAACCATGATTAAACGTAAGACATCGCACATTTATGTAGCAAACTGGTTCTTCGGAGCCTTCATCATCACGGTTGCCGTGTTGCACATCGTTAACAGCCTAGCTGTTCCTGTCTCTGCGTTTAAATCGTACTCGATTTATTCCGGAGCGATCGATGCAATGGTGCAATGGTGGTACGGACACAATGCGGTAGGCTTCCTATTGACAGCTGGTTTCCTAGGTATGATGTACTACTTCGTTCCTAAACAAGCTGGTCGCCCTGTTTACTCTTACCGTTTGTCGATTGTTCACTTCTGGGCTCTTGTGTCACTGTATATCTGGGCTGGTCCTCACCACCTACACTACACTGCACTTCCTGACTGGACTCAATCTCTAGGTATGGTTATGTCTTTGGTTCTGTTTGCTCCTTCTTGGGGTGGCATGATCAACGGTATTATGACTCTATCTGGCGCGTGGCATAAGCTTCGCTATGACCCAATCCTACGTTTCCTAATCGTTTCTCTATCATTCTACGGCATGTCGACTTTCGAAGGCCCAATGATGGCAATCAAAACGGTTAATGCACTATCTCACTACACGGACTGGACTATCGGTCACGTTCACTCTGGTGCGTTAGGTTGGGTTGCAATGGTTTCTATCGGTTCGGTTTACCACTTAGTTCCTAAACTATTTGGTCAAGAGCGTATGTACTCTGTATCTCTAATCAATGTTCACTTCTGGTTAGCAACGATTGGTACGGTTTTCTACATTGTTGCAATGTGGATCTCTGGCGTGATGCAAGGTCTGATGTGGCGTGCGGTTAACTCTGACGGTACATTAACTTACAGCTTCGTTGAATCTGTAGAAGCGTCTTACCCGTTCTACTTTGTACGTTTCTTAGGTGGTTTCATCTTCCTATCTGGTATGTTCTTAATGGCATACAACACGTACAAAACTGTTTCTGCACCTAAAGATAGCCTTAAAGCTATCCCTCAACCGGCTTAAGGAGATTTAGAATGAGCTCAAATTCAAATAATCGCCATGAGTTGGTAGAGAAGAACGTTGGCCTACTAGCGATTCTTATCGTTATTGCTATCAGTTTTGGTGCTTTAGTAGAAATTACCCCACTTATTTTCCAAAAGCAGACTACTGAACCTGTAGAAAATCTACGTGTTTACTCTGCTCTGGAAATGGAAGGTCGTGATATCTACATTCGCGAAGGTTGTAACGTATGTCACAGCCAAATGATTCGTCCTTTCCGCTCTGAAACTGAACGTTACGGTCACTACTCTGTAGCCGGCGAAAGCGTTTGGGAACACCCATTCCTATGGGGTTCTAAGCGTACTGGTCCTGATCTAGCGCGTGTTGGTGACCGTTACTCTGATGAGTGGCACCGTGTTCACCTTATCGACCCTCGTGAACTTGTTCCTGAATCAAACATGCCTGGTTTCCCATGGCTTGCTGAGAATGTACTTGATGGCAAATTGACTCAACAGAAGCTTGAAATCTTCCGTAATCAATTTGGTGTTCCTTACACAGACGAACAAATTGCTAACGCTAAACAAGATGTTGAAGGAAAAACAGAGATGGATGCAATCATCGCTTACCTTCAATCGCTTGGCCACGCAATGAAATAAGGAATAATTATGGACATTATTACATTTCAAAGTGTTTGGACTGTTACTGTTTTTGCTTGTTTCATCGGCATCGTTTGGTGGGCTTTCGGTAAAAATCGTAAGTCGCGCTTCGACGAAGATGCAAACCTAGTGTTCGCTGATGAAGCACCTGCGAAAGATAAAAATCAAGGAGTGACGAAGTAATGAGTACATTCTGGAGTATTTGGGTAACAGTAATCACAATCGGTACGTTGATTGGCTGTGCAGCCTTACTTCGTTGGTGTTCCAACGATAAAACAGGTGTAGAAGAAGGTCAGGACATGGGCCATGAATACGATGGTATTCGTGAGCTTAATAACCCACTACCTAAATGGTGGACATACCTTTTCGTTAGCACAATTGTATTTGCAGCTGTTTATCTAGCTCTATACCCAGGCCTTGGCAACTTTAAAGGTCTACTAGGTTGGACGAGTTCAAACCAAACAGTTCGTAGCGTAGAAGAGTCTCGCTCTGCAATCGCTGCTGCGCAAGCAAACAAACAGTTAGACGCATACGCGAAAGAGCTTGATGATGCAGACACCTACTTTGGTGAAGCATTCAGAAAGCTAGCTCACGACGAAAATGGTCTACGTTCAGTCCCTGACATTGCGTCAGATGCTGATGCAATCAAAGTGGGCCAACGTTTGTTCCTACAAAACTGTTCTCAGTGTCACGGCTCTGATGCACGTGGTCAGAAAAGTTTCCCGAACCTAACTGATGACGTATGGCTATATGGTGGTGAACCACAAGCTATCGTTACTACCATCATGCATGGTCGTGTCGGTCAAATGCCAGGTTGGAAAGACGCTCTTGGCGAAGAAGGCGTAAAAGAAGTAGTTAGCTACACGCTTAGCCTTTCAGGTCGTAGCGTAAACGCACGTGAAGCCGAAGCTGGTAAAGCGCGCTTTGTAGTGTGTGCAGCGTGTCACGGTACTGATGGTAAGGGTAACCCTGCTGTTGGTGCTCCTGACCTAACAGACCGCGATTGGTTGTTTGGCGATTCTCGTGCTGATGTAACTGAAACAGTAATGAACGGTCGTTCTGGTGTAATGCCGGCTTGGAAGGACATCCTCGGTGAGGATAAGGTACAGCTCGTCGCTGCCTACGTCTGGAGCCTCAGCAACTCAGATAAAGAGTAACATAATAATAACAGCCCCTTCTTAAGGGGCTGTCTTTCTTTTACAGTTATAACCTTAAGTGTTTGTAAAAATTAGTTTTATTTCATTGGATATATTGAGAATAATAATATGGTACAACCTTGGTATAAGCAGTTTTGGCCGTGGTTTTTGATCTTCCTAACCGTTGGCGTTTCTATGCTAACATTGGTTCGAGTCGCGATACTTACCAACCATTCAGTTAACGTTGTCACTGAAGATTACTATAAAAAAGGTAAAGGTATTAATGTCGACATTTCAAAAGTAAACGTTGCTAAAAAGCTTGGCCTATCAGCTTCAGTTAGCGAGAAAGGTAACTCAGTTATCATTACCCTAGACAAAGGCAAGCTAGACCACTTCCCTGCTATTAGCGCAATGTTCGTGCACCGAACGCTCCCTGACCGTGATTTTACTCAGCTACTGACCGCTGATGCGAGCGGCAACTACACGTTGACTCTGGACCATGAAATACAAGGTCCATGGTTTATCGAGCTTTCTCCGCATGATTCTGAATGGTTAGTGCAAGGTCGCATGAACTTCCCAATTGATACTCCTACTCAACTAACGAACTAAAGCTTATGTGTGAATCCTGTTATCACTGCGGTGAAGATGTACCAGCGGAAACGGATTTTAAAGTAGAAATCTTAGGATCGGTTCGACCGATGTGTTGTCCAGGTTGCGAAACCGTAGCCCAGACAATCGTTGATAGCGGTTTGGTCTCTTATTACCAATATCGTACCGCTCCGGCTGAAAAAGCAGATCTAGTGCCAGAGCAACTTCTGGCACTCAGTCATTACGACAACGAAGATGTTCAATTGGAGTTCGTCCGTAACTCTGAAAACACCTCTGAAGTGACATTGTCACTAGAAGGTGTCTCTTGTGCTGCTTGTGCATGGCTTATTGAGAAGCAAGTCTCTTCAAAGTTAGGGGTTGTGAGTATTCGTGTTAATACCACGACTAACCGCGCCCTGCTCAGTTGGGACAACACTCAGACAAAACTGAGCGAGCTGTTGTCTGCAATCCATACCTTAGGCTACAAAGCCGCACCATTCGAGGCTGATCAACAAGAAGCCGCCTATCATCGTTCGATGAAGAATTATCTCTATCGTCTTGGTATTGCTGGTTTAGCAACCATGCAGGTCATGATGCTGGCTGTGGCGCTTTATCTTGAAGTCTTTGGTAACCTTGAGCCCGAATTCAAAAGCTACTTCCGTTGGGTGAGCTTAATCTTCGCAACACCAGTTCTGCTCTACTCTGCATTGCCTTTCTATATCAACGCGTGGCGTAGCATCAAAGGTCGAACATTGGGTATGGATGTGCCTGTGTCGATCGCTCTGTTGTTTGCTTACGTTGCAAGTTTGGTCGCAACGGTGACTGAAAAAGGTGAAGTATTCTTCGAATCTATCTCGATGTTCACCTTCTTCCTACTGCTTGGTCGTTTCCTTGAAATGCGCGCTCGTCGTAAAGCAGCCGCCGCTAGTGGTAATCTGCTTAAGCTCGTTCCTGCTATGGCAACAACGTTAGATGGCGAACAAGTTCCGGTAAAAACCTTAAAAATTGGCGACCAAATTCGCGTTCTTCCGGGTGAACACATTCCTGCCGATGGCAAAGTATTGTCTGGCAGAGTTCATATCGATGAATCGATGCTAACTGGCGAATCTATCCATGTAGTCAAAAACGAAGGTGATACCGTCTTTGCTGGCACATTGAATGGTGATGAATCGTTTGAATTGGAAGTGATGACGTCAAAAGCGGATTCGGTTATTTCCAATATCGTTCGCCTGCAAGACGAAGCGCAATTGTCTAAACCTCGCATCGCAGAAATTGCTGATGTTGTGGCTCGATACTTTGTTGCGGTGATCTTAGTCATTTCGTTCGGTACTTGGTTTTACTGGCACCAAACACGACCAGAAGACGCTTTCTGGATCATGCTTTCGGTATTGGTAGCAACGTGTCCCTGTGCTCTGTCACTTGCAACACCGACGGCGATTACCTGCTCCACTTCTCGTATGGGTAACTTCGGTATCTTGCTACGTAAAGGGCATGTATTCGAAACCTTGTGCAAAGTGAATCACTTGATCATCGATAAAACAGGCACATTGACTGAGGGTGATATTCGTATCAGCCAAGTTGAAACCTTCGCTGAACTTGATAAAGACACTTGTGTCAAAGTAGCGGCGAGCCTGGAACAACACGCTAACCACCCTATCGCTAAAGCGTTCAAGACTCATATTTCAGATGATATCGAAGTAGAGTCTGTCAATAACGTAATTGGTTCAGGCATCACTGGTGAGTGGAACGGCCAAGAAGTTGCGATTGGTAGTAGCGAATTCATTCTAGGTGAAGCTCAACCATCGGAAAGCAACGGCATATACTTGTCGATGGCGGGTCGTCATATCGCGACATTCACTTATGAAGATCCCATTCGTAAAGAAAGCATCGAGTTTATTAAGCAATTTAAAGAAGCGGGAATCAAAACGACTCTGCTGACTGGCGATTCTATGATTAACGCGAAGCCTGTTGCTGAAGAGATCGGTATTACTGATATTGTTGCTAACGCGAAACCTGAAGATAAACTTGCTTACCTAAACTCTCGAGATGCAAGTGACATTACCATGATGGTTGGCGATGGCATTAACGATGCCCCTATTCTTGCGGGTGCCCACCTTTCAGTCGCTATGGGCGGCGGTACCGATGTGGCGAAAGCCTCTGCGGATATGGTGTTATTGGGTGATAAGCTCGATAGATTACTTAAGTCGCGTACTTTGGCGTTAAAAACGCGTAAGATAATCCGTGAAAACCTAGCTTGGTCATTAGGATATAACTTACTTATCCTTCCATTAGCTGTCGCAGGTTTGGTTGCTCCATACATTGCCGTTGTGGGCATGTCTGCCAGCTCTATTATTGTTGTGTCTAACTCGTTAAGGCTTTTAAAAGAGCAAGGTAAATAATGGAAAGTTTATACATCCTGATCCCCATTGCGATTGTACTGGTGTGCATTGCTGTTGGTATTTTTCTATGGGCGGTGAAGAGCGAACAGTTTGAAGACCTAGAACGTCAAGGTCACAACATTCTGTTTGATGAAGACGAAAAGGCTCACAACCATTCTGATAGTAAACCTGCCAAGAATGAGAAAGCTAACGGCGAAAGCCAAACTAACGTAGACAAAAAGAACGATGACGCCTGACTGGATCGGAGCCTTTGTTGTTGGATTGATCGGCGCAGGCCACTGCATGGGAATGTGTGGTGGTATTGCGTCGCTGCTTTCGATTGGCAATAGTAAACCTTCCCCTGTTATTCCCCTACTTTATAACCTAGGGCGATTGCTGAGCTATGCCGTGATTGGCGGTGTGATTGGCAGTGCAATCTCTTCGATAGGTCAGCTAAGCGATTTTAACGCTCTGCTGGGTTGGCTGCGATTATTTGCTGCTGCCTTTATGATCGTCTTAGGTTTGTATATCGGTAAATGGTGGTTCGGCTTGTTGTTCTTTGAAAAAGTCGGACAGAAGCTATGGCGCTATATCTCTCCTTTAGGTAAATCATTTCTACCATTGAAGCACCCTAGCCACGCTTTACCGTTTGGCTTTATTTGGGGTTGGCTACCATGTGGCTTAGTTTACTCAATGCTTACGTGGGCGGCCGTATCAGGAAGTTGGTACAACGGAGCCGGTATCATGCTTGCTTTCGGTTTAGGTACGCTACCAGCAATGCTCACAGTGGGTATGGGCGCTAATTTCATCAAAAAATTGCAACAAGCTGATTTATTTCGCCAATTAGGCGCAATTTTAATCCTCATTTACGGTTTCTATACCGGATATATGGCATTGCAGCTCATTATTTATACCGTATAGGCAATCTTTAAATCCGGTTTTTTTACTACCCAACTGGATAAAGGAATGCTAAAATATTGACGTATATCAAATAGTGAAAGATTGTTATGATTTCTGAAAAGCCTGTGACGAAACGTGTTCAGTCTGGTGGCTGTGCAATCCATTGCCAGGATTGTAGTATTAGCCAGCTCTGTATTCCGTTTACTTTGAATGAATCTGAACTCGATCAACTTGATCAGATCATTGAGAGAAAAAAGCCTATTCAAAAAGGCCAAGAGTTATTTAAAGCCGGTGACGAGCTTAAATCTCTATATGCTATTCGCTCTGGAACGATCAAGAGCTACACGATTACTGAGCAAGGTGATGAGCAGATTACTGCATTCCATCTAGCGGGCGATCTTGTTGGCTTCGATGCGATTACTGGTGACCAACACCCTAGTTTCGCACAAGCGCTAGAAACTTCTATGGTATGTGAAATCCCATATGAGATTCTTGATGACCTATCAGGAAAAATGCCTAAATTGCGTCAGCAAATTATGCGCCTGATGAGTAATGAGATTAAAGGTGACCAAGAAATGATTCTGCTTCTTTCTAAGAAGAACGCGGAAGAGCGTCTTGCTGCATTCCTTTACAACCTTTCTACTCGCTTCTCTCAACGTGGCTTCAGCCCGCGTGAGTTCCGCCTAACGATGACTCGTGGCGATATTGGTAACTACCTTGGTTTGACTGTTGAAACAATCAGCCGTCTTCTAGGCCGTTTCCAAAAAGCAGACATCTTGAGCGTTAAAGGCAAATATATCACTATCGAAGATCACGATGCGTTGATGGAACTTGCTGGCGTTTCAAAAGAATAGTCTAGATATCAATGATGTAGTTCAATAATGAGCTACATCATGTTTCTCTCTTAAAACCTCTTATATTTCTCTTAATCTCTCCATAACTACGCTACATTATTTATATGTTCGGTCTGAAAAGTAGGCTTAGTTATGAGTATCTATAACAAAATTTTAGTTGTCGCAGACATTAATCACGATGAGCAACCTGCTCTAGTTCGTGCTATCCAACTTGCTAAGAAAAGCACCTCAACAAGCCACATCACTTTCTTTTTGTCGATATACGACTTCTCGTATGAAATGACATCTATGCTCTCTATCGATGAAAGAGACGCAATGCGCAAAGGCGTAATTCATCAACGCGAAATTTGGATGAATAAAGTCGCAGAACCTTACCTAGATGATTCTATTGAATTTAATGTACAAGTGGTTTGGCATAACCGCCCGTACGAAGCGATCATTGCCGAGGTTTACAGCGGCGAGCACGACATCTTAATCAAAGGCACGCGTAAGCACGATACCTTGGAATCTGTCATCTTCACTCCAACCGATTGGCACTTATTGAGAAAGTGCCCTAGCCCAGTGCTACTAGTTAAAAATGATTTCTGGCCAGATCACGCGAAGATTTTTGCTTCAGTTCATGTTGGTTCTGAGACAGAAGCTCATTTAGAGCTTAACGATACGATGGTCGACAGATTACTAGAGATCACCGGTCGTTTGGATGCTGAACCTTTCTTGGTGAATGCCTACCCAGTGACACCTGCGAATATCACCATTGAACTGCCAGAGTTTGATCCAACGTCTTATACCGACGCAGTTCGTGGTCATCACTTAACGGCAATGAAAGCGTTGCGCCAGAAGCACGGTATGTGTGAAGAACAAACTGTGGTTGAGCAAGGCTTGCCTGAAGATGTTATTCCTCGTGTCGCTTCTGAAAATAACGCTGCGATGGTGATCCTTGGCACAACGGGTCGTACTGGCTTGTCTGCCGTATTTATTGGTAATACAGCGGAACATGTTATCGACAAGATTAACTGTGATGTGTTGGCCCTTAAACCGTCTGGTTACGTGAGCCCACTGGACCCTAACCTTTCGAAAGGTTAAGTTAGAGACAAGTTTAACTTATAAAAAAACGCCTCAAGCATTGCTTGAGGCGTTTTTGTTTATCTAGAGCAATGCCATTCCAAATATAGAATGGCTAACATCATCTTTATCCACTCAAATGGCTAAACGTTCGTCACGTCGATGAACATTGACTCATCAATGTTTGAAGATGAAATTTCAGCTTCTTCGAATTCGTACGCTTTGCGGTCTTCACTACGGTCTAGTGGAAGGTTCACGAAGTCAAACAGCTCGCGGTCAGCCAGTTGGCTTGGGCTTACATTTTGGATTGATTTGAAGATCTTCTCAACACGACCTGGCGTTTTCTTATCCCAATCAATTAGCATCGCTTTGATGTTCTGACGCTGTAGGTTCTCTTGTGAACCACATAGGTTACAAGGAATGATTGGGAACTCTTTGTGTTCTGCGTATTTGATTAGGTCCGTTTCACGACAGTAAGTCAGTGGACGAATAACAACGTTACGACCATCATCAGAACGAAGCTTCGGCGGCATTGCCTTTAGACGTGCACCGTGGAACATGTTCAGGAACATAGTTTCAACGATGTCATCAAGGTGGTGACCAAGTGCGATCTTAGTTGCACCAATCTTCTCAGCGAACGAGTACAAAGTACCACGACGTAGACGAGAACATAGACCACACGTTGTTTTGCCTTCTGGCACCTTCTCTTTAACCACTGAGTATGTGTCCTTGTCTACGATGTAGTAAGGAATGTTCAGCGTTTCAAAGTATTCAGGAAGAATGTGCTCAGGGAACCCAGGTTGTTTTTGATCTAGGTTTACCGCTACAACATCAAACTTGATAGGTGCTGCTTCACGTAAACGTAGCAAAATGTCTAGCATCGCAAATGAATCTTTACCGCCACTAATACATGCCATTACTACGTCATTCTCTTCGATCATGTTGTAGTCGATGATGGCATTTCCAACATTTCTTCTCAGGCGTTTCTGAAGTTTGTTGAATTCAAGTGTTTCTTTTCTATTATCGTTTTGGTTCATTGCGACTCTCACACCGTCGTATTACCGACTGTAGATTGCTAGTGGGACTGTTTTAGGGCGTGGATTATACGGATTTTTATTTCAGGTTGAAATAGTAACGGCAGGATAAACAAGGCGAGTAATAGAAAGATTCGGTTTTATCTTGCGATAAAGGCTAGGAATTTTCGAGAAGCTATAGGATTTTGAGATAAACAGGCATTCACAAATGCGAATCACATTGTTGATAGAAAAAGAAAAGCAGCCTATTCCTATAAGGTTCGGCTGCTTTTCGTTGTGCGGTTTAAGCTCTAGTAAGGTTTGTTCGGCAAACTCTATTGCGCAGGAATGTATGGTAATACGCGAATAGTGGGTTCCGGTAACGTGATGCTGTCACTTCCATTCAGTTCTTCTAGGGTGAATTTAGCACGCCCTTGTGTGATTGGGATTTGCTTGCCGTTTGACAGCGCGATGTTGCCTTCAAGCTTGTTATCAAATTCTAAGGTTAACCCTTCAACATCCGGCGTGAACCAACTGGAGAACATGCCGCTGACGTCTTCTAACATCGCTTGCATCTGTGGTAACAGGCTTTCCAGTTGTGAGGCCTCAACCTTTCCAGTTAAAGGCTCTTGAGTCATGACAACCAAAGAATACGCACACTCTTGCTCTTGAGTTTGAACAAAGATAAGAGGGTTTGCTGAACGAAGGTTTTGATCGACAGGTAAAAGTAGCTCATGTGTTGGAGATACTTTTAGCTCTTCGTAGTGCTCTTCTTTTTCCATCCACGCTTTGCTGATGTGACAGATGGTTTGAGCTTGTTGATCCACGAAGAAGACTGCAACTTTGACGTCATCGTGCCCTTCTTTGGTATTGTTTTTAAGCTGTGTGTAGAGCTTAGAATACGTGAACATGTATTCTTGCGCTGCAGCGGGTAAAGAGACCCCAAGGCTTAGTGAGGCTAATAAAGCGAGTGCTGTCTTTTTCATTATTATAATCTTGTCGAAGTTGAGCGTTTATAAATAGAAAGAGCAGCCATGAGCTGCTCTTTATGTAATGTCGATTGGTTTAGCCTACTATGAAAGGCAACCAACTGATATCAAATCGAGTTACTTTTTCCAGTATACCTCGTTGTGACGGATCATAGCTTGTAAATCAGTCACATAGTCTGAACCTCGCTCAGAATATTTTAGCAACCCATTGGTAAGCTCTGTCGCGGTGCTTGTCGTTAGCAAATCATCGCCCTGTGCCGCAAGTTTGGCGCGGATCGCTCTTAAATCAGCATAAGCACGATTTCGGTTCAGGTTCATGAAATAACGGTGAACAGACTCTTGGCTTGAAGAGAATGTTGCCACTTCATGAGAGCTACCTTCGTTACGTTGTAGCGGAACAAGGCCGCAACCTTTGGTGTAACACCAGTGCCCGAAATAGTTGTTCGCTTGGGTTGCAAAGCGCGATGTACCCCAAGCCGACTCGTTTGCAGCCTGAGTTAATACAAGCGCTTCAGGTAGCACGTTTACACGGTTCAGCATCTCTGTAAGCCAAGCTTGATCTAAGCCTGACGAAGGCACTGGCAAGCTGTACAACTTCCCTAACCTTTTTGCGTATGACACATCTTCCGAGTCAATGTTCGAAATGCCAGCGTCAGAAACCTTAGTCAAAAACGCACGCTCTTTAGTGATGCGTTTGTTTTCGATATTGATACTTGGACGTAAATACGAAAAGAAGGTGTCTTTTTTCTCGTTTACATCTTCAATGGCAGCAAAATTCGGTGTATTTGAAGCCACGGTTAAGTTGCCGAACTGCTGTTCAGAATCTTGGCTTGCCTTACTTGCACGACGTCGCTCTTCTTCTTGTTGGTACAGAAGTGGCCCAACTAATGAGATCGAGCCAACAAGGGCAAGTGCCGTCACTTTTAATGCAAGAGTTTTGCTTGAGCTTGCTTGAACGTTATTACGCATCGAATACCTGCGGGTTTTTATTGTTGTCGTCGTTATTATCGTCATCACTCTTCGGGTGCTCAGAAGCAATCACCTTCAGTTTGATGCCAAACATTTCGCGGTAAAGAATCCCTTTCACATGGAAGAAGAAAGGTAAAACGAAGATCAGACCAATGCCGTACATCATTGCAGCGACGATGAACATCAACATAACGAGCAAGTAGATAGACGCAACGGTGAAGATTTTCTTATTCACAGCACGTAACGAAAGCAGCAGCGATTGCATTGGCGGCACTTTCTTATCACAAATCAGCAGAATTGAGTGGCTGAACGCTAGCGAGAAGTAAATCGACAAGAACGGCAGAATCATACCCGCGATGCCTTGCAGCATTAGGCTAAACAAAGTCACCAGAATAACAGGAACCGTGAACTGCAAACCTTTACCAATATGACGCACTTTAGTTTGTAGGCCAGCTGCGTGGCTCATCGCCATCAAACAGATACCTGCATAGATAGGAGCGCTGATCACTTCGTAGCTGAAGTTGGCAATAAAAATGGATTCAACGATTTGTGGCGTAAACGCCTCAGGATCGATAACCGCATCCAAGATCACCGCAGGGTCACCCAGTTGAAGTTTTAGTGCGATATAAAAGACAGCCAGTTGTACGAACATCAGAGCAACAATCGCAGGGGAAAACGAAAGAAAGTGACTTATCGTATGTTTCCAAGCTTCTTGGAATACAGCCGTTGCTTTGAGCTCATAATCGCCGGAAAGTGCACGGTTGATACTACCGCCCAAATTAAAATCTTTTTCGATGTCGTTGTTCATATTGATACCTAGGTGCGCCAATTAAACTAAGCGACCTAACTTATTGATAAAAAATTACCTTCATTATACTCATATGTCGGATACAAACTAAAATATGAATCTGTAACAAGGCTTGCTTTTGCGTCTTAATGGTTAATAATTAAACACTTGTCGGGGTGTAAACCCAGTAAATAACAGTATGGTAAAGGATGTTTACTTTTACCTGCGAAATTTTTTATCTTCGAAAGGTAAAAAATGCTTTGAATTCACGTTTTTGGTGATTATGATGCGCGCCTTAAAGGTGTATAGCAACAGGTCTCAAATAGAACCAAGGTGGAGAAAAACAGACGTTGAACGCTAAAAAATCAGTAGGAAAGCCAGTAGTACAGCTAACTGGCATTAGTAAAAGTTTCGATGGTAAGGAAGTCATCGGCAATCTTGATTTAAACGTAAATCATGGTGAGTTTCTCACGATTTTAGGCCCATCAGGTTGTGGTAAAACAACCGTACTAAGAATGATTGCGGGTTTTGAAACAGCAGATAGTGGTCAAATACTATTAGCTGAACAGAACGTAACCCAAGTTCCTGCTGAACAAAGGCATGTAAACACTGTATTCCAAAGCTATGCCCTATTCCCGCATATGACCGTTTTCGACAATGTGGCATTTGGCTTACGCATGCAGAAAGTACCAAGCAGCGAGATTGAACCTCGTGTAATGGATGCTTTAAAAATGGTGCGCCTAGAACAAATGGCACAACGAAAACCACACCAGCTATCTGGTGGCCAACAGCAACGTATCGCAATCGCTCGTGCTGTCGTTAATAAGCCAAAAGTTCTTCTATTGGATGAATCTCTATCTGCTCTTGATTACAAATTACGTAAACAGATGCAAATCGAGCTGAAACAATTGCAACGTCAACTTGGTATCACGTTCATTTTTGTAACGCATGACCAAGAAGAAGCGCTGTCTATGTCTGACCGTATTATTGTTATGCGTGATGGCGTGATTGAACAAGACGGCACACCAAGAGAGATCTACGAAGAGCCTAAGAACCTGTTTGTAGCCCGCTTCATTGGTGAAATTAACGTATTCGAAGCGACAGCGAAATCTCGTCTAGATGAAAAACGCATTGTTGCGACAATCGAAGGTGAAGAGTCGGTTATCTATCATGATAAAGACGTAACACCGGGTCAAAAACTGCAAGTACTGCTTCGCCCTGAAGATCTTCGTATCGAAGAAATCAAAGAGTCTGAGCAACGCGGTATTGTTGGCCACATTGTCGAGCGAACCTATAAAGGCATGACATTGGATTCAGTGGTAGAACTTGAATCTGGTATGCGTGTCATGGTTAGCGAATTCTTCAACGAAGATGACCCTGATGTTGATCACTCACTGGGCCAAAAAGTTGCAGTAACTTGGGTTGAGAGCTGGGAAGTGGTATTAGAAGATGAGCAAGAAGTTTAATTTACAAAACGCGATTGTTGCTTTAATCACAGGTTGGTTAGTGCTGTTCGTGATGATTCCAAACATCATGATCATCGGTACTAGCTTCTTAACTCGTGACGAAGCGAACTTGATCGAGATGACCTTCACTCTCGATAACTACGTGCGTTTGGCTGACCCGTTGTATTTTAAAGTGCTGATGCACTCTTTCTATATGGCGATTGTCGCAACCCTACTTTGTTTAATCATTGGCTACCCGTTCGCTTACATCGTGGCAAAAATGCCTGCGAAATGGCGTCCGATCATGTTGTTCCTAGTGATTGTGCCATTCTGGACGAACTCTTTGATTCGTACTTACGGACTAAAAGTAGTGCTGGGTACTCAAGGTGTATTGAACAAGGGCTTGTTAGCGTTAGACATTATCGATAAGCCGCTACGTATCATGTACTCGGAAACAGCAGTAATGATCGGTTTGGTGTATATCCTACTTCCGTTCATGATTCTGCCGTTGTATTCAGCGATTGAAAAACTGGATGATACGTATTTAGAAGCCGCGAAAGATTTAGGTGCGAACAAACTGCAAACGCTATTGAAAGTGGTACTTCCTTTGACAATGCCAGGCATCATCGGTGGTTGTTTATTAGTACTTCTTCCTGCGTTAGGCATGTTCTACATCTCTGACCTATTAGGCGGCGCTAAGAACCTATTGATTGGTAATGTGATTAAGAGCCAAGTGCTCAACGCTCGAGACTGGCCGTTTGGCGCAGCAACGAGTATCGCACTGACCATGGCAATGGCTGTGATGCTGTATGCCTACTACCGAGCAGGTAAGCTATTGAACAAGAAAGTGGAGCTAGACTAATGGGTCGCACAGTTAAGTTCAGCTTTATGGCGCTGGTATACGCTTTTCTATACCTACCTATTATCGTATTAATTGCGAACTCATTTAATGCCAACAAGTTTGGTATGAAATGGGGGGGCTTCACCACTAAGTGGTATGACGCGCTGATTAACAACGACAGCCTAATGCAGGCTGCGTGGCACTCGATTAACGTAGCGGTGTTTTCAGCAACAGCTGCAACGATTGTCGGAAGCCTGACAGCAGTAGCCCTATTCCGTTACCAATTCAAAGGTAAAGGCGTAGTCAATGGCATGTTGTTCATCGTAATGATGTCTCCAGATATCGTAATGGCGATTTCGCTTCTTGCGCTATTCTTGGTAATGGGTGTTCAACTTGGGTTCTTTACCCTACTTGCAGCGCACATTACGTTCTGTCTGCCGTTTGTTGTTGTAACGGTTTACAGTCGCTTGAATGGCTTTGATGTGAAAATGCTAGAAGCTGCAAAAGATTTAGGCGCAAGCGAGTGGACGATTCTAAAACAGATCATCCTTCCTCTTGCTAAGCCAGCGGTAGCTGCGGGTTGGTTATTGAGCTTCACACTGTCTTTGGACGACGTGATCATCAGCTCTTTCGTAACAGGGCCAACGTATGAAATCTTACCACTGAAGA
This sequence comes from Vibrio sp. 14G-20, assembly GCF_026241515.1. Lineage (GTDB taxonomy): Bacteria > Pseudomonadota > Gammaproteobacteria > Enterobacterales > Vibrionaceae > Vibrio. The sequence goes on from NZ_JAPHPW010000018.1 coordinate 87,046, forward strand.
TTTACTCAATGGTTAAAGTGGGTATCTCTCCTGAGGTCAACGCCCTAGCAACAGTGATGTTAGTGGTGTCGTTAATACTGGTGATTATTTCTCAGTTATTAGCGAGAGAAAAAATCAAGTAAGTCTCCTACTCTATAAAGAGACAGACTTGATTAGAAGTTAAGAAACTTCAAGTTCAAAAAAGTGTTAATCATAAACAGAATGGTAAATTGCCATTCTGTTTTTCTATCTACTGCCTTCGGGCAACGTTTAGTTTGGAGCTAACGTCAATGAAAAAATGGGCTACTCTATTAGCTGGTAGTGCATGTGCGCTTTCAATGTTATCTGCACCATCTTTTGCAAAAGATAACAAAGAGTTGGTATTTATGAACTGGGGACCTTACATCAATAGTGAGATCCTAGAACAGTTCACCGATGAAACTGGCATCAAGGTGATTTACTCAACTTACGAGTCGAACGAAACCTTGTACGCAAAGCTAAAAACACACAACAAAGGTTATGACCTGGTTGTGCCGTCGACTTACTTTGTATCTAAAATGCGCGACGAAGGTATGCTACAAAAGATCGACAAAACTAAGTTGGACAACTTCAAGAATCTAGATACTAACTACCTAGATAAGCCGTACGACCCAAATAACGACTACTCTATTCCGCACGTAGTTGCTATTACTGGTCTGGCTGTTAACACAGACATGTACGATCCAGAAGATTTCCAAAGCTGGGCTGACCTATGGAAGCCTGAGCTTGAAGGTCAACTGATGATGATGGACGACACGCGTGAAGTGTTCCACATCGCATTGCGTAAACTAGGTTACTCAGGCAACACAACCAACGAGAAAGAGATCGACGAAGCTTACGCTGAACTGCAAAAGCTAATGCCGAACGTTCTTGTGTTCAACTCAGACAACCCAGGCGCACCTTACATGTCTGGTGAAGTTGGCCTTGGTATGCTTTGGAACGGCTCTGCTGCTGCAGCGCAAAACGAAGGTCTACCTATTAAACTGGTTTTCCCTAAAGAAGGTGGCATCGGTTGGGTTGATAACTTTGCAATCAGCTCTGGCGCGGTAAACGTAGAAGCGGCTCATAAGATGATCGACTTCCTACTTCGCCCTGAAATCGCTGAGCAAATCTCTCGTGACACTGGCTACCTAACGGCAGTTAAAGCGTCTAACGAGAAGTTTAAAGACAGCCCTGCTCTGTTCCCGTCTCAAGAAGACCTTGACCGTGTTGAATGGCAAGCTGCGGTTGGCGATAAGACTGTGAAGTACGAAGATTACTTCATGAAGCTTAAAGCCGGTCAGTAAGCGAGTTCACTATCTAGTTGCTCTGGTCACCAGATGCTAATAAGTTATTGGTTTACTTAACAGGGCTATCTAGATAATCAACAAGTTAAAAATAAGAATATCAATGAATAGGCAGCTTAGGCTGCCTATTTTGTTATATCGCTGCTATAATCTAGCGCGATTTTTAGAAATCCTTTTACTTTGGGTTCACTACCCAGCTCCAAATCAAACAAATGAACGGAACAGTAATGAAAAAAACACTGTATACCGGCGCATTGTGTGCTGCTACTTTACTTTCTACACCCTCTTTCGCAGCTGACCAAGAACTGTATTTTTACAACTGGTCTGAATATATTCCAAATGAAGTACTAGAAGACTTCACAGAAGAGACTGGCATTAAAGTCTACTACTCAACTTATGAGTCTAACGAAAGCATGTACGCTAAGTTAAAAACTCAAGGTACGGGTTACGACTTAGTGGTTCCTTCTACTTACTTCGTTTCTAAGATGCGTAAAGAAGGCATGCTTCAAGAGCTTGATAAAACTAAGCTAAGCCACTTTGCTGATTTGGATCCAAATTACTTAGATAAGCCATTTGACCCAAGCAACAACTACTCGATCCCTTACATCTGGGGCGCAACGGGTATTGGTATCAACTCAGATATGCTAGACAAGTCTTCAGTTAAAAACTGGGGCGATCTGTGGGATACACAGTGGGAAGGTCAATTGATGATGATGGATGACTCTCGTGAGGTTTTCCACATTGCACTTTCTAAACTGGGTTACTCTCCAAACACAACCAACCCAGAAGAAATCAAAGAAGCGTACGAAGAACTTCGTAAGCTAATGCCAAACGTATTGGTATTTAACTCAGATTTCCCAGCGAACCCTTACCTAGCGGGTGAAGTGTCTCTTGGTATGCTTTGGAATGGCTCTGCTTACATGGCACGCCAAGAAGGTGCAACGATTGACATTATCTGGCCAGAAAAAGGCGCTATCTTCTGGATGGACAGCCTAGCAATTCCTTCAGGTGCTAAGAACATCGAAGCGGCTCATAAGATGATCGACTTCCTTCTTCGTCCAGAGAACGCAGCTAAGATTGCTCTAGAGATCGGTTACCCGACTCCAGTTAAAACGGCTTACCCTCTTCTTCCAAAAGAATTTGCTGAAGATAAGAACGTTTTCCCACCACAATCAGTGATGGATAACGGCGTTTGGCAAGATGAAGTTGGTGAAGCGAGCGTTATTTATGACGAGTACTTCCAAAAACTTAAAGTAAACAACTAGATTGTTACTGACAGGTTAATAAAGCGGCGTAAGCCGCTTTATTTTTATCTATACTTTATATACGATGGCACTAAACGATATGGAGTGCGTTATAATATGCCAGCGAACCCTATACTATTGGTTGTGACTCTGATGCTGCTTGCGTCATTATTGATGCTTGGTCTGAGTTCATTCATCCACATAGACTCTAATTACGACCTGTTTTTCGAAACGAACACGCTCGTGATTACCATGTATATCTACTACGTTGCTCGTCACGCTATTCGCCCTCATAAAATCCTTCGCTGCGGCGCGCTGCTTCTTATATTCAATCTATTCTATGATGTGACGACAGAGCTCAAACACCTCGATGAATGGGCAGACAGAAATGAATTGCTCGATACCTTTCTTGAAGATGGTTTACTGCAGATCGCTTTTCTACTTATCGCCTACGGTATTACCGAACTTACGACTCAACTGAAAGATCAAAGTAAGCAAGATGAGCTAACAGGCTTGTACAATCGTAAGAAGTTCGATGCCATCAAACTCAAAGAATTCGAGCTTATCTATTTCGACTTAGACGGCTTAAAAACGGTGAATGACCGCAAAGGGCATCAAGTTGGAGATCTGATGATCGTTCGCTTCTCTCAAGCCCTCAGTCAAGCTGCACTTGAAGATGAAATGGTCTTTAGGGTTGGTGGTGATGAATTTGTCGCGACAGCGCAGCTTGGTCGTGGAGGCGAGTTTGTTACTCAACTTACTAACCTACTCCATGGTGAAAACATATCTTTCTCTTATGGCATAGAAGTCACTTGCCAAGAAAACTTTCAACAGGCGCTGGATAAGTCAGATAAAGCGATGTACAAAATGAAAAAAGCTCTGCGAGCAGATCAACGCACTTAATTGAATCTTGATTTACTGCCTGTTCCTGCTGAGAAAACGTAAGTAGAAACAAAAAAGCAAACATACATGTGACTCTAAGGTTCTTAAAGCCGATGTACATTTGCCATTGATAACGGATTAGGAAGTTTTAAGCCGTTAGAGAGCCCCTCTCTGAACATAATAGCTCGCCAACCAGTTTAGGCACCTCGATGCTCGCCTTACCGTAACGCTTCTCTTCAAACTCACTCTCTACTGCACTTGGCTCAAGGTTGATTTCTATTGTATGTGCACCATGCATTTTCGCATCATGTACAAACCCGGCAGCTGGATATACCACGCCTGATGTACCAATTGAGATAAAAAGATCGGCTTCTTCTAGTGCTGAATAGATGTCGCCCATTCTTAGTGGCATTTCGCCAAACCAAACAATATGAGGACGCATTTGAGCTGGGATCTGGCAGCAATGACAAAGCTCACCGGTTTCGATATTGTCTTTATGCTCGATAACCTGATTGGATTCGCTGCATCGCGCTTTCAATAGCTCGCCGTGCATGTGGATGATATTGCTGCTACCACCGCGCTCATGAAGGTTGTCGATGTTTTGAGTAATGATGGTTACTTTGCCGTCTAACTTATCTTCAAGCTCTCCTAGCGCCTTATGGGCTGAATTTGGCAGGATGCTTTCGCTTTGTAAGCCATGACGACGTTTATTGTAGAACTCTTGCACCAAATCTGGATCTTTTGCAAAACCCTCAGGTGTCGCGACATCTTCGATTTTATGGTTTTCCCATAATCCATCTTGTGCTCGAAATGTTTGTATCCCCGACTCCGCTGAGATTCCGGCACCAGTAAGAATTACGATATTTCTATATGGAAAATGCATATAACGTCCTTTTAGATATGTCACTTGGTAACAGCTTAGCACTGTTCAAATTCCAACAATAGTTTTAGGGATTAGACCATAGTCTTAGCCAACTGAATTCATTGGTTATTTGTGACATAACTCGCTCGATATTGGTGGGTTAAGAAGGAGCAGGCACAAAAAAAGCGACCGAAGCCGCTTAGTGTATGTCTATTGAAGCGTGATCAGTCTTCGTTGATGGATGAGATCTTGTGGATAGCAAGGTCAGCACCGTTGAATTCGTCTTCTTCACTTAAACGTAGGCCTGTTAGTTTGCTCAAGACACCATAAACAATCATTGCGCCAATTAATGCCACAGTGATACCCGCCAAAGTACCGACAACCTGAGCAGCAAAGCTCACGCCCCCTAGCCCCCAGAGTGCTTGTTGACCGAAGATACCCGCTGCAATGCCACCCCAAGCGCCACACACGCCGTGTAGAGGCCACACACCAAGTACATCATCAATCTGTGTTTTGTTTTGCATGTACGTGAACAAGTAAACAAACAATGCGCCTGCCACGCCGCCAGTCACTAACGCGCCTAATGGGTGCATTAAGTCTGAACCTGCACAAATCGCTACTAAGCCAGCCAAAGGACCATTATGAATAAAGCCTGGGTCATTCTTACCTGCAACAAGTGCCGCAAGAATACCACCAACCATTGCCATCAGTGAGTTCATCGCCACTAGGCCGCTGATGCCATTGATTGCTTGTGCAGACATCACGTTAAAGCCAAACCAACCCACACATAAGATCCAAGAACCTAACGCTAAGAATGGAATGTTCGATGGCGCGAAGTTTGTGTGTTTACCTGCGCGGATGCGACCTTTACGCATACCAAGGAAGTAAACCGCAACCAATGCAATCCAACCGCCAACACCGTGAACGACAACAGAGCCTGCGAAGTCATGGAATCCATAGCCAAATTGACCTTCTAACCAATCTTGGAAGCCAAAATTACCATTCCAAATGATGCCTTCGAAAAATGGGTAGATGAAACCGACCGTAAACAGTGTCGCAATCAAAATTGGATAGAAACGAGCACGCTCTGCGATACCGCCTGAAACAATCGCAGGAATTGCGGCTGCGAAGGTCATAAGGAAGAAGAACTTAACCAGTTCGTAGCCATTACCTTGTGAGAGCGTTTCAGCGTCGGCAAAAAAATGAGCGCCGTAAGCAACCCAATAACCGATAAAGAAATAAGCGATGGCGGAGACACCAAAGTCGGAAAGGATCTTAACCAGCGCGTTAACTTGGTTCTTCTTTCGGACGGTACCGACTTCGAGAAACGCAAAGCCAGCGTGCATCAGGAAGACCATGATTGCGCCGAGTAATAGGAATAAAGTGTCTGAACTTTGGGTAAGGGTTTGTACTGCACTATGAACTTGAGTCACCGTTTCACTCATTAAAGCATTCTCCTTCGCTTTATCTGATTTGCACTGATATCGTGCGATTCAATGTTGTAATTAATTAAAGACTCAACAGTGAACGCAAGATGTGTTCCAAGTGTGGCGGGTGATTTTCGTGCAACAGTTTTTGATTTTAACTTATTGATTAATAGAACCTAAATATTTACGCGCACTTTTATGGATCTTGAAAATCGAAAAATTGACCTCGACAATTGCACCAAATAAGGGAGTTGCACCATATTGAAGCGGTCAATACCATGCTTTGTTCAGTTTCGTCATAGATCAAAAACAAAATGTATGGTCCGCCCCGTTATTGCAACTACAATTAAGTAATAACGGAGTTG